>CAVYJY010000016.1:0-171466 GCA_963768965.1 uncultured Verrucomicrobiae bacterium | reverse complement strand
GCAAAATTGAACGTCAACGGCGGCGCGATTGCGGTCGGCCACCCGCTTGGTTGCAGCGGCACCCGCCTGGCCACGACGCTGATCCACCAGATGGCTCGCACCGGCGCCGCGCGCGGCATCGCGTCGCTTTGCGTCGGGGTAGGACAAGGCTTGGCGACGGTCTTCGAACGGGAGTGAGCTGGAAGTGGGCCTGACTGTCTGATCGTTCGAGCGTCCGGCGCCTCTGCCGCGCATTCCATGGTCAGGTGCTCGGAAGTTCATCCATTCACGCCGTTATCTCGATACTACGTCAGCGAACGATGGATCTAAATGATGCCCGTATCCGAGAGGCTCTTCTACGCGAACTCGCGCAACAGCAGGCCGCCCACGGGCGGTGCTAGAGGAACTTCATGTCCATAACGGCAACGCGATAGCGGACGTTGTCACTTTGCATTCAGAGGCACACTGCTACGAAATCAAAGGCGCGACTGACCGAATTGAGCGGATTTCAGTGCAAGCTACGTATTACAACGCAGCGTTTCGATGGATCACCTTAGTCACCACCGAGTGCAAGCTGCGGCGCGCTCGAATCTTGCGCCACCGTTCTGGGGTATCATGGTAGCGTCTGAAAGAGGAGACGCAATTTGGTTCCGCCACGTCCGTGCCGCGGAGATCAATCCTAAGTTTGAACGGCAAACGGCGGTGATGACCCTGTGGAAGAGTGAGATGCTGGAGTTAGTTTCTGAAGCCGGAACCAAACGAATGCCGCGGAGGCGACTCGCGCAATTGATCGCCGAAACACATCAAGAGCTTGAGCTCAGTAAAAGCATCTGCGACCTGCTTTTCAGCCGTCAGTCGCGAATTCAGACGTTCGCGTCCAGCGCCATGTAGGTAATGTGCGCGACGACCGAGGGCTTGATCACCGCCCCAGGCGTGCAGTTGTTGCCGAGGCGACGGCTCTTCTCGTCGAGATACTGGTCGCCCATCGAATACGTTGGGCTGCGGAAAAAGCTCTGCCCGCAAAGCGTGTGGGCGAGGCTGAAATACTGCTCGTAGCCGCCGAACTGGATGGAAGAGCCCCGAATGAAGTAATGGAAGCCTTCCAAGGTGTAGGCGAGCCGAGCGGTCATGACCCTCTGCATGATCTTAGGGTCGAGGTCCGCGTCTGAATAAAACGGGCTGACGGTAGCGTAGTCGCCGGGAATAAGTTCCACGTCAGAGAATGGGCGTGCCTTACCGAGGATGGCGAGTTCGCGCCGGGGCAGTGTGCAGTTGGAGTTGATGTCCAGCACGTCGCTGCTCGAGGGCGGGATGGACGAGCCGGTGACGATCACGCGACGGACGTTGTACGAATCGCAAAACTTCCTCGCGAAGGTAGCGATCTGTTGCGCCGTTTCAAGATGTTGAGGCCGGTGCAGAGCCGGCAATCGAGAATCAGGTCGATCGACTCGAATCCGCTGAAGAGCATTTGCCAGATCGTAGTCGATCTGGTCCTCGTTGCCGTCGAAATCCTCGAAGTCGTCGTGATCGACTCGGAAGGCCACGGTATCGGCGGATATGTCGCCGTTGCTCTTGAGGCTTGCCACGGCGGCGTTGTGGGTCAAGCGGTCGAGGGCGACGACCGGGATAACTTGCATTCGTTAAGGGCCTTCAGCACGTACTCATACTGATGCACCCTTTCCCGATCAGTTCCTGCGCGATGTCGCGGTCGTCGAAGTAAAACTCTGCGTCCTTGCCCCAGTTCCTTTGACCTTGGGCGATGCTATTTGCCGTATCCGCGTACGACGTGGAGTCGTACTTCGTTTCTTCCGCGGGAAATCGAAGCACGGGCAGATCGCTGACTTCACCTCGGGCGTGAGTTCGCTCATCGCGGTGAGTTCGCCGCGCTTCGCTTTAAGAAAAGGAACGTAGCGGATCATGGCTGGAAGATAATGGCGCGAACGTCGTGCTCGTTGATGATCAGGCTGTAGCGCTTGTAATTGCCGGATTCCTTCCGAGGAGTCCGGCGATGAGGCTCGGATGGACGCCCTGCTCAGCAGCGTATGAGTGCACGGCTCGGTCGCTCGGGTCGTATTTAGGCGCGCAATTGCGCCAAGACTCGCGGTCGACGATGGAGTCCTTCGCAAGGCGATTGGCGGCCTTCTCAGTCGGTCTTTCTCCGTCGCCTCGACGTCGAAGAACACGGGCTCCTTGAGCTGCTCGTTATGAAGGACCAAGTGCGCGAGTTCGTGCAGTAGCGTGAACCAGAAGTAATCGAGGCGCGGATAGCGCAGGCTCATCGCGATGACGGGATGGCCGGTACCAGGTGGAAGACTGCGCCGTCTGCGCTCATTCCAGGCAACGCGTAGACGTAGACCAGGACGATGCCGACGTCGGCGAGAATCGGGGCAGCTCGCGGACGACCTGCGGGTCGACGCTCAAGGAGCGAGTTTCCGCAGGTGCTCCTTGGTTAACCCCGGAAGGCCGGGCAGGTCCTCGGCGAGGCAGCGGTATTCCGCTTGGGTCCGGGCTCGGGCCTGCCAGATCGCCAGCAGGTTTTCGTCGGCCTTGGCTGATTTGCGGAAGAGCATCGGCTGTTTCGACAGAGGGAGATCGAAAAAGACCGTCGCGAGGGGCGAGTCGTCGTCTGTGGTCTCAAGCCAGCGGCGGGCAACCAGTTCCTTCCGTGGAAGGCCGGCGATAAAGCCTTGGAATTCGCGGTAGCGCGCGAACAGCTCGTGAGCGCTGACCTCCGAGGTCCGCGTCGTGTGCGTAAAATCCGTCCAGCTTTCGTCGTGGATGCTCATGTCAGCTGGCCTCCATCAGTTTGGATGGCGAGAGCAGTCCGGAGCTCGTAATACGCGAGCGACTGCGCGTCTTCCTTGCCGTCCACCTTCACCATCTTGAGTTTCGCGTAGAAGCCCTCCGCCTTCGGCAGCGAGTGCAGGCAGAAGCCCGGGCGAAGCTTGAGTTCCTTCACTGCGAAACGCTGCGCCGCGCGAAGGATGATTTTGCCGAGGCCGTGAAACTCGCGTGGCCGCAAGTCGCAGGCGCGATTCCAAGGCGCCACTGCGACGAACTTGACATAGAAGATGTCGCCGGGTTCCAACGCACTCGGCTCCGGGTGGTAGATAACACAGGCCGCCTGCGGCTTGCCGTCGGCGTAGAGATGGAACCACTCGTATTCGTCCGTGCTGTAGTCGACCGCCTTATCGAACCACTCCCAGTGCGAAGTCCTCGGTGGAAACCGATGCAAGAATGTCGGCCTGCTTCACGTTTCGTCGTCCTCTGCCTGCTCGATCTGCTCGAAGAGCGCAAGCCAGCTCTGCTTCCAAAGGGTGTCGCACTCGAGAGATGACTTCAGGTCCCAGCCGTGAACGATCTTGTAGGGAATCTTCTCCTTGGTGACACGCGTAAGTTCGCCCTGCTCGATCTCCTGTAGCGAGCCGATCTTCTTCGCCGGGTTTGCTCATCGTTGAAGAGGAAGGCGTCGACGGAAGTCACTTTGTGTTGCCGACGCGGCGAAGTTTCGCGGCGAGTTCGTCGGGAGTCAGATTGCCGGACTGAACCTCGTCGACGAGGGCGCGCACGGCGGCGCCGAGACTGGGGCTACCTTCCGCCAAGCGCTTGAGGTCCGCCAAGGCAGAGCGGTGGTCGTGCTTTTTCAGGTCGTCGGCGGACGCGCGCAGCTTTTGCGCGATCAGAGCCAGAGTCTCGTTGGTCGGGAAGCGGCGGCCCAGTTCCACGTCGGAAAGAAATGGCGCCGAAATCATTCGCGGCTTTCGCGACCTCGCGGAGAGAGAATCCCGCGCGTTCGCGCAGTTCGCGGAGTCGCTGTCCCATCGTGGCCGTTAGGTTCTCATTCATGTAAGCCGATGTTAGCTTACAGAATCAATGTTGTCAAATCTACGATACGGGACAGAAATTGACTTGAATTAGCATCGCGTGGAGACGCTGGAAGAGGCGAGTCTCCCGCGGTCGTACCATGGTTGTTCCTGCAGGACTCTGTTGTACGCTTCTCGCGTGGACCTACGAGACTGGCGAATCAACTACGAGGCGATGATCCGCGGTGCGACTACGATGCAGGAGAAGAGGAACTGCATCGGGAACGGGGTCTCCGACGACGCGACTGCTGTTTACACAAAGCTGGTTCAGCGTCCGACACTCGTGGATGAAATCCAGGACAACTCGTTCTGGTACGGATTCGATAATTATTCATGGCTGGAGCTGAAGAAAAAGGCTCCGCTTTCCGAAGAAATCGAGGACCGTGTCGTATTCGTTATCGGGAGTTCGGCACCTCAGGCAGCGGAAAACAAACGGAACGCGAGTTCGTGGCTAAAAGGTCTCATCGGTCCGACGGAGCGGCGCTTCGGGCCCCAATACGATAAAGGTCATTTCATTGCTCGCCGCAACGGTGGCGGTTCTCAGCTGAACATCTTTCCGCAGCGGCGAGATGTTAATAGGCCATGGTCGATCCAAGGAAAGCTCTTCCGCGACATGGAGACTTATTGCCATCAGCACCCGAAGACGCTGTGCTTTAGCAGACCGATTTATCTGCATGAGTCGCTGCGGCCGGACGCATACGACTTCGGGTTGCTTAAAGAAGACGGTGAACTCTGGGTCGCGCAGTTCGACAATCAGGAGATCCCCGAAGATGGCGGCACGTTTCAGAATCGGATTCCAAAGGGTAAGGAATTGAATGCGTGGCGAGAAGCTCTGCGCCGTGCTGCTGTCGAGTCGGACAGCGAACCCGGCCTGGGCGCAGCGGAGAGCAAGCCTTGACATCGGTCTTCGCCGCCTTACGACGAGACGATGGCACTATCATTCATCCTCAGCGTAGGATCAGACATGGAGCATCCCGGCGAATTCTACTGGGATATCAAAACAGCAGCTCGGGATCTAATTCGGGTCGAGCGCGGGTTCAAAAGTTTGGAAGATGCGAAAAGTAGTCTACAAAAATTTCGGGAGGACGTGGCAAACGGACCTGTGATTGAGAATCTCGCACTGTAATGGTGCGTTTCGGGAGTGCGGTGTCGGCACCTATCCTCAGTCAAATCGACAGTCCAGCGTCGCCTTCGAGAACCGATGTTTTGAGCTGCGGGCGCTCGCCGCTCTTCCACAGGGCGGTCGTGGGCAAGGTCCGATACCTGAGTGGCCCGCCGTCCGGTTTTTCGCTCCGCGTAATCGGGCGGGGGATGCAGACAAACTCGGTGCGCATCTCATCGGCCGACAATCGGACCTTCGCATAGCCGTGTCCTCCCAGATCGACGAACTCGAGGTGCGGAGCGACCCGTCCCAATCGATCCGTCCCTCCGCTCGCTCAGCCCATCGAAGCCAGCTTGGCAAAGCCGGACTTGAACGCCCCCACCAGCGTGTCGATCTCCGCTTCGGTCATCGGCGTGGAGAACACGCACGCACCCGTGCTGATGATGCTGCAACCTTCGTTGTAGAGGTGATCGAGCAACGCCTTGAGTCGGCGCGACTCGTCGGGCGTCGGGTAGGCATCGCGGTAATTTCGTGGCGGCGTCTGCTTCATGTGCACCAGGAACATCGAGCCCGCCCCGGTGACGCTCGCGGGCGCGCCCGTCGCGCGGATCGCGTCTTCGATGCCGTTCCTGGCCCGATCGGTCAGCGCGTTTAGGCGCGCCACCGCGGGTCGGTCGAACTTCAGCATCGCCGCCATGCCCGCGGTCATGCTGATCGGGTTGGCCGTGAATGTTCCGGAGTGCGGGAACACGTAGCGGGGCGACTGCGGGTTGAGCACATCCATGACTTCGGCGCGGCCGGCGACGGCGCCAATGGGAAATCCACCGCCGATGATCTTGCCCAGCGCGGTCAGGTCGGGCGTGACGCCGTAGCGCGCTTGCAAGCCGGCGTGCTCGGCCCGGAACGTGATGACTTCATCGAACACCAACAGCACCCCGTGGCGCGCGGACCACTCGCGCAGCGCGGTGACGAACTCGACATCCGCCGGACACAAGCCGACGCGGTGCGGCATCAGATCGATCAAGACGCACGCGAGGTCCCTGGCGTGCTCGTCCAGGATCGCCAGCGTGCGCTCGGTGTCGTTGAACGGAAAGACAACGACGTCCTTGAGCGCGGACTCGGGTGTCCCGTGCACCAGCGGAACGCTGTGCGGATGGTCCCTTTCGCCCCAGGTCGCCGGCGTGGAGCCCTGGCTCACCTCGGCGTAGTCGTAGACGCCGTGGTAGGCGCCCTCGGCCTTGGCGATCTTCGGCCGCCCGGTAAATGCGCGGGCCGCCTTCAGCGCGACCATGATCGCCTCCGTGCCCGAGTTCATGAAGCGCATCTTCTCGAACGAGGCGGTTGCGGCTGCACAAGTGCTCGGCATAGCGCACCTCGATCTCGGTTCCCATCATGAACGCGGTGCCGCGGGTCATCTGCTCCGTCACCGCCTGGATGATCTCGGGGCAGGCGTGGCCGTGGATCAGGGACGCCATGTTGTTGGAGAAGTCGATGCGCGTGACGCCCTCGAGGTCGGTCACGCGGCAGCCCTTGCCGCACTCGACGTAGGTCGGGTGACTCGCCCGCAGGATCGCGTTGCGGCTGACGCCGCCGGGAAGGACTTTGAGGGCCCGCTCGTAGAGGGCGGCGCTGCGTGAGAGGTCGGTTTGCATCACATTTAAGAATTAAGAATTAAGATTTAAGAAGTGGTCGTATTGCGCCTCGAAGTCTTGATGATCGAAACGAAGATCGCCGTCAGCTCGTCGCATTCCCGCTGCAGAGGAGCTAGCTTTTCCGGAATGACAAGCTCTGCATCAACAAGCAGCTCGAGCCAGTACGCGGTTTCTTCGACTTCCTTCAAACAGTCGCCGCACTTCGAGATGAACTCCGGCTTACTGCGCGCTCGGAAAGCCTCCCGATAGTTTGCTCCCACCGACGTCCCGGAACGGAGCACCTGCTTGCCAAGAATCTGTGCTTCAGTCGTTTTCGGCAGAGCCGAAAACATCCGAACAATACGAAGCGCAAAGTTCTTCGTTCGTTCACGCAAATCGTTCCCCGGATCTCTGTCGCCACCTTCTTAAATCTTAATTCGTCCTTCCTAATTGTTGAAGCAGAGGCGCAGCGGTGCGCTCCTGCACGTAATCGAAATCGATGCCGGGGCTCAGTTCGACGAGCCGAAATCCGTCCGGCGTGACTTCGATCACGGCGAGATCGGTGTAGATGCGGTTCACGACGGCCAATCCCGTCAGCGGAAAGGTGCACTTTTGCACGAGCTTCGCCTCGCCTTCCCGGGTGCAATGCTGGGTGATGACGAAGATCGATTTTACTCCCGCGACCAGGTCCATGGCGCCGCCGACTGCGGGGATGGCGTCGGGCTCGCCCGTGGACCAGTTGGCCAGATCGCCGTTCTGCGCGACCTGGAGCGCGCCGAGCACGCAAAGATCGAGGTGGCCGCCGCGGATCATGGCGAAGCTGTCCGCGTGATGAAAGTAGGCGGCGCCCGGCAGCGCCGTCACGTGCTGTTTGCCCGCATTGACCAGCTCGGGATCGCCTTCGCCGGGCCCGGGCGCGGGGCCCATGCCGAGCAGGCCATTTTCCGTGTGGTAGATGAGCGAGCGGCCCGCCGGCACGAACCTGGTGACCAGCTCCGGAATGCCAATGCCCAGATTCACATAGGAGCCGTCGGGAATATCCTGCGCCAGGCGCTGCGCCATCTCCTCGCGCGTTCGCCCGATCACTCTCCGAGCTGTAGGCTCTACAGAGCTGGAAGCCGGCGGCTTCGTCATGGGTAGGACGCTCCTGCTGCGACGAGTTCCGATTCGTGGGCCGGGTTGGCGATGGCGACGACGCGATCCACGAAGATGCCGGGCGTGACGATCGACTCGGGGTCCAGCTGGCCCGGCTCGACGACCTCGGCGACCTGGACGATCGTGACCTTGGCCGCCATCGCCATCAGCGGGCTGAAGTTTCGCGCCGTCTTGTTGTAGAGGATGTTGCCGTGGGTGTCGGCGACCCGCCCCTTGATGAGAGAAAAATCCGCGCGGAGGCCGTGCTCAAGCAGATACTTTCTGCCGCCGAATTCCCGGGATTCCTTGCCTTCCGCCAGCGGCGTTCCCACCGCGGACGGGGTGTAGAACGCCGGGATTCCAGCTCCGCCGGCGCGGATGCGCTCCGCGAGCGTTCCCTGAGGAACCAATTCCAATTTCGTGCGCCCGCTTCGGTAGAGCTCGGGGAAGACGGTCGAGTTGGCGGTGCGCGGAAACGAACAGACGACCTTGGAAACGCGGCCCGCCTTGAGCAGCGCCGCGAGGCCGACCTGGCCGCTGCCGCAGTTGTTGCTGATCATCGTCAGATTCGGTGGCGCCCTGGTCGATCAGCGCGTGGATGAGCTCGATCGGACTGCCCGCTTCGCCGAAACCGCCGATCATGATGGCGGCGCCGTCGAAAATGTCCGCGACAGCCTCGGCCGCGCTCGCCACCCGCTTGTCGATCATTCGGCGCCGACAAGAGCGGCGTGAAGAGCGCCGATACTTGGCGCCTGTGCGGCAGCCGGGGCGTGACCTGGCGCCTGTCCGGGTTTCGCCACCCGCGTGTAGTGATACAAGCCGGCCTCGTCGAACAGAACGCGGTCCTCGTAGTCGTCGAACCAGAGCGCCTCGGGGTTGCGGCCGACGATGCAGACCTTGCCGCGATCGGGGGCGCTGCCGGCGTTCCGCAGAATCTTGAAGATCACAACGCCATTCTCGCTGCCCGCGAGGCCGGGTATCGCCTCGTTGGTAACCGCTGCAACTTCGGTCTTTCCCTTGTAATGGGTGATGGAAAGGCGCGCGTGGGTCTCGACGCCCGACAATCCCTTTTGCGATTCGTTGAGAATATTCCACGCGGTCTCGATCGGCACGTTGAATGCCTTGTAGGCGACGATGTCGCGCCCGCAGAAGAAGTAGTGGTTCTCGCCGCCGGCGCGCTTGAACTCGCGCTGCAGAATGCGGAGGGCGTCCGCGTCATCGTTGATCCCCGCCATGATCGGCGCCTGGTTCTGCACGGTGAGCCAGCCGCGCGAGGCCAGGCCCCGCATCGCCTCGCCCGTCGCGGGGACCCATTGCTTAAAGCCCTGCGCGTCCTCGATGTAGTTTCCTTCCGCGTCCTTGGCGAGGAACTCGTCCGGGTGCTCGAAGTGCAGCATCATGTGCAGGCCGACCTCCGGGTAGGTCTCGTGGAACCGATCGAGCATCGAGAGGAAGGTGCGGTCGAAGCGCTGGGGATAGAACGCCATATCCTTGGTGCCGATGCGGATCGACTCGACGCCGGCTTCGGCCAGAGCGCCGAGCCAGGCCGCGATCTTTGCATTGTTCAGCACCATCGCGTCGCCGCCCGACATCAGGATCTCGCGCAACTTCTCGCGTCCGCTTTCGGGATGCACGCCGCCGTTCGCCGCGACGGCCGCGTTGTGCGCCTTGATGTAGGGGATGATCTCGGGGATCAACGCGAGACCCTTCTTCGCGATGGTGCCGTCCTGTCGCTTGATCTGCTTGCGGGCGATCAATTCTTCGCGGTAACAGAAGCGGCAATGGGCCGAGCAGGTCGAAATGACGTACATGAGTCCCATCTCGTACTTGTGCAGCAGGCCCTCGACGGGGCTGTAGTCCATCTGGTTGCCGGGATCCTCCGAGCCCGCAAGATCCATCGTCTCGGCGGGGTCGGCCTTGACGATGCGCTGAATCGCGGCGCTGGTCCTGGCCAGCTCGTAGTAATGGCGGGTGATCTTCACGGGCATCCGGGCTTCAACGTCACGATCGGTGCCCTTGAGCGCTTTCAGCCTTGTCACCTCGTCCTTGGAGTAGAAGTTGAGCATGTCCGCCGGCGCCTTCTCATTGAAGAAAGGGGCGAGCCCACTGATGATTTCCCGCTCATAGCGGCCTTCTTCGACGCTCTCGAGAAACTTCTGCTCGCGTGCGGTCGGGATGTGAGGTTGTGATGTCATTGTTCGGTCTCCAGTGCGGAAAGATATGAATGTCGGTCGATCAAGTTCGCGATTTTACGCTCAAATCCCCATCCTATAAAGGCATTTTGTGGCTACGGTCGATCGTGCGTCATCGCTTTTTAAGGCGATATTTGGACGGCTTGGTGGAGGTGCGCTCGATCACTTTGCGCGCTTCGAGGTCGAGTTTCACGGTTTCGTTATACCAATTGATGTTGCCGTCGAATTTGTTCGCCAGGCTTTGCTTCACCTGTTCGGAAAGTTCGGTGTGAGTGAGTTGCTTCTTCCGCAGCGCGGCCAGAATCGCCTTTTTCACCGCGTCGTATTTTTCCGAGCTGATGTTCACCCCGCGTTTGCCTAACGGGTGTTTGGTCAGGATTTTCTCTTCGTTAGGGGACTTTTTCATTCCTCAGGGTAGAGCAAGCTACCCTAGGCGGTGGCGCTGCCTTCGTCCGGTCCGCCAAAGCGGATGCCCTGCGCGAGCGGCAGTTCGGTCGAGTAGTTGATCGTGTTCGTCGTCCGCCGCATGTACATCTTCCAGGAATCGCTCCCGCTCTCGCGGCCGCCGCCGGTTTCTTTCTCGCCGCCAAAGGCGCCGCCGATTTCCGCGCCGCTCGTGCCGGTGTTGACGTTGGTGATGCCGCAATCGCTGCCGGCAGGGCTGAGGAATTTTTCCGCCTCGCGCACGTCGTTGGTGAAAATCGCGGAGGTCAGCCCCTGCGGGACGCCGTTGTTGATCGCGATCGCTTCGTCAAAATCGCGATAGGTCAGGAGGTAGAGGAGCGGACCGAAGGTTTCGTCGTGGACGATCTTGTAATCCGGCTTCGCGTTGGCGAGGCAGGGCGTCATGTAACAGCCGCCCTCGTATTTGTCGCCGTCGAGCCGGTCGCCGCCGTAAAGGACTTCGCCGCCCTCAGCCTTCAGCTTCTTGATCGAATCCAGGACGGTGTCGACCGCCTGAGGATCGATTAACGGACCCATCAAAGTTTTTTCGTCGAGAGGATTTCCGATTGGGACCGACTTGTAGGCGGCTAAAAGTTTCTCGCGCAGTTTGTCGGCGATCGACTCGTGGACGATGACGCGCCGAGTCGAGGTGCAACGCTGGCCCGCCGTTCCAACGGCGCCGAAGAAGATCGATTGCGCCGCCATCTCGAGATCGGCGCTCGGGCAAACGATGAGCGCGTTGTTGCCGCCCAGTTCCAGGATGCTCCGTCCGAGCCGGCCGTGGACCGATTTTGCCACTGCGATTCCCATCGCGGTCGACCCGGTCGCCGAGACGAGCGGAATGCGCCGATCAGCCGCGAGCGGTTCGCCGACCGCTTTGCGGTCGCCGATCAGGAGGGTGAAAATCGCCGGATCAGCGCCGGTCTCGCGGCAAACGCGCTCCGCGATCTTGATCACGGCAATGGCGGTGAGCGGCGTTTTTTCCGACGGCTTCCAGACGGTGGCGTCGCCGCAAACCGCGGCCAGTGCCGCGTTCCACGACCAGACCGCGACCGGGAAATTGAAAGCCGAAATCACGCCGACGACGCCGAGCGGATGCCATTGCTCCATCAGGCGATGGTTCGGGCGCTCCGATTGAATCGTCAGGCCGTAGAGCATGCGCGATTGCCCGACCGCGAAATCGCAGATGTCGATCATCTCCTGCACTTCGCCTTTTCCTTCGGCGAGAATTTTGCCCGACTCGAGCGAGACGAGTTTGCCGAGGTCTTCTTTTTGTTCGCGCAGGGCGTTGCCGAGCTGGCGCACAGTTTCGCCGCGGACCGGACCCGGTGTGACGCGCCATTTCTCAAACGCGGCGAGCGCGCGGCTCATCACCTTGTCGTAATCCTCCGCCGAGGCGGAGCGATATTTGCCTAACAATTTGCCGTCGACCGGCGAAATCTTTTCGTGGACCGGACCGCTGCCGTGCCATTCACCGGAGAAGGCACCGTCGGCCGTACCGGAGATGCCGAGTTTTTCGAGAAGTTTAGTCATGTTTACTTTCGCATCCGCGCGCATTGCTGGCGGATCAGGTCAATGGCTTCGTCGATCACTTCTTTCGTGATATCGAGCGCCGGGCGGAAGCGAATCGCTTTCTCGCCCGACTTAAGGGCGAAGACGCCGCCGTCGAAGAGTCCCTTCCAAAATTCATCCCGCGTCGCCGGGTCGGGCAGATCGAAGGCGAGGAACAAACCGCGCCCGCGCACCGCGGTCATGATCGGGTTTTCCTTTTGCAGATCGAGCAGCCGATTGAGGAAATGCTCGCCGACGAGCCCCGCGTTTTCGACCAGGTTTTCCTGCTCGATGATCTCGAGGAAATAGGTCGAGCGCACCATGTCGGTGAAGTTGCCGCCCCAGGTCGAGTTGATCCGGCTCGGGAGACGAAAAACGTTGTCCGGCACTTCATCGAGCCGCGGTCCCGCCATCACGCCACAGACCTGCGCTTTTTTGCCGAATGCCATGAGATCGGGGACGACGCCGAAATGTTCGCAGGCCCAGTTCCGGCCGGTGACACACATCCCGCACTGCACTTCGTCGAAAATGAGGAGCATCTCGTGCTCGTCGCAGATGCGGCGGAGCGTTTGCAGCCATTCTCCGCGGAAATGATTGTCGCCACCCTCGCCCTGGATCGGCTCGATGATGATGGCGGCAATGTCGAGGCCTTTTTCCCTAACGAACTGCATGATCTCGGCTTCGGACTTCTTTTCCCGCTCGATCACGTCCTTCGTCCGCTCCGGTTCGGCTAACGAGAAGTCGATGCACGGTGTGGAAACGCGCGGCCAGTTGAATTTGGCGAAGAGGTCCACTTTGACCGGATCGGTATTGGTCAGGCTCATGGTGTAGCCGCTGCGACCATGAAAAGCTTTGCGGAAATGCAGGATCTCGGTCCCGCGTTCGCCGCGGCCGGCCGCCATGTTTTTGCGCACTTTCCAATCCATCGCGGCCTTGAGCGTGTTCTCGACCGCGAGCGCGCCGCCTTCGATCAGGAGCATGCGCTCGAGCGGCGGCATCCCGACGACACGCCAGTAGGTGTCGAGGAAACGGGCGTAGCCTTCCGAGTAAACGTCGGAATTGGCGATCTTGATCTTGGCCGCGCGCAGGAGGTCGGCCTTCACCTCCGGTTTGTCGAAATGGGGATGGTTAAACCCGACCGGGTTGGAGCCGAAAAAGCCGTAGAGATCGATCAACTGGCGATCGTGCGCGGCGTCGAAAAGATACGAGCCTTTGCTCTTATCGAGATCGATCACGATCCGAAAACCGTCGAGCAAAACGTGCTCGGCGATCTGCCGGAGCACGGGTGATTTCGGTTCGGAATCGGGTTTCTGGCTTCCACTGACGCGGCCGCTCGAAGGAGTGCGGGTCGCCTCGGTGAGCATGGATGGCATACTCATCCGCTGAGGGTAGTCGGCGGGGTGATATTGGTCAACCGGAGGGGCGCCTCGGCGGAAGTCAGGCATCTTGCCTGACTCGGCGGGCGGGCTTCCAGCCTGCCCGATGGAGCCGACCGGCTGGAAGCCCGTCGGCCGAGTCAGCCAGGATGGCTGACTTCCGTAGCTAGACGATCCCTTTGCTGAAATGGGCGTGCTTGCCCGCCATCAGCTCCTGGGTCAGATCGTATCCGGCCTTGTCGGCGTTTTCCGAAATGCCGGCGAAATGATGATCGATCCGCATCTTGGCCGAGCGACAGAAGTAGCTCGCGACCGAGAGAACTTCCGCGGCGGGCTCGCCGGTATCGATCTTGTGCTGGGCAAAGGCGCAGGTCGCGCTCATGGCGAAGAGCTCGGTCGCGATCCCGACAAAACGCGAGAGCAACAACTGCTCGCGATCGAGCTTCGGACCGAAACGAGTCATGGCGTGGAATAACCCACGCGCCAGCCGCTTGCTCGCACCCGCGGCATAACGAACGTGCGGACGCAGATCGGCGTGCAACTTATCGAGGTCGCCGGCGCTGCCGCCCATCCACTGTTTTGGGTACCAGCTGGCGTAAAATTTCCCCGAGCTGAAGACCGCCTTGGCCCGTTCCGAGGTCGGGAGCTGGGTGTTGAAAATCGCGCCGCCGACCTTGAGATGCGGATCGAGCGCTTCGCGCGCAATGAAGAGGCGCATGATTTCGCTCGAGCCTTCAAAGATCATGTTGATGCGGCAATCGCGCAGGAAACGCTCGACCGGGATGCCTTCTTCGCCGCGGCCTTCGAGCGACTGCGCAGTCTCGTAACCGCGCCCGCCGCGCACCTGCATCGCTTCGTCGGCGATGCGCCAGGTCGCTTCCGTCGCCCACATTTTGCACATCGCGGTTTCGATCCGCAGGTCGCCCGCTTTGCGATCGACCATCGCGCTGGTCAGGAAACGTGATCGCTTCCATCGCGAAAACATTGCCCGCCATCTCCGCGACCTTGCCCGCGATCGCGTAATGCTGCCCGATCGGCACGCCCCATTGCACGCGTTCGCTGACCCATTTGCGGCAAATCTCGAGCAGCCGCTTCGACAATCCGACACAGGCCGCCGGGATCGTCAGGCGGCCGGTATTCAAGGTCGTTAGGGCAACTTTCAGGCCCTGGCCTTCCTTCGCGATCATGTTCTCGCGCGGCACGCGGACGTTGGTGAACTTGACGATGCCGTTGTAGAGCGCGCGCAGGCCCATGAAGTGGCAGCGATAGGTGATCTCGAGCCCGGGAGTGTCGACATCGACGATAAAGGCGGTGATCTGTTTGCGCTCCCGGCCTTTCACCATCTTCGGCGGCGTCTTGGCCATGACCACGAGCACGCCGGCCTTGATCAGGTTGGTGCACCAGAGTTTCTCGCCGTTCATGATGAAGGCGGAGCCGTCCTCGGTCGGATCGGCGCGCAGGCTCATGTTAGCGGGATCGGAACCGGCGTCGGTCTCGGTGAGGGCGAAGGCGGAGATTTCCTTCCGCGCCACGCGCGGCAGATATTTTTTCTTCTGCTCTTCGGTCCCGAAGATGAGGAGCGGCTGCGGCACGCCAATCGATTGATGGGCGGACACAAGCGCGGTTAGGTTGGCGTCCCAGCTGCCTAACAACATCGCGGCGCGGCCGTAATTAACCTGCGACAAGCCGAGCCCGCCGTATTCGGTCGGGATTTTCACCCCGAAAGCGCCCATCGCGAAAAGCTCGTCGATGTTCTTCTGCGGGATCTCGCCGGTGCGATCGATCTCGTCGGCGTCGACGTTGGCCTTGAGGTAATCGCGCAGTTCCTTCAGGAAAGGATCGCCCTTGGCCTGATCCTCCGCACTCTGCGCCGGGAAGGGAAAGATGCGGTCGAAATCGTAGCGGCCGATGAAGAGGTTGCTCGCGAAACTTCCGCGTTCGTCGAGCGGATCGCGCGAGCTCTCGGCGAGATCGAGCGCGGCGGCTTTGCCGGCCGACATCTTGGAAGTGTCGATGACGGATTGCGCCTCCGCCGGGGCGGGTTTCGCGCTGGTTTCCTCAGCGATCTGCTTGTCAGGCGCTTCGAGCGGTGTCTTCATAAAGAATTCTTCGCAGTTGGAAGTCAGGCATCTTGCCTGACTTGGCCGGCGGTCTTCCAGACTGCCGGCGGGAGCCGACCGGCAGGATGCCCGTCGGCCGAGTCAGGCTGGAAGCCTGACTTCCGTTAATCAGCGTCATAAAATTTTGTTCCCTTCTCCGCGTGCTGCCGGAGCAGGTTGCAGGGCTGGAATTTGTCGCCGAGCCGTTCGCCGGTCGCGACCAGGTTCGCCGCGCCGATATGATCGGCAAAACGGAGCGGTCCGCCGCGCAAAGGCGCGAAGCCGGTGCCGAGGATCATGCCGTAATCGGCGTCCTCGGGCGCGGCCACGACTTTTTCTTCGAGGCAGCGTGCAGCTTCATTCACCATCAGGTAAACCAGGCGCAATGCCAAATCTTCGCGGCTAAACTGCGGCGTTTGGGAGCGGTCGCGCCAGGCTTCCACGGCGTCGTTCGGCGACTGCTCTTTGCCTTCGTATTTGTAAAAGCCGCTCCCGGTTTTGCGGCCGAGCATTTTTGCCTCCTGCATTTTCTCCAGGATTGCCGGGGTTCGGCCGCGCGCGCCTAACGATTTCTCGAGGGTCGCGGCGATGTCGACGGTGATGTCGACCCCGATTTCGTCGATTAACCGGAGCGGACCCATCGGCATCCCCCACTCGACCAGGGCGGCATCGATCTCCTCCGCCGGGACGCCCTGCTGGAAGAGTTCCGCCGCCTCGAGGAGGTAGGGAAAGAGGACGCGGTTGACCAGAAACCCGGGGCTATCCCTAACGACGACGGGGATCTTGCCGATCTGCCGGGCGAAGTAGAGCACGCGATCTTTCGTTTCCTCGGAAGTCTGCTCACCAATCACCACCTCGATCAATTTCATCCGGCTGACCGGGTTGAAAAAATGCATCCCGATGACGCGGCCGGGATGTTTGGTCTGGGCGGCGAGGTCGCTGATGGAGAGCGCGGAGGTGTTGGTCGCGAGGATGTCGGTGTCGTCGATCTTGGTGTCGAGATCGTGGAAGATGGCGCGCTTGACTTCGATCTTCTCGGAGGCGGCTTCGATCACGATTTGCACCTCGCGCATCGGGCCGGGATTGGAGGAGGCGACGATGCGGGCCCGGCCTTCTTTTGCTTTCTCGTCGCTCATGAGGCCGCGCTTGACCGCTTCGCCGTAGGTTTTCTCGATCTTGCCGAGACCGCGATCGAGCTGCTCGGCGTTGACGTCGCGCAGGATGACGGAAATACCGCGCGCGCTGAGCCATTGCGCGATGCCCGAGCCCATCACGCCCGCGCCAATGACCGCGGCGTGGGTGAACTTCTCGTTAGGCGCCTTGGTCGTGCCCTTCCGGTATTTGTCGGCGAGGAAAAAATTCCGGATCAGGTTGCGGGTCGATTCCGTTTCGCCGAGCTCGACGATGGCGTCGAGTTCGAGGGCGAGAGATTCGTCGATCGAACTCGTGAGGGTGCGGTTGATGATGTCAGCGGCACGCGCGGGCGCCGGATTGTGGCCCCGGGGCGGATCGATCGGCTTGGGGAGTTCGAGAATGACGCTGGCCATTCTCGGGTCGCGCACCTTGAACTGGCCGCGCGCCGCCGCGAGTAATTTTTCCTGCGGCACGACCTCATCGACGAGGCCGAGCTTGAGCGCCTCCCCGGCGGGATAAAGTTTCCCCTTGAGAATGACCTCGGCCGCCTTGTCGGGACCAATCAAACGCGGCAGACGCGTGGCACCACCCCAGGCGGGGACGAGGCCGAGGGTGGTTTCCGGCAGGCCGATTCGCGTCGCGGGGGCATCGGACGCGACGCGGTGTTTGCAGGCGAGCGTGATCTCATAGCCGCCACCGGCACAGGCACCGTGGATTGCCGCGACGGTCGGAATCTTAAGTGCGGCGAGCCGGTTGAAGGTCCGCTGACCTTCGGCAATAAAAGCGCGCATCTCGCCGGTCTGGGCCTGGCGCAGGAGGGTCTGCAGGTCGGCCCCGGCGATGAAGATCGACTTCTTGGCCGAGGTCACGATGACGCCGGTGATCTCGTCTGCTTTTTCGATGAAATCGAGATGGCCGCTCAGGTCGCGCATGGTGGCGGCGTCGAAAATATTCGCGCCCGAATCCGGGCGGTCGAAGATCAGGAGGCAGACGCCGTCCTGGTCGATTTCGCGCCGGATCATGGCCGCAGGAGAAGAAGAACTCATCTGGTCTAGTTTGGCCACTTTCGAGAAAAATCCAAGCGGGAGGAAAGAATGGAGTGATGGAGTAGTGGAGTGATGGGGATACCGCTTCCACTACTCCATCACTCCATTACTCCATTGCCCCCCGCGAGGCCGGATGTTAGAGCACGTGGCGGCGTTTATCTGGACCGATGGTCGGCAAGATTCTCTTACCCGAAATTCAGGGCATGATCGAGGCGCGGGATTTCACCGCGCTGCGCGAGCTATTTTCCGAAATGCCGCCGGCCGACGTGGCCGAGATCATTCTCGATCTGCCGGAGGACGAACAGGTCATCATCTTCCGCATCCTGCCGCACGCGCTGGCGGCGGATGTCTTCGAGTATCTCGACGTCGATGTCGAGGCGCAGCACCAACTGCTGCGCGGCATGGCGCACGAACAGGTGGTCTCGATCCTGAACGAGATGTCGCCCGACGATCGCACGGCGCTGCTGGAGGAACTTCCGAGCGCGGCGGCGCGCCAGCTTATCCGCCTGCTCACGCCGGAGGAGCGCCGGATCGCGCAGGCGCTGCTCGGTTATCCCGAAGGCAGCGTCGGCCGCCTGATGACGCCGGACCTGGTCGCAGTCGACGCCAGTTGGACGGTGGGCGAAGTGCTGGCCTACATCCGCGAACACGGCCAGGATTCTGAAACGCTGAACGTGATCTACGTGGTCGACGAGCGCGGAAAATTGATCGACGACATCCGCATCCGCGAGTTCCTGCTCAAGCCGCTCGAGACCAAAGTGAGCGACTTGATGGACGAAAATTTTGTCTCCCTCAGCGTGACCGATTCGCAGGAGGAAGCGGTCAATATTTTCCGCAAATACGACCGGAGCGCGCTGCCGGTGCTCGATTCCAGCGGCGTGCTCGTCGGGCTGGTGACGATCGACGACATGCTCGACGTCGCGGAAGAGGAAGCGACCGAAGACATCCAGAAATTCGGCGGGATGGAGGCGATGGAGGAGCCCTACATGCGCATCCCGCTCTGGCGGATGGTGCGGAAACGCGCGACCTGGCTGGTGGTGCTCTTCGTCGGGGAGATGCTGACCGCGACCGCGATGGGCTACTACGAAGGCGCGATCGCGAAGGCGGTGGTGCTGGCGGTGTTCCTGCCGATGATCATCTCGAGTGGCGGCAATTCCGGTTCCCAGGCCTCGATGCTGATCATCCGGGCGATGGCGCTGGGCGAAGTAACGCTGCGGGATTGGTGGCGGGTGATGCGCAAGGAAGTGGTGGCGGGATTGCTCCTCGGCTGCATCCTGGGGGCGATCGGCTTTGCCCGGGTGGCGGTGTGGGCGCAGTTCTCCGACGTTTACGGACCGCACTACATGCTGATCGCGACTCACGGTCGGGCTCTCGCTCCTCGGGGTGGTGATGTGGGGTTCGCTCTCCGGCTCGATGCTGCCGTTTTTGCTCCGGCGAATGGGCGCCGACCCGGCGACCTCGTCGGCGCCGTTTGTCGCGACGATGGTCGATGTCACCGGGCTGGTGATTTATTTCAGCATCGCGATTTATTTCCTGAGCGGCGCGCTGTTGTAGACGCTTCGCTCTGCGAAGCGCGGCCCACCGGATCGACGGTGAGAAGGACTTCGTGTTTCGCAAGCAACTCTCGCGTCGCCCAGAGGGCGACGTCTACATCGTCCGCTTTGCGAAACGTGAGCCCCGGGGTCGCTCGTTAGGCGACGGGATTAGGAATGTCGGCCCAGTCGTTAGACCAGAACCGGGGCCGCGATCTCGACCCATTCCTTGCGCGCGCGGGAATCGGCCACCGCCTGCACCACGCGCATGTAGCGTACGCCATCCTCGAAGTCCGGATGGGGCTTGATCCGGCCGCGCGATTTCACCGCCGCGATGAAATCGTCTTCCACGTGCCAGTTGGTTTCGAGATCCGAGGTCAGCTCGACAGCATGAAGGGCCGGATCGCCGATCTGACCGGCCTGGACTGCGTCCGCGCCGAAATCGTAGGTCAGGGTGCCAAGATCGCCGTAGACCTCCATCCGATCGGCCGGCGCGTGGGCGGCGACGCCGCTGAACTCAAGCACGCCGTCCATCCCGTTGGCAAAGTGGCAGAGGACGGTCAGCATATCCGGGATGAGGACTTCGTAACCCTGGCGCATCGGTTGCAAAACCTGCCCGCGCGCAAAGACGCCCGTGATGTCGCCGAACCAATGCTGCAGGACCTCGACGTAAATCCCGAGGGTGAGAACGTTGAGGCCGCTCATTTCGACGCGTTGCCGCCAATGCGCCGGGGCCTCGGGATCGAGAAAAGCGCTGTTCAGGCTTTGCAGGCGAAGGTGATGCGGGCGCCCGAGGACTTCGTCGGCGAGGAGTTTTTGCACCAGGAGGTCGCCGCGCATTCCATGCGGAGGCGGACAGAGCATCGTCACCAGTTCGGGATAACGCCGCGACGCGGTCAGCATCTCGTTTGCCTCCTGCAGATCCATCGCCATCCGCGCCTGGCAAAAGACATGTTTCCCGGCCTCGAGCGCCGAGACCGTGACGGCGGAATGCATGTACGGCGGGGAGCCGATCCAGATGATGTCGAGCTCCGCCATGCCGAGCAGTTCGGCCCAATTCTGCATCGGGGTGGCGTGGGGCGCGTGTTCCCGGCAGAATTTATCGGCGCTTTCGTAAGTCGAGTTGCAGACCGCGATGACCTCGACATCAGGATGGCGCTGCAAGGCAGGCAAATGGCGGCGCCGGACGATTTCTCCGGCCCCGACGATTCCGACGCGCAATTTATGACTGGTCTTGTGGCTCATGTGATAATGCGGCAGCAAGTCGACCCCGCCGGACCCGCATTTGACCACGGTTGGGGATAGCCGTTCAACCAGAATGTCGATCGCCTGAACCCCGTCGGCGATTGCAACGCGTTCGTAACGTTCTCGTAACGGGGGGCAGAGGGCGCTCGCGGACATTCGAGGAAAGGAATCGCTTGACCATCCCGGCGAGCGACGGCAGCTTACGCACCTTCCAAGCCCGGCTTATGTCAAAAGTTTGCAGCATCACAGGATCGAAACCCACGCGCGGCAGCGTCATCCACCGCCGCGGTATGGCGAAGAAAAAAGGCGGCGTCGGCCGTCACGTGACCAAGAATGTGCCCCGCACTTTCAATCCCAACCTGCGTGAACAACGCATCTGGGTCGCCGAACTGAAGAAGTTCGTGCGGGTCAAGACGACGGCGCGCGGCTTGAAGACGATCAATAAGAACGGCGCCTACGCGACCTTGAAAAAGGCCGGGTTGATCGCGGCCTAGTGGAAACGTTCATCCGGTAGGGATCGGTCGATCGTTTCGCTCGCGGCAGCGAGCTTTGGGAGTGCGGCACGTCCTCGTGCCGCTTTCTTCACCCGTCGTTCAACCGGGAAAGTCTGCGGGTGCTGGGCGAGTTGCCCGCTGCAAAAGGGGCGCGGGGACGCGCCGCACTCCCAAAGCGCTGCGCGCGAAAACATGCCTCACTCGTTCGCGGCGGAGATTTTCGCGGCGGCTTCGCGTTCTGCGCCGCCTTCGCTCTCCGCGGCTGCGACCGGAACGGGCATCGTCACAGCGGCCGGCGTTTCGTCGGCCATCGCCGGCGGAGTTTCCGCCGGCGCCGCCGGCGGCTCATCAGCCGATTCGTCAGGCACTTGCGCTGCGCGTCTCCCGTTTGCATTTGCCGCCTGGGGCGGCGCGGGCGCCTTCATCCGGGGCAAATCGAGCGCCCCATCGTTGAACTCGATGACGTGCCCCTCGCCGATGAGCCAATGCAGATTGGACGCGAGGGCCAGTTTCTTCTTTTCCGTATCCTCCGCGGCCACGGTCTCGTTTGGCTGGAGGATTTCCTGCAGCTGCTTGCGGTTGATCCCGGGGTTGGCGGTGAGAGCCCCGAGGATGGCGGAGACGGACTGCGAAACCGAGGCGCTGTCATGCTGAAACGGCCGCGCCCGTACCGGCGAGACGAAGAGCATCCCTTTGCGGTGGCGAAAAATGTGGAGCGAATGCTGGCGTAGGGCGGCGATCAATTCCTGCATCATCCCGGTCGGGGAACGAAATTCCTGCGCCCAGGCGTTCTCGATCACCTGGCCTAACGACCGATCGGGCAGACGGCGGCTCTCCACCCCGTCGACGAGCAATTCGGCGCTGCTCCGGAGCAGGCCAGGCAGATAGGTCTGGCGAAAATGGCGTTCCGTCTCGGCGGCACTCGCGAAAGTGAGCGGCGGATCTTCCTGCAGCGTGGTGTAGCTGGTGACACTGCGCGCTTCCTCTTTCCAGCGCTCGACCGCCTCCGGGTCGCTCACAATATCGATCTGCCGCTGGTAATCTGGAAAACTCATCCGCCGGCTGAACCGCTGCTCATAGAGCGCGCGGAGCTGCGGCTGGTAAGCGTGGTGATTGGTCGGGCCGAGCAACGTCCCGCTCAGGCGGCAGCGCGCCACGGAAGTGAAGTTGCCCTTGATCGGTTCCGACTGGGTCACCTCGGTTTTGTAAAAATTGTCCTTCTGGCTGAGGAAAGCGCCGTTTTCCAGGACCCGGCGATCGCTTGCGACCGGTCCGTTCTCGCCCATCTGGACGAGCTCGCCGCTCTTGGACTTGAGCTGGACGTTGTAGCGCTCCGGCTTGTCGAGAAACATCCGGGCGAGCGAGAAAACGGAGTAGGCCAGGTGCGCGACCTTGATCTGCGCCAGGACATTCTCGAGGACACGCCCATCAGGCACGAAACGGACGTCGACCAAAGGCGGCGGCGCCGCCGGCTCCTCCTGGCGGCGTGCTTCCGGCGCCCGTCCCGCCCCGGGTCGCCGATCCCGATCCCGCGGATCGCGCCCGCGTTCTTTTTGAGCGCGTGGAGGACGCGGCCCGCGATCGCGCCGATCGCCGCCGCCACCGCCGCGCCGGTCACCGCCGCCCCCGCGCCGGTCGCGCTGGCCCGGCGGCACATTCTCCTCGCCGGCAAAGTCGGCATAACGATTTTCGGGCGGCGACTCCTTTACCCAGGCGGGTAAAAATTTCAGATCAAAAAGATCCGGCGCGCTCTTCTCCTCAGACATAGCTGTCTGTACGCGAAGGCGGACGGATGTAAAATCAGAGACCCGATTTCAGAAGACCAAATGCAGGGCTCGCCAACGAAAATAAATTGACAACGAATCCATTTATTTTAGTTGCCAACGTGTCGCGGCGCCTTTAATCCGTCACCCACAACAAGCCAACCAAGGAGAATATTTGTATGTCGGATAAACCGATCGAAGAAAAAGTGAAGGACATCATCGTCGAGCAACTCGGCGTGAATCCCGAGCAGGTCACCCCAAACGCCTCGTTCATCGAGGATCTCGGAGCCGATTCGCTCGACATCGTCGAGCTCGTCATGGCTTTTGAAGAAGAATTTTCGGTGGAAGTGCCGGACGAAGATGCGGAGAAACTGCAGACCGTCGGCGACGTGGTGAAATACATCGAAGAAAAGGCGAGCAGCAAACCCGAGTAAACGGTCCTGCTCCTTTCCCCTGCACTTCGTTCGTTAGTGCAACCTAAGACACGGCTTCGGCCGTGTTTTTTGTTTCCCCCCTTGGCAGACCGCGCCTCCCGGGAGAAACTGGCGAGTGATTATTCCCGAGTGGCTGAGCAGCCCCGTCTTCGATCTCGCCGGACACCACATCTCGCTCCTCGGGGTGGCGGCCTTTATCGGGCTCATGCTCCTCGGGATCATCGTCGCCAAGATCCTCCAGAGCGGTTTCGTTAGGCGACTCCTCGGCCGCTTCAAGCTCGAGGCCAAGTTCGTCGCCATCATCACCACCATCCTGAGCGTCGCCGCGCTGGTTTTTTTCACCGTCAGCGCCGTCAACGGCCTCGGCATTCCCCTCGCCTGGAGCAAGCCCATGCCGGGCGTGCCGATCAGTCTTCTCCAGCTCTTTCTTCTCGTCGGCCTGCTCATTTTCGTTTTCTGGCTTTCGTCGCGGACAAAGGGCTTCCTTTTTAACCGCTTCCTCGTCCATAGCGGGCTCGATCGCTCGCTCCAGTACGCGATCTCGCAGATCGCCTCCAACCTCGTCCTCGTCGTCGGGATTTTTGTCGTCCTGCAAAACACCGGCATTCGCCTCGAGGCCCTGACCATTTTTGCCGGCGCGGTCGGCGTCGGGATCGGCTTTGGCCTGCAGAATATCACGAGCAATTTCATCAGCGGCCTTGTCATTTTGGCCGAGCGGCCGATCGCGATCGGGGACCGGGTGGAGGTCGCGGGCGTGACCGGCCAGGTCCAGAAAATCCGCGCCCGCAGCACCGTCGTAGTCACGAACGACAACATCACCACGATCGTGCCGAACCAGAAGTTCATCGACTCGCCGGTGACGAACTGGACCTACGGCGACAAGCGGGTGCGTTTCCGCATCCCGGTCGGGGTCGCCTACGGCAGCGACGTGGAATTGGTCCGGAAGAAACTGATCGAGGCCGGCGAAGAGGATCCGCATACCCTGGACGATCCGGCGCCGAGTGTGTTCTTCGTCGAGTTCGGCGACAGCTCGCTCAACTTCGAGCTTGTCGCCTGGAGCGACGAGATGAGCCACCGCCCGGCGCGCTACCGGAGCGACCTGAACTTCGCCATTCACCGCAAATTGCAGGAGGCCGGGATCGAGATTCCGTTCCCGCAGCGCGATCTCAACATCCGGAGCGGGACGCTGAAAATCGAGAGCACCCGGGCCAAAAAAGATCGCCCCGAAAGCCCCTCCGCCTGAATCCCGAACGGGGCGCTGGCTTGAAAAGCGCCCGGCATTGGCTAGTACCTAGTTATTCTTAGGAACGTTCCCTTTCTTTCAACGCGTCGCAGGAAGCGGCGGCCGTCTGGCGACAAAGTTCAGATCCCGGAGGGCTTTGCCACGATCGTCTCCCAGCCGGAGCTGAAAAGCCGGCCGGCCTGGGCGGAAGCCTTTCGCGACAAGTGCAAGGATCACCGCTTTTACGAGCTCATCGGCACCACCCTCACCGATACTTTCGACTACCATTTCGTCGTCCTGGAGGATAACGAACACCGCGTCCGCGCCATCCAGCCGCTCTTTTTCGTCCGGCAAAACCTGACCGAGGGAGTGACCGGCCCGGCCCGCTCCGCGATCGATCGGGTCCGGCGGAAATTTCCGCGTTTTTTGACGCTGAAAACACTCATGGTGGGATGCACGGCGGGCGTCGGCCACCTCGGTTCGGTCCGGCCGGAGGACGCGGCCTGGGTGGCCGAGGCGCTCCATTCCTGCCTGAAAATCTTTGCCCGCAAGTCGAGCGCATCCCTGGTGGTGTTGAAGGATTTTCCGGCGCGTTATCGCGAGTCGCTCCGGAGTTTTTCCTCCAACGGCTACGCCCGCGTCGCGAGCATGCCGATGACGCGCCTCTCGCTCCATCATCGCGGGTTCGATGAATATGTCGCCTCGCTCGGCTCGGCCACGCGCAAGAATCTGCGGCGCAAATTCCGCCAGACGGCCGCGCGCGCGCCGATCACCTGCGAGATCATGACCGATGTGACGCCCGTGATCGACGAGCTCTACCCGCTCTACCTCCAGGTCCACGCCCGCTCGAAACTGCATTTCGAGAAATTGACGCCGGAATATTTCTGCCGTCTCGGGCGCGAAATGCCGGAACGCACCCGTTTCTTCGTCTGGCGGCAGGAAGGCCGGGCGATCGCTTTCAGTCTTTGCCTCGTCCACGAGGGCACGATCTACGACGAATATCTTGGGCTCGATTATCGCGTCGCCTTCGACCTCAATCTCTATTTCTATACCCTGCGCGACATCATCACCTGGGCGCTGGGAGAGGGCTTGCACTCCTACTGCAGCAGCCCCTTGAATTACCATCCCAAGCTCCATCTCGGCTGCGAGCTGGTCCCGCTCGACCTCTATGTCATGCACACCGCCGCTCTCCTGAACCCGATCTTTCGCCGCGCCCTCAAGTTCCTCCAGCCGACCCGGCACGATCCCGTGCTGCGGCAATTTTCCAACGCGCACGAGCTTTAGATGGTGGGGTGTCTAAAAAGTCTGTCATCCTGATCCGCCCAATTGCGGGAGAGGGATTTTTGACCATCTCCGCGCGCTGAGGATTCGGAAATAGTGTGAGATGTTTCGCTCCGCTCAACATGACAATGGAAAAAGCGACTTTTTGGATGGCTGCGCTCATTTTTCGGCGTCCCCGCTGTCTCGTTAGGCTGTGATCGTTTTCATGCGTCGCTGGTTTTTAAACCCATGGGTGCAGTTGGCGATCTGCGTCCTCCTCGCCACCGCCGCCGAGATTTTTCTCAAGCTCGGGGCGGAAGAGATCGCCGACCCGGACGATCCCTGGTCGTGGACCGGCCTGACCGGGCTGCGCTCGGGCTGGGTCTGGTGGGGCATCCTGGTCTCGGTCATCAGCCTCTTCAATTGGCTCGCCACCATCCGCAAGCTTCCCTCTCACGATCGCGTTTCCGGTCGGGAACGCCGTGCACATCCTGGTCCCGTTGAGCAGCTGGATCTTTCTCGGGGAAGCAATCCTGCCGCGGCGCTGGCTCGGGATCGGGCTCGTCCTGGTCGGCCTCCTCATCGTCGCCAAGCCCGCCGCCCGGCTGGAGGAAAAGCTATGACGTTTTTTGCCGCGTTCCTCATCTTCGTGAGTGTCGGCTGTTTCGTGGCCGGGCAGATCCTGCTCAAGCACGCGATGGACATCACCGCGCGTGAAACCTATTCGCGGCTCCATGCCGTCCGCGTCTTTGCCGCCGCCATCGGCGCCTTCGCGATCAATTTCTTCGTCAACATCGGGCTCCTGCAACGGTTCGACTTGAGCTATTTTTTCCCGTTTCAGGGTTTGAGCGTCGTCTTCATCGCGTTCGCCGGCGCCTGGATTTTGAAGGAAAAGCTGACCCCTCGCCTCTTGCTCGGCTCGATCATTATCGCAGCGGGAGTGGCGCTCGTCTCACTGAGCTGATGTAGACGCCTCCCTCTGGGAGGCGCGGGAGTTGTCCTGCCGCGGAAACGGTCCCCGCGTTTCGCAGAGCGAAACGTCTACAAACAGGCGCGGGAGTTGTCCTGCCGCGGAAACAGTCCCCGCGTTTCGCAGAGCGAAACGTCTACAAGAGCAGGCGCGGGAGTTGTCCTGCCGCGGAAACGGTCCCCGCGTTTCGCAGAGCGAAACGTCTACAAGAGCAGGCGCGGGAGTTGTCCTGCCGCGGAAACAGTCCCCGCGTTTCGCAGAGCGAAACGTCTACAAGAGCAGGCGCGCGAGCGCGCGCAGGTTCGTTTGCCTAACAACTTCCAAATCATGTTGCGGCTGCTCCGGATGATCCATCTCCGCCGCGAAACGCTGCTTGCGCCGCGCATAGACCGGCGGCGACCACGCCCCGCAAATATCGCCGGCCACGACGCGCCCCCCGCGCCCGAGCAATTCGATCGCCCAGGCCACGTCCTCCACGCTGAAGCGGCCGCTCTCCCAGTTTGTCACCGCGTCCTCCGCGCGCAGGCAATCGAGATCGATCGTTAGGTAAACGTTCGCCGCACCCAGTTGCGCGACAAAGTCCGAAAATTTTTCGCGCCAGTTTTCGCGCAAGATCGCCCCGCGACGTTCCCGATCTTTCGCGTTCCGGTCATCCGCCCAGGGGTGAACTTCCAGACGGCCGCTCCGTTCCGCCCGGTTGTTCCCAAAAATCCGGCCCGGCCACCAGCACTCGAAATTTCCGCAACCCCAGACACTTACTTTTTCCACCTGCGGCAGCTCGAGCGCGCGATTGACCCAGCCGCCGCAACACCATTTCGGCGGCCGGATGTCCCAGTCCGGATGATTATCGAACGAAACCACGGTCGTTAGGCCGCCGAGCCGGCGGAGCCAGAGCGCGCTCAGGTGATGAAAATCTCCCGAGCCATAAACCAGAAAAGGCGGGAGCCCTCCTTCCTGTTCGCGATAAAACCGCTCGATCTCGCGCGGCGGCGCCGAGAAACGCAAAAGCGGCCCCCAGCTGCGCAGGTCCCTCGTCGGAAACGCCAGCGCGGCCGGATCCCAGGCCCCGTCGAGGTTCAAATGGAGGACATTGTCGAATTGCTCGCTCATGGAGAAAAAATCGCCTCCTCAGGCGCGCAACTGGCGCCGGTCCCGCGATCCATAGTTGCTATCGCCAAAAAAACCAACAACCGCAAAAAGAACGAGACGACCGGCGAGCGGGACATCTTCTGCCGGGTGCAGGACGCCTTTCGCGTCGCCGCCCGCCAAACCTCCGCGGTCCTCGGGACGGCCTGGGCTTTCATGGCCGCGGTTTCGGTCATCGTGGTCTGGGCGTTAACCGGGCACATTTTCGGTTACTCCGATACCTGGCAACTGATCATCAACACCGGGACCACGATTGTCACTTTCCTGATGGTCTTCCTCATCCAAAACACCCAGAACCGCGACTCGAAAGCGATCCAGCTCAAACTCGACGAACTCATTCGCAGCGTCGAAGGAGCGCGCAATCGCCTGCTCGATCTGGAAGCGCTCTCGGACGAGGACCTGGACGAGTTCCAGAAAGAGTTCGAGCGGCTGCGGAAACGCTCCGAACATACGGAGGCGAGGGTAGCCAAGGTCAGCCGCCGAGTGAACTCACACTAGCGGCCGCGCTTCGCCGGAGCGGATGAATTTCGGGCCGCTCGGGCAAAGACGAAAGACCTCGCAGTGGTGACAATCCGGCTGGCGCGCGAAACAGCGACGCCGCCCATGCCAGATGAGCCAGTGGCTCCAGTTCGTCCAATCCTTCTGCGGGATGAGCTTCATCAGGTCGCGCTCGATTTTTTCCGGGTCGTGCTGAGTCGTTAGGCCGAGTCGCCGGGAGAGGCGGATGACGTGGGTGTCGACCACGATGCCTTCGTCGCGGTGAAAAGCGTTGCCGAGCACGACGTTGGCGGTCTTGCGGCCGACCCCGGGCAGGGCGTGCAGCTCCGCCATCGTTTGCGGCACCTTCCCTTGGTGTTTCTCTTCGATCGCAGCGGTGGCGGCGCGGATGCTCTTGGTCTTATTCCGGAAAAATCCGGTCGACTGGATGGCCTTCTCCAATTCCGCGGGCGGCGCCGCGGCGTAAGCTGCGGCCGTGCGATAGCGTTTAAACAGTGCCGGGGTGACGAGATTGACCCGCTTGTCGGTGCACTGCGCCGAGAGGATGGTCGCGATCAGGAGCTGGAGCGGAGTCTTGAAATCGAGCTCGCAATGCGCCTCGGGATAGACCTTCGGCAGGGCCCGCACCAGCTCCCGCGCGCGTTCACTTCGGGTCATGGCCTAACGAACTCGCGGGCGGCCGCGGCTGGCCCCAGCGCCAGCGGCGGCGGGCATGCCCCCAGAATACTCCGCCCCGCCGGACGAGGCGCCGCGCCCAGGCAAACTCAGTCGCAAGCAAGGCGAGTCCAATCGGCACCACCACCACGGCCGGCCCCGGCAGAACGATGAGGGCGAGGCCAAACAAAACGACGGTGGTGCCGATCACCGCCGCGATCAGTTTGCGCACCCGCGGCCGATTGGTGAGACCGAGCCGGTCGATCCATGCCCTGTACCATTTCACCGTTCGTTAGGCTGACGGCGGAATGGGAGCGGGATCGAGGTAGGGCGCGAGCTTCTGTTCCAACTGCGGCGGAACGTGCGCCACCAGTTCTGCAAATTCGCCTTCATACCTTAATTCAAGCACATGCCCGACCCGATGCACCTCCGCCAGCAGTGCCGACTCGCTCTGCGGCACCTTGTAGCGGCTGCGCAGACGCCATGAGCTCAGGGTATTTTGCAGGGCGGGAATCAACTCTTCGACCCCTTCCCCGGTCCGGGCCGAGATCGCCACGCTGCCCGGAAATTTCTCGAGATGCGCCTCGACCAGGCTCCGGTCGGCCAGGGCGTCGACCTTGTTAAAAATCACCAGGGTCTGCTTGCCGTAGGCGCCGATTTCCTTGATCACGGCGTCGACCGCCTCCATGTGCTCGTCGAGCCGCGGGTGACTGGCGTCGACGACGTGAATGAGGAGGTCGGCCTCGACCACTTCCTCGAGCGTTGCCTTGAACGACTCGATCAGGGTATGCGGAAGTTTTCTCAGGAAACCGACTGTGTCGGTGAGCAGGACACGCTGTTTGTTAGGCAAAGTCAGGCTCCGCGTCGTCGGATCGAGCGTCGCAAAAAGCCGGTCTTCCGCCAGCACCCCGGCGCCGGTCAACAGATTGAGGAGGGTGGATTTGCCGGCGTTGGTGTAGCCGACGACCGCGGCCACCGGCCATTGGTGGCGTTTCCGGCCCTGGCGCTGGACCGCGCGATGTTTGCGCACTTCCTCGAGATCGCGCTCGAGGCGGCCGATCCGCTCCTGGACCCGGCGACGATCCACTTCGAGCTGCGTTTCACCCGGGCCGCGCGTCCCGATCCCGCCGGTCTGGCGGGAAAGGTGGGTCCACATTCTCGTTAGGCGCGGGAGGAGGTATTGCAACTGCGCGAGCTCGATCTGGAGGCGCCCTTCCCGGCTCCGGGCGCGCTGCGCGAAGATGTCGAGGATGAGCTGGGTGCGATCGAGCACCTTGCGGGAAAAAAGATTTTCCAGGTTCCGGCCCTGCGCGGGCGAGAGTTCGTTGTCGAAAATGACGGAGGTAACCTGCTGATCCTGGAAAGATTCCTTGATCAGCTCCGCCTTGCCTTTGCCGATGTAGAACGGCGCCGTCGGCGTCGGCAATTTCTGCGTGACGATGTCGACCACATGCGCGCCGGCGGAGTTGGCCAGTTCCCGCAATTCGTCGAGGGAATCGCGCAGATCCCATTTCGAGATGCCGTCTTTTTCGAGTCCGATAAGGAGGGCGCGTTCCTGTTTTCGGTGCGGCTGGATCTCAATCATTCGAGGGGTGGCAAAAGGGCAACCTTTTGCAGGATCCAATCAACGGCGGCTGCGTGATCCTTGAACGAAGACAAATTCAGTGCTTCCAGACTATGTTCCCGCCGAAACCAGGTCAACTGTCTTTTGGCATAGCGACGGGTTGCCAACTGGATCGCAGCTGCGCATTCCTCCTGGCTTATTTTTCCTTCCAAGAGCAGGCGGATTTGTTCGAGACCGAGGGTCTTGGCCGCGGTTGCGCTCAGTTCTCCGAGCTGAGCCACCTCCTCGGCAACGCCTTCGCGAAACATTTCCTCCACCCGGCGATCGATCCGCGAATAAAGCTCCGCCCGCTCGCGCAAAACGAAAACCCCGTAAATTTCCGCCGCATCCTGATCCCACTCCGAGCGCTGCGCGGAGGCCGACTGGTTGGTCTGCGCGAAAATTTCCAGCGCCCTAACGACCCGGCGTTTGTTCTGCCGATCGATCGTTTCCGCGCCTAACGGATCGACTGTGAGCAGTCGCGCGTTCAATTCCTCGAGCGAAAGCGCATTCAATTCCGCCCGCAGTTTCGCATCGACCGGCGGCAACGGCGACAGGCCATGCGTCAGTGCCTTGAGATAAAGCCCGCTCCCGCCGGTCACGAGCGCCAATTTCCCGCGCTGATTGATTTCCCCGATCGCGCTCAAGGCGAGCGCGCGAAATTTCGCCGCGCTCATCTCCTCACTCGGCGAGACCGTTCCGACCAGGTGATGCGGCACCTTGCGCAAGATCGCCTCGTCCGGTTGCGCGGTCAGAACCGGCAGCCCGCGATAAATCTGGAACGCATCCGCGCTCACCACCTCCGCGCCACAGCGCGCCGCGACGTCCGCGGCGAGTTCGCTCTTCCCGCTCGCGGTCGGACCGACAATAAAAAAACAACCCTTCAAAACTCTGCGCTCTCTCCTTCCTCTGCGGTTACTAAAACAAAAACCGGGAGACCCGGCGCCTCATGGCGACCTGATCTCCCGGTTTTGCAGGAGGTGAATTTATTCGCGCGAATGACTGTCGGACTTCGCGCCGCTGACGACCAGCTTGCGACCGAGGAATTCCTTGTCGTGCAATTCCGCTACCGCCCGTTTCGCCTCTTCGACCGACTGCATCTGGACGAAAGCGAACCCTTTCGAGCGTTCGTTATGCTTGTAGGTCACCACTTCGGCGTTCTGCACCAGGCCAACCCCGTTGAAGAGCTCGAAGAGATCGCTCTCCGTCGCTTCGAAGGACAAATTGCCCACGTAAAGACGCGGCGTCGTCACTTCGATCGACTCCGGTTTGCGGGTCGGTCGCTCCGGACGCGCGGGCCGGGGAGCCTGCGCCGCACCGTTGCGGGCTTCGGATGAGCCGTTGCGCGCGGGCGCAGACGACCTTTTCGGACTATCGGCGCCTCCGAAGAAGGCCGTAATTTTCTGCCAAAAGCTCTTTTTTGCGGGAGCCTTCGACACCACGCGTTCGTCGCGCGTGTCGAACCGCCGTCGGGAACCCCCGCGACGTGGACGTCGCGAGTTTCTCCCCGGGGATTGAGATTTCATAATGATCCTCGGTATTAAACCAGTTAGTTTGTGGGCGGAGCGCCCCGAACGGATTCGGGGCACGGTCCAGGGCGCGCGGACCTCGAAAGGTCGCTTCAAGCAGCTCAAGAGCAGTCTGCGCAGCCGGAGGAAACTCCGCCTCGTGTGGCCGGGAAACGGGCAAAAGTCTGTCCGTCTGCGATCTCCTTGGCGGCTTGCGGGTCGGAAAAGACAAGTAAGCCGGGTTCATTTTTCCCAAAACTGGACGATCGCCGGGAGCAGGCATGCGCCTGGGTTCCCCAGCACCCGCGCACACTATTCCCGAGGAGGGCGTTTTTGCAAGAGTGAAATCCGGCCCCTCCACCCCGCCTGCCTGATCGCTCCTAATATTCGTCTAGTTCCCGTGTCTCACTGGCCGGAGTTGATCTCAGATGAAATCTTACCTGTCTCGGAACCGGAACGCCTCGTTCCAACAGCCGCAAACAACTTTGCCCGACCGCTCGCCGGCCAATGCCCGGTCGGCCTTTTACAAGCCGCCGCCACGCTGGCATTTCTTCGCCGCCCTTGTGAGCGCCATCGCCCTGGAAGCGACGGCCCTTGCGGTCGCGAGCCTCCAGGAAAAAGGGGAGATCCCGACCGTGGCCGGCGTCCAGGAGCCACCTGCCGCGGAGGGCGTATTCATTACCGATCTGGCGCCGGAAGCGACGCCACCGCCCGAGGAGATACCACCTCCCCTGCCGCCCGACCCGGTCGAGCCGGCCGATTTCGTGATCGAACAGTCCACCCCGCCGCCCCGTCCCGAGAACATCAGGAACCCTCAGCGCAAGGTCGCCATCTCAGCTGAACCGCGCCGCTCGAGCGGGCCGCCAAATTTTTCGTCCGGCCAGGAGGACATGATCTCCGCGCCGCGCCCGGGCTATCCCTACGAAGCAAGGCGCGCGAAGCAGACCGGCAGCGGGAAATTTCTCCTCACATTTGGCGCCGACGGGAGCGTGATCGACGTGCAGGTCGTCCAAAGCACCGGCAGCGGCCTTCTCGATCAAACTTCCGTGAGCGCTCTGCGGCGATGGAGATGCCGGCCCGGAGTTTACGAACGGGCCTACGTTCCAATCACCTACACCCTCACCGGCGTTCAGTTATAGCCGGCTCAACGCCCTAAAACTGGAAATAAATAAAGTCGGAGGTGGCCACGCTCCGGATGGTTACGATGCCGAGCAGGAGCAGGGCCGCGATCCCGGTCTCGAGGATAAACTGGCCGCGGTTGGTCAGCCGGGCCTCGATCCGCCAGCCGTCGATCCCGGTCGTGAGCATGTGAATGACGAGCGGCAGGGCGTAAATGAAAACGAGCGCGACGAAGTAAATCGCCATTCGCCATTGCTCGGCGCTGGCGGCGAAGGGCGACTGCGCCAGGTCGTGCGCGATCTGCGCCAGGTTGCGCTCGCGGAAGAGGAGCCAGCCGAAACAGGTGAGACCGAAGGTGACCATCACCTTGACCAGCCAGGGCACGCGCCGGGTCAGGCCTAACGATTCCAGGAACCGCTCCAGCAAAATAAGCGCACCCCAGTAGGCGCCCCAGATGACAAAGTTCCACGACGCGCCATGCCAGAGCCCGCTGATGGTGAAGGTGGCCATGAGATTAAAGGAAGCGCGCGCCGTGCTGCAGCGGCTTCCGCCTAACGGAATGTAGATGAAGTCGCGCAGCCAGGTGGAAAGCGAGATGTGCCAGCGCCGCCAGAAATCGGAAGGCGAAGTCGCAAGGTAGGGATGGTTGAAATTGCGCATGAGATCGATCCCGAGGAGCCGGGCCGTCCCGCGCGCGATATCGGTGTAGCCGGAAAAGTCGGCGTAGATCTGGACGGCAAAGGCAAAAACGCCGGCCCAGATGATCGGGAACGAAGCGTCCTGCACCCCGAAGATCTTGTTCGCGACGACGGCGGCGTTATCCGCGATCACGACCTTTTTGAAGAAGCCCCAGAGCATGAGAAAGAGCGAAATCCGCCAGGTCTCGGCGTCGCATTTCCGCTCGCTCCGGTATTGCGGAATCATGTGCGCGGCGCGCTCGATTGGGCCGGCCACGAGTTGCGGGAAGAAGGTCACATAGAGCGCGTAATCGGGAAAATCGCGCTCGGCTTTGATCTTGCCGCGATAGACATCGACGACGTAGCCGATCGATTGAAAAGTGTAGAAGGAGAGCCCGGCCGGGAGCGCGAGCCGGAGAGCGTTGCGGATCGGTTCCTCGCCGAAGTTGGCCAGGACGGCGTTGATATTCTCGAGCGCGAACCCGTAATACTTGAAGGTCGCGAGGAGCGCGATGCTGGCGGTGATGCTGGTGACGAGAAAGACCCGGCGCCGGCGCGGGAAACGTTCCATCCCGATGGCGCAGCTGTAGTCGACGATGGTGGAAGCCCAGAGCGGGAGGAGAAACCACGGATGTTCCCAGCCGTAGAAAATGTAGCTCGCGCCGATGAGCATGAAATTCTGGCCGCGCCGCGGGAGCGACCAGTAGAGCGCCAGGACGAGCGCCAGGAACACCAGGTAGGTGAGCGAATGAAAGATCATGGCTGACGCAGGAGCGGGCGCAGTTTCTCGGCGTAGATTTTCGTCGCCTCGTCTTTCGCGCCTTTGCGGATGTGATCGTCACCCGGCTTCGTGTACATCGACTGGTCCGGCTTCAGATCGTTCGTTAGGTCAACGAAGAGGCAGCCCTGGCTTTCGACCCAGCGTTTCAAGTCGGCCGTGTAACGCCGGATGTCTTCCGGTTGCGGCGTGGTGCCGTCAGGCAGCGGGTAGCGTTTCTCGCGCACGAAGCAAAGCCGCAGCCCGGCCTTTTTCGCTGTCTCGACGATGTGCGGAAGGAAGTTTTTCTTCGGATCGGCGCTGAACTCCTCGGGCGCTTCGCCGCTCAGCTCGGCCGATTCGTTCATGATCTCTTCGCGCAATTTCACCGGGTCGAAGATCTCGTTCACCCGCCTCCGCAACGGTCCGATGCTCACGCCGCCGGCCGCGACGCGAAAAGCGAACCGGCTGATCTTTTCCTGCTGCACATGGCGCCGCGTGCTGAGCGGGTAAAGCCAGTCGATCGCGCGGCCGAGCGCGCTTTTGTTTTCTTCATCGCTTTGCAGGACGGCGCGATAAACCGGTTCCTTCGGGTGGCGCAGCGACTCGAGAAAACGCCGGTAGGTCGGATTGGTGCGGAAGGTCGCGTCGGTCAGCATCCGCTCCCGGAAAAAAATGCAGAGCAACTGCGGGTGAATGTCCGCCGCGACGACATAATTTTTCAGGAGCAAATACCAGGCGGCGGAAGCGGCCCCGCCGTTCCAGAGCAGCTCGACGCGGCGCAGCCCGGTCTCCTGCGCGAAGAGCTCGGCATTGATCGAGCCGCCGAGGACAGAGTCGCCGATCATCACGACGTCGGGTTGTGTCTTGCGCAGGTGGGCGATCGGTTTCGGATCGAAATCGCGCCGGGCCGGGATGAGATGACTCACCAGCGCCGGGAGCAGCACGACGGCTGCGACAAAGATCGTTAGGCGAGCGCGCCCGCTGCTCACACTTTTGGCCGCGTCTGGTGAAACCATTCGACAAAAAGCGGCAGGCCGATCCGGAGCGGCGTCGTCGGCTGATATCCCAGGAGCCGGCGCGCCTTTGAAATATCGGCGCAGGTCAGCGGGACGTCGCCGGGTTGCTCCGGGAGGCGGTTGATCTGCGCTTTTTTGCCCAGGGCCTGCTCGATCCCGGCGATCAGATCCTTCAGTTGGATGGTTTCGTTTTCGCCGAGATTGAAAACGTCGAAGAGCGGCCCCTCGTAGCCTAACGACGCCATCACGCCCTGAAGAATATCCTCGACGTAGGTGTAATCGCGCCGGGTCGTGCCGTCGCCGAATTGATCGATCGGCTGGCCGTTCCAGATCCGCCGGGTGAACTGGTGAATCGCGAGATCGGGCCGCTGCCGCGGGCCGTAGACGGTGAAGAAGCGCAGGGCGACGATCCGCATTTTGTAGAGATGGGAGTAGGTCGAGCACAGGAACTCGCCCGCGATCTTGGTCGCCGCGTACGGGCTCACCGTCTGGGTCAGGTGGAGGTCCTCGGAGAACGGCACCGTCTTGGCCAGCCCGTAAACCGACGAACTGGAAGCAAAGATGAAACGCTCGATCCCGACCGCGCGCGCGGCTTCGAGCAGGTGGAGCGTGCCGCCGACATTGGTGTCGTAATAAAGTTGCGGATGACCGATCGATGGCCGCACTCCGGCGCGGGCCGCGAGGTGAATAACGGTCTCGAATTTCCCATGATGAAAAACCGAACTAACCGCGTGCGCATCGCGCAGGTCGGCCCGATGCACGGTGATCTGGTCCGCCACCGCGGCGATGTTGCCGCGTTTGATTTCCGGGTCGTAGAAATCATTAAAATCGTCCAGGATCGCGACCTGGTGGCGGTCGGCCAGGAGCTTCTCGACAAGGTGCGAGCCGATAAAGCCGGCGCCGCCTGTGACGAGAATTTTCATTGCGCGAGGGTAAGGAGGAAGCGATGAGCGGGCAAGAGGAGAACCGCCCGGCCCCGGAAGCTGCGACGAATGAAATGAATTCGGAACCACCGAAGCCGAAGCCGCGCCGCAAAGCGTGGTGGCTGCTGGCGCTTGTCGTTTTCCTGCTCGCGCTCGTGCTCGATCTCGCCTTCCGGCTCGGTCCCGAGCTGCTCGAGCGGCGCAAGTTTGAATCGCACTTTGCGCTCTTCTCGCCGATCGAGCTCGCTTCCTTGCCCACCGCGACTCGGTTCGATTTCCCGATCGGAAGCGAGCATGGCGCGATGGCTTACAACGCCCAGCCCTTTACCGAAAAGCTGCATCTCGGCGACGACCTCAACGGAATCGGCGGCGAGAACAGTGATCAGGGCGATCCGGTCTTCGCGATCGCTGAGGGCGAGGTCGTGGTCGCGCGCGAAGGCGGGCCTGGCTGGGGAAACGTGGTCATCGTCCAGCACGCCTATCGCGAGAACGGGGTGCGCAAATATGTGCAGTCGTTTTACGGACACGTGGAGACGATGCTCGTCGCGCCGCGCGAACGGGTGCGGCGCGGCCAGCAAATCGCCACCATCGGCACCGGCGGCGGCAAATACTGGGCGCATCTGCATTTCGAGATGCGCGAATTCGTCACGCCCTTTATCGGCGCCGGCTACCGCAAAGACACCCGCGGCTGGCTCGACCCGAGCGCGTTCATCCAAACGCATCGCGGCGCGCCGGACGACGATGTTGGGCGGCCGGTCGAATGAGCCATCATCCCCCCTTTTTGTCATGTTGAGCGGAGCGAACCATCTCTGACCATTTCCGCACACACAGCGCGCAGAAAATAGTCAGAGATTCTTCGCTCCGCTCAAGAATGACAGGCTTGTTGCAGGAAGCCTTTTCAGGTCCGACCGGCAGAAAGCTTTTCCGGCACGTCGAGCGCTCTCCAGAAATACCAGGCCGCAACCGAGCGGTAGGGACGCCAGCGCTCGCCGATCGCGAGGAACTCTTTTGGCTTCGGCAGCTTCCTTTTTCCAAAGGTTTTGGCGTAACCTTTCTGCACCCCGTAATCGGTCACCGGCCAGACGTCGAGCCGTCCGAGATCGAAGAGAAGCAGCATCTCCACCGTCCAGCGGCCGATCCCGCGCACGGTCGTTAGGCGGGTGATGATCTCCTCGTCGCTCATCCGCTCCAGCGCGGCCCGGGTCGGGACGGTGCCGTCGAGCGTTTTCGCCGCGAGGTCCTTGATCGCGATCGTCTTGCTCCGCGAAAGTCCGGCCCCGCGAAAGGTTTCATCCGGCGTCGCGAGGACGAGCGCGGGCGAAAACCATTTCCGTTTCGGATAAAGCGCGCGCACCCGGCCAAAGATGGTGGCGGCAGCTTTGCCGCTGAGCTGCTGGTAGGCGATCGATTCCGCGAGGGCGTCAAAGGGGCGAAGCAACAGGTTCTTTTTGACGTCGAAAGGCCGGGCGCGGGCGATGAGCTCGGCAAATTTTGGGTGGCTCGCCGCGAGATGCTGCTCCGGCGTCACGACCGCGCGGGCGGGGGATATTTTGCGGCCAGTTTTTTGACCGTCGTCAGGTTCCTTATGGTGGCCGGCCCGGCGATTTTTTCCAGGCGCGCTCCGCTGAACTTTGAGTCGCTCATTCTTGTTCGGCATAACCAGTAAACTTCCCGCTCGTGAACGTGAAACTCATCCGTTTCGCTCTGGCAGGCGAAAAGATTTTTCGTCGCCGCGGAATCGGGTCGCCCGGCAAGAAATGCGACGAAGATGGAATCGCCGGCGGTTTCGGCGCGGAAGGGACGATAGTTCGCGATCTGCGCCAGTTCCGCGGCGGTCCGGAGAAAGGTCGCGACCTCGAATCCGACCGTTTTCCCGAGGTGCCGCTCGATTTTCTCGCGCAGCAGTTCTTCGTTTTTCGGGCGTGCCTCAAAGATGACGTTGCCGCTGGCGATGAAGGTCTCGACCGCGGTCAGGCCGAGCGCTTCAAACTCGCGGCGCAACCGCTCCATTTTGACGGTGCGGCCGCCGACATTGATCGCGCGGAGAAAAGCGATATATCGCGCCACGCCTGCTCCCGCCTAACGACGTCGTCCGCCACCGCTCCGGCGCTGCCCGCCGGCGCGAAAGCCATTTCGACGCGGGGCCGGGCCCCGCCTCGGTTCGTTAGGCGACGAAGGGGTTCGCGCCGGCCCGGCGGAATTTCCCCGCGGCTCCCGCCGGCCCCGGTCTTCCCGCGGGGGCGCGGCGGCTTCGTAATCGAAACCTTCGGCGCGTTTGCGCACGATTCCGCGCCCGATAAAACGCTCGAGGGCGCGCAAAGGACCGTGATCCTCCGGCGTGATGAAGCTGATGGCATCGCCGACGGCGTGGGCGCGACCGGTGCGCCCGATCCGGTGCACATAATCTTCGGAATGCATCGGGAAGTCGTAATTCACGACGTGCGAAATCCCGTCCACGTCGATCCCGCGCGCGGCGACATCGGTCGCGACCAGCACTCGCACCGCGCCCGATTTGAAATCTTTCAGCGCGCGCAGGCGCTGGTTTTGCGAGCGGTTGGAATGGATCGTGCCGGCCTTGATCCCGCTGCTTTCGAGCCGGCGCGCCACCCGGTCGGCTCCGTGTTTGGTCCGGGTAAAGACGAGGACGGTATCGAAATCGGGATCGGCCAGGAGATGTTGTAACAGGGCCGGCTTGAGATGAGTCCGCACTTCGTAAACCAGTTGCGTGACTGTCTCCGCCGGATTCGCGCGGCGCCCGATCTCGATCACTTTCGGCGAATGCTGGAACTCGTGCGTCAGCGCCTCGATTTCACGTGAGAGCGAGGCCGAGAACATCAGCGTCTGACGCCGTTTGGGCAGCGCTCTGACGATCTGCCGGATCTGCGGGAGGAAGCCCATGTCGAGCATGCGGTCGGCTTCGTCGAGGACGAGGAATTCGACCGCGGAAAAGTTGGTGTAGCGCTGGTCCATCAGGTCAATCAACCGGCCCGGTGTGGCGACGACCAGTTCGACGCCAGCGCGAAGCGCCGCGATCTGCGGACGTTCACTGACTCCGCCAAAAACCGTCGCCATACGCAGCGGCAGATGTTTGGCATAAGCGCGGACGTTTTCCTCGATCTGGACGACGAGTTCGCGCGTCGGGGCGACGATCAAGGCTTTCATTCCGCGACGCTGTCCCTCAGCCCCGGGCTGAACCAGTTTCGTTAGGATGGGCAGAACAAAAGCGGCTGTCTTACCGGTACCGGTCTGGGCGATGCCGATGACATCACGGCCGGTCAGCACCTCCGGGATAGCGGCCGACTGGATCGGTGTGGGTTCGGTGTAACCAGCTTCCTGGATGGCTTTGAAAATGCGGTCGTCGAGACCGAGCGAGCGAAATGGCACAGTCCGTGGACTATCGGCCAGAATCGCGCAATGACACGCGATCTTTTCCGACGCTAGGGAGGGGCAATCCGATAAGAAGTGTTAAAGACGAGCGGGCCGTTCTCGGTCGCGACCGTAAAAGTAAGCGCGCCTTCGTTCTTGGTCTTTGGGATGGCCCGGGCGGTGACCTTTCGTGTTTCTCCGGTGCCGGTGGTGACCGCGCGTCCGGCGAAGTTAGTCGGGTGGCCGCCGACCATCCGGCGCAACATCGGCTCTGAAATGTTGATCGATAACCGGCCGCTTTCGTTCTTGAAGAAGTAGGGGAAGACCTTGATCCGGTAATCGCCGACGTAAGCGGAACCGGCGCGGCTGAGCACGCCCACCACCAGTTTGGCCGTGCCTCCGGCCAGTTTGCTGCTGCTCGGCGCGATGATCAGCGTCGAAGTGATTCGTTCTTTCGGAACCCCGAAATGAATCGCTTTCACACCACCTCCCCCGAGCAGGAGCAGCCAGAGGACGAGGATGGCGCAGCGACGATTCCAGATTGGGGTCGGCGCAGAAGTCACGAAGGAGTCTAAACGCAGACTACCTTCCGACAATAAAAAGCCTCGGCGTAGTGCGCGGCGCACTCCATCCCGCGGAGCCGCATCAGGGCGAGAAAAGTTTCTTCCGAAAACCAGTGCTTATCGCGCTGACTGGGAAAGGCCGCGGCCAGATGCTTCGCTTTGCGCCGGGCCATCCTCTTCTCCAAAGGAATAAACAGGTTCGGAGCGCCGAGGTCCCCGTCATACTTCGGAATCTCATATTCCAGGATCATATGATCGCGAAAAGTGTTCCAGGCCAGATCCGAAAGGACACGGTGATCCTGGTGACGGTCATCGCGGTAATGCGTAAACACGATATCTGGTGCGAACGACTTTTTCAGAGTCTCGAAGTAACTCTTGATTGCTTCGTGTTCGCTGGGAAAGAAACTCGTTCGGTACTGCTTTACGATCACGCGCGAACGGCTGACGCCCTTCAGGAAGAGTGCGGCACTGGAACGCGCCTCGCGCCGACGTTTCCCCTCTGCGCTGAAGACCACCCAAAGAATGTTTAGTTTCGGGTTAGCGCTCGCCAGTTTCAGAATCGTGCCGCCGCATCCGATCTCGATGTCATCGGCGTGCGCACCGAGGAAGAGGAGGTTCCTGGCTTTCCCAAGAGGCAACTGCAACACAGTCTTATCTCCCGTCCAGAACCGTCACTCCCTCATCCCAGACCTGCCAGGGTGCGTGTCCCGTAGCGTGCAGGTCCTCCAGGTGCTGCTTCTCCTTGAACGTATCCATACAGGCCCAGAAGCCATCGTACGGATAGGCCAGGAGCTGGCGGTCGGCGATGAGGCGATGAAACGGTTCTTCGACCAGGTCTTCGCCTTCCTTGATGTAATCGAAAATCTCGCGCCGCAAGACGAAGAAACCACCATTGATCCGGCTGCCGGAACGCGCAATGTGAGCGATTTCCTTGACCACGCCGTCAGGCTTCAAGTGCGATCTGGTGAAAACTTGCCGTCGGAGTCACCCCGACAAAACAGGCAATCTTTCCACTCGCCTTGAAGTAATCGATCATCTCGGGAAGCGGGAGATCGGTCAGGCCGTCGGCGTAATTGGCGAGAAAGATCTCATCCTCACCGATAAATTTTTTCACCCGCCGCAAGCGTTGACCGACACTGGCATTCTGGCCCGTGTCGACAAAGGTGATGCGCCACTCCTCGATGTCCTTGCGCAGCAGCTCAATCTTCTTGCCGCCACTGGAGAGAACAAAATCGTTCGAAACGCATTCGTTGTAATTGAGGAACGCTTCCTTGATCACATCGGCGCCGTAGCCCAGGCAGAGGACGAAGTCGTTATGCCCGTAATGGGAATAATACTTCATCAGGTGCCAAAGCAGCGGCCGATAACCAATGACCGCCATTGGCTTCGGCACCGGTTGCGGCATTTCGCGCAACCGCATCCCCTGCCCTCCGCAAAAAAGAACGACTTTCATGAACTAAACTCTAGTGCCTAGCGTCGCGCACTCGGCGCGACAAGTGATTTTTAGCTGGATTCGTGCCGCCGCTTTGCCGCGGGAGCTGCCTGGCTTAAGAGACTTGCACTTCCGGAATCGGAATCACAAACTGGCCGCCCCACTCCCGGATGTACTCGTTCTGCGCGATAATCTCGTCTTTTAAATTCCAGGGCAGAAGAAAAAGATAATCCGGCTTTGTTTCGCGAATATGGCCGGGCGGAAAGATCGGAATGCGTGTCCCCGGAGTGTATTTTCCCTGCTTGTAGGGATTCCGATCGACCGTGTAGTCGAGCAGGTCGGTGCGGATCGCGCAGTAGTTGAGGAGCGTATTTCCTTTCCCCGGCGCGCCATATCCAGCAATGGATTTTCCCTGCGCCTTCTCCTCCATCAGGAACCGCAGGATATTGTGCTTCGTCGCCTCCACCTTTTTCCCGAAGGCTCGATACGGTTGAAGTTGAGTGACTCCCCATTCTATCTCGCTGGCCTTCAACGCCACCACCTTTCCGGACACTGACTTACTCGGGTCGTCAACGTGGGCGGCATAAATGCGCAGCGAGCCGCCATGAGTGGCCAACTCGTCCACGTCAAAGAGAAAGAGCCCGTGGGCGGCAAAGATCTGTTCCACGGTGGTAAAAGAGAGATAGGAAAAGTGCTCGTGATAGATGGTGTCGAACTGGTTCTCCTCCACCAGCCGAACCAGATGCGGAAATTCCATCGTGATCACGCCACCAGGCTTCAGGAGCAGCTTCAGCCCGGCGACGAAGTCGTTAATGTCTGGGACATGCGCAAGGACATTGTTGCCGAGGAGCAGGTCGGCCTGCTTGCCACCGCTCGCCAGCTCGCGCGCCAGCCTTTGACCAAAGAACGAAGTGATTGTCGGAATGCCTTTCTCGATTGCGACTTGGGCGACATTCCTGGCCGGCTCAATCCCGAGAACCGGGATGCCCTTCGCTTTAAAGTATTGCAGGAGATAACCATCGTTGCTCGCCACTTCCATGACGGAAGACTTGTGACTCAGACTCAGGCGGGCAGTGATGTCGTCGACATAGGTTTTGGCGTGGGCGAGCCAGCTATCGGAGTAAGAGGAAAAGTAGGCGTACTCCTCAAAAATCTCGCCCGCCCCGACATGTTCCGGCAACTGGACGAGAAAGCACTTCTCGCAGACAAAACAGTGCAGAGGATAGAATGACTCCGGTGCGCTCAGCCGCGTGACATCGATGTAAGTCTCGCAAAGTGGCGACAGCCCGAGATCGACGAATGTCTCTCGCAAGGGTTCGTGGCAAAATCGACAGTGGTATCCTGGACCTGGCTTGTTCATCATCTCGTTACTGCCATCCGCATTTCGGGCACCTGCTCCGCTATTGCCTGCCCGATCTCAAGCGAGGCCGTGGCTGCGGGCGAGGGCGCGTTGCAGACATGGATCGAATCGGGTCCGGGAAGAGTAAGAAAATCATCCACCAGAATCCCATTCGGGAGCAAGGCCTGCGCCCGCACTCCCGCCGGCGCGGGAATCAAGTCCTGGGCGCGAATTTCCGGGATCAATTGCTGCAGACTCTGGACAAACGCCTTTTTGCTTAGCGAGCGATGGATTTCTCGCAGCCCTTCCTTGTAATGTTTGCGGCCAAGACGCCAAAGCCCCGGGTAAGTCAACGCTTCCAAAACCGCGCCCAGACCAATATCAGTCTTACGATAACCTTCGCGCCGCAGGGCCAGGACCGCGTTCGGTCCGGCGTGGATCGAACCACCAATCATGCGCGTGAAGTGCACGCCCAAAAACGGAAAGAGCGGATTCGGGACGGGATAAATCAATCCCTTCACCAAGTGCCGCCGATGCGGAAGGATATCGTAGTATTCACCCCGGAAAGGAATAATTCTCGCACCCGGATTCTGACCTGCACGGCGCGCGATGCGGTCACTCTGTAAGCCTCCGCAGTTAACCAGAAACTTTGTCTCCACCTCACCGATCGCCGTCTCCAAAACATGACCGCGAGCAGCGCGGCGGACTTCCACTACTTCGGCTCCGGTTTTTACGGTCCCGCCATCACTTCGGATGATTCCGGCATAGGTCGCGCAGACTTCCCGGTAATTTACAATTCCGGTTGAAGGGACCCTGATTCCCCCAAGGCACCGGACATGCGGTTCGATCTCGCTGATCGCTTCCCGGGACAGCTTTGTCACTTCAAGCCCGTTCTCGAGTCCTCTCTGATAAAGGTCCTCCAGGAGAGGCAGCTCCTGCGCGGAAGTGGCGACGATCACTTTGCCGCAAACTTCATGGCGGATTCCATGCTCCTCGCAAAACCTCTTCATCGAACGGTTGCCGGACCGGGCGAAGCGCGCCTTCAGGCTGCCGGGCTTGTAGTAAATCCCGGAATGAATCACACCACTGTTTCGGCCGGACTGGTGAAAAGCGAGCTGCGTTTCCTTTTCCAGGACGACGACTCTCAGACCCGGCTGTTTCCGCAGGAGAGCCATCCCGACACTTAGGCCGATAATCCCCCCGCCGATGATTGCGCAATCGGCCTTCATTTTGCGACCAACAAATCCGTGCTGGCCAGCGCCCCCGCGGCTTCGCTGATCACCGCGAAGGGCAGGTTTGAGCGCTCCGCGATGTCCAGCAAGGAATGATCGCCATCAGAAAGATTCAGCACCCACAAGAGCGCTAACTCCCGGAGGCGTCGGTCTTCGCCCGGGGCCTGGCCGGCGTAAAGACCGCGTTTACCCAGTTGCGGTTCACATTTTGGGCTCTGATTCAGGTAGACCCTGTTATTTTCCAGGACGTCGACCACTGCCTTGCATTTGCCGAGGGAGTCAGCCAGCGCTTCCGCCTTCACGAACTCAAGATTGTCGCCCGAGGTATGATACTCGGAGAATTCGCCATGGCGCGAACGCATGAGACAGCCCACTGGCAGATTGAAACCGGGCGAGCCGTATTGACGCTCATCGTAACCATAGGGAAAGAAATCGATGATCTCGTGAGCTTCGCCGGACTCTTTCAGGACCCGGGCGACCGCGCGGTCGATCTCGGCGTTCCCACGCCGGCTGCGCTTGTAGGTGAGGCTCGCAGCATCACCCACGCAAGTGAGAACCAATCCGTGCCGAATTCGCGGCAGCACCTTTTCGTTCCGGGCCAGCCAGGTGATGGAGCCTATGGTTCCGGGAATAAAGAGGAAACGATAGGAGTAACGGCGCGTGGACTGCCCAAGATGTTTCGCCAGCGCGACAGCCACCGCGATCCCGGAAAGGTTATCGTTGGCCAGCGAAGGGTGGCAGATATGACAGGAGATCAATATCTCTTCGGTTTCCTCGCCTTTGAGCAGGAGTTCCCCGTAGGTCAGATGACCCGGCTCGAGCGAGGAGTCGATACAGACATCGTATTCCTCCCCGTCGCGCAGCTGCTGGAGCTGATTTTCGCTCAGGCAGAAACCCCAGTTCTCTTCGTAATAGCTCGTCCGGTATGGCACCCATTCCGGATGCGCTGGAATGGTAAAGAGATGATCCTTTAGCTCAGCCAGCTGCATTCGGCGCCGGATCGGAGAGCTATAACTCACAACGTGCAAATTGAGTTTCCGGAAATCCACCAGCCGCTCACCAGCGGAATTCTTGATCCAGGCATCGCGAATATTCCATTCCTTCGGGACCGTCCAATCGAAGGCCTTTGTGCCCGAAGGCACTTCATTCGACTCGACCGGGATGTGTTCCTGAATAATCCGCAAGGTCTCCCGGACACCGTTCCCGGTAATACTGCGACAGATCGGGTAGAGCCGCGTCACCAGGTCATGCATCTCTACGCCAGGCGTGTTCATGACGAAAAGGCGGGCCAGGCCAGGTCCTGTTCCGAGATAACCGTAACCGGGAGCGGCCAGGTAATGGCAAAGGCATTCTCGTCGTAACGAAACCCCGAGCCCAGCGCCGGTGCGTAGGACTCACTCATCTGGTATTCCACCAGAGTCTGATCAACCAGCGATTGAAAACCATGAGCGAAGGACTTCGGAATAAAGAGCGCGCGCAAGGTCTCATCACTCAATTCCACCGCAAAATGTCTGCGATAAGTCCGCGACTCCGGCCGGAGATCGACGATGACGTCGAGTATCCGGCCGCGCAAACAGCGAACCAGCTTCGCCTCACTGGCCGGCGCCTTCTGGAAGTGCATGCCGCGCAAGGTCCCGGCTTTTTCGTTGAAGGATAAATTGCGCTGCGCGATTTCCGGATCGAGCCCATGCGCCTCGAATTCGCGCCGGCAAAAGCTGCGCGCGAAAAAGCCGCGGCTGTCCTGATGCCGCTCCAGATCAATGAGGAAGGCGCCTTGCAGCGGTGTTTCGGTGAAAGTCACGTTGCTAGGCGGTTACCGTCGGCGACTGATCGTTTCGCCAGAAGAAGTCCTGATCGATCTGGCGCGTCCGGATAAGATACTCGAGTTGTTTCAGGCGGGTAAAACCGCGCCCGTTAAAGAGGTCGGCGGTCAGGTCGATTTCCTGAAAGACATCGTGCAACTGGCGGGCGCCGCGGCGTGCGTCCCAGGCACACTGAAAGCCGGGCAGTTGGGCTTTGATCTTATCGAACGAAACCCGGTAACTGCGGTTATCCGATCCTTGCTGACCAAAGGATAGCTTGCAGCCGGGAAACACTTCCGCGACCACTTCGGCGACTTCTTTAATCGTGTAGTTATGCGCGGTCTCGCCGACATTGAAAATCTGGTTATGAATCGCCGCGCGTGGCGCATCCAGAGTCCGAACAATCGCCTGCGCAATATCCAGCGCGTGAACCAGCGGGCGCCACGGAGTGCCGTCGCTGACCATCTTGATCTCCCGCGTCGTCCAGGCCAGGCCGGCGAGATTGTTGAGCACAATATCGAACCTCATCCGCGGCGACGCGCCATAGGCGGTGGCGTTGCGCAGAAAAGTGGGCGAGAAACCGTCGTCGGCCATCGGCTGAAGGTCGCGTTCAACCAGGGTCTTGCAAATCGCATAGGCCGTTTGCGGATTTACCGCTGACTCTTCGGTCACATAACTCTCCGCCGCGACGCCATAGACGCTGCAGGACGACATATAGACAAAACGCTCTACGCCCGCCTGCTTCGCCAACTCAGCCAGGCGGACGGAGCCTTTGTGGTTGATCTCGTAAGTAATGTGCGGCGCGAGTTCACCGGTTGGGTCGTTCGAGAGTTCGGCCATGTGAACGACCGCTTCCATCCCTTCCAGATCTTCCCGCGTGATCTGCCGGATGTCCTTGAGCAACGTCCGCGGAGTCATCGGCGCACCGTGATAGAGCCAGCCGGATTTATAAAAGCCGGTGTCGACCGCGAGGATTTCGTGCCCTTCCCGCATCAGGATCGGGGCCAGAAGCGATCCCAGGTATCCTTCAGTTCCGGTAACGAGAATCTTCATTTAAAAGGCTAAATCTCCTTCTCTGCCGAGAGCAGCAATTACGCCTTTTCCATCGGACGCATGACCAGGTCGGTCACCTCCGCGGTGCGCGGCAAGGCCAAAACCGTCGTGATCATTTCCGCGACATCGGCGGGCTGAATCAGGCGCTCCGGCTCGTAAACGCGCTCCTGTTCCGCCCGGATGGCGGCCTGCATCGCAGTGGCGGTGGAGCCAAGAAAAAGACTGCACACCCGCACCCCGGCGGCGTTGCACTCGTCGCGCAGGCTGTCCGCCACGGCCTTGAGCGCGTGTTTGGTCGCGGCGTATTGGCTGACACCGGCCGAGGCATGGCGCCCGGCGCTGGAGTTAATGAAAACGACCTGGCCCCGGGCCGAGATCAGCGCCGGCAAGAGCAATTGCGTCAGCCGGAATGGCGCGCTCACGTTGATTTGGAATTGTTTCTCGAAATCCTCCGACGCCGCGGTCGCGACCGCTCCGAGGACGATAATCGCCGCGCAATGAATGACCGCGTCGAGGCGTGGATTTTCCTCCAGCACTGTTTGCACCAAATTTTCGAGCTCGCCTGCGACCGCCAGGTCAGCCGGGTAAGACCGCGCCCTGCCCGCGGGAAGATCCTCCGCGATTTTCTCCAGCCGCGGCCGGTTTCGCCCCGTTAGGCAAATCGTGGCGCCCTGCTCGCCCAGCCGCCGCACTATCGCCGCTCCCACCCCGCCGCTGGCGCCGGTCACGAGGATGGTCTGGTCGGAAAGCAATCCCATCACCTTAAAAACCGCCGTACTTCCGGCTCGTCTCGCTGGCGCGGCGCACCGCCCGATAAAGGGGCGCGCCGACCGAGGCCGGGAGCTGCGCACAAAAGCTCTGCAGCCAGCTCCCCACCATGTGCCTCAACCCCGGAGCCGCATAACTCCCGGAGGACGCCGAACCATCGGCACCGGACCCGCCCCGCCGCGGGTAATATTCATTCTGAAGAAACTTCCGCGCCATCTCCATGTTGCCCTGTTGCAGGCAGCGACTGACGGCGTTAACCACGATCGGGGTTAAAAATTGGCGCTTATACGGCTCGATCTCGCGCTTCACCTTGATCGGCGTAAGGCAATCGACCAGCTGCTCGCTCCACAGGCCGCTGACCGTTTCCGCGCCGAGGTGGACCCGGTATTCCATCAGGTAGTCGGGGAGAAACACGAAACGCGCGCCTTCCGCCGCGAGCCGGATGAAGAACTCCGCGTCCGGGGTGTTTAGCTCCTCGCGAAAACGCAGCCGTTGCATATCGGTCGTGCGCAGGAGCGAGGCCGACATCGGGATCGATTGCAGCCAGGCCGCCGCCTCCGGATTCTGCAGGTCGCCCTCCGGGAGCCGGTCGCGGCCATATCTGCGGTTGTAGGCAACGCTCTCCTCCTCGAGACGCCGCCCCTCGGAGTCGATCAGGTAATGATTTGAAAATGCCACCCGCACATCCGGCCGCATCGCCCCGACCAGCCGGCCGACGAAATCCGGCAGCAATCGGTCGTCATCGCCGATCGCGACCAGGTATTCGCCCCGCGCCGCCGCCCCGAGCGCGTTGAAATTGCCCGACATGCCGAGATTCTGCGCGTTGCGCTGGAACCGGACCCGCGGATCCCGGCGCGCCGCTTCTTCGCCGACCGCGAGCGTTTCCTCCAGCGCGCCATTGTCAAACACGATCACCTCGACGTTGGCATAGGTCTGCGCCAACGCGGCATCGATCGCCTCGCGCAAATAGTGCGGCCGATCAAAGGTCGGGATAATAATGCTGACGAGAGGGGTCATGTGGCGAGTGAACCAAATGCAACCAGCATTTTCAAAGCCCAATCGCCCGCCGATTGAAAGCCACCCCCGCGCCAGGAACAAGCGCCGGGCGAAATCACCCCTGCCAAGACCTCAAAACCGGGCGCCCGGAAACATCCGGGATTGCCGGCCCCCGCTCGATCGCGATAAATTCCGCCATGCCAGGCACGCCCCAAACGGCGGTTGCGGATTTCCAGCGATTGCACCGCGAAGGTTGTTTCCTCCTGCCCAATCCCTGGGACATCGGGACCGCCATCTATCTCCACCATCTCGGATTCCAGGCGCTCGCCACCACCTCGGCGGGATTCGCTTTTACCCGGGGCCGACCCGATGGCTCCGTGCCCCGCGACGAAATGCTCGTGCACATTGGCGAGGTTGTCGCCGCGACTCCCCTCCCCGTCAACGCTGATTTCCTCAACGGCTTCGCCGATGGCCCGGAGGAAGTGGCGGCGAATGTCGGTCGTTGTCTTGCGACGGGCGTCGCCGGGCTGTCGATCGAGGACTCGACCGGGCGAACCGACCAGCCTCTTTACGACCAAAAACTCGCCATCAATCGGATCCGCGCGGCCCGGGCCGCGATCGATGATTCCGGCAGCGGAATCGTCCTGACCGCGCGCTGTGAGGCATTTCTGGTCGATCATCCCGACCCGCTCCGCACCGTCCTGGCGCGGCTCGTGGCTTTCTCCGAGGCGGGCGCCGATTGCCTTTATGCACCGGGAGTAAGCGAGCCGGAAGAAATCGCCGAGATCGTTAGGGCGGTCGCGCCCAAGCCGGTCAATATTCTCGTCGCCGGCTTTAATTCTCATCTTTCCCTCGCGCAGCTGCGCGATCTCGGAGTGCGCCGCATCTCGGTCGGCGCAGGCCTGGCGCTGGCGGCCTGGGGCGCCTTCCTCCGCAGCGCGCGCGAGATGGTCACCGAGGGCAACTTTAAGAGCCTGGCCGAGGCGGCCCCTTCGGCCGCGCTAAACGATCTCTTTTCCAAGCCACCAAAGTAAGCTAACAACCGAAGCGAAATGTTTACCGCCGCCGACTATGAGCTCAGGCCCCTCACCTCCCACGACGAGCCGTTGCTCTGGGAAATGCTCTACCAGGCCCTCAGTCCGCCGGGCGTGGAGGCCCCGGCGCGCGAAATCATCCAACGCCCCGAGTACGCCCGTTTTGTCGAGGGCTGGGGCCGTCCCAGCGACCGCGGCTACGTCGCGCACGATAAAAACGAGGGCACGCTCCTCGGCGCTGTCTGGCTGCGGAGCCCGGCCGAGATCCAACCCGGTGATGCGCCGCCCGAGCTGGCCTTCGCGGTCAGGGAAGGACATCGCCAGCGCGGCATCGGCGCCTCTCTTCTCACCCAGTTGGTGCGGGCCAACCCGCAGCTCTCGGCCGTCTTGTTACACGTCGGCGCACACAGTTCTGCGGTGCGGCTTTTCGAGAAATTTGGTTTTGAAATCGCCAGCCAGGAGGCGCGGTCCGTCGTCATGCGCCGGGCGATCTAGATTCCGTCAGCCATGGAGACCCAGCATCGCCGAGCGCGCCCGCACCATTTTGCACGAGTGGGTCGAGTCGGAAAGTCTGCGCCGGCATTGCTATTCCGTGGCCGATTCCCTCCGTCATTTCGCCCCGGCCAGTGGCGGCGACCCGGATCTTTGGGAAGCGGTCGGGCTCCTGCACGACATGGATTACGAGCGTCATCCAAATCTCGAGCAAACTCCGACCGAGGGTCACCCCTTCGTCGGTGTCGCCTGGCTGCGCGAGCAGGGCTGGAGCGAAGAAGTTTGCCGGGCCATTCTTTCGCACGCCGATTATGCCGGAGCGGAGCGGATCACGCCGCTCGAAAAAACCCTCTACGCCGTGGATGAATTAAGCGGCTTCGTCATGGCGGTGGCGCGGGTCCGCCCCTCCAAGAGCGTGCACGAAGTCGACGTCGCGGCGGTGAAGAAAAAAATGAAGGACAAAGCCTTCGCCCGCGCCGTCAACCGCGAGGATATCGTCCGCGGCGCGGCCGAGCTCGGGCAGCCGTTGGAAGAAGTCATCGCCGGGGTGATCGCAGCCTTGCAGGCCGACGCCGAGCGGCTCGGGCTCGCCGGCACTCGTTAGGCGGCGCATTCTTCGCCCGTGGCCGTGAACTTCGAGATTATTCCCGCGCACGATCTCCCGCTCGCCGAGCAGGCCGCGACTTTCAGCGATGCTTTTGAGGGCTACATCGGCGGGTCTTTTGCGATGGATGCGGCCGGCCTCGGGCGCTTCCTTTGCGTCCAGGGCGCCGATCTTTGTTACAGCCGTTTTGCGCGCAATGCCGACGGTCTTTGCGGCTTCGGCTACATCACCCGCGTCGGCGAGATCGCGCGCCTGGCCGGGATGGGCGTGGTCGCATCTGCGCGCCGCACCGGCGTCGCGCGCGGCCTGCTCCTCCATCTCCTGGAAGAAGCCCGGGCCCGCCGCGATCGCATGATGGTGCTGGAGGTGATCGAGCAAAATCCCGCCGCCTGCGCGCTTTATCGGCGAGAAGGTTTTCGCGAAATAGGGCGGCTCTGCGGCTGGCGGCGCCCGGCGCCGGAAGGCGATCCCGCGCCAGCCAGGACCTCAGTCACGCTGGAGGAAATCTCGCTTGCTGCCGCCAGCCAACTCCCCGGCGCGCAGGATTATCCGGAACTTCCCTGGGCGATTTGCCGGCACGCCGTCGCCAAAATGATCTCTGGCCGCGCCTACTCTTCCGGGCGCGCGACCGTCGTGATCGGCGATGCCGCGCTCGATGGCCCGATCCGGGTCCACACCCTCGCTTCCCTCCCGCCTAACGAGCCCGATTGGGCGGCGATGCGGGAAGCTTTTTCCGCCGTGCTCGCCTTGCATTGCGGCCGCGAGTTTTTCGCGCCGCCCGTTTTCCCCGAGGAATTTGGGACGAATTTTTTTGCGCCGCTCGGTTTCGCGCGCGAACCGCTCAGCCAGTTCCTCATGCGGCACGACCTGTAAAAAATCGGCCGCGCTCGTTTCGTTAGGCCACTCTAGCCAGTGGCGCGCTGCGCGTAGACCGGGGCCTCGTCCGCCAGGATCTCGATCGCGTGCCGCAGCTCATCCATGTCGAAGGGCTTGGCCAGAAGCAGGTCGACCCCGAGCGCCTGGTAGGACCGGGTATTCTCCGCGTCGAGGAAAGCCGAGAGGATAACGAGCTTGCCGGCAAATTTCTGCGCGCGCAGCTTGCGCACGAGCTCGAGGCCCGTCATCCGCGGCATCTTGTGATCGGTAATCACGATGTCGAAGGGTTGCGCGGAAGCGGCGATTTTGGCCAGGGCTTCGACCCCGTCGGAGGCGGCGGCCACCTTGCATTTGGGGCCGCACAATACCAGAGCCAGCAACCGCGCCACCGCGCTCTCGTCCTCGACTGTCAGGATCCTCAAACCCGTCTTCATTTCCTCGCCCCACTAGGTAGCAAGAGTCGGGCCGCCCCTCGCGCCCGGGACCGCGCCGACCTCAGGGAGTGAGGAAAACTTTGCCCGTAAACGGGTCCATCACCTCGGTCGAGCTGGGAAATCCGCTCACATCCACGTAGCCCTGATCTGGCGCGTAGGGGCTGGTCACCAGCCCGGGCCGATTCGGCACCCGCACCGCGTAGGGCAGGTCGCGCGAGCGCCGTCGATCTGGCGGGGCCCCCGTCGCCGGGCGAATCTCCAGTGGCGTTGGAGTCGGCGACGGTGTCGCAAAAGGAGTCGGCGTGGGGGTTATCTCCGGCGGCGTTTTCCCGGCGGTGTCGTCGTTTTTCGCCCCCGATTTCGTCGATTTTTTCGGCTTGGTCTTGGGTGCGGATTTTTTCCCGAGATTCGAAATGGAACGCCCGACTTTCTTGAAGAAATCGCCCACCGGATTGGCCGCGGCGCGCGGCCCGCTGAGCGCGAACGCGAGGAGGCAGAGCAGAAAAGCGAACCGACGCAGGAGACGGGGCATGGAGTTAGAGTGGAAAGAGCGAGGACCGCATATCACCGACATAAAAGAGCCAGTTTCACGCCTCACGCGGCCAGCCGCCCTTCGCGGGAACTCTGGCGGCGGCGCAGTTCCATCGCCACCAGGGCGAGGATGGTCAGGACATCGCTCACCACGTGGGTCGTGCGCACGCTTCCGTAAGTGGCGGGCGTGAGCGTCGGCTCGAGCCGCTCCCGGACCGGCCTGGGGTTGGTCGTCGAGCCGCCGTTGGCATCGAACTGTTTAATCGAATCGAGCAGTGCGAAACGCTGCGCCGTCACATCTTTCATCGCGCCCAGGTTTTCATAGGCAAAAAGCGCAAACAAAAGGCAGACCAGCGCGGTCGTGAGCGCGGCCGGCTCTTTGCGCAGAGAGGAAAAAGCGAGGAGACCGCCGACCACGAGAACGTAGAGGTTCCAATAATTTTGCATCGCGGTCGAGCGATCGAAATAAAGCTGAACCAGTTCGCTGTAATTCATGGTCGCGCTTGGTTTACGGGCTCTGCGATCTGGAATCGAGGCAAAACTTTGGCCGGATAAAAAGGAGACAACCCGCCGCGAGGGCGAAGCCGCCGAGAATATCGGCGACATGGTGCTGGTGGGTCAGCAGCGGAGAAAGACCGATCAATCCAAACCAGGCCAGAACCACCACCCGGGCCGGACCACCTGAATGTCGGGCATAAGCCTCGAGCAGGAGAAGGAGAAGCGCGGCGTGGAGCGAGGGAAAGAGGTTGTAGGGGCCGTCCAGGCCGCGAAACCAATCGAAGACCGCACCTAACGATCCCTGGGCGGGCGGCCGCGGAAAAGCGAAACGCAGCGGCAGGAGAAGGAAGCAAATTCCCGCGACCAGAATCGCCGTCGCCACTCGCCTAACGAACAGTTGCAGGCTCGCCCGCTGACGAAAAAGAAAAGGCGCCGCGACAAAAAAGAGATCGATCGAGAGATAGGGGAGAATCATGAACGGCAGGAAGGGGATGGCGCGTTCCCAGGCGAAATAGAAAACGCCGACATCAGTCCGCTGGGTCGTGATCCACATGCAGCCTCCGTAAACCGCGAGGAAAAGGAGCGACAATCCGACCGAAGCCGCCAGCGCGCGTCGCCACAAAGGCGGACCGCTACTCCCCAATCTGTCATTCTGATTGGAACGAAGCCGTAACGCAGAGGCGAAGCGACGAGGCCGGGCTTTCAATCTCTGACTATTTCCGTGCGCCATAAGCGCTGCAAACAGTCAGAGATGTTTCGCTCCGCTCAACATGACAGGGAGGTGGAGGGGCGCAGGTCTTGGGCCGCCTGAGGCCGCTTTCAGGAGCGAGCCCTTCGCGCAACTGACACCGAAAACATCCCCCAGCGATCGATCTCCATCGCGCATTTCTCAAAACCGGCCCGCCGCACCAGCTCGTCGATCTCCGCCGTCGTGCGCCGGCGCATGATCCAGGGTTTGCCTTCGCGATTGCGCAGGACGCGCGCGATGAACTCGAGCTGCGGATGCCACGGCTGGTTGGTGTAAATCAAATAACCGCCGGGTTCGATCGCGCCGGCCAGCCCGCCTAACGACTCGAGGACGGCGTCGTTGGAGGGAAACAATTCGTAAAGTCCCGAGACAATCCCGATCGTCGCGCGCGGCGTCAGCGCCGCGACCGCGGCGCGATCGAAGGCGTCCCCTCGCCGCACGGTCACATCCTTCAGCCCGCATTCGTCCGCCAGGGCGCGGGCGGCGGCGAGGTTTTCCTCTTCGTTGTCGCAGAGAACCGCGCTCATCGCGATCTCCGGCCGGGCGCGCATCGTTTCCAGGACGTAGCGGCCGGCGCCGGCCGCGACATCGAGAATGCGAATCGGCTTTCCTTCGCCGTGGAGTTTTTCGATCAACGCCCGCAGCGCTTCGACGAGGTTTTGCTTGCGCTGCCGAATCCCGCGCCACCCGATGCTGTTGAGGTAATTGGCGTCAACAAACCGGCCGAGACGGGACGAACCGCGCGGGCGATTTTCGTAAACGTAATCGAGCGACCGGCCGGAATCGAAACCGCTCTTCCATCCGAGCTCGATCCCCCTGCTCAGGCGACCGCCGATTTTTACCGCCGCGCGCAAGGCCGCGAAATGCGGGCTGCCGCGCAACTTCAGGCGCTCATGTTCTTCCCAGGTGTGTCCGTATTTGTCGGCGTCGCGGAGCGAGATCGTGCCCGGTCGCTCTGCGAATTGCGCCTCGATAAAGGCGCGAATGCGCGCAATCACCTGCGCCCGGTCCGTCTCGTGAAATATGGCGTGATACATCGCCGGGAAAACGTGCATCTGCTTCCGCGGCGAGGAGAGGGCGTTGAAAAATTCCCGCTGCGCTTTCAGACTAACGACCCAGTCCCGCCCTGCCGCCAGCATCAGCACCGGCACCTGGATCGCGCCAGCATCCGCCAGCAAGCGCCGTGCGGTGTCGTGCAGGTCGATGAGCAGGTTGATCGCGATCTGGCGAAAAATGAGCGGATCGCCCTCGTAGCGGGCGGCCTCCACCGGGTCGTGCGTCAGCATTTTTGCCTGGACGTAGCTTTTCACCTTGCCCGAGCCAAAGAGCTTCTGCTGTAACCGCAGCGCCGGAACGGCGAGGGGAACGTAAAGTTTCACCTCAAAGGCCGCCGTCGCCAAAATGAGCGCCCGGATCGCCGGCGCGTAGTCGTGCACCCAGGCCGTCACCGTCACTGCGGCGAGGCTGTGCGCGAGCACGATCATGTCCTCGAGCGCGAACTCATAGCGCTCGGCCACGTGCCTAACGAAAGCGTCCACATCTTTGATCACATCCGTCAGGTCGCGCGCCGCGCCTCGCTCGCCTGGCGAACGCCCGTGCCCGCGCGCGTCCCAGGCAAAGATCGCGACCTCCTCCAGCCCTAACGAATCGACCGTCTCCGTCCAGCGGCCCGAATGCTCGTGACCGCGATGAAAAAGAAGGAGCGCCCTTCGACTTTTCGGCTCGTTAGGCAACCAGGCCCGGTAGAAAAGCTCCGTCCCGTCCCAGCTCCGGAAAGTCCGCTCAACCGCCTCCATGTTTCGCCCGCAGCGCCTCCACCGCCTCGCGCAATTCCGCCGCGATCGCGCCTGCCTCCTCGCCTTCGTAACGGCGCGCCGCACCCAGGATCAACCGTACTTTTCGCGGACGCGGCAGCCGCCGCCCCTTCGGCCAGGCGCGGAAAGCCCCGTCGACATAGCACGGCAAAACTGTCGCTCCACCCTCGGCCAGGAGAGCGCCGATCCCCGGCTTGAAAGCCTGGATCGCGCCGCTTTTCGACCGCGTTCCCTCAGGGAAAATCACGAGCACGTTCCCGCGCTGCGAGAGGAGCTGAGGTACAGATCGACAGGCTCTCCCGCACCCGCTGCTGGCGCGCGAAAGGGAGCGCGTTCATGACCACGGTCGCGAACCAGCTCCGCGGCAGGCTCCGAAAAAAGTAATCCTCCGCCGCCACCGGAAAAGCGCGGTGAAGGGAGCGCAACGGCAGGGCCGCGAGCAGGCAAACGCTGTCGAGATGACTGGAATGATTCGCCACCAGGACGAAGGATTCATCGTCGTTAGGCAAATTCCTTTTCCCGATAATCTGGAAGCGGCAATAAACCCGGAGCAACCCGCGAATAACCATCGCGACGAGCAGGCGCAAGGCATCGACCAGCGCATCCGGTTGGCGCGGGAAACGCCGCAACCGCTCGACCGCTCTGCGTTCGAGAGCGAGCGCGGCGCTCTGTGCCATTTTCGTCATCCACCTCGATGATAATAGGTCGTCAGGAGCATGAACAGCGGCGCGACGAAAATCAGGCTGTCGATTCGATCGAGCACGCCGCCATGCCCGGGCAGCGCCGTGCCCCAATCCTTCACCCCGAGGTCGCGTTTGAGCAGGCTGAGCGAGAGATCGCCCAGCGGAGCGCCCACGCCCACGATCAGCCCGGTCAGGATGAGTTGCACCGGTCCGAAGGACGGAAACGAAAATTGCAGCAGCCACGGCAAGAGCATCGCGACCAGCAGGGCGCCGAGCGCGCCTTCCCACGTTTTGCGCGGACTGATCGCGCCCCGCAACGGATGTCGCCCCCAAAGTTTCCCAAAAGTGAAGGCGGCCACGTCTGTCACTTCTGTCGCGAGGATGAGGTAACAAAGATAACCGTAGGCGTTCGGCGAATGGGCCAGCCACCCGAGATGACCCCACATCCATCCGGTTAAAACAAAGGCGACCACGCCTAACGAAAACTTGCGGATCTCGCCGTCGAATCGATTGCGCAGGATCGGCACGAGCAATAAGAGCGGGATCACCAACGCCGGAATCGTCGCCAGACCGCGCTCGCAGAGCGTCGCAATCCCGACCAGAACCACTCCGCCGTAAACCGCGCCGCTCATCAGCCGATCCTCCGCCAACCCGGAAACGCGCATCAGTTCCCGCGCCGCGAGGAGACCGACCGCGGTCACGCCGAGGATGAAGGGAACCCGGCCGGCAAAAATAAAAAAAGCCGCCAGCGGCGCCAGCCAGAGCCAGGCGCGGTAAGTCTTCCAGACGCTCCCGAGCTCGATCCGAAAAACGAAATGCAAAAGCGTTAAGACGAATCCGGCCCCGACGAGCAGGGCGAGCACGATCCCGAGATAGGCGCGAAAAACCGGATCGTGCAGCGCGGCGCCGGGCGACATCAGACGCTCTTTTCTTTCAAGGCGCGCAAAATCCGGCCCAGCCGTTGCGCGCTCGTTTGCAGGCAACCCGCGATGACCGCGACGCAGGCCCACTCCAGCGCAGTCAGCCCGGCGAAAACAGCCTCACCATCATTCCATCGCAGCAGGGCAAAGGTGAGCCAGGCGCCGAGCCCGAGCGCGACCATCCGCCACGGTTTCGACATCCAGCCGCTGAACTCCCGCTGCACGCCCACCGCCTGTCCCAACATCCCGACATAGGCTGTGCCTAACGACATCATGGCCGCCCAGTAGCCAAAGAACGGATTCATCCAGCCGCTGTGCGCCGCGCCGACAAAAATCAGAACATCGGAAACGCGATCGGGCAGATCGTTTAAGACTTCGCCCCGCCCGCTCGCCTGGCCCGCGGCCAGTGCCACCATGCCGTCGAGCATGTTGCACCAGAGGCGGAGCAGGCAAAAAAGCGGCGCGACGATCAGCAGTGCCGGGTAGCGCGAGGATTGCCAAAATGAGACCGCCGCCAGCGCCGCCGCCACGAGCGAAAAATAGGAAATCGCATCCGCGTGAATTCCCAGGCGCAGGCAAAGTTTCGTCGCGCCACGCGCCGTCGCACGAAACCCCTCCGCGATCGGCCGGCGCGAGGCCGGTTGGTACTCTGGCATGGAGCAAGGCTTGCCGAATTCGCGGTCGAATGTCCACGCCGATCAGGCCGGTTGTGCGCTCGATCCGAAGCGATGCTTCCCCCCAGCGGGCGACACGCCCGCCGCTACACTCGTTAGGCGTCGTCGCCCGCGCTGTCGCCTTTGGTCGCTTTTTGTCCGCGCAATTTTGCCTGGATGAAAAGGTCGATGTCCCCATCCATCACCGCCTGCACGTTGCTCGTCTCGGCGCCGGTGCGATGATCTTTCACCATCTGGTAAGGCTGGAAAACATAGGAGCGAATCTGGCTCCCCCACGCCACGTCGCCCTTCTCGCCGTACTGCCGGTCGATCTCGGCCCGCTTTTTGTCCTGCTCGATTTCGTAGAGTTTCGCCTTCAACATTTTCATCGCCAGCTCGCGGTTGCGGCCCTGGCTGCGCTCGGCCTGGCAGGCGACGACAATGCCGCTCGGCTTGTGCACGATGCGGACCGCGGTCTCGACCTTGTTCACGTTCTGGCCGCCCTTGCCGCCGGCGCGGAAGGTATCGATCTCGAGGTCGGCCGGGTTCACTTCGATTGGCGCGGAGTCGGCGATTTCCGGGGTCACGTCGACGCTGGCGAAGGAAGTGTGACGGCGTTTGTTCGCGTCGAAGGGCGAGATGCGGACGAGGCGATGGACCCCCCGCTCGGTGCTCAAATATCCGTAGGCCAGCTCGCCGCTGACGAGGAGCGTAATCGACTTGATTCCGACTTCGTCGCCCTGCTGAATGTCGATCGTTTGCGCGCTGAAACCGCTCCGCTCGATCCAGCGCTGATACATGCGCAAAAGCATGTCGGCCCAATCGCACGACTCCGTCCCGCCCGCGCCGGAATGAATCGTGACGAAGGCGTTGGAGCGATCGTTTTCGCCGGCGAGAAATTGCCGGAGCTCGAAGGCTTCGAGTTTCGTGAGAAAACGCGCCTGCTCGGTCGCGATTTCCTTTTCCGCGGCGGTCCGGGCGGCCGGCTCGGTTTCCTCGGCGGCCAGTTCCTGGAGCGCCTCGAAATCAGCAAACTCGCGCTCGAGCTCGAGCATCGGGTTGATCAATCCGCGCAGTCGCGAGACCTCCTCGACATCGGCTTGCGCGCGTTCGCGGTTCGACCAGAAATCGGCCGCCGCCATCCGGGCTTCAAGTTCGGTCAGGCGGACTTGGAGTTTTGGCAGGTCAAAGAAACCTCCGCAGTTCGCCGACGCGGGCGCGCAATTCTTCTGCGTTGATCGCTTCTACTTCCGTGGCCATGGCGCAAGATAATCGGGCACGCGCCGGTGCCAAATCCGATCACCGGGCGCCGTCCGCGACGCGCACAGACAAAGACGCGCGCCTCGATTCCGCAGCGCTGGGCGTAGATTTGCGCGATTTCCGCTGCGATCCGTGCGGCGGCGGCTCTTTCGCATAGGGTCACGGTCGCGCCGCCAAAGCCGCCCCCGGTCAGGCGCGCGCCGAGGACGCCAGGGAGATCGCGCGCAATCTCGACCAGCAAATCGAGTTCCGCGGTGCTGTTCTCGAAATTCTCGCGCGAACTCTCGTGCGACTCGTTCAGGAGCGCGCCGCAGCCGCGGGCGTCGCCTTTCGCCAGCAGCTCAAGAGCGCGCTCCACCCGCGCATTCTCACCCACGATGTGCGCCGCGCGCCGGCGCAGGAGCGGCGGCAGGTCGCGTTTTGCTAATTCGTTAGGCGAGATGTCGCGCAGTGACGCCACGCCGAGCGCAGCGGCGGCGGCGCGCGTTTCCTCGCGCCGCTGGTGGTAGAGGCTTTCGACCAACTCGCGTTTCGTGCCCGATTCGGCAATGACCAGGGCGAGCGCCGGCGGAAACGGAATCGCCCGCACTTCCTCGCTCCGCGCATCGAAGAAAATCGCGTGCTGCGCGCGGCCGCAAATGGATGTGACCTGATCGAGCAACCCGGAGTGCACCCCGACGAAGCGGTGTTCCGCGCGCTGGCAAAGCTTTGCGATCTCGAGCGGTGGCAGGGTCGTGGCGCAGAGCTTGAGCAGAAAAAGAGCCGTCGCCACTTCGAGCGCGGCGGAGCTGGAGAGTCCGCAATTGGCCGGCAGATCGCCCTCGATCTCAGCCGAAAAGCCGTCGATCGAAAGACCCATGTCGAGCAACTCCCGGACGACGCCGAGCAGGTAGTTAACCCAGCGCGGCTCGGTCTGCGGCCGGAGGTTGTCGAGCCCGATTTCAAACTCGCCTAACGACAAAGACCGCAGGGTGATGCGCCCGTCGTGGCGTCGCTCGCCGCTCACCTTCAACCCGCGATCGATCGCGGCCGCAAGGACCACGCCCTGGTTGTAGTCGGTGTGATTGCCCAGCAATTCCACCCGCCCGGGCGCATAGGCTTCAGCGCGCATTCACGAAGCAGGCGATCGCGTCCAGGATCCGGGCATCGACTTCTTCCTGCGTTTCACCGGCGGCCTTGAGCTGGCGCTTGCTCACGCCTAACGAATGATCACCCTCGTCGACCACATGCAAAAAGTTCGGCGCCGTCATCGCAGCCCGCACTTCCTCGAGCAAATCGAGCGGGCAAAGCGCGTCCCGCGTTCCCTGGACGAACAGGATCGGCCTGCCTAACGATTTCAAAACCTCGTCGCGCAGCTTGCTCCGGTCGCCCATCGCGCAGAGCGGATACCCGAGACAAATCACGCCGCGCACCTTTTCCTCAAGCGCGAGATGGCACCCGATCCGGCCGCCCATGCTCTTGCCGATGAGAAAGGGCGGGGCGTCGGAGCCAAATTTCCCCCGCGCCTCGGCCAGGGCCGCGCGATGGGCCGCGATCAGTTGCGGCAGGCGGTCCGGCCGCCCGCGCCCCTCGCGCATGTAGTCGTAATCGAAACTTTCGACCTCGCCGATTTCGCGGAGGCGCGTTTTCCAGCGTTGCATCCAGGGATGTGAAGAGGGCGCGCCGGCCCCGGGCGCGAAGAGAAAAAATGGCTTGGTCGCTTCCAACGCTCCTACTTCGGGCGAGCGCCCGGTCCAAGCAACCGCCGAAAGAGCACGACATGCCCTAACAATGCCGATGTCACCGCCACCGTGGGCAGCCAGACGAAGGGAAAATAGGCGACCCAAATGTTATCCGGCTTCAGGCGTTGGAAGGCGCCGGGAAAACTCAGCACCGCCACGCCCACGATCCAAAGCAGGAGAGCCAGCGCCAGAGTGTTCCAGGCCAGGAGACCCCAGCGCGGGATCCTGTTGGCAAAGGGAAAAAGGAGCAGCGCGGAAATCCCCGAGAGAATGTCCCAGTTCATTCCATTCCAGGTCATTTGCAGCGGCGCGACGCCTTCCGCGACCGCGCGGTGGATGAGCAACTCGATGGGAATGCGAAAGGCCTGGAACCCGACCAGGAAAGCCAGAGGCAGGAGCGAAAGGCGATTTCCGAAACTGGAAAAACCGAGGAACACGGTGAGCAAAAGAGCCGGAAAAAGGAGCAACCCAATTCGCGGCGGAACGGTCGAGAAATCGGCCAGCATGCCCGAGCGGGCGAGCCCGGCAGTCAGGAGAAGCCAGGCGGCTCCGGCGAAAAGGACGACCCAGGATTTTTGCGCAAGGGCAAACATCGCGACCAGGAGAACGGCGATCGCGACGAAGCCGCCTTGCAAAAGGAGGCTGGGCTCTGCGGGCAGAGGTTTCATCGGAAAGTGTGCGGTCTTCCAGCAGGGTGATCGAGTTGGCTCCCGGGTGGGAAGCTCATTTTTCCGGAACTCTCCCCGTTTTCAGATCGACAAAAGACGCGCGGGGACAACAATAGATAGAGATTGTGCGGCCTGCGCCAAAGGACGCGATCCCTCTGATTTTCCAAGCAACGGAGGTAATCATGATGAGAACAACGAGTCGTTTCGCGGGCGCCATTTCGGTGCTGGCGGTGGTGTTCATTTATTTCCAACCGTCGGCCAGCCCCGGCGCCGAGGCGGCCCGGAGCCGTTGGACAAAACAGGCGCCGATCCCGACCTGGTACAGCTTGCGCGGAATCACGCCCCTTTCCCCTAACGAGTGCTGGATCGCCTCCGCGCCGCTCCTCGGCGACGTCGGCGAGCTCGCTCACACCACGGATAGCGGAAAGACCTGGACGGTGGTCGCACTGCCGCACCAACTGAACGCAGTCTTTTTTGTCGATCCGCTGCACGGCTGGGCCGCGGGGAACGCTTTTTATCACACCACCGACGGCGGGCAGACCTGGATCAAGGACAACGATTTCGGAACGATCGAAGACCTCTTTTTTCTCGACACTCTGCACGGCTGGGCGAGCGGCAACGGCTCGGTCAACTACTACACGACCAACGGCGGCCTGCAGTGGAAGGCGGTCTCGGCGCCGGGCGGCTTCACCATGAGTTCGATCTGGTTCACCGACCTGCTCAACGGCTGGTCGGTCAACATCGGCGGGCAAATCTTCCGTTCCACCAACGGCGGGAAAAACTGGACGCTCAAAGCCACGGTCAACGGCTCGAATTTGCAGATGATCCAGTTCTTCGATGCGCTCGAGGGCTGGGTCATCGGCGGCGACGCTTTTTACCATACGGTGAATGGCGGCACGACCTGGACGAAGAGCACCGTCCCGGCCGGCACCTGGTCCTATGGCGCGCGCTTTTTCGATCGTCTCCATGGCGTCGCGGTCGGTGAAGCGGGCAATATCGTGCGCACCGAGGATGGCGGCGCGAGCTGGCAAACCATCCAGCCGCAGGGCAGCAGCCAGCGTCTCTGGGGCGTGGAATATTCCGGCCCCGACACGGTCTTCCTCGCCGGCGACAGCGGTGTAATCGCGCGCTCGCTCGACGGCGGCGCGACCTTCAGCTCGATCCAAAGCGGCGGCACCGCCGTCACCCATGACATCGAGGCGCTGGATGCCCGTCGCGCCTGGTCGGCGCAGGACGGGGGTGAAATCACCTACACCGTCAACGGCGGCCGCCAATGGGTGCGAACCACGGTGCAGGGTTTCGATTCGTTAGGCAAAATCTTCGCGGTCGCCTTTGCCGACAGCGCGCGCGGCTGGGCGGCAGGAGCAAACCCGTTCTTCGGCGGAAGCAACGGCATTCTCGCGCGCTCCAGCGACGGCGGGAAAACCTGGCAACAACAACTCGCGATCTCCGATTTCACTTTCAACGGATTGGAAACGATCGACGCTCTCACCGCCTTCGCCGTCGGCGGGTATGATTTCGTCGGCGGCGGGCTCGTCCTGCGCACGGGAGACGGCGGAATTTCCTGGCAGGACGTCACGCCGGTCTCGGCCGGGTTTCGGGACGTATTCTTCCTCGACGCCACGACCGGCTGGATCGCGGGCGCGAGCCTCTACAAGACAACCGACGGCGGCAACACCTGGACGAAACAATTCGGCGACAGCGGGACGGAGTTCACCGCCGTCTCCTTCGCCGACGCCCAGAATGGCTGGGCCGTCGGCTTCAACAATCTCGTCCTGCACACGACCGATGGAGGACAAACCTGGGTCGCGCAAAATGTCGGCGCGCCGCCCGTGACCGCGATCACCGGGGTGACGGCGATCAATTCCACCACCGCCTGGATCGCGGGCTGGGCCGGCTTCGTCGCGCGGACCACGGATAGCGGCCAGACCTGGCGGAAAGAAAACATCGCCGGGGCCGAGACGGTGGACTTCGAGGATGCCCTCTTCCTCGACGCGAACCGCGGCTGGGTCGGCGGGAACATCGGTCTCTGGCAGAGACGTTGACGGCCGCCCTAACGACCGGCATTCTCAGCCCAGAACCATGATCACAACCGCCCCGCCTGTCCGACCGATTAAATTGTCCGAAATTCGCGCGGCGCGCGAGCGGATCGCCTCCACCATCATCCGCACCCCGCTCGTTAGGCTGGAACTGGGCCCGGAATTTCCCGACATCCGGCTGAAGCTGGAGAATCTGCAGCCGATCAACGCCTACAAGTTGCGCGGCGCGGCCAACGCGGTCGCCCTCTTGTCGGAGGCGGAACGGGCGCGCGGCGTCTGGACGATCAGCGCTGGCAACGCCGGGCAGGGCGTGGCCTACGCCGCCCGGAAAGCCGGCGTGCCCTGCACGGTGGTCGCGATCGAGACCGCGCCCGCCTCCAAACTCGAGCGGATGCGCGCGCTGGGGGCGAAACTTATCCTCGTCCCCTATCACGTCGCCTGGCGCACGCTTAACACCCGCGCTTTTCCCGGCGCCGACGGTGCCTTCATCCATCCTTTCGATGACGACAATTTCATCGCCGGCCACGGCACGATGGGACTGGAGATTTTGGAAGACGCGCCCGAGACGAAGGCCGTGATCGCGAGCATCGGCGGCGGCGGACTCATCACCGGCGTGGGCAGCGCGCTCAAGGCGCTCCGGCCCGAAATCAAAATTTGGGGCGTGGAACCGGAGACGGCGGCGCCGATGGCGCTCTCGCTCGCGGCCGGCGCGCCGCGGGAATTTCGGGAATGGAAAGCGTCGTTTGTCGACGGCGCGGGCGGGCAGAGCGTTTTCCCGCGGATGTGGGAGCGAATGGAAACGGTGATCGACGATTCGTTCGTCGTGAGCCTGGAAGAAACGCGCCAGGCCATGCGGATGATGGCGGAGAAAGCGCGGGTCATCGCGGAAGGCGCGGGGGCGATGCCGCTGGCGGCGGCGTTGACCGGGAAAGCCGGGCCGGGGCCGATTGTCTGCATCGTCTCCGGCGGCAACGTCGACCTGAAAAAGTTTTGTGAATTAATCGGCGCGTAACGCCTAACGTTATGTTCTTGGACGAGGAAAAAGTGCGCTCGCTCCTCCGGATGCAGGACCTGATCCCGGTCATGGCGAACGCGATGCGCGACCTGTCGGCGGGCAAAGTGGAACAGCCGGTCCGGCTGGTTTTGCCAGTGGCCGAGCATGAGGGCTACTTCGGCGTCATGCCGGCTTTCGGCGGCGCTGCGCTCGGAGCCAAACTGGTGACGTTTTACCCGAACAACGAAGGCATCCCGACTCATCACGCGATGATCCTGCTCTTCCGCCCGGAGACGGGCGAACCGCTGGTGACGATGGACGGGCGCCTGATCACCGAGATGCGGACGGCGGCCGTTTCCGCGGTCGCGACTGATCTGCTCGCCCGGCGCGAAGGCGGGGTCCTCGCGATTCTCGGCTCGGGGGTGCAGGCGCAGAGCCACCTTGAAGCGCTCCGCCTCGTTAGGCAGTTCAGTGAGGTGCGGGTCTGGAGCCCGCGACACGCGGGCGCGTTTGCGGAAAAGTTCGGGGTGACGGCGGCCGCCACCGCGGAGAAAGCGGTCCGTGGCGCCGATGTCATTGTCGTCGCGACCTCGGCGACGAGCCCGGTTTTGCAAGGCGCATGGGTTGCGCCCGGCGCGCATATCAACGCGGTCGGTGCGACCCGGCCAAACTGGCGCGAGCTGGATGATTCTCTTCTCGTTAGGGCGAAACTTTACGTTGAGTCGCGTGAAGCGGCGGGGAAGGAATCGGGCGACGTCATTGCCGCGGGCAAAATCTTCGCCGAGCTCGGCGAGGTCATCGCGGGATCGAAACCCGGACGCGAATCGGCCGACGAAATCACCCTCTACAAATCAGTCGGAGTCGCGATCGAGGATGTGGCGACGGCGGCGCTGGTCTACGAGCGACTGTAGACGCTTCGCTCTGCGAAGCGCGGGGCGAGGGGCCGATCGCAGAGGGGATGAGTTTTTTGGGGGCTGCCACGCGCAGGCCCGCGCCTCCCAGAGGGAGGCGTCTACAGCGGACGCCGCCTAACGAGCGGCTACGGCTTCACGATAACCGGCGTGCCGATGCGCGCGATCTGGTAAAACTGACGCGCTTTCCAATAAGGCAGCCGGATGCAGCCGTGCGAGGCCGGTTCGCCCGGGAGGTAGCCCTGATGCAGACCGTAACCGGGAGCGAACTGGAGAAAGAACGGCATCGGCGCGCCTTCGTAATGGGTGCCGCGCGGCTTGCGCGTTTTGCGGGTATCGACATTTGCCACCACCACGTCGCCCGAACGCGAGACGTAGTTGCCGTAGAGACTGGAGGTGTGATCGATGTCCTTCGCCGTGACGCGGAACCGCCCGATCGGCGTACGATTTCCCTCCCGGCCGCTCGAGATGCGGGAGGAAGCGACGAGGACTTTGCCGCGATAAAGATAGGCTTCCTGCGCGCGCAGGCTGATGACAATTTTGGGACGCCCCGTCTCCCGCACCGGGATGTTCGCCTCGACCATTTCGGTCACGGTGTTACAGCCGCTCATGGAAATGAGCAGGAAAACGAGCGCGCAAAATTGGAAGAGGCGTCTTCTCATGGGCAAAGGTCGAACGGGGCAAAGTGGAAGCATTGTTCCGCAGGCGCAATCCAGTTTTGTGGCCAGCCGTCGTCGAAGGCTGGCGAAGGTGATTGCGACCGGCGCGCAAACTATGGCATGACAGAGACGGATGAGTTCGCGGGAGGAAGAAATCGAATCAGCCTTGCCGGCGGATCTCGATGCACTCCCGCTGCTCGATGGTTTCCGGCTGCGCGGGATGCAGATGACCCGGCTGGAGACTTTTATCGACGCCGCCTTCGCCTTCGCGATCACGATGCTGGTCATCGCGGCGCAGGAAATCCCGAACGATATCTCGACCCTGCTGGCGGCTTTCCGCAACGTCCCGACTTTCATTTTCAGCATTTTCGTGATCGGAATTTTCTGGCGCGGCCACTGGCTTTGGAGCCGGCGTTACGGGCTCGAAGACGGAGTTTCGATCTTCATCAGTTGGTCGATGCTCGTGACCATTTTGATTTACATTTACCCGCTCAAAGCCGTTTTCGGCTCGATGTTTTACTACCTCACGCAGGGCCATCTCGGGCAGACGCTCGGGCCGAGTACGGAGGGGCAGGTGCGAGTCCTGTTCACGGTTTACGCGATCGGTTTCACCGCGATCGCGCTCGAGATTTGGCTGCTTAATTACCGGGCCTGGCGTTTGCGCGGGCCACTGCGCCTGGACGCGCGCGAGCAGTTCATGACGCGCGGCCAGCTCCACGGCTGGAGCATCCCGGTCACCGTCGGGCTCATCTCGCTTCTCCTCGCGCTCATCCTGCCCTACCAGCATCTCGAGTGGAGCGGCTGGATCTATTTCTCCATGGCCGTGGTCGTGCCGCTGCACTCCATCTTCCGCCGCCGGCGGCTGGCTGCGGCGATGCGAGTTCCCGCCGTCCCGTCCAAATTTTCTTGAAGCAAAAGGCCCCGCCGCGCAGCCTCGGAAAGCAGTAGTCCGCGGACAAGCTATGGCTCACGATGTTTTTGTCAGTTACTCGGTCAAAGACAAGGTCGTCGCCGACGCGATTGTCGCCCGGCTCGAGGCCGACGGGATTCGCTGCTGGGTCGCGCCGCGGGATGTGGTGCCGGGGGCGGATTGGGGCGAGTCGATCATCAACGCGATCGAGTCGAGCCGAATCATGGTCCTGGTCTTCACCGCGAGCGCGAATGCCTCGACGCAGATCAAACGCGAAGTCGAGCGGGCGGTCGACAAGGGCGTGTACACGATTCCGATCCGGATTGAGAACATCGAGCCGACGAAATCGCTCGAATATTTTATCTCGACGTCGCAATGGATGGACGCGTTTCCGCCACCCCTGGAACCGCATCTCGATTTCATGGCGAAGACGGTCAAGGCCATCCTGGCCGGTCGTCCGCCGCCGTTGCCGCCCCCTCCCCCTCCTCCGCCGCCGACGAAGCAGCTGCCGGTCATTTGGATTGCGGCCGCCATTTTCTTAGTCCTCGCGGGCCTCGGTTTGTTTCTCTTCACTCGCACCACGCCTAACGACGGCGGGCGCGGACCGGAACCGGGACCCTCCGCGACCGCGACAATTGCCGCGCCGACCGCGACCATCGCCGAAATCGAGGCCGAGACTCCCAGCGCCACTACAGCGGCGCCATTCTCGGCCGACCGATCCGCCATTCCGCAGATCGCCGGCCATTGGCATGAAAGTGAAGACCTGGATAGCCATGCTGACATAAAGCAGACGGGCAGTACGTTCTCCTTCGAGCGTTGGGGAACATTGCCCAACAAAACCAAGTTCAAGGGAAGCGGCACCGGCGAGCTTTTCGGCCTGCAGTTTAAGAGCCGTTACCAGGCTTCGTATTCTTTTCCTCCCTGGTATCAAACGTCGGTCCAATCGTCCGGCGAATGCACCGGCTCCGTCTCGGCCGACGGGAAACAGATGACGTTGCAATGCAGCGATTCGCTGTTGGGCAACTCCGTGGGCGGGGCGTATCGCACGGAGGAGTAGTGAAGCGTCAAAGAAGTGATGGACCTTTTCGCGCACAGCGCTTTTGCAGTGCGGCGCGTCCTCCTGCCGCTTTTGCAGCGGGAAACTTTGCCGAAGACCCGCAGACTTTTATTGGTGGACCGACGCGTGAGGAAAGCGGCACGAGGACGTGCCGCACTCCGAAAGCTCGCCGCGGCGAGCGAAACCGGCCGACCCGTCACTGCGAAATGGAAGTTCCACTAGTGCGGGAATAGCGATCGCGAAAAGGTGAGCGACATCTTCATCAGCTATGCGCGCGAAGATCGCGCGAAGGCCCAGGCAATCGCGGCCGTTTTCCAGGAGCAAGGCTGGTCGGTCTGGTGGGACCGGAGCATTCCTCCGGGACGCTCGTTCGATCAGGTGATCGAAGAGGCGCTGGCCGCGGCCAGTTGCGTGGTCGTGCTCTGGTCGAAGGCTTCCGCCAGTTCCGATTGGGTGAAAACCGAGGCGGCCGAAGGGCTGGCGCGCAAGATCCTCGTTCCAGTGCGGACCGAGGAGACCAATCTGCCGCTGGAATTTCGAAGACTGCAAACGGTGGATCTCACCGGCTGGAAAGGCGACGCGAGCGATCCGGCATTGGGCGAATTTCTGGCGGCGGTTTCCACGTTGCTTAAAAGCGAAGTCCGCCCGCCGTCGCCACGACCGACGCAAAACCGAAGGCCGGTGTACCTCGCGCTCGGCCTCCTTGCGCTCGTGGTGATGGGCTGGTCGATCTACAAATTCTCGCGCACCGGCGGCCCCGGTCCGGAGCAGAAGTTCACGCGGGCCGTCCCCTCTCTGACGCCGCTGGTGGAGAGGAACCCGGTGCCGGACCTTGTGCGCACGCCGCAACTCGGCCTGGAATTTTGGCAGCAGAAAGCGGAATGCCCGATGTTCATCGTCGACGCGGACACCTCCAGATCGAGAGTTCTGCTCAGACCGGAGCCGTTCGAAATCCGCTGCCCGCGTTTCCCGGAGGCGGTGCAGATCTGCGCCTGGATCGATGCGTCCATCTTCGACGAAATCGCCCCGGGGAAAAAATTAACCGACGTCCGCTATTTCACTCCCGGGACCGGCATGGCGGACTCGGTCTTTGGCACTCCTCGCCTGCGCCTGGCAAATCGAGCGCACAATTTTTTCGTCGATTCCCGGCGCCGGACGATCTCGGAAAATCAAGACTCGATCTTCATTTCCAGCCTGTCCCGCGAGGAGGAACCGCTGGGCTCGTGGCCGGCCACTTACCTCGTGATCTTCGTCGATCTCAACCAGGACGAGCGGGTGGGCGCGGACGAGTTCGAACGCATCGAACTCGATTTTTCCCGCTAGTGCAGATTGTAGACCTCGATCAGGCCAACCCCGCTGGCGCCGCCGCGGCCGCTTTCGATGGCGGTGTAGGCGCCCGGCGCGAGCGTGGTCAGGATTGCCGCCTCGCTGTCGTTAGTCGGGGCGATTCCGCTGGCGGCGATTTCCGCTTGCTGCTCGCTTTTCCAACTGTCGTTCACTGCAATCAAGGCGCCGTTGAGATCGTGCAACTCCAGAACCGGATCAAGGAGCGGGCCAGAAACTCCCGCCGCGCCTAACGACGGACCGAGAGCGCGGATGAGGACCTCGCCGCTCCCGCCCGTGCTGCTGGCGGCGATGAAACCGGCGATCATGACGTTCGGCCCGCTCTCGACCAATCCTCGGGTACTGATGTTCCCCAACTCCGGCCCGGTGCCGGAATCGAGATCGTAAATTTCGATCAGGCCAACCCCGGTCGTATTCCCTTTCCCCTGTTCGAGCACGGTGTAGGCACCTTCGCCGAGCGTGGCGATGATGACCGATTCATTCGCGTTCGCTGGCGCCAACCCGGTGGCTTCAATCTCGGCTTTCTGCTTTTCCTGCCAGTTGTCGCTGCTCGCGAGCAGGACGTTGTTGGTTCCGCCGTGCAATTCGAGCGTCGGATCGGCCAAAACGCCGCTCACTCCCGCGCCGGCCAGCGATGGACCGAGCCCGCGAATGAGCAACTTCTTCGTCCCTGCGCCGGAGATGATGAAGCCACCCGCCGCGACGTTGTCTCCTGTCCGCACATTGAGACGAGTCGAGATGTTAGCCAGGCGCGGCGTGCGCTGGACCGCGATGAAGGCCGGACTGAAACCGGTCGCGGCCACGGCGTCTTCGGTCGCGTCCGCGGAAAATTTATCAATCGTGGCCCGGAGCGCGTTGACGACATGGAGATTGTCTTTTTGGTCAAAAGCCAGCCCGAGCGGACCGCTCAATCCGATACTCTGCAGGACGCTGCCGTAACTCACTTCTTCGCCGGCCAGGGTGGCCGTATCCGGAATGGCGACGGCTCCTTCAGGAGTGCGGTTGGTCGCAAAAGAGCAGCCCGTCGTGTTCCGGCTCAGATACGGCAGCCCGGGGTCGATGTTGTTCTGCGAAACGGCAATGTTCTGCACCGTCGCGGTGTCGAGAAAAACGGAATAGTGGGCGTTATTGCCAGGTCCCCGGCCGATTCTGTTGCCGAGGAGGGTGGAGTTTTTGACCGCCGAGGCAAGCGCGATTCCGCTGGCCGAAAAGATGGTGTTGCCGATGATCGAGATGTTTTCGCAAGCGGCATTGGCGACGCCGGAATTGAAAAGGATGCCATTGCTGTCGGGGTAAAGCGCTTTGATGGTGTTGCCGACGACGGTGATATTCCGGGAGACGAAGGTGTCGTGGAACATGCCGTGGTAATAGGCGATGAAGGTGGAGCCGGTGACAATTCCACTCTCGTATCCAGCCGGCATGCCGCCGCCGTTGCCCGCGTCGGGCAGGTTAAAGGTGCAGTTGATGATGCGGCCGTTTTTGGCGTAAACCGGCGTCGGGTCGTCCCCCATCGCCGCGAGATTGATCATGGCCATGCCGGTCAGGTGGGTAGCGTAAATACCGGTGGCGCCGCCGGAGACTTCGACGTTTTCGTAGAGCGCATTATCGGGCAGGTTTTGATCGTTAATCCCGCCGGAAGTGAGAATGGCGAAGCACTCGTTATCCTGCCAGCCGCAGCCGGTCACGGTGACGTTGCGAATCGTCGGGTTGCTGCCGTAAAGATTGATCCCCTGGAAATTTCCATGCGGCCGCGAATTATCCCCGCCCGGCCCGCTCCGAAACCAGGCGCAATCGGCGGTCAGATCCTCGACCGATTGGTTGTCGTAATTGAGCGCCCAGCCGTTCCCAAAAAGCGCGCCGTTGCTGCCGGGATTGACCCCGGCTTCGCCCACGACCTGCTGGATGATCGTCAGGCTGCGGCCCGCGCCCCTCACGTGCCAGCCGCTCAGCATCGCCCAGTCGTAGTCCCAGGCGCCTTTCATCTGAAACGTCCCGGGCCCGATGTGGAAAGTGATGTCGGTCGCGCCGGCGTCGTGATACGACTTGAAGATCGCGTCCAGTTTGGGCTGGGAGGAACCGTCAAACGGATTGCGCAAAGAGCCGTCGCCCGGCAAACCATCGGTGCGATAGGCGATGTGAACTTGTGTCGGCGCGCTCTGCGCCGGACTCGTGGCGGCGCCGCCGAAGGTGGCGGGAGCGGGACCGAGATCGGTGCCGAGCGGCGAGAACATCTCCACCGTGTTGGAGGCATTGTTTGCGACATAAAGCACGCCTAACGAATCGAAAGCCAGGCCCTGGGGCTGGTTCAGGGTGGCGCTCTTGAAGCTGCCCAGGGCCGCGCCCTCGGGCGTGAAGCGATGGATGGCGTTGGCCAGGCTCGCCACATGCAGGTTCCCGGCGGAGTCGAAAGCGAGCCCGGTCGGTTGCGCGACGCTGGCGAAAACTCCGAGATCGGTCCCGTCGGGCGCGTAGCGCTGCACGCTGTTGCTGGCAAAGTTGGCGACGTAGAGCCGGCCCTCGCGATCGAAGGTCAGTCCGAGCGGATCGTTCAGACCTGCCTGTGCGAAGAGGCCCAGGCCGGTGCCATCCGGCGAAAATTTGCGGATCGTGTTGTCTTTGGTCGCGACATAAACATTCCCGCTCGCATCGAGCGCGATCCCACTCGGTCCGTTGATGAAGGAATCGGTGAAAAGAGAGCCGTTCCCGTCCTTGTCGTAGCGCGTGATCGTGTTGATCCCAAAATTGGTCACAAAAAATGAATCCGCCCGCGTCTCGAGGTGAGAGAAGAGGACGAGGGCGGCGATCGTTAGGGTAAGCTTTGATTTCATCAGGAGAAGGCGAACGGGAACCGTTCCGATGCAGAGCAAAAGCAGGACGCAGGCCCAATTACAGAAATTCTAGCAATTGCAGTCGATCAGAACCCGGCAGCCGGCGGGCGGGGCCGTAATTGTGGCTGGGGAGGGGTTTTAACCCGCCGTACGAGAATCTTTTCGGTTGGCAAGAGGGCGCGGAGCCGAAAAAGGCATTTTCCCTCGTGACTTACCCTGGAAAAAGGGGAGGTGGCTGGGGAGGGAATTGAACCCCCGACACGAGGATTTTCAGTCCTCTGCTCTACCAACTGAGCTACCCAGCCCCGATTCCGGCCGAAACGCGGACGACATGTCCGCCGCCGGGTGGTCACTATGCCGGATTCTTTCGGGCAGGCAAATGCTGTAGACGTTTCGCTCTGCGAAACGCGGGGGGACGCTTCCAAGAAGCGGAAAGCCGGGAGTAAAGGAGGCTGTGTCCGCGCCTCCCGGACGGAGGCGTCTACAGGAAGCTCCGCGGTAAATCGATCGCCTGGCTGAGGAGGTGGAGGTAGAGCGCGCGCGAGATTTCCTTGGCGCCGAATTGCGCGAGATGCGGGGTGAGCCATTGGGTGTCGAGCAAAACGAACCGACGCTCCCGCAGCCGCTCGACCAACGCCCAGAGCGCGATCTTGGACGCGCCGGTGACAAGGTGAAACATCGACTCGCCAAAAAACGCGCCGCCGATCGCGACCCCATAAAGCCCGCCGACGAGTTCGTTAGCCGACCAGGCCTCGACGGAGTGAGCGGCGCCAAGTTCGTGCAGGCGGGTGTAGCTCTCGATGATCTCGCCGTTGATCCAGGTATCCGGGCGCGCGGCGCAGGCGCGCATGACCTCCGCGAAACGCGTGTCGACGCGAATCTCCAACCCGGCCGCGCGCCGCTCGCGTTTCAAACCATGCGGCACGTGGAAGGCCTCGAGCGGCAGAATGGTCCGCGGGTCGGGCGAAAACCAGCGAATCTCGCCGCCCTCGATCGCCATCGGGAAAACCCCGAGCCGGTAGGCATGCAAAAGAAGCTCAGAGTCGATCATCGGCTGCGCATTTCGCTATGATTCGGAACAAATCAGTCGCCCTGCCGCTCTTCTCTTGCAAAGAAACCGCGGCCCCTTAACATTTCCCGATGAAACCCCTGTTGACCGCAATTCTCGCTCTTGTCCTGGGCGGTTGCGCGGCCAACACGCCCCCGGCGGAAGAGGTCGGCGAGCAATTCCAGCGCGGCCTTTCCGGGCAAGGCGAGATCGTCCCGCTCGATGAGCGTTCCGACGGCCCGAGCCTGAATCCGCCGGTGACGGATAGCGCGCCTGCAAATCCGTGAAGACGCCGGCGCATTCCCGAGTCCTGATCCTCGATTTCGGCTCGCAGTACACGCAGGTCATCGCCCGCCGGGTGCGCGAGTGCCAGGTGTATTCCGAGATCGTTAGGCATGACATTACGGCGGCGGAAATCGAGGCCCTGGCGCCCAAGGGCATCATCCTCTCTGGCGGCCCGGCCAGTGTCTATGAAAAGACCGCGCCCCAGATCGATCTCCAGATTTTTTCGTTAGGCATCCCGGTCCTGGGGATTTGTTATGGGATGCAGTTGATGGCCCGCCACCTGGGCGGTGAGGTCGAGTTCAGCGCCCGGCGCGAGTACGGCGCGGGGCTTTTGCAGATCGACGGACGCACCCCACTCTTCGACGGGCTGGGCGAACAGATGGACATCTGGAACAGCCACGGCGACAAATTGACCGGGCTTCCGGAAGGCTTTCACGCCATCGCCCACACCGAAAATTCCGCCTTCGCCGCGATCGAAGACAGCGACGCGCCAGCTTTTCGCGCTCCAGTTTCATCCCGAGGTCTCGCACACTCCGCGCGGGAAGGAGATCATCGAGAATTTCCTCTTCCGCATCTGCCATTGCGCGATGGATTGGACGATGGGCTCGTTCATCGACGAAGCCTGCGCCCGCGTCCGGCAGCAGGTCGGCGACGAGAAAGTCGTGCTCGGGCTGAGCGGCGGGGTCGATTCCTCGGTCGCGGCCGCGCTCCTGCACAAGGCGATCGGCGACCAGCTCACCTGCATCTTCGTTAACAACGGACTCCTCCGCGAAAACGAGGCCGAGATCGTGCAGCGCGTCTTCGGCGAAAATTTCCAGATCAAACTCAAATACGTCGACGCCTCGGAGAGTTTTCTCCGCCTGCTCGAGGGCGTGACCGATCCCGAGACGAAGCGGAAAGTGATCGGCGGCGAGTTCGTTAGGGTGTTTGAGGAGGCGACGAAGGAACTGCTGGCGCAGGACGAGGCGGACAAGCGTCCGCACGCCGGCTATCGCTTCCTCGCCCAGGGCACGCTTTATCCCGACGTGATCGAGAGCGTCGCCATCGGCGGCAACCCGGCCTCGCTCATCAAGAGCCATCACAACGTCGGCGGGCTGCCGGAAAAAATGAATTTCGAGCTGGTCGAGCCGCTGCGGCAGCTCTTCAAGGACGAGGTGCGACAGGCCGGGCAGCAGCTTGGTTTGCCTAACGAGATCGTGCACCGCCAGCCGTTCCCCGGTCCCGGCCTCGCGGTTCGCATTTTAGGCGAGGTCACGGAGGAACGGCTCCGCATCCTGCGCGACGCGGATGCCATCGTGGTGAGCGAGATGAAGTCCTGCGAATGGTATTACCGGGTCTGGCAATCCTTCGCCGTTCTCCTGCCCGTGCGCTCCGTCGGGGTGATGGGCGACCAGCGCACTTACGAAAACACGATCGCGCTCCGCATTGTCGAGAGCCAGGACGGCATGACCGCCGACTGGGTGCGCTTGCCCTACGAAATCCTGGCCCGCATCTCGAGCCGGATCGTGAATGAGGTGAAAGGCGTCAACCGGGTCTGCTACGACATCTCGACCAAACCGCCGAGCACGATCGAGTGGGAGTGATGGGGGAAACGCGGAATGCGATCTGAAGCACGGTTTGGCGATTGTCATTCGCTCAATCATCCAACGGCCCTCTCCTTAAGTTGTCATCCTGAGCGGAGCGAAGGATCACTGACAATGATCGTTTTTCGACGCGGCCCGGTGAACAGAAATGGTCAGAGATCCTTCGCTCCGCTCAGGATGACAATTCTTTGAGATGATTCACGTCCTCGACACCCGACACGCCGGCCGGCCCGGGATCATCGCCGCGACCGCGCTGGAGACAAGCGACGGCATCGCACTTTTCGACACCGGCGCGGACTCGACTTTCGAAAATATCGCGGCCGCGATGCGCGCGGCGGGTTTTGCGCCTAACGACGTTCGCCATGTTTTCCTCAGCCACATCCATCTCGATCACGCCGGGGCCGCCTGGCATTTCGCCGAACTCGGCGCGACCATCCACGTCCATCCGCGCGGGGCGCGCCATCTTCTCGATCCGTCGCGCCTGATGGAATCGGCCACGCGCATTTTCGGCGACAACATGCAACGTCTCTGGGGCGAAATGCGGCCGATCGCAGCGGATAAAGTGAAGGTAACGGAGGATGGCGCGGTCATTCGAGCGGGCGAGTTTGAGGTGCGGGCTCTCGCCACGCCCGGACACGCTTCGCATCACAACGTCTACCAATGGGACGACAACCTTTTCGGCGGCGACGTCGCCGGGGTGCAGCTCGATGACGGCCCACCGGTGCCGCCCTTCGTTCCGCCGGAGCTGCATGTCGAATCGTGGCTGGAGTCGATCGACCGGATGCGCGCGCTGGCGGTGACGCATCTTTATTTGCCGCACTTCGGGCTCGTTTCGGGGAATCTGCCCGCGCACTTCGATGCGCTCGAGGAAAGAGTGCGGCGCTGGGCGAGTTGGTTCCGCGATGAACTGCGCCGGGGTCGCGCCGAATCTGAACTGATCCCGGACTTCGCCGCCTACGAGGCGAAAGACATTCTCGAGTCGGGCGCGGCGAAAGAACGGCTGGCGGATTATGAAGCGGCCGACCCGAGCTTCATGGCGGTGACGGCATCGATTCGTTACTGGCAAAAGTATCACCCCGAGGCTCTGGCCGAGCCCGCCTAACGATTCCAGGGAGCGGCCTGCTCCGCGGCGGCGGCGGCCTCCTCGGGGCGGCGCACGGTCGCGGCTTGCGCTAGATAAGTTCCCCCTTTTGCATCCGCTCGGAGCTACCGGTCGTAGTTCTAGGCCATGAGAGGATTTTCACGGCGCGCCTTATTGCCGATCATCATCGGCCTCGCGCTCGTTGCGTTCCTCGGATGGACGATCGTGCAGAGCCGTGCGCCGCAGCAGCCGGCGGCCCGTCCCGCGACCCCTGTGGTAACTCCGTCGACGGCCCTTGAAATCGCGCTCACGCCCCTCGGTGGGACGGAGAAAATCGACCAGGACATCGCCAAACTTCAGGACCGGATCAAAACCACGCCGAACCTCGTTCCCGCCCTGCTCGAGCGGCTCGGCTGGACGTTGGTGGAAAAGGCCCGCATCACGAACGATCCGGGCTTTTACAAACTGGCGGAGCAATGCGCCGATGCGATCGCGCTCAAAGGTCCCGGGCTCGCCTGATGCCGAGCTGCTGCGCGGCCACATCTATCATGCGCTCCATCGTTTCCAGGATGCGGAAACGGTCGCGCGCAAACTCGTAGCCGGGCGAACGTTCGTTTTCGATTACGCTCTCCTGGGCGACGCCCTGATGGAGCAAGGCCGGCTGAACGAAGCGGTCGATGCCTACCAAACAATGGTGGACCTCAAGCCGTGCCTCCAGACTTACAGCCGCGTCGCTCACATGCGCTGGCTGAAAGGTGACCTCCCCGGTGCAATCCAGGCGATTCGTTATGCCGTCTCCGCCGGGAGCATCCTCGAACCGGAGCCGGTCGCCTGGGCCTACACCAGGCTGGCGCTTTATGAGTTACAAGCGGGTGACTTAGCCACAAGCGCAGCGCGCCACCGAACTGGCCACAGAGTACGTCCCCGACTATGCCGCCGCACTTCTCATTGCGCGGCCGCGTTTTGCTCGCGCAAGACAACCCGGCCGAGGCCGTGGCGGCTCTGCGTCCCGCCGCGGAAAAAAATCCCCTGCCCGAGTATCTCTGGACGCTGGCCGACGCCCTGCGCGCTAACAACCAGGCCGAACAGGCGGAAGCGATCGAGAAAAAGCTTCTCGCGACCGGCGCCGCGAATGATCCGCGGACCTTTTCCCTTTTCCTGGCCACGCGTGGCCATCAACCCGACCTGGCGCTTCGTCTGGCCAAGGCCGAACTGGAGGCGCGCCAGGATATTTTTACCCGGGATGCCATTGCCTGGGCCGCATTCCGGAAGGGCGATCTTAAGACCGCGGAGGATAACATCCAGGCGGCGCTCGCCGAAGGCACCAGGGATGGCCGCCTCTTCTATCACGCCGGCCTGATCGCCGCCGCGGCCGGTAAAACCGAACAGACTCAGACGTACCTGAACGAGGCGAAAGCTCTCGAGCAAATGCTGCTGCCCTCTGAGCAGGTTTCCCTGGAACAGAAGCTCGCGCTTCTTCCCCGCTCCCAACCCCAGATCTCCTCCAGATAGAAAACAAACACGCAACTCGATAGCCAAAAAGAAAGCCAAGTAATTAGCCAAAATGAAAAATAAACGACTTCTCGGGCTGGCCAGCCTCGCTCTTGCCGCCCTTTCCCCGCTCGCCCTTTTACCGGGCGCGGCCCAGGCCTCCAGTCACATGGATGCGCCGCTCATCACCCTCGATCCCGCCGCCAACACCACCGATGTCTACGCCTTCCTTCACGAAGAAGGCGGCGAGAAAGTTCTCGAGACCGCGCTCGCGGTCTATCCCTTCGAAGAACCCGGCATCGGGCCTAACAAGTTTAACTTTGACGACAACGTTCTTTATCAGATCGATGTCGCGCTCGGGGATGACGTCGCCGCCGGCGCCGCCACCATCTCTTATCAATTCCGTTTCACCACGACCTTTAAGAACCAGAACACGATTCTGCAGTCTTACCTCGGGGTGGTGAACGCGGTCGATGATGCGAACCAGAACCTGACTCAGAACTACACCGTGACCAAGATCGATCGTCGGACCAGCACCTCGACCGAACTCGGCTCCGGCGTCGTTCCGCCGAACAACCAGGGCATCGCCACTCCTCTCTACAACATCGGCAACAATGGAGAGAATGCCGCCAAGCCGGGCGTCGCGACCGATGCTGCTCTCGACACCTATACCAGCACTTCCATCGCGACTCTCTCCGATGGCTATAAGTCCTTTGCCGGTCAGCGCGAAGACGGCTTCTATGCCGACGTCCAGGCGATCTTCGATCTCCTGAACTTCCGCACGGGCACCTCCGTCTTCGATAGCCAGGCCGGCTTCAACGTGCACACCATCGTTCTCCAAATCCCGGTGAGCGATCTCGGTGGCGACCAGCAGGTGGTCGGCGTTTATGCCACCACCAGCCGGCAGACGACCCGCGTGCTGAGCGACGGCCCCGCCTCGCTCCCGCCAGTCAACTCCGGTCCCTTCGTCCAAGTCGGCCGTCAGGGCAATCCTTTGTTCAACGAAGGTCTCGTCGCCCTCAAGGATAAGGACCTCTACAGCCGCACCCAGCCGACCGAAGACGCGAATCTCTTCCAGCAGTATGCGTCGTCGCCGGAATTGGCCAAGCTGATCAACGCCATTCTTTTCAATGGTGAAATGACTGCGATCGAAGAGAATCGGACAGACCTTGTCGGCATCTTCATTCCTGACCTGATCAAGGTCGATCTCTCGACTGACCCCGCGCGTCTCGCCGGTGGTGGACCAGGCTTCCTCGCGAACCCGGATGACGAAGGCTTCAGCCGTCTCGGCATCTTTGGCGGAGACACTCTCACGAGCACGGTCCAGCCCGGCTTCTTCAATAACGGAACCGTCCCCGGCGGCTGGCCTAACGGTCGCCGTTTCGGCGATGACGTGGTCGATATCGCAGTCACAGCTATCCTGAGTGACCTGCGTGATCCGGCTAACCCGATCATCACTTCTGCTGACGGGATTGATAACGTGAGTAAGAACGACAGCGTCTACAATCGCGTCTTCCCCTATGCCGCCACTCCGCACAATGGTCGCAATCACATGCACCACACCGCGCTCGCGATCGTGACCGAAGATCGTTTCCAGAACATCTCCACCCGTGGTCCGGTCGAGACCGGAGATAGCGTTCTGATTGGTGGCGTCATCATTGGCGGCAACGCTTCCAAACAGGTCATCTTCCGCGCCATGGGCCCCTCATTGGCCGACGACGGCGTGGCTGATGTGCTGGCTGATCCGACGATTGAGATCTACCAGGGCACCACCTTGATCGCCTCGAACGACAACTGGAGAGATACCCAGGAAGACGAAATCACCGCCACCGGTCTCGCGCCGCAGAACGACCTCGAATCAGCGGTCGTGCTAACGGTCTCGCCTGGCGCCTACACCATGATCGTTCGCGGGAAAGACGGAACCACCGGTAACGCGTTGGTGGAAGGCTACGACCTGGATCAGTAAGAGAATCTACCGGGACCTGGCGAACTTTTCGCCTTCTCCATGAAATGTTGGTGTGAGTAGCTTGCGGGTCGGTCGGATGAACTTCGATCGGCCCGCTCGCTTTTCGCCCCGAGCATAACGAACCTTGAAACCTCCTATCCTTATCACACGCCTGACGATCGGCTTGCTATCGCTCCTCTCGGCGTTGAGTGCCTTTGCGCACGACCCGGGTTTAAGCTCCGTCCACCTGCAACTGGAGCCGGACACGGTCAGCGCGGTTTTAACTTATAACGAGACCGATATCTCGACCGCGATGGGAGAGGATCCGCAAGCCGTCCGGCAAGGTGGAAGCACCATCCAAAACAAGCTGGAAGCTCTCGCCCGTCGCGCCTTGATTCTCGAGGTCGATGGCCGGCCCGTCGAGCCGGCATCGGTCACGCCAAAAATCGATCAGAACAAGAACGTCGAGTTTACCTATAGCTATCCCTGGACGTCCGGGGTTCAGCCCATCACTGTTCGTTCGCAACTCCTTCCGGAAATGGCTTTCGGTCATCGGCAGTCGTTCGTCGCACTGGGCGCTTCCGGCAACCAGCTCGCGCGGGTTCTTCTGAGCGGACGTGAAACCGCGACGACCTTCGTTCCCGACGCCATCGTCGCTCCTTCCAACGACACTTTTCTCGACTTTTTCTTGTTAGGCATTCGCCATATTCTGACCGGATACGATCATCTGCTCTTTCTTTTCGGTCTCCTGCTTGTCTGCCGGAATCTGCGGCAGGCGGCGCTTCTCATTACCTGCTTTACCTTGGCTCACTCTTTGACTCTCGCGCTTTCGACCTTTGGACTCGTCCAGTTACCCAGCCGCTGGATTGAAGCCGCCATCGCCGCCTCGATTGTCTATGTCGGTCTGGAGAATCTCCTGCGGGGCGATGGCAAATTGCGCTGGCGCTGGCTGCTGACCTTCGCCTTCGGGCTCATCCATGGCCTGGGTTTTGCCGGAGTCCTGCGCGAAATGGGCGTGGCCGACGGCGGCTGGTCCAGCGTGGCGCCCCTCGCCGGGTTCAACCTCGGGGTGGAAGCGGGCCAACTTTGCCTCGCGGCCATTCTTCTCCCGGTTCTCCTTTGGCTGCGGAAAACTCCGCGGCTCATGCGCGTCGCAGTTCCGGTGGCATCGATCGTCGTCGCCGCGGCCGGCGGCTGCTGGCTGGTGCAGCGCGTGTTTTTCAGCTAGCCCGTTTGCGGTTTCAGCAAATCCTGAAACTCCGGTTCATCCCGCAGCGAGTCCCACAGCGGCTCAATCCGGAGCGTGCCCGGGGTTGGGCCGCCCGGCAGCCTAACGAGCCGCGATAATTCCTCGAGGGCCCGCTCGCGCTCTCCGAGCTGCGTGTAGATGACCGCCAGATTGACCGCCAGGAGCGGGCCGTCCAGGGCATCGGCCGCGATCGGCAGCTTTTGCACCCCGCGTTCACCGGCTGCAATCGCTTCCTCGCCGCGGCCGAGCATGGCCAGGATAAGCCCGAGCATGACCAGCGTTTTCGGGTCGTCTGGCGAACGGACCGCGTCGGCCTGGACCACCTTGAGGGCCTCTTCAAATGCCCGCCGCGCCGCCGTCTCGTTTCCGCGGCCGCGGGCGATCAACCCCGTATACCATTCCCGCGGCACGGTGTAGTCATCCAGTGCCCCGGCGAAACCGGCCAGGCCGAAATCGTTGAACTTTATCTGCGAACATTCCGCCAGTTGGCGCTCGGCTTCGTCGTAATCGTGTTCCATCAGGGCGAGGCGAACCGCGATCGTCGTCACCGCGCCGCCCGGGTCGAACTCCGAGGGCACCCGCTGCAAGGTCTTGCGCAAAGGCGCCGGGTCCCCCTCCGCGCGCAGCGCGAGCTCGGCGCGCGCAATCGGGATCATGTAGCCGTCCGGCGCGATCACCTGGGCGGCGGCGAGGAGCGCATCGGCCTCGGCGTAACGCCGCAGGTAGGTCAACGTCTCGGACAAATTCCAGAAGGCAGAGATATTGCGCGGATCGAGCTGGCGCGCCCGTTCGGAGTGCAGAATCGATTCTTCCCAGCGCCCGCGCCGGCGATCGATCATGCCGAGCGCGCCCGCCACCTCGGCGTCGTTAGGCAAAGTGCGCTGCGCCAGGGTCAGCTCGCGGATGGCGGCCTCGTAATCACGCGCCGAATAGTAGTGATAGAAAGCGAGCGCGAGATGGCCTTCGCCCATTTCCGGCCGCACCCGCAGCGCGGTCTCGGCCGCGTCTTTTGCCTGCGCCAGCCGCTGCGCGCTCTTGTCGTAGCCGAACCAATAGAGCTCGGCATGGATGCGCGAGGCGAGATAATAGGCGAGCCAAAATTGCGGGTCGAGCGCGACCGCGCGTTCGAGCATGGGCAGCCCCTTGGCCCCGTTCTCCTGCGGGTCGCCGATCCCGCTCCAGCGAAAGAGTTCGCGCGCGCGGATGTAGAGATCGTAGGCCTCGAGATTGCGCGTCGGCGCGACCTGCAGGCCTGCCATTTCCCGGGGCGAGAGATTGGCCTGGAGCGCCCGTACGATCCGCTCCGCCAGCTCGGTCTGGATCGCGAAGAGGTCCGTCAGTTCACGATCGAAAGTCTCGGCCCAGACATGGGCGTCGGTCCGGGCATTAATGAGCTGGGCGTTGACCCGCACCCGGTTCCCGGAGCGGCGCACTGTGCCTTCGAGAACGTGCGCGACGCCAAGCGCCTCCCCGATCTCGCGCAGGTTGCGGACGCTGCCGCGGTATTGCTGGACCGAGGTGCGGCTGATCACCTTGAGGTCGGCGATGCGCGCCAGGCTGGAGAGAATGTCGTCATGCACGCCATCGGCAAAAAAGGTGTTCTCGCGGTCATCGCTCAGATTTTCAAACGGCAGCACCGCGATGCTTTTCGCGGGCACCTCCGGCGAAGGGCGCGGCGGGATGGGCGCGGCGGCGGGCAAGTCCTCCGTGCGCTTGATCCCAGAGGGTGTGAGGTCATAGGCCCAGGCGAGGACGACCGCGATCGGAAAGCCGAGGCAGAGCGCGAGGATGACCAGGCGCACGGTCCAGTTCGGGATTTCGAAAAACGGAAAGACCTGGGTCGCGACCTGGACCACGAGCCAGGCGACCACGATGTAGCCGGCGGCGACGCGATAGACCTTGCGCCGTTTCAGCTCGATGAAGAACTGCTTCACTTTCGCCGCCCGGGAAGTCGCGGATTGATCGCTCAAATGCAGGGCCACCTGATGGTTATGCCGCGAGATGAGGCGAGCGGCAAGGATCGGAAACTAAGCCAGCAATTCGGACAGCTCGGCGGTCGTTAGGCCGGTCATGAGCGGTTCCTCGGTTTCGAGCATGGCGCTGGCCAGCTCGCGCTTTCGCTTTTGCAGATGAAGAATCTTTTCCTCGACCGTGTCGCGCGCGATCAACTTGTAGGAAGTGACGACCCGTTTCTGGCCGATGCGATGGGCGCGATCGGTCGCCTGCGCCTCGACCGCCGCGTTCCACCACGGATCGAAATGAATCACGGTGTCGGCGGCCGAGAGATTCAGCCCGACGCCGCCGGCCTTCAGGCTAATCAGGAAAACCGGGATCGCCTCGTCGTTCTGGAAACGGTCGACCTCGGTCTGTCGATCTTTCGTTAGGCCGGCGAGGTAACAATGCGCGGTTCCACTCGCCTCCAGCCGCGCCCGGACGAGATCGAGCATTTTTACAAACTGACTGAAGATGAGGACGCGATGCCCGCCGTCGACAATTTCGCCGAGAAGCTCGTCGAGCAGGTCGAGCTTGGCCGAGGAATCGGCTTTGTCGTTAGGCGGGAGACCGAGCAGGCGCAGATCGCAGCAGGTCTGGCGCAGACGGAGCAAGCCGGTCAGCATTTTCATCCGGGTCGCGCCGTCATTGGCCCCGCTCGCGCCGATCCCCTGCTGGATTTCGCGCAAGAGCGCATTGTAGGTGGCGCGCTGGGTCGGACCGAGTTCGCACGGCACGACCTGCTCGATTTTTTCCGGCAGCTCGCGCGCGACGTCGGCTTTGCGGCGACGAAGGAGGAAAGGACGGAGCCGGCGCGCCAGCCGTCGTTGCAGGACCGGCTCCGGCCCGCTCGCCAGCGGCCGCTCGTAACGTTCGCGGAAATCGTGCCGCGTTCCGAGATAACCGGGCGCGACGAAATTCATCAGCGACCAAAGATCGCGGACCGAGTTTTCCATCGGGGTGCCGGTGAGGACGAACCGCCGCCGGGCGCCGAGGCTGAAGGCGGCCTGCGCATTTTGAGTGTCGGGATTTTTGATGTGCTGCGCTTCGTCGAGCACGACGGTGCTGAACGCAGTGCCGGCATAATGCTCGGCGTCGCGCCGGAGCAACCCATAACTCGTTAGGCCAAGGTCGTACTCGGCGAGGCGGGCGATTTTTTCGGCGCGCTCCGGGCCGTCGATTCGCAGCACTTTCAACTCCGGGGTGAACCGTGCGGCTTCGCGCTGCCAGTTGGAGAGGAGCGAGGTGGGGCAAACGATCAGGGCCGGACCGTGCCCGCGGTCGAGGCGCAGGAAGGCGAGAGTCTGGACGGTTTTGCCGAGGCCCATCTCGTCCGCCAGGATGCCGCCGAGATTTTGCGCGGCGAGCGCGGCCAGCCATTGCACGCCGGTGCGCTGATAATCGCGCAACTGCTCCGCGAGCGAACCGAGCGCGGTAATGGCGGGCTGCTGCTGGAAGAGCTGCGAAGCGCCGAGTAACCGTGCACCGATTTCCTCCACCGTGTTCGCCAGATAGGCCGCCTGGACATTTTTCAGCCGGTAAATCCCGGGCTGGCTTTGCCGCGGATCGGCATCGCGCAAGAGCTGTTCGAAATCGTCGAGCGCGTTCGGATTCAGGACCGCGATCTTGCCGTTCGTTAGGCGAGTCTGGCTCTGGCCGGAACGGAGAAGGCGCTGGACCTCGGCCAGTGGAATCCCCTCCCCGGCCCCGCTCGCGACGGAGTATTTGAGCTCGAACCAGTCTTCCCCCGAACGAACGATCTCGATCGTAGGTGAGATTGGCTCGAGGTCGCTGCTCGCTTTCTCCAGGCGCGGTGAGACCGAAACGTCCCATTCCTGCGGCAGGGCCGGAAAATCGAAAGCGAAGAAACGCACGATCCGGTTGGAGTCGCGCATTTCGAAAACATCGCGCGCGAGGGTGAACCCGGCGCGTTCCATTCGTGCGACCGCCTCTTTTTCGAGCGCCAGATTTCTCACGAAGAGGCGCTCGCCTGCCCGAAAGACAAAACGATTTCCCGGCTCGGAGAGGGGCGGAATTGCCGGCCGCTCGCCATATTGGCAACGAAGAGTGGCGCGCAAATGTTGCAGCGAACCTTCGAGTTGGAGGCGAAACGACGGCAACGCTTCCTCGACCACTGGCAGCGCAAGATCCGGAGGCAGTTCGACGTCCGCCACTTCGCGCCAGAGCGGAAGTTCGAGGGCGAGAAACTCGTCCGCCTGCTCGCTTCGCAACCGAAGCGGCTCGCGCAAGACGTTCGTTAGGCGAGGTGGCAAGGCACTCCCGATTTCCAGAAAATCGCTCGCCTGAAGAAGCCATGCTTCCGCACCGGCCAGTAATGGAGTTTCGTTTTCCGCGAGCTTGGCCGAGATCTCAAAACCGGCGCCAGCGCCGCGCAAAATCACCGCTGGCCGATAGACTTCGCCGAGCACGCGCGCCGTGGTCGACTTGCCAAAGCCCACGCGTGGATGCCCGCGCAGAGCCGGCAACCAGCGCAAAAAGCCCTCGGCCGAAAGCATGTTCACTCCCGCGGCCTCCGCGCCTAACGAATTGAGTGCGGCCAGGTCGAACTCGTCGCAGCCAAACCGCTCCCCGCGCGGAAGCGCGTCGAGCATGACCCGGCGCCCGTCGAGTTCCGCTTCGAGACACACCATGAGCGTTCCTTTCGTCCACGCCGAGCGGAAATTCGGCGGCAGAATCACGTGCAGCTCAAGCGGACGAGCCCCCGGCTCGCCTAACGAGACGAAGCGCTCGTTCATCGGCGCCGCCGACTCCCTGGAAACGGCCGGTTCCACCGCGGCCACCGGCGTGAGATAAGCCAGCCCGACGGCGAGCGAATGCGCGCAGACTTTTCCCCACTCGCGCGATTCCCGGCAGGTGCAGATGTTCTCGAGATCGAGCGCGCTTCGAATCCGCAGGCCCGAGCGATACCGTTTCTGCCCCTCGCGCACCTCGCCCTGCAGGAGCGGCGGCTGGTAGCTTGCACCTGAGACCCGGCCGGCCTGGACCAGCTCGCGCGCGGCCTTCATTGCCTGCCAGCCGCCGGCCCCGGAAAGCAGTTTTTCGGTCAGCGCAATCACCGCGCAGAGTCCACGCGGCAGAGGGCCGGCGCAATCGTCTGCCGGTTGCCCACGGCTCCTTTCCGTGAAATAGGAGCCGCGCCATGAGACCGACGCGCGACTCGCACGAGACCTCCGCGTTCATCGCGGGCGTGGCCGCATTCGTAACCTGGGGACTGGTGCCGGTTTATTGGAAACTGCTTCGTTTCATCCCCGCCTCGGAAATTCTCGCGCACCGCTTCGTCTGGACCTGCGTCTTCATGATCCTGCTCCTGAGTTGGCAAAAGCGCTGGCCGGAAGTGCTCGGCAACCTGCGCTCGACCCGGACCGCGCTCCTCTGCGCCGGCAGCGGGATTGCGATCGCGATCAACTGGTTCGTCTTCATCTGGGCGGTCAACGCCGGCCAAGTCCTCGAGACGAGCCTTGGTTATTTCATGTCGCCGCTCGTGAACGTGCTCCTCGGCGCCATCATCCTGCGCGAGCGCCTAACGAGAGCGCAGCTCATCTCGGTCCTGCTCGCGAGCGGCGCGGTCGCCTACCTCACGTTTGGCTTCGGCCGCCTCCCGTGGGTGGCGCTGACGCTCGCCTCCTCCTTTGGGCTCTACGGGCTCTTGCGCAAAATCTCCGGCGCCGGCTCGATCCCGGGACTTTTCCTGGAGACGACGCTGATCGTGCCGTTCGCGCTCGGCTTTCTCGTTTATCTCGAACGACGCGGCGATCTCCATTTCGCCCTCGGCACGCCGGGGCTGGACGTGCTCCTGATCAGCACCGGCATCGTGACCGGTTTGCCGCTGGTCTGGTTTGCCCACGCCGCGCGGCATCTCCGCCTAACGACGGTTGGTTTCCTCCAGTATCTTTCGCCCAGCTGCACTTTTTTCCTCGGCGTTTTCGCTTATCACGAGCCGTTCCAGCGGGCGCAGATGGTGGCTTTTGCGCTGATCTGGATCGCGCTCGCGATTTTCACTTTCGACGCCGTCTCGCGCTGGCGGGCGAACCGGCCCGGCACGCTCACGCCCGGGTTGTAGACGCTTCGCTCTGCGAAGCGCGGGGGGAAACCTCGCTGGCAGTGGGAATGGAGCTCACCCCCGCGCCTCCCGGAGGGAGGCGTCTACAGGGACCGCACAGCGACGGCATTCTGTGGTAAGCTCGCGCCCTGATGTGGAGCGAAGATAATTTCCAATACGCGATCGAGAACACCGAGGTGCTCCTCGCGCCCGAGGGCAAGATCGCGACCTTCGGTCACACCAGTTTTCGCTTCTACCTCATCAGCGAGTTGATGGACCAGGTAGATGAAGTGCGGGTGCGCGACGGCCGCATTCACGCGGAGCGACCGCAGATTTTGACGCCCGACCATTACGCCCGGCTCCTGCTCGAAGGTTTCGGCGAAAAGGCGGCGCGCTATGCCGAGCAATTGCGCGAACGGACGCAGGAGTTTGCGGTCCTGCGTTACGGCTTCCAGTTTCGCAAGACGGACGTGGTGGAGAAAACCGTCCGCGCCTCGCTCGCCTCGGTCATCGAGCAGACGAAAGCGCGGGTCGACCGGGCGGAGGAGCCGCTCAGCGCCGTCATCCAGGGAGTCGACGACGCTTGGGAAGTCTGCCTGCTCAAGTTCACTATCGACCTGATCGAGCGGTCGGCCGGCGGGAACGTGGGCGACCTGCGGCGGCGCGGTTTGATGTAAGTCGGGAGCGTTGCGCGGCTGATGTCTCGGTGGAAAAATTTCCGCTATAGCCTCGAGCGAGGCGGCCTGGAGCTGCTGGCCCGGGGCATCCCGCGGCTCTCGCGTCGAGTGTGTCTCGGGCTGAGCCGGGTCTGCGGCGATATCGCATTTGCCTGCGACCGGCGCGGCCGCGCGGTGGCCCTGGAAAATCTCGAATGCGCTCTCGGCCAGCGCTATTCTCCGCGGCAGCGGCGGCAGATCGCGCGCGATTCCTACCGGAATTTCGCCCGCACCATGCTCGATCTTTTCTGGGCAAAAAACCTCACGCCGGCCAACCACCGCGAATACCTGCAGCTCGAAGGTTTCGAAGAATTCCGCGAACGGCATGCCCGCAGCCCGGGCGGGTCGATTGCGCTCTGCGTGCACTACGGCAACTGGGAATGGGCCGGGCTCGCGCTCGGTTTCGCCGGGATTCCCACAACCATCGTTGCGGAAAATTTCAAGAATCCGCTCCTCACCGACCTCTTCACCCGCCTGCGCGAAGTCAGCGGCAACACCATCATCCCGCAGGAAAGATCGATGCTCCGCCTGCTCAAAAGCGTGCGGCGCGGCGGCGCGACCGGCCTGCTCCTCGACCTGACTCTGCATCCGACCCAGGCGGCGACGATCATCGAGGGATTCGGCCTGAAAATGTGTGTGACCCTGCTCCACGCCGTCCTCGCCGCCCGCGCCGGCACGCTGCTTTTCCCGATCGAGGCGCGGCCATTGCCCGACGGCACCTGCCGGGTCATTGCGCATCCGCCGGTCGAGTTTCCGGCCGGCGCCACGGTGCAGGAGATCGCGCAGCGTTGTTGGGATGCTTTTGAGCCGATCATGCGCGCCCATCCGGAGCACTGGCTCTGGCCTTACAAACATTTTCGCTACCTGCCGCGCGAGGCCGCCCGGCCCTACCCGGCCTACGCCAACGATTCCTCAGACTTCGAAAAACTGCTCCGAACGATCGCCCGCGAGGAGGGCGCGCCGGGTCGAAGTTCCTGACTTCGAACGTCAAATTTCGTCTCACCACAGCCTAACGGAACGCCGCCAAATCGTTTGTCATCTCCGCTGGAATCGACCTGACCGACGGTCCGCCACCGCCGCGAAACCTTTCCGAGATAACAAAGACGACCACCGGCAGGAAACGATCCGGAGGAACGGCGGCAAAGGCGAGCGGAGTGACCAGCGCCTTCAAAGCCCTAACGAGTGTAGAACAGTGCCAGCCCATCTCCGTCCTCGACCCGCTCCAGCAAACGGTTGAATTCGCAGACAATTTCGCCGCGAACCAAATGGTCACCTCGTTCTTTTATCCATACTTTGCAAAGTATGGAAGTGAAGCCGGAAAAGCCTTGAAGCCGGAAAAGCCTTGAAGCCGGAAAAGCCTTGAAGCCGGAAAAATCCTTGAGGTCGGAGAAGCCTTGAGGTCGTAGAGGAGGTAGAGGCGCGGGAGGCGCGGGAGGCGCGGGACGCGGAGGCGCGGAGGCGCGCGGAGGGGCGGAGCGAGGCGCGGAAGTGCGGGGCGCGGAGGTGCGCGGAGGCGCGGAAGCGCGGAGGCGCGGAGGCGCGGAGGCGCGGAGGCGCGGAGGTGCGGAGGCGCGGAGGCGCGGAGGCCCGGAGGTGCGGAGGCGCGGAGGCGCGGAGGTGCGGAGGCGCGGAGGTGCGGAGGCGCGGAGGCGCGGAGGTGCGGAGGCGCGGAGGTGCGGAGGCGCGGAGGCGCGGAGGCGCGGAGGCGCGGAGGCGCGGAGGTGGGGAGGTGCGGAGACACGGGGGCTCGGAGGCGCGAGAGGCGGAGAGAACCGAGGGACGGAGAGACGGAGGAACGGTACGGCCGTAGTGGGCCGGATGTTCAACACCAAGCTGCGGGGCGACCCGCGTTTGGGTTTTTGACTGCCCGGCCCCGGGCTAAATCCTATTGGACTTCGCCCCCGGTCCGGCCTGCGAGATTGGCTACGGCAGCGAGAAGCTCCTGCGGTTCGACCGGTTTCGAGAGGTGCACCTGGTAACCCGCGAGCATGGCGCGCGTCCGATCCTCCGAGCGGGCAAAGGCGGTCAGCGCAATCGCCGGGATGCGGGCCTGTTGCAGCGCCGACCGGGCGCGCAGTTCCCGCATCATTTCCAGCCCGTCCTTTCCCGGCATGCCGATGTCGCTCACGATGACGTCGGGTGAATTTTCCTTCACCAGGCGGAGGCCGTCCTCGGCGGAGGAGGCGAGCAGAACGTCGGCCTTGCAGTCTTTCAGGAGGCGCCGCACCAATTCGAGCGAATCGCGTTCATCGTCCACCACCAGGACGCGGACCCCGTCGAGTTCGACTTTGACCAGGCAACGCATCTCCGGCGCAGCCTCCGGATGGCGCCCGGCGGAATCGTCCTGCCGCACCGGAACCAGGGGCAGCGCGACGGTAAAGGTCGCGCCCTTGCCCGGCCCGTCGCTTTGCACGCGGACGCTGCCGCCGTGGAGTTCGACGAGATTTTTGACAATCGAAAGCCCGAGCCCGAGGCCGCTGTGGTGCCGGGTTTGCGAGGCGTCCTGCTGCCGAAAGCGATCGAAGACGTAGGGCAGAAACTCCGGCGCGATCCCCTCCCCGTTGTCGCTGACGACGATCTCGACATGCGAGTTCACTCGCTGGAGCACAACGTTCACGCGGCCGCCCTTGGGCGTGAACTTGATCGCGTTGGCGAGCAGGTTCCAGAGCACCTGCTGCAGCCGCGCCGGATCGCCGGAGATCGGTTGCACGGGATCGAGCACTTTCACGATGCGCACATTCTTCGCCGCCGCGGCCGGGCGCAGGGCATCGATCGCGCCCTCGATTACGCCCGCGAGATCGGTCGTCTGAACATCGAGCCGGGTTTTGCCGGAAATGATCCGGCTCATTTCGAGCAGGTCCTCGATGATGCGCGTCTGGGCGCGGGCATTGCGCTCGATCGTCTCGAGGCCCTCGCGCATGTCGCCCGGCTCGCCATCGCCCGCGCGCAGGAGCTGGGTCCAGCCGAGGATGGCGTTCAGCGGGGTGCGCAATTCATGGGAGAGCGTGGCGAGGAATTCGTCCTTGAGAAAGCTGGCCCGTTCCGCGCTGGAACGCGCGGCGCGTTCGCTCTCGAGGAGGCGATGGCGTTCGTCGGCGTGCTCCCGCTGCTCGGTTATGTCGGTGTTCGATCCAAACCAGAGACTAACCTCGCCGTCGGCATCGCGCAGAGGCAGCGCCCGGGAGAGAAACCAGCGATAGACGCCATCGGCCCGGCGAATCGGAAAGGTGTGTTCCCAAGGTTCCCGGCTCGCCAGAGCCTGCTTCCACGATTTGATCACGCCCGGCAATGCCTCCGGATCGTGCACCTTCTGCCAGCCCCAGCCTTCCATTTCCTCCGGCAGTCGTGCCGGTGAATTCAAACCAGCGGCGGTTGTACCAAAAGATGTGTCCGTCGGGCCGCGCCATCCAGGCGAGCTGCGGGATATTATCGGCGAGGTGATGGAGGCGAGCTTCACTTTCCGCCAGCCGATTACCCAGCTGAGCCGAACGGATGGTCGCTTCGTGCGCGTGGCGCACCGCCCAGATAATCAGGGTGGAGCTCAGGGCGAAAAATCCGACGTTAAACCAACCAACTTTGTCGATCTCGGTCCACCCACCGGAGAACATCCAAATGGGCGCGACCAGAAGGGAGAGGGCCGCGGCCACCGTCCCGCCGATCGAGCCGCCCCAAAGGGCCGCCACGATCACCGCCGGAAAGAAGGTGAGGAACGGTATCCGGGTCTCCACCAGGCGATAAAGCAACGCACGAAACAGGGCCGCGACCAAAGCCGCGACGATGCCGATGACTACCGCCCGGACCCGTTGGTTCCTTAAATAATCCATAGGTGGTTGCGGCCGCGCCATATGTATCGGAACCAACCGCCTCTCAGCGTGTATCGGGGGGTTTGACCGACCTTACGGTCGTCGTTCGTAACGCCGCATCAGCTGAAAAAAGCGGACCGTGTCGCGCACCGGATGGATGCTGCTGACCTCGTCGGAGTAGATCGTGCTGATCGGGACCGAGGCGATGCGGAAACCGGCCCGGCTGGCGATGATGAGCATCTCGGTTTCGTAATCGAACCGGCTCGTGCCGGCGAGCAGATGCGGCGCGAGGGTGCGCTGGACCATGCGATAACCGCACTGGGTATCGGGAACCTCCTGCCCGCAGAGCCGGCTGATCCGGCGGCTCATGTAACGATTAACCGTGCGCCTAACGAACGGCATGTCGCGCACGTCGTTCATCCGCGTGCCGACAAAAAGGCCGGCCTCGCTCGCATTGGCGGCGGCGAGGAAACGGCCGATCTCATCCGGCAAATGCTGGCCGTCGGCGTCGAGGATGAGGATGAATTCAATCTCCTCCCGCGCCAGCCAATGGCGCAGGCCGGTCTTGATCGACTCGCCTTTGCCCAGATTCACCGGGTGAACGACGACCTCCGCCCCGCCTTCGCGCGCGCGCTCCGCGGTCGCATCGCTCGAGCCGTCATCGACCACGAGGACGTGATCGAGCTGGGCGCGCGTCCGCTCGGCGACGCCGCGGACGTGGACTTCCTCGAGATAGGCGGGAATGATCGCGGCGACGTTGCGGCGATCGAGCGGCCGGCCTGGTTGCGGGGCCGCGCTCTCCATCGTCAACGGACGACCGGGTGGAAATCGGCCGCGTGATAGGAGCTGCGGACGAGCGGACCGGAGGCGACATGGGCGAAGCCTTTGCGCCGCGCGATGTCCCCGTAGAGATCGAATTGTTCCGGGGTGATGTAGGCAACGACCGGCAAATGCGTCGGCGTCGGGCGGAGGTACTGGCCTAACGTCAGGACCTGGCAGCCGACTTCACGCAGGTCGTCCATCGTTTGAAAAAGTTCCGGCTCCGTCTCGCCGAGGCCGAGCATGACGCCGCTCTTGGTCACAATTTTCGGCGAAAGCTCTTTCGCCCGCTGCAAAACCTGGAGCGAGGTCCGGTACTTCGCGCGCGACCTGACGACAGGCGTAAGGCGCTCGACCGTTTCCATGTTGTGATTGAAAATCTCCGGCGCGGCGTCGAGCACGAGTTGGATGCACCAATCCTGGGCGTGAAAATCCGGCACCAGCACTTCGATGATGATCGAGGGATCCATCTCGCGGACGGCACGGATGGTGCGGGCGAAATGTTCCGCCCCGCCGTCTTTCAAATCATCGCGCGCGACCGCCGTGATGACGACGTGCTTGAGCTTGAGGCGCCGGACCGCCTCCGCGACCCGCTGCGGTTCATCTTCCTCGAGCGCAAACGGCTTCGCGGTCGAGACCGCGCAAAATCCGCAGGCCCGGGTGCAACGTTCGCCCGCGATCATCATCGTCGCGGTGCCCTGGCTCCAGCATTCCCAGCGGTTCGGGCATTGCGCGCTCTCGCAGACGGTGTGCAGACGCAGATCGGAAATGAGCGCCTTGGTCGAGAAAAAGACGGGATTGGAGGGCAACCTTACTTTTATCCAGGGCGGTTTTTGCGCCTGATGGAGAGCGGGATCGATTTTGGCGCAGGACATTTTCGGAAGGACTGAGGCCTAGACTTAAGTTTGGAAGGGAGGCTTGGCAACTGGGACTCTGCCGACTGGCCGCCGCCCCGTGCCGCTGCGTTGACTTTGCCCCGGCCCGGGGAGATAAAAACCACCTTGAAACGGAATCCTTCCGGAGAAATCCGCCGGTCTGCAGAGCCGCGGAGCATCGTCCGGTCGATCCTGGTCGTCGCATTGATCCTGGCCACGGTCGCATTCGTCATCCACGCGCTCGCGCTCCTCTACGACGGCCGTTATTCGGTCACGCGGCAGGATTATTGGCGCATCTACGCGCTCGATTTCCAATTCCCTTTTCCGCTCAACGCGCTCTACCGGCACAACGATCACCCGACGTTTTTTCCCTCGCTCTTCTGGCTGCCGATTCTTTTCTTCTTCCAGAACAACCAGACCCTTCTCTTCTGGATCGGCCAGGCCGTGACCCTGACGACGGTCGGTTTGCTTCTCGTTAGTCTGGCGCGTTCCCCGAGCCTGGGGCTGCTCCCGCGGCTGGCCTGCGGGCTCCTCTACACCCTCGCCTCGCTCTGGCTGGGGAAGATCAACCTCACCGCTTCCGGCGGCTTTAGTTGCATGACCTCGCTGCTCTTGAGCGCGGTCGTGCTCGGCTTCCTGGCTCTGGGCCGGATGCGCACGACGGAGTCGGCCCGCACCCGCCGCTGGCTTTTCGCCGGGGTGCTGGCGGCGGGCATCGTCGCCACCTTCAGCTTCGGCACCGGGATGGCGGCCTGGCCGACCTTTGTCCTGCTGGCGGTGTTCTATCGCCTGGGCTGGAAAATCGCGGCCGCCCTGGGCGTGGCGGGTCTGGTCAATTTCATCATCTTCCTCCTCCTGCCTAACAATGGTGAGTCAGCCGTCGGCGATGGGCTGTCGCATCTGATTCCGGATCTGCCTCAGATCGTTGGGCGCTATTTCCAGGTGCTGGGCGCGCCCTGGGTTGATTACACCTCCGGCTGGCTCTTCCGGCCCAACCCGCACGTTTTCCTGGTGGCGGGAATCATTGGCGCCCTCGGCGTGGCCCTGGCGGTTTATTGCCTGATCGCCTCTTATTTTTCCGCACGCACGAACGAGCCGGCCGAGACCATCGCCGTCGGCCTGACCATTTTTATCCTCGGCTCGATGGTGCTGATCGTGATCGGCCGTTCCGGTTTGATGGCGATCAACCCGCGCACGGTGCTGGCGACCCGGTATAGCTTTTGGAGCCCGTTTCTTTGGGCGGCGCTGCCGGTGTTAATTCTCTACTGCTGGCCGCGGCTGCGCGCTTATTCCAAAACGCTCGGCATTTTTGCACTCGCTTTGGCCGGCGGGACCATCCCGTCGCAACTGCACGCCGGAGCGGTCTATGCGAACTGGCGCAAAGCCACCGAAGACGCCGCGTTGCGCCTGGTCTGCGGGGTGAGAGATGAGCCCAGTCTGCAACAGCTTTTCCGGACCTCCGGCTCGGCGGCGGAGCGAATCCTGCCTCTGGCGGAGATCTATCGCCAGCGCGGGCTCGATATGTTTGCCTGGCCGGGAGCGAACCTGATCGGCCGGCCATTGCCGCCGACGACTCAATCCGCCCAGGATCTGGAAGGCGGATGGCAGGTAAAGCAAATCTTCCCCACCCTGGAAAAGGACCGGCCGGCCGCGCGCTTCACGGGTCGATGCCGGACGCGCAAAGAACGTCGCGCCGCCGAGTTCGTGATTATCGGTCACCCAGACGGAAAGGTTGTCGGCCTGGGCAGAATGACGGAGGGCGACGCCTTCAAGGGCTACATCCCGAACTACTCGCCGTCGACCGCCTACCAATGTTACGCCGCGATCGAGGGCAAGTTCTACAACCTTGTTCGCCCCGAGAGAGCGCGGTAAAGCGTCAACTCGTCGGCCGATTCCAGACCGCCGCCCGCGGGCAGGCCGTGCGCGATGCGGGTCAGCGTGACCGGAAATTTCTTCAACAAATCGACCAGATAATTCGTCGTCGCCTCCCCTTCCACGTCGGCCGCGAGGGCAAAGATGATCTCGTTAGGCGATTCCTTTTCCACCCGTTCGAGGAGCGCGGCGATGCGGAGGTCTTCCGGCGCCACCCGATCGAGGGGCGAGATCCGCCCGCCTAACGAATGATAGCGGCCGCGAAAAGCGCTCGTCTTTTCCAGGGGCAGAATGTCGGTCGGCTGCTCGACGACGCAGAGCAGTTCGCGGGCGCGCGATTCGTCGGCGCAAATCTCGCAAAGTTCCGCGGTCGCGAAAAAACCGCATTGCACGCAAGGATGCACGGCCGCGCGCGTCTCGGTGATGGCGCGGGCGATCCCTTCCGGGAGCGGCTCGCGCGCCTGCACCATCCAGAGCGCGATGCGCTCGGCCGAGCGCGGGCCGACCCCGGGCATCTGGCGTAATTGCGTGATCAGGTCGCGCAAGGCGACCGGGTATTCGGTCCGTTTCAAAGCGGGACAAGCGGTTCCGAGACGGGCGCGGGCTCGGTCGCCATTTGCAGGCAGAGCGGTTCGAGCCGGCGCAAATACCATTGCAGCGGGCGGTCAGGCGCGCCGCCCTCGGTCTGGGCGCGCTTGAATTCGGCCCAGGCTTCGTTCCAGCGCCGCTCCCGGAAATAAACGACCCCGGTCCAGAAACGGTCGCGCCGCGCGATTTCCTCGGGGGTCGCTTTTGCCGCCAAGGCCAGCAGCTCGTAAATCTCGAGCCGGTCGTGCAGCTCGGCGCTGCGCAGGAAATCGATCGGGCGGGCGACAATTTCTTTCCCGGCCGCGCTGTAGGTGCGCGGACCGAGCAAAATCTCCGAGCCGTAAACCTGGTTGGCCCGGGCCAGGCGCCGGGCCACTTCAAACGGCTCCCCCGCGATCAGGAAATCGCCCCGCCTCGCCTCGTCCGGGAGCGAGGCGATGACCACGCCGGAACCGATCCCGATCCGGAGATCGACTTTGCCTAACGAATCCGGCCGGGCCGCGGCGGCGGCGTGAAATTCATCGCGGAAAGCCAGCGCGGCCCGCGCCGCCTCGACCGCGTGGCCGGGACTTACGTTCGGAAATCCGAAAAGAACGCGGATGCCTTCGCCGTCGGCCGCCTGAAGGTAGGCGCCCTCGCGCAGAAAACATTTCCGCGCGCAATCGATGAACTCCGCGGTCAACTGGGCGCAGGCCGCGGGCGGAAGATCGTCGATCAGCTCGGCTTCGTTCGCGATCTCGCAAAAGACGGCACTGGCCTCGCGCGCGCTCGGTTCGGCCAGGGCAAGCGGGTCGCTTTCGGTGATGCGATCGACCCCCGGCTGGCCGAGCCGGCCATCGAAGGCGCGCGTGGTGGAACGGCGACGGCGGCTGGCCTCGGTCATGTTCAGGCCCAGGGCGAGAAGTGCCGCGACGAGCGCGGCGCAAATCGAAGGCAGGGGCGCGAAGGAAATCTGCAGTGCGTGCAGCAGCCAGGCGGCGGCAATCAACTCCACGACGAGGAGAAGAAAAAGACCAGCCTGCCGAGCCGGGCTCACGACCTGCGAAAACGTCCACGCGACCGCGAAACCGAGCAACACCACGAGGAACAAACTGGTGAAACCCGCCCCATCGTTAGGCGGAAGGAGATGCGCCCGAGCCAGCGCCGCCGCCGGGCGGGCGAGGAGGCCGCTCACCTGCAGGAGGAGGCCAAGAGCGGCCGCAACCGCCCCGATCCAGATGGTCCCGAGGAGCGCGCGCTTCATTCCGCCGGGCGATCACCGCCCGGGCCGTAGGATTGGAGGACCAGGTCGCTCAGGAATTTATCCGGGGCGGCGATCGCCGCCGAGTCGAGGACAAACTTTTTCTTGCCCGTGTTCTTTTTGATCAGGCTGAGACCGAATTGAAAATCCTTGAAGAGGTGCGCGCAGAGATCGGGCACTTTCATTCGTTCGGCCTCCGCCCGCTCGACCAGCCGGCTGAGCGCGGAATCGTCAAACTCCAACTCGACTCCGTGTTCGCGCGAGAACTCGTCGGCAAACTGCCGCGCTTCGTGGCGGAGATTTTCCTTCTCGTGCTGCTGCCCTTCCGCCATCAGGCGCTCAAGGACGAGGCGCGGCTCGCGCACCAGTTCTTCGGTCACGCGCAACTGGGTCAGGCCGGAGCCGGCGAGGTAGTATTTGTAGTCGCGAAAGAGTTTTTCCCAGACGGTGAGGAGCCCGCGGGCGCCGGTTTTCTCGAGCGCGGCCGCGCCCGCCATCAGGAGCAATGCTTCATCCTCGAAACTGACTTCGATCCCGTAAGCCCGGAAAGCCCGCTCGTATTGCCGCAGGATGCTGCCCTCGGAAAACTTCATGATTTTGTAGAGATCATCGGCCGAGAGTTCCTCGCACACGACCCGGACCGGGAGGCGGCCGATGAACTCCGGCTCGAAGCCGTACTCGACGAAATCCTGCGTCCCGACGTGCTGGAAAATCTCGTTGTCGAGAACGGTGACCGTCTCCGCCTTGAACCCGATCTGCCCCTGGGCGAGCCGCTTCGAGACCTGCGTTTTCAGGCGCTCGAAGGCGCCGCTGACGACAAACAGAATGTGCCGGGTGCTGATCGTTTCCCGTTTGGCTTTGCCGCGTTTTTGAAATTCAAAGGCGGCCTGGAGTTGTCCCTGCAAATCGTTCGCGCTCCGCAGCGGCACTTCGGTTTCTTCCATCAACTTGAGGAGCGTGGTCTGCACGCCGCGCCCGCTGACATCGCGGCCGCCGCCGAGGTTGGACGCCGCCGCCAGCTTGTCGACTTCGTCGATGTAAATGATGCCGAACTGCGCGAGACCGACATCGCCGTCGGCCTTCTGAACCAGTTCCCTAACGAGATCCTCGACATCGCCCCCGACGTAGCCGGTCTCGCTGAACTTGGTCGCGTCCGCCTTCACAAACGGCACTTTGATCAGCTCCGCGATGTGCTTGATCAGGTAAGTTTTTCCGACGCCGGTCGGCCCGACGAGGATGACGTTTTGTTTCGCATACTCGGTCTCCTCGGCTTTGACAGCGTCTTCGGTCTCGAGTTTGCGGATGTAATTGACGTGGTTGTAGTGATCGCAGACCGCGATCGAGAGGACTTTTTTCGCTTCGTCCTGCTTGATGACGAAGCGGTCGAGATGGGTCTTGATGTCGCGCGGGAGAAAATCGAAGACGAATTGGTCGCCGCTCGGCGGCGGAGCCGGTTTTTCGTCGTCACCCTCTTCGGCGCGCTCGGGCTGGGCGAAGCTGGCGAAAGAAACCTTTTCCCCGAAGTTCGATTTCATGAACTCGGAAAGCTTGCTCTGCAGTTCTTCAGGTGTTGGGAATGGCGGGTTTTGATTCAATGGACCGAAACCTAACATCCCCGTCCGGCATGTAAAATTTAGGACCTTCGCGGGCCGGTTCGCGCGCCGTTTGGGGTCGACGATTAGCGTGCTGCACCTTGCATTTGCGCCGCAACTGTGCTCAGTGGAATGCCGCTTTGGCAGGTTCGTTGCGCGCAACGCGCCGCACTGCCACGCACACCAATTAATCCATGATGCTTTTGACTCTTCTCGCTCAGGCCCAGCCCGCTGCTCCCGGTGCTGCTGGTCCCAATCCACTCGCCTCGTTCATCCCCATCATTCTGATTTTTATCATTATGTATTTCGTTCTCTTCCGCCCCCAGATGCGGCGACAGAAGGAACTGCGGGCCCTCGTCTCCGCCCTCAAAACCGGCGACCGGGTCGTGACCGCCTCCGGCATTCACGGCATGATCACCAACGTCAAGGACACCACCGTGACGGTGAAAGTGGCGGACAACGTCAAAATCGAAATGGAGAAATCAGCCGTCGCCAGCGTGCTGAAGGAATAGTATGAGCCCAGCGCTGGTTTTCGTCATCGGGCTCTTGATGCTCGTCCTCTTCGGCTGGTATTTCGCGACCGACCTGGGGCCGCGCAAGCGGCTCATCGCCACCCTCCTGATGGGGTTGCTGGTGGTTTTCAGTCTCATCACCATTTGGCCGCCGAAGAAAAAGATTCAGCTCGGACTCGACATCCAGGGCGGGACTTCCTTTTTGATTCGTCTCGTCCCTTCCGAGGTTGGCCGCGCTCCGACGCAGAACAATCTCGAACAAGCGGTCGAAGTGATCCGGAAACGGGTCGATTATTTCGGTGGCGGCGAACCCGTCATCAGCCCGGTCGGAACGGATCGGATCCTGGTGCAAATTCCCGGTCTCGATCCGGAGAAGATCATCGAGGCGCGGCAACAGCTTTCGCGGGTGGCGAAGCTGGAGTTTCGGCTGGTTTATCCGGATGACGGCGCGCGCCTGCGGGCGATCGATGCCGGGACGGAAGTCATTCCGCCGGAATACCGGATCGAGACCTACAAAATGGAGCCGCGGAACGAGGGCGAAAAGCCCGTCGAAGAGCGGTTGCTGGTGAAAAAGAAAGCCGATCTCGGCGGCGACCGGGTGACCGGGTCCAGCGCCTACTACGGAAATGACGGCTGGACCGTGCAGCTCAAATTCGACGGCGAAGGGGCAAAGAAATTTGGCCAGATCACCGAGGCCAACGTCGGTCATCGTTTTGCCATCGTGCTCGACAATGAGATCCAATCGGCCCCGAGCATTCGGACCGCGATTTACGGCGGCGACGCCATCATTACCGGAAATTTCGGCGAACAGGAAGCGCGCGGCCTCGCCAGCGTCCTGGAGAATCCGTTGCAGACGCCGGTTAGCGTCGAGGAAGAGCGCAGTGTCTCGCCCACGCTGGGCGCCGACTCCGTCCGCAGCAGTGTCCTGGCCGGCCTGGTCGGTCTGCTGATCACGATGGTCTGCGTGCTTTTCTACTACCGCCTGCTCGGGCTGGTCGCCAACATCGTGCTCCTGATCAATCTCGTGTTGCTGATCGGTGCGCTGACGATGTTTAACTTCGTCCTGACTCTGCCCGGGATCGCGGGCATCATCCTCACCATCGGCATGGCGGTGGACGCCAACGTGCTCATCTACGAGCGGCTGCGCGAAGAGCTCTCGCTCGGCAAATCGCTGAAAACGGCCATGCAAGCCGGCTACGACAAAGCCTTCAGCTCCATTTTGGATGCGAACGTGACGACCGTCATCACGGCGGTGATTCTTTTCTGGAAAGCGACCGGCCCGGTGAAGGGGTTCGCCATTTCCCTGACCCTCGGAATCGTGTCCTCGATGTTCGCGGTGCTGATCTTCGGCAAGAGCGTGACCAGCTGGCTGGTGGATACCAACCGGGTCGAAAAGGTCCGGATGCGGCAACTCTTCACGCCGAAGAATTACGATTTCATGCGCCGCGGATTGGTCGCGACGTTGTGCTCGGTCGTTTTGCTTTTGATTGGAGCCGGCGTTTTCGTCGCGCGCGGGGAGCGCAACTTCGGGGTCGACTTCCGCGGGGGCGATTTGCTCACCCTCAGCACGACCAAGCCGATTTCGGTCGCGCAGGTCCGCCAGGCCCTCAAGCCGCTCAATCTGGCCGACGCTTCCATTCAGCAATCGCAGCAGGTGGATCAGAATTACATCACCATCCGCAGCCCGATCAAGACGAGCGAAGCGATTCAGACTCAGCTGGCCAAGGCGATGCCCGATGCGGGGCTCAAGACCGAGGGCTCCGAACGCGTCGGCGCGCTGGTCGGCGGCGAGCTGGCCCGGAATTCACTCTGGGCGCTCGGCCTCGGCCTGCTCGGAATCCTGATCTATGTCACTTTTCGCTTCGAGCTTTCCTTTGCCATCGGCGCGATTTTCGCCGTGCTCCATGACGTCCTGATGACGATCGGGATCTTTGCTCTGCTCGGCCGCGAGCTCACCCTCACCCTCGTCGGCGCCATCCTCACGATCGCCGGCTACTCGATTAACGACACGATCGTCGTTTTCGATCGCATCCGGGAAGGCCTGGCCAGCGGCAAGCGCGGGACGGTGGAGCAGATCATGAATGAAAGCATCAACCAAACGCTTGGCCGGACCGTGCTCACCGGCGGGGCCACCCTGATTCCGATCTTCTGCCTTTACCTTTTTGGCGGCGCGGTGCTGCGTGATTTCGCGCTCGCGATCCTGATCGGGATTCTGGTCGGAACCTACTCGTCGGTTTTCATCGCTTCGCCGATTGTCCTTTGGTGGACGAAGTTCCGGGGCGGGAGCACAAGCAGTTTGCGGCGCGAAGTTACCCAGAAGACCCCGGTGACCACGCCTGCAGGCAGCTCCTAAACGCGCAGTTGACGCTGGGGGGGCGGAGCCTTAGGATCGCTCGCCCCATGGGGTTCGGATTTGTTAAATTTCAATAGATTAGGAGCAATAAACGCAATGCCAGAAGTGATCGTACGTAAAGGTGAGCCGGTGGACCGGGCCCTGAAACGGCTTAAAAACAAGCTGGACGCGGAAGGAATTTTGGAAGAAGTGCGCCGCCTGCGTGCCTTCGAAACGCCTTCGCAAAAGACCCGTCGCAAGGCGAAAGCCAACGCCAAACGGGGCCGCGCCAAGTTTCGTTTCAACCCGTCGTAAGAGCCCGCGCCAGACTGCTTTAACCGCAGAGGACGCCGAGAGCGCCGAGGACTGAAACTCGGATTACTCTCCGCGTCCTCTGCGTTTTTGGGGCTTACTCGCACTCGCACACGACCCGGAACCCGAGATCGTTGCAGGCGTAATTCGGCAGGTTCGAGCCGCGGGTGGTCGCGCGCAGGCTGTTGAAACGCGATTTCCAGCTCCCGCCGCGATAAACCCGCTTCATTCCCGAGACTGCCCCGCGCGGATTCGTTTTTGGCGTCCCCCGATAGGCTTCCAGGAAATCCAGGCACCATTCCCAGACGTTGCCTGCCATGTCCTCCATCCCAAAGGGGCTCGCGCCTAACGGAAAGGAACCGACCGGCGAGCTTTCCGCAAAACCGTCGTCGATCTCGCGATCGCTCCAGGCGAAGACAGTGTTGCGATCGGCAAAGTTCGCCAGGTCTCCGCGTCCTTCCTGGCCGCCCCAGGGATACTTCCGTCCATCCGCCCCGCGCGCCGCATATTCCCATTCCGCCTCGGTCGGCAGCCGATATTTGCGCCGCTCGCGCGAGCTGAGCCACTGGCAAAACTTGGTCGCCTCCGTGCTGCTCACATAAACCACCGGATGTTGATCGCCTGCCGCCGGCGCCCTTTTGCGGGCATGGCCAGGATCGAACAATTCGTACTGCGCGTTGGTGACCGGATGCCGGGAAAGATAAAAACGGCTGAGCGTGACCGGCGTGACCGGCTGTTCGTTAGGCTGCGCCTCCGCCGCGTCGCTTCCCATCTGGAAAGCACCCGATGGGACGAGCATCAGCTCGATCCCGATGCTGCTGGTGAAGTTCTGGAAACGCGCCCGCTCCGCCGCGACGTCGATCGGCGTCGCTTTTTTCGCCGTGACCGCGGGCCCGGCGCCGTTCGTCGCAGCCGCCGGCGCCTTCGGCGCAGCCACGGCGACCGGCTTGGCCGGCGGAGGCGCGGCTTTCTCCTCGATCTCTTCCAGGTAAAGATCGACCAAATCTTCGGCGTCCCCCGGGTCGATCCCGAGATTTTCCGCCATGTTGACGAAGGCGTCGCGCTGGTCGTCGGTCATGTCGTCGGCATCGAGGCCGCTCAGGCGCAGCATGCGCAGAAAGTCCTCATTTGGCCCGAGCGCGGCCCCGGCCTTCTCCACGCCGGCCGCAACCGCCTCCGGCGCCGGCGGCGTCACGCGCACCCCGCCGCAGCTCTGCAAGGCGCTTTCAATCAGCCCGAGCATGCGCTCGTCCGAAAGTCCGTGCTGCCGACCAAACGCCCGCAGCGTTTCCTCCTCCTGCGGGGAAAGCGTTTTGTCGTTCAGCGCAAAGGTGACGTACTTGTTGAATTCGGCGATCGCCCGCTCCTCCGCTTTGGCGGCGAGATCGTTGTCGACTTGTTTGCGGCGCTCCGGATTGAGCAGCTCGACTCGCGCCTCGGTCAGGAAACGGGACGATTCATCGAGCCCGGAACGCAACAACTGCGCCAGCGGATTGCTCGGCTGATTCTTGAGCGGGAGCTTTTTTTGCCACCAGAGGAGGAGCTCGCGGAAGCGCTCCTCGATCAGCTCGTTGCTCGGGTTGGTATGCGGATCGAGGCAGAGCCGCTCGTAGGGATCGGCCGAATTATAGCGGCTCCAGCCATCCCACTTGCGCGGATCGTCCGGCAACGGAATCGGGAAGCTAACCGAGTTGAGCATCTCAGACGACGCTCAATTGCCCCAACGCTGCCGTGGCGCGATCGAGTTCCGCCTCCGAGAGTCCCGTCTTGCGCTCGATCGAGACCGTGGCGCAGTTGCCGCATGCTTCCACCGCCACTTCCAGGACCTGGTTGGCGTTGTATTCGTAGGTCAACTCCACCGGCGAGCCTTTCGGCAAAAACGGCGGCAGCTCGACATCGCAAATTCCCAGCGGCGTGCACTCGCCCGGGAGCGTGCTTTCGCCCTCGACGATCCGCACGATCGCGCGCTGCATGTTGGCCGTCGCGGTCCCGAAGGAATTTTTCGCGACCGCCGGCATCGCGGTCATTTTCTTGATCATGGGAAAGACGTATTCCTCGAGGTGCGCCTCGTCCCAGAGCACGACCCCGAGGGTGTGCGAGGTGATGTTGCGCACCTGGATGAGCCCGCCTTCGCGGGAAGAAAATTGCTGGCGGGTCTCGGACGGAAGCATCTTCTCGCCCGTTGCCTCTTCTTCGCCGAGGAGGGACAAAACCGCCTGGATGGCAGCGCCGACCGCGACCGCTTCGTCAGGATTCACGTCCTCGGCCAGCGGGACGGAGGTGAGCTGGGCGATCATCTCGCGCACCATCGGCATGCGGGTCATGCCGCCGACGAGCAGGATCTTGTTCACATCCGACCAATTCATCTTCGCCTCGCGCATCACGATTTCGCAAATCGCCTTGCACTTCTCGACCAGATGCCGGGTCATTTTTTCAAACTCTTCGCGGGTCAGCTCAATCTTGATGCTCTTGCCGTTGTGGCTGTGCACGAGCGCGGTGCGATCGCGGCTGGAGAGCTGAATCTTGGCCGCCAGCGCGCGGCTTTGCAGGTCCTGGTAGCTCTGCAGATCAAGCAGCGGATTTTCCCCGTGGGCGCGATCAAATTCTTCCGCGACGTGGTTGACGATGATGTCGTCCCAATCCTTGCCCCCGAGGCGATGGTCGCCGTTCGTCGCCACCATCTCGAGACGATGATTGGCAATGCGCATGAGGGTGACGTCGAAGGTGCCGCCGCCAAGGTCGAAAACAAAAACGGTCTGGTCTTCGTCCAGCTTGTCGAGGCCGTAGGCGAGCGCGGCGGCGGTCGGTTCGTTGATGATTTGGAGGACGTTCAAGCCCGCGAGCCGGCCCGCCGTGATCGTGGCCGTGCGCTCGGAGTCGTTGAAATAGGCCGGCACGGTGATGACGGCGTCGGTCACCGGCACCTTGAGATATTTTTCCGCGTCCGATTTGAGCTTTTTCAGGATGAGGGCGGAGAGTTCTTCGGCGGAATAATTGGTGCCGCCAAATTCGCGATGGAACTGCTCCTTCGACTTGCCGATCTCGCGCTTGACGAAGTCGACGATCTTTTCCGGCTCCGCCACGGTGTTGTTCTTCGCGATCGTGCCGACGATGGCGTTGCTGCCGTCGAAGAGGACAACGGAGGGCGTGATCCGCTCACTTTCCGCATTGGGGATGATTTGCGGCTTCCCGTAGGCGTCGATGTGGGCGACGGCGGAGAAGGTGGTCCCGAGATCGATTCCGACTGCTTTGCGATTACTCATGTGGTTTTGAAGATTCCTGGATTGCTGGTCTGGATTGCGTGCCTCTAAATGCAGATTTCATGCCCCAGGCGTTTCAAATTCGCGGGAGAGCTTTTTCGCTCTCGGTCCAGCGCGCGCGCGGCGCGATTACGGGAACCGCTTCGCCACCACTTCTTCTGCGCGCAGGACCCGGCCCTGCCACATGAAACCGCGCTTCAGCCGCTTCACGATCCGGCCGTCTTCCTCGGCCGACTCCGCCGGCTCGAGGCTAATCACGCGATGCAGGGTGCGATCGACCGTTTCCTTTGCCTCCATCTCGGTCACCTCGAGGCGATGCAGAATTTCCACCACGAAGTGCAGAATATTGGTCAGGTTATCGTGGGCGCGCGCCTGTTCCGCGTCCGTTCCATTTTCTTCCGCGAGGCCCATCTGTCCCGCCAGCGCGCTCAGGTCGTCGAAGAGGACGACCAAGTCGCGAATGAACGGTTTCTGGAGCGCGTCGCGGACGAAATTATCGCGGTAACTGATCAGTTCCTGGTGGAGCGAATCAAACAGCTTCTGGTTCACCGTCTCGCTGTCGCGAATGACCGCGAGCTGATCTTCGATTCTCTCGAAATGAATCGTTTCAAATTTGCGCACGATCGATTCCTCGAGCGCCTCCATCCGTTGATTCAGGGAGTAAACCGCCCCGATCAGCGCGGTCATGGCCGAAGGTTCCGGGTCTTTCCGGCGGGACGGGGGCGTGACGGCTTCCGCACTCAACTCGTGCATCGCAGTGCCAAAATCATCATGAACCTCGATTACCGGCTTCATCCATCAACGCCCGCCAAAGTGGCGACGAATCGCCTCCACCAGCCCGGGAATGTCGTGCCGCGCCGCCTGCACCGCGATCGTTAGGCCGCGGTCCCGCGCCGTTTTCGAGGTGATGGGGCCGATGCTCGCCACCTCCATTCCCGCCGGCCAGGGCAGGTTGAGCGCGAGAAAATTCTCGACCGTCGATGAGCTCGTAAAAGTAATCATATCCGCTCCCTCGGCCACCACTCTGGATCTTGCTTCCGTCCGATCGTCGGTTTCAGCGACAGTGCGGTAGGCAACAGCAACATCCACAATGGCCCCAAGGGCTCCCAGCTCCGTTGGTAGCAGGTCCCGCGCCTCCTCCGCCCGCGCAATGAGAATGCGAAGATTTTCAATGTCGCCCTCCTTCTTGAACTCGCGCACTACCGCCTCGGCCACGAACTCATCCGGCTGCAGGTCGACCTTGAGGTGAAACTCCCGCACCCGTTGCGCCGTCGCCGGGCCAATCGCCGCGATCCGCGCCCCGCCGATGTCGCGCGCGTCGTGGTAGAGCTTGTAAAACATCTCGAAGAACGCCGTCACCCCGTTCGGGCTGGTGAAGACGATCCAATCGTAGCCGTGCGCGTCCTGCACCAGCTCGGCAAAAGCGCGCAGATCCGCCGGCGGCTCGATCCGGATGGTCGGCAACTCGATCACCTCGGCGCCGAGATTGCGCAGCTGGTCGCTCAAGGCTCCGGCCTGCTTGCGGGTGCGGGTCACGACGATGCGTTTCCCGGAAAGCGGCCGCGACCTTTGCCAGGCCAGTTCCTTGCCTAACGACACCACCTCGCCGAAGACCGCGACCGCGGGCGGGGCGAAATTCTGCTCCGCCACTTTCTGCGCGATGTCCTGCAACGTTCCGCTGAGAACTTCCTGCCGCCCCGTCGTGCCCCAGCGGATCAAGGCCACCGGCAGATCGGCGCGAACGCCGTTTTCCTTCATCTGCTGCGCGATGGCGTCGATCCGCTCCACGCCCATGAGCATCACCTGGGTCCCGCCAATCTTCGCCAGCGCCCCGAAATCGATCGAGCTCTCCGTCTTCTCCGGGTCTTCGTGGCCGGTGAAAAAAGTGACGTGTGAAGTCATCCCACGATGGGTCACCGGGATGCCGGCGTAGGCCGGCGCGGCGATCGCGGAAGTGACGCCGGGCACGACTTCGAACGGAATCGAAGCCGCCGCCAGCGCCTGCGCCTCCTCGCCCCCCCGCCCAAAAAGAAACGGGTCGCCGCCCTTTAGCCTAACGACTTGTTGCCCGGCTTTCGCTTTTTCCACCAGGAGAGCGTTGATCTCCTCCTGCTTCAGGGTGTGGGCGCCGGCTTTTTTCCCGGCATAGATGAGCTCGGCCGTTGCCGGGGCCCATTGCAGCATCTCGGGATTGCAGAGGTAATCGTAAACCACCACCTCCGCCCGCTCGATCAGTTGCTTCGCCCGCAAAGTCACCAGCCCGAGGTCGCCCGGGCCTGCGCCGACCAGGTAACAGCGGCCAGGTTCAGTTTTCGTTGCCATAAAGTTCGTTCATTAATTCAGCGGCCAGCGCCTCCGGTTGCTCGACTGCTCCGGTCACAATACCGACGCGCGGCCTCGGAACATTTTCTTCAAAGACCTGCGCCTGGAGGTGCAACTTCCCCTCGGCGATCCGCCCATGCACCCCGACCGGCGAATCGCAGTCGCCGTCCAAAAGCCGCAAAAATTCGCGCTCGGCGTGGAGACAAAGCCGGGTCGTTTCATCGTCAATCGGTGCGAGCAGGCGCCGCACCCGCGCATCGTCGCGCCGGACCTGAAGCGCAATCACCCCCTGCCCGCCGGCCGGGACAAAGTCGTCGAGCGAAAGCGATTCCATTTCCAGCTTCAGGCCGAGCCGCTCCACCCCGGCCCGGGCCAAAACGATCCCGCTCCAGCCGTTGTTCTCGCGCAGTTTCCGCAACCGGGTCGGCACATTGCCGCGCAGGTCCGTCACCTCGAGGTCGGGCCGCACCAAACCGAGCTGCCGCTGGCGCCGGATGCTTCCGGTCGCGACCACCGCCCTTTGCGGAAGAGTCGTTAGGCTAAATCCGTTCCGCGCAATCAGGACATCGCCCACCGGGCCGCGCGGGAGCACGGCGCCGATCTCCAGTTCCGCCATTGTCTCGCTCGGCAGGTCCTTCGCGCTGTGGACCGCGAGGTCGATCCGCCTAACGAGAAGCTGCTGCTCGATTTCGCGGGTGAACATTCCTTTGCGCCCGGCTTTCCGATCCGCCGCCACGACCGCCGGCCCGCCCTCGTCCCCACTTGTCCGAATAATCTCGAGCGCGATTTCGAGCTCGGGCCAGGCCTTGCGCAATGCCTGCTCGACCATGCGCGTCTGCGTCTGCGCCAGGTCGCTTCCACGCGATCCGAGCACGATTTTTTCCAGGGCGCCCACTCAGCTTTCCGAGGCGCGCAAGGCCCGATCGCTTAATCCGGGCGAATTCAATTTCCGTTCCCGCGCCGAGACGAACCAGCCGCTGAAATCCTCGACATGCCGGGCGATGATCTCTTCTCCGGCCGCGATCTGCTGCCGGCGCAGGGCGAGCGATTGCTGCGCGATCGATTGCAGCGAGTCGATGTCGTAAAGAAAAACCCCTTCCATTTCGTTCACCTCCGGCACGACGTCGCGCGGGACCGCGATGTCGATAATGAAGAGCGGCCGATCGAGCCGGTCGTGCAAAAGCGGCGCGAGATTCTCCCGCGTCACCAGCGGAGTGGCGGAGGCGGTGGAGGAAATAAGGATGTCGACTTCGCGGCAATGGCTTTCCCAATCTCCGATCGCCACCGCGCGACCGCCAACGAGCGCGGCCAGCGCTTCCGCCCGTTCGTGAGAACGATTCGCGACCCGGATGTCGCGCACGCCGCGCTTCACCAAAGCCCGCGCCGTCCGCTCGCTCGCTTCGCCGGCGCCGAGCAGGAGCACTTTGCGGGTTTCAAAATGCCCGAATATTTGCTCCGCCAAATCGACCGCAACCGAGCCGACCGAAACCGCGCCGCGGGTGATCCCCGTCCGTGTCCGCACCTGTTTCGCTACCCGAAAAGCGCGTTGAAAAAGACGGTGCAGGAAAGGCCCGGCCGCGCCGGATTCGCGGGCCGCGGCGTAGGCTTTCTTGGCCTGGCCGAGAATTTCGGTTTCACCGATCACCATCGAATCGAGCCCGGACGCGACCCGGAAAAGATGCTGCACACATTGCTGCGCTTCGTGGCGATAAAATGCCTCCAGCGCATCGTCCTCCGCCATCATTCCCTCCGCCAGCAGGCGCTGCGCGATCTGCTGCGTCGGGATTGGCTGCTCGGACGCGGCATAGACCTCGACCCGGTTGCAGGTGGTGAGGAAAATCGCCTCCGTGCAGCCCACTTCTTCGCGCAGGATGCGATCGATCGCGGCGTGGCCGACGAAGCGCTCGCGCGTTTCGACATTGGCGGTGTGATGGCTGAGCCCGACGCAGAAGAGATTCATCAGAGGGAATGCGTCTGCGAAAGAAAAGTGATGCCCCAGAGAAGCGTCAGCGCGGCGCTGAAGGCGAGGACGCAAAGGGTTGCGATCCGGCGGGGCGCGGTTGTCCCGAGGTGGCGCGCGAGCAGGATCGCGGCGTAGAAAATCCATACCCCTAACGACCAGGCGATCTTGATGTAAGGGAGCGGCTGACCGGTGAGAAAGCCGGCCGCAATCCCAAGTGTGAGGAGAATGAATCCGAGCCAGAGCAACCGGGTGATGGCGGCGAAGAGATCGGTCAGCGGCGGGAAGTGGTAGAACATGGAGTTGATCTGCCGCGACTTGAGCTGGCGTTCCTGGAGCAGGTACATGAGGCCGGCGACGCAGGCGAGAGCGAAGGCCCCGTAAGCGATGAGCGAGACCGAGGCATGCATTTCCAGCCAGGGCGACGGCGAAGCCACTCGCGGATGCGGCACATCGATCGGCGCGAGCAAGGCGAACGCCTGCAGCCCAAAAACGAACGGCGCCGTGAACGCCCCCATGAGCGAGAGCCGGTAGGCCGGCCCGATCAGCAGGTAGATGAGCGAGACCGACCAGGCGAGAAAGATGAAGACCTCGAAAAGATTAGTCAGCGGACAACGCCCGAGGGCATGGCCGCGGACGGAGAGAAACGCCGTCTGAAAAACGAACCCAAGCGCGATCGAGGAAAAGTTAAAACCAGCCGCGCGATACCGCCGCGCCTTGATCGCCACCGTCGTCCAGACCATGGCGAGGAAAAAACAGAGGGTTGAGATGATCAGGAGCCCGCGATCCATCGAACTCGGAAGGTAAAAGGCGGCGGGCCGGTTGGCAATCGCGCTTCGGGGCCGTGGCGGGGAGGCCCGCTTCCTGCTTTTCCTCTTCCCGAGATGAAAACGTTGGCCCGCAGGATGACGGAGAACGAGGACGCCGCGAGCGAAGTCGAGGGGCTGCGGCGGGCGCTGGACAAGAGCTACGCCCAATTACGCGAGAAGGCGCTGGCCGAATGGCAACGCCGGTACGCCGGCCGCGATCCAAGCGACGCCTGTGTGCGGGTTCACATCGGGCAGGACGGTCGGCAACACACGCTCACTTTTTGACCCGCGCGCGGCGACTCGCCGCATCTTTCGTCCAGTCACCGGGCCAGCGTTGACGATTTCCGTCGGCCCGCTAGCCTCCCCGCCATGGCTGATGATTCGATCGCTCGTTTGCACGCGGCAATCCGCGACGTCCCAAATTTTCCGAAACACGGCATCGTCTTTAAGGACATCACGCCGATCCTGGTCGACGCCCGGCTCTTTCGCGAATCGATCGACATTTTCCTCGCGCGCTGCCGCACTCTGCCGATCGACAAGGTGGTCGGAATCGACGCGCGCGGCTTCCTCTTCGGCTCGGCCGTGGCCTACGCCCTCGGGGTCGGCTTCGTCCCGATCCGGAAGAAAGGAAAACTCCCCTTCAAGACCGCGAGCGCGGCTTATTCGCTCGAATACGGCGACGCTGAAATGGAAATGCACGTCGACAGCATCGAGCCCGGGGAGAAGATCGTCCTGATCGACGACTTGCTCGCCACCGGCGGCACCTCGGCCGCGGCCGCCGCGCTGATCACGAAAGTGGGCGGCGAATTATTGGAAGCGCAGTTCCTGATCGAGCTCGAGTTCCTGCACGGGCGGGAGAAGCTCGCCCCGACCCCGGTGGTGGGCTTCCTGAAATATTAGTGGCCGCAACCACAGCCGTTTCCACAACCGCCGCTGCGATCCTCCACCACCACCTCGACCGCGATCTCCTGGAGCGCGAGCTGATCGTGAATCGCGTGCAGCAAATCAAGAACGCGGCCTTCCGGCATCTCCGCGCAGCGCAGTTCGATCCGCGCATTTTTTCCCGCCAGTTCGGGATGGGCCTCGGCCATTTCGCCATCGAGCAGAAATGAGACGTAGGCATTAAACTTTTCCTGCACCTGGAAAAGCTGGAGATCGGAGTTCTCCCACGGACGCGTCTCGTACATCGCCAGGAGCACTTCATCGCGCTTCGTGTCGTGCGCGAAAAAATCAATGACATCCGCGCGCTCGACGCCGACCGGGTCCGTTTTTTCCATGGTGGCGCGAGCATCCCGCTTGCGCTCAGAAACCGCAAGCTGGAAGCTTGCGTTACCATGTTCTCGCTTCGCGCAGGGCTGTTGGTCGCAATCTCCTCTCTCAGCGCCGGCCTGCCCTCCAGTCACGCCCAGTTCGATTCTGCCTTCATCGAGAACGCCAGCTACTGGAACGACGGCAAAGCCGAGTTCGACATCTACGACGGCCAGATCATGCGCTACGGCCAGCCGCGCCAGACAGAGATTCTCCACATCCTGGTGCGCGAGCCGTTCGACCTGAAACAACTCGTCAAACCGGATGACTGGCAGCGCAAAGGCACCATCCAGGTGCTGAAGATGAACCAAGTCCTGAACATCCCGACCGGGCTTTACGTTTACCAGCAGATGCATTCCAACTTCTGGCGCGCTGATAACGGCCGCCTCGCAAAATTTTCCCTCACGAGTAACGACAGCTGCGGCAACACCTACAAGGAAGCGCGCCGCAGCGCGGAAATTTTCCGCTACGAATGGCGCACCTACTGGGACGGGATGGCGGCGGGCAGCGAGAAAGTGACGCTTCCGCCTAACGGAATTTTTTACGACGAACTCCCGCTCCGGGTGCGGACGATCGATTTCTCGAAACCGAGCGGCGACTTCGAAATCCAGCTCGCGCCCAGCATCATCCACTCGAAAAAAGACCAGCTCGCCTGGAAACCGGCGCAGGTGCATTTCGAGACGACCGATCGGGCGATTTACGTCACCGTCACCCACGACGACGGGATCGATCGCTTCATGCTCGACCTCGACTTCCCCTATCTCCTCCGGACCTGGCAGGCGGCCGATGGGAGCCAGCTCCGGCTCAAGCGCAGCCTCAAGGTCGATTACTGGAATTACCACGGGCTCGGCGATCGCAAGCGCGCGCTCCACAATCGCAAGCTGGAGCACCCGGACTAACGAATCCGCCATCCGCAAAAACGATTGAACCACAGCGGCGAACCCCGTTTAGTGGCGCATGGCCAAAAAGCGGAAACCGAAAGGTCTTACTCTCCTCGGGCGCAGCGAAACCTCGGTTCCGCGCGCACCCTCCGCGGCGATCCTCGAGACGTTCGCCAACCCGGCACAACGTCCCTACTGGATTCAGTTTCAATCGGCCGATTTTACCTCGCTTTGCCCGATCACCGGCCAGGCCGATTTCGCGCAGATCCAAGTCGATTATCAGCCGGGCGCGCGCTGCCTTGAGACCAAGTCGCTCAAATTTTATCTCGCTTCCTTCCGCAACGAACGCGCCTTCAACGAAGCCGTGACCAACCAGATCCTGGACGACCTGGTCGAGGCCTGCGCTCCCCGGCGAATGATCGTGCAGGCCGAGTTTGCCTCCCGCGGCGGAATCAGCCTAACGATCCGGGCAATCCATCCCGACCTCGACGACGACGAAGCCTGATGAAGCGCGCGGTTGTCCTCCTCAGCGGCGGACTGGATTCCGCCACCGTCCTGGCGATCGCGCGGACGGAAGGCTACGAGGTCTACGCGCTTTCCTTTCGCTACGGGCAGCGGCACGAGCGTGAACTGGCCGCGGCCGCGACGGTGGCGGCATCGTTAGGCGCGACCGAGCATCGCTGCGCCGAGATCGACCTCCGCGCCTTTGGCGGATCCGCCCTGACCGACGACCTCGCGGTGCCGCAAGCGCGCTCCGCGGACGAGATGGCGGGCGGAATTCCGATCACTTACGTCCCGGCGCGGAACACGATCTTTCTTTCCTACGCATTGGCCTGGGCGGAGGTGCTCGGCGCGACGGATATTTTTATCGGCGCGAACGCGATCGATTACAGCGGCTATCCCGACTGCCGGCCGGAATTCATCCGCGCCTTCGAGGACCTCGCCAACCTCGCAACGCGCGCCGGCGTTGAAGGAGCGCGTTTCAGTATTCACGCCCCGCTTTTGGAGTTGAGCAAAGCGCAAATCATCGAACGCGGGGTGTCCTTAGGCGTGGATTATTCGCTGACTCACAGTTGCTACGACCCGACCCCCGACGGCCGGGCCTGTGGCCTCTGCGACTCCTGCCAGTTGCGGCTGAAAGGCTTTCGCGAGGCCGGCCTGACCGATCCGATTCCCTACGCGCAATGAGCCTGCGCGAACGACTCGGGATGTTTGTCCTGACCCGCCAGGAACAGCGCACGATCGCGTTCATCGTCCTCATGGTCGTGCTCGGTCTGGCCACGAAACATTATCGCCAGACCCATTTGCCGAAGGCAGAACCGGTGCGAGAAGAAGTCGGGGAGACATCCACTCTTCCCCCGTCACCGTCGGCCACCATAAGGCGCCATCGTTAGGGGAAAAGAATTTGTCATCCCAAGCCCGCGGAACCCCTCAGGGCTCGTCTGTTCCCAGTCCCGGAATTCTGGCGTAACCGACAAAACGCGGATGCGTTCCCGAGCTGCTCACCTGTTTCGCGCGCGCCGTTTTGAAATCGAAAACGCTGACCCCGTGTTGCTTCTCGCCTTCATAAGTCCGGCCATCGCTCGCGCCGACCATGATCGGCTTGTCCGAGTCCTTCTGTTTTCCGAGATAAATCATCGTGTGGGTGACCGGCGGATCGCGCTCCACGCTGTAGGTGCCGGTCCAGAACAGCAGATCGCCCGGTTTGAGTTCATCGAGCTCGAAGGAATCGAGCTCACGACTCAAAACGGCACGGAAGTTTCCCGCCTTGCGCACCCAGACATACTGGCTGCTGGCGTCGCGCGGCACGTCTTTCACGCCATTTTCGCGCAGGACGAAATAGATGAAGCCGGAACAGTCCATCCCGCCATCCGCCGGGTCGGCCGAGCCGTATTTGTATTCGAGATTGCGCTTCGTCAGGTCGAGCGCGGCGGTCAGCAGCTTGCGCACGGACTCGGGATTTTTGTCGAAATCCGCGATCTCATCCGGGGATACGGTCGCGACCTGCGGCGTCGGACTGGGTGTTGGCGAGGGGCTGGGTGACTCTTCCGGCGTCGGCGAAGGAGTTGCTGTCGGACTCGGAGAAGGGCTCGGAGAGGGACTGGGCGATGGAGTGGGAGAGGATTTTTTCTTCTTCGGCTTGGGCGTCGATTCTTCCTCGGGCGTGGGCGTGGGTGACGCCTTGGGTTTGCGCTTTGTCTTTGGCGAAGCGCTCGGGCTCGGCGACGGGGTCGGGCTGCTCTTTTTCCGGACGCGCTTTTTCCGCCGCGGACTGGGTGTCGGCGTCGGGGTCGAGAAGATTTTCTTGATTCTCTCGCCTAACGAGGGCTCCGCGCCCCGGACCGGGGCGGCTGGCGCGAGCAGGAGTACGACCAGGGCGACCGACAACCATCTCGTTAGGCGGGGCCCCGGCATTTCGAAACTTCTCGGTCCGCCCCGTTACTCCGCCGCTTTCCCGATTTCCTGGAGGATCGCCTTGTTCATCTTGATCCCCACCTCCAGGTTTTCGAGCGGAAAATTTTCGTTAGGCGAATGCGCCCGGCAATCGGCCAGGGCCAGCCCGAGGAGGAGCGTCTCGACCCCGAGAATTTCGCGGAATTGCGAGACGATCGGGATGCTCCCGCCTTCGCGAATGAGCGCGACGTCTTCCTTGAATGCTTCCTTTAGCGCACGCTGCGCTGCTTCGCCGACCGCCGAATGCGGATCGGTCAGGTACCAAGGACCGCTGTGTCCGTCGACGATCTCCATCGTCACGCCGGGCGGGAGATGTTTTTCCAAGTGTTTCCGGACCAGCTTCAAGATGGTCGCGCCATCCTGGTTGGGGACGAGCCGGAAAGTGAGTTTGGCCATGGCGTGACTCGCGATCACCGTCTTCGTCCCCTTCCCCTGATACCCGCCGCCGATGCCGTTGATCTCCGCCGTGGGGCGCGCCCAGAGGCGCTCCAAAGTGCTGAAATCCTTCTCCCCAAAAAGCGCGGGCGAGCCGGTTTCGTCGAGAATCTCCTTGTCGCCGTCGATCGGCAGGTTGCGCCAGGCTTCGCGCTCCCACTCCTCGAGCGGTTTCACGTCATCGTAGAAACCTTCGACCGCGATGTGCCCGTTTTCATCATGCAAAGTCGCGAGCAATCGCGCGAGCGCGGTGACGGAGTTCGCGACCGCGCCGCCGAAAACGCCGGAGTGCAGATCCATCTTCGAACCGGTGATTTTGATTTCGCACGCCGTCACGCCGCGCAGGCCGTAGCTCAAGGTCGGCACGCCCTTCGCGATCATGCCGGTGTCGGAGACAACAGCGACGTCGCACTTCAATGCGTCGCGATGTTCCTTCAGGAAATTCGGCAGGTTATCGCTCCCGACTTCCTCTTCCCCCTCGATGATGAGGTGGAGATTGACCGGGAGATCGCCGTGTTCTTCCAGCGTCTCCTGGATGCCGAGGATGTGGGCGAAGATTTGTCCTTTGTTATCCGTCGCGCCGCGGGCAAAGACGTAGCCGTCTTTCAAAACCGGATCGAACGGCGGCGAGTCCCAAAGCTCGAGCGGATCGGGCGGCTGGACGTCGTAGTGACCGTAAAGCATGACCGTTTTGCGGCCGGGCTGATGCTTGTTTTTCGCCCAGACAATCGGGTGGCCCGGGGTGGAAATGAGCTGCGTCTCGAGGCCGATCTTGGTCAGTTTTTCCACCAGCCAATGCGCGCATTCGGCGAGCTGTTCGTTGTAGGCGTCGTCGGTCGAGATGCTCGGGAAACGCAGGAAAGTGAAGTACTCTTCGAGATAAGAATCGCGCATCCCGAAGACTAGATCAGCTTCGCCCGACGACAACTAACGACTTGCCGGAACGTGCCGCATTGCGCAGCCTGCGCCCCATGAATGCGCCCGTCGAGTCCGCCGCTGAAAACCAACTGGTCCGCGCGCTCGGCGTCCCGAGCCTGGCCGCGAACATCGTCAACTCGACCGTCGGTGCGGGCATTTTCGCGCTTCCGGCGCTCGTCGCCGCGCAGCTCGGAAGAGGCGCGCCGCTCGCCTTTCTCCTCTGTGCGGGGGCGATGGCGATTTTTGTCACTTCCTTCGCCATCGCCGGGAGCCGCGTCACCGCCACTGGCGGTCTCTATGCCTACGTCGAGAGCGCTTTCGGGCGCTACGTCGGGTTCATGGCCGGGGTCCTCTATTTTCTCACCGCGATTCTTGCCACTTCCGGAATCGTCGCGCTTTTCGCCGACACCATCGGAGCGATGGCGCCGATTTTCGCTCACGGCGCGATGCATTTCCTCGTCGTCCTTCTCGTCTTCGGCGGGCTCTCCTGGATCAATATTCGCGGCGTGCGATCCGGCGCCCGCGCGGTCTGGATCGTGACCATCGCCAAGCTCATCCCGCTCTTCATCTTCGTCGGAGCCGGAATTTTTTTCATGAACCGGGCCGACGCCCTAACGATCACCTGGCCCGGCGCGCAGCCGCTCGGTCGCGGCGTGCTCCTGCTTCTTTTTGCTTTCGTCGGGATCGAAGTCGCGCTCATGCCCAGCGGCGAGGTGAAGGATTCTGCGCGCACCGTCCCGCGCGCGATCTATCTCGCGCTCGGCATCACGACGATTCTGTATCTCCTCATTCAATTGGTCGCGCAGGGCCTCCTCGGCGACCGCCTCGGGCAAGACCAGACTTCCCCTCTCGCGCAGGCGGCCTCCCGTTTTCTCGGTGAACCCGGCCGCAACCTCATGTTGATCGGCGCGAGCATTTCCGCGTTTGGTTTTCTCGCCAGCGACATCCTCAGCTCGCCGCGCGTACTCTTTGCCTTCGGGCGCGATCGATTTCTCCCGAAAATTTTCGCGCATGTGCATCCGCGTTTCCGCACCCCGGACACCGCCATCCTGGCTTACTGCGCGATCGCCGCCGTTCTCTCGCTCAGCTCGACCTTTCAGCAGTTGGCCATCCTCTCGAACGTCGCGGTTCTGGTGCTCTATTTTCTTTCCTGCGGTGCGGCCCTGCAATTGATGCGGCGCGATGCGCCCGCTACCGACCGGCCATTCCACTTCGCCGGCGCCTGGATCTTTCCGGTTTTGGGCATCGCGATCAGCCTGGTGATTTTGGCGCAGGCGACTCGACAGGAACTTACCATCACCGTCGCGGTCCTGGCCGCTGCGTCGGTTCTTTTCCTCGTGCAACGGGCTATTAGAAAACCTCAGTCTTAGAACCGGCCCCATACCATATCTTGTGCCGCGGCTTCCCGGCGGACCCTCTAAATAGCGTTTATTTTGCTTGTCACCGCGGAAGCCGGGGCGTATGCACCCTCGTAGCTTCCAATCTCATGCATCTCCAATCGCTCGAGCTCTTCGGCTTCAAGTCTTTCGCCGACAAAACTGTCTTCAATTTCCACGAAGGCGTCACCGCCGTGGTCGGGCCTAACGGCTGCGGAAAATCCAACGTCCTCGACGCCGTCCGCTGGGTTCTCGGCGAGCAATCGGCCAAGGCGCTGCGCGGCGGCGAAATGGCCGACGTCATTTTCAACGGCACCGATTCACGCAAGCCGGTCGGGTTCGCCGAAGTTTCCCTCACCTTCACCGATTGCGCGCAGGAACTCGGGGTCGACTGGCACGACGTGCGCGTCACCCGTCGCGTCTATCGCGATGGGAATTCCGAATATTTGCTTAACAAAAATGTCTGCCGGCTGAAAGACATCCAGGCGCTCTTCGCCGACACCGGGATCGGGCGCAGCGCCTACTCCATGATGGAGCAGGGCCGGATCGACCAGATCCTCAGCTCGCGTCCGGAAGATCGCCGTTCGGTTTTCGAAGAAGCCGCCGGGATCACGAAATACAAAGGGCAAAAGAAAGAAGCGCTGCGCAAACTCGAGGCGACCGAGGCGAATCTTTTGCGCCTGGGCGACATCATCAAGGAAGTGAAACGCCAGATCGGCTCGCTTCAGCGCCAGGCCGGCAAGGCGCGGCGCTATCAGGCGTTAATGGCCGATCTGCACGTGCTCGACACGCATCATTCCCGTGCCCAGCTCGATCTGCTCGAGGCGGAAATGGAGCGTTCGCGCACCGCCACCGCACGCTTCGACGAAGACCAGCGCAAAACCGAGAGCGCGATCGAAGAGCAGGAGAACGAAGTCGCGGCCCAACGCGGACGGCTGGAGGAAGTCGACGCCCGAATCAATGCCGCACGGAGCGAAGTGCAGCGTCTGCAAAACGAAATCGCCTCGCATCGCAACCGGATCGAGTTCAACCGGGAACGGGCGCAGGAACTGAGCACGTTGATCGAACGCTACGAGGGCGATATCAGGACGGCCGAAGGCAAACTCGCGCAGCAGGAAACGGAAATTCACGACACCGACCTCCTCCTTTCCGAAACCGAGCGGCTCCTCGCCGCGAAACAAACCGAGCTGACCGAGCTCAACGCCCGCGCCGCCGAAGTGCGCCGCGAACGCGAGGAAAGCGAACGCGAACTGCAGACGATCGAGCTCGCCATCTCGAAAGCGGAAAATCGGCTGGCGGATTTGGAAGCAGAGATCGCCGGCACCGTTTCGCGCCGCGCCGCGACCGAGCCGCGGCTCTCGGAGCTGGCGCTGTCGTTAGGCGACGCCTCCGGTGAGCGCGACCGCATCGCGAGCCAGCTCGCCGCGAACAAGGCGAGCGCCGACGAGCAGCACGAAGCATTGCTCGACCTCGCCGCACAAATTCCCGCGGCGGAAGAAGAACTTAACCGCCAGCAGCAACAATTGCGCGAAGCCGAAACCGCGCTCATGACGAGCGACCGCGCCATCGCCGAGCGGCAGTCGCGTCTCGAAATCCTGCAGCAGCTCAACGCCGAGGGCGAAGGCCTGACCGAAGGCTCGCAGGCCGTCCTGCGCGGGCTGGACGATCCGTCGCGCATCCTGCCCGCCCTGACGGGCGCGCTCGCCTCGCTCATCGAGGTGGAGGAGCAATTCATTCCCGCCGTCGAGGCCGCGCTCGGCCGCAACCTGCACGCCATTGTCCTGCAGAACGCCGAGCTGGCGAGCGAGATCATCGCCACCATCTCGACCCGTAAACTTGGGCAAACCGCGCTCATCGTCCCGGAGCTGAGCGCCGGCGTGTCGTCCGCCGCGGGCGAGCTACCTCCGGGCGCGATCGCCTGGGCGACCGAGAAAGTTCATGCGCCCGAAGCGCTTCAAGCAATCGTTAGGCACTTGTTAGGCGAAGTCGTCCTCGTGAACGATCTCGACCAGGCGCAGCGGCTGAAACTCGAATTCCCTGCCCTCGCTTTCGCTACCCTCGCGGGCGATCTCGTTTCCGCCAAGGGTGTGATCTACGGCGGTCGGGTAAACGAGGAAAACAGTTCCCTCTTTGCCCGCAAAGTGCAGATCGCCTCGCTCGCGGCCGAGCATCGCGCCCTGCTGGCCGACCAGCAGATCCTGCAGACGCGCCGGGAAGAAATTGAATCACGCCTCGCGGAGAAAGCGGAGCGCCTCGAACAGCTCCGCGAGCAGCATCAGGCGGCGCGCGGCGATCATTCGGCGGCGGCCCTGTTGATCACGACGGTTGAGCGCGAGCTGCACGAAGCCGCGCGCAAAGTCGATGCGCTCGAATGGGAGCGCACCACGCTGGATCAGCAGCTCACCAGCTCGGCTGAACGCGTCAAGCAACTGGAAGAGGAAGCGGGCACGCAACGTTCCTTCCTCGAGGAAGCCCGCCAGCGGCAAACGGCTTTGCAATCCGCGGCCGAAACCGCGCGCCTGCGCGACGACGAACTCGCGGAGCAATTGAACGAGCTCCGCCTCGCGGTCGCGACCGAACGTCAGCGCCACGAAGGACTGCGCACCCAGCGCCAGCCGATGACGGCGCGCAAAGCCGAACTGGCTGAGCTGATCGCCTCGCGCCGGTCCGATATCGCGAGCTACCAGGCGCGTCGCGAACAGCAGACCGCCGAGACGACATCGGCCGAGCGTTCGATCGAAGAAAAGAACGTCGAGCTCGCCGCGGCTGATACAGCCGTGACGGAAATTGCGGCTCGCCGCGCCGAGCAATTAACTGCGGTCAACAATTTGGAAGCCGATCTGCGCAATCGGCGCAAGGCGCTCAGCGACCTGCACGATGCCCGCGGCAAGGAAGAAGTTCGCCAAACGCAGATGCAATTGAAGATCGAAAGCCTGGCCGAGCATGTCATGCGGCGCTACCAGGTCGATCTGCGCGAATTCGCGCCCGATCGCTACGCCTTCACCAAGACTTACCGGGCGCAAATGAAGTCGCGCGGAAAATCCGAAACCGAACCGGCGAACGACGAAGCCGCCGAATTCGACGAAGCGCAGCTTCGCGAGATGATCGATCAACTCACCCGCCAGCTCGATGCCATGGGTCCGGTTAATCTCGATGCCGTGCACGAGTATGACGAGCTCGAGGAACGCCACACCTTCCTCGAAACTCAAAACGCCGACCTAACAAACTCGCGCCGCGAGCTGCTCGACGTCATCGCCCGGATCAACCAGACGACGGAAAAACTTTTCGCCGAAACATTCGCCCAGGTGCGAATCAACTTCCGCGAAATGTTCGCCGAGCTTTTCGGTGGCGGCCGCGCCGACCTCGCGCTCCTCGACGAAAACGATGCCCTCAATTGCGGCATCGACATCATCGCCAAGCCGCCCGGCAAACAATTGCAAAGCGTCTCGCTCCTCTCCGGCGGCGAGCGCACGATGACGGCGGTCGCGCTTCTCTTCGCCATCTACATGGTGCGGCCGAGCCCGTTCTGCATCCTCGACGAAATGGACGCGCCGCTCGACGAATCGAACATCAATCGCTTCATCAAGATGCTCGATCGTTTCATCGCGCAGAGCCAGTTCATCATCATCACGCACAACAAGCGAACGATCGCGAAGGCCGATATCCTCTACGGTGTGACGATGGAAGAGCGCGGCATCAGCAAGCTCGTCGGGATGCGCCTGACCGCGGCCAAGCCGGAGGGCGAAACCCTGCCTGCGCGGGACCAGGCGCCGACCCAGCAGAAGTCGCTCGACTTCGATTCGGGCACGCCGGAACAGGTCGCGCTGACTCGTTAGGCCAAGACCGGACCCGCGGGAGGGTCCGCTCGTCCAGTTTCCATGCCCAATCCGGATCGATCGAGTTAAGATAGGCGACTGCTCATGAGAAAACCGCTTTTCCTACTCCTCATATTGGCCTTTGCCGGCCGCGCCGACCTCGAAGCCTACGGCCCCGATGGTCACAAAATCATTGGCGCAATCGCCGACCAGAAACTTTCCGGCACACCCGCCGGCGCGCGTGTGACCGAGCTGCTCGATGGTTACACCCTGGAGGAAGCCTCGATCATGGCCGACACGATCAAGCAATGGGACAAACCCGGGATCGACGATCCGAAGGTGCTGCGATATTTCTCTTCGCACCCCAAGATTGGGCAGCAGTTGCGCGAATTTTGGAAGGCCAATCCGCCCACGACCGACCCGAAGTCGGCCGTTCCTTCGCACCACTGGTTCCATTACACCGACGTGCCTCTCGCCGGGAACACGAAATACAGCGACGGCAAAATCGGGCGCAGCCAGTGGGACATCGTGCCGACAATGCGCTTTTGCCTCGCCGTTTTGCAGGGGAAAGAGCCGGAGGAGAACGCGCGAAAAATTACGAAACCGATTGCGGTCATTCTGCTCGCGCATTTCGTCGGCGACATTCACCAGCCGCTCCATGTCGGGGCGCAATATTTCGACGCCAAGGGGCAACCGGTCGATCCCGAGACGGTGAAGGAAAGCTACCCGGACGAGGGTGGAAACTCACTTCGGCTCAAGTTGACGCGCGATTTCGTCCCGCGAAAAAAGGACCCGAAACTGCACAGTTTCTGGGATGGCGACACCGTTTACGCGAACCTGCCGCAACTGCCCGACACGATGCCAAAGGAAGAGCGCCAGGCGAAAATGGACGCGGCGGAAAAAGAATTAAGCGAGCGCCTCGCGAAAGAGGAACCGAAAAACTGGCGGCTCCCCGCCGAAGTCGCACTGCGCGATTATCCGGAAACCTGGGCGAACGGAATCATGCCGCTGGCGCGCCAGGCCCACGCGCGGCTGCGCTACCAGAATGTGACGCCGAAACTCGATCGCGACAAAATGGTGGGCGACGGCGAAGTCGTCGAGGAACCGGCCAAAGACGGACTTTCCTACAGCCAATGGTCGGCCCGGATGGTCCTGCAGGAGATGCACCGTGCCGGCTGGCGATTGGCCGACCTGCTCGAGAAAGCGCTTACGCCTAACGACGTGTAGGGCGTGCCATTTTGGCCGCCCCGGGGGTGAATTTGCGGCCCGAGGGATCTGCTCCGGCGACCGTTCCCTCCGGCGGCCAAAATGGCGCGCCCTACAATTGCCTAACGAGATTTTCCCGGGCCGGCGTCTCCGGCCGGGAGGTTGGCCGCCTTCCAGTCCATCGCCATCCGAATCCGGGCGCGGCCGCTCGGGTGATCGAAGAAAAACATCTCCTCGAGCGGACCGGGATCGAGCTTGCGATAGGTCCCAAGCTTTAACGCCACCTGGGCGAAACCGTTCGCTTCCCGCGCCGTGTTCAGCCCAAACGCGTCCGCCTCGCGTTCGGTGACACGGATGGCGGTGTTGGCCAGCGGGGTGAGGAGAAAAAAGTAGATCGAGAAAAGCAAAACGAGCAGCGGCAGGCCGGCCGGATCCGCGATGCCGCTGACGCGCCAGCGCGGGCCCCAGCGGCGGATGGCGCGCTCGAAGAAGAGATAGGAAAAAGCGAATGCGCCGGCGACGAAGAGGCTGAAATAAAGAATCAGTTTAAAGGCGTGATTGAGCACGTAATGCCCCATTTCGTGGGCCATGACGGCGCGCACCTCCGCGAGGGTGCATTGCTCGAGCAGATTATCGTTGAGCGAGATCCGAGTGGTGCCAAAAAGCCCGGAGACATTAGCGCTGACCCGTTTGCTTTGACGCGAGGCATCGACTTCGAAAACCTGCTGCACCGGAATCTGGTTGGCGCTCGCCATGGCCAGGATCGGCTGGCTGATTTTTGGATCGGCGAGCGGTTTGTAGGTGTTGAAAAGCGGCGCGATGAAAACCGGCGCGATCAACATTTGCAGCGCGAGAAAGAGAAAGCCGAGCGCCGAACCCCAAAGCCACCAGGTGCGCGGCGCGCGCCGAAAAACGGCGTAGAGCGCCATCATCACGAGTCCGCTGACCAGGAGGTCGAGGCCGAGGCCGATCGACTGCTCGCCCAACCACGCGCCGAGACTCTGGTTCGCGAGACCGTAGGCATGCTCGCGGAAAAAATCGGAATAAACCAGAAGCGGGAGGGTGAAGAGATAGACGATGAGGATGTACGGGAAAACATAGAGCGCGGGTCGAAGGATTTTGGAACGCGTCAGGCGCTCGGCAAAATCGCGCAACCGCGCCGAGAGACCGCTCGCGAGCAGAAAAATCGCGATCGCGGCGCCGAGCAGAAAATTCCAAAGAATGAGCCAGTAGCGACCTTCGAAATAAGCGTCCGATTTGGCGCGTTTCTCGGCCGGGACCGTCTCCAGCCAGGCGCGCGTCGCTCCGGCCGGATCGAGCGCGGCGGCGGCGGCCGGGGTCGCGCTCGTTAGGGGAGCGGAAGCGGGTTCCGGCTGGGCTTGGAGGAGTGGGGCCGGGATCGCCAGGCACGCGGCCAGAAGGAGAAAAACGAATTTCATTCCTCGACGCATACGCGAGCGCACTGGGAAAGAGAAGTTCGTTCTGCCCGGCCTCGACTTCCGAGATGCCCACGCCTATTTTGCGGGGTGAAAAGGCAACTGAGATGGCTCTTCCTCGCGACGTTCCTGGCCTTTCTCCCCGCGCTCGGTCAGGCCCAGAGTCCGCCGCCCGCCAACGCGGCCTACGGCGCCTACCCGGCGAACTACAAGGAAATCATCACCAACTGGCTCAACGCCAGCCTGGGCGATCCGCGGAGTGCGGATATCAAATTTGTGGGCGAGCCGCGGCCGGGTGAACTCAGCGTCGGCAAAGGCCAGAAAGTGTCCGGGTTCCTGGTCGATTTCACGGTCAACGCGCGCAACATTTTCGGCGCTCCGACCGGCGCGCAGAAACACACCGCGCTCATCCGTGACGGCCAGGTCGTGACCGCGACCGGGTTCGTCTTCCACTAGCGCGCTGGTCTGCGCTCGTCGCCGAGGCCGAGTCCTGGCCCGTCGTTCGGCGAAATGATCCGGAGCAGCAACGGCCCCGCCGAAAGATTTGCCGTTTCGGAAAAGTAAGTCGTCTGCGAAACGGACGAATCGCCCGGAGCCGCCGCCTCCGTAATCGTTAGGCTGAGGGCCGCGGGCCAGAGCGTCCCGCGCACCATCGCCTCCCGAAGCCGGGGGCGGCCCTCGCTCCGGCCCTCCCCCAGGATCCGCACACCGGAGAAGCGGGCACCTTCCGGCGGCTGCTGGAGCAACTCGATCTCGCTCCCTGCCGGGAACAGAGTCAGCCCAAATCCCGTCCGGCTGACACTGAGCCGGCCGCGCAGATCGAGCGGGATTGCATCGACTTCGCACTGCAACGGATCGATCACCGCCGCGCTCTCGGTCAACCGGAGGTGGGCGCGGAGGGCGGTGACTTCCGGCCAGGGCGGGCGCGGCTGGAAGGCCGCATTCAGGAGGTCCGCTTCGCCGCTGATCGCGAGAGCGGACGATTTGCCGTTCCAGGAAATATTTCCCGTCACCAGCCCGCGACTGTTTCCCGGCCGCCATTCGTTAGGCAACGTTTCCAGGAAAAGCGCCGGGCAGTCGACCCGGGCGAAGAGGGACGCGGCCGGATCGAGCCAGTTCCCCGCCTCCATCTGCTTTTTCTCGAGCTGCAGCGGCAGCCAAACCTGCGCGCTGACGTGCTCGGAGACGCCAAATTTCGCGCTGGCGCTGGCCTCGAGCCAGCCGCCTTCCAGGCGTCCGCTAAAATCGATCCCGTTCGGGCTCGACTTCGTCCCGGTATTTTCCAGGCGCCAGTCCGTCGTCACCTGGAGGGCGCGGAGGGGCCCGAAAGCGGCCAGCTTGCCGTCGAGGATGCCGCTGCCTAACGAATCTTCGCCGAGGGCGCTGCCCAGCTGCGCGAGGTCGAGACGATCGAGCACGAGATCGAGATCGAACTTCTGCTCTGCGTCGAGGGCGGCGAGCCAGCTCCGGGTCGTGCGCCAGCGCTCGAAACTGACCGGGAGAAAGATCGTCCCGCTGCCCCGCCGCGCTCCCTCGAGGGATAATTCGAAAGCCTGGAGCTCGATGAAATTGCTCCCGAGCATGAGAAAACCGCCTAACGAAAAGTGCTCGTTCGCCAGACGGAAGGTGCGGAAGAAAATATCCCGCGGCGAATAGCTGCCTTCGAGGGTGAGATCGAGCGGCCGCCGGAACGGCGCGACCGGGAGTTGGAGTCCGTGCGCGAAAAGCTGGACCGTGCCGGAATGAGCGCCCGGCGTCCCGTCGCCGCGCCAATCGAAGGTGGCGCCGCCGCCGATTTTCCCGGAACGCCAGGCCGGCGGAAGGAGCGGCGCATAAACTCCCAGATCGCCGATCGCGCCGGTCAGGCGGCCGGAAAAACGATGCCCCGGCGCGAGCTCGATGCTGCCCTGCCCGCGGAGAAAATCTTCGCCGTGGCGGGCCTCGAGGTTTTCCAGGATGACCTCTCGCCCCTGCAACCGGATCGCCGCCCCTAACGAATCCAGAGCCACTCCGCGAAAGGTGACCTCCTGCCCGTTCCAGGCCAGCCGCCCCGAGGTCTGCGGGCCGACGAGGTTCACTTCGCCCTGCGCGGTCAGCGCCCCGGAGAAATCGCCCGTCGTCGCCCCGAACAACTGGGCGAAACCGTTCAGGTCCGGAATGGCGGCATTGATCTGGCCGCGGAAAGGCAGTTGCGCCCAGCTTTGCAATCGCTCGGGCCAGAGGAGTTCGCCATTCACCGTCAGCTCGTTCTCCCGCTGCCGCACGTAGAGCTGGTCGACGACGAGGCGACGATCGTAATAGGTCGCGCCGAACATTACGCTTTCGGCCTGGCGCGCGCGCCAGGCGAAGTCGGTCGCCTCCATCCAGATCGAGGCAGTGGCATCGAGAAATTCCCCGGGATTCCCGCGGAAGGTGAATTTCGAGGCGCGCACCGACCCCGTCACCGGCTCGAGGAATCCCATCGCGCTGGAAATCTGCGCCAGCGAAACGTTGGCGGCCGAGCCCGCCAGGTCGACCAGGAATTTTTCGCCGCCGCGCCCTTGGAAGCTGGCGCGCAAGGTCCCGCCGTAGGTATCGAGCTGGAGATCGATCCCGAGCCGGCGCTTGGCCAGGCGCGAGAGATCAAGGGTGAGGGCTTCCAGGTCAAGGCCGCGGGCGAGCGGGATGCCCGCGATCGTTAGGCGAGAACTTTCCCAGGAGGTCGCGCCGCGCAAGTTGGCAAAGGTCTGGCGCAGGAGCGGGGCGGTGACGAAAATTTCCCGTGCAAAAAAGCGGCCCGACTCGATCGCGCTCGCCGTCAGCAACACGCCGCGCAAGCTGACCGAAGTAGTCGCGGTCGCGACGTCGAGATCGAGGTCATGGATCTGGAATTCATCCGGGAGGAGGCGCGACCATGGGCGCCAATCCAGTTTCGCGAGCGCGCGCGGCTCCGCCGAGATACGGATATTGCCGGACAGTTGCTGCATCCGAATCGAGCGCAGCAGCTTCGCGTCCTTCCGGAAAAGCCAGCCGCGCAGATTGAGGTCGACCACCACGCTCTTGGCCCGGAGAGAAATTGCCCGGCCGGGTTCCTTGCCCGGGCGGAGGGAAAGATTGCGGATCGTGACCGGCCGCAGAAAAGGGGCGTCGACCTGCGCCATTTCCGCCACCAGGCCCTGGCGCTGGGCGGCCCAGCCGATCCACCAGCGCACCCCGTGGGCAATGACAAACGGCGCGCAGAGCGCATCGAGGACCCCGGCGACGAGGAGAATGAGCAGAAAAAGCAGGAGACGTTTGCGAAAGGACATCGAAGCAGGCCCCTCGCCTAACGATACCTAACCGCGCGGCGTGGGCGCGGGAAAGATTGCACGCACCGGCTGCTCTGGGCGAAATTTTTCGAGGAGCTGGCGGGTGAAGGTCTGCTCGGCCGCGGCCGGCAAGCCGGCCGCTTTCGCCCGCGCCAGGTCTGGCAGGGCGGCGAGCTGCGACTGGACGTCATCCGGCGAAATCCGATTCCACAATCCATTTTCCAGCGTCTGCACCTCGACCTGCTCCTGTTCGACGGAAAGAATCTGGGCGTGCGGGAGGTCGATCACGATTTCGTTAGGCTGGATATTGACCGTGAATTTTTTGCGCAAATCGAAACCGGCCTTGACCAGATAAGTGCCGTGGAGCTTGATCCGCTTCGTGCTCCCGGCCCAGGTGTGGAGCATCTCGTGCTCGACCTGGACGCGCCGGGCCAGCACCGCCAGCTCCGCCACGGTCGTGGTCTGCTCGAGGTAAACCCGGTTGTTCACCGTCACCTTCGGCTGGAGGTGGGCCAGCTCGACGAACGAATCCCGCGCTTTGCGCCCGAGTTCCTCCAGTCGCGTCACGCTGCGGTCGAGGGAACGCCCGGGCCAGGTTTCGAGCCGGTAAAAAACGAAGGCGGCGAGAAGCGCGAGAATGACCAGGACCAGAATGGCGGCGAGGCTGCATCCCACCGACCGCGGTTTTTTCCCGGGCGCGGGGCCGTTCCTTTGTAACTCCATCAGCCCAAAAAAGTACCGCCCCCCACACCCGAAGGGCATGAAGGGCGGCTGTTCCCCCCAGAACAATCTTTCAAATCCGAGTTGGGAATAACCGACCTAACCTGCCGGTGCAAGAAAATTTTTTGCCTCCGGTTGAAAAAAAGTTCAGAACGCAACTACCGTCTCCCCGTGAGACTCGGCATCCGCTACGAAACCGCCTACCACTACGCCACGCCGGTCCATTTCTCGAAACACGAAATCCGGCTTTTTCCGCGGGGCGACGTCTTCACCCAGGTGCACCGAATGCGCTTCGAGACCAACGCCGGCGCGAACGTGCGCTTCGGGCGCGACCTCTTCGATAATTGCGTCGCGTCCTGTTCCTTTCCCGAGCCGGCTAACGAACTGCGCTTCCTCCTCGAGCTCGATCTCGCGCTCGATCGAAAGAATCCCTTCGATTTCCTCCTGCGCGATGACGCTGTGCAGATGCCCTTTTCCTATCCGGCCGATCTGCAGCGGGTGCTGGCGCCTTTTCTGGAAACCGAAACCGGCCCAGCGCTGGAGATTCCGCGCTGGAAATTTCCGGAGCCGACCGGACCCCGCCCGACGGTCAGTGTGCTGGTGGAATTAAACGAGGCCCTGCACGAATGCATCGGCTACGAACGGCGCGAAGAAGGGCCGGCCCACACCCCGGAGGAGACGCTCCGGCGCGGCCGCGGCGCCTGTCGCGACGTCGCCCTCCTCCTCGCCGCCACCCTCCGCCAGCACGGGCTGGCCGCTCGCCTAACGAGCGGGTATCTGCGCGAAGCGGACTCGGAAACCAAGCGCGCGGAAGGCTCGCTCCATGCCTGGACCGAGGTTTACCTGCCGGGCGCGGGTTGGCTCGGAATGGATGGGACGAATGGAGTTTTCGCCAACCACAATTTCATCGCCGCCGCGGTCGGGATCAATCCGGGTGACGTGACGCCGATCGACGGCAGCTTTTATCCGCCCCAGTCCACCACCCCGCAGATGACGAGCCGGCTGGAGCTCGTCAGTCTGTGACGGCTCCGTGATGTTGCGCGATCTGCAGCTGCGCAACTTCCGTTGCTTCGAATCGCGCGCGGTCGAATTCGAACCCGGTTTTAATTTCATCGTCGGCCCCAACGGCCGCGGGAAAACGACCCTCCTGGAAGCGGCCTGCGTGCTCCTCCGCCTCCAATCCCAGCGCGCGCCGAACCTGACCCCGACGGTGCGGGCGGGGCAGCGCTCGTTCGTCCTCTCCGGCCACGCCGAGGGGCACCTGCTCCAGTTTTACTACAGCGCGCTGCGGCGCAAGCTCGCCTTCGACGGGGTCGAGCAACGCGAGCCGTCGGAGTATCTGCGACTCGTTAGGGTGGTTTCGTTTGCCAATCACGACCTGGAACTGGTCCGCGGCGCGGCGGAAACGCGGCGGCGCTATCTCGACTTCATCGGGTTGCAGGTGGACGCGCGCTATCGACCGGCCCTGCGGGCCTACGAGCGGGCGCTGCGTTCGCGCAACGCGCTCCTGAAATCCCCCGCCCCGCGGCCGCGCGAACTGGAGGCCTACACCGAGCCGCTCCTGCGCGCGGGGAAACTGTTGCGCGAGATGCGCGCCGCGCTCGTTAGGCAATTGGCGCCAACCGCGGCGGCGAGTCACCGCGCGATCAGCGGCGAGGAAGAGACGCTCCTCCTGGAATACGCCCCGGGCAACGAGGAAGACTTCGCCGCGCATCTGGCGGCGACGCGAGCGGACGAGGAACGCCTTCGCCTAACGACGGTGGGGCCGCACCGGGACGATCTCCGCCTCCAGGTGCAGGGGATGGCGGCGGCCCAGTTCGCCTCGGAAGGGCAGCAGCGCACGATCGCGCTCGCCCTTAAGCTGGCCCAGGCGCGGATTTTCGCGGAGGAAACCGGCGCCGGCCCGCTCCTCCTGATCGACGACATCTTTGGCGAACTGGACGGCGCCCGGCGCAATGCGCTGCTGGCGCATTTGCCTAACGATTCGCAAAAGCTCGTGACCGCGACCACGCTCGACTGGCGGACGGGCGATTGGGAAGGGCCGGAGCTGAAGTTGTAGGGCGCGCTATCCTGGCCGCCGGGGGTTGGGCTATACACCGGACAGACGCGCCCCCCGGGCGGCCAAATGGCGCGCCCAACACTTGCAGACCCGCCTCGCACGGTTTCCATTTTCTCATGCGCCACCAATCGGGCACCCCGCAGAATTTCACCGGACAACTGCTCGTCGCTCACCCCAACATGCTCGATCCGAATTTTCGCCGGAGCGTGCTTTTGATCTCGGCCCACGATGCGGAAGAAGGCGCGATGGGCGTGATCATCAATCGCCCGCTCGACAAACAAGTTTCCGAATTGTTGACCGATCCGGCTCCCGGCGCGCTGGCCGACGTCCCGGTTTTCCTCGGCGGCCCGGTCGGGACGAACCAACTCATGTTTGCCGCCTTCGACTGGGCGGGGCGCAATTCGCTGAGCCTGAATCAACACGTCGCGCTCGACGAGGCGAACCAGATCGCGGAACAGGATCGGAGCGCGATCCGGGCCTTCGTCGGCTACGCGGGCTGGAACGCGGGCCAGCTCGAGAACGAGCTGCAGCAGAATGCCTGGGTTCTGCAAAAACCGGATCGGGCCGCGCTCAAGCCGGAACGTCTGCCGCGGCTCTGGTTCGAGATCATGCGCAAGCTCGGGCCCTGGTTCAAGATGCTCTCGGCCGCGCCGGACGATCCTTCTTTGAACTAGCTTCGCGCGCGGTTCAGTGCGAAAAGCTTCGGGAATATGATCATCGGCATTCCCAAAGAAATTAAGCAGCAGGAAAATCGCGTCAGCCTGCTACCCTCCGCGGCGTATCAGCTCACCAAACGCGGGCACACCGTCCTGGTGGAAAAAAATGCGGGCGTTGGGACCGGCTATCCCGATGCCGATTACAGCAAGGCCGGGGCGAAGATCATTGATAACGCGCGCGATCTTTTTGCAGCAGGCGGACATGATCGTGAAAGTGAAGGAACCGCTCCCGGCGGAATTTGAGCTCCTGCGCAAGGGACAGATTCTCTTCACCTACCTCCACCTCGCCGCGAGTAAGTCGCTGACCGAAGCGCTCCTGAAATCCGGCGTCACCGGCGTGGCTTACGAGACGATCCAGGTGGGAAACCGCCTGCCGTTGCTCGAACCGATGAGCGAGATTGCCGGGCGCATGTCGGTCGTGATGGGCGCTTATTTTCTGGCGAAGCATAACGGCGGCAACGGCGTCCTGCTCGGCGGCGTGCCGGGCGTGCTCCCGGGCAAAGTAGTGGTGCTGGGCGGCGGCACATCGGGCGTGAACGCCGCGCGCATGGCGACCGGCCTCGGCGCCGACGTCACCATTCTCGAGGTCGACCTGGAACGGATGCGTTTCCTCGATATCACGATGCATTCCGCGCACACGCTTTATTCGAGCGAGGCGCATTTGGCGGAGTTAATGCCGACGGTCGACTTGCTCATCGGCGCCGTGCTCGTCCCGGGGGCGAAGGCGCCCAAGCTCATCACGCGCGACATGCTGCGCCAGATGCGGCCGGGGAGCGTGGTGGTGGACATTGCGATCGACCAGGGCGGCTGCGTGGAAACATCGCGACCGACGACCCACCTCGACCCGGTCTATGTCGAGGAAGAGGTCATCCATTATTGCGTCGCCAACATGCCGGCGGCCTACGCCCGGACCGCGACCCAGGCACTAACGAACATTACTTATCGCTACGTCGAGCTTCTGGCCGATCTCGGGTTGAAGGAAGCTTGCGAACGCCAGCCGGCGCTGCTCGGCGGCATCAACACGATGGACGGCCGGCTCACCCACCGCGCCGTGGCCGAAGCCCACGGGATGGAATTTGAGCCCCCTTTTCAAGCACACGCAGGCGGTGCATTTCCTTCTTAGCCGGGGATTTTCGGCGCTCCCGGCCAAAAAATTAATTGCTGCAGGTCCGAAAACTTCGCTTGCCCCGAATCAATAGTTAACCCAACGTGGGCACTCATCCATAACCTTATGAAGAAATACATCTGCATCCTGGCTAGCGCTGCGCTCCTCGTGGCGTGCGAACAAAAAACTGAAACTGTTGCACCGGCGGCATCGCCCGCGGAGACGACCGAGAACAACACGACTGTCGTGAATCCTCCGGCCGCCGCCGATACGACGACCAACAACAACACCACGGTCACGACCGCCCCGGCGGAATCCACGCCAATGGCAACGATGACTCCGGCAATGAGCGAAGGCACCACGGAGTCGACCACGACGACCGAGGCGGCCCCGACTCCGTAATCCAAGCTTAACTTCTTAACGCAAATCTTCCTCCGGGTTTATCCCCGGGGGAAGATTTTTGCTGTACCGAAACAGCCAGGCAGGCGCGTGATTCCCCGTGGCCTATTCTCGTCAGGCCGTAGCAGCTAGGTCGCGCGGGTCCAAACGTCCGGGCCGCGGACAAATCGTTCGACCCGTTCTTCGATGAAGACGTTTGCCTCCGGCGACCAGGTGTAGTGCTCGATCGTGATCGCCGGGCGTTCGATCCGGAGCACGTTAAAGGAATTGGCTTCCCCCCGGCCGCGAGTGGAGATGGTCGTGCCGGCCTGCACCACGAGGGCGGAGTGACCCTCGATTTGATAACGCTGGGCGGTCAGCCCGGTATGATGCAAATGCAGATGACCGGCCAGAAGGAGATCGACTCCGGCGCGGGCCAGGCCTTCCATCGCCATCACCGCCCGCCCGACGAGACGGCTGTGCGAGCCGGCCGGGACATCGAAGGGATGATGAGTCACGACCACTTTCACCGCCTCGGGCCGGGCGCGGGCCAGAGCCTGCCCGGCCTCCGCCACCTGTCGCTGGTTGATCCGGCCATATTTTCTCGTCAGGGAGCGCGCCGTGTTGATCCCGAGGACCGCGATCTCATCGTCCTCGTAAAAAGGCATCAGGTCCGGCGAAATGTAATGGCGATAACGCCCCAGCGGACTAACGAACCGGCGAACCACGTCCCAGAGCGGGATATCGTGATTGCCCGGGACGACCAATTGCGGCTTCGGCATGCGCGACAGAAAAGTTCGCGCCGCGCGATATTCCCTCCGCCGCGCTCGCTGGGTGAAATCGCCTGAAATAACCACCAGGTCCGGCGCGAAGGCGTGCGCGGCCGTGAGCAACGGTTCAACTAACGCCGCGTCCACTCGCCCGAAATGCAGATCCGAGAGATGGAGCAACGTCCTCACTCGCCCGGTTTCTCCCGTGGCGCGAGGACACTGAGCTGGCGGGGCGCGACGCGAAAACGCATCGGGCTTTCCAACCTCTCCAATTCCCCGTCGACTGCCGCCCGCAAACGGCGGCGCCGGAGCGTTTCGATCGTAACATCCGAGGCGCAGATGACTTCATAATCGACCCCCGGGCGCAAACACCGGAAGAGCGCCCGCAAACCGAGACGGAGGATGGTCGCGCGGCCTGCCATCCGGGCCACGTAGAGGGCAAATTTTTCTTCCGCCAGACATTCCTTCCCGGCGAGGGAGAAGGCTTCCATCTGGAAGGCATTGGAGCAGATCATGACCAGCGGAGTTTCGCGTACCACTTCGCCTTCGTCGGTCGCCAGGCGCACGCGCAAACGCGGCGGCGGCTGGGCCGCGGTCATGATAACCGAAAGATATGCGCTCAACTGGTTCCGGCCCCAGCGCCGATACATTTTGCGGCGCGTCAGCAGCACCGCGGGATGAATCCCAATGCTGCTGTTGTTCAGCACCAGGCGCCCATCCAGGTCGAGGACCGAAGCGCGGACCGGCTCCCCCTCCAGGATGACCCGCGCGGCTTCTTCCAGCTCGAGCGGGATCCCGAGATTCTTCGCGAAATAATTGAAGGTCCCGAGCGGAAGGACGCCCAGGGTCTTGCCCTTTTCGCGCGCCGCCTCCGCCACCCCGCAGATTGTGCCGTCGCCCCCGCCGGCGACGAGGACCTCGCAATCGCTCCCGGCCTTTTCCCGCGCGAGCCGGCCGATTTCTTCTCCCTTCGCGACCGAAATGCCAAACGATCTCCCCGATTCTCGAAAAACTTTCTCCAGGATCTCCCGCGAATCCTGCGCTTCGTGGGAGCCGGAGCCAGCGTTGAGGATGATCTCGATCGAATTCGCCATGATGCAAAAGAATCGGCTGTGCGCACGCTTCCAACCGTCTCCCGAAGTTTAGATCTTAAGGCCGGCCGCAGCCTCCTCGCCACGCGAGGCCCAGGAGCGACGCCGGAAAATGTTCAGGCGCCGACGCGCTGGCCGATCGCCGTGCCGGGTTCCTCGCCGAGAGCCTGGGCGGTATTGATTAAGCCGACATGGGTGAAGGCCTGCGGAAAATTCCCGAGCTGTCGCTTTGCCTTCGGATCGTATTCCTCCGCGAGCAGGCCGACGTCGTTGCGCAGATCGAGCAGGCGCTCGAAGAGTCGCCGCGCCTCTTTTTTTCGCCCGGTCAGGTGCAGGCAATCGGCCAGCCAAAAGGAACAGGGCAAAAAGACGCCTTCGCCCCCGGGCAGGCCGTCGATCGTGCATTCGTCCGGCAGGTAGCGCCGAACGAAACCGTCCTGCAAGAGATCGCGTTCGACCGCGGCGATCGTGTTGAGGATGCGCTCGTCATTCGGCGGCAGGAACCCGACGAGCGGGATCATGAGCGCACTCGCGTCCATCGCGGTCGAGCCATAGGTCTGGGTAAAAGCCTTTTTCTTCGGGTGGTAACCCTTGCGGCAGACTTCGCGATGGATTTTGTCGCGCAGTTTTTTCCAGCGCGCGAGATGATCGTTCCCCGCGCAGTGGAAGTTCTCGACCAGCTTGACCGCGCGGTCGAACGCCACCCACGCCATCACCTTGGAGTGGGTAAATTGTTGCGACTTGCCGCGGACTTCCCAGATCCCCTCATCGGGCTGCGACCATTTCGATTCGAGAAAATGGAGGAGCGCGACCTGCATTCGCCAATCTGCGTCGCTCGTCTCGAGCCCGGCGTGCTGCGCCTGGTACATGGCGTCGACGACCTCGCCGAAAACATCAATCTGAAACTGCTCGGCCGCGGCGTTGCCCTGGCGCACCGGCTGGGAACCTTCGTAACCGCTCAGCCAGGGAAGTTCGAGTTCGACCAGGCGCCGCTCGCCGCGCACCCCGTACATGATTTGGAGTTGGGAAGGGCTGCCCGCGATCGCGCGCAGAAGCCATTCCCGCCAGGCTTTGGCTTCCTCCTGGTAGCCGGCGGCAAGGAGCGAGAAGAGGGTGAAGGTCGCATCGCGCAGCCAGCAGAAGCGATAATCCCAATTGCGCACCCCGCCGATTTCCTCCGGCAACGAGGTCGTTAGGGCGGCAACAATTCCGCCGGTCGGGGCGTAGGTCAGCCCTTTCAGGGTAATGAGGGAACGAACGACCGCGTCGCGCCAGGGACCGCGATGGGTGCAGCGGCGCGACCAGTCGTTCCAGAAATTCTCCGTGTCGCGGAGCGCATGCTCGGGATTAATTTCGCGCGGCGGCGTTTCGTAGGAAGGAAACCAGGTCAGGACGAAAGGCACGCGGTCTCCTTTCGCGACGGTGAACTCGGCTACCGTCTTTAAATCTTCCCCATGGGTCTCGATCGGAGTGTGCAAGAGGAGCGCATCCGGCCCGGCCACGGCCTCAAGGCCGCCGTGTCGCCGCCGCACCCAGGGCACGATCGAGCCGTAATCAAAACGGATGATCAATTCCATCTGGATTTTCACCTTGCCGGAGAGGCCTTCGATGATGCGCACGAGGTCGGGGTTATCCCCGCGCGGCGGCATGAAATCGATGAAGCGCACAGCGCCTTCGCTGGTGTGCAAATCCGTTTCCAGGATGAGCGTGTCGCCGCGATAACGGCGTTCGCACTTCTTTATTTTGCCCTGCGGGGTCAGGGTCCAGGAGCCGTTTTCCTTCTCGCCTAACAAGGCCGCGAAACAGGCCCCGGAGTCGAAGCGCGGGAGGCAGAGCCAGTCGACGCAGCCATGGCGGCTGATCAGCGCGCCGCTCTGGGTGTCGCCGACAAAGGCATAATCCTCGATCAGCGCCGGCGTCTTTTTCGGCCGCTTTTTCTTCATCCTTGCGCGAGCCGCGCGATCCCGTCGCGGGTCAGCCGATAGATCGTCCACTCCTCGTTCGGCCGGGCCCCCAGCTTGAGATAAAATTGAATCGCCGGCTTGTTCCAATCGAGCACCGCCCATTCCATCCGGCCGCAATCCCGCGCCTGCGCCAGCTCCGCCAGCCTAACGAGAAGGGCGCGGCCGTAACCCTTGCCCCGGGCCGAGGGGCGGACGAACAAATCTTCCAGGTAAAGCCCGCGCCGGCCCATCCAGGTCGAGAAATTGTGAAAGAAAAGCGCGAAACCGACCGGCTTGCCCGCTTCCTCGCCGAGCAGGACCTCCGCCCCGGGGTGCGCCCCGAACAGATTTTCCCGAAGCTGATCCTCGGTTGCGATGACTTCGTTAGGTGCGCGCTCGTACTCCGCCAGTTCGCGGATGAGGGAAAGGATGGTGGGAACATCCTCGCGCTGGGCGAGGCGAATCCGGAAATCAGCGGCGGTTTCCATGAGGAGATTGATCCCCGGGTGGCCCGCCAAGTCAACGCTGGAACGCTCCGCCCGTCCTAACTTTTGGCCAGCCGTTCCTGCAGAAAGGAAAGGACCGCGGCCTCCTCCGAACGCAAATCGCCTAACGATTCCTCGAGCGTTTTTTCGGTCTGCTTCTTTAATCCCTCGATCAGGTTTCCATCGAGGTAGGTCTCGAGCACGGCGGGATGGACGTAGCATTTCCGGCAGACAGTGGGGGTGTTGCCGAGCATCTTGGCGACGGCGCCGATGGCTGCTTTCACGTTCTGTTTGGCCTGCGATTTATTTTCAAACGCGATCTGCGCCTTCAGCGCCATCGCCGCCATCACCGTTCCGGCCCAGGTCCGAAAATCTTTTGCGGTGAATTCTTCGCCGGTGATTTCGTGCAGATATTCGTTCACGTCGTCCGAGGTGACGAGGTGTCGCTCGCCCTCTTCGTCGAGGTATTGGAAGACTTCCTGCCCGGGTAGTTCCTGCAGTTGCCGGATAATTTTCGCGACCCGGCGATCCTCGGTGTCGATGTCGTGTTCCTTACCGCTTTTGCCCCGGAAACGGAAGCGGACGGTTGCGCCTTTGACCTCGACGTGGCGGTTGCGCATCGTCGTTAGGCCAAAGGACTTGTTTTCCTTGGCGTACTCCTCGTTCCCGATGCGGATGAAGGTGCGCTCGAGCAGTTGCACGACGGTCGCGAGCACTTTCTCGCGCGCCAGACCGCGCTGCTTCAGGTCCTTGTTCAGCCGGCGGCGAATCTTCGGCAGGGCCTGGGCGAAGATGACCATTTTTTCGTATTTGTTTTCGTCGCGTTCCTCCCGCCAGCGCTCGTGGTAGCGATACTGTTTGCGTCCGCGAGCGTCGCGTCCGGTCGCCTGGAGGTGCCCGTTAGGCGAGGGACAGATCCAGACGTCGGTGTAGGCCGGCGGAATGGCCAGGCGATTGATGCGCAGGATGCGCGCTTCGTCGCGGATCTCTTTTCCCTCGGTGTCGAAATAGACGAATTTTTTCCCGCGCTTCTTCCGGCTGTAACCCGGTTTGTCATCGGTGACGTAGCGCAGCCCCGCTTCTTCAGCCGCTTCTTCCGGATCGGTCACGATCTCGAGATCGGCGATTTTTTTCTTTTCCAGGCTGATCTTGCGTGCGGTGGCCACGCAAGCAATACGAACGCTGGATGCGCAAAGGTCGTCTCCGATCGTAGCGGCGGTTTGAAACCGCCGAGGTCCGCTTGCACGAAGAGGAGGTTCGGCGGTTGCAAACCGCCGCTACGACGCCGCCGGAGCTAGGCCGGAGCGCCGCTCAAACCACCACCCAGCGGTGGAGCCACGTCCGGCGCCAACACGACTTGCTTGGGCGGTTTCTCGGGCGCGAGTTTGCTCCCGGAACTCGGGGGCGGGCCGGGCGGCGGATTGAGCAGGCGGCCGTGCTCGATCACTTCGCGAATCTGCGCGCCATCAAGAGTTTCGAACTCGAGCAGCGCCTTGGCGATGACTTCGAGTTTGGCGCGGTGTTCGGTCAGAATATCCTTTGCCCGGGCGTAGGCATCGTCGACCAGCTTGCGCACTTCGGTGTCGATCTGCTCGGCCGTCGCTTCGCTGTAATCACGAGCGCGCGAAATATCGCGGCCGAGGAAAACGTAGTCCTCATGCTCGCCGTACTCGACCATGCCCATCTTTTCGCTCATGCCCCATTCGCAGACCATCTTGCGCGCGAGCCGGGTCGCCATCTGGATGTCGCCGCGGGCGCCGCTGGTGACATCGCCAAAAACAATTTCTTCCGCCACGCGTCCGCCCATGCTGACGACGAGGTCGTCGAGCAATTCGTTCCGGCGCTGGGTGTACTTGTCCTCCAAGGGCAGCCACATGGTCGAGCCTAACGACGGCCCGCGCGGGATGATCGTGACCTTGTGCAGCGGCTCGGTGAACTCCAGCATCTCAAGCAGGAGAGCGTGGCCGGCTTCGTGGTAAGCGGTGTTGGTCTTTTCCTTTTCGCTCAAGGCGAGGCTGCGGCGTTCCTTGCCCCAGCGCACCTTGTCGCGCGCTTCTTCGAGCTCGGAGAGAGTGATTCCCTTCAATCCGCGACGGGCAGCGAGGAGCGCCGCTTCGTTGATGACGTTGGCCAGCTCGGCGCCGGAGTAACCGGGCGTGCCGCGGGCCACGACGCCCATGTCGACGCCTTCGGCCAGTTTCACTTTCTTGGAATGAACGCGGAGAATTTCTTCGCGGCCTTTCACGTCGGGCAAATTGACCGTGATCTGGCGATCGAAACGACCCGGACGCAGCAGCGCGGGGTCGAGCACGTCGGGCCGGTTCGTGGCCGCGATAATGATGACGCCTTCCTGGGTATCGAAACCATCCATCTCGACGAGGAGCGCATTGAGCGTCTGCTCGCGTTCGTCGTGCCCGCCGCCGACGCCGTGTCCGCGATGGCGACCGACCGCGTCGATTTCGTCGATGAAAATAATGCAGGGGGCGGATTTCTTGCCCTGCTCAAACATATCGCGCACCCGGCTCGCGCCGACGCCGACAAACATTTCGACAAAGTCTGAACCGCTGATGGAGAAAAATGGCACGTCCGCTTCGCCGGCGATGGCGCGCGCGAGCAGGGTCTTGCCGGTGCCCGGAGGTCCGACGAGGAGCACGCCTTTCGGGATCCGGCCGCCGAGTTTCTGAAACTTCTTCGGGTCACGCAGGAACTCGACCAGCTCCTGGACTTCGTCCTTCGCTTCCTCGACGCCGGCGACGTCTTTGAAGGTGATTTTGTTTTTATCCCGCGCCAGCATGCGCGCTTTGGACTTGCCGAAATTGAGCGCGCCTTTGCCCGCCATCCGGATCTGCTGGCGGAAGAGGAAATAGAGAATGAGCAGAAAGAGCGCGATCGGGACAAAGCCGATGACCGCCTGGGCGAGAACGTTCGACTCGGTCCGGATCGCAATTGGCATCCCGGCCTTGTCCAGTTTCTCCTGCAGATCGGTGGTGAAATTCAGATAAATCGTAGTCCGAAACGGAACCTGCTGGGCGGCGGCGGAGCCCACGCCCGGACGCGAGTAAGCGCCGCGGATGGTCTGGGTCGGCCGGCCTTCCTCGACCACGAGGCGGAGCGGAAACTTCGGATCGTTGACGACCTGCTTGTTTTCGAGGAGCTCGAGGAAGCGGTTGTAGGGGACATCTTCTTCGGTGCCGTAACCGGTGCCGCCACGGAAGAGAACGGCCAGGCCGATCAGGGCAAACGCGATCGCGAAAAGGATGACGCCCCGCCAATTAAAATTCGGGTCGCCACCACGTTTGTTATCTTTTTGCGAATTGCGATCGGGCTGAGCCATAGAAAATGCTACGCTAGGAGAGGCGTAAGCGCGAAAATTATCATGAAGCCTCTGGCATTGCAAAAGCAGGACCCGCGCCGCCTCATTGCACCAATCGTGCCTCAGACTTACCTTGGCCGCTGATCAGCCATGTCCGAACCTGTGCCTAGTTTTGCGGATAAAATCGATCGGGCGGTGCAACTCGTCACGCCCCTCGCTTATCGCTGGCGGCGCCGGGGCCGGCGCTGGATGCGGCGCGCGATGCGCAAACCGCGCAGTGTCGCGGAGGGCCCAAACCTGCTCCCGCTCCTCATTCAGGTGCTGGCCAGTTTCTCGAAAGCGGACGGTGTTCTGCTCGAGGAAGAGATCGACTCCAGCCTCGGTTTCCTGCGTTACGATTATCCGGAAGCGGTTTATTCGGAGTTGCGGATGCTATTCCGGCAGGCGCTCTACGAGCAGCAGGATCTCTCCGCCATGGCGCAGAAGCTCGCGGCCTCCCTCAGCGCGGATCGCAAGATCATGCTCGGGGTTCAGCTTTACGACCTGATTTCCCAGGCCGGCCTGAAACAGGACCAGGTCGTCGCGTTTTACTCGTTCATGTCGCAGCTCGGGATGGCGGCGCAGGCGATCGATATTGTTTACCAACTGAACGCCTCGGAGGATTCCGATCAGCAGGTTTACCAGCGCGGCGCTTCTCCGCTGGAGGCGATTTCCTTCGGCGCAAATGGCGCGGCCGATATCACGATCAAGAGCCTGACCGGGACCGACCGGCTGCTCGCGTTTCGTTATCACGATCTGATTCTGCTCAAGAATTACAGCTCGCAGTCGGTCTCCGTCCGCGGCCGGCCGCTGGCGCGCGGCGGTTTCTGCCGGATTTATCCCGGGCAACGCATTCTGATCGGCGATTACGTGCTCTCGTTCCAGGATCTCGCGACCTATTTCAACGCCAAGAAAAACGTCTCGCTCCCGCAAATTTTCGTGCGGGTGAACAAGGACTCGGACGAGGTCGAACTGGAACGCTCGCGAACGCGCGAAAGTTCGCTCGAGGTCACCTTCGGTCTCAAGGTTCAAGTGAAGGCCCTGCGCGATGTGCGCGCGAAACTGAATGGCGTCCGGCTCAAGGCCAACACCCTGGTCGAGGCTTCGCTTGATGACCGGATCGTTTTTTATAACGACACCGAGATGGACCTGTTCGACCTGCGGCGGCGGGCCCGCGCGCTGGGCGGACGTTTCCAGCTTAAGGCCTCGAAGTCGGAATACCTCGTCTCGAACAATCCGAGCCTGCTCGAGGAAGACGACATCCTGCTTTCACCCGGCACGGCGGGCGACGTCCTGCTCAAGATTTCCTGCGACTACGACAAACGCGTCGGTGTCCTCGAAGTGCTCGAAGCCGATCGCCCGATCATGGTCGGCGACCTCGCTGTCCGCTCGACCGCGCCCCTGACCGACGGCGACACCATCCGGATCGATGTTGGTCAATTCCTGCGCTGCGATTTTTCGGAACGGATCATCGAGGAAGAACGCAACATCATCCGCAGCCTCGAAGTGGTCGACGGCAGCCACCGTTTCAGCAACAGCGACATCGCGCTCGAAGGGATCAGCTTCGCCCTTAACCGCGGCGAGATGGTCTGCGTGATGGGCGCGAGCGGCTCGGGCAAAAGCACGCTGATGCGCGTTCTCGGCGGCCAGTTGCAGCCGACGCGCGGCCAGATCCTGCTCAACGGCCAGCCGCTCTACGACAACCTCGAGGCGCTCAAGCGCTACGTCAGTTACATCCCGCAGGACGACGCCTTCGACGAGCACCTGACGATCGGGGAAAACCTCCAGTTCGCCGCCGCCATCCGTTCCCCGCACCTTTCCCGGCGCGATCGCACCCGGCGGCTCGAGGGCAAACTGATCGAGCTCGGATTAAGCGAACGGCGCGACAGCATCGTCGGCAGCCCGGTGAAAAAAACCCTCAGCGGCGGCGAGCGCAAACGGCTCAACATCGGCCTCGACATGATCGGCTCGGCCGACGTTTACCTCTTCGACGAGCCGACCTCGGGTCTGTCCTCAAAAGACTCGGAGCACGTGATCGAGATCATCCGCGGGATGGCGCACAACAAGATTATCGTCGTCACAATTCACCAGCCGAGCTCGAAAATTTTCCAGATGTTTCACAAGGCGATCCTGCTCGATAAAGGCGGCCGCCTCGTCTTCTTCGGAACCCCGACCGACATGCTGCGCTATTTCGCGGAAGCGGAACATCAGCACCAATTCGGCGCCGATCTCGGAGCCTGCGCCGCCTGCGGCACGACCCGGCCCGAGTTCATCTTCGACGTGCTCGAGACGCCGCTGCGCGACCTCAGCGGCGACATTATTTACGAGGAAAACAATCGCGGCCAGCTCATGCCGGCGCGGCGTTATTCGCCGGAGTTCTGGCGCGACAAATACGAGGCCTTTCGCCTCATCCAGGACGTGAAACAGGTGCCGTTGCGGCGCGATCCGGTGCTGCCGCTGCCGCCGGAGCCGCCGCGCAAAGTGCGCGAGCCGATTCGCTGGCACGACGAGTGGACGCAGTTGCGCACCCTTTTGCGGCGCGCTTTCACAAGCAAGCTGCGCAACCGCGCCAACCTCATCATCACCATCGGCGTCGCCCCTTTCCTCGCCATCCTCATCGCCACCATCCTGCGTTATTCCGACAGCGGGAGTTACGATTTCGCCTCCGCCTACCACATCCCGACCTATCTTTTCCTCACCCTCATCGTGGCCATGTTCCTCGGCCTGACGAATAGCGCCGACGACATCATCCGCGACCGCGCCGTCCTTCAGCGCGAGCGCAACCTCAACGTCCGCCTGAGCTATTACGTCTTCGCCAAGACGATCTCGTTAGGCGTGTTCGCCCTCGTGCAGTGCATCCTCTTCGTTCTGATCGGAAATTACCTGCTCGAGATCCGCGGCATGTTCTGGTCCTATCTCGCGATCGTCTTCATGACCGCGATGAGCGGGATCTCGTTAGGCTTGGTCATCTCCTCGCTCGTGGCCGACCCGAAAACGGCCGCCAACATTGTCCCGCTCGTCCTCATTCCGCAGATCATCATGGGCGGCGCGATGATCAAGTATGAGGACATGAATCGGAACCTCGGGCTGGTCTACACTTTCTCGCGCTGGTTCCAGGAACATCCGAACAGCGATGAAACGAGCAAGATGGACAGCCGCCTCCAGGTTCCCTTCATCTGCGAATTTGTCGCGATGCGCTGGTCTTACGAAGAGCTGGTCGTGGCCCAGGCGAAATTGAATCCGCTCACGAAACGCCAGGAAGAGGCGCAGCGGCAAATCGACGCCATCGTGGTCCGGCGCGAGTCCAATCCGGGCGATCCCAAACGGCTCGACGACCTCAAGGAGACGCTCGCGGTTCTCTCTGGCCTGGAAGCCGGCACCACCCGCGAGCTCAAACAGTACCTGGGCCTGATCGACCGCGTCCTGAGCGGGAAAACCGCTTTCCAGCGTGCCGCCTTCAAGAATGCGAACGGCCCGATCACCGCGGAACAGCTTTACGTGAACCAGAAGATCTCCGACCTGATCGCGAACGCGGAGATGGAACAAAACGACTATCGCCGGGGCGGAAAACCAAACGTCTTTTTCGGCGCGAAGAAGCGCTACTTCAACACCACCGTCAGCGTCTTCGCCTTCAATACCGCGATCCTCCTCGGGTCGAGTTTGATCCTGCTTTGGCTCCTGCACTGGATCTTGCGCCGGCAGTTGGTCGTGCGAAGAAACAGAGTATGAAATCCAAAGACCAAACCCGCCTCATCGTGGCCGCGAGCGAGAACGATGCGGACATGCTTTACGCGACGCGCTTCTTCGCCCCTGACCCCTTTATTTTCCTCGAGCAAAACGGGAAGCGCACCCTGGTCCTGAGCGATCTCGAAATCGATCGCGGGCGCAAACAAGCGGAGGCCGACGAGTTTTTGCCTTACAGCGCTTTTGAAAAAGAAGTGCAGGGAAAGAGCAGCAAGGCGCCCGCCTACGAAAAAGTCCTCGCCCATTTCCTCGCGAAAAAGAAAGTCCGCTCCGCGGTCGTGCCGGCGAATTTTCCGCTCGGTTACGCGCGCGAACTGGAGTCGAAAAAAATCCGCCTCCAGCCGAGCAACGGGCTCTTCTGGCCGGCGCGCGAGGCGAAGTCGGAGTCCGAACTGCGCCTCATGCGCAAAGCGCTTGAGATCACCGAAGCCGGGATGGCGCGTGGGATCGCTGTGCTCAAGCGCGCGAAGCCGGGCAAGGGACAAAAGCTGGAATGGTCGGGCCAGGTCCTGACCTCGGAATTGCTCCGGGCCGAGATCGACACCGCGGTTTTACGCGCCGGTGGTTTGCCCGCGAACACGATCGTCGCTGGCGGCGACCAGGCCTGCGACCCGCATGAGCGCGGCCACGGGCCGTTGCAAGCGAACAGCCTGATCATCATCGATATTTTCCCCCGCGCCGCGGCGAGCGGTTATTTCGGCGACCTCACGCGCACGGTCGTGCGCGGCCGCGCCAGCGAGGAACAGCGCAAGCTTTGGGAAACCGTCAATGCTGGCCAGGCGCTGGCCTTGAAAAAAATGAAGCCGGGCGTCGATGGGCTTAAACTGCACAAGGAAATCCAGCAATTTTTCACCGACCAGGGTTACCCGACCGAGGTGCGCGAGGGGCGCCAGACGGGATTTTTCCACGGCACCGGGCACGGGCTCGGCCTGGAAATTCACGAACATCCGCGGTTTCAAAAAACGGTTTTCAAGACGGGCCAGGTGCTCACGGTGGAGCCCGGGCTTTATTATCCGGGGCTCGGCGGAGTGCGGACGGAAGACGTGGTCGCGCTCACGAAGCGAGGCATCCGCATGCTCTCGCGTTTCGAGAACAAGCTGGAGTTGTAAATGCCGGCGCGTAGCCGGTGTTAGCCGCTCGCTCTTGTTGTTGTAGACGTCTCCCTCTGGGAGACGCGGGCTTCCGTTCCGCCGCGGGAGCAACTTCGCTTCCTGTAGACGTCTCCCTCTGGGAGACGCGGGGGTGGGTTTCGCCGCGGGAGCAACTCTCGCGCTTCGCAGAGCGAAGCGTCTACAAGCCGTCAGCCAAATTCGCGAAATGAACATCCCGCGCCTTCAAGCGTCTAAACCAACGACTCATTTTACCCATCTACATGTACGACACTTACGGTTATGGTAGCGGTATGCTTTTCTCCTCCAATTATTTGATTCTCGTCGGCATCCCCTTGCTCATCGCGCTCTGGGCGCAATTTCGCGTCAGCGGCGCGTTCAAGAAATGGGGAGCGGTCCGGGCTTCTTCCAACATCACCGGCGCGGAAGCGGCCCGCGAGATTTTGCAGGCGGCCAACATTCGCGACGTCGAGGTGCTGGAGATCAACGACTACCTCGGACGATCACTACGACCCGACGAAAAAGCGCCTCTGTCTTTCGAGCAACGTCTACAACACCCCGTCGGTCGCCGCTCTCGGCATCGCCGCCCACGAAAGCGGTCATGCCATTCAACACGCCAAGGCCTACGCCCCGCTCAAGGCGCGCATGGCCATCGTGCCGATCACTTCGATTGCGTCGCGCATTCTCCCGTTCGCGATTATGGGCGGGATCTTTTTCCACATCACCGGGCTGATCACGATCGGCATTTATTGCTATCTTGCGCTCCTCGTTTTCCAGCTCATCACGCTCCCGGTGGAATTTGACGCTTCGCGCCGGGCGAAAATTATCCTCGGGCAAATGGGCATCATCCAACCCGGCACCGAAGCCGTCGGCGTCAGCAAAGTCCTGAATGCCGCCGCCTGGACTTACGTGGCCGCCTTCATCGCCACCCTCGGCAACCTTCTCTGGCTCCTTTCCGTGCGCGACCGTCGCTAAACGATGACGCCCGCTGTTGCCTTACCCGCCCCCCGCCGCCTAACCGATTTGTTATCGTCGCCGGCCCCGGCGCGTGCTAAACGTAGCCGGGAGCCGATGGATCAACCGCGAATCGACGAAGATCAGCCGCTCGTCGCGCGTGCCCAATCGGGAGACGCCGCGGCCTTCGACGAGCTTGTCGTGAAATATTCTCCCCGCCTCTACGGCCTGGTCTACAACATGACCTCGAACCACGAGGACACGAACGACATGCTCCAGGATGTCTTCGCCAAGGCCTACCGCGCGATCAGTGGTTTCCGGGGCAAATCGTCCTTCTATACCTGGATCCACACCATCGCGGTCAACATGACGCTCAACTTCCTGAAGAAGCGCGGCCGCCGTTATCACCTCAGCCTGGACGACGTCGACGCCGCGATCCAAAACGACAAGGAATTTATCGAGCTCACTTCGACGACCAGCCCGGTCCGGGAAGCGGACCTTTCCGAGCTCCAGCGAAGATTGAACGAGGCGATGATGAAGCTGTCTGATGAACACAGGGCAGTCGTCACCATGTTTCATATTCAAGGAATGCCACACGCCGAAATCAGTAAAATTCTTGGCGTTTCCGAAGGAACAGTGCGATCAAGGCTCTTCTACGCGAATCGCCAACTACAAAATTATCTGGACGAATTCCGCAAAAACCCCGTTGGTTAAAACTCGCAGCACGCATGGACAACTTCGACGAAAACGACATCGGCACATTGCTTCGCTTGAAAAAGTATGAGCAGCCGCCGCCCGGATACTTCGAAAATTTTCTCCACGAATTTCATCGTCGCCAGCGCGACGAGCTTCTTCGCCAGCCGGTCTGGAGCGTGATGTGGCAGCGTCTTTCCGATTCGCTTTTCCGCTTCAACATCCCCTCGCTTACTTCCTACCCGGCGGCCGTCGCCGCGGTGGTGGTCTGCGCCGCGGTCGTCTCGCTCAAGGTCTACCAGGCTCCGCAGGCGGGCGACCTCGCGATGGTCGAGTCCTCTTCTCTCACCTCGCATCGGAGCGTGATCGACCAGATGTCGAACGAACGCGTGCCCGATGTCTTCACCCTCAGCTCGCCGCTCTCGTCCCGCAGCCTCGGGCCCGATCTCTCCCGTCAAGTGAATGAAAGCGCCTATACTCACCGAGCCTCGACGCCCCCGCGTTATGTGCTCGACCGGTTACCCGTGAGTTATGAGCCGTCTTTCAACTTTTAGCGGGTCCCGGCGCTCGATTTCCCCAGGCGGGCGCATCGCGGGACTCGTTAGTTTAATCGCTCTCGTTAGTCTGCCGCTCCTTCCGGCCCAGGAAGACACCGCCGGCGCCATCAGCCGCGAGGTCAAGGCCATCTTCGAGCGTTGCGGCAGCGCCGTGGTCAAGATTCACGCCGTCGACGAACACAGCGAACTTTCCGGGACCGGCTTTTTTGTCGACCCGACCGGCACCATCTACACTTCCTATTCGGTCGGCGGCGAGGCGAACCATTTCACCGTCCAATTCGAGGGGAAAAAATATCCCGCCACGCAACTGATGGCGGACCTGCGCAGCGGGATCGCGCTCCTCAAGATCGATGCCGCGACTCCGTTTTTGCCCATCGGGAAATCAGCCGAACTCGGCCTGGCCACGCCGGTCGTCGCCATCGGTTATCCGCTCGATCTGCCCATTTCGCCCGAGCTTCGGCATGGTCGCCGGGTTCGATCGCAAATATCTCGGCCGCTATTTTTCCACCACCCACCTGCGGGTCAACGTCCCGACGCAACGGGGCGAGGCCGGTGCGCCGCTCCTCAATTTCAAAGGCGAAGTCGTCGGCCTTCTCGTCAGCAGCGTCGACAGCGGTTCGGCCTGCTACGCCCTCCCGATCGATGCCGCGGAAAAAATCCGGCGGGATTACGTCCGCTTCGGCGATGCCCGCCACGGCTGGATCGGGATCGACGTGCAGGAGGCGAAAAACCCGACTGCCGCCTCCAGTGCGGAAATGACCCAGATTCGCGAGAACACGCCTGCTTCCGGTTCCGGCCTGGAGCCCGGCGACATTCTCCTCCAGGTCGGCAACGTCCAGGTGCACCAGCCGGAAGACGTGATCGACGCCTCGTTTTTCATCAGCGCGGGCGACTCGGTGCCGATCACGGTGCAGCGCGGCACCGAGAAGCTGACCGTCAACGTTCAGGCCGCCTCGACCAAGCCGGAAGCGATGGCGTTAGGCCCGGGTAAAAAATCGATCGTCCCGCTCCGCCTCGACGCGCCGCGCTAGTTGTAGACGCTTCGCTCTGCGAAGCGCGGGCATCGGCTCCGTTCCAAGCTTTGTGTTGCCCGCGGGAATTTGCTCCCGCGCTTCGCAGAGCGAAGCGTCTACAACAGCTTGCGGAACTCTTCTTCGCTGAGCACGCGGATGCCCAGCTTCTTCGCCTTCTCCAGCTTGCTCCCCGCATCCTCGCCCGCCAGGACGTAGGTCGTTTTCTTGCTCACGCTCCCGCTCACCTTGCCGCCTTGCTGGACGATCTGCTCCGCGATTTCCTCCCGCGGCTGACTCAAGGTGCCGGTGATGACCCAGGTCGTGCCTTTGATCTTCGAATCGTCCGGGGCGGCCTTTTTTGGCTCGCTCGTTAGGCGCAAGCCGGCCGCACGCAGCTTCTCCATCATCTCGCGGTTGCCCGGCTCGCGGAAAAATTGCGCGATGCTGGCTCCGACGACTTCGCCGACGTCCGGAATGCGCTGCAATTCTTCCGGCGTCGCCGCCATGAGCGCGTCGAGATTCGGAAAATGATCGGCCAGGGCGCGCGCTGCGCTTACCCCGACATGCAGGATGCCGATCCCAAAAAGGAGCCGCCAGAGCGGCTGTTGCTTGCTCCGCTCGATCGCGCCGAGGAGATTTGCCACGCTTTTTTCTCCCATCCGCTCCAGATCGGAGAGCTGCTCGCTCGTTAGGCGATAGATATCGCTCACTTCCCGGACCAGCTCCTTGCCCACGAGTTGTTCGACCATCGCCTCGCCCAAACCTTCGATATCCATCGCGCCGCGCGAGGCGAAATGCTCCACTCGCCGCTTCAACTGCGCCGGGCATTGCGCATTCACGCAACGAATCGCGACCTGGCCTTCGTCCTTCACCACCTTGCTCCCGCAAACCGGGCACTTCGCGGGCATGCGAAATTTCTTCTCCGAGCCGTCGCGCAGATCCGTCCGCACGCGCACGACGGCGGGAATCACCTCGCCGGCCTTTTCAATCACCACCGTGTCGCCGATCCGGATGTCTTTGCGCTCGATCTCGTCTTCGTTATGCAGCGTCGCCCGCGCCACCGTGCTGCCGCTCACGAACACCGGCGTGAGCGCAGCCACCGGGGTGAGCACGCCGGTCCGGCCGACCTGGATACGGATATCGAGCAGCTTCGTTTCCACCCGCTCTGCTTCGTACTTGAAAGCCATCGCCCAGCGCGGCGACTTGGCGGTCATGCCTAACGATTCGCGCTGGATGAACGAATCGACCTTCACCACCGCGCCGTCCGTTTCATAAACGAAATCGTGCCGCACCTTCTCGAGTTCCCGGATCGCGGCCAAAATCTGCTCGAGCGAATCGGCTGTCCACCAGCGCTCGCTGCAGGGCAGACCGAGCTTTTTCAGGAGCGCGAAAAGCTTCGTGTGATGGGTCAGCTCGATTCCCTCGACCGCGCCGGTGCCGTAGAAAATCACACCTAACGGGCGCTGCGCCGTGATCGCCGGGTCGAGCTGCTTCAGGGAACCGGCGGCGGAGTTCCGCGGGTTCGCAAAAACCGGCAGCCCGGCTTCGCTCCGTTCCGCGTTCAATTTCGCGAAACCATCCTTGGTCATGAAAACCTCGCCGCGAACCTCAAAAATCTTCGGCGCATCGCCCTTCAACAGCTTCGGCACAGAACGGATGGTGCGGATGTTTTGCGTGATATCGTCGCCGACCGCGCCGTCGCCGCGGGTGGCGGCGTATTTCAGGCGGCCGTCCTCGTAGAGAAGGGAGACGGCGACGCCGTCCACCTTCGGCTCCACCACGACCGGGATCTTCTCGTTAGGCAAAAGCTTTTCCATCCGCCGGTAAAAGGCGCCGACCTCTTCCTCGGAATAGGTGTTGTCCAGGCTGAGCATGGGCGCGCGATGCGCCACCTGGCTGAACGCCTTGAGCGGCCCGCCGCCCACCCGCCGGGTCGGCGAATCGGGGGTGACCAGTTGCGGATGACGCTCCTCGAGCTCGAGCAGTTCGCGGTAGAGGCGATCGTAATCGCGATCCGAAATGGTCGGCGCTGCCTCCGCGTAATAGCGGCGATTGTGTTCCTCAATCTCCGTCCGCAGAGCCGCGATGCGTTTGGCCGCTGAAGCTTCGGTTTCCGGCATGAGCGATCATACAAATCGCCGCGCGATCGGCAATCTCCGGTGGCCGGAAGCGAAAAGCAGCGGCACTTTCCCCGGTTCCATGGAGCACGCAAAGGAAAGAGTCCTGGGGATCGAAGGCGGCGGGACGCGCACCTCCTGGGCGCTCTTCGAGACCGAGGACGAGGCGCTGCGGCTCGTCCAGGAAGGCCAGCTCCCGGCGACGAATTTTCGCCTAACGACCCGGGATCGCATCCTCGAGCTTTGGCGGGAAATGCCGCGCGCGGTGGATCGGGTCGGCGCTTTCCTCGCCGGCTGCGGGACCCCGGCGGATCGCGCGGACCTGGCCCGGCTTTGCGCCGAAGTCTGGCCGGAGGCCGCAATCGTCGCCGGGAGCGATCGCGAGTCCGGTTTCGCGGCGGCCTTCGGCTCGGGGAACGGCATTGCCGTCAACGCCGGAACCGGCTCTTCGGTCACGGGCAGATACGACGACCGGGTCGAACGGGCCGGCGGTTGGGGACACATTCTGGGCGATGCCGGGGGCGGATATTATTTGTCCGTCCAAACCCTGCGCGCGGTTTTGCGCGAATACGATCTCCATCGCCGCGGCGGTGAACTGGCGACGGAAATCCTGCGCGCCCTTTGCCTGAACGAACTGACGGAACTCGTGCGCTGGGCGCAGACCGCCGACAAAATGGAAATCGCCGCGCTCACCCCGGTCGTTTTTGCCGCTGCCGCCGATGGCCACGAGCAGGTGAAAGACATCCTGCGCTCGGGCGCGCGCGTGCTCGCGAAATACACCGCGGTGGTTGCGCAGCGCCTCCACTACGCCTCGCCGCCGGTCGCTCTCCTCGGCGGTCTCTTCCGCGGCCATTCCATCTACGTCGCGACCTTCGAACGCGAATTGGAGGAGGTCCTGGATACCTCGCGCGTTTTCGTCGAGGAAAAGTCTTCAGCCTTGGGCGCGGCCTGGCTGGCGCTCGGTCGCGCGCCGGTGCTGGCCCCGGCCGAGGCCAAACCGATAACGGAGATCGCCCTCGCGACGACGGAAGAAATGAACCCGCAATCGCTCGATCTCGATCGGTTGGCGCCGCGGGAATTGGTCGACCTTTTCGTAACCGAAGAAGAATTCGTGCAGGAAGCACTGCGCGCCGCGGCGCCGCAATTGGCCGAGGCGATCGATCTCATCGCGACCGCTCTAAAAAGCGGTGGCCGCCTTTTCTACGTCGGCGCGGGAACGAGCGGACGACTCGGTGTGCTCGACGCGAGCGAGATTCCGCCGACCTTCGGCGCGGCGCCCGAATTGGTCCAGGGCGTCATGGCGGGCGGTGCGAGCGCCCTCCATCGCAGCGTGGAAGGCGCGGAAGACGATGCCGCGGCCGGCGCGCGGGCGATCGGCGAGCGCGGGGTGACTGCGGCCGACATTGTCTGCGGAATCTCGGCCAGCGGGCGAACCCCTTTTGTCCGCGGAGCCTTGCAACGGGCGCGCGCAACCGGCGCCCGCGCCATTTTACTCACCTGCCAGACGCCGAGTGCCGATCTGCCTAACGAGTGGGATCTGCGGATCGATTTACCGACGGGCCCGGAGCTGCTCGCGGGCTCGACTCGGCTGAAAGCCGGCACCGCCACCAAAGTCGCGCTCAACATTCTCTCCACCGGCGCGCTCGCGCAGCTCGGCCGGGTCCGCGGCAACCTGATGATCGATCTCAAGGCCACGAACGATAAGCTGCGCGACCGCGCCGCGCGCATGCTCGCGCAACTGGCCGGCTGTGACTACGCAACCGCCCGGGAACGCCTCACCCGGCATCGCTGGAATGTGAGAGCGGCGCTCGCGGAATCCGCCGCGGCGGATTAAAAACCTTCCGTCTCAGGCAGCATCTCGCGCGGGAAATTCGCGCTCGCCAGCCGGTTCTTCGTTTCAATCGCGCTCCCCATCACGTCGGCTAACGATGGGGTCTTCGGCGCCGGTTCCACCACGGCCGGCGTAGCCGCGACGCGCGCTTCCTTGATCGCGGCGGGCCTGGCTTGTTCGTCGAATTTATCGCCGATCTCGTAGGCCAGGAAAATCGCCTTTGTCACCATCTGGCGCCGCACTTTCTTGTCTTCCCCGCGCAATTCGAGGCGATAAATGCCATCGACCCCGAGCGAGTGCGAAAGTGGCGTGGGCCGAAAGGTTTTGTTCACCACGACACCGCGGGCGGCCCAACTGCCAAAAGGCCCGGCCTGGGCCACGGAAGCATAGAGCAGAGCGGTGACGACAAACGGGAGAAGTTTTTTCGGGCGCATGATGAACGCCTCTCACTGCAATTTTCACGCCCAAAGAGCCAAAAAGTTCGCACTCTGCGTAAAGCCGCCAAAAAAAACCTGTTAGAAAACAAGCGCGGGTGTCCGCTCGCGCACGAAGGAAGGGAAACCTAAACCGGAGGAAAGTTATGTTGTGGACAATATTCGTTATTCTGTTGGTGCTGTGGCTTCTCGGCCTCGTTAGCTCGTATACGATGGGGGGATTCATTCACATCCTCCTCGTCATCGCGATCGTGGTTCTGATCATCAATCTCGTCTCCGGCCGGCGCGGAGTTTAGAGAGCGACTTTTCATGAAACCGGCCGGCATTCTTGGCATCATCCTGATCGTCGTGGGCATCATCGCCCTCGCTTACGGCGGATTTACCAGCTTCACGACGAAAGAAAACGTGGCGAAGCTCGGGCCGCTCGAGATCAATAAACAAGAGCAGCACCCGATCCCGATCGGGCCGGTCGTGGGCGGACTCTGCATCGCCGGCGGGATCGTGCTCCTGGTTGTCGGCAGCCGAAAGTAGCCGCGCGCGGCCAGCGCGCCGCACTGCTTCGAGCCGGGGGCAGCGATGCCCCCGGCCTTCGCGCTAAATGTGAATGGCGTGACCGAAAGCCTGGCCGGCCGCTTCGTGCACCGACTCGCTCAGGGTCGGGTGCGCGTGGATCGTCGCCTCGATTTCTTCGTAGGTCGCTTCGAGCGTGATCGCGAGCCCGAGCTCGGCGATCATCTCGGTCGCCTCCGCGCCGATGATGTGCGCGCCCAGAATCTCGCCGTGCGGCTCGCCGATGATCAGTTTGACGAAACCGTCGATCTCGCCGATCGCCCGCGCCTTGCCGCTCGCGCTGAAGGGAAATTTTCCGATCCGGAATTTTTTGCCGGATTCTTTCGCCGCTCTTTCCGTTAGGCCAATGCTCGCGACCTGCGGATGGCAATAGGTGCAGCCGGGAAATTCCCGGACTTTGCGCGGCTCGATTTTGTCGAACATTCCTTCAACAGCCTGGATCGCTTCCCAGCTCGCGACGTGCGCCAGCCAGGGCGGCCCGATGATATCGCCCGCGGCGTAGACACCCTTCGCGCTCGTCTCGTAACGATCGTTGGTCTTGATGTAACCGCGATCGGTCAGATCGAGCTTCACTTTTCCGCCGGGCAGAAGCGGCATGACGCCGATCGCGACCAGGCAGACTTCGGCTTCGACGTTTCCGCGGTCTTGCCCTCGACCGTCACGCGCACGCCCGTTTTGGTCGTTTCAGTTTTGGTCGTCTTCGTCTGCGTAAGAATTTTGATCCCCTGTTTCGTGAGGGCTTTTTGCAGGGTTTGCGAGACCTCGCTGTCCTCGACCGGGAGGATGTCGGGCAGCATTTCGATCAGGGTGACCTCGGTGCCGAAGGCGTTGTAGAAATAAGCAAACTCCACCCCGATCGCGCCCGCGCCGATGATGACCATGCTCTTCGGCTGCGGCTCCAGAATCATCGCTTCGCGACTGCCGATCACTTTTTTGCCGTCGAAGGGCAGCCCCGGAAGCGGCCGCGACACGACGCCGGTCGAGACGAGGATTTTCGCGGCAGTGTGCGTTTCGGTTTTTCCGTCGGTGAGCTTGACCACCACTTCGCCCGGTTTGTCCATCGAGGCTTCGCCGCGGATATAATCGATCTTGTTTTTCTTGAAGAGGAACTCGATCCCGGCGGCGTTTTTATCCGAGACGTCGCGCGAGCGTTTGATTACCTTGCTCCAGTCGTAGGAAAGCCCCTCGATCTTGATGCCGAAATCGCCCGCGCGGTGCTTCATCAGATGAAAAAGCTCGGCGTTGCGGAGGAGCGACTTGGTCGGAATGCAGCCCCAGTTCAGGCAGGTGCCGCCGGCGCGCTCTTTCTCGACGCAGGCGACGCGCTTCCCAAGTTGCGCGGCGCGGATGGCGCCGACATAGCCGGCAGGTCCGCCGCCGATGACAATGAGATCGTATTTCATGACCGGCCCAATCTAACCGGACGACTGCTGCTGGCGAATAGTTAGGCGGGAGAGAAAAGCGCCCGCTCAACTGCCGCGCTGATGTTTCGCGAGCAGCTTCTGGAATTCCGGATCGTCGCGCAGCCGGCGCATCGTCGGATCGATCTTCAGGCCCGCCACCGTGACATCACTTGGCTGGCTGAGCAGTTCGTCGAGCAGCGCAATCGCCTTCGAGTTTTCGCCGGTCAGGACGTAGACCTCGGCCAGGGCGAACTTCAAATCCGGACCGGTGAAAGCGTCGACGGTATCGGGAAGCATTTCGACCGCGCGCTTCGCCTCGGCGATGGCCGCATCTTTTTCGCCGAGGTGCGCCAGCATCCGGCCGAGCGCGGCGTGGCGCCCGGGATCGTCCGGCGCTTCGCGCAAGGCCGCCTCCGCTTCTGCTTTGGCCCGGAGTAAGGCCGCGTGGGCCTCTTCGGTCCGGCCCAGGTTTTGCAGGATGATGGCCTCGAGAAGATCGACTTCCCTGAGCTTCTCCCAATTGCCGGCGCGCGCGTCGGCCGGAATCTGGCGCAACGCCGCGAGCGCCTCCGGATATTTTTCGCGCAGCGCAAAGATGTTGGCTTTCGCGAGCATGATCTGCGCAAGCGTAGCCGGCTCAACCTCGCCCATCGCCCCGCTCGCCCGGTCCCGATCGAACTCCGCCAATCCCTGCTCCGCGACGGTGAGGTCGCCGCGCGCCGCGATGGCCAGTTGGGATTTGAGCTTCCAGAGCGTGTTGGATTTCGGATTGACGGCGAGGGCGCGCTCGATCACCCGTTCGGCCGCCGCGAAATCGCGCTGCATTTGGTAGTTGAAGAAAAGATTCTGCATCGGCCAGGGATCGTTTGGGCTGAGGCTGACCGCCTTTTCCAGGTTGGCGGTGGATTCCTGCCACTTGCCCTGGCGGCGCTGGATGGCGCCGATCAGAAGATAGACTTCGAAATCGTTAGGCAAACCTTCCTTGGCGATGTTGAATTCCCGCAATGCCCCCTCGAAATCCCGCGCTCCATAATAAAGCGCGAAACCCTGCGCGAGATGCGCCTCGGGCTCCTCCGGCGCCAGTTCCAGGGCCCGATCGGCATATTTTCTAGCCAACTCCCGTTCCGCCGCGCTCGGCTCGAAGCTGTGGTAGATCCAGCTGTGGAGAATGGAAAGGTTGGCGATGGCGAGGACAAACTTCGGGTCGAGCTGGATGGCGCGCTCGTAAAGCTGCTGCGCCTGCCTCAATTTCTCCCGGTTTTCCAGGGCGGCGTTGAGATTGTGCGCCTCGACGAAGGCCAGATAGGCTTCGCCGTTCTGCGTTGGCTTGCGCGTCATCTGTTCCTTTTCGCGCGGTGAAAGCTGGGCCTGCAATTCGTGCGCGATCTTCTGCGCCAGGTCCGTTTGAATGGCGAAGACATCGGTCAGCTCGCGATCGTAATCTTCCGCCCAGAGATGCTGGTCGTTGGCGGCGTTGATCAACTGCACGTTGACCCGCACCCGGTTGCCTTCGCGCCGCACACTCCCCTCGAGGATCGCCGAAACGCCGAGTTCCTTGCCGATTTGGCGGACGTTTTTTTGCTGGCCCCGATACCCCATGACGGAGGTGCGCGAGATCACCTTGAGATCGCCGATCTTCGACAGGTTGGTCAGGATATCGTCCTGGATGCCGTCCGCAAAATGCGCGTTCTCCGCCTTGTCGCTGAAGTTTTCGAACGGCAGAACGGCGATCGATTTTTCCATCCGGTTCGCGTCGGCCCGGGGCAAAAGAAAGAAGCCGGCCACGGCTGAGACGAGCACACTGGTGCCAACCAGAAGCGCGATGTTGCGCCGGCGATGGCGCGAAACCGGGGTCCCGGGAGCGAGCGGGAGCGCCGGCGTCGTCCGGATTCCGTCCGGGGTGACATCAAAAGCCCAGGCCAGAATAAGGGCGAGCGGAAAACCAATCAGGAGCAGGACAACGGTGAGGCGGAGGGCCCAATTCGGCAGTTCCCAGGCCGGGAAGACGGCCGAGGCGAGCTGAATGATGCCGCCCCCGGCGACCACATAAGCCACCGCCACGCGATAGACTTTGCGCCGCTTCAGTTCGTCGAAAAAACCATTCACCTCTTAAAAATCAGGGTCTCGCCGGCCACAGGCAAAGGCAAGCGCGCGCTTTCTACCCGTTGAGACAAGGCCCACCGGCAAAGCGTTCGACCGAAAAGCGTTTCCCGCCGGGCGACGGCACCAGATTTCTTCGTCGTTAGGGCGAATCGACCAGTTTCTTGAAACGCGCAAGACCGCGCAGCGGATCCCAGACCGGGTCGTGCCGCAGTTCCTGCACCGTCACTCCGGCGACTGTTTGCCGGGAGCGCTCGAGAAGGGTCAGCGCCGTCTCCCAGTCGCCGCAGAGGACGCTGATCCGCGCCCGTGTCACGGCGAGGATCGGCCCATCGAACGCGTCCTTGCTTTCGGGCAGGAGCTCGACCGCGCGCCTGCCCTGCGCGACGGCTTCGTCGCAGCGGCCGAGCCCGGCGTAAACCAATCCCAGCAATGCCTGCCGCGGGCCGTCCTCCGGACTCTCAGCCACCGCGGCCTCGGCCTTGACCCGCGCTTCCTCGAAGTGCGCCTTCGCTTTTGCCTCCTCTTGCCGGAGCGCATGGACGGTCCCGAGGAGGTACGATTTCGAAATCGGAGCGCTCGTTTCGCCGCGTGATTTCTCGGCCGGGCTGCGCTCGAGGATCCGGAGCAGCTCGACGTAGTTGCGCCGGTAAAGATGATAGTTGTAGCGCGCGAGGGTGATCGTGCCGTTGGGGTCGACGTTCTCCGGCCAGCTCGCGAGCAAGTGCTCCATCGGCTCGAGATCGCCCTTCGCATAAAACTCCACCCGCGCCCGCAGCTCGCGAATGGTGAAGGTGTCGGGCGCGATTTCCAGCGCGCGGTCGAAGACTTTCCGCGCCTGCTCGTAATCGCCGGTCACGAGATAATTCCAGCCCAGATTCTCGAGCAGGATCGAATCCTTCGGATCGCGCGAGATCGCCTTCTGGTAGCTGGCGGTCGATTCCTCCCACTTCCCCTGGCGCCGCTTGATCGCGGCGATAAGGCGGAAGACCACGGCGTCGTTAGGCAAATCCCGCTGCGCGACGTCCAGTTCGCCCAGGGCGCGGTCGTAATCGTGTTCGATATAGTAATAAACCAGGCCTCGGGCGAGGTGCGCTTCCGCCAGGTCTGGCTGCAAACGAAGCGCGGCCTCGGCCGCCGTGCGCGCCTTTTGCATCCGGGCCGCGACCGGTTCGATCGCGTAGTAGCTCCAGCTTTGCAGTTGCGACAAGCGCGCGAGGGCGAGAGCGAAACCTGGATCAAGCTGAATCGCCTTTTCGTAAAGCGCTTCGGCCCGCGCCAGGTCGTCGTGCCGGCGATCGGGCCGGGTGTAAATTTCGTGGGCCTGCCGGTAGGCCAGGTATGCCTCGGGATTCTGCGTCGGCTGTCGCTCGATCCGCTTCTGTTCGCCGGCGGAAAGGGTTGCGCTCAGGGCCGAGGTGATCTCCTGCGCCAGGTCGCTCTGGATGGCGAAGACATCGATCAGCTCGCGATCGTAAACCTGGGCCCAAAGATGTTTGTCGTTCGAGGCATCAATGAGCTGCACATTCACCCGCACCCGCTTTCCGTCGCGCCGGACGCTGCCTTCGAGAATGGTCGCGACCCCAAGAGCTTCGCCGATTTCGCGCGCGTTGTGCGCCTGCCCGCGATACGGCATGACCGAGGTGCGGGAAATCACTTTCAAGTCGCTGATCCGGGCCAGGCAGGTCAGGACGTCGTCCTGGATGCCGTCGGCGAAATAGGCATTCTGCGGGTCATCGCTGAAATTGCTGAAGGGCAGGACCGCGATCGATTTCTCGAGCCGCGGCGCGGAACCGTGCGCGAACAAGAAATAGCCGGCCGCGACCGAGATCGTGAGGCCAAGGGAGGCGAGAAGGAACAGATTTTTCCGTCGTCCGCGATAGGCGGGTGGACATTCCTCCTCGGGCGCCGGCTCCGGCGTGGCCTGGAACCCGCCCGGGCCAAAATCAAAGGCCCACCCCAAAATGAGCGCGACCGGAAACCCGCCGAGGATGAAAAACACGACCAGGCGCGTGACCCAGGCGGGGAACTCGAGGACGGGAAAAAGCGTGACTGCAACCTGAACGATCAGCCAGCCGGCGACGGCGTAGGCGACCGCGACGCGATAAACTTTGCGCCGCCGCAACTCACACAAAAACCCGTAAAGCCGTGAGGAGTGAAAGGAGTCTGCCAAATCGACACGTTGTTTGCGCGGTTCATTTGATACCAGAAGCAAAGACGGTTTGGAAGTGCGGACTCTCTTTTTCGCGCGCCACGACGGTCACTTCGATGTCGCGGAAGCCGGCGGCCTCGAGCCATTGGTGCAACTGCACTTCGCTGAACCCGAGCCAGTGATCGGCGTAAAGTTCGCGCGCCTTCTCGAAGCGATGGCTGAGCAAATCGAGCACGACGACGCGACCGCCCTTTTTCAGAATGCGGTGCGCCCCAACAATGGCGCGCTCGGGATGGATCGCGTGATGCAGGGCCTGGCTCAGGATGGCGAGATCGACCGATTCTTTTTCGATCGGCGGATCCTCGATATCGCCCAGACGATATTCGAGATTTTTGAAGCCGTGCTTCTTTGCCAACTGCGCGCCGAACTCGACCATCTTGGGCGCGTTGTCGACCGCGATGACTTTGCGTGCGGTTTTCGCGAGCAATTGCGAGAGCGTCCCCTCGCCCGCGCCGAGATCGGCCACGGTGAGCGGCGGAAGAAGCGCGATCATGGTGTGGGCCAGCGCCTGCCAGGAACGGCCCGGGCAATAGCTGCGACCAAAGCGGCCTGCGAGCTGGTCGAAGTATTCGCGCGCCTTGTCCTGGCGTTTGCGCAGAACGACTTTGAGCGCGGTCCGGTCGCGCTGCGTCTCGGGCATTTCGCGGGCGAGGGCGCGGGTCAACTCGCTCACCTTGGCCCGCTGCGGGTCGAGTTTTCGCCCGTTCGTTAGGCCATAATAGACATTCTTGCCCGCGCGCCGGTCCTCGACCACGCCGGCGCGCTTGAGCTGCGCGAGGTGGCTCGAGATTCGCGATTGGCCCATCCCGAGGACATCCTGCAGCTCCGCCACCGAAAGCTCCTCTTCTTCCAAAAGCAGGATCAAGCGGAGCCGGGTCGGGTCGGCCAAGAGACGGAGGAAATTTATGGTTGACGCCATGGAACGAAGATACGATATATCGACGTATCATGATTGGTCAATATGATCGATCAGCCGTCTGACCACTTCTCAACTCTAGCCAACCACTCTTTTTCTCATGCTTCGTCGTTTCATTTTTGCCTCCGAATCCGTCGGTGAAGGTCACCCGGATAAAGTCTGTGACACCATTTCCGATGCGGTCCTCGACGCCTGTCTCGAACAGGATCCGAAAAGCCGGGTCGCCTGCGAGACTTTCGCGAAAAGCCACACCGTCATCGTCGGCGGCGAGATCACGATCCCGAATCTGCCGGAAAATAAATCGCTCGAATCCGTCGTGCCGATCGACTCGATCGTGCGCAATGCCGTGCGCGAGATCGGTTACGTGAACGACGACGACGTTTTTCATGCGGACAAGATCGACATCCAAAACATCATCACTCGCCAGAGCCCCGACATCGCGCAGGGCGTGAATGCGAGCGACGCCGAGGGCAAAGGCCACGCCGAACAGGGCGCGGGCGACCAGGGTTTGATGTTCGGTTTCGCCTGTGACGAGACGGTGGAATTAATGCCGGCGCCGATCATGTTTGCGCATCGGCTCGGCCGCGAGCTCACCCGCATCCGCAAAGCCGGCAAGGCGCGCTGGCTTCGTCCGGACGCGAAGTCGCAGGTCTCCGTCATCTACGAAGGCGGCATTCCGGTCGGCATTTCCAACGTCGTCGTTTCCACCCAGCATGCGAAAGACGTCAAACAATCCGAGATCCGCAGCTTCATCATCGAGGAAGTGATCCGGAAGACGTTGCCGAAAGAAATGCTGAACGACGAGACGCAGTTTCTGATCAACCCGACCGGCAGCTTCGTCACCGGCGGTCCGGAAGGCGACACCGGCTTGACGGGGCGCAAGATCATCGTCGACAGCTACGGCGGCTGGGGCCGTCATGGCGGTGGCGCTTTCTCCGGCAAAGACCCGAGCAAAGTCGATCGGAGCGCGGCCTACATGGCGCGCTGGGTGGCGAAGAACGTGGTCGCTTCCGGCCTGGCGAAGCGTTGTGAAATTCAGTTCGCCTACGCCATTGGCTACCCGAACCCAGTGAGCATGAACATCAACACTTTCGAGACCAACGCCGTGCCGGAAGAAGCGATCGAGAGCGCGGTAAACAAAATCTTTTCCTTCAAGCCGGCCGACATCGTGCAGCAGCTCGATCTCCTCCGTCCGATCTACAGCAAAACGACCAACTACGGTCACTTCGGCAAAGACGATCCCGATATCACCTGGGAAAAAACCGACAAGGCCGCCGAACTCAAAAAACTCGCCAAGTAACTTTCAAATCTAAAAACCATGAGCACAAAAATCGCCACAAAAACTCCGACTAACGACTACAAAGTCGCCGACATCAGCCTGGCTGAATGGGGCCGCAAGGAAATCACCATCGCCGAGAAGGAAATGCCCGGCCTGATGTCGATCCGGGAAAAATACGCAGCCGGCAAACCGCTCCAAGGCGTGCGCGTGACCGGTTCGTTGCACATGACGATCCAGACCGCGGTCCTGATCGAAACGCTGGTCGACCTCGGCGCCGATGTGCGCTGGGCGAGCTGCAATATTTTTTCCACTCAGGACCATGCCGCCGCCGCGATCGCGCAGGCGGGCGTGCCGGTTTTCGCCTGGAAGGGCGAGAGCCTCGAGGAATACTGGTGGTGCACCAACCAGGCGATCTCGTTCCCGGACGGCAAAGGTCCGCAACTCGTGGTCGACGATGGCGGCGACGTCACGCTCCTGATTCACAAAGGCTATCAGCTCGAAGAAGGCAGCGACTGGGCGAAATCCCCCGGCGCGAGCAAGGAAGAGCAGTGCATCAAGGATCTCCTCCTCGAAGTGAACCGCGAGAATCCGTTCCGCTGGCACGAGATGGTCAAGGAATGGCGCGGCGTCTCGGAAGAGACCACGACCGGCGTGCATCGCCTCTACAAAATGCAGCAGCAAAATCAGCTCCTCGTCCCGGCGATCAACGTCAACGACTCGGTCACAAAATCGAAGTTCGATAATCTTTACGGCTGCCGGCATTCGTTAGTCGACGGCCTCAACCGCGCCCTCGACGTCATGATCGCGGGCAAAGTCGCGGTCATCTGCGGCTACGGCGACGTCGGCAAGGGCTGCGCGCAATCGCTCCGCGGCCAGGGCGCGCGTGTCGTCATCACCGAGATCGATCCGATCAACGCGCTCCAGGCGGCGATGGAAGGCTACCAGGTCACGACCGTCGAAGACACGTTAGGCTGGGGCGACATTTACGTCACCACCACCGGCAACGTCGACGTCATTACGCTCGCCCACATGGAGAAAATGAAAGACCAGGCCGTGGTCTGCAACATCGGCCATTTCGACAACGAAATTCAGGTCGACCCGCTCAACGACCGCAAGGACGTCGAGCGCCTCAACATCAAAGCCGGCGTGGACAAATATACCTTCGGCGACGGCCACGCGATCTTCATGCTCGCGGAAGGCCGGCTCGTGAATCTCGGCTGCGCCACCGGCCACCCGAGCTTCGTCATGTCGAATTCCTTCTCCAACCAGGTGCTCGCCCAGCTCGATCTCTGGAAAAACAAAGACACCTACAAAGTCGGCGTTTACGTCCTGAGCAAGGAGCTCGACGAAGAAGTCGCGCGACTGCATTTACAAAAGATCGGCGTGAAACTCACGACGCTGACCGAAAAGCAGGCCGAATATCTCGGCGTGCCGGTGCAGGGCCCTTACAAGTCCGAGCACTACCGCTACTAGCGCGGAGAAATAGTTTAAACTTTTTTCCGGGTCGCAATCTTTAGCCGACGAGCCGCTTGCGCGGGGAGGACCCCGCGCGGCGGCTGTTCGGAATTAGGAGCGGAGGCCGGTCTCGCGTAGCTTCTTCGATGAAGAAAGCCTTACTGAAAATTTCCCTCGTTCTCGCCGTTGCCACTCTCGTCAGCAGCTGCGCACAACCGACGACCACCACGACCACAACCAAGACCACGACCTACGGCCAGAATGACAACGGCCTGGCGTCGTCGATCCACTAGTCGTCGGTTTTTTTCGCGGGCGGAATCTTCACTGGATCCTCTGGCCGCGAAGGCCGGGCCTCCGGCGCGATGAATTCCTCCTGCGGTTCGCTCGTCACCGCCTTGGTCTCGTGCTTGTCGTCTTTCTCGGGTTCGGCCATCCCTTCTGAAACGTGCGCCGGGCCCGTTTCGGTCTCCCCTCCTCGCCGTGCCCAGGGCCGTGGATCGCGAATTCGTTAGGGTGTAAACCGGTAGATCGCTCCGTCCCCATCCTCCCCACCACGGACGGTCGCGCCGTAGAAAACACCTGTGCCGTCGCCCGTCATCCCGGTGTAGGGAAGCGCGCCGTCCGGCGAATCTTGGAAACGATGCGGAATGCTCTCGGTCCAAGTCCCATCGGGATTCCGCGCCAGCTTGAAGATCGTGCCCAGGCCGCGCCCGCCGGCGCTGGTCGTCCCGTAGAGATTCCCGGCCGCGTCCGCGACCAGATTGCTGATCGAGCTGTTGCCATCGCGGCTTGGCCGGAAGCTGTGCAGGATCTCCTCGGTCCATTCCCCGGCCACGCTCGGCGACAGCTTATAAACCGTGCCCAGCCCATATGTCCCGCCGTAATAGGTCGTCCCGTAAATATTTCCTGCCCCGTCAAAATGCGGAGAGCCATAAGGAAAGACGCCATCCGGTGCCGGCCGGAAGGAATAGAGCGGAGTGAGATTCCAATCCTCACCGGCTGTCCGTTCCAACTGGAAAACAATGCCCGCGCCGTACAATCCACCGGTGGTGGCCGTCCCGTAGATTTTGTCTTCGCGGAGAACGAGTTTTCCGGCCGACCCGGATGACCCATCCACGCCACCGGTAAAAGTATGGATGACCCGAAAGACCCAGCTGCCATTCGGCTTCGGTCGAACGGCGTAGATCGTGCCGAGGCCGTTGGCACCCGCAGTCGGGGTCATTCCATAGACAGTGCCGTGCCTGTCCACCGCCACCCGCGCGCCCGGGCCCGAGCCATCATCTCCGCCGGTAAAGGCATGGACCACGCTATGGGTCCAGGTCGAGCCGGACTTGGTCAACTTATAGGTCACGCCGCAACCGCCCTCGCAACTTCCCGACCCTCCCGTGACTGCCGTCCCGTAGAGATTGCCTGCCGCGTCCAGCGTCACGCCCTTGTAGGGCTCCGCGCCGTCGGGCCCGCCGGTGAAACTGTAAAGCACATTCAAGCTCCAGCTCTCTCCGGCGGGGGATAATTGCCAGACGATGCCGCCGCCAAACTGTCCCCCAATAATCGACGTGCCATAGAGATTCCCCTCGGCATCGACCGCCACGTCGCTGTCGGGATACTCGCCATCATCGCCATCGGTGAAGCTATAGAGAACCTCCGTCCGGCTCGCCTGCAGCGGGCCGGCCCAGGTGGCAAACAGGGCGACCAGGCAGACCGCCCAAAATAACTTCCGACGTGTCCGATTCCGCGATGATAATGCCGGAATCGCCTGAGTGAATTGCTCCCTTCCGCCACGCACGCTGTCCTGAGTGCTATCGATCGTGTTCATGAGGCCGCGATAACAAATGATGCGCCCGAAAAGAAGCACAAAATAGTAACGTTAGGCACCCACCTCCGCGGGCTTAGTAAAGGTAAGGCTCGCTCAATTGAAAAGCGTTCCGGACCAGCTCGATCCGCGGCGGCTGCTCGTCCCGGATCGTCACTTCCACGACGTCGAAACGAAAAAGAATATCGGGATTGCCTAACAAACGTAGCCAGGCCAGGCCGCCTAACGAAATCCGGCGCTGCTGGGCGGCATTGACCGCCTCCAGCGGGCGGCCGAAATCCTCCCGCGTCCGGGTTTTGACCTCGACGAAGACGAGCGTGTCGCGCTCACGGCAGACGAGGTCGATTTCGCCGCCCTGCCGCCCGCGGAAGTTGCGATAAAGGATTTTGAACCCATTCCGCCGCAGATGGCGCGCCGCCAGTTTCTCGCCGCGGGCGCCGAGGCGGAGGTGGGCCGGTTTAGAAAGCAAAAATCGGCTGCGCCACCGGCTCAAACGAGCGGCGATGGATCGGGCAAGGACCGTGTTCATGGAGTTTCTGGAGATGCAGCTCGGTGCCGTAGCCCTTGTGCCGGCTGAAACAATATTGCGGAAAGCGCGCGCAGAATTCACGCATCAACGTGTCGCGCGTCACTTTCGCGATCACGCTCGCGGCCGCGATGCTCAGGCTCAGGCAATCGCCGTCGATGATTGCCGTTTGCGGGAGCGGGAAGGGAAAGACCGGCAGACCGTCGATCAGGACGTGCTCGGGCGAAATCGTCAGGCCACCGACCGCGATCCGCATCGCCTCGTGCGAGGCGCGGAGGATGTTTATCCGGTCGATCTCGAGCGAGTCGACGATCCCGACCGCCCACACGATCTCGGTGTGATTCGTGAGGTAGCGGTAAATCTTTTCCCGCAGCTCGGGCGAGAGCTGTTTGGAATCTTTCAGTTTCCGGTGCCGGAAACGCTCCGGCAGAATCGCCGCCGCCGCCACCACCGGGCCGGCCAGCGCGCCTCGGCCGGCTTCATCGATCCCGGCGATGCGGATTACGCCTAACGACGCCCGCAATTTTTTTTCGTGTCGGAATCCGCAGCGCGCCATCGCAACGGCAGATTACGACCAGACCGGACCGGTTTGCGAGCGAGAATCCGCTATTCGCGGACCGCGGTCGCTTCCTTACCCTTGCGATCGCGCAGGTAATTGAGCTTGGCGCGCCGGGCCTTGCCCTGTTTCTCCACTTCCACCTTCGCGATGCGCGGGGAATGGATCGGGAACACGCGCTCCACCCCTTCCCCGTAGGAAATACGGCGGACGGTGAAGGTCTGGTTAATTCCGGTGCCTTTGCGGCCGATCACGATCCCGGCAAAAATCTGGATCCGTTCCTTTTCGCCTTCGCGCACGCGGGTATGCACGCGCACCCCATCGCCCACTTTGAATTTCGTGACGTCGGTCTTCTGCTGCTCCTTGGCGAGGGTATCGATGATGTTCATAAAAAGTCGCTTTCTGCCCCGGAAACGGGGCCGAATACCTAGCGCGGGTTCGCCGCAATGTAAAGGGAGGCCGCGCCGGACGATAATTGCGGTCCCTGCCACCTCAAGCGGACAAAATTCGGTCGTCCGGGCCGGGTTGTGCTTTCCGACTCGGCCGTTATACTGCCGACCGCCGCACCCGTAGCTCAACTGGATAGAGTGACGGCCTCCGAAGCCGTAGGTTGCGCGTTCGAGCCGCGCCGGGTGCAGGACCCCAAGTCAGAAGGATGAAGGCAGAAGGATGAAGTGCCCCGCCTACTTGTTTTCCCGCGCCACCTGCAGCGCGTTAAAAAAACCGTCGGTCTTTTCCCCGTCGCGATTGAAGATGGCCAGGCTCGTGATCGGGCCCGCCTTGGAAAATTTCCGCCCCGGCAGCTTCGTCAGATTCTTGTCCGCGGCCGTCTGGATTTCCAGGTCGTAGCTGTCCTCGCCCGTGATCGTGACCGTCACCACGACGCCGGAATCGGTGAAGGGAACGCCGGAGTCGGTCTTGTCTTCGCCGGTGCCGTCGAAGATCTGGTAGTTCTCCTTGCCCTCGTAATAACCGAACTCGAAGACCGAGTCCTTGTTGTAGTCGGCCGGCGAATCGTTCGCGTTGCTCGTCCGCAGGGTCAGGCCGATCGAGCCGGTCGAGGCATCGTCGGTCTCAAATTTTTTCTCGATCTTCCCGTTCTCCATCATGAAGGAAAAGGAATCGCCGACCGCGAGCGGCGCGGCAAAGGCGCGATAGGCGACGCCCTGCTCGAAGCCGGTGCCGTTGGCAAAAATGCCCCAGGCCTTGTCGTTCTTCGCGATGCCGTTGAGCTCGGGATTGTTGGCCGTGGTGGCGATGAAGAAACCGGAGTGCCGTTTCTCTTCGCTCCCTTCGTTGGTCATCTTCCATTCGCCGAAACCGCTCCCGCCGTTCTTCCCGCTGTCGAAGCCGCCGTCGTAAGCGCCCTGGCTGGCGTCGTCCTCGGCCACATTGGTCTGGTCGGCCCTAACGAGTGGGCAAAAGAGGGCGAGGCAGAGAGCAAGCGTGAGTTTTTTCATAAAACGAAGGGCGTTACTTCAACCCTTTACCGCGCCGGAACTCAAGCCGGAAATGAGGTACCGGCTGAGGACGAGAAAAAGGAGCACGACCGGGATCGAAACCAGAAGCGCCCCGGCGGCGTAGAGGCCCCATTGCGTGCCCAGGTTGGCCTGAAACATCTTCAGCCCGAGCGGGAGGGTGAAGATTTCCACATCCTGCAGGACGAGCGCGGCCACGACATATTCATTCCACGCCGTCATGAAAGAAAAGAGCGCGGTGATGACCAGCGCCGGCGCCGAGAGCGGCAGGACGATGAGGCGAAACGATTGCCAGCGGGTACAGCCATCGATCCCGGCCGCTTCCTCGAGCGAGAGCGGGATGGTGTCGTAGTAGCCTTTCAGTTGCCAGATGCAAAACGGCAGCGCCGTCGCGCTGTAGATGATGATCACCCCGAGGTAGGAATTGATCAGGCTGAGCTTGATCAGGATGAGGTAGAGCGGCAGGAGCAGCATCGTGGCCGGGAACATCTGGGTCACGAGGAGTCCGTTCAGGGTCGAGCTGCGCCCGAGAAACTTGAAGCGCGAGAGCGCGTAGCCGGCGGTGGAAGCGAGCGCCACGCCCGTGATCGTGACCGCGACCGCGATGAGCGTGGAATTCCCGAGCCAGCGCAGAAACGGCGTCTCGAAAATGAGGATGCGGAAATTGGCCAGGGTCGCCCCGTGCGGGATGAGCGCGAGCGAGGAAGAGAGCAACTGATCGCCCGGCCGGAGCGCGATCGTGACGATGTGGCTGATCGGATAAAGCGCGAAAGCGGTGAAAACAAAAAGCGCCGCGTAGCTCAGCGCCATCCGCGTCGTGCGCGAAAAAGAGGGGCGCGCCTCCGCGGCCAGGTCGGGCGAGCGGCGCGACATCACTTGCACGGCCGTGGGAAGGTTTTCAGTGGCAATGTGATCGCCCGCACCGGCCTTTCCCGCAGCTAAACCGGCGTTACGACGAGAACGGCGGATTTTTTGGCGAAACCGGCGGGCGTTTCTGCCGAAGGCAGCGCACACGGACCCGCAACGTGGCACGCTCTTTGCTCAGATAAAGAGTCATACTGGAGGAAATAAAACATTATGGCTAACACTGAACAAACTTTTGCCGATCGCCTGCAGCGCGGTCGCACGATGCAGAGCAAGATTGCCGGTTTCACGCCCGCTTTTGCGCCGGCGGATGTTTCTCTGCTCCCGCCTGCGTTTGAGCTCTTCCTCGACGACGTGGAGGCGGCCAACACGGTCGTGGCCACGGCGCTTGGCGGCGGAGAATAACGCGACCACCGCGCGCAAGAATCTCATGTTGCAGATCAAGGATCGCACGACGCGGCTGGTGAATTATGTCGGGAGTAACTCCGCCTGGGATGAGTATTTCCCGGCGGTGAAAATGGCGGCGGACAAGGTGCGCAATTATCGCCCGAAGAAGAAGGCGGAGACGCCGCCGCCCGAGGGCACGCCCGCGGAAAAGAAACGGATGACCGGCCAGCAGAGCTACGGCGACATCGACGGGCTTTTCGAGAAGGTGCTGGAGGCCCTGAAGCTGGTGCCCGGCTATGCTCCGGCGGCGGCCGAGATTCAGTTGGCCACGCTGGACACGCTCAAGACCGACTTTCGCGATGCGAACAAGAATGTGGCGGCGAAGGGCGCCGCCACGACCAAGGCGGAGCGGACGCGCAAGCCGCTCTACGATGCGGAGAAGAATTCGCTGCGCGCGAAGATGAAGGCGATCAAGAAGGCGACGCGGGGGCAATACGGCGTCTCGAGCGCACAGTTTGCCGAGATCAGGAGCATCCGGCTCTAAGGTTTTGGGGAGCGCCCGCGTCCATCCGGCGAGGTGGCGCGGGCAAACTCAGGCCGCGATTTCCTTCACCACCACCCGCATGCCATCGGTCGAGACGACCTCGACCGGCGTTTCGGCGGAGATGAATTCGCCCTCCGTCACCACGTCGACGACGTGATCCTCAAACTCGGCCTTGCCGCTCGGCCGCAGGGTCGTGAGGGCGCGGCCCTGCATCCCGGGCGCGAGCGGGAACTCCCGGGCAAACGAGCGCGGGGCGCCGGCCAGCGACGGCCCGGGCGGGATGTCGGCGGAAAGAATGAAGCGCCGGTAAACGCTCGTTTGCGGCAGGAGCCGCGCCAGGATCGCGATCAGGATGGCCGCGCCGATAAAGGTGAGAAACATATTCAGTAACGGGATTTTCAACATCTGCCCGGTCGGCCAGAAATTCTGGCCCGGGTAACGATCCACCATCGCCCAAACAAACGAAGCGAACATGAACAAAACGCCGAAGGCTCCGATGATGATGGTGGAGTGGCCAAAAACAAAAACCTCGAGCAGGACCAAAACCAGCCCGATGACAAAGAGCGCGACCGCTTCCCAGCCGGCCAGCCCGGCGAAGTAATGCCCGAGAAAAAAGAGCGCGAAACAGGTGATCGAGGCCGCGCCCGCGATGCCGAACCCGGGAATCTTGAACTCGATATAGGCCCCGAGCACGCCGCCTAACAACAGCAGCGGCGCGAGCGCGGTCAACCAGAAGGCGAGCTGCTCAAACCCGCTCGGCTCGAAGCGGAAAATTTTGCCTTTCAGCCCCGCCTTCTGCGCCAGCTCTTTGATCGACTCCGCGGTGCCCTCGGCCAGGACCGGTTTGCCGTTGATCTTCTCGGCCGCTTCCTGCGCGCTGAGGGTGAGGAGCGAGCCCTTGGGATGGAGGACGCGATTGCCGATCTTGACCTCCTTCTCCTTGTTCATGAAGGCCTCGCCCACGTCGGGGTTGTGGCCGTTGCGGACGGCGTTGCTCCGGATGAGCGCGGACCAGAACGAGACGGTTTTTTCCTTCTGCGTCGGGGGCAGATCCTCGCCGGTCGAGAGAATGGGCGCGGCCGCCCCGATCGCGCTCACCGGCGCCATGTAAATGTGTTTGGTGGCGAGCGCGATGAGCGCCCCGGCCGAGCCGGCGTTGGTATTGATGTAGGTGTAGGTGGGAATGGTGGCGTGATTGAGGATGCCGGTGATTTTCTCCGCGGAATCGAGCCGGCCGCCATAGGTATCCATGTCGAAGATGATCGCGGACGCGCCCGCTCTTTCGGTTTCCTTTTGCGCGCGGCGGAGAAAGAGGACGAGGGAAGGCGCCACTTCGCCCTTCAGTGGAATGACGACGACGTCGCCCTTGCCCACGACCTCGCGGGCCTCGACCGTGCCTAACGACGCCGCCACGACGAGGAGAAATATCAAGAAGCGAATCGCGAACCGGGTCATAACATGATCATTTGGACGCCCGCGGGCGCTGCGTTAATCTGCCAGCGTACCGCGGTCGTCACGAGGAAAAACATGGGCACCATCCCCGAGCACATCATCGAGCAGGTCGCCTCCGCGAATGACATCGTGGAAGTGATCGGCGCCTATTTCCCGCTCAAGCGCGCCGGTTCCACCTGGAAGGCGCTCTGCCCGTTTCACCAGGAGAAATCGCCCTCGTTCACGGTCAATCCGCAGCGGCAGATTTTTAAATGCTTCGGCTGCGGCGAAGGCGGCGGGGTTTTCAAGTTCGTCGGGCTTTACGAGCACATCAGCTTTCCCGAGGCGGTGAAAAAGCTGGCGGCGCGCGCGGGCATCCCGGTGATCGAGGAAGGCGGCGGGAGCAGCGAGGACGATCGCCAGCACGAAGCGCGGCGCACGCTCCTGCGGCTGCACGCGGAAGCGGCGGAATGGTTCCACGAGAACCTGATGAAACGCCCGAGCTGGCCAAGCCGGCGCGAGATTACCTGAAAAAGCGCGGACTAACGAACGAGATCGCGAAGTCGTGGCAGCTCGGTTTTGCGCCGGATAGCTGGGATACTTTTCTGAAATGGGCGCTCGACCAGGGCTATCGCCGCGGGATGATTTTGCAGAGCGGGCTGGTGAAGTTGCGCGATGAAGACCGGCCGGAAAGCGATGTTTACGACCGCTTTCGCGGGCGGCTCATGTTCCCGATCTGCAACGATGTCGGGGAAGTGATCGCCTTCAGCGGGCGCATCCTGACGAGCGAGACGGAGACCGCGAAATATCTCAACTCGCCCGAGACGCCGCTCTTCCGCAAAGGAAGCATCCTTTTCGGGCTGCAAAAAACGAAGCGCGGTCTGATCGAGGCGGATTGCGCGATCGTTTGCGAAGGGCAGCTCGATCTGATCACGCTCTTCGAGGCTGGACTAACGAACGTGGTCGCGCCGCAGGGAACCGCCTTCACCGAAGGCCAGGCTCGAATCTTGAAACGTTACGTCAGCGAAGTCGTGCTCTGCTTCGACGCCGACGCCGCCGGCCAAAAAGCCGCCGAGCGATCGCTCGAGCCGCTCCTGGAAAACAATCTCGTCGTCCGTGTCGCCGAAATGCCGCCGGGGGAAGATCCCGATTCGTTAGTCCGGAAGGAAGGCGCGGAAAAGTTCGGCGCGCGCATCGCGGCGGCGCGCGATTTTTTCGACTACTGGATCGAGCGCCAGGTCTCGCCAACCGACCTCGTCGAACTTGAATGCCAAGATGCAGATCGCCCGCGAACTGGCCGAGACCGTCGCGCGGGTGCACGACCCGCTCATGCGCAACGAGGTGATCAGCAAAGTCTCCGCCCGGCTCGGCGTGGCAGCGGCGGATTTCGCCGGG
>CAVYJY010000015.1:0-190404 GCA_963768965.1 uncultured Verrucomicrobiae bacterium | reverse complement strand
CCAGCTGCCGCCCAACGATCCGCACCTCCGCGCCCTGCGGGCTGCCGATTTCGCGCAGCTGGCGATGGAGCGCGCGGGCGTGGAGTGCTTCCAGCTGTTCCTCGAAAAGTTCGCTCATGCCCGCGCCTCCGGGCGCGCAAATTACATCCGCCGGAGACCCCAGGAAAGCAACGCCGAAGCATCCTGCCAGACGCCCGCCTTGCTGTCGCCGAGGACCACGACGATGACGTCGCGCCCGGGGATGGTGCCGCTCGCGATCAGGCAATGCCCGGCCGCTTCGGTGTAGCCGGTCTTCATTCCATTGCAGTAGGGCAGCCGCTTGAGAACTTTATTGGTGTTCTCCAACTCGCGGGTGCGTCCATCGGCGTAACGAAAAACCACCTGCTGCAGGCGAACGATCGAGCGGATGGTGGGATTGGCGTAGGCCGCGCGCGCGATCCGGGCGAGGTCGCGCGCGGTCGAATACTGGTCCGGCATGGGAAGGCCGTTTGGGTTGAGGAAATTGGAGTGGGTCGCGCCGAGCGAGCGCGCCTTGGCGTTCATTTTCTCCGAGAACAACTCGATGCTCCCGGCGTTGTCCCGGGCCAGGCAGCGGGCGACGTCGTTAGGGCTTTTAACCAGCAGAGCGCGCAGCAGATCGATTCGTTGATAGGTATCGCCGGTTTTGATATTGAGCCGCACCGGCTCGGCCAGGGTGTCGATCCTTTGCACCGTCACGCGTTTGTCGAGGTAGCCTTCCTCGGCCACGATCAGCGCGGTCAGCAATTTCTGGGTGCTGGCCGCGGCCCGCCGGGCATCGGCATTTTTCTCGTAGAGCACCTCGCCCGTCCGCGCATCCTCGACCAGGACGGAAGCGGCCTTCGTCCGGGGCGCGGCGATGTCGCCATGGCCGAAATCGCTCGTGCCGTAGGCGACCTTGAGTTCGTCATCGGCGACCGCGCGCGCGCGGCGGACCTCGGGCTTTTTCGCCTCCACCGCGCCGGCGCAAAAGAGCGCGAGCGCAATCGTCCCCGGGAGGAAGAGAGACGCGAAGGCCCGGCGAATCATAACGCCAACCTTACCAGCAAAAATCGAACCTGCGCAAGCCTAACGATCCGCGCCGCGCTGGATGAGCTCGACCTCGTAGCCTTCCGGCGCGTCGATAAAAGCAATCGCGCCGCCGCGGCCGTTGGGGTGCGGGCCGTCGGAGAGCGGGTAGCCTTTGGCGGCGGTTTGTTTGGCGAACTCCTCGATGTTATCGACTTCAAAAGCGAGGTGAGTGAGGTCGGGCCCGACCACGACCGGGCCGCTTTCGTCGAATTTGCAGAGCTCGATTTCCTCCTCGCTCCCGGGAGCTTTCAAGAACACGAGCTGCGAGCCGCGGCCCGAGGTATGGCGCCGCACTTCCTCCAGGCCGAGCACGTCGCGATAAAATGAAACCGTCTTTTCCAGGTCCTTCACCCGATAACGTGTGTGCAGAAGCTTTTTGATCATCGCTATCTTATTGCGCCCAACGAGGCTTAATTTCAAATTCGGCTCTTCCCCGAAAACTTCACCTTATGCTTTGTCTCGGAATCGATAGCGGAACCAAGAGCACCAAGACCCTGGTCCTCGATATCGAGTCCGGGAAAGTGGTCGCGCTCGCGCAACGGCCCTACGGCACGATCAAGGGCCTGCCGCCCGGGCATGTCGAACAGGATCCGAAAATCTGGCTCGACGCCGCTGCTGAAACCGTCGCCGAGTGTCTCGAAAAGGTGGGCAAACGGCGGAGCGAGATCAAAGCCATCGGGGTCAGCGGCCAGCAGCACGGCCTCGTCGCGCTCGATGAGGCGGGCGACCCGCTCCGGCCGGCCAAGCTCTGGTGCGACGTCTCGACCGAGGCCCAGTGTGAGGAATTCAACCAGGAATTTGGCGGGATCGACGGGCTGGTCGAACTCATCGGCAACCCGATGCTGCCGGGCTACACCGCGCCCAAGCTGCTGTGGCTGAAACAAAACGAACCGGCGAATTTCCGCCGCCTAACGAGTGTGCTGCTGCCGCACGATTACCTCAACCTCTGGCTGACCGGCGAACGCCAGATGGAATACGGCGACGCTTCCGGGACTGGCCTGCTCGATGTGCGGACACGGAAGTGGTCGAAGCCAATTTTGAAATTTATCGATCCGAAACTGGAGTCGATGCTCCCGCCACTCCGATCTTCCAAACGCCCGGCCGGATCTCCTGCGCAGCACTCTGCGCGAGGAGTGGGGCCTGGCCGAGGACGCGCTCGTCAGCGCCGGCAGCGGCGACAACATGATGAGCGCGATCGGCACCGGCAACATCCGGCCCGGCGTGGTGACGGTGAGCCTGGGCACCTCGGGCACGATCTGCGCTTTTGCGGACGCGCCGGTGATCGATCCGAAAGGCGAAGTGGCGGCCTTTTGCGACGCGACCGATCACTGGCTGCCCCTCACCTGCACGATGAACGTGGCGGCCGCGACCGAGCAGATGCGCGAGCTGTTTGCCTGGGATATCCCGACGATGGAACAACGGGTCGCGGCCGTCCCGGCGGGCGCAGGCGGGATCATGTTCCTGCCTTACCTGCAGGGCGAACGCACGCCCAATCTGCCCAAGGGCGTCGGTGTCTTCCACGGCCTAACGACCGCGAACATGAAACCGGATGAGATGGCGCGCGCGGTCGTGGAAGGGGTCACGCTCGGGCTCGCCTACGGCCTGCGACGTTTCAAGGAACTCGGCATCGTCCCGACCGAAATCCGCCTCACCGGCGGCGGAAGCAAGAGCGCGGTCTGGCGCCAGATCGCGACCGATGTCCTTGGCCTGCCGACGGTCGCATTAAAAGTCTCGGAAGGCGCGGCCCTGGGCGCGGCGATCCAGGCGGCCTACACTTATTGCCAGGTGAAAGGCAAGCCGCTGACCCTGGAAAAGCTGGTCGACGACCTCGTCGTGGTGGATAAAAAGAGCGGCTTCGAGCCTCGCAAGGAAGCCACGACGTTTTATCGCGAACAGCTTCTGCGCCAGGTCGACCTAACGAAAAAGCTCAAGACCGGCGGCTACCTTTAGCGCGCACCTGTGAGCTGCGCGATCGCGGCCAATCCATCGAGGGATTGCGCCTCGGGTCCGAAGCGCACCAGGGCGTGCCAGTAGGCCACCCGGCCCATGCGCCGCCGCGTTTCGTGGTCATCGATCAGAGCGAGGAGGCAGTCCCGCCATTCCGCCTCCTCCCGCGCGAGGTAACCGTTGATTCCCGTTTGGATCGCCGCGGCGAAGGGCGCGGTCGCCGCTGCCACGGATGGAACCTGGAGCAGCGCGGCCTCGAAATATTTCAGCTCGCTTTTCGCTTCGCAGAACGGATTGCCGGCCTCCAGGGGAGCGAGGTTGATGTCGAACCGGACGTATTCCGCGCCGAGGCCGGAGTGCGGCACCACCGGACGCTTTTCGATGCGCACGGCGTGCTCCGCCAACTCCGGAAATTCCGCGAGATCGAGATGACCGACGATCGTTAGGGCAACTTCCGGCCGCTCGGTCAGAACCGCGGCGAGGGCGGCGGAAATTTGCGCAAAATCCTTCTGATGCGTCGGCGCACCGGAGGCATAACCGATCCGGACACTCCCTCCCGGATGCGAGGACCGCGCAGGGAGCGAGCGAGCGCTCTCAAGCATGCCCCAACTGATCCCGTTAGGCCAAACCACCGCCCGTTTCCCGAGTTTTTCGACCGCGGCGGCGAGCGGCGCGGTCGAGACGATGGCGCAGTCGGCTTCGAGCAGGCTCTGCCGCCAGCCGGCGACTTTCACGGTCCAGCGTTCGCGCGCGGCGGGGGTGAGTGTTCGGAGATAGTCGAAATACGGCTCGCGCATGTAGACCGGATCGAAGACGAGATCGTCGATATCGAACGCGACCGTGATGCCGCGGGCGCGACAGGCGGCATAAAGCGCCGCGACTCGCCCATCCCACGCGGTCCGGAAGAGGACGAGGATGGTAACGCCAGCCAGTTTCTCGTCGGCGAAATCGCCCAGCGCGCACCAGTCGGCCGAAAGCCCGCCGGCCTGCAGTGCCGCGGCATGATGCTCGACCCGGTAGAGATGCCCGCGCGTCTCGGGGCTGTCCGAGACGAAAAGAATCCGCGCGTCCGCGTCCAAGTTCGCGCGGGCGCGCCCAAGTCGAATCAGCTTCTCGGAATAAACCGTGGAATAGGCGTGAATTGACTTTTCGTTAGGCGAGACCGCCGCTGCGCTTTCGAACGTGTCCCGAAAAGCGTCGACACCGGCACGATCGACTTCGCCCTGACTCGCGATCTGCCCGGCCAGCTCGCGATAAAAACCGGTCGCGACGCCGGGCCAGCCTAACGACTCGTTCCCGTCGCTCTGCTGGCGTTTTCGCCCGCGCTCGAGGGTGCCCGTGGCCGCGGCCAGCGGAGCGGGATAGTCAAAGCCAAGGCGCTGAGCGATCGCGGCCAGCTGGCGGGGACCGTCGGCGAGGAGCATCTCGTAGGTGAGCAGGGCGCGGGGCAGGTCGCGGCTGCCGTGCTCGGCCTCGAGGACGTAGCGCAACCAGAGCCAGTGCGCCCGCGCGATCGAGAGCGGGCCGCCCGGGCGCGTCAGTTCGTTAAGAACGCGAAGTTGGAGCGATTGGGCCACCTCCCGCGGATCGCGCAGAATCACGACGCCTCCAAAAGCGACTCCCAATTCCGTCAGGCAACCTCGCCAGAAAGGCAGCAGCCGGCAGAGTCGCGGATCCTTCAGCACGATCATCGGGGAAGCGGCGAGCGCATCGTCGACGAGCGCGGCGGCGCGCTCGCGAAAAGCCAGCGCGGCGGCGGAGGCAAACCACCCGGCCGGGATCGGCGACGGGTCATGCCAGGAAGTGCCAGCGGCGACCAGGATCTCTTCGTTGAGCCGGGTGAGATTTTTCGATTCGAAATATCCCCCGGTGTTGTCCGGCGCCGGCGGGAGAAGATTATCGGGCAACCCGAAGCCGAGCGCATGCAACGCCCCGGCCAGGGCGGAGGTGCCGCTGCGATGCATCCCGAGCACGAGCACGACGCGCCGATCCTTTGCGCTCATGGCTTGGGCGGGAGAAAGCGGCGCGCCTCGGGCGAAAGCTGCCCGAGATAATGCGGACTGAACTGCGGCGGCGCATACGGTTTGCCGCGGACGCGCCGGTACTCTTCGTGGAATTTTTCCCACGGATGTTCCGTCATGGAAACGTTGGTCGCGACCCCGCCGTGGAATTGGTGGAACGTCCCTTCGCCGAGCAAAAGGACCGGGGTTAACCCCGGCGCGGCGCAGGCCAGGGCAAAGAAATCCAGGTTCACCAGCCCGCCGCCCGGCGCGCGGAACTGCGGGTTGAATCCGCCCAGCCTAACGAACTCGTTTTTTCGGCAGGGCGAAGCAGTTGCTCTCCGCCACGGTGGAAAACCAGCCCTCGCGACAGGACAACGCCAGCGCCGAGATCGAAAAAAGCGCGTAACCGTTGGCGCGCCAGTCGACCGATTCGAGCAGGCGATCCTCGACTGACTGGTTGTATCCGGTTTCGATCGAGACGTTCTGGACCGCGTCGCCCAGATGCCAGCCGAGGGTGTAAACGAACGGGTCCGGGAAGGCGCGGAACGCGGTCAGCATGTGCCGCACAATCCCGGGCGAGAGAATTCGCGCGCCATCGACGCAGACCGCGACCGACTCGCTTCGCGCCAATTCCACTCCGAGGTTTACCGCCTCCACGGGCGAGGCGGACGACGTTTCGTGCCGATGGTAGCGAAAGTCTGGCGCGATCCGTTCGACCTCCTCTGCCGACAGGGGATCGGTCGAGCCGTTCTCGACCACAATGACCTCGTAATCCTCGCCCGCGATCCCGCGCTGGTATTGCGGCGAAAGGGAAAAGAGAGTGCGCGGCGCCTCGCGGCGCATGTCGTGCAGGATCACGATGACCGACAGCTTTGGCTTCATGCGCGGGGCATTTTCACGGCTCTACTTCGCCGACCGCTGCGATTTCAGCAAGGCGCGGCGCGCGGCCAGGTTAACGACCGCCGCCATCATCTTTCTAGAGTGGAGGGAGGTTCTGTGGTTCTGTTAGCGCGAATGAAACTCGTCATCGCCGCCACCGGAGCCAGCGGCACAATTTATCTCCAGCGATTGCTCGAACAGATCGACGCCTCCGCGAACGAAGTGCACCTCGTGATGAGCGCGCACGCCAAACAAGTCGCCGCCACCGAAGTCGATCGGCTCGAAATCCCGTCCGGCGTTCTGAAACATGGCGAGAACGATCTCAATGTTCCCTTCGTTAGCGGCTCGGCCCGATTTGACGCGATGGTCATCGTTCCCTGCTCGATGGCGACGCTTGGACGTCTCGCTGCCGGCACGAGCGACAGCGCCCTGCTCCGCGCGGCCGACGTTTTTCTGAAGGAGCGCCGCAAACTCATCCTCGTCCCGCGCGAGACGCCCTGGAGCCTGATTCACGCCCGCAATGTCGTTACCCTGCTCGAGGCAGGCGCGATCGTGCTTCCGGCGATCCCGTCTTTTTACAGCCGCCCGCAATCGGTCAGCGATGTCGTCGATACCGTGGTCTGGCGCATCCTCGATCAGATCGGGCTGCCGAATCCGCGCGCTTATCGCTGGAAAGACGAGAGCGGCGAAACTCCCAAGCCTTGAAAATCGAGGGCTGGCGCGCGCGATGGCTGATCGCTTTCGGTCATCGCCTTTTGCAAATCTGGGCCCGCACTTTGCGTTTCCGGATCGAAGATCGAGCCAACGTCGTCGGGACTCCGCCTAACGAGCGCTATATCGGCGCGCTCTGGCACAACCGGCTCCTCCTGCTTCCGTTTGTGATCAAGCGCTATTTGCCGGCGCGGCGCGGCGCGGCCTTGATCAGCGGCAGCCGCGACGGCGCGCTCCTGGCCGACCTGGTGGAGCGTTTCGGTTTCGAAGTCGTCCGGGGATCGAGCTCGAAGAAAGGCGCGAGCGCCATGCGCCAGCTCGCCGACGTCATTGTCAGCGGCAAAGATGTCGTGATCACACCCGATGGCCCGCGCGGGCCGGCCTACGAGCTCGGTCAGGGCATCGTTTTTCTCGCCCAGCAATCCGGCGCCGAGGTGGTGCCGATCAATCTCGAATATTCCGGCTACTGGCGGCTGAAGAGCTGGGACCGGTTCATTTTGCCGAAGCCGTTCTCGAGCGTGCGGGTGATTTTTGGCGCGCCGCACCGGGTCGCGCCGACTGCGACCGACGAAGAATTCGAGCGCGAACGGCAGCGGTTGCAGGACGCGATGATGCAGCTAGTGGAGATGCGATGAAGCTGATCGATGGCAAAGAGACGGCCGAAAAAGTTTACGCGGAACTGCGGGGCGAAATTGAAGTGTTGAAGGCGAGCGGGACCACGCCAGGACTCGCGGTCGTGCTGGTGGGCGATGATCCGGCCTCGCGCGCTTACGTCCGGTCGAAGGACAAGATGTGTCGGGAACTTGGCCTGCATTCCGTGAAGCTGGAATTGCCTGCCGACACGACGCAGGCCGATCTCCTGGCCCGGGTCGATGAACTGAATCGCGATCCGGCGATTCACGGCATCCTCGTGCAGTCGCCGCCGCCGAAACAGATCGACGAAGCGGCCATCATCCGCGCGCTCGATCCGGCGAAAGACGTCGACGGTTTTCATCCGATCAACATCGCCAAGCTCGCGCTCGGCGACTCGACCGGGTTCGTGCCCTGCACGCCGCTGGGTTGCCTGCGCCTGCTCCGGGAAAGCGGCGTCGAGATCAGCGGCGCGCATGTCGTCGTCCTCGGGCGAAGCATGATCGTCGGCAAACCGCTCGCGCTTCTGCTCATGCAGAAAGGCAACGATGCGACGGTGACCGTGGTGCATTCGCGGACGAAGAATCTTCCCGCGATCACGCGCTCGGCGGACATCGTCATCGCCGCCATCGGCCAGGCCGGGTTCGTTAGGGCCGAGCACGTGCGCGAAGGCGCGGTCGTGATCGACGTCGGGATCAACCGGGTCGACGACGCAGCGGCGAAACGCGGTTACCGGCTGGTCGGCGACGTCGCCTTTGAGGAAGTGGCGCCGAAAACGGCGGCGATCACGCCGGTGCCGGGCGGGGTCGGGCCGATGACGATCGCGATGCTGATGTCGAACACGGTCAAGGCCGCACGACTTTCTTCGTCAGAAAACCCAGCACTTGCTTCTCGTTAGGCAGGAAACGGAGCAGGCCGGTGGTAAGTCGCGGATGCTCGACCGCGTGGCGCGCGAGCGCGTTCACCCAGAGCCGGCCGGCGTACAGCTTTCTCATGAGCGTCGGGAGTATTTCCGGTGATCGCCGCGAACGAATGGCCGCCGCCGCCAGTTCGCCGGAGCGGAGCGCATAGTAAATCCCCTCGCCCGTGAAAGGCTCGACCACGCGGGCGGCGTCGCCGACGAGGAACAAGCCGGGCCGCCCCGCCGGCAGCGCGGCGCGAGCCAGGGGCGCGATCGTGCGCCAGCCGTGGTCGGCGGAGATCCCAAACTCGCCTTCGGCCCAGCGCCGAATCGCGGGCAGATCGTTAGGCCGGCTGACCAGGCAAAGGTTGAGCAAACCGTCGCCGACCGGCGCCTGGCCGGAATAACCCTCGCGCAGGAGCTGGAGGACGACCCGGTTGCCGAAATTTTCCGGCAGCGGGATGTGGGTTTGGAGCGCAACCCGGTCGCGTCCCTTGCGCGGCATCAGGTTGCAGAGCTGGGCGACGGTGGAGTTGCGGCCATCGGCCGCGACCAGGACGCGGGTCCGCTCTTCCGCCTGATCGGTCTGCACGATCCAATGCCCGCCGTACGCGACGAGATTGCAAGGTCTCGCCCTCCCGCACTTCCGCGCCTAACGAACGGGCGCGGCGCAAGAGAAGATGATCGAGCACGCTGCGCCGGATCGCGATCTCGGCGTCTTCGCCCGCGGGCAGCGGCGAACTGATCGAGCGTCCGTCGACGCCGATGAATTCGACCGTCGTTAGTTTCCCATGCGGCGCGGCCCGGACCGTCGTCCGCGACCCCGAGCCGCTCCAGGACCGGCCAGCAGCTCGGGTTCAAACAATCGCCACAGACTTTTTCGCGGGGAAAGATGGCGCGCTCGAGCACGAGCGTGCGCAGGCCGGCCTGCGCGCAAAAGGCCGCGCAACTCGCTCCCGCCGGACCGCTCCCCACGATGGCGACATCCCACATTTGCGTTTATTCTCGCACGTTGCGGCCGACACGGCCGCCGCTACACCAACCGCGGCCGACATGGCTGCCTCTACAAATTGCCGCTGTCGAAGGAAAAGCCAGACCTGAATAAAAAAGTGCACGAGGTGCCGCACAAGCCGGGCGTGTATCTGATGCGCGACCGCTTTGGCCGCGTCATCTACGTGGGCAAAGCGCGCGACCTGCGCAAACGAGTCGGCTCCTATTTCATGCCGTCGAAAATGGCCGTGGCCGACCTCAAGACGCGCGCCCTGCTCGAGGCAGTCTGGGATTTTGAGACCCACACCGTGGCAAGCGAACCGGAGTCGCTCCTGCTCGAGGGCAAGCTGATCAAGGAATACCGGCCGCGCTACAACATCTCGTTCCGCGACGATAAGCGCTTCCTCGTCGTGAAATATGATCCGACGGAAGAGTGGCCGCGCTTTCGCCTGGCGCGTTTCAAGAAGGATGACGGCGCGCGCTATTTCGGACCGTACGCCCATGCGGGAGCGCTGCGGCAGACGCTCAATTTCATGCGCAAAAAATTTGGCGTTCTGACCTTTGGGCGCGGCTCGCCGACGGAGCGCGAACTGAAATCGTCCACTTACCAGGTGCCGATGCGGTTAAGCGAGATCAACGCCGAGACCTACCGGCAGCGGGTCGCGCAGGCGGCGGAATTTCTTGAGGGCGCTTCACGCGACATGATGAACGTAGTCGAGGAAGAGATGCAGAAAGCAGCCGCGAAACTCGATTTCGAGAAAGCGGCCGAACTGCGCAACATGCTGGAGGATCTGCGCCGCACGACCAAGCCGATGCGGCGTTTCACCCGGCACAGCCTGCCGAGCACGATCGATCCGGTGGCCGACGTGCAGGCGCTGGCCGACGCGCTGCAGCTGCCGAGTTTGCCGAGAGTGATGGAGTGCTTCGACATTTCGAACATCTCCACCACCCATGTCGTCGCTTCGATGGTCTCCTTCCGCGAAGGCGTGCCGGACAAAAACAATTACCGGCGTTATCGCATCCGGACGGTGGCAGGGCAGGACGATTTCGCGAGCATGGCCGAGGTCGTTAGGCGGCGTTATTCGCGCGTGCTCCTGCAGGCGCGGGCGGAAAATCCGGAGGCGGCGGAGTTCTCTCAGGAGAACCCGGCAGATGCACTTCAAACTTTGCGAAACGAAAATTTCGTGGCGGTGCGGCTGCCCGATCTGATCATCGTCGATGGCGGGAAAGGACAGCTCTCTTCCGCCTGCCGCGAGTTGCAGCGCCTCGGGTTGCACGACTTGCCGATTATCGGGTTGGCGAAGGAATTTGAGGAAATCTACCGGCCCGGTCGCGCTCTGCCGTTGCAGCTGCCGCCGGACTCCGGCGCGCTCCGTTTGCTCCAGCGCATCCGCGATGAAGCGCACCGCTTCGCCAACGCCTATCACCAGCTCCTGATGAAAAAGAGGATCGGCGAGAGCATTCTCGACGATTGTCCAGGAGTGAGCCAGAACCGGAAAAATCTTCTCCTGAGAAAATTTGGTTCGGTGCAGCGGCTGCGCAAAGCGAGCGTCGAAGAAATTGCATCGACCGAAGGGATAGGCCAGAAGTTGGCGGAGGAAGTCCATCGCTTTCTGGAGCGGCACTAGGAGCGCCCTCCTGATACTTGTCATTCTGAACGAAGTGAAGAATCTCTAACTATTGGGAAGCACACTTCGACCAGAGAAATAGTCAGAGATGTTTCGCTTCGCTCAACATGACAGCTGGCGGCAAAGGGTTTGAGCTTAGCGGACAGCTCCTGCCCTCTCCGCCGATTTCGCAGATTTACGCAGATTGAAATTCTCCAAGCCCGTGCCATTCCCAAAAATCTGCGGCAAGCTGCGTCATCTGCGGATCATTCTCCCTTTCCTCGCCGCGCTCGCGCTGGCGCAACAGCCGGAGGAGACATCCGAGCCGAAGCCGGCGCCGACGCCTTTCGAGGAAACAATCAAGCCGACCTTCGAGACCCAGAAACAGGCGCGCACCTACATCCTCGACATCCCGGCGCCGCGCGGGCAGATCACCGACCGGAATGGAAATCCGCTCGCGCAAAACAAACTGAGCTACAACCTCGCGATCGACTTCCCGACCCCGCTCGATTTTTCCGACGCGGAGGCGCTCGATTTCGCCCGGGAGCGGATTCGCGCAGCCGAGAGGCGCCTCGGTCGCCCGGTCGCAGTCGCGGACACGGCAATCGTCCGGCACTATCATAATCGCGGCTTTCTCCCCCTCGAGATCGCGCAAAATCTGAGCGACGAGGAGCGGGCCGCGCTGAAAGACAACCTGCCGTCGGGCCTTTCGCTGAAGCCGATTTACATGCGCTTTTATCCCAATAAAAGCACCGCGGGGCAGGTCATCGGCTACACCGGCCGCACCAGCCGCAACGCCGACGGCATCATCCAAAACGGGCAAGTCCTCTGGCCGGAAACGGAGGGCCGCGAGGGTTTGGAACTGACTTTCAACAGCATGCTGACCGGCCGGCACGGCAAGTACAAGGTCACCTTCGACCGCGACGGCCGGAAAACTTCCGAGCGCATCGTGAACCCGCCCGTGCCCGGCTACAACGTCGTGACCACGCTCGATCTCAAGTTGCAGCAGATGGCGGAAAAGGCGCTGGCGGCGAAGGCGAAACGGGGCGCGATCGTGATCGTCGATCCCAACACCGGCGACATCCTCGCCCTCGCCTCCTGGCCGACCTATGACCCTAACGAGTTCATTCCCTCCATCTCGACCGCGAAGTTCAAAAAGTTGCAGGACGATCCGAACATTCCGCTTCTCCCGCGCGCCTATCGCTCGGCTTATCCGCCCGGCTCCACCTTCAAGGTGGCGGTCGGCCTGGCGGCGTTTGAGAGCAACACCATCACTCCGCTCGATCATTATGAATGCGTGCCGTCGATGAATGTCGGCAACGTCACTTTCCGGAACTGGAAAAAAACCTACCGCGGCTCGCTCGATTTCGTCCAAGCCCTGACCGAATCGTGCGACACCTGGTTTTACCAGGTCGGGATCGCGACCGGGGCGGCGCCGATTCTGGAGTGGGCGGCGAAGCTCGGTTTCGGGACAAAATGCGGCATTCCGTTGAAAGGCGAAGTCGACGGACGTTTGCCTAACGACGACTACATGAAGGCGACCCACGGCCGGCGAATTCTGAACGGCGACATCGCCAACATCTCGATCGGCCAGGGCGACATTCTCACCACCCCGCTGCAGATGGCGCAGTCGATGGCGATCGTGGGCAATGGCGGGACGTTTTATCAGACCCGCCTGGTCGAGCAGGTCCAGACGGTGAGCAACGAAATCGTCGCCGCCTATTCCGTGCGCGCCAAAAAAACGATCGACGCTTCGCCCATCGTGATGGAGCAGATCCGCACCGCGATGGTCGATGCGGTTAACGCCCCGGCCGGGACCGCGCACCAGGCGAGCCTCGACAAAGTCTCGGTCGCGGGAAAGACCGGGACCGCGCAATGGGGCCCGAAAGAAAGAGAACGGACCGCGGCCTGGTTCGCGGGTTTTGTGCCGGCAAGAAATCCGCAGTACGCGTTTGCCGCGCTCTACGAAGGAGACGTCGGCGCCGACGTCCACGGCGGCTCGTCCGCGGCGCCGATGATCGGAAGAATCTTGCGGCAGGTTTACGGCGAGGGCGGCCGGGAGAAGGCCGAGACCGAGGAAGACAGCTCCGATTAGCTACTCTTCGTGGTAGGCATCGATCCGCCACTGGCCGTCGTAAGTGTTGATGACAGCGGAGCGAGAGACGACGGCGCCGAGCGGGTCATAGCCGAGACTGAACCCCGGGCTGCCATCGAAAACGTCGATCTGAGCCAGTGTCGCCGCGTCGTAGGCATAGGTCTGGGTATTGGAGTAAACCCAGAGAACGCGACGGCTGAGAATCGGGCTGCAGCCATTTGGGAATGGAAACGGAATGCTCTGCACCACGCTGCCATCGGCTGGATTCAACACCGCCACCTCGCCGCTGCGGATGGTGTAAAGGCTGTCGTTCGCTCCGATGCTCACGCCGCCTCCGAACTGGGTTTGCGCGGTGGTTTGAGTCCAGAGGAGCTGAATCGAGTCGTTATCGGTGTAACGAAAAGCCAGCACCTTGCTCAGGTCCGAGTCGAAGTAATCCAGCTTCACATAGAACTCTCCGCGCTTCGCGTTGTAGGAAACCGGGGCCCCGCTGTCCTGGCCACTTGTTGAATCGACGAAAAAATTGTTCACCGCTCCCGTCGTCCGATCGAAAGCGTAACCCCGCTGCGAACCGACCACGATGACTGACTGGCCGACAATGGCGGGCACCGAATTGCTCCCGAAATCGCCCGATTGCGTCCACAGAATCTGCCCGCCGGTCTGCTCGATCTGGACCGCGACGAGGACGGCGCCGTCGCTGCAATAGGCGACAATCTTGCCCGTGGCGGGATCGCGCACGAGCACGGGATCGAGGAAGGAGAGGAAGAGCGGAAGCTCCATCCGGTAAAGGAATGCACCGGTCGCCCGATCCAGCACCGTCAGGTTGTCGACGAAGGTGCTATTTTCATCGAAGCCTTCCACGACGACGAAGGAGCCGCCTACCGCCATGTTGCCGTAGTAGATGTTTTCGCCCGGATAGGTCCACAAGACCTGGCCATCGGCCAAGGCGAAAGCGGAGACGGTCGTGTCCGAGCCACCGATACTTTTGGCATAGACGGTGTCGCCGAGGATGAGAGCGTTGGTGTAGCCTTCGGCGCTCCAGGCGAGCTGCAATTTCGCCGGCTTGACCGCGGCCGTGCTCCGGCCGGTATGAGCGTTATCGTGTTGATAGTGTCCCCAGTTCTCGGCCCAGCCCGCGCTGACGTTGAGGAACAGGCACGCGAACAGCAGGGATAAACGCCGGATTGTCATGCATGATCCCTAACAAACCTCCCGGCACGAGGTCAATGCGCGTTTTCCCGCTTGCCGCCATGACAAGGCGGCGCGTTTGGCGTTTACTATCGCGTGCAAACCGACTCGCCTTCCAGTGCGCTCCTGATTGTCGGCCATGGCTCGACCGTAAATCCCGACTCGAGCGGCCCGACCTGGCAACAGGCCGCCGCGCTGAGGAAGCGCGGGCTTTTTCGCGAGGTGGCCTGCTGCTTTTGGAAAGAAGAGCCGAGCCTGCGCGATGCGCTCCTCTTCTTCGACGACCCGGAGATTCGCGAAGTTTATGTCGTGCCGAATTTCATCAGCGAAGGGTATTTCACCGAGACGGTGATCCCGCGCGAACTGGAGTTGAGCGGGCGCCGGACGACGCGGCCGGACGGACAGGTGTGGAAATATTGCGCTCCGGTCGGGAGCCACCCGGGCGTGACGGAGTTGCTCCTGCAACGCGCGCGCGCCGTCGCGCCGGGCGTTGCGGAAGCGGAAACCTCTCTTCTCATCGTCGGCCACGGCACGGCGCTAAACGACAACAGCGCGGTCGCGGCCAAGCGCGAGGTGGAAAAAATCGCCGCCCTCGGCCACTACGCCTCGGTCCAGAACGCCTACATGGAAGAAGCGCCGCTGATTTCGGACTGGGCTCGCCTAACGACCACGCCAAACGTGGTGGTGGTGCCGTTTTTTATTTCCGACGGCCTGCACAGCTACCAGGACATCCCGGTTCTCCTCGGGATCGAGCCGGAGCCGACCGCAGCAGCGAGTCAGCGCGAAATTTTCCAGCGCAATCCCCGCCAGTTGCACGGGCGCAATCTTTACTACGCGAGCGCGATCGGGACGGAGCCGCGGTTTGCTGAAATCATCCTCGAGCAGGCGGCAGCTTTTGATGACGCAGCCCTTGATCTCAGCCCGATTGCATAAACTGTTGTCATTGTCGGCTGTCGGGCGAGACGGCCGCCCTACGATTTTGAAAAACCACTCGACCAAGCTTCTGCAAGACCTCGCGGCCTTCCTTTTGGCCGCACCCAAGACGCCGACCACCGTGAAGCGGGCGGCGGAGATGGTGCGCAAGGAACGCGGTTATCGCTGGGTCGGCGTTTACAAGGTCGTGCGCGAAGAGTTCGTCATCGTCGCGGGCACCGGCGATGACCCGCCGACGTATCCGCGCTTTCCGGTCACCCAGGGGCTTTGCGGGGTGGCGGCCGAGACGCGCGAGACGCTCATCGTGGGCGACGTGCGGGAAGACGCCCGCTGGTTGCCTGCTTTTTGGACCACGCTCTCCGAGATCGTGGTGCCGATCCTGAGCGAAACCAACGGCAAGGTCATCGGCACCATCGACGTGGAAAGCGACAAGCTGAATGCCTTCAGCGACGACGATCGCGATTTCCTCGAGCACGTCGCGGTGCTGATGGCGGGGAAACTCTGCACCGCGAAAAAGACGAAACATGCCCCCGCGCATTGAGCGGGTGCTCGCACAATGGCTCGCTTCCGGTGCCCGCGGCATCGGTCAGGTCCTGATTCAAAAGAACGACGCCGGTTTTTTCCTCTGCCACCGTGAAGACGAGGCCGGCGCGGAACTTCAGATCTTCCGTTCGCCGGGCGACGCCGCCGGGATCGCGCGCTACGACGATGCGGGCCAATATCGCCCGCTCAAAACCGCGCCGAACCTGCGCCACGGCTGGCGCCTTGAACTGACCGGCCTGGAAGCGCTGCGTCTCGCGCTGGAGGAATTTTATCCGGGACGCCTGGCGGCGCTGGCGGCCTGGGAATCGAACCGCCTCGCCACCACCCCGCTGCGCGCCACGCTCAATCGGCAAACCGGCATGTATCGCGTGGCCGCGAAAATTTCCGACAACGACGCGGACGCAGTGATCGGCCGGGTCTGCCGCTCGGGCGGTGGCGAGCCTGGCTGCCTGCGGACAATCCTTTGGCCGCGCGATGAGACCAGGGCGCGTCCGTCGCTGCGCCTGCCGTTGGATAAATACATCGCGCCGCTCGACCAAACGGGGCGCGGCGAAAATGTGCTGCCGTTGCTCTGCCAGGAAGCCTGCAACATCCTCGTGGCCGAGCTGCGCAGCGCGGCGAAAAAGAACTCCGGACCGGAGTGAAGCGCCGCGGGAGGTCGCCGGGATGATCTATCGCTCCAGGACCGTCGTGACAATGGACGGCGCACCGATCGAAAACGGCGCGGTCGCAGTCGAAGGCGCGCACATCATCGAGGTGGGCCGCTGGGACGACGTGCGGGCGCACCGGAGCGGACCGGCGACCGATCTGGGCGAGGCGGTGCTGTTGCCGGGGCTGATCAACGCGCATTGCCATCTCGATTTCACCGCGCTCCGGGGCGCAATCCAGCCGCAGCGCTCGTTTGCCGATTGGATTCTGCAGATCAACGGACTCCGCCGCGAACTCACCGACGATGATTACCTCGCCTCGATCGCCGGCGGCTTTGTCGAGGCGCGGCTCTGGGGAACGACGACGATTGCGAATGTCGAATCAATGCCGGCGCTGCTCGCGCGGATGTCGCCGCCACCGCTCCGGACGTGGTGGTTTGCGGAATTGATCGACGTCCGCCCGCGGTTATCGCCGAAAGAAATGCTGGCCGATGCGCTCGCCGCGTTTCGCGGAAAGGAGAACTGGCGCGGCGGCTTTGGATTGAGTCCGCACGCGCCTTACACGGTCTCGCCGGATTTGCTGCGTCGCGCCAAGGCGGCCGCAGCGCAGAACGGCATGCAGCTCATGATGCATCTCGCGGAGTCGACCGAGGAAATGGAAATGTTCCGGGAGAAACGCGGACGCCTGTTTGATCTCCTGCGCTCCCTCGGTCGCCCGATGGACGATTGCGGTGAAGGAAAAACGCCGCTGGCGGTGATGCTCGAGCGCGAGTTGATCGACGAGCGCTGGATCATCGTCCATTTGAACGAACTGACGGAGGACGATTTTGCGCGGTTGGAAGGCGGGCCGCGCTTTCACATCGCGCATTGCCCGCGCAGCAGCCGCTATTTTCGGCATTCGCCCTTCGCTTTGCAGCGGCTTTCCGCGCTCGGGTTCAATATTTCTCTCGGAACCGACAGTCTCGCGAGCAATTCGTCGCTCAGCCTTTTCTCAGAAATGCAAACTCTGCGCGATACGCATCCCTGGCTCGCCGCCGAACGGATCCTGGAGATGGTGACAACGAACCCCGCCCGCGCGCTGAACCAAACGGACTCCCTCGGAAAAATCCGCGCCGGTTTTCAGTCCGACCTGATTGCTTTGCCGATTGAGAATCCGGGCGCCGGGCTGTTCGAAAAGATCATTGCATGGAACGAGCCGGTGCCGTGGATGCTGGTCGCCGGGGTTCCGGTGCCCCTGCCCTGACCGCCGCATATTCTCATATTTGCCTTTCCTTTTCTCATTCCTGAAATAATCTCCGCCCTGAGAATATGGCCAAGATCATCATAATCGACGACGAGCCTGCAATGGTGGAAGTGATCGTGACTCTCTGTCGCGAAAAAGGACACCAGGTTTTCCCCTTCAACTCCGCCGCCAAAGCGGTCGAGCAAATGGAGACCATCGAACCCCAGATCGTCATCACCGACGTGAAGATGGAGTCGATGAGCGGCTTCGACGTCCTCCGGCACGTGAAGGAACATCACAAGCAGACGCTGGTCATTTTGATCACGGCCTACGCCTCGGTCGATACCGCGATCGAGGCCATGAAGATGGGCGCGCACGGCTACGTGCCGAAGCCATTTAAAATCGACGAGCTGCAGATGACGGTGCAACGCGCGCTCGAGTTTCAGTCTGCCCGGCAGGAGAACACCTACCTGCGCAAGGAACTGAAGAACAAATATAAGTTTGAGAACATCATCGGCTCGAGCAGCAAAATGCAGCTCGTCTATAACCTGATCAACAAGGTGGCCGACACCGACAGCACGGTCCTGATCCAAGGCGAGAGCGGCACGGGCAAGGAACTGGTCGCGCGTGGGCTGCACTTCAACAGCAACCGGCAGCATCATCCTTTCGTCGCGATCAACTGCAGCGCGCTGCCCGAGAACCTGCTCGAGTCGGAATTATTCGGGCACAAGAAGGGCGCCTTCACCGGCGCGGTCGCGGATAAGCGCGGGCTCTTCGAGGAAGCAAACCTCGGCACCATTTTCCTCGACGAAGTGAACTCGATGGCGACCTCGCTCCAGACCAAACTCCTCCGCGTCCTGCAGGAGCGCGAAGTCCGCCGGGTCGGCGACAACAAGAGCGTGCCGGTCAACGTCCGCGTCGTCGGCGCGACCAACGAGGCGCTCCAGCCGAAAATCCGCGACGGTTCGTTCCGGGAAGATCTTTATTACCGGCTGGCAGTGATCCCGGTCGAGATCCCGGCCTTGCGCGAGCGGCTCGAGGACGTCCCGCTGCTGGTGAATCATTTCCTGCAGAAGCAGGCAAACCTGACCGGCGGCGAGCCGAAGAAGATCGATGCCCAGGCGGTGGATTTGCTTTGCCGCTACGATTATCCCGGCAACGTGCGCGAGCTCGAGAACGCGATCGAGCGCGCCTGCGCCCTCTGCGAGGACGACATGATCATGCCGGGCGATCTCCCGCCGCAGATTGTCGAGTTTGCCAGTGAAGACGCGGCCAAGAAGGCGCGGGCGGCGTTACCGGTGGGCAAATCGCTCGATGAATTCATCCAGGAACAGGAGCGCGAGTACATCGAGGCGACGCTGGCGAAATTCAAAGGCGCGCGCGAGAAAGCGGCCAGCGTGCTCGGCATCAGCATGGCCACGCTCTACCGCAAGCTCGAGATCAAAGGGAAAAAGTAGCGCGGTCGTTCGCCGGCCGGATTTTCTGCAGCGCCAGTCTACGGGTCCCCGAGCGTTTCCTTCACCGGGGAGGGCGGGACTCCGTTGAGCCGGGCAAGGTCTCACCGCCGCCACGCCGTCAGTCTATCGTGCAGGTTTAGGTGTTTCCGGCTAAATCGGTCGGATCGTTGAGCCACGGAAAGTGCTTGGCAAGAAAGCGACGGCACGAGCCGCGGTTACCGTCGCACGGGTGTGCGGCGAGTGCTCGCGCCTGCTCGGCAAAATCCGCCGGTGACGCACCAACGGCAATAAGATGTTTAATGCAACAGGTGGCCTCATATGCCATCCAGTTGTTAAAATCGGCATCCTGCCACAGAGACGGGTGAGCCCACACCGCAGCGAGGTGGGAACGCAAAATCCGCTCGGCATCGGGATGCTTCGTGAGCGAGATGCCTTGAGAGATGTTGCTCGCTTTGCCCAGTTCACTGGAGCCGAGAGCGCGAGCAAGTAGATCGAAGGCCTCATCGCGGGGAAGGCGCGTGCCAACCGCGTTGGCGATTGCCGACCAATCGTCCGGGCCGCCATGCTGCATGATATAGCGAAGCATGTCTGGAAAACCTGCCTGCTCGTGGAGCCATGAACACGAGCCACAGAAATCCAAGCGATCGTCCTCGTCCCATGCGGGCCACTCGCGTGCCAGTTCTGCGAAGGTGATGGCTGCGGAGCCGTCCATGAAGCGGGAGATCTGGTGAGAGGTCTTTTGATTCTTGGCGGCATAAATGCGGGTCCAACGCCGTTCCGAGTCGAGAGGCACCTTTACACCGTCAACAGTGATTGCCGCGGGATACTCGTCGCCGAAGAAACTTTTCATGTCCATGACACGTGACCGAGTCGCCTTACGAGACACGAGAACGAAAGATCAGGCAGGCGCTCGAGGGAAGGCATGTTTTTAAATGAGCACATGATCCTTTCCACCTCGCGAGATCAAGCCTGGAAACGCGCGCGCGAATCATCCGGAGGTTTCTCGCATCCCTTGCGCCCCTCCCAGACGAATGGGATAAACACGCTCACCTTTTTATGACTCCTGTTAAAGTTTGGCTCGGCTATCCCTACCCTCTCGGCGCGACCTGGCTCGGGAATGGCGTCAATTTCGCCATCTTCTCCGAAATGGCCGCGTCGGTCGATCTCTGCCTCTTCGATTCGCCCGATGCGCGCCAGGAAAATATCCGCATCCCGATGACGGAACATACCGACCAGGTCTGGCACATCTTTTTGCCCGATGTGCGGCCGGGGCAGCTCTATGGCTTCCGCGTTTTCGGTCCCTACGATCCGGATCGCGGCCAGCGTTTCAATAGTTCCAAGCTGCTGATCGATCCCTACGCAAAGGCGATCTCGGGCCGGATCAATTGGTCGGAGGAGATGTTTGGCTATGTCGTCGGGGGCGAGGCGGAGGACCTGGCGCGCGATTTCCGCGACGACGCCTGGGGCATGCCGAAGTCGGTCGTGATCGATAACGCTTTTGACTGGGGCGACGACCAATCGCCGCGCATCCCGCTGCACAGCACGATCATTTACGAGATGCACACGAAGGGGTTCACGAAGTTGAACGAGAGGATTCCCGAGGAGATTCGCGGGACCTACTCCGGGGTCGGGCATGAGGCTTCCATCGCTTATCTAAAGGAGCTGGGTGTCACCGCGGTCGAGCTGCTCCCGGTGCATCACCACGTCAACGACAAGGCGCTGGTCGATCGCGGGCTGACGAATTATTGGGGTTATAACACGATCGGTTTCTTTGCGCCGGACCCGAAATTTTCCTCGACCGGGGCGACGGGCGGGCAGGTCTCGGAGTTCAAGGAGATGGTGCGCAACCTGCACGCGGCCGGGATCGAGGTGATCCTGGACGTGGTTTATAATCACACCGCGGAAGGGAACCATCTCGGCCCGACGCTCAGCTTCCGCGGGATCGATAACCAGGCTTATTACCGCCTCATGCCGGAGGATCCGCGCTTCTATCTCGATTTCACCGGGACGGGGAACACCTTCAATCTCCTCCACCCGCGCACGCTCCAACTGGTGATGGATAGCCTGCGTTATTGGGTGCAGGACATGCATGTGGATGGTTTCCGGTTCGATCTCGCGTCGACCCTGGCGCGCGACGCCAACGGGGTGAACAAGCTGCACGCTTTCTTTGAGATCATTCACCAGGACCCGGTGATCTCGCAGGTGAAGCTGATCGCGGAGCCGTGGGACGTGGGCGAAGGCGGCTACCAGGTCGGCAATTTCCCGGTGCTCTGGGCGGAGTGGAATGGGAAATATCGCGACTCGGTGCGCAGTTTCTGGAAGGGCGACGAAGGGAAGATCGGCGAGCTGGCTTATCGCCTAACGGGAAGTCCCGATCTCTATCAGCACAGCGGGCGGCGGCCGTACGCGAGCATCAATTTCATCACCGCGCACGACGGGTTCACCCTGAACGATCTCGTCAGCTACAACGACAAGCACAACGAAGCCAACGGCGAAGACAATCGCGATGGCGACAACAACAACCACTCCTGGAATCACGGCGCGGAAGGTCCGAGCGACGATCCCGAGATCAAGCAATTGCGCCTGCAACAGCGCCGCAATTTCCTCACCACGCTGCTCCTGTCGCAGGGCGTCCCGATGCTGACCGCGGGCGACGAATGGGCCCGTACCCAGCAGGGCAACAACAACGCCTATTGCCAGGATAACGAAATCAGCTGGCTGAACTGGAACCTGAACGACGAGCAGAAGGCTCTCTTCGATTTTACGAAACGGCTCATCCAGCTCCGGCACGAGCATCCGGTCTTCCGGCGACCGAAATTTTTCCAGGGGCGGCGAATCCGCGGCTCGGAGATTCGCGATGTGATGTGGTTCAACCCCGGCGGGAACGAGATGACCGATGACGAATGGAATTCGCCCTTCGTTCGTTGTCTCGGCATGCTGTTGAGCGGCGACACGATCGACGTGCAGACTTTTGAAGGGGAGCCGATCCGCGACAATACCTTTCTGCTTTTGATCAACGCGCATCATGAGCCGCTGCCGTTTGTCCTGCCGGGGCAAAAAGAAGTGGAATGGGAATTCGTCCTGGATACCGCGTCGGCCGAGGGATTCGCCCAGAGCCCGTCAAAGCTGGTCGCCGGCGATGAAGCCGAGATCAAAGGCCGCGCCACCATGCTGCTCAAGCTCGTGACCGGCTCGACCTCGCAGGCGCGCCACGAATCGTGGAAGAAGCGGCAATTTTCCGCGCCCCACAACGGCGGCACCAAGGCGGAGAAGCCGGAAGAAAAAAGCGAGCCGGCTGCCGCGAAAGAGTGAAACGCGAAACGCGCCCGGCGCACGATCCATGTTATGATAATACCATGACACCGACTTCACTCATCGTTGTCGCCGATCGCGGCGGAATCAAAGCCTACAAAGTCAACCAAACGCCGACGCGCGGGGCGAGCCTGCAACTGGTACAGGCCTTCGACATTACCGACGCCCACGGGCGTTATGACGATAAATTGACCGACCAGGCCGGGCGTTTCCCGGTCGGCGATGGCAACGGCCGCCACGCCAACGCGATCGCGGAACGGACCCAGCTCGAGACGGAAAACGATCGCCGCATCTGCAAACAACTCGCGGAGCACATCGCCGAGGTGGTGAAACGCGAAGCGGCCGACGGCTGGTCGTTTGCCGCGCCCGCCTCGATCCATGCCAGCGTGACCGATTTACTGCCCGCCTCGATCCAGACGCGCGTGGTCGAGCATGTGAAGTCCGACCTGGTTAAAATCGAGCCCGCGAAATTGCATTCCCATTTTCGTTCGCTTCAACCGATCTGATTTCTGCGGTATAGTCGGGCATGCAATTACCGGTGGAAATTTCGTATCGGGGCGTCGACAAATCCGACCAGCTCGACCAACTCATTCGTGACAAAGCCGCGCGCCTGGATCGGTTCTGCGATCACATCAGCCGCTGCGACATCGTGGTCGAGCATCCGAACCATTCCCAGCATTCCGGGAATCCGTTCCGGGTCCGGATCGACGTCACCGTCCCGCCGGGCCATGAGCTGGTGGCGGATGAGAAACAAGGCGCTCATGAAATGCACGAGCCGCTGAGCAAAGTGATCAACGACGCCTTCAAGACGATGGAGCGCCAGCTCAAGACGCTCGTCGAGCGCCAGCGTCACGAATAGCGACGGCCCGCAGGCCCCTCAGGCGCCGTAGGATTTGCTGAACTTCTTCTTTGATTCCGGTTCCGGCTCAGTGGCCGGCGCATCGCTCGAGGGCGCGGGCTGAACTTCTTCCGCCGCCGGCGCCGTCTCCGGCGCGTTCTCAGGTGCGGGAGAGGCTGCCTCGACCGGGCGACCGCCGCCTTGCGATGCTTCGACAAATGCCATCTGCAAACTGGCGAGGGCATTGCGCAGGACGGTCGATTCTTCTGTCGTCAGGTTACCGCGGGTCTTCTCCTGGATCATGACCAATTGGTCGATAAACATCCGGGCGACTTCCAGGTTTACTTCGGCCTGGCCGGTCTGCGGGTTGGGGATCTGCCCGAGGAAAAGCGCGGCGTTCTGCGCCTGCATCATGACGAATTCGATGAAACGCTGGGTCATTTCTCCGGATTGAGTGGTTTTCTGAACTTCGGCCATAGGATGTGAGTGGTTTGAGTCTTTTCGTTGGAGCGGTGATTAATTTTTCAAGCGCTCGTTTAGGTTGGGCGTTTCTAAAATTGGCGTTCCCTAGCCTACTGTCATGTTGAGTGAAACGAAACATCTCTGACCATTTCCGCCCCCTCGGCGGGCAGAAGGAATCAGAAAACCTCGCTTGAACTCAGGATGACAAAACTGCGGAGGGCGCAGGACGCACGGTCGCGAGGACATAAGGTTGCTGAAAATATTTCGCCGCCACCCGCCGGATGTCTTCCGGTGTGATCGTTTCGATTTCGGCTTCGAGTTTTTTGTAGTGGTCGAAGCCGAGCCCGTAAAGTTCGTCGAGCGCCGACATGTAGCCAAAGGAATCGTTGCTCTGGTTGGCGATCCGCTGTTGGCCGATGAGCTTCTTCTTTGCCCGGGCCAGCTCGTCATTCGTTAGGCCGGCGGCGGCGAGCTTGGCAATTTCGTCGAGAAGCGCCGCCTTGACCGGCTCCAGTTTTCCCGGATCGGTCCCGAGGTAAAAAGCAAAAAGGCCGGAGACCAGCCCCTGCATCTGGCTCGCGCCAACGTAGTAGGCCAGTCCCATTTCTTCGCGGATGCGGACAAAAAAACGCGAGCCCAGGTCGCTGCTCGCCTCGTCGATCAATTCCAGCGCATAACGATCGGTGCTGAACATGTCGGCGCCGCGATAGCCAACCATCAGGACGGCCTGGGCTTTCTCCTTCAACGCCTCCACCGCCACCGTTTGCGAGAGGACGGGCGCAGGCGCGGTTTGCTGAAGGGCGAGTTCGCCCGGTTTCATCCCGGCGAGCAATTGCTCGAACAATTCGCGCACTTCGGCGGCCTGGACGTTGCCGAAAACGGAGACGACGCCGTTCTTCGCCACGACATGGCGATCGCGAAACGCGAGCAGCTCCTTTTGCGTCAGCCGGCTGACCGATTCGGCCGATCCCTTCCCCCGCAACGCGTAGGGATGCTCGCCAAAAAGCGCCCCGCGCAAAAGATTCCGGGCCACGGTCGTGAGCTGTTCCTCGTCGTCGCGGATGCGGGCCAGTTGCACTTCCTTTTCCCGCGCCACCGCTTTCTCCGGCATCGTCGCATGGAGGAGAATGTCGCTCAGGAGTTCCGCCCCGAGCCGCAGATCGGGCCGGGTCACGTCGAGTGAAATGCTGAAGCTATTATTGCCGGCGTCGCTGCCGAGATTGCCGCCGACCGCTTCGATCGTGTCCGCAATTTGCTCGGCCGTGCGCGTCGTCGTGCCTTTGACCAGCACCTTCGCCATCAGGCGGGTAACGCCATTGGTCGCGCGCGATTCCGCCAGCAATCCGCCGCGAAAAGTCGCCACCAGCGAGACCAGCGGCAGCCGCGGATCTTCCCTAACGAGAAGCCGAAGGCCGTTGGAGAGCTCAAATTTCTCAACCTCGCCGGCCGTGACCGCGACCGCTTCCGCCGCCTTCGGGGCGAGCGTGCCGCGCGGGTTTAACGAGACCACGGTCAGGTTCTCTTCCACCAGGTAGCGCCGGGCGACGCGCTGGATGTCCTCGAGCGAAACCTTTTGCAGCGCCGCGAGATAATCGCGGGTGAAATTAAGGTTGCGGGTGATGAACCAGTTCGAGCCGAGATCGGAAGCCTGGCCGCGCATGGTGGTGAGCGAGCCTAACGAATGGCCGAGTGAGATTTTTTTGGCCTTGGCCAGCTCCGCCGCGGTCACGCCCGACTCCTGCACCTCGCCGATGAGCGCGAGAATCATGCGTTCGGCCTCGACCCGGTGTTCCGGTTCGAGCGTGGCGTCGATCCCGAGCAACCCGGGATCGCCCGGGGTGTAGGAAAAAGCCGAGATTCCGAAAACCAGCCCCGCTTCCTCCCGCACCCGCCGGTAGAGCCGCGAGCTGCGGCCATCGCCGAGGATGGTCGAAAGCAAATCGAGCGCCGGCACGTCGGGATGGGTGATTTCCGGCACGTGCCAGGCCAAGGCGAGCCGGGTCAGCTCGGTCGCGAACTCTTCGTTGACCTCGCGCCGCCCCTGCTGCGCCGGCTCCTGCGCGATGTAGGGCGGCGGGAGCGAGCGCGCCGGATAGTCGGCAAAATATTTCTCCAGCTGCGCGTAGACTTCGCCCGCATCGACATCGCCGACGACGACGAAGGTGAGATTGTTAGGCACGTAGCGCGACTTGTAATACTCGAGCACGTCCTGCTGGGTGAGCTGATCGAAAATCTGAATCTCGCCGATCACCGGGAGGCGATAGGGATGACGCTGATACGCCGTCTTGAACATGAGCTGCCCCATCATCCGGTCGGGGTCGTCGGAGCACATCGCAAATTCGCGCCGGATGACTTCCTGTTCCTTGCTGTACTCTTCCACCGGGAGGGTCGAGTTCATCGTCGCGTCGGCCAGGATGTCGAGCGCGCTCTTCACGCCTTCGCGCGGGACGTCGATCCAGTAAACCGTCCGGTCAAAGGAAGTGTAGGCGTTGATGTAGCCGCCTTCGTCCTGCACGCTCTGCGCGATCGCATTGGGCGAACGCGTCTTCGTGCCCTTGAAAAGCATGTGCTCGAGAATGTGCGAGAGACCGGCGCCGAGGTGCCGCCCTTCGTCGATGCTCCCCGTCCCGCACCAGGCCTGCACACTCGCGACCGGCGCACTCCGGTCGGTCTGCACGATGATCGTGAGGCCGTTAGGCAAAGTCCATTTCTGGGCCGTCACCGGCGGGAAAGAAATCGCGGCGGGGTTTCCGGGCGGAGTGGTCTGGAGTCGGGTCGTGGTCAACATGGCGGCAAAATCGCAGGGGTGGGACAGGCCCGCCCGCTTAGGAGAGTTTCGGTGCGGGAAGGGAGGGCGGCAACTGCGCCGGCGGCCTCGTGTTCTCGGGCAGGAACGGTTTCACAAAGGCATCGTGAAAGGTATAGACCGACTTGAAGTCATCGAGCGAATCCTGTTCCGTCTTCCCGAAAATTCCGGCTCCGATCAAATTGAAAACCATCTGCCCGATATCCTCGCAGCGGTTCACCCCCCAGTAGGAGAAAACGGTCAGCGCCATCGGGCCAAATTCCTTCAGCGCGTAGAGCCGCACGCCCTCGAGCAGTTCGGGGCCGGCGACGTGACGGACCGCGGCGCCCTTGGATTTCTTTTGCTGCTTGGTCGTATAATCGAGCGCGTCGCGCAAAAAGACGTAGGCGTCGCGATGATAACGCTGGTCGGTCGCGACGATGGAATCGAGCGCTTCGGCAAATCCAATTTTCTGCATGGCAAGGGAGCTGCTCAGAGGGGAGCGAGCGCTATGATAATCAGCAACCGCGACGTGAGCAAATGATGTAGGGTTGTTTATGCGCCTGGTTCTCCTCTGTTTTTTCTGCGCCATCCTGACGACGGCGGCGCCCGCCATCGACCGTGGCCTCGACGCGACCGCTCAGCGCGAGCAACTGCGGCACGAAAAGATTCTCCAGGACCACCCGGGTTCCGCCGAGGCCCACGCCCGCTACGCCGAGTTTTTGTCCGAACACAACAACCTCCGCGCCGCGGTCATGCATTGGCGCACCGCGCAACTGCTCGCGCCGCGCAATGCCGCGATCGCAAACGCGCTCGGCGGCGGTTATCTGCGGATGGGCAAGGCGGCGGAATCAGCGGCCGCGTTCGCCCGCGCCACCGGCCTCGACCGCACCAATGCCGCTTATCATTTCAACCTCGCTAACGTCCAGTTCATGCTCCGCCATGATCTGACGGCCGCCTGGAAAATGGAACTGCCGGACGTTCTCCGGCTCGCCCTGGCGGAATTTCGCGAAGCGAGCCGGCTTTCGCCTAACGACATCGAATATGCCCGGGCCTATGCCGAGACCTTCTACGGCGTCCCGGATGCCGACTGGGAGGAGGCGGAGGCGGCCTGGAAACACGTCCTCACCCTTTCGCCGCAGAGTGATTTCATTTACCTGCAGCTCGCCCGCGTCAGCCTGAAACGCGGGGACGCCGCGAGTGCGCGTCAGTTCCTGAATAAAATCGTCGACGCCCGCCACAACGGCTTGAAGCGAAAGCTGCTGGCGCAGGCGGACCTCCTTTAGCGGGCCGCTCAATCCGTCTGCATCTCGATTGAGTCGAGATAAACCGAGATCGGATCGCGCCGGCGCGGGCGCGCTTCATCCTCTTTCCGGCGCGCCTCGATCAGCTGTGTAAAAACGCCGCTGCTCGTCTTGCTCTGCGTGGCTTCGAACCAGTTGAGATAATCATCGATCGCCCTCCCCTGCTGCTCGATCACCGCCCGGTAGCTCGCGAGGCGCGTCAGCCGCGGCGCGACGCCGCGGGTTTTGCCGCGAACGAGCAATTCCGTCAGCTCAAAGGCTTCCTGCACCAGCGGCCGGTAGGAGGGATGAGCCTGCGCCCCGAGAAGCTGGAGGCGCTGGCCGACCTGCCCGAGCGCTTCGCGGTGGGCCGGCAGTTTTCGGTAGGCGTTGTATTCGCCTAACGAGTAGTCGCGCTCCGTCCCGTCTTTCGCCGGCAAAGAAAAGCGCAGCGCCTGATCGAGCCGGGTCGCGGTTTCCGCCGCGCTCAGCATCTGGTAGCGGTCGGTCGCGGAAAGTCCGGCCACGCTCAAGGCCCACCATTTGCCGGGAGCGCGCCCCAGCGTCTCGGGGAAGTGCGCGCGCAGGTCGGCCATGCGGTCGTTAGGCGCGTCCGGCAGATCGTGGATGAACCCGGCCAGCTGGGAGTTGCCGCCGGGAGTGCTGAGGAGCAGCTGCACCAGCGCCCGGGAGTAGGCCGAGTGCAGCCGGCGGGAGGGCGCGTCGAGCTGGGCCCGTTTCTGGCTCACGATTTCCTCCAGCGGCGCGATCGTTTTCGAGGCCACGATGGTGCGCAATAATTCCGCGTCGACATCCGAATCGCGACCCGGCTCGAGGGCGAGCACGCCTTCGACGAGCCAGTCGGGCGGGGTCACATAAGGCGTGCCGGCCGCAATGTTGGCGCGGTTGCGATACATCATCTCGACCAGAATCGCCCGGAGAAGCTCGCGTTGCACCGGGCGGCCCTTCATCTCCGCGGTCAGGAGCAGATTGAGCTGCAACTTCAAGCCGTAGCCGAGCTGGCTGAAATCGAGCTGGGCCACCGGAGCATCAGGGAAATTCGCGCGCGGATAATCGAGATTCACGATCAGCGGCGTCTTCCAGCCGTCGCGCTGGCCGAGGAGCCGGAGGAGGTTGGATTTGGTCCGTTCCGCCAGCTCGCACATCGCCCCGCGCACCCGGACATCGGCGCCGTAAACCAGGAACTGGCGCGAGGTGCTCGTGCTCCGCGCTTTGCCGGCGGCGAAAGCGGAAGCGCTCGCCAGGCAGAGAGCGAGCGCGAGGGCGAGGAAGGTTTTGGGCGCGGCCAGCATGACGAGAGGAAGCGGAGAATACGCGACTTTTGCAGAGAAAAGGAGCGGAAAACTGCGGGCGCTTATGCTATGTTTGTGGCCGTTCAACAAAGGATAAAAACCATGAAAATTACCAGGACTTTGACGATGGTGGCAATATTCGGCGGCTTAATCGCTCTGGCCGCACCGGCCGAGGCGCAAAACCGCGGCAATCGCGGCGGGGGCAACCGGGGCGGCGGCGGAAATATCGGGAACGTCAACCGCGGGCATGCCAACCATGGTCATCCCCGTTTTCATAACCGCGGCCGGGTGAATGTTTACTTCGGCGGCTTCGGTTACCCGGGATTCTACGGGTATCCTTATTATGCCTATCCCTACTACGGCTACCCGTTCGGTTACGGCTACGGATATGGCTACCCGGTCGGCGCCTATTACTCGTATGACCCGCGCGGGATCTACGAAGGCCGGGTCGCAAATCCCACCCGGTCGACGAACGATGGCGGGGGCAAGGATGTCTCCACCGCCAAGCGCGTGCAGCGGCAGCTCTCGGCCGCGGGCTACTATCGCGGAGCGATCGACGGCGTGGTCGGCGACGGCACCCGCCGCGCGATCCGCAACTTCGAACGCGATAACGGGTTGCCCGTGGACGGCCGGATCGACGACCAGTTGCTCTCCACCATGAGCCGGGGCTAAGGGACCCGCGGCGTCGTTAGGCGAAGGGACGTTCAGCGGGTCACGATCAGCGTGACCGACTGGGGATGAAACTCCACGCCCGCCAGACGCGAGACGGAGTTGCGTTCGCGGGCCAGGCTCTCCCAGGCTTTGCCAAAAAGAACGTCGGCATATTTCATCACGGAATGATGAATCGGCATCCGGCCGATGTAGCCGCCGTTGGTGTCGCCGGCGATTTTGCCGTTCGTGATTGTCACTCGGTACGAGCTGCCGCTGAAAATCGAGAGCTTCATGATGCGACGCTCGATATGGACCCTGCATTGCCCTTCCTCGAACTGCACGAAGACGCGCTTTAAGGGGAAGAACCCTTGTTGCGCGGGGCTGTCCTTGCGCCGGAGGGTTGCGGCGAGGTAGCTGTTCACCTGCTCTTCATTGTAAACCAGCGTCGTCGGTTGCCGCGAAGAGAGCGCCGAGACCATGTCCATGTTGATCAAGGGAGCGAAGCTGTAGCTTTTCGGCGCCGCCGGCAGATCGGGCGGCAGGAGCATCACAATCACCGCTGCGAGAATAAACGCGCCCAGCAGCACCTTGGCGAACTGCAAGGCGAGATGTTTGGCCTTGCCGCGGTTGGGTGAAAACATCTTTTTCAGATGCTGGCGGGTCCGTTCTTCGGTCGGCTCCTCCGCCGTCTTCGGCTTCACTGCCGTGCGGTCGAGACGCGCGCCGCAACTGTGGCAATAAATCCGTTCGACTTCGTTTTCGTGCTGGCAATCCGGGCAGATCAAATTGGTCATGATCCGTCGCCTTTCCTGGCTTTGGTTTCCGCTTTTTTCGCCGGAGCCGCGGCGGGTGCGGTCTTGGGTTCCGACTTGCCGCCGCCGCTTTCGCCGCCGCCGCCGTTCTTTTCACTGCCGCCGGAGGATTCTTTTTTGGCGCCTTCCTTGTAGGAATTGCTCCGATAATCGGTGATGTAGAAACCGGAGCCCTTGAAAATAAGTCCCGCTCCAGTGCCGAGGAGACGCTTCACCTTCCCCTTTCCCCATCTGGCCTGCCGGCAAAGTTCCTTGGGGCAGACCGTAAACGCTTCATCCCGCATCGATTGGTAGGCGTCGAAATTTTGCCTGCACTTTTGACAGGCGTATTCGTAAGTGGGCATGGATTGAGCTTGTCTGGGTAGGATCGTGGGCAGTGTCAGCAAATTTAAGCAGAATTCAAGCCGCACCATGCGGTGCCCTCGTCCTTCCGCTTGCCTTGACTTTCCAAACCTGCCCGCGTTACTTGCGCTTCCTTTGCTCAAAATGTCTTTCCTTCGCACGAAATTTCATCCGTTAGTCGTCGCCCTTGCCTTCTTCGCTCTGGTCGGCTGTGGCGAGGATGACCCCCGGCTTGTCTATGGCGAGACGCAATATCTCGGCGGCGTCTACGGAAATGCACCGGTCGCTTCCACCGCGCCGACGGACAGCGTTTCCTATTGGGATGGCGACGGCGTGCCCGGGAAGCCTTCCATTCGGATCAGCATCAGCGAGCAGCGCGCCTATTTTTACAAGGGCGGGAAACTGGTCGGGATCTCGCAGCTCTCGACCGGTCGCGAAGGTCTCGATACGCCCGTCGGCAAATACAAGATCACGCAAAAGGACGTCGACCACGCTTCCAGCCGCTACGGCGATTACGTCGATGAGTTTGATAACGTCGTCGTCCCAAATATCGACAACGAAAAAGATCCCAAGCCGCCCGGAACAAAATACAAAGGCGCGCCGATGCCCTATTTCATGCGCATCGTCGGTGGCGTCGGCATGCATGCCGGCTATCTGCCGGGCTATCCGGCCTCGCACGGTTGCATCCGGATGCCGGAATTCATGGCCGAGGAGTTTTTCAGCAACGTCGAGAACGGGACGCCGGTCACGATCGAACGCTAGTCTCCGTTCTCCGCCGCATCCGCAGGGTTGCCCGTCGTCGTGCAGGGGTTACACTCCTGCTCTTCGCGAAATGATCATCATCACCCAACCGACTGTGACCGATGCGCAGATCGACCACATCGTGGCGCGAATCGAGGAATTCGGCCTTCGCTCCCAGGTCATGCGGGGCGATTCGCGGGTCATCATCGGCGTCCTCGGCCCGGACGAAGTGATTCGAGAAAAGCCGATCGGCGCCATCCCGGGAGTCGAGTCGGTTGTGCCGGTGATGAAACCCTACAAGCTGGCCGCCCAGAAAAACGGCGGTGCCCCTGCCCCGATCTCAATCGGCGGAGTTTCTTTCGGCAGCGAGGAGCCCGTCGTGCTCATCTCGGGTCCCTGCTCGGTCGAAAGCAAGGAACAGCTTCTCGCGATCGCGAACTCGGTCAAAAAATCGGGCGCCCGCGTCTTGCGCGGCGGGGCTTTCAAGCCGCGCACATCGCCTTACAGCTTCCAGGGTTTGGGCGAGGACGGACTTCGACTTCTGGCCGAGGTGCGGGCCGAGACCGGGCTTCCCATCACGACCGAAATCATGGACACGCGCGACCTCGCGATGATCGAAAAATACACCGACTGCCTCCAGATCGGTTCGCGCAACATGCAGAATTTCGCCCTCCTCAAGGAAGTCGGCCGGAGCAAGCTGCCGGTGCTGCTCAAGCGCGGCTTCAGCGCCACGATCAACGACCTGATCATGAGCGCGGAGTACATCATGAGCGAAGGAAACCCCAACGTCATTCTCTGCGAGCGCGGCATTCGTACTTTCGAGACCATGACCCGCAACACGCTCGATCTGAATGCGGTTCCGATTTTGAAAGCCAAGACGCGCCTTCCAGTCGTGGTCGATCCGACGCACGGCATCGGTTTGCGCGAATTCATCCCGCAAATGGCGCTGGCCGCCGTCGCCGCCGGGGCCGACGCGGTCATGATCGAAGTCCACGACGAACCGGAACGGGCCCGCAGCGATGGCGAACAGGCGCTCCGCCCGGAGATCTTCCACGACCTCGTTAGGCGAATCCGGGCCGTGGCCGCAGCGGTCGGGCGCGAATTGTAGGCGGGGGCGGCCGATTGAACTTCCCTCGCCTTTCGGCGAGAACATGACGTGGAAAAATCGACCGGCGCCGGGCTGCTGAAACTTGTCGCGCAGGCGGAGCCAATCGCGCGGCAATTGCAGGCCTTGCGCGAGGGCGTGCGGCCGGTCGTTTTCTCGCACGTCATCGATTCGGCGCGGGCCTTCCTCGTTGCCACCCTGGCGGGGGAAATCCGGCAAACGCTCTGGATCATCTGCCCGAGCGTGCGCAGCCAGGAGCTGCTGCACGAGAGCCTGATCAACTGGGTGCCCGGCGCGCTCTTTCTCCCGGAGGCGGAATTTCTCGCGGTCGAGAACATTCTGCCGGACCAGGAAATTGCCGCGGAACGCCTCGCGCTCCTGAGTCAGGTCGAGCACGGTAAAAATCGCCACATCATCGTCGCCACCCGCGCCAGCCTCGGGCAACCGGCTCCGAAACGCGGTACCCTCCGCGCCGCCGCGCTCCGGCTCCGGCGCGGCGCGGGCGAATCGCTGGAGCGGATCACGGAGTCGTTAGGCGAGGCGGGCTACGAACGCGTCTCGCAGGTCACCACCCGCGGCCAGTTCGCGATTCGCGGCGGGATTCTCGACATCTACTCCTGGCAGGCGGCAGCGCCGATCCGGGCCGAATTTTTCGGGGACGAAATCGAATCGCTCCGCGAATTCGATCTCGATGCCCAGACTTCGCAGCGCAACCTGAACGAAGCCGAGCTGTTGCTGGGCGCGGCCGACGACCAGCGCGGTAAGGTGCAGGATTACATCGAGCCGGGACACCTCCGGGTCGTGCTCGAAGCGGAAGCGGACGAAGCGGCCGACATCGTCATCATCGAAGGCTCGCGCGACGAGGCGGTGGAGGATTTCAGCGGCGCCTTTGTCGATTGCGAGATCGGCGAGTTCGATACCGGCGAGTTCATCATCGCGGAGGCGAAACGCCAGCAGTTCTTCGCCCGCCTGACCAATTGGCGCGAAACCGGCGCGCGGATCGCGATTTATTTCCAGACCGAGGGCGAGATCGAGCGGTTCCGCGAGATCATGGCGGAGGCAAAGGTGTCGTTAGGCGGAATCGATTTGCTCGAGGGCACGCTCGGGCGCGGCTTTTGTTTCCCCGCCGCCCAGCTCGTCGTCCTCGCCGCCGCGGAAATTTTCGGGCGTGCCCCGACGCACGGACGCCGACGCCTCCAGCGCACGGCGAAATTCGGCACCCATCGCGCGCAGATCGACTTCAGCGATCTCAATGAAGGCGACCTCGTCGTTCACCTCGAGCAGGGCATCGGGCGCTTTCACGGCCTGCAGAAAATCGGCGAGGACGACTCGGCTGAGGTGCTGGTGCTCGAGTTCGCGGAAGAGGCGAAGCTTTACGTCCCGCTCGAGCAGGCCTTCATGGTTTCGCGCTATGTCGGGGTCGGGAAAAAATCGCCGCCGCTCAGTTCGCTGGCCGATGCGAAATGGAGTCGGGCAAAAAAGAACGCGGCCGCCTCGATTTTCGATTACGCCGGCAAAATGCTCGCGCTCCAGGCCGAGCGCGAGACCCAGCGCGGCCACGCCTTCGGGCCCGACACGAAGTGGCAGCTCGAGTTCGAGCATTCCTTCCCTTTCCGCGAAACGCCCGACCAATTGAAAGCGATCGCCGAGACCAAAGGCGACATGGAAGAGCCGCGCTCGATGGATCGCCTCATCTGCGGCGATGTCGGTTTCGGCAAAACCGAGGTGGCGATTCGCGCCGCCTTCAAGGCCGTCATGGAAGGAAAGCAGGTCGCCGTCCTCACCCCCACCACCGTCCTCGCGCAACAACATTTCGAAACGTTCCGTCAGCGCATGCTCGACTATCCGGTGCGGATCGAAATGCTCAGCCGCTTCCGCTCCCAGGCCGAGCAGCGCAAGGTCCTGGAACAACTCCGCGACGGCGGCGTCGACGTCGTCATCGGCACCCATCGCCTCATTTCGGGCGACGTCATTTTCAAGGATCTCGGCCTGGTCGTGATCGACGAAGAGCAGCGCTTCGGCGTCCTGCACAAGGAGAAATTCAAGGAGCTCTTCAAGCTCGTCGACGTCCTCACCCTCTCGGCCACGCCGATCCCGCGCACGCTTTATTTGTCGTTAGTCGGGGTCAAGGACATGTCGACGATCGAGACCCCGCCGCTCAATCGGCTCCCGGTCGAGACTGTCATCTGCGGTTACGACGAGCGTATCATCCGCGATGCGATCAACCGCGAGCTCGAGCGCCAGGGGCAGGTTTATTTCCTGCACAACCGCGTCCTGTCGATCGAGAAAACGCGCGACCGGATCGCCGAGCTTTGTCCCGGCGCGCGGGTCGAGTTTGGCCACGGGCAGATGAGCGCGGACGAACTCGAAACCGTGATGGAGCGCTTCGTCGCGGGAAAAATCGACGTCCTGGTCTGCACCACGATCATCGAGAGCGGGCTCGATATTCCCAACGCCAACACCATCATCATCGACCGGGCCGATCGCTTCGGGCTGGCCGATCTCTATCAACTCCGGGGCCGGGTCGGGCGGGCCGAGCACAAGGCTTACGCCTACCTGCTCCTCCCGCGCGACATGATGACGGGCGGCCTCGCCCGGAAACGGATCAACGCCATCCAGCAGTACAGCTCGTTAGGCGCGGGTTTCCGGATCGCGATGCGCGACCTGGAAATTCGCGGCGCCGGCAGCATTCTCGGGACGGCGCAGAGCGGGCACATCGTCGCGGTCGGGTTCGATCTCTATTGCCAGCTCCTGAAACAGGCCGTCGCGCAGTTGAAAGGCGAGAAGATCAAGCCGCGCCTGGAAGTCGAAGTGCGGCTGGATTTCGTGGCCACAAATGAAGGCGAATTTCTCGCCGCCGGCCCGAAGAAACTCGTGCCCGCGTTCATCCCGACCGGTTACATCAGCGACGCGCCGCTCCGGATCCAGGCGTACCGCGCCCTGGCCGAAATCACGACCACGGAACAGCTCCAGCGCCTGCGGCGCGACTGGCGCGATCGCTTTGGAAAGTGGCCGGAGGCGGTTGACAATTTGCTCCTGCTCAGCGAAATCAAGCTTTCCGCCGCCCGGGCTCGTCTCAGCCGGGTCGAGGTGCGCGAGAGCAAATTGATGCTCACGCGACAGGGCGACTTTATCCTTGTCGGTGGTCGATTTCCTCGTTTAACTTCCGGTAGAATTGAGCTCAATCTCCCTGAGGTCTGGCAATGGTTAAAGCAACTTTGAACTTCATTTGGCATTACCCGATGGTGGCCCTGCTCGCCTTCTCCTGTTTGGGAGTGGCCGCGACGGCTTCGCCCACGCGCGGCGCGGAATCGGTCAATGGCATCGCCGCGATCGTGAACGACAAGGTCATCACCTACTCCGAAGTGCGCGAGCTGGTCGCCCCGCGCGAACGCGTCCTCCGCTCGCAGTATTCCGGGCAGGAGCTGGCGAACAAGATTTCCGAGGTGCGCAAAGCCGGGCTGCAGGATTTGATCGATCGCCAGCTCATCATCCAGGCGTTTGAGAAAGACAAACTCCAGATTCCGCCGCACTTCATCGACGAGCGGGTCGACCTGGTGATCAAGGAAAATTTCGGGGGCGACCGCAACGCCTTCATCAAGACGATGGAGTCGCAGAAATACACCATGTCGAAATTCCGCGGGCTGGAACGCGACAAGATCATTGTGCAGGCGATGCGGGCCAAGAACGTGACCTCGAACCTGATCATTCCGCCGGCGAAGATCGAAGAATATTATCGCAAAAATAAGCAGCTCTTTTCGAGCAAGGCCCAGGTCAAACTCCGCATGATCATGATCCCGGGCCATACCGAAGCGGGCAGCAGCGCGGTCCAAAGTTCGATGGCCGAGGAGATCCGGGCCAAGCTCATTACCGGGGCGGATTTCGACAAGATGGCGCAGATGTATTCGGAAGACAGCACCCGCGAGCTGGGCGGCGACTGGGGCTGGATCGACGATAAGACCCTCGCGCCGGAACTTTCGCAGGTCGCTTTCGGCCTCAAGCCGGGCGAGATCAGCAAAGTCGTGAACGTCGGCGGCAACCACTACATTCTCAAAGTGGAAGCGCGCCAGGGCGGCGAAGCCAAGCCGCTCAAGGAAGTCCGGGCCGAAATCGAAGCTCGCCTCCGCCAGGAGCAGGCCCAGGAGCTCCAGGAACACTGGCTCGCCAGCCTGCGCTCGAAGGCTTACATCAAGACCTTCTAAGGCGCTGCCAGTTGCCACCGGCGGCGCGCCGACCACAGTTGTGCCTTGCGCAAACGCATCGGGATAACGTTAGGCGACCCGGCCGGGATCGGACCGGAGATTGTCCGGGCCGCGCTCGCCTCGGGGAAATTGCCGGAGGCGGATTATCGTCTGCTCGGCGAATCCGAAGGCCATTCGTTAGGTAAACCGACCCCGGAAAGTGCCCGCGCCGCCCGGGCTGCGCTCGAGGAATCCGCCCGCCTCGCTCTCGCCGGCGAACTCGATGCGGTCGTGACCGGACCGATCCACAAGGCGCGCATGTACGAAATCGGCTTCGAGTTTCCCGGCCAGACGGAATTCTTCGCCGCCCGCGCCGGGGTGGAAAATTTCGCCATGCTCCTGACCGGCCGCGGCCTCACCGTCGCCCTCGTCACCACGCACATTCCTCTCCGCGAGGTGACCAAGAAATTGCGGACCGACGAAATCGTCCGCGTCGGCTTGCTCCTGGCCGATTTTCTTTCGCACAAGCCATCCGCCCGGATCGCGGTCGCCGGCTTAAATCCGCACGCCGGAGAAGACGGCGCCCTCGGCCGCGAAGAAATCGAGCTCATCACACCCGCAGTCGCCGCGTTAAACCACTCGTCACTCGTCACTCATCACCCATCACTATCCTTCTCCGGCCCCTTCTCGCCCGATACGATTTTCCATCGCGCGGTGGAGGGAGAATTCGACGCCGTGCTTTGCATGTATCACGATCAGGGGTTGATTCCGCTCAAGCTGCACGCATTTCATGAAGGGGTGAATGTCACGCTCGGACTCCCGTTTCCACGAACCAGCCCCGACCACGGGACCGCCTTCGCCATCGCCGGGCAAAACATCGCCCGGGCCGAGAGCATGATCGCGGCCATCCGGCTGGCGGTGGAACTGGCCGCGCGCACACCGAAAGATGCATAACCGGATCTCACCGCTCCATCTCGCGCTCCTGTTCCTGACCGCATTGGTTTTCCTCTGGTCGGCCTGGCGGCCCTACGATCGCATCACCTGGTGGCTCGAGGTTGCGCCCGGGCTGATCGGCGCCGCGCTTTTGATCTTAACCTATTCGACCTTCCGGTTTACCACCCTGGTTTATACCCTGATCGCCCTCCACATCATGGTGCTCTGCGTCGGCGGGCATTACACCTACGCCCGGGTGCCGTTCTTTACCTGGATCGAGCCCTTCTTCGGATTTGAGCGCAATCACTTCGATCGGCTCGGCCATTTCATGCAGGGCTTTGTCCCGGCCTTGATCGCGCGCGAGCTTTTCATCCGCCTGCGGGTCGTCACCGCCGGCGGCTGGCGTTTTGCCATCGTCATCCTGATCTGCATGGGCATCAGCGCCATTTACGAGCTGCTGGAATGGGCCACGGCCCTGATCTCGAGCGAGGCGGCCGAGTCTTTCCTCGGCACCCAGGGCGACGTCTGGGACACGCAGACGGATATGTTCATGGCCCTGGTCGGCGCGACCTGTGCCTTGATTCTGCTCAGCCGCTGGCAAAATCGCCAGATGCGACAACTCCCCAGCCGCTGGTGATGTCGCCGCAAAAATACCTGACCGTTTTCAACCTCGGGATCCAGAACACGTTTGTTTACCGCTGGAATTACCTGCTGCGCGCGGTCTTCGGCATCATTCCGCTGGTCGGCACCGTTTTCCTCTGGCGCGCCATTTTCAAGGAAAGCGGCGGCGGGATGCGTGGCTACGACTACGGGTCGATGGTTTATTATTATTTGCTCACCATCCTGGTGAGCAACCTTGTCACCCCGACCGAGGATGAATGGCAGATCGCGGCCGACATTCGCGAAGGGCAAATCAATTCCTTCCTGACCAAGCCGATGAGTTACCTCGGCTATCGCTTCAGTATTTTCCTGAGCGGGCGGCTCGTTTACACCGCGGTCACGATCGTCCCGATCGCGGCCATCTTTTTTTATTTCCGCAGCTTCATCGTTTTGCCTAACGACCTCTTGACCTGGGTGGTGGCCTTCGTTTCTCTCATCATGTCGGCCTTCATCCAGTTTTTCCTGACCTACGCGCTCTCCATGATGGCGTTCTGGATTCTCGAGATTTCGACCATCGTCTTCATCGTTTACAGCTTCGAATATTTCCTCGGCGGCCAGATGTTCCCGCTCGATATCATGCCGCCCGCGGTGCAGGCGGTAATGAAATGGCTGCCCTTTTATTACGAGCTCTTTTGTCCGATCGCGATCTTCCAGGGCCGCCTGAAAGGGCCCGAAATGTGGGGCGCGCTCGCCATCCAATTTGGCTGGATGCTGGCGATGTGGGCCGCGGCCCGGCTGATGTGGAAACGCGGGCTCGGCCACTACCAGGCGGTCGGCGGCTAGCAGTTTTCCATTGCGCGAGAGCGCGCTCTTTCCCAGATTCGCGGCACCGTGGAGCTGAAACGCTATCTCACCGCCCGCCAAAAAGAGGTCGACCGCGCCCTCGACCGCTTTCTTCCGAAGGCCGCGACCAAGCCGGCGACGATTCACAAAGCGATGCGCTATTCGCTCTTCGCCGGCGGGAAACGGCTGCGCCCGATCCTCTGCCTGGCCGCGGCCGAGGCCTGTGGCGGCCTAACGAAAAGCGCGCTTCCCCTCGCCTGCGCCCTGGAGTGCATTCATACCTACTCGCTCATCCACGACGATCTCCCGAGCATGGATAACGACGACTTCCGGCGCGGTCGCCCGACCTGCCACAAGGTTTTCGGCGACGGGATCGCGGTCCTGGCGGGTGATGCCTTGCTCACGATCGCGTTTGAAATTGCGGCCGAGGCGGAAGCCTGGCCGCGCTACGATTTGCGGGCGATTTTCCGGGAAATTTCCGTCGCCGCCGGCAGTCGCAAACTCATCGCCGGCCAGGTGGCCGACCTCGAGGGTGAAGGCAAAAAGCACACCCTGGCGGAACTTCGCTACATTCATGAAAACAAAACCGCGGCCCTGCTCACGACCTCGGTCCGGCTCGGCGCGATGAGCGCGAATGCCACGCCGACGCAGCTCAGCGCGATCAGCGATTTCGGTCAGGCCCTTGGGCTGGCTTTCCAGGTGATCGACGACATTCTCGACGTCACGCAAACCAGCGAGAAGCTGGGAAAGAGCGCGGGCAAGGACGTCGCCGCGCACAAGGCGACTTATCCATCTGTCCTTGGCCTGGAGAAATCCCGGATCGAGGCGGGCCGGCTGACCCGCCGCGCGCACGAAGCGTTGCGGCCGTTAGGCAAAAAGGCCGAGACACTGCGCGCGCTCGCCAACTACCTGCTCGAGCGCGAATACTGAGTTCTCCCTCTGGGGAGCACGGGCTGCCAGCCCGTTGTTCGGCGCAGTCTGCGCCGAACCAGGCCGCGCGTGATGTTACCTGGCCCGGTGGTTTCAGGGCAGCGGCGCGCTAGAAATGCAGCCGGGAGACTCCCGGCTGCGACGGGCTGGCAGCCCGTGCTCCCCAGAGGAAGGGCCTACGCCAACGCCAGATTCGGATTAATCTCAGTCGTTAGGGGCGTGGACTCGCCGCGCTCCAGGTGGAGCTGCGCCGCGAAGCCGATCATGGCCGCGTTGTCGGTGCAAAGAGCGGGCGCGGCAAAACGCAAATCCATCCCCGCGCCTTCACAGCCTAACGACATCTGCCGGCGCAATTCCCCGTTGCAGCTCACCCCGCCGCTGACCGTGACCAGGTCCCGGCCGGTCCGCTGTGCGGCCGAGATTGTTTTCGCGACGAGCACCTCGACCACGGCGCACTGGAAGGAGGCGCAAAGATCGGCCCGGTCTTTATCGACAGTTTTTGGCAGCAGGTAACGCACGGCGGTTTTCAATCCGCTGAAGCTGAAGTTGTCGTCACCGGACTTAAGCATGCTGCGCGGCAGGGCGAAGCGCGCCGGGTCGCCTCCTCGGGCGCAGCGCTCGATCTCCGGCCCGCCCGGGTAGGCCAGCCCGAGCATTTTGCCCACCTTGTCGAACGCCTCTCCAGCCGCGTCGTCCACCGTCCGGCCGACGACACGATATTTGCCGACACCGTCCACGACGACGAGCAGGGTGTGCCCTCCACTCACCACCAGGGAAACGTTAGGCGCGATTTCGCCCTCGCCGGCAAAGAAGGGCGAGAGCAAATGTCCCTCGAGATGGTTGATCGCGAGATAAGGTTTGCCGAAGCCAAGCGCGAGGCCCTTGGCGAGCGAGGCGCCAATCATGAGCGAGCTGGCCAGCCCCGGGCCGCTGGTCGCGGCAAAGGCCGCGACTTCGCCTAACGAAACGCCAGCGCTCGCGACCGCGCGCGCGAGGAGACCGGGCGCACGTTGCAGATGATGCCGCGACGCCACCTCCGGCACCACGCCGCCATAGGGTTGATGAGCCGCGACCTGCGAGGCGACTTCGCTCGCGAGCAATTCCCGCCCGCGCAGGACGGCGATGGCCGTCTCGTCACACGAGGTTTCAATCGCGAGGAGAAGCGGATGCATTCACCACGAAGAGCACGAAGAACACGAAGGGAAACAGATTTTCATCTCTTCTCTTCGTGCCCTTCGTGTCCTTCGTGGTGTAAAATTACTTTTTCACCGCCTCGACTTTGGGCGAATTCTGCTGGGCGTAGATCATCACGCCCTTGAGGGCGTCGATCCCGCGCATCATCTGCAGGTCTTTCGTCTTGATGATGCCGATGGCCTCTGCCGCCGGGATCTTGTCGTTGTTGCGCAGGGCGGCGACGGCGCGGTCCTGCTCCGGGGTGAGCGGCACGAGGATGTTGGGCACGACGCCGTTGCCCTGGATGACCGCTTTGCTCGGGGTGTAATATTTCGCCGTCGTGAAACGCAGGGCCGAGCCATCCGGCAACTGCATCACGTTTTGCACCGAGCCTTTGCCGAAGGTCGTTTCGCCGACCACGATCGCGCGATGCAAATCCTTAAGCGCGCCGGCGACGATCTCCGAGCCGCTCGCACTTCCTTCGTTGACCAGCACCGCGAGCGGAAAACGCGGCCGCTCCTTCCCCCCGCCCGGGGTGGAATATTCATATTTCTGCGAGGCGGCGCGACCCTGGGTCGAGACAACCTTGGTGTTGGGCGGCAGGAATTGGCCGAGAACATCGACCGCAACGTTGAGCAGGCCGCCGGGGTTATTGCGCAGGTCGAGCACGAGCGCCTGCATTCCCTGCTTCTGCAAACTGTCGAGCGTTTTGGCGAACTCCGCCGCGGTCGGCTCGTTGAACTGCACGATCCGCACATACCCGACCTTGAACGGACCGGTCAGCTCCGGGTCGAGGAGCTGGCCGCCCTTCACGCTCGCGACTTTGATCTCTTTGCGCTCGAGAACGTAATCTTTAATCTCTTTGTTGGAAGGCCGCAGGATCGTGAGGGTGATCTTCTGCCCGGGCTCGCCCCGCAGGACACCGATCGCCTCCTGCAAGCCCAGTTTCTCGGTCGAGGTGCCGTTGATTTTCAAGATCTGGTCGCCCGCCTGGATTCCGGCCTTCGCCGCGGGCGTGTCTTCCAGCGGGGTGACGACGGTGAGCAGATTATCCTTGATCGCGACCTCCACCCCAAGGCCGTTGAAGCGGCTTCGGGTGTCGTCCTGCATGTCCTTGAAGTCGTCCGGATCCATGAACTGGCTGTGCGGATCGAGCGAAGAAAGCATCCCCTTCATCGCGGCGTAGATCAGGTCGTGGTAGCTGACTTTTTGCCCGTCGACGTAATCCTGCCGGATGAGCTCGACCGCTTTGGCGAAAGTCGCGATCTCCGCGTAACCGCGATCATCGGTCGTGACCGCGGCCGGTTCCGGGTCGGCGGCGCGCACGATTCCGGCGCCGAGGACGAGAAACAGCCCCGCGGCGAAGGCCGAAGTATGCGTGCGAAGAGGGCGGAAACGCTTCATAATTTTCATGTTTGGACGCAACCGAGTCGATTGTCGTTCATTCCTCCGCTTTTGCCAATCGGCCGGGGGCATGACAAGCGGGACCTCTCCTTCTAGACTGGGCCGATGAAATCGCTCCGTCGCCGGTTGCTTCTCGTCCTGCTTTCCGTCGGCCTCGCTTTTCCCGCACTGGCGGAGGAGACCAAATCCAAATCAGGCGATGCCGAGTTCAATAAGATGGCGATCGATTTCATCAGCGGCTATCTCTCCGCCCGCCCGCTCCAGGGCGTCGCCCTCGGCTATCACCAGTACGATGGCAAGATTGGCGACTTCAGCCGGCTCGCGATCGATGCCGAGGTGGAACGCCTGAAACGTTTCCAGGATCAGTTGGCCAAACTCGACTCGAGCAAGTTGAGCAAAGGCGCGGACATCGATCGCCGCATCCTGCAGACGGCGATCGCGGGCGAGCTCTTTCAGATCGTGGAGATGGCTGTTTTCGACCGAAACCCGATGGTCTATGCCGGCGCGCTCGATGTGAACATTTACATCAAGCGCGACTTCAAACCTTTGGAAGACCGGGTGCGGGACATCGTTACCATCCTCGACCAAGCCGCCAATATCATGACGGCGGCGAAGACGAATTTGTTGCCCGCCCTGCCCAAACCGTATGTCGAGCTTGGGATTCAGATCGCCAACGGTTCGGCGGATTTTCTGGAGAAGGACCTGGTCGCGGCGCTCAAGGAGGTGAAAGACGAGGCGCTCCTGGCGGCGTTTCACGATGCCGACAAGAAGGCTGTCGCGGCGCTGCGCGATTACGCGGCCTGGCTAACGAAAGAAAAACTGCCGAAAGCCATGGCCGACTTTGCGGTCGGCGCGGAGAAATATCAGAAGATGCTCGCCGGCACCGAACTGGTCGATCTTTCGCCGGACAAAGTGCTCGCCCTCGGGCTGCAGCGTCTCAAGGAAGAACAGCAGATTTTCGCCAACGCGGCCAAAATCATCGATCCAAAGAAACAGCCGATCGAAGTCTTCAAACAAATCCAGAACGAACATCCGAAACCGGGCGAGCTGATCGCGGAGGTGGCCAAAGGACTCGAGCAGATCCGGCAATGGGTGCTCGATCATCACATCGTCGCCGTCCCGTCGGAAGTGCGCGCGACGGTGATGGAGACACCGCAGTTCGATCGCGCGACGAGTTTTGCCTCGATGGATACGCCGGGACCGTTCGAAAAAAAGGCGACGCAGGCTTACTACTACGTCACGCCGACAGAGGACGCGTGGCCGGAGAAGCAAAAAAAGGAATGGCTGACGGCGTTTAATTTTTACACGACCGAAGTGCTCACGATCCACGAGGCCTATCCGGGGCATTACGTGCAGTTCCTCCACCTCAACGCCTCACCGGCGACGCAGGTGCAGAAAATTTTCACCAGCTACGCCTTCGTCGAGGGCTGGGCGCACTATACCGAGAAAATGATGCTCGATGAAGGTTTCGGAAGCGTGCCCAACCCGACGCCGGAACAGAAAATTCGCGCCGCGAAATATCGCCTCGCCCAAGCCGTTGAGGCGCTGCTGCGGCTCTGCCGCCTCGTGGTTTCGATCAAGCTGCACACCGAGGGCATGTCGGTCGCCGACGGCGCGAAGTTTTTCCACGAGAACTGCTACTACGAGCAGAAACCATCGATGTCAGAGGCCATGCGCGGCACTTACGATCCGGGTTATCTCAATTACACGTTAGGCAAACTCCAGATCCTGAAACTGCGCGACGATTACAAAGCACAGGAAGGTGCAAATTTCTCGCTCGAGAAATTCCACAACGAAATGCTGAAACACGGCGCGCCGCCCATCCGCCTCCTGCGCGAGCTCCTGCTCAAGGACCCGGCGAAGTGGGACGCGGTGCTCTGAACGGGAGCCGCGTCTAGCCCCAGCGCCGCCGGGCTTTGCTGGCGCCACCTCGGGAAAGGGCACGCGCCACGCCCGCGATCGCGCCGGTCATGACTCCCCAGGCGAGTGCTTCCTTCCAGGTGGAATCTTCCGCGTCCGGATTCTCCGGCGGTTCCTGGCCAGTGCTGGAGCGCCAACCGGCCTTGACCAAAGACCGGGCGGCCGCAGCCCCGGCCACAGCGGCGACGAAGGCCAACGCCGTCCAGGCATTCTCGGGCGTGAGCACGCGATCGCTCAATTTCTGCAGTGACCGGTTCATCGACATCCTCCCAAAGGTATCGGGTGCAGGCAGCGGATTGGCCCTGCGCTACTCCTCATCGACGGTCTCGTCATCGAAGTCCTCGGGCGCGAGCAGCTCGGGCAGGAGCGGTTCCGGATTGCTCGGCGATTCCTCCACCGCGCGGAGCTTCTTGGTAATGACACGCGAGCGGAGATCGACCTCGTCGATTTTGTTTGAGGCTTCCTGCAATTTCTTTTTCACGCCGTCGAGGACGCCGCCAAATTTCCCAAACTCCGTCTTCACGGCCGCAAGTAAATTCCAGACCTCGCTCGAACGCTTCTGGATGGCGAGGGTGCGAAAACCCATCTGCAAACTGTTAAGCAACGCCGCCAGCGTGGTCGGTCCGGCGATGACCACCCGGCAATCACGCTGCACCTGCTCGACCAGCCCAACGCGCCGGATCGCCTCCGCATACAGCCCCTCGGTCGGCAGAAACATCAGGGCAAAATCGGTCGTCCGCGGCGGGTTGATGTACTTGGCGCAAATCTCCTTCGCGCTTCTTCGCAATTGTCCCTCCAGACTCTTCATCGCCTCCTCGGTCGCGACGGGATCGGCCGCTTCCTGGGCCGCGATCAGGCGCTGATAATCTTCCACCGGAAACTTGGCGTCGATCGGCAGCCAGACCGGGGCGCCGTTCTCGTCGCCGGGCAGTTTGATTGCGAACTCGACCATCTCACCGCCGCCGTCGCGGGTCTTGACGTTGCGCGCGAATTGATCGGCCGTGAGGACCTGCTCGAGCAGCGTGCCGAGCTGCACCTCGCCCCAGCCGCCGCGCGTTTTCACATTCGTCAGGACGCGCTGCAAACCGCCGACATCGCTCGCCAGTTGCTGCATCGCGCCGAGCCCCTGGTGGACGCGCTCGAGGCGCTCGCTCACCATCTGGAACGATTCTCCGAGGCGTTTTTCGAGCGTGCCCTGCAACTTTTCATCCACCGTCGCGCGCATTTTCTCGATTTGGCGCGAGTTATCCTCCTGCAATTGCTGCAAACGCAGATCGACGACCGAGCGCAGCGTCTCCAACCGCGCAGCGTTGGACTCGGTCAACTTCCCGGTCTGGGCGGCGACCGTCTCGAGCTGGCCCTTGAGAATGTGGCCGATCTCGGAGATCGATTTGAGGTTCATCTCGCCTAACGACCGGAGCGATTCGTTCAACTCTTCCCGCTGCGCCTTGGCTGCCTTGGCCGCTTCCTCCCGGCTCCGGGCCGCCTCCTCGCGCAACATCCGTTCCTCGCGCTCCTGGGCGCGGTCGAGCGCTTCAAAGCGCTGGAGCCATTCCCGGCGTCGGCTGAGGAGGAGAAATCCGCCCGCGATCACCGCACCGGCGATCAGTCCAAGCAGAGCGGTGAGCAACGGATCCACCTCTAGCGATTAACAGTGGCGCGCCAGGCTTTCAAGCAGCGTCACTTCTCGTCAAAACGAAAGCCGGATCCCGCCATAGGCCGCCCGGCCCAGCGCCGGAAAACCGAAGACCTCGGAGTAATGCTCATCGGTCAGGTTATCGATTCGGCCGAAAACCGTGAGGTGCTCGTTCCAGGCGTATTCCGCCGCGAGGTTCACGAAGGAATAATCCTCGATGTCGAAATTCGGTCCGCCGAAGTTCAGTTCTTCCCGCGCATTGACGAATTTTGCTTCCGCCGTCGTGCGCAGTTTTTTGAACCAGAGGTAAGACGCGGAAACGTAAAACTCATTCCGCGGCCGGCGCGGCAGACGCGCGCCGGGCAGCTGCGAAATGTCGGCCGAGGAGGTTTTTTCGGCCTCCAGATAGGTGTAGCTGGCGGAGAAGGTCAGGTTCTCGATCGGCCGGGCGCGCAACTCCGTTTCGATGCCCTGCGTGCGCGCGGCGCCGAGATTGATCGTGTCGAACTGACCATTCAAGCCGATCACGTTCGAGAGATCGTTGTGAAAATAGGTCGCGCCGAGCACGACTCGGTTCTCCCAGAGCGGCTGGGTGATGCCGGCGTCGAACCCGCGCACTTTTTCCGGATTCAGTTTCAGGTTGTTGCCAAAGATCTTGTCCTGACTGGTCGGCGGACTGAACCCGGTGGCGTAGCTGGAATGCACCATCGTTCCTGTCGGCTTGATCTTGTAGCTGCCGGCGAAGCGATAGGTCCAGACGTCGCCGAACTGGTTAAAGTGATCGAAGCGTCCGCCCGCCACGAGGTTCAATTCTTCGAACGGCTGCACGCTCGCCTGCAGAAAAACCGCAGTCTCATTCGTCTGATCGCTGATGAAGGTCGGCTGTGGGCCAAAGATTTGGGAAACGAAGGGCCGCTCCTGCGCGGCATTCACGTCGCTGTAGAAAAACCCGCTCGTTAGGGTGAGCCAGGAAGCGGGCTTGAGATCGTTTTGATAATCGATCGTGAAACGCTTGAAGAGCGCGCGGGTCGGCCCGACGAAACCGTCGTCATTCGGGTCGTTTACCTGCCGCTCGTGATCGTAGCTCACGATCAGCTTGTGCTCCCACCATTCGAACGGCCGGTAATCGAGATGCGGCGCGATCAGCCAGCGCTCGGTCAGGAAATTGTCGAACCGCTTCGGGTTGAAGATGGAGTTCGGATTGCCCGCGTCACTCAGCGAATAGGTCGAAAGCAGACTCAGGCGCAACTGCTCGTTAGGCGACCAGCCGAGATTGGCGATCGCGCTCGAGTTTCGATACTGGTTGTTTGGCCGGGCATTATCGGTGTCGAACCGGCTCGCGCCTAACGAGTAGTCGAACTGCCGCCAGCTCCCGGAGGTCTGGAGCGATTCCCGGAACGTGCCGTAGGAACCGGCCTCCGCGCTGAGCGAGCCGGTGGGCGGTCCGCTCCCCTGCTTGGTGAAAATCTGGATCACCCCGGCCAGCCCGCGCGGGCCGTAGAGCACGCTTTGCGGTCCGCGCACGACTTCGATGCGGTCGATGTTGTCGGTCGTGAGGTCGGCAAAGTTGAAGAGCCCGGCCAGCCCCTGGTTGATTGGAATTCCATCGAGCAAAACCTGGGTGTGCTCGCTCTTCAGGCCGCGGTTGAAAACCGAGGTCAATTGTCCGGGCGCCCCACTTTGCACGACGGACAAGCCGGGAATTTCGCGCAACGCATCGGAGACACGCTTGATCTGTTTTTGTTCGAGATCATCGGAAGTGATCACGCTCACGCTCGCGGGCGTGTCTTCCTCTGGGATCGGGACGCGCGTCGCGCTCACGACCAATTCCTGCGTTTCCGGCGCCGGGGGCGGAATAGTCACCGCATCCTGCGCCACGACACTCAAAGGCTCCGCCAACAGGCCAAGCCCGACGACCAACAACCACCGCCACTTTGGACGATTCAACATCACAACCTACCTCCAATAAAAGAGAGGCGGACGCGTCACTTGCCAGCGGCTGGTCCACAACTCTCACTCTTCTTTTCTGCGAAGAAGTTTTGTCGCGCCAGCCCGCACCCGCGGCGGCACGAATGAGGTGGAGCGGGCAAATATTCTGGCTCCTGGTTTCGGCCCCGAAGAATTTCGGTGCACACCTTCTTCCCGCCTTCACCGTCGCCGGCATTTGCCGGACGCCCGATTGGCCATGGGAAGTCGTCCCCAGTTACAGCAGCGCAACTGCTCCCGGTTCACACGGGATTTCTCGCGCCGATCCACTGATCAAACTCGCAAAGAACTGCCGGACAAGTAGCGGCTTGCGCTTCCGCGCTCAAGATTTATCTGTCACCTTCCTCGAAACTGCGCGCCGTGAACTCAAAAACTCCTCACTTTCTCGTCACCGGTGGCGCCGGCTTCATCGGCTCCAACCTCACCCTTGCCCTGCAGGAGAAATATCCCGCGGCGCGCCTGACCGTGATCGACGATTTTCGCTCGGGCGATTTCAAAAATCTGCGCGGTTATCGCGGCGATTTTGTCGCGGCCGATCTCTCGGTCCTCGATTGGCAGGCGCAGTTTGGCGAGGACAAATTCGACGGCATTTTCCATCTCGCCTCGATCACCGACACCACGGTGCACGACCAGTTCCCGCAGGTGCACGATAACGTCGAGAGCTTCCGGCGTCTGCTCCGTTTCGCGCAACCGCATCGCACCCGCATCGTTTACGCCTCCTCTGCCGCGACCTACGGCGCGGCCAGCGGCGTGAACCTCGAAACCCACGAAGCGGCCCCGGCGAATGTTTACGCTTTTTCCAAGGTGATCATGGATAACCTCGCCCGCCGCGCCGCGGCGGACGACCCGGAGTGGAAGATCGTCGGCCTGCGCTATTTCAACGTTTACGGCCCGCGCGAGGCGCACAAGGGCATGCCGGCGAGCATGATTCTGCATCTCTCGCGCCAGATCAAGGAAGGCAAGCGCCCGCGTATTTTCAAACACGGCGAGCAGAAACGCGATTTCGTTTATGTGAAAGACATCGTGCAGGGAACGCTGCGCGCGCTGGAGGCGAAAGAGAGCGGGATTTACAACCTCGGCTCGGGCCAGGCCCGCTCCTTTAACGAGCTGATCGCGATCCTCAACAAATCGTTAGGCACGAATTTTGAGCCGGAATATTTCGATAACCCGCACGCCCATTACCAGCCCCACACCGAGGCCGACCTGGCCAATGTGCGGAAATCGTTAGGCTACGAACCGGAGTTTCCGCTCGAAAAAGGCGTGGCGGATTACATGCGCTGGTTGTACCCCGCCTGATCAAAGTCTAAATGAAAGCTAAACGACGCTCGCAAAGCCCGGAAGAGATCAACGCCACGCTCGCGGCCAAAAAAGGCCCGGTTTCGCAATTCATCGCGCGGAATTATCGCCACTTTAACGCCGCCGCGTTGCTCGACGCCGCGAAGGGGTACGAGACACACCTCGCCGCCGGCGGCAAGATGCTCATGACGCTCGCCGGCGCGATGTCGACCGCCGAGCTCGGCATTTCGTTAGCGGAGATGATCCGGCGCGACAAGGTGCACCTCATCGTCTGCACCGGGGCGAACCTGGAGGAGGATATTTTCAATCTCGTCGCGCACGACCACTATGAGCGCGTGCCGCACTACCGCGAACTCACCCCCAAAGACGAGCAGCAACTGCTTTCCCGGCACATGAACCGCGTGACCGACACCTGCATCCCGGAGATGGAAGCGATGCGGCGGATCGAGAAGGCGGTGCTGGCAGAGTGGGTCGCGGCCGACCGCGCCGGGGAGCACTATTTCCCGCACGAGTTCATGTACAAAATTCTGCGCAGCGGGAAGCTGAAGAAGAGCTTTCAGATCGATCCGAAGCATTCCTGGATGATGGCGGCGTGCGAAAAAAATCTGCCGATCGTCGTCCCGGGCTGGGAAGACGCGACGCTCGGCAACATGTATGCGGCCGCGGTCATCCGGGGCGACGTGAAGAACGTGCACACCGTCCGCACGGGCATCGAATACATGACCTGGCTCGCGGGCTACTACACCAAAAACGCGAAGAAGCTGCGGAACCGGGAAGGCTCAATCGGGTTCTTCCAGATCGGCGGCGGCATTGCCGGCGACTTCCCGATCTGCGTCGTGCCGATGCTGCACCAGGATCTCGAGCGCACGAGTGTGCCGCTGTGGGGTTATTTCTGCCAGATCAGCGATTCGACGACGAGCTACGGGAGTTACTCCGGCGCGGTGCCGAACGAGAAAATCACCTGGGGCAAGCTCGCGGCTTCGACTCCGAAGTTCGTCGTCGAAAGCGACGCCACCATTTGCGCGCCCTTGCTCTTCGCCTGGGTCCTCGGGCAATAAGAAATACAACAGGCAAGGCGCTGTCCGCCCTCGTTAGGCCTCCCTTGTAGACGCCTCCCTTGTAGACGCCTCCCTCTGGGAGGCGCGGCGGAAAACCACTTCCCAGAGCAAGCGGCGCGCACGCCCGCGCTTCGCAGAGCGAAGCGTCTACAGCCAGAAGAATTCGGTTGGCCGTTCCATCTCCGCCGCCAGGCTGCGATGGACCGGGCAACCGAGCGCCGTTTTCTCGAGCAGTTCGCGCTGCGGATGATCGGCCGGGAGCGGCACATGCACTTCGGTCGTTAGGCGGCCAATCCGCCGCGGATCGCTCGCCATTTCCTTCGCCACCTGCACGGTCATTCCTTTTAAGTCCACCCCGTGCCGCTCCCCCACGATCGCCATCGTGGTGGCGATGCAAGTCCCGAGCGCAGTCGCGACGAGATCGGTCGGAGAAAACGCTTCGCCTTTCCCCTGGTTATCGAGCGGCGCATCGGTCGCGAGTTCACTGCTCGACGGGCCGTGCTTGGCGTGACAATGCAGTTTCCCGGTGTAATCGATCGTAATCTGAACCATCGCTCAGCATCGGTCGCGGCCGCGGAATCTCAACCTTGCCCCAGCCAGACGATCCCCGCGATGACGACCAGGAAATAGGGCACGAGCGTCGCCGCGCCGGGATATTCTTTCGCCATCCGCTGGCCGAAGAAAAGCGCGAGCAGCGCAATCCCGGACAGGACGACTCCATAAAACGCGATCGTGGAATCGTGGCGGAGCAGGACCATGACGCAACCGACCGCGCTCAAGACACCGGCGGCCAATTCCATCAGCGTGATCACCCCCAGGAGGAGCGGGACCATTCCCGCGAGCGGGCTTTTCGCAAAGTGACCGGTGAGCCATTCCAGATTCCCTTTCCGGTCGAGCACCTTGTCGATGCCCGACTGGAGGAAGAGGATGGCGAAGAATGCCGAGATGAGCACTTGCAGGACAAAAATGGCGCCGGTCGAAGAGTGGAAAGTGAACATGCGGGGATTCTATACGGCCGGTCAAATTTCAACAGTTCGCCATCGTGCGCCGGCTCCCTCTCGTAATCGTGCTCGTGCTCCTGCTCGTGATCGATTTGCGAAGCTCTCAAAAAGAAACTCGATCACGAGCACGAGAGGCTGGAAAAGACCTTGCGCGCCCGGGGGCACTGGACATTATTGCTGTCCGCCAAATTCGGCGGGCTGCGGGTGTAGCTCAGTGGTAGAGCACCTCCTTGCCAAGGAGGACGTCGCGAGTTCGAGTCTCGTCACCCGCTCCAGCCTTCGCTTGGAGCGCAGCTCCGAGCGAAGGCTGGAGCGCCACGCCGGAGCGAAGCGTAGGCGGGCCCCCACTTTCCCACGGGCACAGTTTCGCCGACCGCCCCGGTGGTGGAAGACCGCCGTTCGCTCGAAAAAACTTCGATTTTTAAGCAAAAATTGAATCTAAATGCAGGCCGCACCGCATCTCACTGACAAACCAATGAACATGAAACCCACTTTTCTCATCTGCGCCTGCGCTCTCGCGTTTGCGGTGACCGCCTCCGGCCAAACTCCCTCGCCCACCCCCGAGAGCGGGGCCCTCGCCGCCCCGGCCTCCCCTTCGGTGACGCCCGATTACACCCCGGCGACTCCCGCTCCGACGGCGGCACCAGTCGTGGCGGCATCGGTTGCGCCGGCCAGCACCGTCGCTCCAGCGCTCGCGCCTGCTGCCAGCCCCGACACGGAAGAGGAATTCGACCGAGCGATCGAGCGCAAAATCAAGCGGCACCTCAATATCAGCGTCGACGGCGACAATCCCCACCGATCCAACGGAGACGACCAATGGTGGATCCCGCTCGTCGTGGTCGTGGCCTGTATCGGCTTCTTCGGCACGCCGGTCGCGATCGTCGCCACCATCATGTATTTCAGCTTCTCCAGGAACCGCGCCCTGCACAAGACCGTCCGCATGATGGTCGAAAAGGGCCAACCGGTCCCGGATGCGCTCCTCAATCCACCGCCCGTCGTCCGGCAACGCTCCGACCTCCGCCGCGGGATCACCCTCCTCATGGTCGGCGCGGGATTGATCATCTTCCTCGGTGCCGTCAACGAATGGGACGGCGGCGCCTGGAGCATCGGCATCATCCCCTTCATGATCGGTCTCGGTTATCTCCTGGTCTGGAAGCTCGACCTCCGCACGGATGCCCCTTCCCCCAAGGTGTAAACTCCTGAGGTGCCGCTCAATGATGCCGATCTCGTTACCCGCGTCCTGGTTGACGACGATCATCACGCCTTTGCCGAACTGGTGCGCAATCACCAGTCGGCCGTGCGCGGTCTTCTCCGCCAACTTACGCGGACTGACCTCGCTCTGGCGGACGACCTGGCTCAGGAAACTTTCCTGCGCGCTTACAAAAACATCCGCAGCTTTCGGGGCGAGGCGAAATTTTCCACCTGGCTCTATCGCATCGCCTATAATTGTTTCCGCGAGGACGCTCGCAAACGAAAGGAACTGGTCGGGATCGACGAGTCGCGCCTCGAGGCCGAGCACGATCCGCAGACCGTCGACCCGGCCTTGAAACACGATCTCATGCACGCGCTCCAACTCCTTCCCTTGCACGAGAGATCGGCCATTTTGCTTTGCTGCCAGAATGGGTTATCGCATGATGAAGCAGCGCACGTCCTCGAGATTCCGCTCGGCACCGTCAAGACCAACGTCCTGCGGGGCCGGGAGAAACTAAAGAAGACGCTCGCTGCGTGGAGCACCGCCTGACGACAATGGACGAACAACTCCAGGAAGATTGGCTCGAACGGCGCCTGCGCGAAGAGACGGCCTATATCGACGACGCCGGTTTCACCGCGCGTGTCGTGCAGAAATTGCCCGCGGCGCGTCCGCGGCGCTCGTACCGCGCGGCCATCCTGATCGGGATCACGCTTCTCGCCAGCGTCATGGCCTATTTCATTTCCGATGGCGGCCGCTTCCTCATCGTCGAAGCCTATCGTCTCGCCACCCTGCCGGTCGGCTTTGTCGGGTTGCTCGCGATTTGCGCCAGTCTCGCCCTGACGGCGATCGCGGCCAGCGCCGCCTGGAACCACGCCCGCGAGCAACGTTAGGCGAAAGCGACGACGGTGAACGCATCGCGGCCAGGCGCTGTCTAACGCTCTGCCGATGAGCGCGCTCCACCTCACCATCAACGGCCGGTCGCGCGCAGTGGAGGTGGATGACGATACGCCTTTGCTTTGGATTTTGCGGGACTCGTTAGGCCTGACCGGAACCAAGTTCGGTTGCGGCGTCGGCGTTTGCGGTTCCTGCACCGTCCTCGAAAACGGGAAGGCGCTTCGTTCCTGCCAGATCCCGGCCAGCGAGAGCCGGCCGACCGCTCTTTTACGACCATCGAAGGCCTCTCGGCCGACGCGAGCCATCCCTGCCAGCGCGCCTGGATCGAGGAAGACGTCGCGCAATGCGGCTTTTGCCAGCCCGGGATGATTCTCAACGCCTGCGCCCTCCTCCGCGAACACCCAAACCCGACCGATGAAATGATCGACGCCGTCATGTCGGAAGCGGTCTGCCGTTGCGGGACCTACCCGCGGATGCGGAAAGCGATTCATCGCGCCGCCGCGCTCCTGCGGGAGAAAGGGAAATGAAAACTTCGCGCCGCACCTTTCTCAAAACGGCCACCCTGGGCGGCGCGGCACTCGTGATCGGCTTCGACGGCCGCCGCCTTTTCGGGGCCGACGCCGAGGTCGCAAAATTTCAGCCGAACGGATGGATCCGAATCGATGCCAAGGGCGCGGTCACGCTCACCCTCGGAAAATCCGAGATGGGCCAGGGCGTGCGTACCGCCTTGCCCATGATCCTGGCCGACGAGCTCGGCGCCGATTGGTCGCGGGTGAAAATCGTGCAGGCCATGCCGGGCCCGGACTTCAAGCGCCTCGGCACCGGCGGCAGCGGGAGCGTGCAGGGAAGCTGGAAACCGCTCCGTGAAGCCGCCGCCGCCGCGCGTGAAATGCTGACCCAGGCCGCCGCCACCGAATGGCAGGTCGAGCCCGCAACTTGTTCGAGCGAAGCTGGCGCGGTCCGCCAGGCCGAGAGTGGGCGGAGTCTTGAGTTCGGCCGGCTGGTGGAAGCGGCCGCGAAATTGCCCGTCCCGCAAAAGCCCGTGCTCAAGAAAACGGAGGATTTTCGTTTCATCGGCAAACGCACTCCGCGGATCGACGCGCGCGAGATCGTCACCGGCGCGACCAAGTACGGGATCGACACCCGCGTGCCGGGAATGCTCTACGCCTCGATCGAGCGTCCGCCATCGTTAGGCGCGACGGCGCGGAAGTGGAACGAGAAGGCGGCACGCGCCGTGCGCGGGGTCAGCGCGGTCGTGGCGGTCACGAATGGCGTCGCGGTCGCCGCCGATTCGACCTGGGCGGCGCTGAAAGGACGCGCCGCGCTCGCGGTCGAATGGGATGAGTCGAAAGCGGTCCGTTTCGATTCCCGGCAGCATCGCGAGAAGCTCGAGAAAGCCTCCCGCGACCCCGGCATCGTCCTTCGGAGTGAAAAGCCGGATGCTCCCGCAACCGTCGCCCGCACGCTTGAGGCGACCTATTACTATCCGTTCTACGCCCACGCGCCGCTCGAGACGATGAACTGCGTCGCGGCCGTCACCCCTAACGACTGCGAACTTTGGACGCCGACACAGGACCCGAACGACCTGCAGCGCGACGCGGCCAAAATGCTCGATCTGCCGCCCGAGAAAGTGAAAGTGCACGTCCCAACGATCGGCGGCGGTTTCGGCCGGCGCCTGGCCAACGATTACGCCTTTGAAGCGATCGAGATTTCGCGCGCAGTAAAGGCCCCAGTGCAATTGATCTGGACCCGTCCGGACGACATGCGGCACGGTCATTTTCAGGCGGCTTCGGTCCACCGCCTGAGCGGCGGGCTCGATGCGAAGGGCAAGATTGTCCGTTGGCGCCACACCAAGGCCGGCTCCCTCCACAACCGGGGCGGAGTGGACAAGCCGCCTACGCCTAACGACGCGCCTTTCTATCAGGGCTACGCCTGGGGCGTTTACGATTTGCCCTACGCCGTCGGAGATCTGGAAATGGCTTACGTTCCGGTCGATCTGCCCGTGCTGCACGGACCGTGGCGCGCGGTCTTTTCCCCCGGGAGTGTTTTTGCCCGGGAGTCGTTCATCGACGAGATGGCCCACGCGCAATCGATCGATCCGCTCGCTTTCCGTCTCGCCCTCTTGCAAGGCGATGAGCCACTGCAGACCGGTGACCTAACGATCGACCGCAGACGCCTCCGTCGTGTCCTCGAACTGGTCCGCGACCGGTCCGGCTGGGATTGGTCAAAAAAGATGGCGCCTGGTGAAGGGCGCGGCGTGGCCTGCAACATCTACGATGCGGAAAATCACATCGCCTATGTCGTCGACGTCATCGTGAAAGACGGCCAGACTCGAGTGAAACGAGTGGTCGCCGCGGTCGACTGCGGGCTTGCGATCAATCCCATCGGGATCGAGCAGCAGATCGAAGGCGGCGTGATCTGGGGCCTCTCGTCTGTTCTCAAGGGCGAGATCACCTTTCGGAACGGCGCGGCTGAGCAGCAGAATTACGCCGACTTTGATGTCGCTCGGATGCGCGACGCGCCCGTGATCGAAACGCACATCGTTCCGAGCGACCTCGGCCGCCCGATCGGAATGGGCGAACCGCCCGTGCCGCCGATCGGCCCCGCGATCACGAACGCCATCTTCGCCGCCACCGGCAAACGAATTCGCCACCTCCCGATTCGGGCGAGCGACCTCGCAGCCTAAAATCGTCGAGCCAGCCCGGGGCGCCACCTGTAGACGCTTCGCTCTGCGAAGCGCGGGCATCGACCCGGCTCGGGAAACCACCCACATCCCCGCGCCTCCCAGAGGGAGGCGTCTACACGCCTCACGAATCCCTCCAAAGGCATCTAGGCCGACGAAATAGCGGCGAAAATTCTCTGCGCCGATTTCACATCGCGCCCGATCTGCTCGCGCAACGCGGCCAGGTTTTCGAACTTTTGCTCGGACCGAAGGTATTGCACGAAACGCAGCTCGATGTCTTTCCCGTAAAGATCCTGGTCGAGATCGAAGACGTGAAACTCGAGGACGCGCTGCGGGACTTCGCTCTCGATCGTCGGCCGCACTCCGAGATTGACCACCCCGCGCAGCGTTTTTCCCTCGAGCAATCCTTCCGCCGCGTAGACGCCGTTAGGCGGAAATTGCTCGCTGTGCGCGCTGAGGTTGGCGGTGGGGAAACCGAGACTGCGCCCGAGATGTTTTCCCTCCTCCACCGTGCCGAGGATGGTGTAATCGCGGCCCAGCATCCGCGCTGCGGTTGCGAAATCACCCGCTTCCACCGCCCGGCGAATCGCGGTGCTGCTCACGATCGTGCCTTCCGCAGTCACCGGCTCGACTCCGACGACATTGAAATCGAGCTCGGCACCGAGTTCCTTGAGGAGCGCAAGATTGCCGGCGCGGTTTTTGCCGAAGGACCATTCCTGTCCAACGCAAATCTCGCGCAACGGTTTCGCTGCCGCGACCAGTTGCCTGACGAAATCTGCCGGCGCGGTCGACGCGAATTCCCGGTCGAACTTGAGCACGAGCAAATGCGAGACACCGAGCGCGCGGATGAGCTCGATCTTGTGCTGCGTCGCGGTGAGAAGGCGCGGGCTTTCCTGCGGACGCAGGATCTTGGCCGGATGCGGATCGAAGGTCACAACCACCGCCGTACCGCCGGCTTCCTCCGCGTGTTGGGCTGCGGTCGAGATCACCGCCTGGTGTCCGCGATGAACGCCGTCGAAAACACCGATCGCAAGAAAGACCGGCCCGGGCAACTCCGCCAATTCGGGGATCGAGCGCAAGATACGCATCATCGGACGAGGGCGACGCGGTTCGCGGCCCTTTCCAGGCTGTCATTCTGAGTGAAGCGAAGAATCTCTGACTTCCTCGCCGCTGTGCCCGCGCGGAAGAGGCAGAGATGTTTCGCTTCGCTCAACATGACAGGTGGGTGAAGATCCTCGCTGCAGCGATTTACGATTTCGTTAGGCGCCGCGCATGCGCGAGACTTCCGGCAGGGTCAGGATTTTATCCAAAATGTCGACCGGGTTGGCGGTCTTGATCTCTTCCACTGTCACCGCCCGGGTGAGGTCGAAGCGGCCGGAGCGCGTCCGCCGCAACTCCTGGAGATGGGCGCCGCAACCGAGCAGATCGCCGATATCGTGGGCGTAAGTGCGGACGTAGAATCCCTTGCTGCACATGACGGTAAAATCGATCTCAGGCGCCGCGATACGATCGATGTTGTAACGATAGATATGCACGAGACGCGGCTCGCGCTCGACCGTTTTCCCCTGCCGCGCCAGTTTGTAGAGCGGAACGCCGCCCTGCTTAATCGCCGAAACCATCGGCGGCATCTGGTAGAAATCGCCCCGGAATTTATCGAAAGCCGCGCGCACATTTTCCTCGGTCAATTCCGGAACCGGGCGTTCCTCGATCACCTGTCCGGCTCGATCCTGGGTATCGGTAGTCTGGCCCAGCCTGAGCGTGCCGACGTATTCCTTGTCCTCGCTCATGAGGAGGTCCTGGATCTTGGTTCCGCGTCCGAGAGTGAGGATGAGGAGCCCGGTGGCGATCGGGTCGAGCGTGCCGCAATGCCCGACCTTCTTGATCGAGAGCTGTCGCCTAACGAGCGCGACCACGTCATGCGAGGTCATCCCGGGAGCTTTGTCGACGAGCAGGACTCCGTCGGGTGTAGCGGTAATCGACACGATGGCGGTGCTAGCTTTTCATCGCAGCGACGGTCGCGACCGCGGCGGCGATGACTTTTTCCGACGCTTCGTCGAGCGGGCCGGGCATGCGGATGCCGGCGGCGAGTTTGTGGCCGCCGCCCTTGAAGCTGACACAGATGGCACAGACATCGGCGCGCTCGTCCTTCGAGCGCATGCTGACGCGAACTTTGCCGCCTTCCAGTTCCTCGAAAAAGATGGCGATGATGACGCCCTGAATGGCGCGGAGATGATCGATCAGACCTTCGTTATCCTCGGGAATAACGCCGAGCTCGTTCGCGGTCGCGAGCGGCAGACTGAAGCTGGCAACTTTGCCATCGGCGTCGAAACGCATCCGGTCGAGCAAAACGCGCAGGAGCTCGATCCGGCGGCGCGGGTAGCTCTCGTAAAGTTTCTGGCTCAACTCGCCGACCTTGATGCCGCAGCGGAGAATGTCGGCCGCGATTTCAAAAGTGCGCGCGGTCGTATTCGGATATTGAAACGAACCGGTGTCGGTCGAGATCGCGGCGAAAAGATTTTCCGCGATCGCTTCATCGAGCGGAAGATCCTGGCTTTGCAGGAGCTCAAAAAGAATCTGACCGGTGGCGGGCGCGATCGGATCGATGTGGACGAGATCGCCGTAGCGCGGGTTGCTCGGGTGATGATCGATGTTAATCCAGACCTTGGCCCGGCCGACAGCGGCGAGGCAGTTGTCGCCAAGGCGCTGCCGGGTCGCGGTGTCGAGCGCGAGGACGACGTCAAAGTCTTCCGGCTCGTTAGGCGGCACAGTGACCAGCTCGCCGCCAGGGAGGAAGGAAAACTTTTCGAGCAATCCCTCTTCGTTCCAAACCTTCACCTTTTTGCCGAGTTTTTGCAGCGCCAGACCCATCGCGATTTCGCTCCCCAGGGCATCTCCGTCCGGCCGGACGTGGCTGAGGACGACAAAGGTCTCGTGGGTGCGGAGGGCTTTAGCAATTTCCGCAAAGGTTGCGTTCGTTAGGGAAGCTGCGGGCGGTTCGGCGGTGATCGTGTTCATTCGTTTTCGGATGTCGGCGGAGGTTCAATTTCCTGGAGAATCTCCAGGACGCGGTCGCCACGTTCGATCGAATCGTCGAGGTGGAAGACAAGGTGCGGGGTGAATTTCAAAACGACGTGCTTCGAAAGGTCGGCCTGGAGCGAAGCTCGGCTGGCTTCCAGTTTTGGCAGGACTTCCTTGCGGCCCTTGGAACCGAGCACGCTGATGAAAACGTGGGCCGATTTCAGGTCGGGCGTGACGTCCACCTGGTTCACGGTCACAAGCAGGTTTTCGAAGCTCAGCTCGCGCACCAGAAGAGAGCTCAACTCCCGTTTCAGAAGTTCATTTACGCGGAGCAGTCGATGTTTCATAAGGTGAGGCAAGCTAGGCGCGTGCCTCGATTCAATTCGCCAGGAATCCGGCGTTACAGTTTCTGTGCGACCTGCTCGAGCTGGTAGCACTCGATGATATCGCCGACCTGGTATTCGTTGAAGTCGCCCAGCTTGATGCCGCACTCGAGCCCGACGCGGACTTCTTTCACGTCGTCCTGGAAACGGCGCAAGGTGGAGAGCCCGCCATCGTAAACCGGCTGGCGGCGACGGAGCACGCGCGCCCGAGCGGTGCGGCTGATGCGACCGTCGGTCACGAGGCAGCCGGCGACGATGCCGCGGCTGAGCTGGAAAACCTGTTTCACTTCGGCGTGGCCGATGACGGTTTCGCGATGCTCCGGATCGAGCAGGCCGGCCATCGCTTCTTTCATCTGGTCGATCAGCTCGTAGATGATGCTGTAGAGTTTGACCTGGACGCCTTCGCGTTTGGCGGCGCCGACGGCATTGCTCTCGACCTTGATGTTGAAGCCGACCACAACCGCGTTGGAAGCGCTCGCGAGCAGGATGTCGGACTCGGAGATCGGCCCGACGCCGGCGTGGATCATTTCGAGATCGATCTTCTTGCTCTGGATTTGGCCTAACGACGCCACCAGCGCTTCGAGCGAGCCCTGGGCATCGCATTTCAAGACGAGGCGCAAAACTTTTTTGCCGTCGGCGGCTTCGAGCAGGCTCTCGAGGGTGGCGCGCTGCGGCACGCTCAGTTTTTCGGTGCGCCGGGCCGCGAGACGTTCCTCGCTCAAGACCTTGGTCGATTTTTCCGATTCCATGACGAGGAATTCGTCGCCGGCGTTCGGCAGCCCAGTGAAACCAAGCACCTTGACCGGGGTCGAAGGCCCGGCCGACTTCAGCGGTTTGCCGCGATCGTCGACGAGCGACTTCACTTTGCCGCCGAAATCGCCGCAGATAAATGGCTCGCCTACTTTGAGCGTGCCCATCTGGACGATGACTGTGGCGGTCGGCCCGCGCCCGGCTTCGACCTGCGCTTCGATCACGGTGCCGCGCGGAGTAGCGGTCGGAGAAGCTTTCAGCTCCATCACTTCCGCTTGCACGACCATGTTATCGAGCAGGTCGTCGATGCCTGTCCCCTTGGTCGCCGAGACCGGCACGACGATGGTTTCACCACCCCAATCTTCCGGGGTGAGTTCGTGTTCCTGAAGCTGTTGTTTGACTCGGTCGATGTTGGCCGAAGGCAAATCGATCTTGTTCACCGCGACCATGATTTTGACATGGGACGCGGCCTTGGCGTGGTTGATCGCCTCGATCGTCTGCGGCATGAGCCCGTCGTCGGCCGCGACCACGAGGACAACGATATCGGTCACGTTCGCGCCCCGGGCGCGCATGGCGGTAAAGGCGGCATGGCCGGGAGTATCGAGAAAAGTGATAGGCGTCCCTTTGTACTCGACCGAGTAAGCGCCGATGTGCTGGGTGATGCCGCCGGCTTCCCCCGCGGCGACACGGGTCTTGCGGATCGCATCCATGAGGGAGGTCTTGCCGTGGTCGACATGGCCCATGAAGGTGATAATCGGCGCGCGCGGCTTGAGCTCTTCTTCCGTCTCGATGACCGGCGGCGGAGGCGCGACCACGGTCTCGACGACTTTGTGCACGCCGCCGCCTTTTTCGCGGCGCTCCATTTCGAAAGCGAAGCCGTGCTTGTCGCAAATCTTGGTCGCGACTTCCGGTTCCACCGTCAGGTTCGGATTCGCGAAAATATTGAAGTCATCCATCAGCTCCTTGATGAGCTGGAAATTCTTCACTCCGAGCTGCGCCGCGAGATCCTTGACGATGATCGGCGGCTTGATGTGAATGATCTTGCGGCCGTCCTCGGTTTCCGTTTCGACCTCGCCGATTTCTTCAGCCGGGGCGATCTCGGCTGCGACGGGTTTCTCTTCCCGCACAGGTTCGGGCGCCGACGGAGTCGCGCGAATACGCGAAATCGGCGGAAGGAAAGTGCGTTTCACCCCTTCCGCGGTGGGAGTGCGCTTCGGCTTCGGGGTGTGGGGCTCGATCAACGAAACGCTTTCGACCGCCGCCTTCGGCGCCGGCGCGGGCTCGGACGGAGCGGGAGCGGCCGGTTTAGCCGGCTGTCTTTTCGCCGTGATCGGGGCGAAGGCGGACTTGGTGGCAGTGGCAGGAACGGTCGGTTTCGCCGGAGTGGCTGGTTTTGCGGGAGCGTGCGGCGCGGCCGCGGCTGGCTTGGTCGGGGCCTTTTCCACGACGACGGTATCTTCGCTCGCGGTGGACTTGGAACTTTTAACGGCGGTGGAGCGGGGACGAGCGGTCGACGACTTAGCAGGAGCGGCCGACTTGGCCGCTGTTTTGCGGGCAGGCGCTTTCGCCGCCTTGGTTTTGGTCGTCGTTTTCGTTGGCATTAAAGTTCCTTAAAATTTTGCTCATGGCCGTGAGCGGTTAGGCGAGGCCATTGTCAGGGCGAAACTGCTTCACGATGCACCGCCTCGTAAATCTCGCGCGCTTTCTCTTCGTCCACCTCGAGGATGTCGACGAGGTCCTGCATCTCAGCATCGCGCAATCCTTCGAGATTGGTAAAGCCAGTTTTCACCAGAGTCATCGCCTGTTCTTCGGTGATCGGCAACGCCGTGGAAAGGGTCTGGGCCGCGTGCGCCACCTTTTGCTCGACCGCGGTCGTGCTCGGCGCTTCCTTCTCGATGTTGATTTCCCAACCGGTCAGGCGACTCGTTAGGCGCGCATTCTGGCCTTTTTTGCCGATTGCGAGCGAGAGCTGGTCTTCGTCGACCGAGATCGTGGCGCTCTTTTTCTCGATATCGAAAACGAGGTTCTTCACCTTCGCCGGCTTGAGCGCTTCGAGGACAAATTCCTTCGGGTCGGAACTCCAGCGAATGATGTCGACTTTCTCGTTGTTCAGTTCGCGCACGATGTTTTTCACCCGCGAGCCGCGCATGCCGACGCAGGCGCCGACTGGATCGACTTTGGGGTTGTCGCTGAAGACTGCGATCTTCGTCCGGTAACCGGCTTCGCGCGCAATGCCGCGAATCTCGACCGTGCCGTCGGCGATCTCGCTCACTTCGAGCTCGAAGAGGCGCCTGACGAAATTTGGATGGCTGCGCGAGATGATGATCTCCGGCCCGCGGGCGCCGTTCTCGACTGCGACGACATAAGCGCGCAGGCGGTCACCGACGTTGTAGTCTTCGACCACGACGCGTTCGCGCTGCGGCATGATCGCTTCAAATTTCCCGAGATCGAGAATGACGTCCGAACGATCGAAGCGCCGCACCGTGCCGCTGACGATCTCGCCCGCGCGATCCTTGAATTCCTCGTAGATCATCTCCTTCTCAACCTGGCGGATGCGCTGCATCATCGCCTGTTTCGCGGTCTGAGCGGCGATGCGGCCGAAATTTTTCGGGGTCACTTCGATCTCGATCGCTTCACCGACCTGGGCGTCGGCTTTGATCTTGCGCGCTTTATCAAGCGAGATTTCGTCCTGCGGGTTGGTTACTTTTTCGACGACCAACAGGTTCGCCAGGGCGCGGATTTCTCCGGTCTTCGGATCGATGTCGATATGCAGATCGCGCGAGGCGCCGACACTTTTTTTCGAGGCCGAGAGAAGGGCATTGGAGACCGCCTCGATCAGGATTTCGCGTTTGATCCCGCGTTCCCGCTCCAGGTAGTCGAGCATGGCAATGAATTCGGCGTTCATAAAATTAGCGTCCGCCGACAAAAAAGAGTGGGACACCGGCTCCCACTCCAATCCACAACGGACTAGGTGCGGAACCTACTTTAGAGAGCGCCTTCGTCAAGCTGCGGTTGGAGGCGAACGCGTGCGGTTCATTCACCGCAGAGAGCGCAGAGCCAGGCCGCGTAAATCTTTCACTGCGCTCTCTGCGTTCTCTGCGGTTACAGTCCGTCCGATGTCGCAGCAGCGGGCGTTGATTCTGGTTCTGATGGTATGGGCGGCCATTTATCTGCCGCGCCTTGGGTCGCTCGAGATCAAGAGCGAGGAAGGCCGGCGCATTCTCCCGGCGGTGACCATGCTCGAGACCGGCAACTACATCGTGCCGCAAGTCGGGAGCGAGCCCTACATGCGCAAGCCGCCGCTGGTCAACTGGCTGGTCGCAGCTTCTTTCCAGCTCTTCGGCGTGCGGAATGAATGGGCGGCGCGGCTGCCTTCGGCCCTCTGCGTTCTGGCGGTGGCGCTGGCCTTTGTCGTCATCGCGCGGCGCAGCCTGGGCCCGAACGGCTCGGTCGTGGCCGGGCTGATGTGGCTAACGAACTTCGGCCTCCTCGAAAAAGGCCGGATGATCGAGATCGAGGCGCTTTACGTTTCGTTGACCGCGCTCGCATTCATCTGCTGGCTCAGCTTTTGGAAAGATCGACCGTGGCTCGCCTGGATTACGGCGGGAATTTTCCTCGGGCTCGGTCTGCTTGCGAAAGGCCCGCTTCATCTTCTCTTCTTCTATTCTGTCGTGCTCGCGGTTTTGTGGCAGGCCGGCGAGTTGAAGCGCCTCTGGAGTTGGCCGCACTTTATCGGGGCCGTTCTGATGCTGGGAATTTTCGCGGCCTGGGCGATTCCCTGCCTCCAGCAGGTGCAGGCCAGTCACGCCGCCAGTGTCTGGACGAAACAATTCTCCGGCCGGGTCAGCGGCGATGACTTCAAGTTCGGGGATTGGCTGATGAACATCCCCCGCGGCGTCGCCTACCTCCTGCCGTGGGCGGCCCTGCTGCCGTTCGCGCGTTTCGCCCTGCTCGAAGATGAAGCGGAGCGAAAATTCTGCCGCGCCTTGTCGTTAAGCGTGGCTGTCCCTTTCCTCGTCGTCAATCTCCTGCCCGGCGCGCTCCCTCGCTACACCATGCCGCTGCTCGCACCTGCGATCTGGTTGCTCGCCATCTTCATTCGCGAACACGCCCTCCTCTGGCCGAAACCGCTCCGCAAAGTTGTCACCTGGACGGTCGCCGCGACCACGGTGGCGATGCTGATTTACACGCTCGCCATCATCCCAGCCCTCCTGGGCCGGGCGAAGATCCGCCCGATCGCGCGCCAGCTCGAAACCGCGATTCCGCCTAACGAAAAGCTCTACGCCGTCGATCCCGAGTATCAGCCCTTCCTCTTTTATTTGCGGCGGCCGATTGTCTACCTGAGGGAAGTCGTCGAGCTGCCGCCCGAAGCGCGTTATCTCCTCGTCCAGCCGTCCGACGAGAAAGCCGCCGAGGCGAGAGCGGAGCCGATTCTGCGGATCAAGGATTACCGCGGTCGGCGGGTCATTCTCCTGCGGGTGCGGGCGAATCCGGCGGGGGCGGATTGACAAAAAGGCGGAAACGAATTCGTTAGCATGCTAACGATGTCTGAGTTTGACCCCGAGACCATTGGCCCACTCCTGCACGAGACCGCGCGCGTCTGGCGACACAAGCTCGACCAGCGCCTGCGCCCGCTCGGCTTGAGCCAGGCGAAGTGGCGCACGATCGCGCATCTCGCCAATGGCCAGCTCACGCAATGCGACCTGGCCGACCGCCTCAGCATCGAAGAGCCGACTCTCGCCCGTCTCCTGACCCGCTTGGAAAGCGCGGGCTGGATCAAACGCGAAAACGCGCAACACGATCGGCGCTGCAAAACGGTGCATCTGGAACCCAAGTCGAGCCGTTTGTTACGGCAGATCGAGGCGACAGCGCGCGAGCTGCGGCACGAGATATTGGCCACGACTTCGCCCGACGATTTGCAAACCTGCCTCCGCGTCCTGGCCGGGATTCGGGACAAAGCCTCCGCTGCCAAAGAGCGGACCGGCAACGGACATTCCGCCACCAGCAAGCGAAAATCATGATTTCTGCCAGCAAAGTAAACGTCGGTAGCCGCGCCGTGACCGGGAATCTTGAACGCCGCTCCGGCCGCAAATGGATTTACCTCGGGGCGGGCGCGCTCGGGGTCATCGCGATTCTATTTCTCCTTCGCACCTGCGGCACGGTCGAGAAATCAGCCGCTCGACCTCCCCGCCCTGTCTCCGTCGCCAAGGTGATCGCCAAGGATGTGCCGCTGTATCTCGATGAAATCGGGACCTTAACCGCCTACGAAAGTGTGCAGGTGCAGGCCCAGGTCAGCGGCCAGATCATCGAGCGCCATTTCCAGGACGGCGCCGATGTCAAAAAAGGCGATCTCCTTTTCACGATCGATCCGCGGCCTTATGAAGCGGCCCTCGCCGCCGCCAAGGCGGATCTTTTCCTGGCCCAGTCGACTCTGAAACGTCAGCAGGAATTGAAGGCCCAGGCAGTGACCGCCTCGCAGGAGCTCGACACCGCGCAAGCCAGCGCCATGCGAGCGGAAGCCGCCGTGGCCGCCGCGCAGGTGAATCTTGATTACAGTTCCATTCGTTCACCGATCAATGGCCGCATCGGCCTGCGCCAGGTAGATGTCGGCAACACCGTCACTTCCGGGAGCAACGGCGGCGGCGGCGGCGCGGTCCTGGTCACGATCGATAACCTCGACCCGATCTATACCGACTTCACCATCGCCGAGCCTGATCTTCCACTCGTTAGGCAATATCTTGGCGGAGCCAACGTCAAGGTGCTGACCGATGCGGAGAACGACAACATTCCGCCGCGGGAAGGCAGCCTTTACTTCATCGCCAACACGCTCCAGCCCGGCACCGGCACGGTCCAGGCCCGCGCCGTCACACCCAATGCCGATCGCGCACTCTGGCCGGCGCAGTTTGTCCAGGTCCGGCTCATTCTCGACACGATCAAGAACGCGAAACTGGTCCCGAGCGGCGCCGTTCAAATCGGCCAGAAAGGGCCTTACGTTTTCGTGGTGAAGAAGGATTCCACCCTCGACCTCCGGCCGGTCAAGCCGGGCCAGACTCAGGATGGCGACCTGACCGTGATTGCGGAGGGATTGGAGCCGGGCGAAACCGTGGTCGTGCGCGGCCAACTCCAGCTCGCCCCGGGGACCAAGGTGATCGTGAAGGAAGAGGAAAAACCCTCGCCTGACGTCGCCGCCAAAGGCGCCGGCACCGTCCGGCCCTAACGACGATGGGATCGGACGAGCACGGCTGGGAGAATCAACCTACTGACGGCGCAAGCCCCGGCCTTCCGGAGGGACGCGCCCGGTCGCAGAACGAAAGCACGACCGTGAAAAAGCTCGTCCAGTTTTCCTCCGGCCTTTCCCGCCCGTTCATTCAGCGGCCGGTCATGACCATGCTGTTGACGGCATCGATCATCGTCTTCGGCATCCTGACTTACAATCAACTGGCGGTGAACGATCTCCCGGCGGTCGATTACCCGGTCATCCGGGTGAACGCCTCCTACCCCGGGGCGAACCCGGAGACGATGGCGAACACGATCGCGACGCCGTTGGAGAAACAGTTTACCCAGATCCCGGGGATCGAGCTTTCCACCAGCACCAGCTCCCAGGGAAACACCTCGATCACCCTGCAGTTCGCGCTCGACAAGGGGATCGACGCGGCCGCGACCGACGTGCAATCGGCCATCCAGCGCGCGAGCGGGCAATTGCCTAACGACCTTCCGAGCCCGCCCACTTTCACCAAGGCCAACCCGAACGATCAGCCGGTCGTGTTCATGGCCCTGACGAGCGACACCCTGACCGACGGGGAGCTTTATCGCTATGGCACCACCCAGGTGCAGCAGCGGATCAACATTTTGCCCGGCGTTTCCGAGGTCAACATCTACGGGGTGAAAGGCGCCATCCGGATCAAGGTCGACCCCGGCGCCCTCGCCACCCGCAACCTGACTTTCGAGGAATTGTCCGCTGCGATTCGCTCCGGGACTTCTTACTCCGGCGCGGGCCAGTTCGACGGCAACACCAAGTCGATCACCCTTCGGCCTAACGGCCAGATCGAGACCGCCGAGGGCTATCGCAACCTCATCATCAAGGGAGCGGAAACCAGCTCGCCGGTTTACCTGCGCGACGTCGCCAAGGTGATCGACGGCGTGGAAAGCGAGCGCATCTCGCGGCATTTCTTCGCGCGCGGTTTTCACCCGCCCGCCTCGATCATCGTCTTCGCGGTCTCGCGTCAGGCCGGAGCCAACGCGGTCGAGGTCGCCCGCTCCGTCCGCGATCTGATTCCGGAATTGGAGCGCGAACTGCCGGGCTCGATCCGGCTCATTCAGACTTTTGACCGCTCCCGCTCGATCGTGGAGTCGCTCCACGATGTGCAGATCACCCTCGCGATCGCCTTCGGACTGGTGATTTTCGTCATCTTCGTCTTTCTCGGCCGCGCCACCGACACTCTCGTGCCCATGGTCGCGCTCCCGATGTCGTTCCTCATCACTTTCATCGCGATGTGGGCGCTGGGTTATTCGGTGAACAATCTCACCCTCATGGCGCTAACCCTGGCGATCGGGTTCCTCGTCGACGACGCGATCGTGTTTCTCGAGAACGTCGTTAGGCGGGCGGAGGCCGGGGAATCGATCTATCGCGCGACGATGAACAGCGCGGGCGAAATCTCCTTCACCATTCTCTCAATGACGCTCTCGCTCGCGGCGGTTTTCATTCCGCTCGCCTTCATGCCGGGATTGTTAGGGCGAATTTTCCGCGAGTTCGCGATCACGATTATCGTCGCGATTCTCGCCTCCGGCCTCGTCTCCCTCACCCTCACGCCGCTGATGTGCTCGCGCATGTTGAAGGAACGCGACCCGGGCCATCGCAAGACCTGGACCGAGTCCTTCGTCAGCCGGTTCTTCAATCCGATCCGCGATCTCTACGGCCGCTCGCTCGACTGGTTTCTCGATCGCGGCTGGCTCGCGCTGCCCATCGTGCTCGCCTGCGCTTTCGGCGTTTGGTTTTTCTTTACGCAACTTCCTTTCACTCTCCTCCCGAGCGGCGACAGCGGCGTGATTCGTGGCTTCTTCATCGTGCAGGAAGGCGCCTCGCCCGAGCAGCAACGCCAGCTTCAGGAAAAACTCGATCCCGTTCTGCAGGCGAATCCGGCGGTGGACAAATATTTCACCGTCGCCGGGCGCTCCGGGCTCGGCGCGGGTGTGTTTACGGTGATCTTTTTAAAGGAAGCGCACGAGCGGGCCGCGATCGAGGAGGTGACGGCGGAGTTGCGCAAGGCAACGAGCGGCATTCCCGGCATCTTCCCCACCCTCAACCCGCAGCCAGTGCTGCGGATCGACATCGGCGCGACCGGCAGTTCGTTTGGGCGCTACACTTATGTCCTGAGCGGGATTGAGCCGGAAGAGGTTTATGCGGCGGCGGAAAAGTTGGAGGAACGCTTGCGCGACTACGACGGCTTCGCCAGCCCGCCCCGCTCCGATCTTTTCCGCCACACACCCAATCTCGACATCGACATCGATCGCGAGCGGGCGGGCCTTTACGGCGTCTCGACCACCAGCCTGCAAAGCCTCCTCCGGGCGGCTTATTCGCAGAACTACGTCTACCTGATCAAGCAGGCCGACGATCAATACCAGGTCATCGTGGAAGCGGACGACCAGGCCCGGACCGGCCCGGAAGATTTCAAGCAAATCTACGTCAAGTCGGCGAACGGCGATAAATTGATCCCGGTCCGCGCCCTAACGACGTCGACCCAGACCCTCGGGCTGCAATCGGTTAATCACACCAACCAATTTACCAGCGTGACTTTTGGCTTCGACACCAAGCCGGGCGTGGCGCTCGGCGATGTGACCGAGTTTATGAACCGGACCGCGGCGGAAGTCCTGCCCCCGACGGTGAAAGGCGAGCTGCAAGGCGAGGGCCTGGTGCTGCAACAACTCTTCCAGGCCCTGCCCTTCCTCGTCATCGCGGCGATCTTCGTCATGTATGTCATCCTCGGGATTCTCTACGAGAGCTACGTCCATCCGATTACAGTGCTCTCGACCCTTTTCCCTGCGGTCGTGGGCGGGTTGATGACGCTCTGGCTTTTCAATTCCACCCTCTCGCTCTATTCGGTCATCGGCCTCTTCCTTCTCATGGGCATCGTGAAAAAAAACGGCATCATGATTGTCGACTTCGCGCTGCACCGTTTGGATGAAGGATACGATCGGCGCACCGCCATTCACGAAGCGAGCGTGGAACGGTTCCGGCCGATCCTCATGACGACGCTGGCCGCGCTTATGGGCGCGCTCCCGCTCGCCTTCGGATTTGGGGCGGATGGATCGTCCCGGCGCCCGCTCGGTCTCGTCATTGTCGGCGGACTGATCGTGTCGCAATTGATCACGCTCTACATCACGCCGGTGATTTACCTCGCGCTCGAGTGGTTCCAGGAACGCGTGCTCGATCGGGTGCCGTTCCTGCGCAGCACGCACTCCCACCACGAGGCCGACGCGGAAAAGCACGGCGAAGAATTGGAGCCTGTCGCCGCGCGCTGATTTCCCTAACGAGGCAGCGCGTCGCGGCAAAGCCTGGGGAGCGCGTGCGCCTCGCACGCTGGTTTTGGCGCCCCGCCAAAACGAACTTTCTCAGACGCTCCGAATCGCCGGGAGAAATGAGACGTGTGTGGTGTCCCGCGAGGCGCGTGACACAGCGTGCGAGGCGCACGCGCTCCCCGGAGCCTGCGGCGGCGCCTTATTTCGAGAAAAACACCTAACGAGAAGCAATCCACTCCAAGGCCTTCGAGGCCAGTCGATCGAAGGCGCGCACCGCGAGCTCGAGATGCTCCTCTTTCGTGTCCTCGATCTTGTTGTGACTGATCCCGTGCAGGCTCTGCACAAACATCATCACCGTCGGCACCCCGGAGCGCGCCACTTCCGCGGCGTCGTGCAACGGCCCCGAGGGCAACCGATGCGATTGGCCGCAGATTTCGCGAATGGATTCGTCGCAGAAGTCGATCAGCTTCTCGTCGAACGGCAGCGGTTCGATCTGCCAGAGCCGTTCCCACGACACCGTCACATTTCCTTCCGCGGCGAAGCGTTCGCTCGCCTCCCGCGCCTCGCGCAGCATGGCCGCGAGCGCCGCGGCGTCGAGATGGCGCTGGTCGAGGGTGATCCGGCATTCCTCGACCACGCTGGTCACGATTCCCGGTTTCGTTAGGCAAGAGCCGATGGTGCAGACGCCGCCGTGGCGGTCGGTGATGCGGTAAATCTCCGGGCTCATCTTCGCCGCGGCGAGGAAGGCATCCTTGCGCCGGTTCATCGGGGTGCTGCCGGAATGCGCCGCCTGGCCGTGAAAGATGATCGCGTGCCGCTCGACGCCGAAAGTCCCGAGGACCGCGCCTAACGGCAGCCCGAGATCGAGCAGCACCGGCCCCTGCTCGATGTGCAACTCGAGATAAGCAGCGGCGTCGGCGAGCTGGCGGTTGGATTCCTTAACGTTTTCGAAATCGATCCCCTGCCCGTGCAACGCCTCCGGCAAGGAAACGCCATCCTTGTCCGTCAATCCGCGCGCTTCCGCCATGTCGAGATTCCCCGAGCAGGCGGAAGAACCGAAGAGGCTCTTCCCGAACCGCGCGCCCTCTTCATCCGCCCAATCCACCAGCCGCACGGTCACCGGCGGTTGGCCGTTGTACTCCGCGCCGATGCGACGCAGGATTTCGAGCCCGGCGAGGGTGTTGAGACAACCGTCGAGCCAGCCGCCGTTCGGCACGGAATCGATGTGGCCGCCGAGCAGGAGCGCCTGCTCCGATTTGCCGCGCAACGTCATCCAGAGATTGCCCGCCGCGTCGCGCTCGACTTCGGCCCCGGTTTCCTTCGCTTTTTCCGCGAGCCAGCTCCGCGCTTTGGCCCAGGTCTCGGTAAAAGCGACTCGTTGCGCGCCGTTTTCGTCGCCGGTCAGGGCGCGCAGTTCTTTCAGTTCGTCGATCGTCCGGCGCGGATTGAGTTGGCTCATGCGCTCTTGCTTATACCGACTCTGTCATCTTGAGCGAAGCGAAACATCTCTGACTATTTCTGTGTTCCAAGCGCTGGGGCGGCGGAAATGGTCAGTGATCCTTCGCTTCGCTCAGGATGACAATTCAGGAGGGAAAAGGCTACAAATCGGTAAATGGATCGCGCTGCACGATCGTGCCGCGGGTGCCCTGCTGTTGAATCAGTTTCGCCACCAACCCCGTCCAGCCGGTCTGGTGGCTCGCGCCCAGGCCGGCGCCGCTGTCGCCGTGGAAATATTCGTGGAAAAGATAACGCGTGCCATCCTCCGTTTCGCCTAACGACTCGCCGGAAGCGCGCGCGAAAGGGCGCTCCCCTTTCTCGTCCGCCAACCAGAGCTTGATCAGGCGATTGGACAGTTCGTTCGCAACCTCGTCCAAGGTGAGGAACTGCCCGGAGCCGGTCGGGCATTCGACTTTGAAATCGTCCCCGTAGTAGTGGTGAAATTTCTGGAGCGACTCGATCAGGAGGAAATTAATCGGAAACCAGACCGGACCGCGCCAGTTCGAATTCCCGCCGAACAGCCCGCTCTGCGATTCGGCCGGCTCGTAGCCGACCACCTTTTTCTCGCCGCGCACGTCGAGAACGTAGGGATGGTCGCGGTGAAACTTGCTCAGCGACCGCACCCCGTAGTCGCTCAGGAATTCCTCCGGATCGAGCATCCGCCGGAGCAGGCACTTCATGCGATGTCCGCGGGTCAGGGCGATGAGCCGCCGCTGTCCTGCGCCCGGCACCTGCCAGTGCGAAATGAGGCCGGCTAAATCCGGACGATTCTTCAGGTACCACTCGAGCCGCTCGGCGAAACCGGGCATCGCCTCGAGCAGCGCGGGCTCGATCGTTTCCACCGCGAGCAGCGGCATGAGCCCGACTAACGAACGCACCCGCAGCGGCAGGTAGCGGTTCCCCGGGGTGTGCAGGACATCGTAAAAAAATTCGTCGGCTTCGTCCCAGAGGCCGATCCCCTGCCCGCCGGCATTGTTCATCGCCGCCGCGATCCCGAGAAAATGCTCGAAAAATTTCGTCGCGATATTTTCGTAAACCGGATTCTCCCGCGCCAGCTCGAGCGCGGTCCGCATCATCGTCAGGCAAAACATTCCCATCCAGCTCGTCCCGTCGCTCTGCTCGAGCCGGCTGCCGTCGGCGAAGGACGCGCTGCGGTCGAAGACCCCGATGTTATCGAGCCCGAGAAAGCCGCCCTCGAAGATGTTGCGCCCGCCGGAATCCTTCCGGTTCACCCACCAGGTGAAATTGATCAGGAGCTTGTGGAAAACCGTTTCGAGAAAAGCGCGGTCGCCCTTCCCGGTGGCGTGCTCCTCGATTTTGTAAACGCGCCAGGCGGCCCAGCCGATGACCGGCGGGTTGACGTCGCTGAAGTTCCACTCGTAGGCGGGGATCTGTCCGTTTGGATGCTGGTACCATTCGCGCAGGACGATATCGAGCTGGCTCTTGGCGAATTTCGGGTCGACCAGGGCGAGCGGGATGCAGTGAAAGGCGAGATCCCAGGCCGCATACCAGGGATACTCCCAGGCGTCGGGCATGGACATGACGCGCTCGTTGTAAAGGTGGCTCCATTCCGCGTTGCGCCCGGTTTTACGCTCGTTAGGCGGAAGCGGCTGGGCCGGATCGCCCTTGAGCCAGTCCTCGACTACGTAATGGTAAAATTGTTTCGTCCAGAGCATGCCGGCGAGCGCCTGGCGCTGGATCGCGCAATGTTCCGCGCTCAGGCAAGCGGGCGCGAGGGCGCGGTAAAACTCGTCCGCTTCCCGCCGCCGCTGGCCAAAGACGTGGTCGAAATCGCCGAAAGCGTGGATGGCCGGTTGCCGGATCGTCTGCAAACGCAGCCTGAAGGAACGCGATTGCGCCGGCGCGAGCGCGACCTGGTACTGCACCGCCGCCTTGGTGCCCATGCGATCCGGGTTTACCGCCGCGGCATCTCCCCTAACGACTGCGTCGTGAAAAGCGTCCTTCACGTGCCGGGAGCTGTTGGGGACGCCGTAAAGAAGTTGCAGGTTGGTTTCGTTCTCGGTGAACAAGAGCGGGCCCGCGGCCTCGGCCACGAGCCGATATTCCCCGAGCGTGTCGTGACTCGCCTCAATCACTCCCACCGCCGACGAGTGGTCGCGCCCAACCCGCAGGTTGGGCCGCGGCTGATCCGCCGCCCAGCTCCAGGTGTTGCGAAACCAGAGCGTCGGCAGGAGATGGAGCGCGGCCTTTTCCGGTCCGCGAGTTCGTCGCCGTGACCTTGATCAGCAAGTCGTCGGGCGCAGCTTTCGCGTACTCGATCGTGATCTCGAAAAATCGATTCTCGCGCAGGACGCCGGTCTCCCAGAGTTCGAACTCCGCCTCCATCCGGGAGCGCGCGGCGTTTTGCCTAACGAGTTCTTCGTAGGGGAAAGCCGCCTGCGGATAACGATAAGTCATCCGCATGTAGGAATGGGTCGGGGTGTTGTCCTCGAAGAAGAAAATCTCCTTCACATCCTCGCCGTGATTTCCCTGCGGACCGGTCAGGCCGAAAAGACGTTCCTTGAGAAACGGGTCGCGCCCATTCCAGAAAGCGAAGGCGAAACAGAGGCGCTGCTTGAAGTCGGAAATGCCGCCGATGCCGTCCTCGCCCCAGCGGTAGGCGCGGGATCGGGCCTGCTCGTGCGGGAAATAATTCCAGGCGTCGCCGTTGGCGCTGTAATCTTCGCGCACCGTGCCCCACTGCCGCTCGCTCAGGTAGGGGCCCCAGAGATGCCAGCGCTCTTCGCGATGATCGTTTTGCGCAAGCCGCTCCCGTTCCGCGTTCATCGCGGCGAAACTACATCCGGAGCTCATTTCGGCATCCACTTGCCGAACCAGCCGAGGTACCGCTGATAACGATCGAGAATGTAACTCGGCTTTTTGATCGGTGGAACTGCCCCGGATAGATCACCAACTGCGTCGGCACGCGCAGCGTTCGCAAAGCTTGATACATCTGCTCGCTGTTGAGCAGCGGCACGTTGTAGTCACTTTCGCCGCAGAGAAAGAGCGTCGGCGTCTTGATCCTGTCGGCATGAAGGAAAGGGTAGGAAAGTTTTTGCCAGATCTCCGGATTCTTCCAGGGCGAGCCGAGCTCGTATTCGTAGTCGCGAATGTATTGATCGGTGCCGTAGCCGGCGAGGACGTTGGAGATCGAGGCGCCGCTGACCGCCGCCTTGAAGCGGGTGGTGGAGGCGATGAGGTAGTTGGTCGACATGCCGCCGTAACTCCAGCCGCCGACTCCGAGCCGATCGGGATCGGCCAGGCCGCGGGATGATGGCATCGTCGACCGCCGCGAGATCATCCTCCACATCGACGGTGCCCCAGGCGGCGTAGATTCCCATGGCAAAATCGGTCCCCCGGCCGGTTGAACCGCGCGGATTCGGCAGAATGACGAGATAGCCGTGGGCGGCGAAGAGTTGTTTCTCGAAATCGAATTCGTTCGCGTACTGCGACTGGGGCCCGCCGTGCGGGCGCAGGATGGCAGGCAGTTTACCGCCCGCCTTTTCGTTAGGCGGATGCACCAGGAATCCGTGCACCTCCGTTCCGTCCGCGCTCTTGAATTTTGTTTCCTCGACCCGCCCGAGCTGGATCTGGGCGAGGAAGGAATCATTTTGTTTCGTCAGGCCGCGCAGCTCGCCGCCCTCGGCCGCGAAAATTTCAAACGGCCGGTCCGGCGTGCTCGCCAGGACAATGACCTTGCCGTCGTTGCTCACACTGTAAGCCGCCACTTTCCGCCGTCCGCCCACGACAGGCTCGGGATTGCCGCCCTCTGCCAGCACGCGGACGAGCGTCTCGGCACCGTCGTCCTCGAGGACGGCGAAGATCGATTTGCCATCGGGCGTCCAGCGCGGTTGGATGAAATTGCGATCAAGCGAAGCGGTCAGGTATCTGGGCTCGCCACCAGCCGCGGGAATGGTCGCGAGGGAATTCGTCGCGTAGGCAATCTTCTTCGGATCGCCGCCGTGGAGGTAGGCGATCGTTTTTCCATCCGGACTCCAGGCCGGCGCGCTTTCCCAGTCGGGGTGAGCATCCGCTTCCACGGTCATGGTCAACTGGCGCTCTTTCCCGCCCGCTTTCGATTCGATTAGGTAAATGTCCCAGTTCTCCGTCCGGTCGGCGTCATCGCCGCGTTTGCTGACGAAGGCGATCTGTTTTCCGTCGGGCGACCAGGCGGGCAGGACGTCGTCGTGCGGGCCGCTCGTTAGGCTCGCGAGTTTGCGCGTCGCGAGATCGAGCAGCTTCAGGTGCGACCAGCGGTTGGTCAGGTAGCCCTGAATATCGGCCTTGAATTGGAAGCGATCGATCACGATCGGCGGGACGGTCTTTTTCTCCTTTTCTTTCGCTTCCGGCTCGCGCGGGTCGGGGTCGTGCACGACGAGGACGAGGCGCTGTGAATCCGGCGCCCAGGCAAAATCATCGACGCTTCCTTTTTCGTGGGTCAACTGCTCGGCCTCACCGCCGTTGCTGGAGAGGATCCAGAGCTGGTCGTTGTCGTGCTCGTCGCCGCGACTGGAAAGAAAGGCGATCCATTTCCCATCGGGGCTCCAGCGCGGGTGCGTCTGCTGATTTTCGCCAAAAGTGAGGGCGCGATTTTCCGTGCCGTCGCATTTGGCGAGCCAGAGGTTTTTTGGCTGCTTGTCCTTCGCCAGGTCGACCGTGCCGACGACATAGACGACCCGCTGGCCGTCCGGCGAGAGGTCTGGTTCGTCGACCTCACGGAGGGCGGCGAAGTCCTCCGGTTTCAAGACGCGCCGAGCCTCCGCCCCTAACGAAAAATGACCGGCCAGGAAAACGAGCAGGAGAATGCAGCGAAGCGGCATATGAAATGAGCCCTACACGACAGTCCGGCACGAGGCGAGCAGGATGTCGAGGCAAACCCCCTCCGGTGGCAAGGCTTCTGCTCAATTAGCGCGCGGTCCCGAGATGGGGTCCGGCCATTTCCACCTGTCCTGATGACACCATCCGAACCCAGCACCGACCGCACGCACGTTTTTCAGCGGAGCGCGCGTTTCCTGGCCGGAGCCATTTTGCTGATCGCGGGTCTGGTCCTCTTCGGCTGGAAAACTCAGAACCATACCTTGATTTACATCGCGCCGGGATTTGCGGCGATGAAGGTGAATACGGCCGTCGCCTTCCTCGGCTGCAGCATCGCCCTTTTCTGTCTCGCGAAAGGGCCGTCCGCCCGAGGCGGCTGGAACCGGATCGCCGGCATGACCTGCGGCACATTCGTTAGTCTGATCGGCGCGGCCACGATGGTGGAGTACGGCTTCGGGCTTGACCTGAAGATCGACCAGCTCCTCATCCCCGAGGCGCCCTCCGCGATCGGGAGTTATTTCCCCGGCCGCATGTCGGACCTCTCGGCCTTCAATTTCCTCGTCCTGGGCGCGGCGCTTTCTCTTTCCTTCGCGCGCCGCCCGAGCCGTCTCGCCCAGGCGCTCATTTTCTGCGGCGTCCTCGGGACGCTGCTGGCCGGGATGGGCCACCTTTACGGGATCAATCCCATCCACGCGAGCGCGCACTACACTCCGATCGCGCTCCATGCCACGGTCGCGTTTCTCCTCCTCTGCCTCGGCCTTTTCTGCGCGCGGCCGGACTGCGAATTCATGCAGCTCTGGACGAGCGACGGCGTCAGCGGCACGATGGTGCGCCGGCTCTGCCCGGCCGCGCTTCTCGTGCCCCTGGTCGGCGGCGCCATTTTCCTGTTCGGCCATCGGCGCGAGCTCGTCGGGGTGGAACAGGAGACGCTAATTTTTGCCGGCGGCGTGATTCTCCTTTTCTCCGGCGTCGTTTGCTGGAATGGCTGGGTCCTTTTCCGCTCGGAAGAAAGCAAAGCGCGGGTCGAGTCGGCCCTGAACGAGAGCATGCGCCGCTTTGTTTTCCTGGCCGACGCGATGCCGCAGATCGTCTGGACGGCGCGACCGGATGGCGGTCTCGATTATTACAACAAAGCCTGGCACGACTACACCGGCCTGACCTTTGAGCAGACCAAAGACTGGGGCTGGGGCCCGGTCCTCCATCCCGACGACCTCGCGCAATGCATCGAGCGCTGGACGAAATCGGTCAGCTCCGGGAATCCCTACGAGGTGGAATATCGTTTCAAGCGGGCGGCGGACGGCGCTTATCGCTGGCATCTCGGCCGCGCCGTGGCGATGCGCGATGCCGACGGTGCGATCAACCAATGGGTCGGCACCTGCACCGACATTCACGAGCAGAAAACCGCCAAGGACGAACTCGCCCGCCACGTCGCCGAGCGGACGGCGGAGCTTTCGGTCGCGAATACGCTGCTCCAGTCCCGCATCCTGGAACGCGACCGGGCGGAAGAGCGCAACCGGCAGATCCTGGCCCATTCGCTGGACGTGATTTGCACGATCGACGAGCGCGGGTGTTTCAGCCAGGTCAGCGCGGCAGCGCGCGAGGTCTTCGGCTATGAACCGAAGGACTTGATCGGCCGGCGTTACATCGATCTGGTGCATCCGCAGGATCACGCCAGGACGAACGAAGCCGCCGGCGCCATCATGCGCGGCGCAGCCGCGGCCGACTTCGAAAACCGCTACATTCGCAAAGACGGCTCGCTCGTCACGATCAGTTGGGCGGCTAATTGGTCGGAAGCGGAGAAAACGATGTTCTGCGTCGCGCGCGACATCACCGACCGGCACCACTCGACCGAACAATTGCGCGCCTCGGAAGAGCGCTTCCGCTCCGTCGCGCAGTCGTTAGGCGACGCCATCATCTCGTCCGATGCGCGGGGCGAGATCATCTTCTGGAACCAGGCGGCGGAAACGATCTTCGGTCACACCGCGGCCGAAGCCCTCGGCCGGCCGCTCTCGCTCATCATGCCGGAGCGTTTCCGGGCCCGGCATGACGAGGGATTGCGCCGCCACCAGGCGACGGGCGAAGCGCGCGTCATCGGCCAGACGGTGGAGCTGATCGGCCTGCATAAGGACGGGCGGGAGTTTCCGGTCGAGTTGTCGCTTTCCACCTGGGAGACCGGGGAAGGCCGCTTTTACACCGGAATCGTGCGCGACATTACCGCGCGGCTCAAGATCAAGGAAGAGTTGCGCGCGGCCAAGGAAGCAGCCGAGGCCGCGAGCCGGGCCAAGAGCGAATTCCTGGCCAATGTCAGCCACGAAATTCGCACCCCGCTCAACGGCATCCTCGGGATGACCGAGCTGGCGCTGGAGCTCGCGCTTTCGGACGAGGTGCGCAAACACCTCGGCGTGGTCAAGACCTCGGGTTTATCGCTCCTCGCGCTTCTGAATGATTTGCTCGATTTTTCCAAGATCGAAGCCGGCAAACTGACCCTGGAAAAAATTGCCTTCGATTTCCGGGCCCGGCTCGAGGCGACGATCGCGCCCCTCCGGGTGCGCGCGGAAAACAAGGGACTCAACCTCCTCCTCCACATCGCGCCCGAGGTCCCGGCTACCCTCATCGGCGACCCGACCCGTCTCGGGCAGGTCATCACCAATCTGGTCGATAACGCGATCAAATTTACCGACAGCGGCATAGTGCGAGTGGAGATCGGACAAAAGGAGCATTCGTTAGGGAAAACCCGCCTCGCCTTCGTCGTGGCCGACACCGGAGTGGGAATTCCGCAGGAAAAACAAGGCATCATCTTTGAAGCCTTCGAACAGGCCGATGGCTCGACCACCCGGCATTATGGCGGCACCGGGCTGGGCCTGGGAATCTGCGCCCGCCTCGTCGAGCAGATGCAAGGGAGAATCGAGGTCGAAAGCGCCCCCGGCCAGGGCAGTAAATTCAAATTTAGTGCCTCCTTCGGCGTGGCGAACGATGCGCCGCCGTCGCTCCAGGAAGAGGCGGCCGAAAAACAAACCGCCGCTCCCGCCCGGGCCGGGCTCCATATTCTGATCGCGGAAGATAACCCCGTAAATCGCGCGGTCGCGGCCGGTCTCCTGCAACACACCGGCCATCGCGTCTCGCTCGCCAACGATGGGCACGACGCGGTTAGCCTTTATCGGCGCGAGCGTTTTGATCTCATCCTGATGGATGTGCAGATGCCGGCGCTCGACGGTCTGGCCGCGACCCGCGAAATCAGGAGCCTGGAAGCGAAACTGGGGCGCTCAGCGCCGATCATCGCGATGACGGCGCACGCGATGGAGGGCGACCGGGAACGCTGCCTCGCCGCCGGGATGAACGCCTACCTGCCCAAGCCCCTAACGAGAGAAGCTCTCCTCGCCGCGATCGGCTCGGTCGTGACCGCAGTGGCGCCGGCCGGACGCGATTTCTCCAGGGCCACCCGCCCCGGCCAGGCGAGCCGGAACGAGTTGCTCGATGAATTTGAAGGCGATTCCGACTTGCTCGACCGGTTGAGCGATTTGTTTGTCGAAAATACGCCGAAAGTGATGGCCGCTTTGCAGGAGGCCGCCGCGCGCGAGGACGGGAAAGCGCTCGAACAACTGGCGCACAGCCTCCTCAGCTCCTTCGGCGTTTTCCGTGCCCAGGCTGCGACCAAACTTGCATTACGCCTTGAAGAGGCCGGCCGGAAAGAGGACTTTGCCGAAATTCCCGGTCACCTCGGCCGGCTCCAAGATGAAACAAATCGCCTTCTCACCGCCCTGGCTGCAGACCGATCCGCCGCCGGTTAGCTCGTCCGCCGCCAACCCGGTGGCGGAGGAAAAACCACTCGCTCCCGTCGTCCGCTCCACCGGCATCCCGATCATCATCGCGGAGGACGACCCGGTCTCGCGCGAATTGGTCAGCAGTCTCGTACAAAAATGGGGCTTCCGCTGCATCGTGACGCAGGACGGCCGCGAAGCGATGGCCGCGCTGCGGGCCGAGGAAGGCTCGGCCATTGCCCTGCTCGATTGGATGATGCCGGGCATGGACGGCCTGCAGGTGGCCCGGCGAGTGCGCGACAGCGGCAAAACCATTTACATCATTTTCCTCACCGCCCGGGGCGCGAAGGAAAACATCGTCGAAGGACTCCGCGCCGGGGCGGATGATTACCTGGTAAAGCCCTACGACAAGGAAGAGCTCTTCGCCCGCATTCAGGTCGGCTTGCGGATTCTCGATCTGCACAACACGCTTGCCGCCCGCGTGGCCGAGCTGGAAGAAGCGCAGAGCGAAAACAAGCGACTCCGGCACGACATCCCGTTGTAACTCAGGCGACCGCCTGTAGACGTTTCGCTCTGCGAAACGCGGGGGAAACCCAAGCGCATGCCCGCGCTTCCCAGAGCGAAGCGTCTACAGCTAATCCGGGCCCGGCTTGTCGTAGAAGAGAATGTTGATGAGGAGCGCGATACCCCCGCCGGCCGCGGCGAGGAAAAAGATGATCGCCAGCCCGGGATAACCCCAGATGCGGAAACTGGTGTCGACCCGCATGAGCAGGGCCGCCCCGACGATGAGCGACGCCAGGATCAAACCGACCGTGATGCGATTGGCGACTTTCTGGAAACCGTCGATCAGGGTGCGTTCGTCGATCGCGTCGACGGTCACCTTCAATTCGTTGTTCGAAATCGCGTCGAGGATTTTGTTCAGCCGCGCCGGCAGCCGTTGCACCAAATCTTTCAGCTCGAGGATGCCGCTGAAGAGATTGCCCGGCGAAAGACTGCGCACGACCCGCTGCTGCATGATCTGCGCGGCGTTGCGCCGGATGGACGCGTTCGGATCGAACTCCGGCGCGATGGCGCGCCCGACCTGATCGAGATTTAAGAGCGTTTTGCCGAGCATGGTCAGCTCCGGCGGGACGCGAATGGCGCTCTCGGCCGAGGCTTGCGTCACTTCCAGGACAAGCCGGCCGACCTGCATCTGCGCGACCGTGGCGCTTTTCTGCTGGGCCACGATTTCGCCGATCCGGCGAGTGAATTCCTTGGCGTTAAAGTCTTCCTTCTTTTCGCCAATCTTGATCGCGATGTTGGCCGCCTCGTCGCCGTGGCCTTCCGCGATCGCGAGCAGGAGCTGGAGCAAATCTTCCTGCAGCTTCGGCAAAATGCGGCCGACCATTCCGAGATCGAGGAGCGCGATGCGGTGGTCGGGCGTGATGAAAACATTGCCCGGATGCGGATCGGCGTGGAAAAAACCGTGCACCAGAATCTGCTCGAGATAGGCGCGAAAAAGTTCCTCGGCCAGGGCCGCGCCATCGAAGTCCATCCGCACCAGCGGACTCAGATCCGTGATTTTTTTCCCGGGAACAAACTCCATCGTGAGGACGCGCGAGGTGGAGTAGTCCGAGACCGGCGCCGGGACGATGATGTGAGTAAAATCGCGCAACTGCTCGCGAATGGTGGTGAGGTTGGTCGCCTCCATCCGGTAGTCGAGCTCCTGCAGCAGGCTCTTGCGGAACTGCTCGAGCATCTGGCAAAACTCGTAGCGCCGCCCCATCTCGGTGTGGTGGTCGAAGAACTCGGCGATGTCCTCGATCGCCTCGAGATCTTCCACCATCTGCTCGCGAATGCCGGGCCGTTGCACCTTGACCGCGACCGCGCGCCCGTCGCGCAGGGTGGCGCGATGAACCTGGCCTAACGACGCCGCCGCCATCGGCTCGCTTTCGAAATTGCTGAAGGCTTTCGACATCCGCACGCCCAGCTCGGAGCTGACGATTTTCTCGACCTCGTCGAAACCAAACGGTTCCACCTTGTCCTGCAGGCGGGAGAGCGCGGTGAGGTAGGCCTGCGGCAGGAGTTCGACCCGGGTCGAGAGGAGCTGCCCGAGCTTCACGAAGGTCGGCCCCAGCTTCTCGAGGTCGTCCGCCAGTTCGTTGGCCTTCGCCGCTTCCGCCGGCGCGACCCGCTGCTCGGCCGCGAGGGTCTCGGAGAGTCCGCTCTCCTTCACCAGATCGGACCGGCCGTACTTCATGAAGATCCAGGCGATCTGGCGGTAGCGATTGAGATGCTGCGGTTTAAGTGAAATGCCCATGGTTGATGGCCGGTTTCCAGTCCGACATTTGGTAAACGGAATTGGAACGGCAAACGGCTCTGTAGACGCTTCGCTCTGCGAAGCGCGGGAGCAGACTCCGCCTACGGGAAGATCTGTTGCAAAACCGCCCGAATGCCCGCGCCTCCCTGAGGGAGGCGTCTACAGATTCGCCTTGCCCGCTGGTCCGTTAGGCGGCGGCCGTCTCGTAGCTCGCGGCGTCATCTTTCTCGAGCCAATCGAAGAGCGGCGTGGTCGCGGGATCGAGTCCGAGCGGCTTGACCGCGTCGACGTACCACTCGCGCTTTTCCGGGTTGTCGTAGGGAATGTTGGCCAGCATTTGCTCGCACCAGGCGGCTTTTTCCTCTTCCGTCTTGGGCGTGCCGTTGGCGTCGACCCACTGCGCCATTTCGTCGTCGCTCTTGCCCTTCGCGACTTCTGTTTTGAAGTCGTCGCCCTTCACGCCCTTCCACCCGAAAAGCATGTTATCGAGTGGGCAATCGAAATGATATTCGCCGATGTCGCCCGCCAGCAGCGCGCGGCATTTGTCGAGGGTGCGTCCGAGAATCACATAGCCGCCGACGCGGGTTTTGGGGCTGCGGGGCGCCTCTTTGGTCAGGTCCTTGCCTTGTACGTTGTGTTCCATAAGTGAAGATACGTTTGGCGGTTGCAGGAGCAAACCCGCTTAAATTTTCGTGCGGGATGGGGGCGCACTCAGGGGCTCGCATCCGATTCAGATGCATGAGCCAACACAAGGAAATTATTTCGACACTGAACAACCTGATCGAGACCCTCAAGGACGGTCAGGAAGGTTTTAAACAATCCGCCAGCGGCGTGGACGATCCGCAGTTGAAGACGATGTTCGACACCCTCTCTCTCCAGCGTTCCAAATTCGCCGGTGAGCTGCAGAGCGAAGTCGTGAAACTGGGCGATCCCGACCCGGAAGATTCGAGCAGCGTAAGCGGCTCGATGCACCGTGCCTGGATCAACGTCAAGAGCGCGGTCACCAACCGCGATCGCCACGCCATCCTCGCCGAAGCCGAACGCGGTGAAGATTCCGCCGTCGCCGCCTACAAGGACGCGATGGAAAAAGATCTTCCGGCGCCGATCAAGGACATTGTCACCCGGCAATCCGCCGAGGTGAAAGCCGCCCACGACAAAGTCCGCGCCCTGCGCGACAGCGCGGCGCAGAAGTAGTCGGAACCACAATCAATCTCAAGCAGGCGGAACGCTTCGGCGCTCCGCCTGTTTTTTTTACACCCCTCGATCTTCAAATACGGGCGGAAGCCGGGGGCGAAGTTCGCGGAACTAATTCACAGTCAGTGTCGCGTTATCGCTGGTGGCGCTGCCGAAAGCGTTGGCCACGGTCACGACAAAAACGGAACCACTGTCTGCTTTGGTGGCCGGCGGGATGGTGTAGGCGGCCTTGGTTCCGCCCGCGATATCAACTCCGTTCTTTTTCCATTGATAAGTCAGCGGAGTCGTGCCCGTGACTGTCACTTTAAAAGTTGCCGTCTTCCCTACAGTCACGGTCTTGTTGCCCGGTTGGGCGATAATGGTCGGGGGAAGTTTTACGTTTAATTTCTTGGCTGCACTGGTGACGCTCCCAACAGGATTGCTAACTACTACTGAGAAGAGGCTGCCATTATCATCGGCAACAGCCGGGGGAGTGGTGTAATTAGGGGCTGTGGCGCCGGGTATATTGACTGCGTTCTTGCGCCATTGGTAGCTCAAGGGAGCGCTGCCCGTGGCCCTGACGGTGAATCTGGCAGTCTCGCCCACATTCACTGTTCTATTGACTGGCTGAGTCGTAATCGACGGTGGAACAGGGGTCGCGGTTGGTGTCACGGTGGGTGTTGCCGTCGGCGTCGCGCTGGGCGTTGCCGTCGGTGTCTCAGTCGGAGTCGGGCTCTCGGTCGGAGTCGGTGTCTCGGTCGGAGTCGGGCTCTCGGTCGGAGTCGGTGTCTCGGTCGGAGTTGGTGTCTCGGTCGGAGTCGGGTCTCGGTCGGAGTCGGGCTCTCGGTCGGAGTCGGGCTCTCGGTCGGAGTCGGGCTCTCGGTCGGAGTCGGGCTCTCGGTCGGAGTCGGTGCTCTCGGTCGGAGTTGGTGCTCTCGGTCGGAGTTGGTGTCTCAGTCGGAGTCGGGCTCTCGGTCGGAGTTGGTGTCTCAGTCGGAGTTGGGGTCTCGGTCGGAGTTGGTGTCTCGGTTGGTGTTGGTCGGAGTCGGAGTCGGAGTCGGAGTCGGAGTCGGTGTCGGTGTCGGGGTTGAGGTCGGAGCACTGGCAAAGGCCGCAGCAATAAAGGCCAGCGCCTGATTCCTTACCGGCGCCCAGGTTGCCCAACTGTGCCGAGCGCCCTCTAACAGAGTTGAAACATAATTAGTTGCGCCGACTGAGCTAAGCTTTGCGACCAGCGCCGGCATCTGCGTGGGCGGCATCGGTTCGCTGTCGCTCTGCACCAGCATCAGGGGACTGACGTCGACCCTCACTTTCGAAACCGGTGAATCGGCCAGGAGCGTCGCGGAATATTGCGGCTCTGGTGGAGGCGTGCCCGCGAAACAGTAGTTCTCTACCTTGCCCTTGAAGGCGCCGTCATGGTAGATAAGGCTTGGCGGGTCGGAAAAATCATATGCGCCCGAAAGGCAAACAGCCAGGTCCGCCTTGTCCTGTCCGTTGGTTCCGTCAGCTGCGAGATAGGCGCTGTGGCTGCCGCCAGCTGATCCGCCAACCGCGCCCACTTGTCCGTTACAGCGGGAATCGGCACGCGCCGCGAGCACGGCCAGCTTACAATCGTTAGTCTGCTGCGGATAGCGGCCATCTGAGGTCTGACCGCTGATCAACCCTGGTGGCGCCAGCCGATAATCAATGATGAAAACGATGTAGCCGGCGTTGCGGAGATCATGTGTCGCCGCAAGCATGTTTGGGCTGTCTTCGTTATTTTCCGTAAAGCCGCCGCCGTGGATGACGAGCACCGCGGGCCAGGGACCGTTGCCGGCAGGCGCGTAGACGTCCCAAAACAGAGGAGTGCCATCGTCAGCCACTCCAAATGTTTCCTTTGGCGGCGTCGGGGTTGGAGTCGCTCCCAGAGTTTTAGACTCTTGGTCCTTCCAAGATGCGTCTTGGATCCCTGCGGCGGCAATCTTTGGTAGTCGAGCACTTTCTGGAGAGTGAGAATAAATGGCCGCCCACCCAAGGCGAATCGCGTGATTGCCGGTATCGACCACATAAACATTGTCCGCATTATCCATGGCCAGCGCAGTGGGATTGCAAAACCGGGCAGCGCGACCGGTGCCAGCGAGATGGCCGCTCGTACCCGGGAGACCCGCTAAAGTGGTAACGACCCCGTCGACGGAGATCTCGCGAATGGTCTCATTCGCAGTATCGGCGACAAAGACGTTTCCGGCTGAGTCTGTCGCCACCCCGGCAGGATAACTGAACCTGGCCGCAACGCCGCGCCCATCGGCACTCCCCCGCACCCCGGAGGAACCAGCAAGCGTGCTGACGCTACCGTCTAGCATCAGTCGGCGGATAGTGTGGTTACCAGCATCGGCCACATAAAGGCGTCCCACGCCGTCCGTCGCCACCCCAGTGGGATAATTGAATCGCGCGGCACCGGCTTTTGCATCCACACTACCAGCGCTCCCGGCCAAACCGGCAAGTGTCTTGACCACGCCATAGCGGCTGACAGAGCGAATGGTGCTATTAAAAGTATCCGCCACATAGAGGTGCCCTGCCCTGTCGGTAGCGATGCCAGACGGGTAATAAAATCGCGCGCTGCTCCCTGCTCCGTCGCTGTAGCCAATGCTGCTGGCCAAGCCAGCCAGCGTGGTCACCACTCCTAGGGAAGTGATTTTGCGAATCGCGTGGTTCGCTGTGTCTGCCACATAGATATTCCCGGTGGCATCCACCGCCACCCCCCGAGGGTAATAGAACCGGGCCGTGGTGCGCCAGCCGTCGGTGCTTCCCGCCTGGCCGGCTGATCCAGCGAGCACCGAGACCGCACCGGCCGGTGTAATCTTACGGATGACGTGATTATCGGTATCCGCGATATAAAGGTTGCCGGAGTTGTCCACTGCCACACCCATCGGGGAGCGCAACGAAACCGGATGGACCCACGAATCGACACTTTCAGCGGCGGCGGTTCCAGCGAAGTTCCGAAAGACATACGGTGGGCTACCGACGTCCGCCTTCGTACTGATGTTACCTCCGAGAAGACAGCTCAGGAACAAAAGAACTCCGAATGAGAGTCGCGCCGGTCTAGCGATCTGCTTTCTGGCGGATGGAGGAATGCTTGTCTCAAGGGAAACGTCTCGATGTTTCATATAGCCTGGCCTGTCTCTGTTAGAAGGACCTCTTTCAGTTCTTACATTTGGTCCCTTTGCTGTTTTGCGTTTACAGCAGTCCGGACAAGGGCTGGAGCGTAACGACACTCATTGACTGCGGCGGTCCGTGTTTCCACCCCCAGTTTTTCCAAGATGTGTCCGACATGTTTCTCCACCGTCCTAGGGCTCAGGCCGAGGATCACGGCAATTTCGCGATCTCGCTTGCCTTCACTTACCCAATAGATCACCTCGCGCTCGCGCGGAGTCAGCCGCCGGGTGGATCTCGAAGCCCGGATAAGCCGTCGGTAGATTGCCGGGGAAGGCGCCAGGTCCGGTCCTTTTACCTGGGGGCGAAGGCTCATGCGGGCGGATTCTGGCACAACACCAACAAACCGAATATACGTAGGACTACGCATGGTCCCGTCCCGTGATGGAGTCCAAGCCGTTGCACTCTGCGCGGAGTAGCATTTGAGGGGGCCATGGGTTTCCGATTCCCTTATACGCTACGATCGATGACCGCCTGGGCTGCGTCCCGAATCCGCCGCACCGGAGCTTGGAAAACAAAAATTTGCAGCGGGGTCCAGCCGAGCTCGGCGCCTTTGTAGGCGACAAGACCCAATAAATTCGCGGCCAGGTCGCGCATGGTAATGAAGTGGGTAGCCGTCCGTGGCGAAATTCCGGCGAGGCGGACCGGCGGCGGAACTCTTTCCGCCAAGGCGGTTTGTGCCCCGCCTGGCCGTGACCGGGACTCGGAAACGACATCCATCTTCAGATATAGATACGGGAAGCCAGGGACGAAGTTCGCGGAAATCTGCAACGGCCTCTGCCGCGACAAAATTTTCTGTTCCGCTCAGAGAACGACCGCCGGCACGACTCCGCCCTTTTCTTCGAACGCATTTCGTGCGGGTTTGTCTCACCATGCCTATGAGATCAACCCAGGAAATTACCCAGCAAGTGCAGGAGCTGGGACAATGGATCGCGCCGCTCCGCGAACAGGTCGGCCACGTCGTCATCGGCCAGAAATATCTGGTCGACCGGCTTTTGCTCGGCCTCCTCGCTAATGGCCACATCCTCCTCGAGGGCGTCCCAGGCCTCGCCAAGACCCTCACGGTCAAAACCATGGCCGCCTGCATCCAGACCGGATTCCAGCGCCTTCAGTTCACGCCGGATCTTTTGCCGGCGGATCTCATTGGCACGCTCATTTACAATCCGCGCAGCGGCGAGTTTACGACCAAGCTCGGGCCGATTTTTTCCAACCTGATCCTGGCCGATGAAATCAACCGCGCCCCGGCCAAGGTGCAGAGCGCGCTCCTCGAGGCGATGCAGGAACGCCAGGTCACGATCGGCGACAAGACGTATCCGCTGCCCGATCCGTTTCTTGTTCTCGCGACCGAAAATCCGCTCGAGCAGGAAGGCACCTACCAGCTTCCGGAAGCGCAGCTCGATCGTTTCATGCTCAAGCTCAACGTCGGTTATCCGGCCAAGGCGGAGGAGCGCCGCATCCTCGATCTCATGGCGACTTCGGCGCCGGATCTCCATGTGGATGCCGTCGTCGCGCCCGAGCAAATCCTTCGGGCGCGCGAGCTGGTAAACCAAATTTATATCGACGACCGGGTGAAGGATTACATCGTTGACGTCGTCTGGGCGACGCGCGAGCCGGCGTCGTATCGCCTGGAACTCGACGGCTTGATCCGCTACGGCGCCTCGCCGCGCGCGACGATCTACCTCGCGCTCGCCGCGCGCGCCTACGCCTTCCTGAACGGCCGCGGTTACGTCACCCCGCAGGACATCAAGAGCATCGGCCCGGATGTGCTCCGCCATCGCATCATCGTCAGCTACGAAGCCGAGGCCGAAAGCATGACGAGCGAGACCGTGATCGACAAAATCTTCGCAGGACTGCCGGTACCGTGATCGGCAGGCGAAAAATCAAGGCCCCGACCGTTCGCGAACGCGAACAACGGCAGACCCCGGCCGAAATCCTGAAAAAAATCCGGGCGCTCGAGATCAAGACCAAGGGTCTGGTCCAGTCCGCCTTTGCCGGCGATTACCACAGCGTCTTCAAGGGGCGCGGGATGAATTTCGAGGACGTGCGCGAGTACCAACCGGGCGACGAAATTCGCGCGATCGACTGGAACGTCACCGCCCGGCTCGGGACCGCCTTCGTGAAAAAATTCACCGAGGAACGCGAGCTCACGGTCATGCTCGTGGTCGACGTCAGCGCCTCAGGAAATTTCGGCAGCGTCGCGCTTTCAAAACGCGAACTGGCCGCGGAAGTCGCCTGTCTCCTCGCCTTCAGCGCGATCCGGAACAACGACAAGGTCGGGCTCATCCTCTTTTCCGATCAGGTCGAGCTTTTCATCCCGCCGAAAAAAGGCCGCTCCCACACCCTGCGCGTCATTCGTGAGATTCTTTTCTTCGAGCCGAAGGGGCGCGGCACCCTGCCGGCCCTCGCGCTCGATTACCTGAACCACGTCGTCACCCGGCGCTCGGTCGTTTTCTTCATCTCCGATTTCCAGGCGGAAGATTTTTCGCGCGCTCTCACGATCACGAGCCGACGGCACGATTTCGTTGCCATCCGGATCGATGACGAACGCGAGGAAACGCTCCCCGACATCGGGCTCATCACTTTGGAAGACGCCGAGACCGGCGAGCAAATCGAGGTCAACACCGGCGATCGCCGCACCCGGACCCGTTTCGCGGAAGCGGCCAGAGCCCAGCTCGCGGAGACAAATCACACCCTGCGGCGGAACAACATCGACACCATTTCACTCCGGACGAACGACGATTACCTCCCGGCCCTGCGCGCGTTTTTCAAGCAGCGCGAGCGCCGCATGGCGCGTCGTTAGGCAAAGACCATGGCCGTCTTTCTCGCGCAGGAATTCCACGACATCACCGGGCCGGTGGATTATTTCATCCTCAAGCCCTGGATGGTCTTCTGCGCGGTCGCCGGCTTTCTCCTCCTCCTGGGCCTGACCTTCTGGTTGATCAAGCGCTGGCGGAATCGCCCGGTTGTGGTCAAGACTCCGCGGGAGCGCGCGCTCGATCTTCTCGCCCGGGTCGAGACCGAGATCGACAAGCTCACGCCTTACGAGTTCAGCATTCGGGTCTCGGACATCCTGCGCCGCTACGTGACCGAGCAATATCAGCTCCCGGTCACGCGCCAGACTTCGGTTGAGTTTCTTAACGCGCTCGCCGCGACTTCGCCCTTTTCCGCCGATGAGCAAACGCTCCTGAGCGATTTCCTCAATCGCTGCGACCTGATCAAGTTTGCCCGCTACGACGCGACCCGGGAAGACAGCCGTCTCCTGCTCGACGAGGCCGGCCGTTTTGTGAAAGGAGGCGCGCTTGCACCTGCTTGATTGGTTTTCGCCCGATTCGTCCTGGCGATTTTCCTTTGCCCATCCCTGGCTCCTCCTGCTTCTGCTTCTGGTTCCGCTTTTGATGTGGCTGCGCGGCCAGCGCGGCGCGGCCGCAGCGCTGGTTTTTTCCTCGACCGCGACCCTGCGCGCGCTCGGCAAACGCAGCACCTCGCGCGCGGGCCGGATCATGCACGGCCTGCTTTATCTCGCGCTCGCCATCTTCATTTTCGCCCTCGCCCGGCCGCAGCTCGGGAAAAGCCTGACCGAGATCGAGGCGAGCGGAATCGACATCATGGTCGTGCTCGACGTCTCGGGCTCGATGCTGACCAAGGACTTCACCGTCGGCGGCGATTCCGCGACCCGGATCGATGCCATCCGCGAAGTGACGCGAAAATTTATCGAGAGCCGCCCTAACGACCGGATCGGGATCATCGCCTTCGCCGGCCGGCCCTATGTCGTTAGTCCGCTCACCCTCGATCACGACTGGCTCCTGCAAAATCTCGAACGGGTCCGGATCGGCCTGGTCGAGGATGGCACCGCGATCGGTTCCGCCATGGCCTCGGGCGCGAACCGCCTGAACGACAAGCAATCGAAAAGCCGCGCCATCGTCCTCTTAACCGACGGCGAAAACAACGCCGGGAAAATTCCACCGAACACCGCCGCCGAAGCGATCAAGGCGCTCGGCATCCGGCTTTTTGCCATCGGTGCGGGGATCAATGGCATCGCGCCGGTGCCGGTCTTTGATCCTTCGAATGGGCGTCCGGTGACCGACGTGGCGGGGAACGTCATGTATCGCAATCAACGGGTCGAATTCAACGAGGCCGGGCTGAAGGAAGTCGCGAAAATCGCCGGCGGCCAATTCTTCCGCGCGACCGATACCGACTCGCTCGAGCAGATCTACGGCGACATCGACAAGATGGAAAAATCGACCGTCTCGATCAAAAAATATCAGCAGTACCGCGATCTTTTCCCGGTCTGCCTGATGGCGGGCGCGGGACTGCTCCTGGCCGAGCTGCTCCTTTCGCAAACGATCTGGAAGAAGTTGCCCTAACGAATGACTTTCGGAAATCCAATCTGGCTTTGGGCACTGCTCCTTCTCCCGGTGCTGGCGTTTTTCTTCGCCCGGGCCGAGCAGCGCGGAGCGGAAAAGCTCCAGCTTTTCGTCGCCGCCCGGCTCCTCCCGCAACTGGCCGGAACGGTCAATCGCGCCCGGCGCATTTTTCGTTTCGTTCTCCTCCTCCTCGTTCTCGCTCTCGTCCTCGTTAGTCTGGCTCGGCCGCGCTGGGGTTACGCCTACGAGGAGGTGAAACGCAAAGGGCTCGATCTCCTCCTCGCGGTCGATGTCTCGCGCAGCATGCTCTCGAACGACGTTCAGCCGAACCGGCTCGAGCGGGTCAAACTGGCGACGCAGGATCTGATCAACGAACTCCAGGGCGACCGGATCGGCCTGATCGCTTTCGCGGGACGCGCTTTCCTCCAGGCGCCGCTCACGATCGACTACAACGCCGCGATCGATTCCATCAACGAACTCGACACCAAGATCATCCCCGAAGGCGGGACGAATATCTCCGCGGCGATCGCGCTCGCCACCCGCACCTTTGGCAAAGCCGCGACGGGCAACCGCGCGCTCATCATTTTCACCGACGGCGAAGAGCTGAGCGGCGATGCGATGCAGACGGCAAAAGCCGCGGCCGAAGCGGGTGTGCGCATCTTTACCGTCGGTGTCGGCACGCCGGGCGGCTCGCTCATTCCCATCCCGAGCGAGAACGGCGGGACCGCGTTTGTCAAAGACGCCAAGGGCGAGGTCGTGAAATCAAAACTCGACGAGACGCGACTGCGCGAAGTCGCGCAGGCGGCGGAGGGATTTTATCTCCATCTCGAGGGCGGTCCGCGGACGATGAAACAGCTCTTCACCGACGGCCTCGGCAAAATGAAAGTAGCCGATATCAACGCCCGGCTTTCGCGCAAGCCGATCGAGCGCTACGAATGGCCGCTCGCTGGCGCGATCCTGCTTTTCGCCCTCGCGCTTTTGATCAACGATCGCCAGCGCGCCAAAGGCACGAATGGTTCGGCTGCCACGCCAAAAGCCGTCGCGGTCGCCGCGCTGATTTTCTTATCCGGAAGTTGGGCGCGGGCGGCCTCGGCCGGGTCTGGAACTCTACGAGCAGCAGAAATTTCCCGAGGCCTACGAGCATTTCCAGAAAACGCTCCAGGAAAATCCCGGGACCCGGCAGAGCGATCGGATCCAATTCGACGCTGGTGCGGCCGCCTACAAAATGAAGGACTACAACAAGGCGTTGCAGTCCTTCAGTCAGGCTTTGCTCTCGAAGAATCCGCATCTGCAGAGCGAGAGCCATTACAATCTGGGCAACACGCTTTACCAGCGAGGCGAAGCGGAGAAGAGCGACGAGAAAAAGCTGACCAACTGGGAAGGCGCGCTCCAGCATTATCAGGAAACGCTCAAAGCCGCGCCGCAAAACCAAAACGCCAAGGACAATTACGAATACGTCAAAAAGAAGATCGAGGAGCTGAAGCAGAAACAGGAACAGGAGAAACAGCAGCAAAAGGACAAACAGGATCAGCAGCAGCCACCGCAACAAGACCAGCAACAGCAGCAGGACGAGCAACAGGCGGCGCCTTCACCGACGCCACCCATCGAACCGAGCGAGGCGGCGAAGAAAGCAAAGGCCGACGCCGACAAAGCGGTGCTTGCCCGTCAATATCAGAAAGCTCTGCGGATCATGACCGATCAACTTCGGGTTGATCAGACGGTCCATTTCTACGCCGACTACATTCGTCGCCTGGAGGATATCAATGGGATCAAGAATACCGCTAATCCTTAGCCTGTTTCTGTTGCCGCTTTCGTTGGTCGCGGAAACCGCTTCCGATTATGCAAATCGTGGCGCGCAGAAATACATTTTTGGGCAGGAAGACTCCGCCAAAGCCGAGGTCGAGGAAGGCCTGGCTAAATTCCCTAACGACCCGGAACTGAAGGGAATGCTCGGCCTCTTTCGCGACAAGGAGCAGCCGGACAAAAGCGATCCGGAACAGGATAAAAAAGATCAGCCACAGGATCAGCAGCAGCAGCAGCAAGATTCCGGCAAAGATCAGAACCAGAATTCAGACAAGGATCAGCCGTCGCCGACGCCAAGTCCCGGCGAAGAGGAGCAAAACAACGGCCCGGGCGAATCGCCCACTCCGACACCCTCACCCGCCGAAGGTGACGAATCCGGCGCGTCACCCACGCCCACGCCCGGTGAAGAAGCCACACCCTCCCCCACCCCGGGCGAAGGCAAACAAAGCGACAATGAAAATGGCGAGCCACCGACGCCGACCCCGGCCGGCACTCCAGACAAGCCCCTGACCGGCGACGTTAAAGGCGCAGGCGAGCAAAACCCGCCGGAGCAACCGCCGGCAGAGGCGGCCGAAGCGGAGCCGGAGAAGGAAGGCGAGATGAGCCCGAAGCAGGCGGCCCTGCTTTTGCAGGCGATGAAGGACGAGGAGCAGAAAGTCCAGCTTGATGAACACAAGCCCGTGCGTCCTGTCTATAACGATTGGTAATTCACCCACCCAATGCCGCTCCGAAATTTCTCACCATCCAGCCCCTCTGTTCCTCGCGCCCGGTCGCGCGGCTGGCTCGGCGCGCTCTTCTTTGTCGTCGCGCTTTCCCTTCTCGCTCCTCCGGCCCGCGCCGAGGCGCCGACCGTCACCGCCGTCCTGACCAGCTCGGAGACAGAGGTCGACCGGCCGGTCCAGTTACAGATCAAGATCACGGGCGACGCGAACGCGATTCCGCCTAACGACATCGCGGTCGACGGTCTCGACATCCGCTACACCGGCCAGTCGCAACTGGTCGAGGGCCGCAACTTCCGTTTCACCTACAGCTTCGTTTACAACTACACGATCCTGCCCTTGAAAGCCGGGACTTTCACCATCCCGGCCCAGGCCATTGCGACCAACAGCGGCACCCTCCGCACCCCGGCCCTGACCCTGAATGTCGCGCCTAACGACGACGGCACCACCACCACGCGCCGCGGCGGAGGCGGAAAAAACGCGGTCAATGAGAAGAATATCGCCTTTGCCGAGCTTGTCGTCCCGAAGACGACCGTTTACGTCGGCGAAACCATCCCGGCCCAAATCCGAATCGGGATCAACTCGCGCGTGCCGCATCGTTTCATCGATCTGCCGAACCTGAGCGGCCAGGGCTTTACTTCACAGCGCATGCCCAATCCCGACCAGCGACTCGAAACGATCGGGGGCCGCACTTATGAAGTCGTGACGCTCCAGACCGCGATCACCCCGGTGCGAAGTGGCAAGCTCGAAATCGCAGCGAAGGACGCGAAGGCGATCATCCAGGTGCCGCGCCGGGGCGGAAACCGGCCGCGTTCGCCCTTCGATCTCTTCGGGATGGACGACCCCTTCAGCGATCCTTTCTTTAGCGATCCTTTCGCCGGCGTGGGCGAACAAAAGGAAGTGAAATTCTCCAGCGAGACGACCACGATCGAGGTCAAGCCGCTCCCGCCCAACCCCCCCGCCACTTTCGCCGGCGCGGTCGGAAATTTTTCTCTCGCGACCGATGTGAAACCAAAAAACGCGCAGGTCGGCGACCCGCTCACCGTGACCGCGACCATTTCCGGCCGCGGAAATTTCGACCGCGTGACCGCGCCCACCCTGGAGGACGCGCGCGGCTGGCACACCTATCCGCCGGGCTCGACTTTCAAGGCGGAGGACGAAATCGGAATCAACGGGACGAAGACTTTTGAGATGGTGCTCACGCCTAACGAGCGGAAAAGCGCCGTGCCGCCGCTCGTCTTCACTTACTTCAACCCGCTGAAGGAAGAATACGTGACCCTGAAGGGCGACAAACTCCCGGTCGTGGTCGAGGGCGGGGCCGCGCCTACCGCCACCCCGGCGATCGCCAGCGCCGGGACACCGCCGCCACAGCCGAGTGCGCGCCCCACCGCCGCGCCCCAGGGCACGGACATTCTTTACCAAATGACCGATCACAGCGGCTGGGGCCGGACCTTTGAGCCGGTCTTCCAAAAACCCGTTTTCTGGGCGGCGCAGGCGATTCCGTTCCTTGGGCTGATTGGATTTTTCGGCTGGGAAATGCGCCGGCGACGGCTGGAGAACCGCACCGGACAACGGCGTGCCGCCTGGGAAAACGAAAGCGCGGAACTGGAGCGGAAATTGCGCCGGGCCGGCGATCCGCCGGATCAATATTATGCCGAGGCGTTGCGCGTGGTGCAGCTGAAGACGGCGTTGGCGCGCCGAGTCGAGCCCAACACGGTCGATGCCGAGACCGCGGTCGCGGCTTTCGACCTGCCGGAGGAGCAGCGCGAACGGGTGCGCGAACTTTTCCGCCGGAGCGACGAGGTGCGCTACAGCGGCCGGCCCAACGGCAACAGCACCGTGCCGGAAGAGACCCGGCGCGAAGTTTTAGATCTGATCAATCGCCTGAATTAAGATGCGCGCGCTTTTTCTCACCTTCACGGTGTTGCTCAGCCTAACGACAGGCTTGTGCGCGGCTCCGGTCAATGCCGACGCGACCTTCGCCAAGGCCAACGCCGATTATGCGGCCGGGCAATTCCCGGCGGCGATCAAGAGCTACGAGTCGTTAGTCCAGAGCCGGCAGTGGAATCCGACGCTCTTTTACGATCTCGGGAACGCCTATTTCCGGAAAGGCGATGCCGGGCGCGCCATCCTCAACTACGAACGCGCCCTCGCGCTCGATCCGAATCACGCCGAAGCGCGGGCCAACCTGCAACTGGTGCGCGACCAGGCGCGCGCGCTCGAGCTGGCGCCGGGCTGGGTCGAGTCGCGTCTCGGATTTCTCACCCGCGATCAATACACCTGGCTGGCAGCGGCCGCCTTTTGGGGGGCGGCGGCGATTTTCTGCGGACTCTATTTTGCGCGGCGGAAGGCGGTGGTTTGGATTTTCGCGCTGGTGTTGTTCGGCGCGATCTCGGGCGCGGCGGCCTTCGCCGTTTACCAGCTCGAAACCGGGAGCGCGGGCGCGAATCTCGCCATCGTGACGAAGAAGAACATCCAGGCCCGCCTCGCGACTGCCGAGAGCGCGGGGACCGTCCTGCTTCTGCCGGCCGGGAGCGAAATAAAAATCCTCAGTACCCGCGGTGACTGGTCGTATGCGGCCCTGCCTAACGACCTGCGGGGCTGGATCCCGGCGCAAAGCGCGGAGCGGGTGCGGCTGTAGACGCCGCCCTCTGGGCGGCGCGGGGGTTGGTTTCGCGGCCGTCGAGACTCCGCACCGCACTTTCCCCCGCGCTTCGCAGAGCGAAGCGTCTACAGCCCCAATGTTGATCTCTCGGCAAAGCCTCCCATCTTGATCCGATGAATGCGGAAATGGATCTCGGGACGAACAAAAAGGCGTTCCAGATCAATCTCGATCGCAAACGCTATGGCACCTTCGCCGAGATCGGCGCCGGCCAGGAAGTGGCGCGCCGTTTTTTCCAGGTCGGCGGCGCTTCCGGCACGATCGCGAAGACGATGTCGGCCTACGACATGCAATTCAGCGATGCGATTTACGGCGCGACCAATCGCTACGTCAGCCGCGCCCGGCTCCAGACCATGCTCGACCGCGAGTATTCGCTTTTGATCGAGCGGCTCGATCAAAAGATCGGCGATGAGCGAACGTTTTTTGTTTTTGCGGATACGGTCGCGGCCCGCAGTTTCAAGCAGCGCAACGAAGCGCACGGCTGGCTCGGGATGCGTTTCCAATCGGAGATACGGGGCGAGCCGAGCGAGATCATCATCCACGTGCGGATGCTGGACGAAGCGAACGTCGACCAGCAGGAAGCGCTCGGGATCATCGGGGTGAACCTGATCTACGGCGCGTTTTACGAGCATCAGCCGGAAAAAATGATCTCGTCGCTGCACGAAAATTTGCCGCCGGAAAGAATCCAGGTCGACATGATCAAGTTTTCCGGGCCGGCTTTTGCCGAGGTCGACAACCGCCTCATGAGCCTGCAACTGGTAAGCCAGGGCCTGACCAATGCGGTCATGTTTACGGCCGACGGCGAATCGGTGCAGCCGGCGGAGATTCTGCACAAGAAAGCGATCATCGTGGAACGGGGCAGCTTCCGTCCCGTGACCTACGCCACGAACGACATGCTGGAGGGCGCGCGCGATATTTTCCTGAAACAGCCGGGCGCGAAAGAGGAAGACCTCGTCGTCCTGATGGAGATGACGCTGGAAAACCTGCTCTCCGAGGGCCAGCTCAACCACGCCGATTTTCTCGCCCGGGTCGATATTCTCGGGTCGTTAGGGCGGACGGTGTTGATCTCGAAGTTTGGCGAATATTACCGGCTCGCGAGCTACCTCTCGCGCTACACCGACCGGATGGTCGCGCTCGTCATGGGCGTGCCGAGCCTGCACGAGATCTTCGACGAAAAATATTATCTCAACCTCGAAGGCGGCATCCTTGAAGCGCTCGGCCGGATGTTCAAAAGCGGGCTCAAGCTTTTCGTCTATCCGATGGAAGACGAAAAGACGGGCGAACTGCTGGGCGCGAGCCAGCTCGAGGTCGCGCCCAATCTGCATCATCTCTACATGTATCTGATCGAGAACGGCTTCATCCAGGAGATCAGCCAGTTCCATCGCGAATATTTGAAAATCTTTCCGCCCGAAGTGCTGGCGAAAATGCGGACAGGCGATCCGGCCTGGGAACGAATGGTGCCGCCGGAAGTATCGGAGATGATCAAAGCGCGCGGCTTTTTCGGTTACCGGCCTTCGGTGGCGGCCTAGGGTATCGGCGGGCGTGGCGCCTGCTTGAGAAAGGACGTCGATCGCTCTTCGGCTTCTGCATTTTCCAGGCGACGCGCTCCCTTTGCGGCCGACACGGCCGCCCCTACACCGCCGCTGACACCAAATTTTCGAGAAGCCCGGCGTCCTCGGCACGGTTTTCGCTTTATGAAGCGCAAGACCATGGCCAAGTCCTCCAATTCAGTTATCGGCATCGACCTCGGCAAGCACGTTTTCAAGAGCGTCCTGCTGCAACGAAAAGGCGATGACCGCTATGTCCTGACCAATTACGCCTCGCATCCTGTCCCGGACACCCTCAGCACGGCCGACGAGCTCGCGCAGCAAGTCAAACTCCTGCTCAAGGAGATGGGGGGCAGCGCCCGAAGTTGCGCGATCGCGGCCTCCGATTCCGGCGCGCTCCTGCGCATCATCGAACAGCCGACCACGCCAGTGGAATTGCTCCGCAGCGCGCTCCGCCTCAACGGCCTCGCGGTCCTGAACCAGGAATGCAAAGATTTCGTCCTCGATTGCGCGCCGGTCTCAGCGGTCGCCCTCGCCGGCGTGGCCCCAAATGGCGCCGCCATCGAAGGCTCCTCGGGCAAGACGCGCTATCTCGTGGGCGGGATGTTGCGCCCGGCGGTGAAACAAATCTCCGACGCGATGAGCAAAACCAAGACGCCGGCCAACATCATTCAGCTCGCGCCCATCTGCTCCTTTAACGCTTTCGAATTTGCCTACCCTGAAGTCTTCAGCAACGAAGCCTTCCTCCTGCTCGACATGGGCCACGAGCAAAGCACTGTCCTGATCGGGAACAAAACCGAGCTCATGCTGGTGCGGAGCGTGGAGTACGGGGGCAAACAATTCAGCGAAGCCCTCACCGCCGACGGCGCGGTCAACGCCGAATCCGCCCGCCTCCTCATGCAACAGGGCGATGCCGGCATGGCCGACGCCTGCCGCAGCTCGCTTCTCACCCTCGCCACGGAAGTGCGGAACTCGATCGGGTTCTTCGAAGGCCAGTGCGAGGAAAGCATTCACCGCATCTTTGTTTCCGGCGGAATGGCCCGGACGGAAATGATTTTGCAAATCCTAAGCGATGAACTGGGTCTGCCTTGCGAGATTTGGGATCCGCTCGAAACCTGCGAAGTGGCCCTGCCCCCGGCCAAGCGCCAGGCCCTCGCGAGCGAGTTTGTTTCCCTCAATGTCGCGTGCGGCGCAGCCATCTCCTACCTGAAGTCCGCCTAAAAGATGGCTCTCCAACTCAATCTTCTCCACGAGGAAATCAGCGAAAAACGGGAGCGCAAACGCGACCCGCTCAAACTCGGCATCATGGCCCTGAGCGCCTCCGGCCTCCTCCTTTTCCTCTACTACGGCTGGAACGCCTACCAGACGATCCAGATCCGCAGCCAACTCCACGCCGCCCAGGGCGAATGGCAAAAGGTCGAGCCCAAGGTCACCGCGGCGCAGAAGCGAGCCGACGAACTCCGCCAAATCATTGACAGCACCAAGGTGCTCGACAGCCTGATCGAACAACGCTTCTACTGGGCGCCTTTCCTTGCCCAGGTCGCGCACTGCGTTGCGCCCAATCTCCAGGTCACCGGTCTCGACGGCAGCGTCGTGGAAGGTGATGGTTCGATCGCGGTCACCCTCGAAGGCCTCGCCGCCGCCCGTGAACCGCGGGCCGCGGCGGAAGATTTCCGCCAGCTTCTGACCGAGCAGCTCGAGAAAAATTATAACGGCGTCAAAGTCACCTTCCGTAACCTCGAGGACCTCGACACCATGGTGAACCTGAGCGGGGCTCCGACTCCGAGCGCTCGCTTCGTCCTCAACGTCACTCTTGCCCCCCAGGCCACCGACGCCTCCCGGGCAGAGGATGCCGCGAAAGCGATCGCCACCACGAAATGAAGCCGAAAAAATTTAACAAAGATCAGATCCAAAAGATCATCCTGAGCGTGCTCGGGTTTATCGGGCTGCTTTATTGCTACTTCACCTTTTTCCTCGGGCCGCTCGAAAAGAGCCGGAGCTCGATGACCGCCACCATCGCGGAAGTGCAGGCGAAGACGGCCAACTCCAAGACGGAGATGAAGAAAACCGCCAATCTCGAAATGCAGGCCAAGGAAGCGACCGGCCGTTACGAGGCGCTCAAGGCCACCACCGCCGACGGCGCTCCCATCGCCTGGTTTCCGCCGAAAATGCGCACCTTCTTTGCCGAACAAGGGATCGACAAAGTGACCGCGCGCCTCGAATCGAGCGCCGATTTCAAGCAGCCGGAGCTGGCCGATTGGATCAAGAACAACTGGGCGATCGAGCTTCCGCAAAGCGAATACGGCGCCCTCGGCAAGGCGATCGCGCAGCTCGAAAACACCGAGCCGCTCCTCGCCATCAACCACGTCGTGATTCACGCCGTGCCGGAAGAACCGCAGTACCAACAAGTCAGCCTCATGGCGCAGACCGCGCTCTTTAAGAAATGAAAAAGCTTTTCCCGGCCCTCTGCCTAACGAGTCTGCTGTCGCTCAGCGCCGCCCGGGCCGAGAATGCAACTCCCGCCGCGCCCGCGGCTCCCGCGGTTCCGACGATCGAGCTCAAGCACAAGTCGACCTTTGACGCGGCCGAGGCGCGCGATCCCTTCTGGCCGATCGGCTGGAAAAAGCCGGGACCGAAAAGCTCCTCGCCGAGCGCCGGCCCTGACCTCTCGCCCACCTCCTTTTCCCTGACCTCGGTCACGATGGGCGCCGGCACGCGTTTCGCCATCCTCAACGGCAAGATCATGCAGGAAGGCCAGCAGTTCGGGCTTCAATTCGGCAACCAGATTTACCAGGTCACGCTCCGCGCAATCGAAGACGGCCAGGTCGTCCTCGTCTACCAGGACGGCGAAATCATCGTCCCACTGCGCCGGAAATAATTGTAGACGCTTCGCTCTGCGAAGCGCGGGGGAACGCTCCGCGCGTTTTCCGAAACCTCTCTCGCTGCCAGCCTCACTCCCGCGCCTCCCAGAGGGAGGCGTCTACAGGCGATAGAACGCGCGATGACCGCGCGCGTTTTCCTCCAGCTTCTGGCGCAGCGCTTTTTGCGGATCGCGGACCGCTCCGCCGCCCAGGATGACGGCAAGACAAAGCCGCACCATCCCGACGAAATCATCGATCGCGACAAACTCCGCTGCGATCGTGCCTTCCGGTGTGACGTTGTGATAATTCCCCAGCGCCACGCTCGCCGCCGCGCAGGTGTAGCCGTAAAGCTGATAGGCCGTCGCTTCACAGGTCCCGCCGTCGAGCAGGCAGCGTTGCACCGGAATTTTCTCCGCCGCCGCCGCCGCCAGCAGGCGCGCCGTTGCCGGTCCGTCAAAGGTCGAGGCTTTATCCCCCACCCGCACAATCGGTCCCTTGCCGATCTCCGCCGTCCCGCGCGGCGTGCTCGTCTCGAGCGACAGGATCGTCAGGCTGCGCGGCAGAATCTCCGCCTTCGCCAGCTCGATTGCGCCGACGAAGCCGACTTCCTCCGCCCGGGTAAAAAGGCCGACGCAATGCGCATTTGCTCCGCGCTCTTCCAACTCGCGGAAGACGCAGATGATTTCCGCGCAGCCGATCAGGTCGTCGCAGGCGCGGGAATGGATCTGCCCGTCGCGCACCTCAAACGGCGGGAGGTCCCACATCTCGAAATCGCCAAACGATTTTTTCTTCGGGTCGCTCCGGAAACGCGGCGCGACTGAGCCAAGAAATTCCATCTCGCCATCATCGTCCCGCACCCAGCCGGGATGATCCATGTGCGCGGCCAGGCCCCAGTCCGCCGCCTTTTTCCGGCCCCGCTGATAATGCGCCACGACATTCCCAAAAGCGTCGCGGGCAAACTTTACATGCGGCATTTCCCGGAGCTGGGCTTCGATCTCGTCCCGCACCGCGTCCTCGTGAAAGGGAGCGGTCGGCTGCGCCATCAGCGCTTTCACCACCGCGAGCATTTCCTTTTTGCGCATTGTGCCTAACGACTTTCGACGCGGACCCGGGCCAGGGGAACAAACTCGCTCTCATGCAGCACCACCGGCCTCGTCCCGCGCAGGAGCCGCCACCATTGCCAGGCGCAACCGGTCACGATCGCCAGCACGAGCACGAGAAAGGTCAGGGCCACGAGCGCGTCAATCCGCCAGATGAGCGCCTGGCGGGCAAAATCGACGTTGGTGGCCGCGGCCGCGATCCCCGCTTCCAGCTTGTCCGCCCCGCTCAGAAAACCGATCCGCGGATCGGGCGAGAAAATCTTCAGCAAGCCCGCCCAGAACGTCACCACCACCATGAAGACGAGCGGCAGCAGCGTCGTCCAGAGGTAGCGCGCCTTGCCCATCTTGATCAGGATCGTTGTTCCAAGGCAGAGCGCGATGACCGAAAGGAGCTGGTTGGCGAGGCCGAAGAGCGGCCAGAGGCTGTTGATCCCGCCTAACGGATCGAGCACGCCCTGGTAAAGAAACCAGCCCCAGGCGCTGACGAGCAGGGCGCTTGCGAGAAGATTGGCGCTGATCGACTGGGTGTTGCCGAGCGGTCGCCAGAGATTGCCCAATAAATCCTGGAGGAGAAAGCGCCCGACCCGCGTCCCGGCATCGAGCGTGGTGAGAATGAAGAGCGCCTCAAACATGATCGCGAAATGGTACCAGAGCGCGAGCGCCGTCGGGCTGGAGGTGACGCGGGCAAAAATGTGCGCCATCCCGACCGCGAAGGTCGGCGCGCCGCCGGCCCGGCCAAACATCGTGTCCTCGCCCAGGTCGTGCGCAAGTTGCTTCATCTCACCTTCGGTCACGGGGAAGCCGGCCGCCGAGACCTTGGCCACCACTTCGGAGGGCGTGCCCTTGGCGTTGATCGCGAGGTATTGCCCGGTCGGCAGAGCGCAGGCCGCGATCAGCGCCATTAACGCCACCACCATCTCCGTGATCATCGCGCCGTAGCCGATGTCGCGAATCCGCGTTTCGCTTTGCAGCATCTTCGGCGTCGTCCCGGAAGCGATCAGGGAATGAAATCCCGAGACCGCTCCGCAGGCGATGGTGATGCAGACAAAAGGAAAAACCGGCCCGGCAAAAACCAGCCCGCTCCCGTCGACGAACGGCGTGATCGCCGGCATTTGCAGCGTCGGATGGATCACGATCACCGCCACCGCGAGCGCCGCGACGGTGCCGAGTTTGAGAAACGTGCTCAGGTAATCGCGCGGGGTCAGGAGCAGCCAGACCGGCAGGGTCGAAGCGGCGAAGCCATAAATAATCAGCGCCCAGGCGAGCCATTTCTGGTCATGCCGGAACCAGTGTTCAAGCGCCGGATAATTCCCGAGAAATTGTCCGCCCCAGACGGAGAGGAGCAGACCGAGAACGCCGAACGCGGTCACCCAGCCCACGCCGATCTTTCCGCTGCGCAGCGCAACTCCCATGATGACGGCGAGCGGGATCGTCATCGCGATGGTGAAAACGCCCCACGGACTTTTCGCCAGCGCCTGGACGACGACGAGCGCGAGGACGGCGATGAGCACGATCATGATCGCGAGCACGCTGATGAGCGCGAGCGCGCCGACCACGCTCCCGATTTCCTCCTTCACCATTTGGCCCAGCGTTTTGCCCCGTCGCCGCACGGAAGCGAAGAGCACGATCATGTCGTGCACGCCCCCGCCTAACGTTGCCCCGACCAGGATCCAGAGCATGCCGGGGAGATAACCGAACTGCGCCGCCAGGACCGGCCCGACCAGCGGCCCGGGCCCGGCGATGGCGGCAAAGTGATGGCCAAACGCCATCCAGCGGCTGGTCGGGACAAAATCCTTGCCGTCGTTGACCACGAGCGCGGGCGTGGCGCGTTCGTCGTTCAGGACGAGCACCTTTGCCGCGAGCCATTTGCTGTAAAAGCGATAGCTGATCGCGGCCGTGCACAACCCCGCGGTCACGATCCAGAGGGCGTTGATCGGTTCGCCGCGGGCGAATGCCGCCACTCCCACCGCCGTCGCCCCGAGCAGGGCGAGGCCAAGCCAGAAAAGGAATTTAAGGACCCGGATCATGTGCAGGCGGAGCGACTATAGCGCCAGCGGCAATCCGGCGACAATGGCGGTTTCGCCGATTGCAAGGTGGGGATCGCCGATTGCAAATCGGCGCTACGTAGCTTCGATTTGCAATCGAAGGCCCCGGCAACTCACCCTAACGACTCCAGCATCCGCTGAAGCTGTGCGAGTTGCTCCGCGAAATCCTTTTCCCGCTGCCGATGCTCAGCCACGACCGCGGCCGGGGCGTTGTTGACGAAATTCTCGTTCGCCAACTTTTTCCGCACCGTCATCAGCTCGGCTTCGGTTTTGGCGAGCTCTTTCCCGAGCCGCAGCCGTTCCGCCGCGAGATCGATCAAGCCTTCGAGCGGGAGATAAAGTTCGCCCAACGGAGTGAGCGCGGTCGGCGTTCCCTTCGGCGGCTCGTAACTCGCCGGCAGCTCGAGTCGTTCCGCGTTGAGCAGGATGCGGAGCACGTCCGCTTCTTCCGCCGGCAATGGCTTCGCCGGCTTGAGAATGAAAGCGACGCGCTTGTTCGAAGCGATGTTGAAATCGCGCCGCAAACGCCGGCCGGCGATGACCGTCTCGTATTTCGCGTTCGCGATTTGCTCGTCGTTAGGCGTGAGCGCGTAGTGTTTTTTGAATTCGTCGTCCAGCGGCTGCGGCCAGCGCGCAAACTGGATCGTCTCGGCGCCCTGCCCGGCGGGCAGATCGGCATTGAAACCCAGCCCGTGCCAGAGCTCCTCGGTGATGAAGGGCATGAAGGGATGAAAAAGCCGCAGGGTGTGGCCGAGAATGAAATCGATCACCGCAAGCGTGTTCGCCTTGCGCGGGCTGGCCGGCTCCGCGTCGGCGAACCCGAGCGCGGCTTTGCTCGCCTCGAGATACCAGTCGCAGAACTCGCTCCAGAAAAATCGGTAAAGCGCCTGCGCCGCTTCGCTGAAATTGTATTCCTCGAGCGCCTGCGTGACTGCGCGGATGGCCTCGTCGAGCCGGAGCAGAATCCATTTGTCGTCGCTCGTCAGGAGCGCGGGATTGATCTCGCCCTCGGTCTCGCCGCCGTGCATCTGGCGAAAGCGGGTCGCGTTCCAAAGCTTGTTCGCGAAGTTGCGCCCTTCCTCGATCTGTTTCTCGTCGTAACGAATGTCCTGCCCGCTCGGCGCGATCCGCATCAGGCCGAAGCGCACGCCGTCGGCGCCATATTTCCCGATCAGATCGAGCGGATCGGGCGAATTGCCGAGCGACTTGCTCATCTTACGCCCCTGCCCGTCGCGGATGAGGCCGGTGAAGAAGACGTTGCTGAACGGAGCCTGCCCGGTGTACTCGAGGCCGGCCATGATCATGCGCGCGACCCAGAAGAAAATGATGTCGGGCGCGGTCACGAGATCTGTCGTCGGATAAAACTTCGCGCGCGTGGTGTCATCCATCGTCTCGAAAGGCCAGAGCCAGCTCGAGAACCAGGTATCGAGAACGTCGGGATCCTGCGTCCAATTTTCCGGATCCGCCGGCGGCTCGATATCGACGTGCAGTTTCGTTGGATCGTCGTTCGCGTACCAAACCGGGATGCGATGGCCCCACCAAAGCTGCCGGCTGATGCACCAGTCCTGAATATTTTCGAGCCAGTGTTGATAGACGGTTTCCCAGCGCTCCGGCCGAAAATGAATCGCGGCCTGCGGACCAACCGCAGCGCGCGATTCCTCGACCTGCGGATATTTCAGAAACCATTGTTCGCTCAGCCGCGGCTCGATCGGAACACCGGCGCGCTCGCTGAAGCCGACGGTGCTCTCATGCGGCTCCTCCTTTGCGAGAAGTCCGCTTTCGGCCAGCATCTCCGCCGCTTTTTTGCGGGCAACGAAGCGATCGAGTCCGTCGAGTTCGGGAACGTTAGGGCAATTGATCGTGCCGTTCGGATGCAGGACATCGATCACCGGCAGGCCGTGGCGTTGTCCGATCTCGAAATCCACCTTGTCGTGCGCCGGGGTCACTTTCAGAACGCCGGTGCCGAACGCTGGATCGATCCCGTCGTCGCCGACCACGGGCAACTGCGCGCGATCGAGCGGGCGCCAGACTTTTTTGCCTAACGACGCGCGGTAACGCTCGTCCTGCTGGGTGCACCGCCAGCGCGACATCGGCCATGATCGTTTCCGGCCGGGTAGTCGCGACCTCGATGAATTTCCCCGGCTCCTCGACCAGCTCGTAGCGGACATAATAGAGCGCAGATTTTTGCGGAGTCGGGATGACTTCCTCGTCGGAGAGCGCGGTCAGCGCGACCGGATCCCAGTTCACCATCCGTTTCCCGCGATAGATGAGCCCCTTCTGATAAAGATCGACAAACGTGCGCTGCACCGCGCGCGAGTAACCCTCGTCCATGGTGAAACGCTCGCGCGACCAGTCGCAGGAACAGCCGAGCCGTTTCAATTGCTCGATGATGATGCCGCCGTGTTTTTCCTTCCATTGCCAGATCCGCCTAACGAATTCCTCGCGCCCGAGATCGTGCCGGGTTTTCTTTTCTTCCTTGCGCAACTGGCGTTCCACCACCGTCTGGGTCGCGATCCCGGCGTGATCCGTGCCCGGCAACCAGAGCACTTCCTTACCCAGCATGCGGGCGCGTCGGGCGAGGATGTCCTGGATGGTGTTGTTCAGGACGTGGCCGAGGGTGAGGACGCCGGTGACGTTTGGCGGGGGGATGACGATGGAGTAGGCCGGCTTGGCCGAATCCGGATCGGCCTCAAAACAACCGTCGGCCAGCCAGCGGGCGTACCATTTCGCCTCCACCGCCTGCGCTTCGTATGCCTTGGACAGTTCCGTCATGGGGAGCAATCATCGAAGAGGGGGCGGCGATTGCAAAACGAAAACCGCCGCGATGCCTGTGCTAAACTTGGGGCAGATGGAAAAGGTCAATCTGGAGGAGAAGTTCGCCGCTTTCACCGAGCATTGGCGGCCGAAGATCGTCGGCGAACTCAACGGCCAGGATGTGAAGGTGGTGAAATTCCAGGGCGTCTTCCCCTGGCATCAGCATGAGCGCGAGGACGAACTTTTCCTCGTTTGGCGCGGCCGGATGCGAATCGAGTTTCGCGACCGGATCGTCGAACTAAACGCGGGCGAGTTCCTCGTCGTGCCTCACGGCGTCGAGCATCGGACCGCGGCCGATGCCGAGGCGGAGGTCGTCCTTTTCGAACCCTCGGCGACTCGAAACACCGGCGACGCCCAGGAGTCGGAGTTTACCGCGCCGGGCGGGGTGCGGATTTAATCCGTCTGCTTGCGCGGACCTGACCCCGCCGTCAACTTGCGCCTCGTGCAAGTCCCGAAAGTCATCCTTCTCCTCTGGCTGGCGGCAGTTTCGACGCCGCCGGCGCTGGCCGAGGACTGGAAAATTATCCCGGCCGATGGACGCGATTATGTGAGCTTCGCCAACGTCGCGCAGTTTTATCGTTTCCCGCAGTTCTCGCAGGCCAGCCGGACGGTTTCGTTGCGCGACGAGCGGCGCGGCATCCGCGCGCAGGCCGGGACGAACGAGTTTTACATCAATGGCGTCCGCTTTTTCAGCGATTTCCCGCTCGTCACGCGGGAGAACGAAAATCTGATCTCGGTCATCGACGTCGCGAAGATCGTCGAGCCGGTTTTGCGCCCGAACAAGATCAAAGGCGCGAAAGAAATCGACACCGTCGTGCTCGATCCCGGTCATGGCGGCGAGGATAGCGGAACTTCCGGCCCCTGGGGCAACGAGAAGACGTTCGCGCTCGAGGTCGCGCTGACCGCACGCGAACAATTGCTCCGGGCCGGATTCAAGGTGGAGATGACACGCTCCACCGACACCGCCGTAACGCTGGAGGACCGAGTCACCTTCGCCAATCAATTTCCCGCGGCGGTCTTCATCAGCATTCACTTCAACTCCGCCCGGGGAGGCTCCGGCGTGGAGAGCTACACGCTCGCCCCGGCCGGGGTGCCCTCGAATGCCTCGACCGAGGATCATCCGAGTTCGGCCGAGACGGAATTCCTGCAGGGCAATGCGCAGGATGCGGCCAACATCGCGCTGGCCGCGGCGGTGCACGCCTCGATTTTATCGCAGGTCTCGGTCTTCGATCGGGGCGTGCGGCACGCCCGCTTTCACGTCCTGCGCGATATCACGATCCCGGCGGTGCTGGTGGAGGCCGGCTTCCTAAACGACCCGGTGGAAGGGGCGCAGATCGCGACCGCGTCCTACCGGCAAAAGCTCGGCCAGGCGATGGCGGCGGCGGTCACGCGCTACAATCGCGCGGTTAATTTCCAGAGCTCGGGACCCACCCTGGTCGCGGCCGCGAGCAATCTCCCGCCGCACTCGCGCGCCATTACCGATTCGTTAGGCCGAGCGCCTCCCGCCAGTCCGATGCCATCGCCGCCTTCGGCCGCGATTCAGAATCCCGAAATCAAATGAGCGACGAGACGAGCCAGGGCCCGCGGGCAAAACCAATCGGCGTTTTCGATTCCGGGATCGGCGGATTGACCGTGGTCCGCGCCCTGCGCGAACTTTTGCCTAACGAGACAATTTTTTACCTGGGCGACACCGCCCGCGTGCCGTACGGCGGGAAGAGTGCGGCGACCGTCGAACGCTACAGCCTCGAGATCACCGAGCTGTTGCTCGGGGAACACTGCAAAACCATCGTCGTCGCCTGCAACACCGTTTCCGCGCTCGCCCTGCCGCGGCTCGAATCGACCACGCCGGTCCCGATCACCGGGGTGATCCAGCCGGGCGCGCAGGCGGCGGTGGCGGCGACCCGCAACGGCCACATCGGCGTCATCGGCACCCGCGCCACGATCAAGAGCGGCGCCTACGAGCGCGCGCTCCTCGCCCTCGACCCCGCGGTGCAGGTCTCGGCCCGGGCCTGCCCGCTTTTTGTGCCGCTGATCGAGGAAGGCTGGCTCGAAAGCGAGATCACCGATGGCGTCGTTAGGCAATATCTCATGCCGCTGGTCGACGAGGGCATCGACACCCTTGTTCTCGGCTGCACCCATTATCCGCTCCTGCGCCAAGCGATCGGACGCTTCCTCGGTGAATCGGTCCGGTTGGTGGATTCCGCGCACAATTGCGCCCGGGCCGTGGCCCAGCTGCTGCAGGACGAAGGTCTGGAGGCCGAACCGGGCGCGGAGGGACATCTCGCCGTCGCCTTGACCGATCCGCCCGATGCCTTTCTCGACGTGGCGTTAACGGCGCTCCAGCTCGAAATCGGGACGATACAGTTGCGGCAGGTGATTCACCCCGCCCGCTAGCGCCGACCTTTTCCCTTCGCCCGCGGCGCGACCAATTCATAGGAGTGGTCGATCATTTCGCGCAGTTCCGCCTCCGGAATTTTCCCGGTCAACGTGACCGTGTTCCAGTGCTTCTTGTTCATGTGATAACCGGGCTGCACTTCCTCGTAGCGATCGCGCAGATCGAGCGCCCGCTCCGGATCGCACTTCAGGTTGGCGCGCGGGGGGACCTCGTCGAGCGAGGCCAGGGCAAAAATTTTGCCGCCGACCTTGAAGACGATCGTGTCCTCGCCAAAGGGCGCGCCCTCGGTCGCGCCTTTTTTCGTTAGGCAATATTCGCGGAAAATTTGCAGGTCCATTGGGGCCTCAGATCCGGCATCACATGTGGAAAAAATTATACGGACTGGAGAATACAGGGATCGAAAGGACGATCTCCGAGCCCAGGATCAAGAGTCCGATTCCTGCCAGCACGAAGTAACGCGCCCCTCCCACCCGGGTCAATCGGAGGGCGGTGTCGAGTCCGTAGACGTAGAGGATCATGAAGGGAATGGCCGCGCCCGCCATCAGTCTTCCGCTGGAGAAAAACGGGTAGGCCGGCGACGGGAAAATGCAGCGGCCAAAATCGAAAACGAGGGAAAGGCCGGCGAGAAAGACGACCGAGGCGGCGCACCCGCAAAGGGAGAAAAAGAGCCACTGCCGCCTGTGATCGATCCCGGGCCCGCGGCGCCAGATGCCGAAGGCCGCGATCCCGAGCAGAAAGGCGGATGATAATGCATAAAAAAGATCGACCGAGCGGGCGGCTATGCGTTGGCCGTGCCAGATGAATTCTCCTCTCCAAAAACTCGCCAGAAGATCGGACGAAAAAGTCCAAAGGCCGGCCGCGGTGAAGATCGGATGGTTCCACCAGGCCTGGAACGGCTTCACCGTCCAACCGAGGAATTGGACTTTGGCCGACGATGCCGTGAGATCGCCCGCGAGGAAATAATTTCGGAGGCACCAGATCGCGATGGGCAGGAGGGCCGCGACGAAAAAGAGAAGGAGGACCGGAATCCGCGATCGCAGCTTCCCCTCCCGCCACCAGATCCAGGCGTAGATCGCGACTACGCCGAGGCCGGTCGCGACAACGCCGATGTTACTCACTTTCACCAGAAAGGTCGCCGCCAGGCTCGAGCCGGCGAAGAACGCAGGCCATCGGCCAGGCGCATCGCTCGATAACATTCGCAGTAATGCGATAAGAGCCAGACCAAAACAAACCGGCGAAAGAACATCACTCTGGATGGAATAGAAAACATCCTGCGGCCAGACCGCGATCAGGAAGGGCACGCCGAGGCGGAGAAACAATTCGTCCGGAAAAATGGCCCGAGCGCACGCGTAGGCGAGCCAGACGAGCGCGGCGGCCAGCCCGATGTTGAGAAAGCGAATCCAATACAAGAAGAGTCCACCCTCCAAGCCGCCGGCACGGCCGGCGTCCAGCCAGGCGCCGGCAAGCAGATAGTAGAGGGGCGGATCCATCGCTTCGTAGTTCAGGTGCTGTCGCCACCAATGCTCTCGCTTCTTGACGATCGAGTTCACATCGGCCAGGGGGCGGGTCCAGATGGGAGCTGACGGGGGCCGAGCCGAGGAATATTCCGGTGATCCGAAAATCGAGAGATACATCGCCGACTCCGCACTGACCGCGGCCAGGGAATGCGGAATTTCGAGATGCGAGTATTTCACCACGACGTCGAGCTGGGCCGACTCGTCGATGTTGCTAAAAAAGGGAAAGGCGGCAGCGAAAACAAAAACGCGCAGAGCGGCGAGAGCGCAAAAGGCTCCGATCAGCCAGCGCTCCATCTCACGCGATGGCGCTGCTCAGCCGCACGGCCAGCTCGCTGATTCTTACCCGCTCCTGCTCCATGCTGTCGCGGTGACGCAAGGTGACCGTGTCCCGCAGCTCCGGATCGCGCTCGCCTAACGTCTCGAAATCGATCGTGATCCCAAAAGGCGTGCCGGCCTCGTCCTGGCGGCGATAACGCCGGCCGATCGCGCCCGTCTCGTCGTAGAAGACATTCATCAGCGGGCGGAGGAGCGCCTGCACTTCGCGCGCTTTCTCGACCAGCGGCGGCTGATTTTTCAGGAGCGGAAAGATGCCGACCTTGATCGGCGCGACGCGCGGATGGAAACGCAGGACGATCCGCGTCTCGCTCTTGCCTTTCTCATCGGTCACCGTCTCCTCGGCGTAGGCTTCGCAGAGGAGCGCGAGGACGGTGCGGTCGACGCCGGCGCTCGGCTCGATGACGTGCGGGATAAAACGCGCCTTGGTTTCCTCGTCGAAATAATCGAGCGATTTTCCGCTCGCGGTTTGGTGCTGGGTCAGATCGTAATCGGTCCGGTAAGCGACGCCCTCGAGTTCCTGCACGCCGAACGGGAACTCGTATTCGATGTCGTAGGTGCCCTTGGAATAAAAGGCGCGGTCGGCGTCGGGCACGGTCAGGACGTGCAGCTTGGTCCGCGGCAGGCCGATGTTTTCGTAGAACTTGAGGCGCTCCTCGAGCCAATAATCGAGCAGCTCCATCCCCTGCTCCGGGCGGCAGAAATATTCCAGCTCCATCTGTTCAAACTCGCGCGAGCGAAAGATGTAATTGCGCGGATTGATCTCGTTCCGGAAGGCTTTGCCAATTTGCGCGATGCCGAAGGGCAGTTTTTTGCGCGCGGTATCGAGCACGTTCTTGAACTGGACGAAAATCGATTGCGCGGTCTCGGGGCGGAGGTAGGCGATTGAGTCAGGATCGGCCGAAGCGCCCATCTGAGTCGAAAACATAAGGTTGAAAGGGCGCGCTTCGGTCAGGTCCTTGCCGCCGCACGCCGGGCATTGTTTGACGCCGTTTTTTTCCGGTAACTGATCGGCCCGCAGCCGCGCCTTGCAGGTCCGACAATCGACCATCGGGTCGGTGAAAGTATCTTCGTGCCCGCTCGCCTTGAGCACGGCGCGATGAGTGAGAATGGCGCCGTCCATCCCGACGACGTCGTCGCGTTCGCGCACCATCACCCGCCACCAATAATCCTTCAGGTTGCGTTTCAGTTCCACGCCTAACGGGCCGTAATCCCAAACGCCGTTGAGGCCGCCGTAGATTTCGCTCCCTTGGAAAATGAAGCCGCGCCGTTTGCAGAGGCTAACAATGCGCTCCATGCGCTGCGGGTCATTCGGGCTGCTCATGCTGGTTGGTGTAGTGGCGGCTGTGTTAGCCGCAAAGGGCGCGCCGATGCCGCCAAGGCACTGCGGACGACACGCCAGCCGCTACATCACGGTCACTTCGGTCTTGACCGAGTTGGCGATGAAACAGTTCTCGTGCGCGAAGTGGTGCATCTCCTCGATGTCCTTCTCGCTCGGCTGATTCTCGCCGGAGAATTTCAGTTTCGGATGGAGCTCGACCCGGGTGATGGCGAGTTTGCCATCGGCATTTTTCTCCATGTGGCCGACGGCTTCGTCGACGTACTCGTCGAGGAGGAATTTCTTCTTACAGGCCGCGGCGAGGAAGGTGAGCATGTGGCAACTGGCCAGGGCGGAGACGAACGCCTCCTCGGGGTCGACCAGCTTCGGGTTGCCGAGATAAGCCGGTGCGGCCGAGGCCTCCATTTCGTGGCCGCCGTCAAAACTCCAGCTGTGATCGCGGTTGTAGGTTTTGTATTCGAAGTCCTGCGTGGCGCGCTTCCAGGTGAGCGTCATTTTGTGTTCAGACATGCCTTTAGATAAGTGCCGGGTCACAATTCGCAAGCGGCCGCGAATCCGGCCCGTGGGTGGAACAAATCCTGCACTACAGAAAGGCCGAAACTCATCCCGCCGGGCGGAAAACCGCCCGACCCCGGGCCTTTTTTTGAAGCAAATGAAGAACGAAGACCTGCAAGCGCTACTGACCGCCATGCTCGAGAGCGGCGAGGGCGTATCGGACTGTCTTTTTATCAACGGCAAACCGCCCCTGGTCGAGCGCTACGGCAAACTGCACGAATTGCCGATGGAAGAAGCCGGCGCCGCGCTCCAGCCCGCGCACATCGACGCGATCGCGGCGCTGCTCATCGCCGGGAGCGAACGCCTCCAGAGCGACCTGCAAACGACCGGCTCCTGCGACACCAGCTATTCGTTAGGCGAAGTGGCGCGGTTCCGGGTCAATATCTATCGTCAAAATGGCCATCACGGCATTGTCATGCGCAAGTTGCAATCCGCCGTGCCGACCCTCGAGACGCTCGGGCTGCCGCCGATCTTTCAGCAAATGGTTCGGGAGAAATTCGGGATCATTTTCCTCACCGGCAGCACCGGCAGCGGCAAGACGACCACCCTGGCCGCGATGCTGAACGAAATAAACCAGTCGCAGGAAGTCCACGTCGTCACCCTCGAGGATCCGATCGAATTCCTCCACCCGCACCAGAAGGCGGTCTTCAGCCAGCGTGAGTTAGGGAAGGATTTTTTAGATTTCGCCACCGGCTTGCGCGCCGCTCTGCGGCAGGCGCCGAAAGTGATCCTGCTCGGCGAAATTCGCGATCGCGAAACGATGGAAATCGCGCTCTCCGCTTCCGAGACCGGCCACCTCGTCCTGAGCACGCTGCACACGATCAACGCCGGCCAGAGCATCAACCGCATCCTCGGCCTCTTCACCAACGACGAAGAGAAACAGATCCGCGAACGTCTCGCCGACACCCTGCGCTATGTCGTGAGTCAGCGGCTGGTCAACAAAATCGACGGCGGCCGGCTTCTCGTGACCGAGATCATGGGCAGCAGCCTGCGCACGCGCGAGGCGCTCCTCTACGGCGAAGGCGAAAACCGCAGCTTCCAGGAAATCATCGAGGCCGGCAGCACCCTCGGCTGGCATAGCTTCGACCAATCCCTCATGCGGGCCTTCGAAGAGGACCTCATCACGGAAGAGAGTGCCCTCCTCTTTTGCACTCATAAAAACAAAATGCGTCGCGACTTGGAGATGGCGAAAAAGCTTCGGGGCGTCATCCCGGAGGAGCCGTCGGGTTTACGGATGGCCTCCCTTTAAGAAATACGAGCATGAAGACAGAGAATCACGATCATTTGCGGCAGGAACTCCGCCTCGCCCAACTCGAAATCAAAGTATTGCGCGACCAACTCCAGCAGGAGTTGCAACCAACGCGCGCCAAAAGCGAGCACGCAGACACGCCCGAGCCGGCTGAGCCCGCCCTCAATTCGGTCATCATCCCGATGAAGCCGAATGGTTCCGGAGCGGCGCCGCGCCGCCACGGTCCTCATCCGCGCGTGCTCTACATTGAAGACAGCGAACCCAATTTCCGCCTGGTCGAGAGCATCCTGGAAGATCGCCCCGGCACCGAGTTGGCCTGGGCCGCGACCGGCCAACAGGGCCTCGAGATGGCGCGGGCCCATTCCCCGCAACTCGTTCTGCTCGACCTCGACCTGCCCGACCTGCATGGGAGCAAGGTCCTTGAAGAATTGCAGGCGCAGCCCGAGACCGCGCGCACTCCCGTCATCGTCATCAGCGCCGACGCCACCCCGAGCCAGATCGAGCGCATGCTCACGGCCGGAGCCCGCAACTACCTGACCAAGCCGTTCGAGATTCGCCGCCTGCTCTGCATGTTTGACGAAATTTTCGTTCCCGCCTGACGACGGTGCCGGAACGGAAAACTTGATTTGCCGCGAAGGGGCGGCGCGCTGATGCTTCCGCCCTGATGGAGCGGTCGCTCACTTCCGCCAAAATGCGGGCCTCGCTCCGCAGCCGGCAAATTCTCCTCGGGCTCGTGCTGCTCGCGCTCCTCGCCGGCGGGATCGCCCTCCGCCACTTCACCTGGCAGCAGACGACTCACCTGCGCTTCCAGCGCGACATCGTCAACGGGTTTTACTGGGGCAGCCAGACGCTGGCCGAAGGCCGACGGCTTTCGCCCGGGGAAGAAGGCGACTCCTGGGTGACGCTCGCGCGGGGTTACTTTGGGCTTTACGACCGGGTCCGGAAGGAATCTTACGGACGTGATTATCATCTCGATTATCCGCCGCTCCGGCTCCTCGTCATGTCGATCTGGGCCAAGGAAGTGCGGGCAAAATTTCCCGGCGCCGAGGATGGCACGCCGGAATATGTCGAGCCGCTGCTGACGGTTAATCTCTTTGCCGAACTGGCCACCGCGCTCGGCATTTTCCTGCTCGTTAGGCTGGGGGTGCGCCGGGCTTCGGGAGCGACCGATTCGGGTCTCCTGCATCGCCTGCCGGCGGTCGAGCGCGGCTGGGTTTGCGGCCTGGTGGCGGCGAGCGTGGCCTGGCTCGAGCCCTCGCTCATCCTCGACGCCCACGCCTGGCCGCAATGGGATTGCTGGATTCTCCCCTTCTATCTTTTCGCCGCGCTCGCCGCTCTTACGAGGCGCTGGTTTTGGTGCGGCTGTCTGCTCGCGGCCGGCGGCATGCTGAAGGGTCAGCTCCTTTTCGTCGCGCCTTTTTTTATTTTTTGGCCGCTCTGGCAGAAACGCTGGGCGCGCGCCGGCCGGTTGCTCGCTGGCTTCACTGCGATGGCGGCGTTCCTGGTTTCGCCCTGGCTCCTGCCAACGCCCCTGGCCTGGGCTGGAGCGGGCGCGGTCGGGATCCTCGTTGCGGCTTGGTCGAGGCATAGGCGCTCGCGTCATACCTGGGCCTGGGCGGCGGGAATGTCCGGCGTCGCTGCCTTTGCCATCGGCGCTTTCGGCGGCGGCAGCTTCGCCTGGTTGCAGATCGGGTTTCTCTACGGAAGCGAACGTTACCCCTACCTCTTCATCAGCTCCTCCTACAACCTCCCTTCTCTTCTTTCCTACTGGAACCTCTCGCTCAAGGCGCCGGTCTGGTCGCCGCGCCTGGGGTCGCTCCATTTCGCTTTCACCCTGCAATGGATCCTGCGCCTCGTTTACCTTGGCGCCCTCGCCCTCTGCGCCCTCGGCGCCGCCCGGCACGCGCGCGCCCGCGATCCGCGCCTCCTCATTGCCCTCATCACGCCCTGGCTCCTGATGTTTGCCCTGCTTGCGCAAATGCACGAGCGCTACCTCCTCTGGGGCGCGGTCCTGAGCGCCGTCGCCCTCGGGGTCAGCGCGCGTTTGAGCGTAATCCACTTCGTTTTCTCCCTCATGAGCGCGACCATGATCACCCAGGTGCTCCTGATGGACAAAAAGCTCGGCCCGACTCTTTCGACGATCGATTTCCTGGAGCGGCTGCGGCCGCTCGCCTCCGGTTTGCTTCTGTTCTGTGTCGCGATCTATTTTCGCGAAGCGCTCTCCCGGCGGGCACCGCAGTTCCGGCGTCCGCGCACGGCCGGAGTGGCGGAGCCGCCGACGCCGCTCGTCCTCGCGGTCGCGGGCGAGAAGGCCTAACGACCGGAGCGGGAGCGGCGGGGCGATCAAACCAGTTGCCCGGCGCCCGGAGCGGGCTAAATCTACCGTCGCCCGTTTTTTCCGCGCGATTAGCTCAGTGGTAGAGCGCTTGCTTCACACGCAAGAAGTCGCAGGTTCGAACCCTGCATCGCGCACCACCCCGCGCCTCTTCGCGGCCGCGGGCTATTTCGTGAACTGGAATTCCTCCTGCTGGAAACGCGGATACTTTTCCGCCGCGAGGCGCAAACGCAGCGCCCGCAACATGGCCAGCCCGCGCGGGATCCGCATGCCCGCGGGGCGATTGATGAGGGTGCCGGTCATGCGCGAAGTTAAACGGATGTTTTTTGTCATGGCACCAATCTAAAACACCGGGTAGGACATTCGCTGTCCGACAGACAAAAATATTTTGCCATGTTATTCTCCCGTCGTGGCCGGGGCGGAAAAATTTCATCACAACGTTTACGTCATCCTGCTCGACGAGGCGGTCCTGAAGCACCGCTCTGTCCTCCGGCTCAACCCGCGACGCGACGCGGCCAAGCCGTGTCTCTACGTGGGCATGACCGGCTTGCCGGTCGAGCATCGCTTTGAGAACCACAAGCACGGTTACAAGGCCGCCTGGGTGGTCGAGAAATACGGCCTTCGCCTTTTGCCGGAATTCTACGCTCACCTCAACCCGATGCCGTTCGACGCCGCGGTGCAGATGGAAATGGAACTCGCGCAAGATCTGCGGGCGGAAGGCTACACCGTGACCGGCGGAAAATAGACAACTCTCGCCTAACGACGATGGCGCCCGCTATTCAAAGATCTGGCCGCGATTAAACCGCCAGATGCTGAAGACATTCACGACAAACGCGATCCCGGCCAGGATGGCCAGGATCGGGAGCAGCTCGAGGGTGGTGCAGTTCGCCCACAAGACCTTGATGAAGCCCTCGAGCGACCAATAAACAATCGTGAGCCGGCTCAGCATCTGAATGAACTCCGGCATGAAACTGGTCGGGAACCAGGCGCCGCCGATCGCGCTCATGGTGAGAATGAGAAAGGTCCCCAGTCCGCTGGCCGCGGCGGCGGAGGGCGAGACGGCGGCGAGGAGCATGCCGAAAGAAACGCAGGCCATGGATGCGGCCAGACAGATGAGAAGCAAGTTGCCGAAATTGGTCGTGATATCGATCCCGAAGAGGAGGCTGCCGGCGAGGAAAAGCGCGCACAGTTGCACCATGCCGATGAACATTCCGAAAAGGTATTTGCTCCAGAGAATGTGCGTCCGCCGCACCGGCGCCGCGAGGAGACGTTGAAAGAGACCGGCTTTCTTCTCGTCGAAGAGCGAAGTCGCCGCGCCCGAGAGGGAGAAGAGCAGAAACATGATCGCCCAGCCGCCGACGCTGCGCGTCGCCATGCTGCTTTTCACCTGCCGGCCGCCGATCTGCTCGGATTCGATCTTGATCAGGCTCTCGAAAAGCGAACTGGTATCGCCCGAAGAGCCGGTCGCATCGACATTGCCAAATCCGAAGTCGCCCTTGCTCAGGTCCGCGTAAATCTCCTCCGCGTTCCCGCCGAAACCCTGCGCAATCGCGTTTGCAATCGAGTGGTTGAATTGATCGAAGTTTTCCTGCCCGATGAAATTGGCGCCCTTCTTTTGCAGCGAAAGCAGGAGGGCCTGCGGCGCGGAAGTGTAGATCGTTTTCTGCACCAGCCCGGTCACGGTCTGGGTTTCGATTTCGTTTCGCGGGTTGTGCAGAAATTTTAACTTCAAGCCAAAGCTCTCGTCGCTCTGCGTATCGGGTGGAAAGACGAGCGCGAAACGAAGCGAGCCGGCCTTCATCCTCTCCCGCACGCGCGCTTCCGTCAGCGGGACTTCCTTCTCATTTACCTTTTCTGTGGTCAGGACCTTGAAAGCCTTCTCCTTTTGCAACGCCGCCGTGATCGCGGCCACCACCGGCGCGTCGGTCGCGCTCACCACCGCGATGGGAATGCCTGTCGGTCCTCCCCCGCCGCCAGTGACCCCGAAGACGTGACCAAAAATATAGATGAGCACCATGGGCACCAGAAAAGTGAGCGAGAGCGCCGTCTTGTCGTGGAGGAAGCGGCGCAGCTCGTTGCCGAACAAAATCAAAACTGTGCGCATCTCTTTATTCCCCAGGAAAATCAGGCATCTCTCAAAGTCTTGCCGGTGAGATGAAGAAAAACATTCTCCAACGTCGGCCGCGTGACCGCGAAATGGCGATAAGACAAGCCGCGCCGTTCGATCGCCGAGAAAAAATCCGACAAGCGCAGCCCCTCGCGCGGCGTCAGCACGAAAGCCTCCTCCGTCTCCACGATCTCGCCAAATTCGCGCAGCGCCTCCAACTCGGCGGTCACGGTTTCATGACGCGCGAGACGGATCTGCTCCGAAAACGGCAACTCCACGAGGAGCTCATCGAGCGTCCCGAGGGCGAGCAACTGCCCGTGATCGATGATCCCGATGCGGGAACAGAGCCGGGTCGCTTCTTCCATGTAGTGAGTCGAATAAACGATCGTCATCCCGTCGTCGTTGAGCTTCTGGACAAACTCGAAGATCGCGTTACGCGATTGCGGATCGACCCCGACCGTCGGCTCGTCGCAGAGCAGGAGCTTGGGACGATGCAAAATGGCGGCGACAATGTTGAGTCGCCGCTTCATCCCGCCGGAATAATTTTTCACCTGATCGCGCCGCCGGTCCTGCAACTGCGCCGCGAGCAACCCTTCCTCGACCCGCTCGCGCAGAAGTGCGCCGCGCAATCCGTAGAGCCGGCCAAACAAGCGCAGATTTTCCTCGCCACTCAGCTCGTCGTAGAGCGCGAGCGCCTGTGGGACGAAGCCCAGTTGCAGTCGTTGCTCGACCTGTTCGTGCTGAAATTTTTCGCCCCCTAAAAAAATCTCGCCGCTGTCTGCCGGACGAATGCCGGCGACCAATGACATAAAGGTCGTCTTGCCCGCGCCGTTCGGGCCGAGCAGGCCGAAAAATTCCCCAGGTTCCAAGGCCAGCGAGACGTCCCGCAACGCGACGATCGAACCGTAGCGCTTGGAAAGATTTTTGATCGTGAGCACTCCCGCCGATGCTGCTCGCTGCGGCGATGTTGCGCAAGAATCGAAGCGTTTCAAAAATGCAAATTGAGGCTTTTTCTTCGCTCCGGCGCCTGCTAAAAACCACTGCAACAGGAGGAACCTCCAATGTTCTATTTTCGGATCGATCGAGTTCGCTTTCTGGATAATGGCGGGGTCAAATCCGTTCTCGGCGTTTTCGGCCACGACTTCGCGCAGGTGAAGTTCCTCAGCTTCGTCACCCGCTCCGATCAACCCGCGCCGGACCTCGACCAATGGATGCAAAACAACGATCCGGCGTCGAAGAAATCGGCGCTCCAGGCGCTGGTCGATGAAACCCTCAGCACCCGCATCCTGACGGAAGTCGATCGCGTGCAGGACAACCTCCCGGTCAGCTTCGGCGACACCGGTCTCATCCTCTACGAGGCGGAGGAAATCCCGGAGGCTTTCACCTGGACGTTTGTCGCCGTGCGCTCGGCCCGGGAACTGCGCGAGGCGGCCGGCGATGTGAACGACATTTTGCGCGAACCGGGTTTCGGTTCTTTTTCGACCAGCCTGCTGGGCGTGATCAAGGCCGGTTCGACCATCGCCAACCCGGCCTACGCCGCCGGCATCGAGGTCGCGAAATTCGCGGCGCAAGCCGGGGCTCGCCGGCTGATGAAAAAGGGCGACCGGCAACTCGGCGCTGTGACCGTCAGCTTCATCCGGCCCGAGCATTACCCGCAGGGCATTCGGGAAAAACGGGATGTGCACGACATGACGGGCAACATGTTTTTCGACTACACGATCTTTGGTTATAAGCGCGCCCTGCCCGTCATTCGGAGAAAGAGGAAACGATGAAAAAGCGCAAACCCGCGACCAGGCCGGCGAAGAAACGGAAACCCGCCGCTCGCGCGGCAAAAAAGCCGCTCCCGAAGCGGACGGAGCGTCCGCGCCGGAAAAAAAAGCCCGCGCCAACTCCCGAAATCCGGCGCGCGATTCCGCTCGAGTACGTCACCACGGGCGAGATTAACCTGCTCGCCGCGCCCGATCTTGCGGCGGCGAAATTAAGTGGCGGTTTGCTCGGCAAAGGGACGGTGGTCAAGATCGCGCCGCAGGATTGGTGGTACGTCGAAGTCGAGCGGCCGGCGACTGCTTCCGGCGTGTTGCGCGGCTGGGTCTCGAATGCGTCGCTCCGCCGGGCCACCGAAGCGGATCTCGCGGCCGCGCCGCTGCCGGCCCCCGCGGAACCTGTTACGCCCCCGCCATCCGATGCCGCACATCGCGCCGAGCTGCGAAAAAAAATGGCGCAGGCGATCGTGCAATTCGAAGGCCGGCGCGATGCGCAGGGACGTCTCCGGGTTTACATCCTGCCCGCCGGCGACGGCGGCGGTCGTTACGAGATCGCCGGGATCAACGATCGCTATCATCCGCAGGAAGCGGCCAGGCTGCGCCAGTTGATCGAAGCCGGGCGCCACCAGGAGGCGGAGGATTACGCCGCCGAAGTTATCGCCGCTTACACCGACGTGGTGGCGAAATGGACGACCGTGCCCGCGATCGAATGCTATCTGCGCGATTCCGCCTTCAATCGCGGCCCGGGCGGCGCGGCCAAGATTCTCCAGATCGCATTGGGGGTGAAAGTCGACGGCGGCGTCGGCCCGGAGACGCTCAAGGCGATGCGGGAAGCCGAGAAAGATCCGGCCAAACTCCTCGCCGCGCTGCGGGTCGCGCGGGAGAAGTACGAACTTCGAGTGGCCGGACGCCGGGAAAAATTCTGGAAAGGCCTGGTCAATCGCTGGGATGGCTCGCTCGACTTCGCCAGCCGGGTCGCTTAACGAAGAGGCGAACGTTTTCGCCTAACGATGAGCCGCGCCGACCAGGTCCGTTTCTTTCCCAATCCGCATCCCATCACCGCGGCCGCGCCTGCCGACTCCAACCCGCGCCGGCCGCTGGAGTTTCATCGGCGCCTGCCCGGCTACGCCCCGACGCCGCTCCTCGACGCGCCCGCGCTTGCGCGCCGCCTTGGCATCGGGCAGCTCCTGATCAAGAACGAATCGAGCCGCCTCGGTTTGCCCGCGTTCAAAATCCTGGGCGCGTCATGGGCGGTCTATCGCGCGCTCGAAACGCGCCTCGGCCGCTCGCTCGAACCGTGGCGAAGGGTGGAAGAACTTGCCGAACGCCTGGCACCGATCCGTCCCCTCACTCTCGCCACCGCGACCGATGGCAATCACGGCCGCGCCGTCGCGCATGTCGCGGCGCTGCTCGGTTTCGAGGCAAAGATTTATGTGCCGGCGGGGACCGCCCAGGCCAGGATCGATGGTATCGAGAGCGAAGGAGCGCAGGTCGAGATCGTGGCCGGCACCTACGACGACGCGGTCGCGCGCGCGGCCGCGGATGCCGGTGAACGTTGCCTCGTGGTCTCGGATACTTCCTGGCCTGGTTACGAAGAAATCCCGCATTGGGTGATGGAAGGCTATTCCACCATCATGGGCGAGATCGACGACGAGCTGGCGAAGCGGGGCGAGAAGGAACCGGATCTGATGGCGGTCCAATTCGGGGTCGGGGCGCTGGCCGCGGCTGTCGTCCGGCACTACGCCCCTCGCCCGCCTAACGAACGCCCAAAAATCCTGAGCGTCGAGCCGCTCCCCGCCGCCTGCATGCTCGCCTCCATGGAAGCGGGCGAAGTCGTGACCGTGCCCGGCCCGCATGACTCGATCATGGCCGGACTCAACTGCGGCCGGGCCTCGCTCATCGCCTGGCCGATCGTTTCCCGCGGGATCAATGCTTTCATCGCGGTTCCCGACGAGCGCGCCCGGGAAGCGATGCGACTGCTCGCCGGGGTCGGCATCGTCGCCGGCGAAACCGGTGGCGCGGGTCTGGCGGGATTGATCGAGCTCCTGACCGGCCGGCAAAGCGCGCGCTACCGTGAGATGATGGAGATCGACGAAAGCACCCGGGCGCTGGTCCTGGTCACGGAGGGCGCGACCGATCCCGAATCGTATCGGCAAATCGTCGGACAACGTCCGGCCTAACGAACGTAATCCAGCCTCCCGCTTTTTCGAAGCTCCCTAGAACTTTTTCGTCAGCCGCACGTAAACAAAGCGGCCGGTGGCGTCGTAGGTAAACCCGGGATAACCGACACTGTTTCCGCCCTGCCCCGAAGCATGCGGCGGGTCCTGGCCGAAGACATTGTTGCAGCCGATGGTGAGGACCGTGTCTCGCAGCATCCGCTGCCAGATCGGCACTCCGTAGTTGCTCGTCTGCGTCGCCGCTGTTTCCGCGATCTTGCCGTCCTTGCCCGAGGTGGCTTCGTTGCCGTCCTTGGCGTAACCGGCAACGGGGTCGACCTGGACGGGCGGGAACAGGCTATTGAAATCGTAGGAGCCCTGGACATCGAACAACCATTCCTGGTGAACGTAATGTTCCCGCAGATTCGCGGTGTGCTCGTGGAAGCCCCCGATGTAGCGAACGGTGGTGAGGATATCGAAGCCGTTCCAGGCCCAATCGAGCCGGGAATCGCCCCGCCACTTGTAGTAGCCCTCCTGCGAGGCGCCCGGGTCGGTCGTGCGACCGGCCAGGTTGCCCGAAGCAAATTGCGGGAAGAGAAATTGATCGAGATAAGTCGCCTGCGTGAGCGAGGTGAATGTCCCCCAGGGCGTTTCTTTCACATATTGAATCCCGAAGTCGGCCCCGCGGGCTTTTTGTGAACCGAGATTCTGATTGGGAATAACGACCCGGGTGATGAAACCGCCGGTGTCGCGCTCCACTGCTTCACCCGGCAGGAGGGCGCCGATCGCGTCGCGCTGCACCACCTGGTCGGCCGTCGGCGCCGCCACCACGCCGGTGCGCTCGATGTTCCAGAGATCCACCGTCAGGGTCAGTCCCGGCACATATTTCGGCGTGTAAACAATGCCGCCGCTAAAGGAACGGGAATCTTCCGGCTGCAAATTGGGGTTACTGACGATGAGGGTGTTTGTCTCCGACTCAAACAACCCGCCCTTCAACGGATCGCGCGAGACCTGCAGGGTAGAAATCGGAGCGGCGTATAACTCCTCCAGGCTCGGCTGACGGAAACCTTCGCCCCAGGTCGCGCGAATGGTCAGTTGATCGTCAAACGGTTGCCAGCGCAGGCCGAGTTTCGGCACGAGGACGTTGGTATCGTTGTTCTTGAAGGCTTCATAGCGCGCCGCCGCCGTCAGTTGCAGGGAACGGAAACCCGGCATGGAAGTGATCGGGCTGAAAATCGGAATGTCGGTCTCGGCATAGAAGGCATAGGATTTTCTCCCGCCGCTGACCAGGGGCACCGGAGAATTGCCCGCGATGTCGCCTGCGACGTTGAGCGCATCAGGCGAAGCATCGAGCGATTCGCGGCGGAACTGGCCACCAAACGCAAAGCCCACTCCGCCCGCCGGCAGTTTGAAAAGCGACGTCGTGTAAACCGTCCCATCGAGAGTCGCCAGCTTTGAAATATCCCGGTCCACCGGATGGACGCGGGCAAAGTCGACCGTGGCGGCATTGGCCGCGATGGGATTGCGATAATCTCCGAACGGGTTGAACGCGGTGGTCGTCCCGATGTATTCCGACGAAGCCGGATCGAAGATCGGATCGGCCTGGTTAACGATGCGGTTGAAGCGTGAAATGGAGACCTGCGTTCCGGTTTGGGAATTCTTGATCTGGCTGTAACGGAAGGCGGCGTCATAACCCCAGCTGCCGTCAAAAAGCTTGTCTCCTTTTAACCCGACGGTGGTGAGAAAGGCGTCGGTTTCATTGTCAAACAGCCGGTTCCCAAACTCCGCCAGACGAGCGCGGCTGCCGCCCGAGATGATCTGGTTAAAGGGATTAAAGGGGTTAAACGCGTCCGCTGGCACGCCGGTCTCGTCATAGGTCGGGGTGTTCGGAGGAGCGACGCCGTTTAAGGGCGTCTGCGGCGGAATCGCCAGCGTCGTCTGGCCCTTGGTCTGGAACGAGCCCGTGGCCGGCGGGGCCAGCTCGTTATGCGTTTTCACATTCTGATAAAACACATCCGCATAGCCGACCATCTGTTCTCCTAAAATCCGATGATTCGCACTGACATATCCGCCGTAGCGCTCGGACGAAGGAAAGGAGAGGGAGAATTGGTTGAAGTTGTAACCCGGCAGGATCCCGCTGCCGCTTCGCACCCGGGCGTCGACGTCGTAGAGATAGGCGCCGGCCGGAGCCAGCCCGTTACTGAAATTCGGCGCGCCCGCGAAAACGGTTCCGCCGGGATTCAGGTTCGGACCTCCCGCAGCCGCAGCCACGTCGCTGCTGAGCTGGAGGTTGTACGGGCTCGTGTTCGAACTTAGAAACGGCGGCTTGGCCGAGAAACCGCGGTCGCGGTTAGCGATCGAGTTGCGGTGATAAAAATTCATCGCGCCAGTCACGTTGGTCGTTCCGTCCCCCACCCCGAAAACGAGCGAGGCGGAATACAAACTCGAGTCCTTATCGAGGGTGTTGCCATATTCGACGCTCGCCTCCGCCCCTTTGTAATTATGCCGGAGCTTGATGTTGACCACGCCCGCGACCGCGTCCGCGCCATAGGTCGTCGAGGCGCCGTCCTTCAGGATTTCGATATTCTCGATCGCGGCCTGCGGAATGGAGTTGAGATCGACAAACATCAACCCGACCCCGGTGCCGCCATTATTTCCCTTTGGGTACGGGGCGACGCGCCGGCCGTCGATCAGGATGAGCGTCGCTCGCGCATCGAAATTGCGAAGTGCGATCGTGGCCGCGCCGACCGCCGTGTTGGAGCCGTTTTCGTTGTTGGAAACCGGCACGCCATTGGCGCCGGCGATCGGAAGATTGCGCAGGAATTCCTCCGTGTTGCGCTCGCCCGACTTGAGGATGAGATCGCGATTGAAGTTCAGGACCGGATTTGGTCCCACCTCGTCGGCGGTCGGAATATTTGATCCGGTCACGATGATGCGTTGCACCGTCGCTTCCTGCTCCCCCGCCCCGGCCGCGGCCGGCGCGGCCTGCGTTTGGGCGGCCGGACTTGCCCCGGGTCTGCTCACGGCGATCTGCGCGAGCGCGCGCGATCCATCGACTACTACCATTCCCAACCCTGCGGCCAAAGCCGCGCGCACGAACCAGACCAACGGGTGCCTTGTCTCAGTCATATGTTTGTTAGGTTGAGACTGGCTTAAAGAGCCGGCGCGCGTCTTTCAAGACTTATTTGCGCCTCGAAAAAAATAAATTTCGTGGCCGCGATTCAGGGGTCATGGGGGCGTGTCGGGATGCGCCCCAAGGCTTCGCTAGGACGTTTTCCTAGCGCCCGGAAGCAAGGCGTTGCAGAGTCAGCCTAACGAGATCCTCCGCGGTCTGCGCTTCCTTCCCGCTCTGCTGGATCTCGCGCACCGCCTTGTGCGCTTCGACCTGCTTGTAGCCGAGCGCGATCAGGGCGAGGACGGCCTCGTTCGCCTGCTCCTGTTCCGGCGTCGGGGCCTGCGCGCCGCTCGCCACTTCCCAGGCCGCAGCCACGCCGAGCTTGTCCTTTAACTCGAGCACGATTCGCTCCGCCGTTTTTTTGCCCAGGCCGCTGATCTTGGAAAGCGACGCGACATCCGAGTTCACCACCGCACTTTTGAAATAGCTCACGCTCATTCCGCTGAGGACGGCGAGGGCAAGTTTCGGACCGATCCCGCTGACGTGATTGACCAGGAGGCGAAACAAATCGCGCTCCGCCGCGGTCATGAATCCGTAGAGGATCTGGGCGTCTTCGCGCACGTGCAGATGCGTCAAAATCTGTACCGCTTCGCCCGGCGCGGGCAGCTTATCGTAGCTCGAGAGCGGAATGAAAACCTCGTAGCCAACCCCGCCGACGTCGACGATCGCCTGGGTCGGGAGCGCGCTCGTGAGGCGGCCGTGGAGAAACGTGATCATGTGTTTTTCATTATCAAGGTCAGGTCGATCCAGCGCCCCTTCGCGATGTCGAAGCCGCGGGTCGAGAACTTCCGATAACCGCGCGGGAGGGTCGGGTAAAGCCGATCCGCCAGCGGCGTCGGCAGAACGACGAAATGCGGGCCGGCGCTTTCCATAAAAGGCCGCACTTGGTCGGGTTGCAGCGTGCTGACATCACGGTCGCCGGAGCGATTGTAGAAGAGCCAACCCCGCACCCGTTTGCGAAAATTCCAGACCAGGCTGGGCGCGTCGAAATGATAAGCGCCGAAGTCCATTTCCGGTTGGAGGTAGGGCTCCGCTTTTTTGAAGAGAGCCGCCGAAGGAAAGTAGGGCGCGCTGATTGGGAAGACGATCAGAGCGATCGCGAGCCAGACCGCAGCGGTGGCGATCGACCAGCGGCGCAAAGTGCGCTCCGCCGTGCTCGATACCAACCAATGCCGCGCCAGGAGGAGCGCGAGAAGCGGAAACGCCGGCAGGATATAATGCGGCAATTTCGTCTTCACGACGGTAAAGATGAGGAAGACAACCGCCGTTCCAGTGATGAGATAGAAATCCAACTCATCGCGCTCTTTCCAAAGCCGGCGCGCCAGCCAGGGAAGTTTCCAAGCCCACGGCGCGAAGCTCAGGAAAATGCTGACGAAATAAAACGGCAGGGAGAGGAAGGTGGCGCCGAGAGAGTCGCCGCCGTGCCCCTGCATCGTACCAAAGGAGCGCCCGACGACGTGGCGCCCAAGCCCGATCTCGAGGAATTCCCCCTGGGTGCGGAGGAGCGCCGGCACCCCCCAGAGGGCGACGAGAGCGACCGTGAGAAGTAATCCCCTAACGAAAAGAAAACGCCGGGCGAAGTGGGCGCGCGGGCGCAGAAATTGCGCGACCACGACCGTGCCCAGCGGCATCCAGCCGATCGGGCCCTTGGCCAGAAAAGCGAGCGCGAGGGAAAGGTAAAAAAGCCACCACCAAACGCGCAGGCCATGCGGTTGGGCGACCACGCTCCGCCAGCTCCCGCCGGCGCGATCGCGCAGGAGTTCGTAGCCGGCCCAGTGCGCCAGCGCCATGAACAGCACCAGCCACATGTCGGCCACCGCGGCCTTGCCGTGAACGGCAGTCTGCAGGCAAAGGGTGAAAATGATCGCCGCCCAAAAGCCGGCGCGCTCGAGCTGCAGCCGGCGAGCCCAGGCAAAGATAACGACCGCGGTCAGGGCCGCGGCGAACGCCGTCGGAAGACGCGCCGCGAACGGGTTCTCCCCAAAGACGCGAAAACTGGCGACCTGGAACCAATAGGTGAGCGGCGGCTTGTCGAAGCGGTAGCGATTGTTGAAATACGGGACGATATAATCGCCGCGCTCGATCATCTCGCGCGAGGCTTCGGCAAAACGCGGCTCGTCGCGATCGATCAGCGGGAGCATCCAGGTGCCCGCAAGATGAAACAGGAGGGTGCCGAAAAAGAGGGCTGCGAATTTGCCAGTTGCAGGTTGCAAGAGAGCGAATCAAAGATGGCGCAGGCCGAAACACAACCGGCAAATTCTCGATGAGCAAAATCACGCCGGTCAGAAAATGGTTGTTCATCTTCCTCCTCGCTCTCCTCGCGATCGGAGCGGCCTTTTATTTCGACGACACCGTCCGCGCCTGGATGACCGCGCACTCCGACCGGACCGCAAAACGGGTCATGCGCAACGTCAGCCGCTACGGCGACTGGCCCGGGCACGTCCTTGCGGGGCTGGCCGTGATCGCGCTCGCCTGGCTGCGCGGGAACAAGCGCTGGGTGCAAATCGGCCTAACGATGCTGATCGCCTGCGCCCTCGCCGGTATCACCGCGCGCGGACTCAAGATTGCGACCGGCCGCGCCCGGCCTTCGGTGAAACAGGAACTCGGCTGGAAGGGGCCGCGGCTGAGTTCGAAACACAATTCTTTCCCGAGCGGACACACCGCGGCCTCGGCCGGATTTTTCGGCGTCCTCCTCTTCGCCAACCGCCGCCTCGCTCTCGCCCTCTTGTCCATCCCGCTCCTCATCGCCTTCTCGCGCATGTACGTGGCGGCGCATTACTTCTCGGACGTCGTCGTCGCGATGGTGCTTGGGCTCTTCTGCGCCTGGCTCTGCGCCCGCTGGCGACCGCCCCCGCTCTGAAAATTGGGGAAGCGCGGAGGGGGTGGGATTCGAACCCACGAGGGCTTGCGCCCTGCCAGTTTTCAAGACTGGAGCCATCAACCACTCGACCACCCCTCCCTGGCTTGCGACTGAGCGATAGTTTCACCCCGCAATCGCGTCCCGGCAAGATCGTTAGGCAGAGGATTCTCGGCCGGGTGCCGCATTCGGCTGGACAAAGCGCTATGTTCAATCGAACTTGTGCACATGCACGGGCGCGGCGCTTCTCATAATCCAGCCAATCGCTTCGAAGCGCTCCACCTCGAGCCCGATCCCGAGGATGAAAACGATCCCGACCGGCCAAAACGCCGGACGGTTTACTACCGCGATTTCACCCGCACGATCATCGCGCATAACGACAGCCCGGATGTCGGCTTCGAGTCGAGCGTCAACCCCTACCGCGGTTGCGAGCATGGCTGCATCTATTGTTATGCGCGGCCGACGCACGAATTTCTCGGCTTTTCCGCCGGGCTCGATTTCGAGAGCCGGATCATGGTCAAGGAAGACGCGCCCGAGCTGCTCGCGGCGGAGCTTTCCAAACCGCGCTGGAAACCGCAGACCCTGGTCATGAGCGGCGTGACCGATCCTTATCAGCCGGTGGAACGGCGGCTGCAGATCACGCGGCGCTGTCTCGAGGTGCTGGCGCGGTTTCGAAATCCGGTCGCGATCATCACCAAGAACCAACTCGTCACGCGCGACATCGATTGGTTAGGCGAACTGGCCACGCACGAGGCGGCGGCGGTGAATATTTCCATCACCTCGCTCGATCCGAAACTGCAACGCGTGCTCGAGCCGCGCACTTCCACGCCGCGCGCGCGGCTGGACGCGATCCGACAACTGCGCGCCGCCGGCATCCCGGCCGGGGTGATGACGGCGCCGATCATTCCCGGCCTGACCGATCACGAAGTGCCGGCGATCCTGGCCGCGGCGGCGGAGGCGGGCGCGCAGTTTGCCGGTTACACCGTCGTTAGGCTCCCCTATGCGGTGGCGCCGTTGTTCGAGCGCTGGCTGGAGGAACATTTCCCCGACCGGAAAGAGAAGGTCCTCGGCCGCATCCGCCACCTCCGCGGCGGCGAGCGGCTGAACGATCCCCGTTTCGGATCGCGCATCAAAGGCGAAGGCATTTTTGCGGAACAAATCCGCGATCTCTTCACCGCCGGCTGCAAACGGGCCGGGATCGGCGAGCGCCTGCACCTTTCCACCGCCGGATTCCGTCGCCCTAACGATCAGCTGAATCTTTTCGACTAGCGTTGGCCGCAGCTGTCAGTCGCCGCTGCTTGCGCATCACCAGCAGCATGGAGCAGCCGCCGATGATACCGAAGCCGGCCATCACCGGGTACCAGGCGCCCCAGCCGTATTTGTCGAGCAGCCATCCGGTCAGGGGCAAGCGCGATGGCGGTGCCGTAGTATTGAAACGAGTCGATCACCCCGGAGGCGAACCCCGCCATTTTGCGTCCGCCGATATCCATCGGCGCCGCTGTGCCCACAATCGAGTGAGTGGAGTTCGCGGTCAGCGCGATCAGGACAAGAAACATGCAGCCAATGAAAATGCCGCCCGGCGTCGGCCCGACCACGCCGGAAAAAATCACTCCGGCTGCGATTAGAATCACCACCGTCTCCAAAAAATAGAGACCCATCGCCACGGGCGAGCGCTGCCCTTTGAAAATCTTGTCGGAAATGATGCCGGAGGCGAACGAAGCGCTGACCGCGACCAGCGGCATCAGGTTCATCGTCCAAAAAACCGCCGGCGGCCGCGCCTGCATGTCGAGCCCGAGCTGCTCGGCAAAATAAAGAATCGCGAGCTGATCGGAACTGTTGCGGACCGCGCCGGTGCAGGCATAGGCGACGGCGTAAAACCAAACCAGCGGATGAGTGAAGATGGTGAGGAACGATTCGCGCAGGCTGACCGTGACCTTTTCGTCGTCCACCGGACCTTCGTGCTCGACCGCGCCGCGATAACCGGCCTCCTCCGGCGTCTGCTTGACGAAGAGGATGAGAAGGATAACGACAGCGGCGGTGATGAGCGGCGGGAGGCGGAAAAGCCAGCGCCAGTCGCCCTTGGCCACGACCCACATCCCGACGCTGAAACCGGCCAGGATGATCGGGGCGAGATTGTTGATCCCGAATTGGCCGAGCTGAATCATGAAACCGAAAATGCCGGCGAAAGTGCCGCGCTCGGTGCGATTGAACCAGGCCGCGTTCATCTTGATCATGCCGGGCGCGCCAAACGATTGCAGATAGCCGTTCAACAACCAGATGAGAGAGAAGGTGGAGAAGGTGCCGGCGAAGGAACCGAAACCGAAAATGAGATTGATCGTGATCGTGCCGAAAGCGCCGATCGTCATCGCGGTCTTGCCGCCGATCCGGTCGGTCAGGAGACCGTTGACGAGCTGCCCGGTGCCGTAGGCGAGCGACCAGGCGCTGAGCATCCCGGTGATCTGAAACTTGGTGAAACCAAATTCCTCCACCATCCCGGGGGTGGCCCAGCGGAAGTTGTAGCGGCACATGTAAAACGAGGCGTAGAGCAAGCCGATGATGCCCCAGTTCAAGCCTCGCCGGGCGCGGAAGCCGGGTGGATATTTAATCGCGATCTCACTCATACGTTAGGCGGCGGAAAGAATGAGGGAGCGAGCCGATTCTGCCCAGCGGAAAAAATCGCGTGAAGAGAGAAGATGTAACCAGCGCGGACGCCCGGCGGTCTTAAACAGGAATATCGGAATGGGTGCAACCGAAGCGGTGCCTCACTTCGTAATATGGAGAACGGCGCTCAAGGGAACTCCGGCGCTGCCATCTTAACCAAAGGAGAAACGGAAATGAAAAAGCTAATCCTCAGTACAATTGTCTTCACGACGCTCGCCACCTGGACCCAGGCCGGCCCGCTCGAAACCTCGCAAACCCAGGTCGAGCAGGGCTCGTATCAGCCTTCGCAGGAATGGTTTCGCGACCGGGAATGGAACTTCGACCTCTTCGGCGCCTACGCCTTTACCAACCGCCCCTACCGGAGCGACCGCTACCTCGGTACGGACCACGCTCTTGGTGCCGGGATCAATGCCAACTACATGTTTAACCGCTATCTCGGCGTCGGTCTTCAGGGCTACGCCCTCGCGGCGGATGACGTGATCGGCCAGGCATCGGGCAACCTGATTTTTCGCTATCCCATCCCGGGCACGCGTTTCGCGCCCTACGGTTTTGCCGGTGGCGGGGTCATCTTCAACGGCTCGCGGGTCGAGGATCTGGTCGACCGCGGCCGGAGCATCGGGAGCATTCGGCGCAACGCCGATGCCGAGGGCATGGGCCAGTTCGGAGCCGGGTTCGAAATTCGTATCACGCCAAACGTGGGCGTAATTCACGACTTCAGCTGGAACGTCGTCAACGGCGAGCGCAACGACTTCGGCATGCTTCGCTCCGGCGTGCGCTTCGCCTTTTAAATAAAGGTGCTGAACTCGGGCAGCGCTTTGCGCTGAATGTCGGGCACCTTCGCGTCCTCCGCGGGGTGCCCGACAACGAGGAGCAGGAACGGCTTCTCGTGCGCCGGCCGCTCGAGGATTTTGTTCAGAAATCCCATCGGGCTCGGCGTGTGCGTGAGCGAAACCAGCCCGGCCTGATGCACCGCCGCGACCAGCATCCCGGTGGCGATCCCGACCGATTCGGTCGCGTAATAATGCTTCAATTTCCGGCCGTCGGGCAGGAGCCGGTAGGGCTGGGCGAAGATCGCGATCAGCCAGGGCGCAGTTTCGAGGAACGGTTTCCGCGCATCCGTCCCGATCGCGGCCAGGGCCTCCAGCCACTCGTTAGGCGCGCGGTGTTGGTAAAATTCCTCCTCCTCTGTTTCGGCGGCGAGACGGATTTCGTGTTTCAGCGCCGGATCGCTCACCGCCACGAAATGCCACGGTTGAAGATTCGCCCCGCTCGGCGCCGAGCCCGCTGCGCGCAGGCACTCCTCGATCACTTCCCGCGACACCGGGCGATCGGAAAAATCGCGTACCGTCCGGCGCCGCGACATTTGCGCGGCAAAATCTCGTGCGCGCTGCACGATCTCCTCCTCGCTGGCGACTTCGCGTTTCGGTAGCGGAACAAAAGTCGGAGTGCTCACGATCGTGACCCTACATGCACGCTGCATGATTGCGATTCCCCGCTGAGCCGCGAAATTAAGGCAATGTCTTTCGCCCACATCCTGGATCGGCTCCCGGCCCAATCGCCGCTCGTGCGGCGCTTTGCCGGGCTCCTCGCGCCCGCCGATGACGCCCGCCTCGAGGCGATGGCGCAGGAAGCGCGCGCCCTCACCCGGCAGAATTTCGGACGCACGATGCGGATGTTTGCCCCGCTCTACCTGAGCAACGAGTGCATCAACAACTGCCGCTATTGCGGTTTCTCGCGCGACAACCCGATCCTCCGCGTCACCCTCACGGTCGAGCAGGTGTTGACCGAAGGGCGCCATCTCGCGGCCCAGGGATTTCGCCAGGTCCTGCTCGTCGCCGGGGAACATCCGAAGTTTGTCAGCGGCAATTATCTTTCCGACTGCATCCGCGCGCTGCAGCCGCATTTCTCGTCGATCGCGCTCGAGCTCGGGCCGATGGAGACGGCGGAATACGAGCCGCTGGTCGCGGCCGGGGCGGAGGGGCTGGTCGTCTACCAGGAAACTTACGACCGCTCCATCTATGCGGAAATGCACACCTCGGGTCCGAAGCGCGACTTCAACTGGCGGCTCGATTGTCCGGAGCGGGCCTACGCCGCCGGTTTTCGCCGAATTGGAATCGGAGCGCTCTTCGGCCTCGCGCCCTGGCGGCCGGAGGCGCTCGCGCTCGCGGCCCACGTGGAATATTTGCTCAAGCATTGCTGGCAATCGGACCTCACTGTCAGCCTGCCGCGACTGCGCCCGGCCGCGGGAGAATTCGTTCCGCCTTTTTCGTTAGGCGAACGCGAACTGGCGCAACTGATCTGCGCTTTCCGGATTTGTTTTCCGCAGGTCGGCATCGTCCTGAGCACGCGCGAGCCAGCTCCGTTGCGCGACGCCCTGGCGTCGTTAGGCGTGACGATGATGAGTTCCGGCAGCCACACCGAGCCGGGCGGTTATACCGGCCAGGGCCGCGGCGCGGTGCACCAGACGGTGCGCGGCCGTATCATGCCGCCGGACGAAAACGGGAACGCGCTCGCCACCGGACAATTCGAGATCAGCGACGATCGTTCGCCGGCCGAAGTCGCGACCGTGTTGCGCCGCGGCGGATTCGAGCCGGTCTGGAAAGACTGGGACCAGGCCCTGGCGGGTCGATGAAGATTTTCCTGAATGGCGAAGCCGCCGCCTGCGATGAGGCGAGCACCGTGCAGGATCTGATCACGCGGCACGGGCTCCTGCCGGAGACGACGCTGGTCGAGCACAACGGCGTGGCCCTGCGCCGGAGCGAATGGCCGACGCAGAAGTTGCAGGAGGGCGATCGGCTCGAGGTCCTGCGCGTGGCCGCGGGCGGTTAGTGGTCCGACAAACAGGGTTCTGCAAGATCGCATGCCTTTGACGCGGCTGCCGGCGAGCTTCCGAGATAAAGGAAGGAAGAAACGCCCGAGGATGGAGGCCAACCCCAAGACAAGCTGGATTTGCCGAAAGGAAGGAGCTGCGGTGGGCGAGAGAAAAATCGAATGCTTAAAGCATTCGAGTTTCCAAAAGCGAACCGACCTTTTCCGGATTGCAGGAATAGCTTTGTCGAATCACGAGCGAAGCGACCTTTCGCGCGCAGCGCTTTCGGAGTGCGGCGCGTCCGCGCGCCGCTTTTTTCCGCGGGTCGTTGCCAAAAGACCCGCACGCTCTTCTCGCCGAATGGCACATGAATAAAGCGGCACGAGGACGTGCCGCACTCCAAAGCTCGCCGCCGCGAGCGAAACCGTCCGACCCATCACCCCAGGATGGACGTTTCCCCACTAAAGCGTGTCATGGACTTTTATCGTCGAGGCGGCTGGGTGGCGTCGCCTGTCGACGCTTCGCTCTGCGAAGCGCGTCAGCCCGGGGATGAACGCGGCTTGGAGACCATGCATATTCCCGCGCCTCCCAGAGCGGAGGCGTTTACAGCCTGTGCCTTGCGATCCCGGCGAAGTGCATGACACGCTTTAGAAACCGTCCGAGATATTGTAAACCTCGATCAGGCCGATCCCGGTCGTGCCACTCACGTCGGACAAGGTGGCGGTGTAGGCGCCGGGCACGAGCGGCGCGAGGATGGCCGATTCGAGGGTGTTCGTCGGCGCGAGACCGGTTGCGCCAATGTCGCTCGCCTGCGTGTCCTGCCAGTCGTCATTCATCGCCACGACCGTCCCCGAACTGTTGATGAGCGACAACTGGGGATTGGGCAGCGCGTCCGGTACGGTGTTGGCAAGGGAGGGTCCGATCCCGCGAATGATCGCCACCTGTCCGGTCGTGCCGCCGACAATCACCCCCGCGATCATGACGCTCTCGTCAGTGGAGACCGTCCCGCGGGTGGAAATGTTCTGGAGCTGCGGCGTGCTGAGGGAATCGAGATCGTAAACCTCGACCAGCGCGATGTTGTTCACCGTCCCGTCGACGCCGGTGACGATCGCGGTATAGGCGCCGGGGGCGAGCTCCACGAGGAGGGCTGACTCGCGCGTGTCGGTCGGCGCCAGGCCGCTGTCGGCGATCGCCTGCTGGTTGTCGTTCGTCATCCAGTCGTCGTTGCTCGCGATCAGTTGCCCGGAAGCATTGAAAAGTTGCAGGCTGGGATCGAGCAGGGGCGAGTTCACGCCGCGCGCGCCTAACGACGGCCCAATCGCGCGCACAACGATCGTTTTCGTCGCGCCGTCGCCGAGAATAAAACCGCCAATGAGGACGTGGTCACCTGTTTCCGCGCGGGCGCGGGTCGAGATGTTGAGAAGCGCGTCGCCCGAGACGGTTGGCGTGGGGCTCGCGGAAGGACTAGGCGTCGGGGTGACGCTCGGGGTCGCGGTCGGGGTTGGAGACACCGTCGGGGTCGGAGTAGCGGAGGGCGTCGGGGTCGGCGTGGGCGAAGCGGAAACGGCCGAGTTCGCATAGCCTTCAATCTCGTGCTGGGTGCCGCCGCGGTCGGAATCGACGGTGAAGAAATTGAGCTCGACCGAGCCGCCAGCCGGAAGCAGCCAGGGATCTCCGCCATCGGGATTGTCGCTCGTGTTGGACGGAATCGACGTGCGCGGATTGTAGGTGCCGAACCGCTGCCCGGCGGAGGGCTTGGTCCCGGCCAGATATTGCGCGTAAGTGATATCGGGAAACCAGCGCAGGGCGATCCGGTCGTCCACCGGCAGATACAGGCCGCCAGTTGGAACGGAGAAAAACGTGATCGTTTCATCGGTCCCGCCGCCGTTGTTGAACCCACCGGCGGCGAGCAAAACATCATTCCCAGCGACGAAATTGCCCGCTTCGACGGCGGCCGAGAAAGTCCCATCGCCATTGGCGGCGACGAGGAGAAGGAGGGAGCCGTTAGAAAACGGAACGACATTGTCGACATGCGGCATCGGTTCGCCGGCAAAAGCTTTCAACCGGCCTGCATCCACCGTCGCGGAAAAATCGGCATAGGCCGAGGTAGCGATGAAAGCGAAAACGAGAAGCAACCTGCGCACGGACGCAATCTTCATCAGACCGGGGAAAACGTAAATAGCAGGGGCGGACGTTTCGAGCGGGAAACCGCCGCGCCAGGCCGATGTCATCGCCTTTCCGCTTAAGCGCGCCGTTTGCGGAGACGAGGTCCAACTGCGCCGAGCAAATCGCAGGAAAACCGGGCCCGGTCAACGGTTCGGCCGAAACGAAGCGTCCGGCAGTTCGTTAGGGTGCGCGCCCTCTGCGGCTAGGGGTTGTCCGTAATATTGTAAACTTCCACCAGCCCAATTCCGATCGTGCCGTTCACCTCGGAGAGGATCGCGGTGTAGCTCCCGGGAGGCAGGGAAATCAGAATGGCCGATTCGAGTGCATCAGCCGGGGCGAGGCCGGTAGCGGCAATTTCGGCCTCCTGCGCGTCCTGCCAGTTGTCGTTCGAGCCGATTGGTTGCCCGAAACTGTTGAAGAGGGCCAGGGTCGGGTTCGGCAACGGGTTCTCGATCGCGGAGGCGAGTGACGGTCCGAGCCCTCGGATGACGAGTTCTTTGCTGTTCTCTCCGCCCACGATCACGCCCGCGATCATGACCCCGTCTTCCGTTTCAACCGAGCCGCGGGTCGAGATATTTTGCAACTGCGGGGTGTTACTCGAATCGAGGTCGTAGACTTCGACCAGAGCAATATTCTCGGTCCCGTCGATCCCGGGCAAAACGACGGTGTAGGCGCCGGGCGCGAGCGAAGTGAGGACAGCCGCTTCCCGCGCATCGGTCGGGGCCAGCCCGCTTGCGGTTAGAGCGGCCGAGTTCGGGTCGGTCATCCAATCGTTGTTGCTCGCGATCATTTCCCCGGAGGAATTGAAGAGTTGCAGGCTGGGATCGAGGAGCGCGCCCGAGATCATGCTGCCGAGCGACGGTCCAATCGCCCTAACGACGACGTTCTTGTTCGCGCTCCCGCCCCCGAGGATGAAACCGCCGATCAACACATTCTGGTCGGTCTTTGTCCGGGCGCGGGTGGAAATGTTGAGCAGCGCTTCGCCCGAAGGAGTCGGGCTTGGTGTGGCCGACGGGTCGGGGGTTGGCGTGACACTGGGAGTCGGAGTGACGCTCGGCGTTGGCGTCACCGACGGCGTCGGGGTGACGCTCGGAGTGGGGGTGACGCTCGGCGTGGGAGTGACCGACGGGGTCGGGGTTACGCTCGGGGTGACGGTGGGCGTGGGCGTAGCGGTCGGGGTGGGCGTCGGGGTCGGGGTCCCGGAGAGCGGGGCGAGATTATAGAGCAGGGCGCCGGTCAAGTCCGAGGTGCCGACTCCATAGCCTCCAACAAGGAGGCCGGTGACGTCGTGCGGCACGTTGGAAATGTCGGTTGCGGTTGTATTCGGGATACTGTTGTCATCCGGAAAAACCCAGGCGCCGTTGCTCGGCGCGGTGAAGATGCCGACCTGGCTCGGGGTGGAGCCAGCGGGGACGTCGTAAATGAAATAGTAAATTCTTTTTCCCTGGATCCCGAGCGCGTTGGTCGAGGCGGTGCTGTTGGCGAACCAGTGGGCTGGGCTGGAAATCACCGCGCCAATCGTCGAGCGTGCGAACTCGGTAAAATGCGAATTGAGAAAGGTGAAGTCGGTCCGGTTCGCGATGATCTCAGCGTCGGTAACGGAAAAACTTCCCACTCGGACGAGATCGTTGATCGGAAGATCGGTGCCGTTGGCGAGGCCGACGCCGTTGCTCTCGGCCGCGCCCCAACTGACCTGAGCGGCGGGTGCCGTCGCGGCGACGAAGGTCGCGGCGAGAAGAGCGAGCGCGCGCTTGAGCATCAAGGGAGCATCCTCGAAAAACGCGGAGCGCTCAACTGCGCGTCCTCGATGCGGCGAACCGGAATCAAGAACCGGCCCGGAGGCGGCGCCGGCGGAGGTAGAACAAAGCTATTCCACCAACGAGCACGAGCGCATAAGTCGAAGGCTCGGGAATTACCGCAAGATTAAAATCGAGGGTGTTGCCGGGGCCCTGTTGGAAATTACCGACCACGATGTCTGCTCCGGCGATCAGGGCGGTGCCGGCGGCATTTGTTAGGTCGGTGATGTCGATGGTCGTCGTCGTAACGATGTCGCTGTCGTGCGGGAAATCCCAGTCGGCATCGAGCGTCTGGCTGAAGATCCCCTGCTGAGTTGCGGCTCCCATCGTCGAGGCGTTAAATGCCCAGATGTAAATGCTCAAACCGGCGACTGGAAATGGGGTGGTGGTGTCGAAGTTCCCAACAGTTTGTTGAAAAAAGAAGCCAGGTTGCCCGCCGACGTTATTGCCAATCGAAGAAGTTCCGAAAGTCGAGAAATGAGAGGAGAGGAAAGCGACATTTGAGGCATTGGCCTGAATGACCGCGTCGGTGATGTCAAAGGCGCCGACCAGGAGCAGACTGCCGGCCGGAAGTTTGACTCCGCTCGCATTCGCCAGGCCGTTATCGGTGGCGGCTCCCCAGTTCACCGTCCCGGCGAAAGGGGTCGCCACGCCGAGGAAGAGAAACGCGATGGCAGAAAGAAGTGCGGTCTTGATGATTTTCATACTTACGGTCCAACAACAAAGGGCTGAGGCGATGTCCAAACGAAGGCGAGGTTGGCCAGCCGTTTGATGATGATAGCCTGTCCAGCGGGGAGCGGCGTCCCGCTTACATCGGTGCCGAGCGGGTTTGGCCCGGAGGTCGAGCGCCAACCGTCGCCACCGAAGACGCCGCCGACCTTGTAATAATAAGTGATGTATTGCGCCCCGTCGTAGATCAACACCTGGTCCGCGGTCGAGGCGCTGCCGCCTTGGAGCGACGTCTCGGGGTGCGCGGGATCGTACAGCCCGCTGTTCGCCAGCGTCGTGCCCGAAGCATACAGATCGCCGGCAATGTTCAGCCCGGGGACGACGGTGCGCTGGGTGGCCCCGAGCTTGACCGCGCCGGGCAAGGTCATAGTCACCGCTGCGGAAAGCTTGCGGCGAACAATCATCCCGTCGGTGATGCGGAGGACGGTATTGGAAACATCGGTCACGAGCGGATTCGGCCCGGAAGTCGAGCGCCAGCCATCGCCGCCGAAGACTCCGCCCACCTTGTAATAATAGGTGGTGTATTGCTGGGTCAAAGGATCATAAGCCAGTACCTCATCGGCCGTACTCGCGCTTCCCGTGCCGAGGATCACCTGGTTGCTGGTGTTCGCGTTTGGCCCGAACACGCTGAGCAGGGTCCAGTGTTTGCGAATCCGGAACGATTCCCCGCCGGTCAACTGCGCGCTCAGATCGTCCGCCGTCGTGATCGAACTGCTGGAAGTGGCGGTGATGTCGCTCAGGAGCCCGGCCGCGGTTCCAGACGTGATCTCGACGAAGTGCCCTCCATTGGCGCCGTTGAATTGATCGGCCGTAAATGTCCCGCTCGTCGGGGTAAGCATCTTCGTCCCGCCATTGTAGGTGCTGATCGTGCTCTGGAAGGCGACCGGTTGGGTGGTTGAAAGGCCAACAAAGGTCAGCGCGCTGCTCGAAGCGCCATTGGTGCCGTTGATCGTCGTAGTGACGAAGCCGACCGGGTCGGTGACCACGCTGGCCGGACTAAGGGAAGCCAGGAGCAAGACCGTGGAAAAGGCGGAGAGTACGGCCAGACTTTTACGAGAGTGAGAGAAAAACATGCGACTGCGGACGAGTTGGCCCCCCAAAGGCAGCCGTGATTATTGCCTAACCGGAATTGGCCGGAATTCTTAGCGGATTGACCCTCCCGCTGCAAGCTAATTCTCTGGAGTTTGCGGGTTAACGGTTAATCCATTTACGACGCGGGCGGCGGCCACTGTTTTCCAGCGTGGGGTTTCGCCGTAAACGCCGCAGTTTCTCCCCGCCGGGGTGCTCTTGGTCTGGGAGGGCGTCTTAAAAAGCCGCTCTTCCTCTATTGTCATGTTGATCCCGCAGTCGCGGGAGAAACATCTCTGACTGCTTCGGAGATCACAGCGCGCGGAAATGGTCAGAGATTCTTCGCTTCGCTCAGAATGACAGATCTTTTTAGAGGGCGCGTCATCGCGCCGCAAAATTTAAGCGATTCCTTTGAAAGACCAGGACGGGCTCTTCGTTCTCCTCCGGATGACCGACTTTGAGACGCCCTCTTCAGGAAAGCTCGGCCCCGGTGTTCGCGTCGGTGACGAGAAATTTCTCGTGGTGAAACGTCGGATCGGCCCGGAACATGAGCCGGCCGGCGTAGCGCCGTTCCAACTCGACGAGCAGTTCTTCATCCTCTTCTTTCAAACGCTTCAGCACGTCCGGATTAAGAATGACGCGGATGTCGTGAATCGTGTCCTGGTATTTGCGCATGACGGCGTTGAGGGCGCGATGCACTTCCACGCTCGTGCTCATGGTCGTCTTCACCACCCCGCGGCCTTCGCAGTAGGGGCAGTTTTGATAAAGCGAATCGCTCAGGCTTTCCTGCGCCCGCTGCCGCGTCATCTCCATCAAGCCTAACGATGAGAGCGGCAGGACGTGGGTCTTGGCCTTGTCCCGCTTCAGGCGCTCGCGCATCCGGTTGTAAACCATCTGCTGATCCTTGCGGTTCTTCATGTCGATGAAGTCGCCGATGATGAGGCCGCCGATGTTGCGCAAACGCAGTTGGCGGGCGATTTCGTCGGCCGCTTCGAGGTTGGTTTGGAGGATGGTTTTTTCGACGTCGCGTCCGCCCTTGTTGCGGCCGGTGTTCACGTCGACCGCGACGAGCGCTTCGGTTTCGTCGATCACGATGTAGCCGCCGCATTTCAACCAGACCTGGCGATGGAAGGCGTCGTCGATTTGCTTCTGCACGCCAAACGTTTCAAAGATCGGCGCGTTGCTGTCGTAAAACTTGATCCGGCTTTTGGCCCGGCGCGAAATTTCGCCCACCATCTCGGCCATCCGCTCGACCGCGCCGTGATCGTCGCAGACCACTTCGTCGATTTCGTCGGTCAGAAAATCGCGCACCGTGCGGTCGACCAGGTCGGGCTCCTCGAAGACCCGCGCCGGCGCCGGCAGGTTTTCAATCTGCTGCTCGATCTTGGACCATTGCTCGAGCAGGAAGGAAAGATCGCGGACGAAATAGCGGGCGCGCTGTCCCTCGCCCACGGTCCGGATGATGACGCCGATGCCGTCCGGGATGTCGAGTTCGCGCAGAATTTTGCGCAGACGCGCGCGCTCTTTCGGGTCCTCGATCTTGCGCGAGATGCCGCTCCGTTCGCTGAAGGGCATGAGCACGAGATAGCGGCCGGCGAAACTGAGGTTGGTCGAAACCCGCGGGCCCTTTGTCCCGATCGGGCCTTTCGTGACCTGCACGATCACTTCCGAACCGACGGGATAAATGCTCGGAATGTCTTTTGCGGTGAGGCGCTTTTTCGGGTTCTTCCGGTTCCCGCGCTCGGGGCGCTCGATTTCCTCGATGCCGCTGTCGAGCGCGGCCGGGATGGCGTCCCAGAAATGGAGGAAAGCGTTTTTCTCCAGTCCAATGTCGACAAACATCGCCTTCAGGCCGGGCTCGATGTTTTTCACCCGGCCCTTGTAAACGCTGCCCGCGATGTTGCGGGAGCCGTCGCGCTCGACGCTATATTCCTCGAGCTGCCCGTCCTCGAGGAGGGCGACCCGGCGTTCGAGTTTCTCGACGCTGATAACGATTTTGTTGCCGGTCTTGCGACGCAGGCCAAGAATTCTTTTCACTTGTTCGATCATAGTGCTGCAAATTTTTTGAAGTCATCGCGGTGATTCCGATTCCGAACTTCATTGGTTCATTTTAAAAAGCCGGCGGCCGGGTCCGCTTCTTCGGAGGCGGGGTGGGCGCGGCAGGACGCGGACGAGTGTTAAACATCCGCTCAAAAAAGTTGCGCGGCCGTTGCTGCTGAGCGGCCGGCGGGTTGACCGGTTGCGCGCGCAGAACTTTCCGGGCGCGAGGGGCGGTCTTGACCGTGCCGCGGGCGTCGGCTTCGGGCTCGACGTCGGGCGCGTCGCCGGGGTTGGCCATGTCGGCGTTTTCCATCGCCTGCGCGCTGTTGGCGCTGGCGTTTTCTTCGTCGGTGCCGCCGGGGGCGGGGAGAGAGGAGTCGGCGTATTTCACGGCCGGGATCATTTCAAAGGCGTTGGCTTTGCGGGCGGGCGCGACCCAGGCGAGCTGCGGTTCAAATTTTCCCGCATCCATCGCCAAAGTGCGCTCGAGGATGCGGGTCGCGATCGGGCCCGCGACCGAACCGCCGTGCTCGCCGCCCTGCACCATGACCGCGATGGTGTAGCGCGGATTATCGAAAGGCGCGAAGCAGCAGAACCAGGCAATGGTGTCTTTTTTCCCGTTCAACATCGCCTGGGCGGTACCGGTCTTGCCCGCGACCTGGACGTCTTTCAAGCGGGCCACACTGCCGGTGCCGCCGCCTTCATTGATCACCTTCCAAAGGCCCTGCTTCACGAGCGCGATTTGTTGCGCGGTAAAATCATGTCCGGAAATCGGCGTGGACCCGCGGGGTTTGCGGCATGGCGATCTTGCCCTCGCCGTTGAGGACCGGGCTGCCGTCCTGGTTCAGCACCCGGTCGACCAGCCGCGGATAATAGGAGACGCCGCCATTCGCGACCGTGGCGTAGGCCATCGCCATCTGGAGCGGGGAGGCGAGGTCGTAGCCCTGGCCGATGGAGACGTTGGCGGTGTAGGCGGAAGACCACTTCTCGTTAGGGTGCTGGAGCCGCATCCAATCCGGCCCGGGCAAAACGCCGCCCGATTCGCCCGTGATCTCGATCCCGGTCGGTTTGCCGAGGCCGATCGCGTCGCCGGTGGTGTCGATGGCGTCGATCCCGGCGGCGTTGCCAAATTGATAGAAGAACGCGTTGCAGGAAACCTTGAGCGCGTCGGCCAAACCGAGAGTGCCGTGGGAACCGCCTTTTTCGTTGATCCAGCATTGGAAATAATGATCGCCGTAGGAGACGCCGCCGGTGCAGGTGAAGCGCGCATTGGCCAGCCCTTTGCGCAGCCCGGCGAGCGCGGTGATGATCTTAAAAGTCGAGCCCGGCGGGAAAGCGCTGACCGCGCGATTGATCAGGGGATGCGCTCCATCGTTGCGCAGTTCCTTCCAGTCCTTCGCCTTGATGCTGGGGATAAAACTATTCGGGTCGAACGACGGCACCGAAGCCATGGCGAGGACGTTGCCATTGTTCGGGTCGACCACGACCGCCGCGCCGCGGCCGACCGCGCGCAGGGCTTCGTCGGCGATCGCCTGGATGCGGGCATCGATCGTGAGGAAGACATTGGCGCCCTGCTTGGGCGCTTCTTCCCTAACGACACCGTCGATCGCGCCCTTGGCGTTGCGCCGCATGACCCGAATCCCGGGCTCGCCCCGGAGATATTCGTTCATCGTCTTTTCGACGTTCGATTTCCCCTCCACATCGCTCTGGTAGAAAGTGTATTTGCGCGCTTCCTCCATGTTCGTGTCGTCCGGCGCGCCGACGTAGCCTAACAAGTGGGAAGCGAGCGCTCCGTAAACGTAGGAACGGACCGGCTTGATCGCGATATCCACTCCGGGCAGGCCGACGTCGTGCTCGGAAAATTTCGCCATCGTCTGGAAATCGATGTCCTTGATGTAGGAATAAGGCACCTCGGTGTTGTTCCGATAATGTTTCTGGAGCTGGTTCGCGTTGTAGTCGCGCGCGAGGTCGAGCTCCTCCAGTCGCGGCACGATGCCGTCGTTTACGATCCGGACGATATCGGGCTCCTTCATGTCCTTGGGCATGCCGCTGATGGTGGCGCGGTATTGCGTCTCGGGCGGGCGGCCGTAGCGCTGGCGATAGCCCTTCACCATTTCCGGCAGATAAAAATCGACTTCGTAGCTGGCGCGATTTTGCACCAGGGCAACGCCGTTGCGGTCGCGGATCTCGCCCCGGATCGAAGGAATGCGGACGGTCGCTTCCGAGCTGCCTTGGACGCGCGCGGTCCATTCCTTGCCCCGCGCCACCTGCACCCACCAGAGGCGGGCGACGATCGCGGCCAGGCCGAGGAGCATGAGGAGCCCGAGGAACTGGATGCGGAAAATCGGCCTAACGCGACGCGAATTCATCAAACCTTTCTGACTCCTCCAGGTAAGGATTGTTCACCAGCCGGCCGACCCAATGGAGCGACCAGAAAACGAGCGGCGCCATCAGCATCGCGAGCAGACCCGGCCCGCCGATCTGCCACCAGACCTCGCGGTCGAAGAAAATGGAGCCGCGGCGAAAAGAAATCATCAGATATTGGGAGAGGAGAATAAGCGACGTGCAGACGCCGCTGAGAACACAATGAACTTCCCACCGACCCCGGTTAAACAAGGGCTTGAGACCGTGCATGATGGCGGCGAGCACCGCGTAGAGGAGTATCGACCATCCGAAGGAGATTTCAACACTCGTGTCCAGCACCTGAACGGTCATTGCATCCCATAAGAAGCCCGCGATGAACGCGAGACAGAGCATGAGCGGAAACGGCAACGCCATCGCGCCGTAAAAAACGATCACCGGCACGATATAAACGTGCGCGTTAAACATCCAATCGAGCGGCGGAATGAAAATCTCGATGATCTGCGCGACGACGACGAGCGCGGCCAGGATGAAAAAGAAGATCATGGCGCTACTTCCTCCCGATCACGACGAAGACGTCCTCGAGTTTCGCGAGGTCGACGGCGGGCGTGAGCTTGGCCTGGCTGTCGAGCGCGCGCACTTGAAAGCGCTTGATCGTTCCGACAAAAAGCCCTGACGGAAAAACGCCGCCGACGCCGGAGGTGTAAACCTTCTGCCCTTCCTTCAGCTCGGCCTGTTTCGACAGATAATTGAGGTCGAGCATGGGCGAGAGGCTGCCCGCGACGCGCTCGCCCGTCACGATCCCCTGCTCGCGCGTCCCCTCGACACTGGCGGCGACGCGGCAGTTTTCGTCCGAGATGAGGAGGACGACGGAAATATTTTCGCTCACCGTGGTGGTGCGGCCGACAAGGCCCTCGTCGGTCAGGACCGGCATCTCGGGCGCAAGGCCGTCGACCGAGCCGCGATTGATCGTGACCGTGCGCCACCAGGTCGAGGAATCGCGCGAAACGACTTCCGCCGGGACGAGACGAAAGAGCGAGCGCTCGCGATAATTGAGCGCGTGCCGGAGACGATTGACCTCGTGTTCGACGTCGCGGAGCGCTTCGTTGGTCGCCTTGAGCGAGCGATTTTCCACCTTCAGGGCGGAGTTTTCGCGTTCCAGGACCTCGAGCGATTTCAGGCCCGCGCGCACCGAGGTGATTTGCCGCTCCAGGCCCGAGCCCGTTTTCAGAAAGGGCGAGATCGCCTGGAAAAAAGCCGACTGAATTTTCCGCGTCGCCTGCGGCCCGAGACTAAAAAGGCCAAGCAGCGCGGCGGCGAAAAGAACGATCGCGACGATGCTGCTGCGATTCATGCCGTTTCAGTTTTCAAATTTTCGATCTCAGATTTCACCGGGCGGTCAATCTGCAATCTGCAATTTGAAACTCTGCCATCCCCTTACTGCCGCCACTGCCGATCGGCAGTCGCAACCTGGCGGAGAAACTTGATTTCGTTCAGACATTTGCCCGTGCCCTCGGCCACCGCGCTCAACGGATCTTCCGCCACATGCACCGGCAGACCGGTCTCTTCGCTCAGGAGGCGATCGAAGCCGCGCAGGAGCGCGCCGCCACCGGCCAGGACCAGCCCGCGATCGACCAGGTCGGCCGACAACTCCGGCGGGCAACGCTCGAGCGTGATCCGGACCGAATCGACGATGGTCGAGATGGGCTCGAGCAATGCTTCCCGCACTTCCTGCGAAGTGATCGTCAGGGTTTTGGGCAGCCCGGCCACGAGGTCGCGGCCTTTGACTTCGACGCTGGTCTCTTTTTCGCTCGGGTAGGCCGAGCCGATTTTAATTTTGATCTCTTCCGCCGTGCGCTCGCCGATCATCAGGTTGTAGGCGCGCTTCATGTATTGCACGATCGCTTCGTCGAGTTCATCGCCCGCCACTCGCACGCTGCGGCTGAACACAATCCCGGAAAGCGAAATCAACGCGACCTCGGTCGTGCCGCCGCCGATGTCGATGATCATGTTGCCGGCCGGATCCTGCACCGGCAGCCCGACCCCGATCGCGGCCGCCATCGGTTCCTCGATCAAATAAACTTCGCGTGCACCGGCGTGAGTGGCCGACTCACGCACGGCGCGTTTTTCCACTTCGGTAATGCCGGACGGGACCGCGATCACGACCCGGGGCCGGGCGCGGACGCGGCTGTTGTGCACCTTGGTAATAAAATGGCGCAGCATCGCCTCGGTCACTTCGAAGTCGGCGATGACACCGTCCTTCAGTGGCCTAACGGCAACGATATTCGCCGGGGTGCGGCCGAGCATCCGCTTCGCTTCGTCGCCGACCGCGAGCACCTTGGAAGTGCCGGCCTGGACCGCCACGACTGAGGGTTCGCGCAGGACGATGCCCTGATCCTTGACGTAAACGAGCGTGTTAGCGGTCCCGAGATCAATCCCGATATCGCTGGAGAACCATCCGAAAAGTCGATTTAACATGTGAAAAGCCTTAGATTTGCGTCAACGCCGGCGGACCCACCGAAGCGAAAGCTATGCCGCACATCCGGGCAGGCGAAAAACCATGTATCTTGGAACGCCCCTCCCTCGCGTCAAGGGAAAGCTGGCCGCGGCCGGTGGAAACCCGGGAAGCTTTCAGGATTGAACCTTCGCGATTGAACGTTCAACCTTCGGTTTTCCATGACCACACGCGGCATCCTGATCGCTCCTTCCATCCTCGCGGCCGATTTCGGCCACCTGGCTGACGACGTGGAACGCGTCGTCGCGGCCGGAGCCGACTGGCTCCATCTCGACATCATGGATGGCCAGTTCGTCGACAACATTTCCTTTGGTCCGGCGATCGTGAAACTGGTCCGCGGCCTAACGAGCCTGCCGCTGGACGTTCATCTCATGATCGAGCGAGCCGATTATTATGTGCCGCGTTTTCTCGAAGCGGGCGCGAACTCGATCACCGTCCATGTCGAGCCGGAGGCGAAACACGATGTCTCGGCCACGCTCCGACTCATTCGCGAACATGGCTGTCGCGCCGGGCTGACCTTGAATCCCGCCATGCCCTTCGCCGCGGTCGAGCCGCACCTGCACCAGATCGACCTGCTTCTCGTCATGACCGTCCATCCCGGGTTCGGCGGGCAGGCGTTCCAGAGTGAGATGATGGGCAAGGTGCGGCGCGCGCGCGAACTGCGCGACTCGTTAGGCTTGAATTACGAAATCGAGGTCGATGGCGGGATCACCCCCGAGACCGCGCCCGTTTCGATCGAGGCCGGGGCCAACGTTCTCGTTGCCGGCACTTCCATTTTCAAGAGCGCCGATTACGCGGCCGCCATTCGCAGTCTGCGCGGCGGCTAGCGGCCGACCGGTCCGCGCGCTGCTCCTTTCCTTTATGCACGAACTCGTTCGCGACATCACGTTTAGCATTGCCGCCGCCTGGCTCCTCGGGCTGGTCGCGCAGCAATTCCGCCAGCCCATCCTGCTCGCTTATCTCATCGCGGGCTTTTTCCTCGGCCCGGCCGGCTCGGGCCTGATCGCCTCGGCCGAAAGCATCTCGGCCATCGCCGAGCTCGGTCTCATTTTTCTCCTCTTCATGATCGGGCTCGAGATCGATCTGAAAAAAATCGTCAGCGCGGGCCGCTCCATCACCCTGACCGCGCTCGTCCAGATCTGCAGCGGAGCCATCATTGGCGTTTTCTTTTTCCGGCTCTGCGGGTTCGGGCTCGGCGGCGGCCAATGGGACGCGCTTTATCTCGGCGTCGCGGGTGCGCTCAGCAGCACGGTCATCATCGTCAAGGTGCTCTACGAAAAACAGGAGCTCGATACTTTGACCGGGCGGATCACGCTCGGCGTGCTCGTGCTCCAGGATTTGGCGGCGATTCTTTTTCTCGCCGTCCAGCCCAACCTGGAAAATCTCGCGCCCAGCATCCTCGTCTTGTCGCTCGTGCGCGTCGTCCTCCTCGTGGCCGCCGCGCTGGTCGTTAGTCGTTATGTGTTGCCGGCCATTTTCCGGCATGTCTCGCGCTCGCCCGAGCTGGTGCAGGTCGGCGCGCTGGCCTGGTGTTTCCTCGTCGGCGAACTCGGCGAGCGGCTCCATCTCTCGCGCGAAATGGGCGCGCTCATCGCCGGCGTCGCGCTTTCCACCTTTCCCTATGCGCTCGATGTCACGGCCAAGGTCACCAGCCTGCGTGATTTTTTCCTCACTCTTTTCTTTGTCGGCCTCGGGATGCAGATCCCTTTCCCCTCGCCCATGCTGATCGGCTGGGCGCTCGTCTTCGCGGCCTTTGTCATGATCACCCGCTACGCCACGACTTTTACGCCGCTCTATCTCATGCGGCAGGGTTTGCGAACCAGCATCATTCCCGCGATTAACCTCGGGCAGGTGAGCGAATTTTCGCTCGTCATTCTCGCCCTCGGCGCCCAGAGCCAACATCTCGCCCACCCCGCCACGACCGGCATGGTGGCGCTCGCCTTTACCCTCCTCGCGGCCGTCTCCACCTTTGGCATGTCGAAATCGAACACTCTCTCCCGCGGACTGATTCCGTGGTTCAAAAAACGCGGGCTGCGCGATCTCGATCACGTTTCCGATGACGCCCACGCCGAAGGCGGCGACAGCCACGCCAAGGCGCGGATTGTTTTCCTCGGCTTCTTTCGCACCGCCAGTTCGCTCCTGGAAGAAATGCAGCGGCACGCGCCGGACCTGATCGGGCACACTGCGGTGGTCGACTTCAGCCCGGTCGCGCGGGAAGGCCTGCTTCAGCGCAAGGTGCGGGTGATTTACGGCGACATCAGCCAACGCGACACCCTGCACCATGCCGAGATCGAGCACGCCGAGGTGCTCATCTGCACCATCCCGGATTCGATCCTGAAAGGCACGACAAACGAACGGCTCGTGAGAATGCTGCGCAGCCTGAATCCAACCGCGCAGATCATCGCCACCGCCGAAGTGCTTTCCCAGGCCGACACGCTCATCGCGGCCGGCGCGAACTACGTTTCCTTCGCACGTCTGCACGAGGCGAGCGATCTGCTCGAAGCCGTCCGGGCCGCGACCGAAGGATTGTTAGGCGAAAAGCGCAGCGCGGCCGAGCGCATCCTGCGCGACCGGGCGGAAGTGCTGGCGTGATCCTGCGGTCGACGCGAAATTCGCGACGCGATGAAGAACGAGAAAGACCAGGTCGACCCCGGTGCGGTCGAAGATCACGACGGCATCCTCACCATCCGCGGCGGCGGCGCGCGCCGGGACTGGAACGGCATTCACTACAAACAAGGGATGTCGGCCAAGAACGTCGGCACGACCAAGCTCTCGGCCAACATCGCCACCATCCCGCCGGGCGGCGTGGCCTACGCGCACATCCACGTCGGGTTCGAGCTCATCCTTTATATCCTGGAAGGCAAAGTGCGGCACGAGTTCGGCGACGGCCTAACGAAAACGATCGAGAACGAAGCGGGCGATTTCATTTACATCAAGCCGGGCGTCCCGCATGAAGTCTTCAACATGAGCACGACCGAGCCGGTCGTCGCTTTCGTCGCTCGTTCCTCCGCCGAGGAATGGGATAACATTGTGCCTTACGATCGCGCCAAGGCGGAGAAGTCAGGCGAGTCGTAAACTGCGTCGCCGAAGCCACTCAATCGAGGTTGTAAATCTCGACCAGGCCAACGCCAATCGTATCGTTTTTCCCGCGGACGATGGCGGTGTAGCCATCCGTCGGCAGAGTCGCGAGGATAGCCGATTCTCGGTCGTCGTCTGGCGCAAGACCGGTTGCTTCGATTTCCGCCTCCTGGGTTTCTTTCCAATCATCATTCGAGGCAAGCATCGAACCATCGGGGTTGTGAATTTCCAGCACGGGATCTGCGAGCGCACCTCCGACACCGGCCGCGCCTAACGAGGGACCAACGGCACGAACAACGACCTGTGCCGGGCTTCCGACGATGAGCCCGCCGATCAGCGCATTGTCTCCGGTATCGACAAAGCCCCGCGTTGAGATATTCGCGAGCTTGGCGTTCGCGCCCTGCGAGAGATCATAAGCCTCCACCAAACCGACCCCGGTTGACGCATCCTTTCCGCTGACGATTGCGGTGTACGCTCCGGGCTCGAGGGTGACGATTAAAGCGGATTCGTCGTCATCGGCCGGCTGGAGCCCGGTCGCCTCGATCTGGGACCGCTGCGACTCTTTCCAATCGTCATTGATCAAAATCGTACCATCCGGCTGACGCAGTTCGAGAACAGGGTCTGCGAGGGCGTTCGGAATCCCGAACGGAATCAGTGAAGGGCCGATCGCGCGAAGGATAACTTCTTTCGGCTCGCCTCCGGTAATGATGAAGCCACCGATTAGGACATTCTCTCCACTCAGGACCTGCAATCTGGTCGAGATGTTTAGCAGCTTTGCCACAGGTTCCGAAAGAACGTGAATCGTGAGTAACACACGATCGTATCCGTTGCCATTATAGGCGTAAATCGACCGGGCATAATCGCCCACGGTCGTCGGCGTGCCGCTGATGAGCCCGGTCGCTGAATCGAAGTTCAAACCAGGCACGTAGGATGGGTCGTAAAAGTAGCTGGAAGGGTCGTTAGTAGCGGTGATCTGGTAGCTAAACGGCTGTCCCACGACTGCGGTCACCTCGGCGGCGCTCGTAATCACAGGCTGAGGAGGGACGGGCAAATCACGCAGGTAGTTCGCCGGGAAATGAACGATAAAGCCTTCGTTCTTCCCATCGGGGTTCGTGGCCAGCCCATAAATCGTTCTTGCATCTGGCGCCATCCCGGAAATCAAGAAGTCGCTCCACCCCGCGATGGAACTCTCCAAACCGGCGTCGAGCAGGAGTTGTTCAAATTCAAAGAAAAATTTGCCCGCGGTATTTACCACATAACTGGTGCCGAAGATGGTCGAGACAGCGGCAAGAGCGCCGTCGGGAGTTAAACTTGCGCTTCCAAACTGTCCGTACAAACCGAGCGGTCGTCCCAAGTCGACCATCCCTTCAGCGGCACTCCAAAGAAAGAGATCGTTATCGTAATTTATGCTGGTGGCCTCGACATCGAAGGTGGCGGTGCCCAGGACAAGATTGCCATCGGGCGTAACTGCGAGCCCGGCGCTGTAAGTCCCGCCGGGGAGATACCCCAGACTTTGGAATCCGCCACTCGCGGTCCAGCGATAGGCCGCAGTCGCGGAGAATCCATCCGTATCGTAGTAACTCGACATCGTCCCCACACTCACCGAACCATCCGACGAAATTGCTCGGGCAGCCGGTTGGGAGTGGCTAAAGCCGGACGGAGGCATGAGCGCTTGCACGCCACCGCTCGCCGTCCAGATCGACCCGAGTGGATACAAATATTCATCGTAGCGGAATCCAAACACGGTGAGAGCATCGTCACTCATTTGCACGGCCGTCGGCATCTTGTCTCCGTTAGGCAATGCGGTCAGATTCACCGGGTTCGAGCCATCCGCGCCGACAATTCCCGCGGCGATCACTTGATCATCCGCCGTATGCGAGACGTAAAGGATAGTCTGGCCGTCTGCCGTGACATCTTTTCCGGTAACGAAATAGATGCCGGTTTCCACGTCCGATGTTCCGGGCAGCAAAGGCAGTGGCTGGGTGCCCTCGGCAAACGTCCAACGCGCCGCGAAAGTAAAAATTCTTTGGTAGGGCGGCGCCGCATCGCGGTGATAGCTGAAGCCGACGCCCAAGGTACCAGCGTCGTTCATCGCTTGGACCGCAGACTGATCGTCGCTCGAAAGGAAGCCGACGTGGGTGAAGGTGACTTCGGCGGACCAAGCGATTGGGCTGAAAAATAAGCCCGCTATCGTTAGGACAGCCAGAAGGTGAGAAAAGCGGGCAGGAACGATTCCGAGCTTCCGGGATTTGAACACAATTCACAATTCACGAAAAACAGAGAATCGTTGTCAAGCCCCGCGGTTCTCCGGAAGAGTGGGACAACATCATCCCCTACGAACGCCAAGGCTAGCCCTCGCCGCGATGCGGCTCGCTCTTGGCGGAAGTTTTGTGCTGGGGCGCGCATCCGGTGCACCTCACCTGGCGGATACTCTCAAAGTCAGGCTCGGGTTGAATCTGTTAAAAAAACGGGGCCCGCCGGGCAGCAATCCACAAACCAGGAAAGAGAAACAAACCATGCTTAAAACAATATTAATGATCGCGTCGTTAGCCGCGGTCGTCCCTGTCACTTCCCAGGCCCAGGTAAAAAACACGAACGCGAGCGGTCGCGACTCCGTCGCCGTCGAAGCCAGCACTCGCAACGTCAACCCGCGCGTGCGGGCTTTTGGCCTGACTTCCGATCAGCGGCTGATCGGTTTCAAATCAAACGCGCCGCAACGGTCGCGGACGATCGGACCGATCCAAGGCCTGATCGATGACACATCGATCGTCGGGATGGATTTCCGGGTGCAGAACGGCCTCCTCTACGGAGTAGGAAACGCCGGCGGCATCTACACCATCGATACGACCAGCGGCGTCGCGACCTTCGTCAACCGACTCAGCATCGCCTTGAGCGGCACCTCCTTCGGGGTCGACTTCAACCCGGCCGCCGATCGCCTGCGCATCATCAGCAATGACGGACAGAACCTGCGTCACGACGTCAACCCCGGCGGCGTCACGATCGCTGATGGCAGACTCAATTACGTCGCCGGAACAGACGCGCTTGGCATCGTCAGCGCGGCTTACACGAATAACGACCTCGACACCAACACTGCGACCACGCTTTACGTGATCGACTCCATCCTCGACCAGGTCGTCCTGCAATCGCCTGCCAATGCCGGCACGCTCGCCGCCACCGGTAAGTTGACCGTGGACACTGGCACAGATGTCGGCTTCGACATCTTCAGCACGCTCAGCGGCGGTGTGACGGTTGAAGTCCAGGGTTTCGCCTCGCTCGTTGATAGCGTCGGAATGGCGAGCTTCTACAGCATCAGCCTCCCGACCGGCAAAGCCGAGTTGCTTGGCGCCTTCCGCGCTGAGGACCAGGTGATCGACATCGCCATCCCGCTCTAAACGGGCAGCTGTCGTTAGTCTCGAAGGCCTTCGTGGGAAACCGCGAAGGCCTTTTTTTACTCCGGCCCCGCCGGCTCGGCAAAACCCGTCGTTTCGGCCATGACTTCGTCGGTCTGGGTTACCCTAACGACTTCTTCGATCGTGGTTTTGCCCTCCAGCACCCGGCGCCAACCGTCCTGGCGCAGGGTCAGCATGCCCTGGGCGATGGCTGTCTGCTTGAGTTCGCCGCCGTCGCGCTTTTGCATGATGAGTTTCTTGAGCGGTTCGGTCACGACGCAGATTTCGTAGATCGCGAGCCGGCCCTGGTAGCCGGTTTGGCGACAATTTTCGCAGCCCGCCCCGCGCCGGAAAGTAACGCCGTGTTCGAGCGGAAAGTTAATTTCTTCGAGATACTCTTTCGGATATTCGACCTTTTCCGCGCAATCGGGGCAGACCGTGCGGACGAGTCGTTGGGCCAGAAACGCTTTCACGACCGAGGCGAGGAGGAAGGGCTCGACGTCCATGTCGAGCAGACGGGTAATGCCGCCGACGGCGTCGTTCGTGTGCAGGGTGCTGAAGACGAGGTGGCCCGTCATCGCCGCGCGGATCGAGATGTCGGCCGTCTCGACGTCGCGAATTTCTCCGACCATCACGACATTCGGATCCTGCCGCAGAATGTGGCGGAGACCTTTGGCAAAGGTGAGGTCGATCTCCGGTTTCACGTCGATCTGCGAGACGCCCGGGAGGCGATATTCGACCGGTTCCTCGATCGTAATGATGCGGCGCTGAACGGAGTTGATGCTGCTGAGGAAACAATAAAGCGAAGTCGATTTGCCCGAGCCGGTCGGGCCGGTGACGAGAACGATTCCGTTAGGCTGGGCGAGCAGCGCTTTCATGATCCGCGTCTGCTCCGGGCTGAGGTCGAGCCGTTCGAAACCGAAGGCTTTTTGCTGATCGCGCGCGAGCAAGCGCAGGCTGATCGATTCGCCGTTCACGGTCGGGATGGTGGAAACGCGGACGTCGATGGTTTGCTCGGCCGATTGCAGGTTGATCCGGCCGTCCTGCGGCAGACGGCGCTCGGCGATGTCCATGTGCGCCATCACTTTCAAACGCGAAATAATGGCCGATTGCAGGAGCCGCAATTGCGGCGGGACCGCGACTTCGTGCAGGATGCCGTCGATGCGATAACGAATGCGCAGATCGTTCTCGAGCGGCTCGACGTGAATGTCGGTCGCGCGCTCGTGGATCGCCTCGCGGATGATCTGGTTGACGAACTTCACGACCGACGCTTCCGGATCGTCGGCGTTCAAGTCGGTGCTGGTCTCGATGTCCTGGAGCGCTTCGAAGGAGCGATTCGTCTTGAGAATTTCGTCGAACGTTTCCGCGCCGACGCCGTAGAGCGTTTTCATGGCGCGCAGGATTTGTGCGCGCGGGACGAGGACCCACTCCGCCGGTTTGTCGAGCAACTGCGAAGCGAGCTGGCGCCCGGTCGAGTTAAACAAATCGTAAGTCGCGAGGACGATCGCGTTGTCCTTGATCTCGATCGGCAGGATGTGGTGCTGGAAAACAAAACGGCTCGGCAGCACGAGCAAGGTCGCGCGCTCGATGCTCTTGGCGTCGATCGAGACGACCGGGACGCTGAAAAACTCGCCGATCGCCTTCAGGAAAAGCTGCTCGTCGACTTTCCCGGAGTTGAGAACGTCGGCGGTCCAGGAGCTGCCATTGAGATTGGCCGCGAGCTCGGTCGCTTCGTCCCGCGACGGGACGCCGCTGGCGAGGAGGATGTCGACGAGGGATTTACTGAGAGCGGGGCTCATGCTGCAAATCTACGGCAAATGCAGCCCGCGGCGAACGCCGAGGGTCAGCGTCCCGGTGACGCGCTGGGAATAATTCTTCTGCATCTTCGCGATCGCGACACTGACCTCGGCGGAGAAGACGCCGTCGATCGGGCCGCAATAATAACCATTCCGGTAGAGCGCAGTCTGGAGCGCCCCGACGTAGGCGACATCGCCGACAAGCGTTGCGCTCGGGATAAAGTAATAGGCATAACGCGACGGGTAGCGCGGCGCGAAATCGGTGCGATTAACGTGCGGACTCTGATGCAAACGTCCGAACTCATCGGTCTGGGCCAGGGGGTCGGTGTAGAAAGAAAATCGATCCGCCCGGGAGCAGATCGGCAGGAGGCAGGATGTAACCAGAAGCAGGATCAAAAAGCGGCGCATAACGAAAAGCAGTTTATTTTACCATCGGAAGATCCGGCGGTGGCAAAGCCTTGCCATCGATCACCGCGGGGCAATCGGGACAATCATCTTCTTCCAGCTCGGGACCGAAATGCGTCTTGCTCTCCTGCTTTTCGCGCAGGCGATACATGTCGAGTTTGGTCAGGGTCACTTCCGGGCGCATCAGCACGATGAGCTCGTTGCGTTCCTTGGTTTTGTTCGTGGTGCTGAAGAGCGCCCCGACGACCGGGAGGCGACTGAGAATCGGGAAGCCGCTCCGGGCGCGATCGTTCCGGTCCATGATCAGGCCGCCGAGGACGACAGTCGATCGATTAGGCGCGGCGACGGTGGTCTTGATGTAGCGAGTCGAGATGGTCGGAATACTATTGTTATCGATTCGGGTTGTGCCCGCCACGCTGTCGACCTTCTGCAAAATATCGAGCGACACTTCGTTTTCCGAGTTGATCAGTGGAACCACCTCCAACTGCAACGCGACCTTCTTGAACTCAATATTTGTCTGCTGAGAAAGCCCCCCCAGAATGGTGCTCGTCCCGGAGGAAATCGTGTTCGTCGGCACCGGGATCTCCTGGCCCGAAGCAATGATCGCTTTCTTGTTGTTACTGGTAAAGACCGTCGGGCGCGAGATGGTGCGGAAACGGCCGGTCGACTCCAGCGCCCTCACGATTGCCGCCAGCGTGTTCCCGGCCGCGACGTAGGCGGTCGCGCCGCTGGTCGCGGTTAAGGCGTCGCTAAACGCAGGGAAAGTGATCAGGCTCGCCGGGTCAATAATCGACGCCCCCGTATTCCGGAGGCCGCCCCCGACCCCAACATCGGGGCTTTGCGCGATGTTGTTCTTCTTAAACTGCAAAAGATAATCGATCCCAAACTCTTCCTCATTATTCAGCCGCAACTCGCCGATGACCGTGCTGAGGGCGACCTGGGGCGCTTTCACGTCCATCTCGTCGAGGATCTTCGTCACCTTGCTCACCACTTCGCGAGTCCCGAGAACGATGATGGTGTTGGCCCGGGCGTCGGCGATCAGCTTGGTGTTGCCGACCGTGATCGATTGCGGGGTGGTGTCGGTCGGTTCGGTCGAAAGCTGCTCACTGACCTGGAGCGTGCTCTCACCACCGGTGCCGGTATTGTCGGTCAAAGGTTGATTGTTAGGCTGATTCTGGTTCCGCGGCTGGTTGCGCTGGTTGGGATTCAGCCCCTGCTGGCCTTGCTGCCCCTGGTCGCCCGGCTCGGTCAGGGCGTTGACCAAAACCGGCAGAACATCGGCGGCCGCGATGTATTTCAACGGGCGCACGACCGGCTCGCCAAACTCCACGTTGGCGTCAAACTCGGCGATGAGTTTTTCGATAAACGGGAGGTTCACCGGCCGGGTGATGACGTGAATGCGGTTGGTCCGGACATCGGCTTCGAGCTTGATCTTGCCGACGATGAGCGAGTCCTCCGACAGAACGGCTCCGCTATCATCCTCGGCGATCTGCTGCTGCGGATTCCCGGGCGGAACCACCCCGCGCACCCGCCGCGCGACCGGCTGACCGGGCTGGTCGCCCTTGTCGAAAATTTCCTTCAACATGTCGACCACCTTCTGCGCATCGGCCCGCTCGAGTTTGATGAAGAGGCTCGTCACTTCGGCCGGAGCGACATCGATTTGCTCGACCATCGCGACCAGTTTGCGCAGGACATCCGCGCTCTGGGTGATGAGGAGGCTGGAAGATTTCGGAAGAGCGAGAATCGGCGCCTGGCCGCCAATGCCGGCGAGGTACTGGGAGAGGACCTGCTGCAATTCCTGAGTGTCGGCGTAGTTGAGGCGGAAAAGATAACTCACCACCATCGCGCCCTCCGGCAGATCGGCCGGGTCGGAGATGATGGGGACCGCGGCCGCGCGCGGATTCTTGTTCACCCCGATGACTTCGACGATGTCGCCACCGGACGGGACGAGGGAAAATCCGTTCAAGGCCAGATTTTTCTCGATGATGATGATCGCTTCGTCGCGCGGGAGCGGTTTGGCGATGAAGATGTTCACTTTGCCCTGGACGTTGTTGTCCATGATGAGCTTTTTCCCGGTCAGGTTTTCGTAGAGGCGGAGGACGTCGAGGACGTCGCTGTTGGGATATTGCATCGTCACCATGTCGGCCGGGCGATTGGTGGTGCCGGGCCGGGCCGGCTGCACGCCGGAGCGCGGTGGAATGAAGGGAGTGGTGGTGGGCGCCTGGCCGGGCAACGCCTCGGTGAAAAGAAGGAACGGAACGAGGCAGCAAAGGAAGCGGCGAAGCACGGGCTGTATGTAATTGTTTGGCGCGCGGAGGTCAAACATTTAGCCGCGGGAGAAAGCTCGACCGGCCGGGCCCGCCGCGGAATGATCGGCTGATGCGCCAGTTTCAATTGCTCTTTCTCGCCGTTTCGTTAGGCATCTGCGCCCCCGTTTCCGTGCGCGCCGGGGCGGATCCATCGGAGGCGATTCGCGGCCTGCTCGCAGAACAGGAGGCGGCCTGGAACCGGGGCGAGATCGACGGTTTCATGGCCGGCTACGCCCGTTCGCCCGAGACCACGTTTGTTTCCGGCGACGAGGTGACCCACGGCTGGCAGACGGTGCGCGATCGTTATGCCAAAAAATACGACAACCGGGAAAAAATGGGCCGGCTGACCTTCTCCGGCCTAACGATCACCCCGCTCGGCGACGATGCCGCGATGGTTCTCGGAAGCTGGCGGCTGGAACGCAAAGAAGACCAGCCGCATGGAAAATTCACCCTCCTCCTGCGCAAGCTGCCGGAAGGCTGGCGGATCGTCCTCGATCACACTTCCTGAAGGAACCATCCGCGTGGCGGCTCCTCCGGGGAGCACGGGCGGTTAGCCCGTCGCATCCGGCGAGTCTCGCCGGATGCAATGCGCGGAGCGCCCTTCGGGCCGATCGCCAGCATGCCATGCCGCACAGGTTCGGCGCAGACTGCGCCGAACGACGGGTTGGCAGCCCGTGCTCCCCAGACTATTTGCGGAGGCGTTCGAGCAGCTTTTCGTGGATGCCATCGAAACCGCCGTTGCTGAAAATGGCGACGACGTCGTTAGGCTGAAGCAGCGGCACGAGCCGATCGAGAATCGCCGCCGCGTCGCGCTCGTAGAACGCTAACCGGCCCGCCTCGGCGATGGCCGCGACGACCGCTTCGGGATGAAGCCGTTCGCCTTCCGGAATCTGCTCCAGGCCCGCGATCTGGGCGATGAAAACGCCGTCGGCCAGCTGCAGCGCCTCGGGCAATTGCTGCTGGAAAACCGCCCGCCGGGTGGTGTTGGAGCGCGGCTCGAAAATGGCCCAGAGCCGGTGCCCCGGGTAACGATGGCGCAGCGCGCCTAACGTTTCCCGGATCGCCGTCGGGTGATGCCCGAAATCGTCGATCACGGTCACCCCGCGCGCGCTTCCCCGCACTTCCTGGCGGCGCGCAATCCCTTCGAAACTGGTCAGGGCGGTCTGGATGACCTCGGGCGTGAGGCCGTAGAAACGGGCCGCGACCGCCGCCATGGCCGCGTTGCGGACATTGAACTCGCCGATGAGCGGGGATTCAAAAGTCGTTTCCCCTAACGAAAAGCGAGAACCGTTGGCGGAATAGCTGACCTCGCGGATCCGCTCCGCGCAATTCTCGGAAAAGCCCACCCCGACGAGCGGCGCGAGGCAATCGCGGGTGACTTCAAGGCAGTTCGCATCGTCGCCGTTGAGCAGGATCATCCCGTTTTGCGGCACGATGTTGACCAGCCGGCGGAAACTCAACTTCACCGCCTCGAGATCGTCGAAAATATCCGCGTGATCGAACTCGATATTGTTGAGGATGAGCAGCTCCGGGAGGTAGTGGATGAACTTGGAGCGTTTGTCGAAAAAGGCGCTGTCGTATTCGTCGCCCTCGATCACGAAATGTTTCGAATCGTTGAAGAGCGCGCCCTGCCCGAGGTTGCGCGGCAGCCCGCCCACGACATAGCCCGGCTCCAGTTCACCGACGGTCAACATCCAGGCGAGAAGCGCGCTCGTGGTCGTTTTCCCGTGCGTGCCGGTGACGACGAGGTTGTGTTTTCCGCGCAAAAAAAACTCCTTCAGCACCTCCGGCAGCGAGAGGTAATAAAGTTTGCGGTTCAGGACCGCTTCCACTTCCGGGTTGCCGCGCTTGATCGCGTTCCCGATCACCACCACCTCGGCGTCGCCCGGCAAATTCTCCGCGCGATAGGGCTCGCTCAAGGCGATTCCCCTGGACCGGAGGAAATCGGACATCGGCGGGTAAACCTTTTCATCCGAGCCGGTCACGATGCAGCCGCGCTCGCGCAAGGCCGCCGCCACCCCGCCCATGGCGGTGCCGCAGATCCCGAGGAAATGGAAATGCTGCGGCGGTTTTTTCACCCGCCATCTCTAAGCTGAGGGGAAACATTTTGCCAGTGGCAGACTGTCGGTGATGTCACAAAAAAGTTACCGATTTGACGGTGGCGCCGGCCCCGGTACGCGGGTAGGGAAAAGACGACGTGAAATTTTTCCTTTTCTTATGTGCTTTCTGCATTGTCGCCCCGTTCTCATTCGCCGGGCAATCCGGCGATAATTCCCCGACCGCCCCTGAAACCTACGCTTTCGCAAGTGACGGGACGCCGCTGCAATGGACGGTCTATACGCCGTCCGGCACGGGGCCCTGGCCGGCTGTTCTGGTCATCCATGGTGGCCGATTTGTCGGCGGAGATCCAGAGGACGCGGGCGTGGCAGGATGTGCTCAAGATTTGGCAGATGCGGGTTTCATCGCCTTCACCATCGACTACCGGCTTGCGCCTCCGGGGTTCCTCCCGGGTCAGACTTCGTCCGGACGATTTCCCGATCAATACGACGACGTGCACCTGGCGGTGCAGGCGGCGCGAAATGATGCCCGCGGCAACGGCCAGGTCGGGTCGGTGGGCGGGTCGGCGGGCGGAACCCATACCGCCTGGGTGGCCGCGACCGGCACGCCCGGAGAAGATCGCCTCGACGTGGGTGTCTCACTTTCCGGCGCTTACGATTTTGCCGAGTTCAGCCCCGATCCGAATCTCGAAACGTTTATCGACGCCGTTACCAACTATGTCGGCGTGGAGCAATCCGACACCGCCGCCCTGCAGGCGGCTTCGCCCGCCTGGGTGCTGGATTCCAGCGTCGCCCCGCTCTATCTCATCGACACGCGGGGGGACTCGATGCCCGGCGCCCAGTTGGACAACATGGTCACCCATCTCGCTGACGCGGGCGTGACCAATTACCAGTCGAAGCGGATCGGGGGAAATCTTCATTCGTTCGCCTATTGGGACACGATCAAGACCGGCGCGATCGCATTTCTGGCGGCGAATTTCGGCACGCCCGTTCCCACGCCGACGCCGAGCGCCACCCCAACCCCGACGGCGACACCCACCCCGACGGCGAGCCCTACTCCGACTCCTTCTCCGACCGCGACGCCCAACTCGCTCCTCAACCTTTCCACCCGCGGCCGGGCTGCGACCGGCGACAGTGTGCTCATCGGCGGATTTATTCTCGGGCCGCACGGCGCGGCGAAAGAGGTCGTCGTTAGGGCGATCGGGCCCTCTCTGGCCGCGGTCGGGGTCGGCTCCGCGCTGCTTAATCCGACCTTGCAACTGGTGAACTCGACCGGCCAGATCGTGGCGGAGAACGACGATTGGATGACCAGCGGCCAGGCCCAGGAAATCATCGACCGCAACCTCGCGCCGACCGATTCAAGGGAATCCGCCATCCTCGCGTCTCTCGCCCCGGGCGCCTACACCGCGATCGTTACCGGCACTGACAGCGCGCAAAATATCGCGCTGGTTGAGGTTTACGATTTGGACGCCGGCCGTTTCCCGCAATTGCTCAACATCTCGACCCGGGGCGCGATCGACTCCGGGGAAGGCGTCATGATCGCGGGCACCATCATCGGCGGCACCCTGCCGGAGACTTTGCTTTTCCGCGGCCTCGGCCCTTCGCTTGCGGGCCTCAGCAATTCATTGCCGAACCCGCAGTTGCAACTCATCGATGGCCAGGGCACGACCATCTCGGTGAATGACGATTGGTCCGACACCCAGGCGAGCGAAATCGGGCTGACCGGGCTGGCCCCGACCGATGCCCTGGAGTCCGCTCTTCTTATTACCCTCCCGCCCGGAAACTACACCGCGCTCATGTCGGATCTGGAGGGCGAAACGGGCATTGGACTGCTGGAAATTTACAACCTCACCTCCAGCCAGGACCAAACCCAGCGCTAGAAAATCACAGCGGCGGGCGTCGACGTCGCTGAAACAAAACCACCCGGAAAACGGGTCCAACAAGGAATAAGGGCGGCGGTTCGACGACGCCGGTCGAAGGAAAGGTAAATCTGATGAGACAATATCCTCTGTTGTTCTCCCTGATCGCGGCGGCCGTGACCGCTGCCAACGCGGCGCCCGAGGCAAAACCAAAGCCGACTCCGCCGCCGACCGAAGTGTATGCGATCGCGAGCGATAATACGCAGCTGACGTGGACGGTGTACACTCCCGCCGGGCGAGGCCCCTGGCCGGCCGTGCTCGTTATTCACGGGGGTCGGTTCGTCGGCGGCGACGCCGGTGAAGCGGGTGTCGTGACCGCCGCGCAGGATTTGGCCGCGGCCGGTTATGTCGCCTACTCGATCAACTACCGCCTCGCCCCGCCCGGCAGCCTTCCCGGCCAGCGCTCGTTAGGCAGATTTCCCGATCAATACAATGATGTCCACCTCGCAGTGCAGGCGGCCCGCGATGATTCCCGCTCCAACGGCAAGGTCGGAGCCGTCGGCGGCTCGGCCGGCGCCACTCACGCCGTCTGGACGGCTGCCACCGGCAGCGCGGGCCAGGATCGGCTCGACGCCGCCGTTGGGATCTCGGGCGCGTACGATTTCTCCGATTTCAGCGACGATCCCAACATCGACCTGTTTATCGACACGGTCACAAATTACGTCGGGGTCCCGACGAGCGACACCGTCGCCCTGCGCGCGGCTTCGCCGGCCTGGATCGTGACCAAAACCGTTGCTCCATTGTATCTGGTCGATTCCGCGGGCGACGTGATGCCGGCGGCGCAACTCGACGACATGGTGGCGCATCTCATTTCAAACGGGGTGCGCGACTACACCGCGATTACGACCTCGGGCAAGCTCCATTCCTTCGCCAACTGGCCCCAGGTCAAGAGCGGCGCCCTCGCTTTTCTCGCCGCCGAGCTGGGCACGGGAGGTCGTTAGGCAGGCCGAAGTCTTCAGGCCAGCCGCGGGAAACGCGCCCCGTGGCGGAGTCGCTCGAGGAGATTGGCCTTGCGCAGGTTGGGATCATCGCGGCGCAGGCAGTGGTGTTCCATGAGCGGGGTCACCGCCACGATCCGGCCATCCTCGAGCACCTGTTCGACCCGCCAATATTTCTTGGTCAGATAATAATAAAGGTCACCGCGCTCGGCCGGACGAATATCGCTCGCTTCCCGGGCGGGCGGCCGGCTCGAGCTTGCGGCCATGCGATAGACGATCGGCGCCCCGGGCTGCAGCCGCCGCCGCAGGAAATGCCCGTGCAACGAAAAGTGCCTGCGCGAGACGAGAAAGCACCCACCCGCCGGAAGCGCGAGCAGGATCACGTAGAGCAGGAGCGTGGCCATCTCCCTCTTTTGAGCAGGCCGTGTGCCCCGCTGGTCCGGCCTTTTTCGTCGGCCTGCCGGTTGTTCTCTGCGGTTGATCCTTCCCCTTCCAGCGTGGAAAGTCGGGCCTCTTCTCATGCGCATCCTTTCCGGCATTCAACCGAGCGGCGTCCTGCACATCGGCAATTACTTTGGCATGATGCGGCCCGCGATCGCGCTCCAGGCGGAGGGCGAGGCGCTATATTTCATCGCCAATTATCACGCCCTAACGAGTCTGCGTGATCCCGCGGCCCTGCGCGCCAACAGCCGGCGGGTCGCGCTCGATTTCCTGGCCTGCGGGCTCGACCCGGAAAAAGCCGCGCTCTTTCTTCAATCGGACGTGCCGCAGGTCACGGAACTGACCTGGATCCTGGGCACGGTCGCGCCCATGGGACTGCTGGAGCGCGCGCATTCCTACAAGGACAAGGTTGCGCGCGGGCTGCCGGCTTCGGTCGGGCTCTTTTCCTATCCGGTGCTGATGGCCGCGGACATTCTCATCTACGACAGCGAGGTTGTGCCGGTCGGGCGCGACCAAAAACAGCATGTCGAAATCACGCGCGATCTCGCGATCAAGATCAATGAAACCTACGGCGAAATCCTGCGCGTGCCGGAGCCGCGGATCCATGAGCAAACCCAGACCGTGCCCGGCCTCGACGGGCAGAAGATGAGCAAGAGCTACGGCAACACGATCGACATTTTCGCCGAGGAAAAGGAGATGCGGAAACGGGTCATGAGCATCGTGACCGACTCGACGCCGGTCGAGGCGCCGAAGGACCCGGCGGCCTCGTCCATCTTCCAACTTTATTCGTTAGTCGCGACGCCGGAGGAAACGGGCGCGATGCGCGCCGCCTTCGAAGAGGGCGGAACCGGCTACGGTGATTTCAAGAAGCAGCTTTTTGGGAAGCTCTGGGAGTTTTTCGCCCCGATGCGGCAACGGCGGGAGGAGATCCTGGCGCAACCGGATTACATCGATGACGTCCTGACCAGAGGCGCGGGGAAAGCGAACGCGATCGCGAATGTCGTGATGGCACGAGTGCGAAGCGCCGTCGGGTTGTAGACGTTTCGCTCTGCGAAACGCGAGCCTGTGCTCCGCCGCAAAATCAACGCCCGCGTTTCGCAGAGCGAAACGTCTACAACACTTGCAGCGCGGCGCGCACGCGCGAGTTCTCCTTTAGCTCCGCGAAAATGAGCCGGCCCCCGCCGGTTTGCAGGGCGCTCGAGACCACGACCGTCGCCACCCGCCCGATGTGCGGGCGGCCCTGGTTGACCACGATCATCGTGCCGTCGGGCAGATAACCGACCGCCTGATGATGGTCCCGGCCTTCCTTGACCAGATTCAACTCCAGTTCGTCGCCCGCCACCACCACCGGTCGCAAGGCCTGGGCGAGGTCGGTCAGGTTCAACACCGGCACCTGCTGCAGGCGGGCCACTTTCCCGAGGGCCTGGTCGTTGGTCAAAAGCCGCGCCTGGAGCACTTGCGCGACCCGGACGAGCCGGGCGTCGACCGGGAGTTCGCTCTCGTCGAGCCCGCTGTCGTGGATGGTGAGATCGATTTCGCGCGATTGCTGGAGCTGATTCAAAATATCGAGCCCGCGCCGGCCGCGCTCGCGCTTGATCGGATCGTGGGCATCGGCCAGGAGCTGCAGCTCGCCGAGAACGAAGCGCGGCACGATGAGTGCCCGGCTCAGAAAACCGGTCGCGCAGAGATCGGCGATGCGTCCGTCGATGATGACGTTGGTATCGATGACGAGCGGCTCGTGCTGGGTCATTTCGCGGGCAAATCGGACGTAGGGAATGATGAGCGAAAATTCATCGCGGCTGCTCCGCATCGCCAGCATGGTGCCGAGGTAGCCAAACGTGCAGTAGACGATGAGCCGGGCGACCCATTGCGTTTCTTCCGACTGATACCGCAGGACCTGGGAGGCGATGAGCAGATTGGCGAGGAAGAGACCGAGGAGCAGCCCGAGCGTGGCGGAGGAAAAAGCGCGCAGGGAAAGGCCCTTGAGGAGCCGATCGGCCAGGACGAGAACGAGTCCAAAAACGAGCCCGATAAGCAGTCCCGGAATGGCGTTCTCCTGGACCTCGACCGAAACGAGCGCGCCGACGACCCCGGCAAACGTAACGAAAAGGACCCGCAAAAGATTGATGGTGAGGAGCGGGGTCATGCCAGCCTAACGATTTGATCTGCGACGTGGAACGGGCGTGCTTTCGGGCGGCGGCGCGAGCCTGGCGGCGCTGTCCCGGTAAAAGAGGACGCCGTGACGCCGCAGGTTACTGATGAGAGCACGCAGGTCGTTCGCCACGGCTTCATTCGTAAGCAACAATGGGACCAATCCGTCCCCTTTCGTGGCCTCGTTCAGGATTCGGCTGGCCGCCTGCACCGTCTTCTGGGCATCGGCCGCGGCCGCCTCGATTTTCTCCGCCGCCTCCTTCGCCGAGCCCATCGTCCCGTCCGCTTTCTCGATTACGCCGTCGATCTTTTTCGAGGACTCGGCCAGCGCCGCGGTCGTTTTGCTCAGATTGGCGAAGGTCTCCTTCAGGTGATCCATGTTGGCCGGGGAAAGCGCGTCTCCGTTCAGCTTGCTCACCGCGATGTCGATTTTAGCGATCGTGCCGCGCAGGTCCTTGATCAGCGCCCCGCCTTCCTTCGTGATGTCGTCGAGGCCTTTCTCGCGCGCGCCTTCGACCCGCGCCCCTTTGGCGATGTAAGCCGTCGGTTTCTCGGTCGGTGGAAAGATCGCGACGAAGCGATCGCCTAACAATCCCGAGCTCCCGACCGTGATCGAGCTGCCAACCGGAATCTTGACGAAATCGAAAATCTTCAGCGGCACCTCAACCCCGCGCCCGACCGTGACCAGACGGGGCGCGCCCGCCACCTGTCCGACCTTGGCCCCGCCCATGAGGACGTCGGAATTCTTCAGCAACCCGCTCGCATCGGAAAAGTGGACGGTGAGGCTGTAGTATTTCTTGAAGCCTTCGCCGAGCCGGCCGAACTGCACCACGAGCGCGGCCAGGACGGCCAGCCCGACGGCGACAAAAATCCCCACCTTCAATTCCAAACCGCGATCCTGTTCGTTCATGTCGTTAGTCCGCGCGGCTGGCGCGCCCGATTAAGAAGTCCTGGATGAGCGGGTCCGGCGAAGCCTGAATTTCCGCCGGGGTCCCGTAAAAGTAAATTCGCCCCTCGTGCAGGTAGGCGATGTGATCGCCGACGTGGAAGGCGCTCTTCATGTCGTGCGTCACGACCACGCTGGTGACGCGGTAGCGCTCCTGCAGCCGGCGGATGAGGCGGTTGATGCTGTCCGAAACGACCGGATCGAGCCCGGCCGTCGGCTCGTCGTAGAGAATGCAGGAGGGCTTGTTGATGATGGCACGGGCGAGGCCGACCCGCTTTTTCATCCCGCCGCTGAGGTTGACCGGCATCTTCTTTTGCTGCCCCTCGAGTTCGATCACTTCCAGCATCTCCGCGATCTTTTGCGCGATGATCTGCTGGTTGCGCTCGCCCGCTTCGCGCAAAGGGAAGGCGATGTTTTCCTCCACCGTCATGGAATCGAAAAGCGCGCCGCCCTGGAAAAGAATGCCGACCTTGCGCCGGATGCTGGCGAGCTGGCGTTCGCCCAAGCCGATGATGTTCTGGCCGTCGATCCAGATTTCGCCCTCGTTAGGCTGCATCAGCCCGATGAGGTTTTTCAACAGGACGCTCTTTCCCCCGCCGCTCCGGCCGATGATGACGAGGGTCTCGCCGGTGCCCACTGTGATATCGACGCCGCGCAAAATCTCCTGCGTCCCGATGCGCTTCTTTAAGCCGCGGACCGCGATCATCGGCGGGCTCTGCCGCTCGCTCCCGGCGGCGGGCGCGCTGGCTGGCTGGGTCATTGCCATCCGGCGGGAAAAATAACGTTGAGAAACATGGTCAGGAAAAAATTCGAGATCAAAATCGCGAGCGAAGAATTGACCACTGCCTCGGTCGTGGCGCGCCCGACGCCGACCGCGCCTTCGCGGCTGTGCAGGCCCTTGTGGCAACTGATGAAAACGATCAGGATGGCAAAGCAAAAACCTTTCGTCAGGCCCATGATGATGTCGCGCATCAGGGTCCAGCGCACCATGTTGGCGATGTAATACGGGCCGCTGATGTCGAGCAGATTGACCGAGACGAGATAGGCCGCGACCAGGCCGAAAAAGATGCATTCCGCCACCAGCAGCGGCATCGAAATCATCATCGCCAGCATCCGCGGCACGACCAGGTAGTCGACCGGATGGACGGCGAGCGCGCGCAGGGCGTCGATCTGCTCGGTCACCTTCATCGTGCCGATTTCGGCCGACATCGCCGCGCCGACCCGGCCGGTGACCATCAGGCCGGTCAAGACCGGGCCGAGCTCGCGAAAAAGCGCCGCCGAGACGACCGCGCCGACCCCGGAAGCGACTCCGAGTTTATTGAACTGAAAATAAGTCTGGGCCGCGAAAACCGCCCCGGTAAACCCGCCGGTGATGACGACGACCAATTGCGAGTGCAATCCGATGTCGACCATCTGCCGCAGGAAGAGTCGCCAGCGCATCCGGTGCGTGACCGCCGAGCGCATCGTCTCGGCGACGAGCACGACGAGTTCGCCGAGATAAATGAATAACGAGAGAACGATCGCGCCGATGCCGGTGAAAAATCGGGCAACCATGCGGGTTCAATCCGGAGTCGCGGAGCGCCCCGCGCCTCGCGGCGGATCAGGCACTGAGGAGTTGTGTCTTGGAGCGCGGCCGCAGCTCCGGTGGAATCTCTCCCACGAAACGCGGCTCCAGCCCAAGCTTCGAAAAAATGCTGCGGATCTCGCGCACCGTGACGGTCGGCTCGTCGAGCTCGAGATAAACGATGTCGTGGTTGCTATCGACCTTGTAACGCAGCCCCGCGACCGCCTCGAGCTGGTGATCGAGCTCCAGAATCTTGTTCAAGTCGCGCACACCAGCCGCGTAGACTTCGAGTTCGATCATGGTGAAGGCCAGTCTAACCAGCATGCGCAGGCGATGCAAAACTCAATTGCGCGCCCGCGCGCCGGAGCAGACGACTGATTGCGGGAGCAGCCAAGCTGCGATAGATGATGCCATCCATTCGCCTGATGAAATTTCACCCGCTTAAGACGCTCCTCGTTAGTCTCGTTTTTTTCGCCGGCTGCCAGACGATGCCGGAAGGAATCCAGCAGGCGCGAATCGCGATGCACCAGCGCATCCAGGCGGAACCACCCGGCGACTACTATATCGGCCGGCGCTATTTCAAGCGGGACTACAAATTCTGGGGCTACGTGCGCCGCCCGGGCCAGCCCTGGAGCAGCGCGCAGCTGGTCATGTTGAACGAAAACCAGCGGCTCGCGCCCGACCGGGAGCAGATAAATTTCGGTTTCGATAACGGCTACGAATACCGGCTGAACGGCTTTTTCAGTGGCGATAAAGTTTACGAACCGGCGAGCAATGGCATTTACCCGGAGTTTGTCCTCAAGGGCTACGAACTGATCTCGATGAATCCGCCGCCGATCTTCAAGAGCCAATACAGCGGCACGGGTGATAACCGCTATAAAATCGAAAAACCTGAATAGCCGGAAAGCCTCCGGCCTAACGACCGCGCGCCCGGCCAGGGACAAACTGGCGGAGGAATTCCTCGGCTTCCTCGAGGTCGAGCGCAACGCCTCCCCCCGCACTCTGCGAATTTATCGCGACGCTTTGCGCGATTTCCAGGCCCAGACCGGCGCGCCGGGCTGGCGGCAATGCAGCGCGCAGCATTTTCGCGATTATCTCTTTGAGCTGATGAAGCGGAAACAGGCCCGCTCCTATATCCGGCTCCAGTTCTCCGCTCTGCGCAGCTTCTATCGCTTTCTCGTCGGCGCGGAATCGCCTAACGAAAGATCCGGTGCGCGAGATTCAACTCCCGAAAGCGGAGAAGAAGCTCCCGCTTGTCCTCACCCAGACGCAGATGGCGGAGCTTCTCGCCGCCCCGCTCCAGGTGAAAAAGCTCAAAAGCGCACCGGTTTGGATGCCGCAACGCGATGTCGCGATCATGGAAGTTTTTTACAGCAGCGGGTTGCGTCTGGCTGAGCTCGCGTCGCTCAATGTGAGCGATCTCGACCTCTATACCGAGTCCGTGCGCGTCCTCGGCAAAGGGCGCAAGGAGCGGGTTTGCCCGATCGGCGCGCCCGCGCTCGCAGCCGTCTCGCGCTATCGCGCGGTGGCCAACGTCCACAGCGGTCCGCTTTTCCTGAACAAGGGGCGCCGCCGGATTTCACCGCGCTCCATCTGGCTCATCCTGAAACGTTACCTGCGCCACACTTCGATCCCGATTGCGGTCAGTCCGCACAAGTTGCGGCATAGCTTCGCCACCCATTTGCTCGATAACGGGGCGGATTTGCGCAGCGTCCAGGCATTGTTAGGCCACGCCAGTCTCTCGACCACGCAGATTTACACCCACGTCACGACCGAGCGCTTGAAGAAGGCTTACGCCGACGCGCACCCGCGGGCCTAACGAACCAGAAAACCGCCTTGTAGACGTTTTCGCTCTGCGAAACGCGGGGGGAATCTCAATTGCAAGAATGGCCAACGCCCGCGCTTCCCAGAGGGAAGCGTCTACAGCGGCACGGAATAGAACGAGCGGGATGGAATCAGCTTGCGCTGGCGGCGGCGTTGTCGTGCGGCTCGGCGACTTTGAAAACGAGCTTGGCGTTTTCCACCGTGACCTGGACCAGGTCGCCTGCCTTGACGTTGCCCTTGAGCAGCTCTTCCGCCAGCGGATCCTCGAGGTAACGCTCGACCGCGCGCCGCATCGGGCGAGCGCCGTAGGTCGGGTCGTAACCTTTTTCGATGACGAATTCGTGGGCCGCGTGGTCGAGCGCGATCTCGATCTCCTTGAGCTGGAGGCGACGCTTCACCTTGTTCACCTCGAGGTCGACGATCTGGAGCAGGTCGGGTTTCTCGAGGGTGTGGAAGACGATGATCTCATCGAGCCGATTGAGGAATTCCGGCTTAAAGACACGCTTGGTTTCCTCGAGAATCTTCTCCCGCATCACTTCGTAGTTTGCTTCGTCGCGATTCGAGGCGCCGAAGCCCATCGTCGTCTGGCGCTTGATCAGTTCGGCGCCGACGTTCGAGGTCATGATGATGATCGTGTTCCGGAAATCGATTTTCCGGCCTAACGAGTCGGTAATTTTTCCTTCCTCCAAAATCTGGAGCAGGAGATGCATTACGTCGGGGTGCGCTTTTTCGATTTCGTCGAAAAGCACGACCGAATAAGGCCGGCGCCGGACGGCTTCGGAAAGCTGGCCGCCTTCCTCGTAACCGACGTAACCGGGAGGCGAGCCGATCAGACGCGAGGCGGTGAATTTTTCCATGTACTCCGACATGTCGATCTGAATGAGCGCATCGGAGTCGCCAAACATAAACTCGGCCAGGGTGCGGGCGAGGAAGGTCTTGCCGACGCCGGTCGGGCCGAGGAAGACGAACGAACCGATCGGGCGTTTCGGATCTTTCAGGTCGGCGCGGGAACGGCGGAGCGCTTTGCTGATCGCGGTGACGGCTTCGTCCTGGCCGATGACGCGCTGCTTGATGTCGGCTTCCATCGCGAGAAGTTTCGCGGTTTCCTTCTGCTCCATCTTCTGGAGCGGAACCCCGGTCACTTTCGAGATGATGTGCATCATGTCCTCGGCGGTCACGAGCACTTCCTTTTCTTCGCGCTGTTCGCGCCATTCGCCGAGGATGCGTTCCAATTTCTCCTTGGCCTGCTTCTCCTTGTCGCGGAGAGCGGCGGCTTTTTCGAAATCCTGCGCCTTGATCGCGGCTTCTTTTTCAACCCGGATCTCTTCGATCTCTCTTTCGATTTCCTTGACGTCGGGCGGACGGGTCATGGCGTTGATCCGGGCGCGGGCGCCGGCTTCGTCCATGACGTCGATCGCCTTGTCGGGCAGAAAACGACCGGTGATGTAACGCTCGGAAAGTTTCACTGCCTGCTCGAGCGCTTCGTCGGTCAGTTTGGCCTTGTGATGGGCCTCGTACTTCGGACGCAGGCCTTTCAAAATGAGGATCGCCTCGTCGACCGTCGGAGCTTCGACTTTGACGGTCTGGAAACGCCGTTCGAGCGCCGCGTCTTTCTCGATGTATTTGCGGTACTCGTTCAAGGTGGTCGCGCCGACGCACTGCAACTCGCCGCGGCTGAGCGCGGGTTTGATGATGTTTGACGCATCCATCGCGCCTTCGGCCGATCCGGCTCCGACGATGGTGTGCAACTCGTCGATGAAAAGGATGACGTTCTTGGAACGGCGAATTTCGTCCATCACCGCTTTGATTCGCTCTTCGAATTGTCCGCGATATTTGGTGCCGGCGACCATCAAGGCGAGGTCGAGGGTGATGACTTTTTTGTCGCGCAAAAGTTCCGGCACGTTGCCGCTGGCAATTTCCTGAGCGAGGCCTTCGACGATTGCGGTCTTGCCGACCCCGGCTTCGCCTAACAATACCGGGTTGTTTTTCGTCCGGCGGCAGAGGACCTGGATGACGCGCTCGATTTCGTTGTGCCGGCCGATGACCGGATCGAGTTCGCTCTTTTTCGCCAGATCGGTCAAGTCGCGGCCAAAGGCGCGGAGAGCCGGCGTCTTGACATCTTTTTTGGAAGTCGGTTCGCCTGTGGCGCCCATCTCCGGCTCGCCTTCCGGCGGAGTGAAATTCGGATCGAGTTCCTTCAGGATTTCGTTGCGGGTGCGCTCGATATCGACCTCGAGACTTTTGAGAACGCGAGCAGCAACGCCTTCACCTTCACGCAGCAGGCCGAGCAGGATGTGCTCGGTGCCGACATAGGAATGATTGAGGGCGCGCGCTTCTTTGCCCGCGAGCGCGAGGACTTTCTTGACCCGCGGCGTGTAGGGAATGTTGCCGACCATCTTCGTCTCCGGGCCGGAGCCGACCTGTTTTTCGACTTCCATCCGGACGGTCTCGAGATCGAGCCCCATTTTCTGGAGCACGTTGACGGCGACGCCCTGGCCGAGCTTGATCAGCCCGAGGAGGAGATGCTCGGTGCCGACGTAATTGTGGTTGAAGCGATCCGCTTCTTTCCGAGCCAGCGCGAGGACCTGCTGTGCCCGAGGAGTAAAATTATTCATTATGATTGGAATCGGAAGGTTTGCCGTCGTCTTCGGGCTCCCGCGCCACTTTACCCATATCAGGTTTGGGAAAGAGTTTCAAACGACCGCGGATGATTTCGGCGCGGAGGAAGTCGCGTTCTTCGGCGTTGAGTTTCTGTTGCGATGTCTTTTGCAGATGGGCCGGCTGCGTTTCGATGAAGAGCTCGTCGATCGGAAGACGCCGCTCTTCGGGGAACGCGCCGAGGTCTACGCCGAGTTTCATGACGGATAACAAGTTGAGCGCCTCCTTCGAGGTCATCGCATGAGCATAAGTAAGCACACCGTATGCCCGACCGATTTGGTCCCAAAGCGTGTCGGGCTTTTTTTGGATGAGCATCTGGCGAGCGTCGTGCTCCTTCTCGATGATGGTCTCGATCACCTTGGTCAGGCGCGCGATGATTTCGTCTTCTTTTTCACCGAGCGTGGTCTGGTTTGAGATCTGGAAAAGGTTGCCCATCGCCTCTGTTCCCTCCCCGTAGAGACCGCGGACGGCGAGGCCGATCTTGTTCACGGCCTGGATGACCTGATTAATCAAGTCGCTCAGGACGAGGCCGGGCAAATGAAGCATGGCGGAAGCGCGCATCCCGGTGCCGACGTTGGTGGGGCAGGCGGTGAGGTAACCGAGGTGCTGATCGTAGGCAATGTCGAGCTTGCCCTCGAGTGTGCTGTCGACTTTGTCGACCAGCTTGAAAGCGTTCTTCAGCTGCAGCCCCGAGCGAATCGATTGCATCCGCAAATGATCCTCTTCGTTGATCATGATGCTGAGGGTTTGTTTGCGGTTCATCGTGACCGCGCTGCCGATTCCTTTTGCGGCGTGCTCGCGGCTGATGAGGTGGCGCTCGACCAGGACCTGCTTCTCGAGCGCGGAAAGGTCCTGCAGCAACTCGGAAAATGAGTCCTGCATTTCCGGCAGCTCTTCCACGCGCGGTTTGATCTGTTCGAGAATGAGGGTGCGCTCCGCTTTTTTCGCCCAGCCGGGAAAAGAGCGATGGCGCAAGTTGCGCGCGAGCCGGACGCGGCTGCTGACCACAACCTGGTGGTGCGGCCCCTCGCCGCGGAGCCACTCTCCGGCGCTCGACATGACTTGCGCGAACTTCATCGTCAGCTCGCCATCTCGTGTTCGAGTTGCTTGATCTGGTCGCGCAAGGTTGCGGCGGTTTCGTAATTCTCTTCGGCGACCGCCTTCTCGAGATGGTCGTTCAACGCGCGCATCTTGTCGGTTAGTTCCATCTGGCGCGCGGCGCGCTCCGGCAATTTGCCGACATGTTCGGTTCCCTTATGCATCGCCTTGAGAAGCGTGCCGAGGCCTTCGGAAAACGTCTGATAGCATTCACTGCAACCGAGCCGCCCGGTCTTCTTGAAATCCGCCTGGGTGAAACCGCAAACGGGGCATTTCTGGGTCGGCGCGCCTTTCTCGATCTCCTCGGCGGCGCCGATGCCTAACAATAAGTCGGCGAGGGCGAAGCCGGTTGGGTCCTGGACGCCCTTCTCTTTCGAGCAGGCATCGCACAGGTTCACCTTCTGCATTTTTCCCTCGAGAATCTGAGTCAGAAAAACCGTTGCGTCATTGCATTTACAAACGTCGCAGAGCATGGCTGATCAATTAGACCACAAAGTGGCGAAAAAATTCAACCGGCAGGTGGCGCGCGAGGCCGCTCCGATTTCTTGCGACGCGAGTCCGATCACTCCGAAAAAATCGGGGTCCCGCTTTCGCGTGTCAACTCGCGGAAGCGCGCAATCGCGCGGTTGGTGATCTCGCCCGGCTTGCCGTCGCCGATCATGCGGCCGTCGACCTTGATCATGGGGATGACTTCCGCGGCGGTGCCGGTGAGGAAGGCTTCGTCCGCGATGTAGATATCGTGCCGGGTCAGCTCCGGTTCGGAGATTGGAATCCCGAGCTCCTGCGCGATGTCGAAGACAACCGAACGCGTGATTCCGCGCAAGGCGCCCGCCGTAATCGGCGGCGTCATGATCTGGCCGCGTTTCACGATGAAGACATTGTCGGCGGTGCATTCGGCGACGTTGCCGGCGTCGTTCAGCATCAGCGCTTCGTCGGCGTTGGCCAGATTGGCCTCGATGCGGGCGAGGACGTTGTTGAGATAATTGAGCGACTTGATCGCGGGATTCAAAGTCGCCGGTCCCATCCTCCGGGTAGCGACGGTGACGACGGTCAGGCCGCGTCTGTAAACTTCCTCGGGATAGAGCGCGATGGTCGAGGCAATGATGATGATGCTCGGTTGCTTACATTGCGCGGGATTGAGGCCGAGATTGCCGACGCCGCGGGTCACGATCAGGCGGACGTAGCCATCGCGGAGGTCGTTTTGCCGGATGGTTTCGAGCAATGCCTCATCCATTTCCTGGCGCGAGATCGGAATCTCGAGGCAGATGGAGCGGGCCGATTCCCAAAGACGATCCATGTGCTCCTGCATGCGAAAGACGCGGCCGTTGTAGAAGCGGATGCCTTCAAAAATGCCATCGCCATAAAGCAGGCCGTGATCGAAGACCGAGACCTTGGCCTCGGCCTGGTCGAAGAATTCGCCATCGATATAAATCTGGAGCGATTTCGCGGCCGAACTTCTGGCCGCAGCGGCCTGCTGGGCCGAACCGGGTTTCATGGGCGGCGTCACGACGGCAGCGTCTTTGGTAAGCATGGAAAAACTTCCGGTCATTCGGAAGGCAATTCAAGCGAAAGAAAAATCTGCGCGCGCTCAAAACGCGCAAAGGGCATCCAGCGTTTCCGCTGAATGCCCTCTGTTGCGAGCTCTCTCACAAGCTTCCCGGAGTCGGCTAGGACGACTCCGGGAGCGATATGTTATTGCCGTTTCGGGTTACGGGATCGAATTACCCTTCCTGGGTTTAACCAGTTGGGCATCGGCGCGAGCGATGACGCCGTCGGCGTTGATGTCGTTACGGAAGTTTCCGGCATTCACAGCGCCTTGATTGGCCTTGATGCTGTTGATGTCCGGTTTATCCACGACCCGGCTGGCATTCACATCGGCCGAGAGGAAACCGAACGGAACGTCACCGTGAGGCAGTCCGTCGCCGTCAATGTTTCCGACTTGGAGGACGACGTTTTGCACGTCAGCCACACCGGAGAGTTCCGCTCGCAGTTCGTTTCCACTGGCGGTGACCGCACCAACTGTTGCCGTGCCGCTCTGCACACTGACATTTCCGGAAGTGATCGGCCCGTCAAAGGTGAAGACGGCGGTGTAGGTGCTGGAGATACGATCTTCAACGCCCGAGGGACCGCTGAGCGGCATGTTAATGTCGAAGGAACCGGCTCCTCCCTGGGTCACCCGCGATGCGGCGCTCACGAGGTTCGCAGACGGCGTTGGGGTTGGCGTCGGAGTCGGAGTCGGAGTCGGCGTCGGGGTTGGCGTTGGCGTTGGCGTTCGGAGTCGGAGTCGGAGTCGGAGTTGGCGTAGCGCAAACTCCATTACCAATTCCGTTACCGACGAGACCTGTGACCTCTACGGTGTAAGGTGCACCCGGGGCCTGAGCAGCGTTAGCTTCCTCCACCACCACGACGAGGTTGGCCATCGCCGGCACGTTCACCGAGAAGGTGTTGACGGTGTTGGGGCTTCCACCCGGATCGCCAAGATAGTTCGTGCAGATGGTGCCCGTGTTCCCCACGGTTGGCGGGATGTAACTATTCAAGTACGCCACCGGAAGGATCGGCTGAGTCGCCGTGCCATTCGGTGCCGTGGTCTTGATCGTTACGCAGGCCGCGCCGGGGCCGTTTTGGAAGTTGAGGACGTCGTAACGACGATTGCCGGTGCCGAAGATGCCGGGGCAGACTTTGGCCGGGCCGCAAGCGCTGGCGACTGCATTACGAGCCAGACGACCTTCTTGCACGGGGTCACTGGCATCCAAAGAGCCATTCACGACCACGGGCGGTTGGGCGCAAGTCCCGATCGAGAAGTTCATCACCGAAGAACCGCCCGTATAGTTGACGGTCAGGGTGAAGTCGATCGTGGTGCCGCAAACGAACGAGCCCGAGGTGCTGACCTGGAACGGTGTCGAATTCACCGACATGGTGTTTTCGGCCGTGTCGGGATAAGCCGAATTCGGCTGGGCGATCGTCACTTCCGGCGTGGTCGTGGAGAGGACTGCTGAGACAGCAGACCCCAGCAAGCAACCATCGTTCAGAATCGTTAGGTCGAGGTTGTTACATTCATTCGGTTCGATGATCCCATTGCCGTTACCGCCAGTAGGAGAAACCGCGCTGGAGGTGAAGACAAACTCGGCCACTCCACTCAGGCATTGGTCAAACGTCGTCGTGCCGCCGTTGCTGACAACCACTGCAAACGGTCCGATCGGAGCGCAATTGTGCGCCGGATCAATGACCGTGGCCTGGTAGGAGCCAGGCGACAGCTTCATCGAGTAGGTGCCGTCCGCTTTGGTGGTGGAAGAGAAACCGGTCGAAGGACCACCGGTGACTTCAACCAGGGCGTCCTTGAGCGGCGCCCCTGTATCGCAGGCGGTGATCGTTCCACTGAGCGTGCCCTGTGCGGGCGCGGCCGTGCCGGCGAACTTGAAGGCGCCGATCTTGGTCTTCCAGGCGAAGCCTGTGGTGGGGCTGGTGTTGTAGTACTCGTTGGTGTACCAGAAGGTCGAATCATCCGTCGGATCGAGCGTCATCGCGGTGTAATCGCCCCAGCGGTTGCTGGTTCCGAGTTGGACGCCGGTGCCGGCGAACATGGTTGCCTCACCCTGCGAGAGCATGCCCGGAGGATCGGTCGCCAGTCGTCCGGCATAAGCGATCGACGGGAAGACGCTCGTGCTCGAGGTCGAATACCCAACGGCAAGGTTGCCTTCGTGGTCGACGGTTGAGCTGCCCATCCAACGTTCCGTCGTGTTCGGCGAATAGGTTCCCTGATCTTGAACCGACCAGTTTCCGCCCGGGCTGGTTTTTTGCAGGACGTAGTAGCGAGTAGCGGCGCGATATTGCGAGACCGTCGGAGCCTGGCCCGGAGGCGGGATGACGCCAGCATTGACCGTATGCACGGTCGTGAGCAACTCGGTGCCGCCACGATTGAGATACTGCAGGCGAAGCATCAAACGGTCGCCGATGGCATTGAGGTAATCTGCCGTGGTCGCCGGTGCAGGCTGTTCAATTTCGGCCCGCGAACCAGATAACGTGCCGGGGCTCCGTGAATCGAACGCGGCCACCGGGAGAGGACTCTCGGGGCGTTCGGTGAAAGTGGAGTTCGCCGGAACGGCGAAGTCTGCGTGGAAGTCGAATAAGCGGAGCGCGTCAACGGTATCGAAGGCATCGTCCAAGAAGACCGAGAAGACGTTCGGTGCGCCGGCTGGAGGAGGCGTTAGACCGTTGTAGTCCGTCGGGATCATGCCTGATGACGAATCGCTCAGATTCGGACCGGCGTTGAAGTAGATGTAGGAAGCCGTGGAATCGCCGACCAGCATCTTGGCCCGGTCGAAAGCAAAGCAACCGAAACCGTTGTAGGCCGCGCCGTTGGTAAATTGACGATCGGTGAAATAATAACCATCGGGCCAGGCGCCGATCTTGCCGTAATCGGGGAATTCATTCCCGGGCGTGATGAAGTCATAGGCCCAATACTCACCGGTCGGGTCGCCCGTTTTGGAAACGGCGATCGGCTGGTGGTAGGGCGGCGTGGTCGAGCTGGCAAACGCAAACTGCGAAAGGATCCAGCGGTTCGCCATCCGATCATAGAGCACGAGACCGTCGCCGTTATCAGTGCTCGCGGGGATGCCACCGAGCGGAGCGAAAAGTGTGCTCAACTTGAAGGCCGGGCCGCGGGGCACGCCGTTCTTGTCAAAGATGCGGACACCGCCGCCGTTTACGATTTGCACGTAGTCGTTCGGACCGACCGCTCCCATGGGATCAGGCGGGGCAGAGTTGGCCACTCCCACGCCTTCGAAAACAACGATCGGGGTTGGGATGTTCAACTTGAACCGGCCGTCGGGCCCAAACGAGGATTGCAACGCCCCGTCCTTTTGGGTCGGTGCATTTGGGTTCGGGATTCGGACGAACCCAGCGTTGAGTTCGTTAACTTCTTCACCCTCCTGCAGGAGTTCCCGATCGACCTGGTCGATCTGGTCCATGATTTCACGCACGGGCCGGGTTTCGGCGAAAGCGACCGCGCGCCCGACTGTCGCGACGCGGCTGGCAAGCTGCGCGTGACCTCCGGGAGAAGTTTTGACTGGGGGTGATTTTTGCGCCTGACCGACTCGCACCAGAGATGCGACGGCAAGCAGCGCCACCGTGGTAATAATAAACAATCCTTTTCGACGACTAAACATTCTGACCTCCTAGTTTCCGTTTAAACGGCTATTTTAGTGATTCTAGTGCCTCTCCTTTTTGGAGTGGCTGCGGGCGAGACAAGCGATTTCTTAAGTCGGAGTCAATCACATTCCTACGAACCGACCTTGCAAATTTGTCATATCACCCTTGCCGGCGGGAGGGCAGCCCGGCCTAACGAGGATGACTTTCATCTGCCGGCACGCATGGGCGGAAAGCGATTGTCCAAGGTGAGACGGAGCGCGTTGCCAGAATGCGGCTTCTACACGCTTTTGGACTTCAGAACCTACGGGCAAGCTCGATTACATCCCCTTTTCGTGCCATAGGTTGGAGATTCGCCCGCCATTTCGCCACCTTTGAATAAGAAACCTTTGCTCGAGCTCGTTTTCATCCTGGCCACTCTGATTTGTTGCGTCGCCAGGGCCGATACCCAGCCAACGCCAGCGCCTGAAGCTGGCAGCGGTCTTGAAGGGTCGATAAACCTGCACGGCATCTCGGCCGGCCCAGTGATCCAGGGCGTCCCCGACTTCAAGCCCCTGGCAAATACCGCCTTCGAGGTGAAAAAGGGAGAGGCCACGGTTGCCACCTTCACGACGGACGATCAGGGGCGCTTCCGAGTCTCTCTGCCTCCAGGGCAATACAGCGTCACGAGGAAAGACTGGAAAAGCCGTGTCGGATTCTATGGTCCGTTTACGGTCGACATCCCCGCCGGTCAGATGGTGAAGGTCGAGTGGCGCTGCCAGACGGGTCTGCAATAGGGCGGAACGGCAGGTTTACCCTAACGATGCTCCGCGGTTAAGGCGCGGACAATTCGGGCGTTCGGGCGCTACGCCCCGTGAGCCTGCCAGGAGGCCGGATCGGACGACCTCCTGGCGAAGATAGGCCAACTCTTATTGGCCGCTTCCGGGGGCCCTGACCTCCACTTCGTTCGAGCAGTCGCCCGAGTCTGTCTCGCAGACTTGATAGACGTGGACTGCCCTGCCGCCGGCGCCGAGGCGATCCTGAGCGCGGCCGTCGTCCTCCACCGTCCGCAGTACCACTCCGTCTCGAATGACGTCTATGCTACCGCCATCGGCCGGAGTCCAGCTCAAGTTCACGCGGCGTGGGTTTCCACGGTTGGTCGCGGTGAGTGTTATTTCGCCACCGGTGTCGCACGGTCCGGGACCGACGCCGTCGCCGACGAGACCAGAAACCTCGACCGTGTAAGGCGTGCCCGGAGTTTGGGCGGCGTTAGCTTCCTCCACCACGACGAGAAGGGTCGCCATTGGCGGCACATCGACCGAGAAGCTGTTCACGGTGTTCGGGCTGCCGCCTGGGTCGCCGAGATAATTGGTGCAGATGGTTCCGGTGTTTCCCACGGTCGGCGGGATGTACTCATTCAGGTAGGCCACCGGAATGATGGGCTGGGTCGTCGATCCATTCGGCGCCGTGGTCGTAATCGTCACACAAGCCGTGCCCGGTCCATTGACGAAGGGCAGGACATCGTAACGCCGATTGCCGGTTCCGAAAATGCCCGGGCAGACTTTTGCCGTTCCGCAAACGCTGGCCACGGCGTTGCGCCCTAAACGACCTTCCTGGACGGGGTCAGACGCATCGATGGAGCCGTTGACCGTCTGAGTCGGTGCCGCGCAACTTCCGACGCTGAAGTTCAAGACCGCCGACCCGCCTGCGAATGAGACGTTGAGGGTGAACTCGATCGTGGTCCCGCAAACAAACGACGGCGAGGTGCTGACCTCGAACGGGTTTGTGTTCGACGAAGTGGCGCCTTCGGCAGTGTCGGGATAAGGCGAGTCTGCCTGGGTGATGGTAACCCCCGGCGTGGTCGTGGAGAGCACGGCCGTGATCCCAGTGCCGAGCAAGCAGCCGTCATTGAGAATGCTCACGTCCAGATTGTTGCACTCGTTCGGTTCGATGATCCCATTGCCGTTACCGCCGCTGGCAGAGACCTCGCTCGAAACAAACTCGATCCTGGCGATGCCACTGAGACATTCATCCAGGGTGGTGGTGCCGCCGTCCGTGATCGTGACCGGAAAAGGTCCGATCGCGTCGCAATTATGGGCCGGATCAATGACCGTGGCCATGTAGCTCCCAGGCGACAGGTTCATCGAATAGGTACCGTCAGCTTTGCTCGTGGAGGAGAAGCCGGTGGAAGGACCACCGGTGACCTCGACCAGGGCGTCCTTGAGCGGGGCGCCCGTATCGCACGCGGTGATGGTTCCACTGAGCGTGCCTTGCGGGGGCGCGGTCGTGCCGGCAAACTTGAAGGCGCCGATCTTTGTCTTCCAGGCGAAGGTCGCGTTGGTATCGTAATATTCGTTCGTATACCAGAAGGTCGCGTCGTCGGCCGGATCCAGGCACATGGCGCTGTAATCGCCCCAACGATTGCTCGTTCCGAGTTGGACGGCGGTCCCGGCAAACATCGTCGCCTCGCCCTGCGAGAGCATGCCCGGAGGATCTGTCGCCAGTCTCCCGGCCCATCTAATAGAAGGGAAGAGCATGACACTGGAGGTCGAGTAGCCGACCGCAAGATTGCCCTCGTTGTCGACGACCGAGCTGCCCATCCAGCGCTCCGTGTCGTCAGGCGAATAGGTCCCCTGATCCTGGACCGACCAGTTCCCGCCCGGGCTGGTCTTTTCCAACACATACCACCGGGTCGCGGCCCGATACTCCGCGATCGTAGGCCCGACGCCCGGGGGCGGTATGATGCCTGCGTTCACGGTGTGCACGCTGGTCAACAGTTCGGTGCCTCCGCTGTTGAAATATTGCAGGCGCAACATCAGGCGGTCGCCGATGGCATTGAGGTAATCCGCGGTCACTGCCGGCGGGGGTTCTTCAATCTCGTTCCGCTGGCCAGTAAATGTGCCTGGGCTCCGCGAATCGAACGAGGCCACCGGGAGCGGGCTCTCGGGGCGCTCGATGAAAGTGGAATTCGCCGGCACGTCAAAGTCCGCGTGGAAGTCGAATAGACGCAAGGCGTCGACCGCGTCGAACGCGTCGTCGAGAAAGACCGAAAAGACGTTCGGAGCGCCCGCCGGAGGTGGCGTCAGGCCGTTATAATCCGTCGGGATCATGCCCGAGGAGGAGTCGCTCAAAGTCGGACCGGCGTTGAAATAGATATAAGTCGCGGTGGGATCGCCGACCAACATTTTGGCCCGGTCGAAAGCAAAGCAACCAAAGCCATTGTAGCTCACGCCATTGGTGAACTGACGATCGGTAAAGTAATAACCGTCCGGCCAGGCGCCGATCTTTCCGTAATCGGGAAATTCATTCCCCGGCGTGATGAAATCATAAGCCCAATATTCACCGGTCGGGTCGCCGGTTTTGGAAACCGCGATCGGTTGGTGGTAGGGCGGTGTGGTCGAGCTGAAAAACGAAAACTGCGTCAGCACCCAGCGATCCGCCATCCGGTCGTAGAGAACGAGTCCATCGCCATTATTCGTGACCGAGGCGGGCGGCCCAAGCGGGGCGAAGAGCGTGTTTAAATTAAACGCCGGCCCGCGTGGTACGCCAGCTTTGTCAAAGATCTGGACCCTGGTCGCGTTCACAATTTGCACGTAGTCGTTCGGACCGACGGCACCCATCGTATCGGGCGGCGCGGAACCGCTCGCACCCAGCCCCTCGAAAACGACGCTTGGGCCCGGGATATTCAGCTTGAAGCGGCCATCCGGGCCAAAGCCGGATTGCAGAGCGCCGTCTTTCTGGGCCGGCGCATTTGGGTTTGGCCGGCGAATAATACCGGTGTTCAATTCGTTAATCTCTTCGGCTTTTTCCTGCAGTTCGCGATCGACCCCATCGGCCTGTGCCATGATCTCACGCACCGGCCGGGTCTCGGCAAACGCGACGGCGCGACCGACGACCGCCTTACTGTTCGCCAGACGCGCGTGGCTTCCGGCCGCAGGCTTGGTTGAAGTTGGCTTTTGCGCGTGCCCGACTCCCACGAGGCATGCCACCCCGAGCAGCGCGACGGTAGAAACAATAAACAATCCTTTTCGACGATTAAGCATTCTGACCTCCTAGAATTTTCCGACTAAACGGCGCTTGTAGTTGTTGATTTTCAGTCGCCTTTGCGAGACGGCTCCCCGTTAGACAATCTTTTTTCGGACGCGCAAGTCAATAACATTTGCTCCGTCAGGACCTTGCAAATATGCAATCTCCCGCTCAAACCATTCTGGCAGGATTTTTCTCGCCTAACGAGTATGAGCCGGTGCGCGACGTTAGGCTGCCAGGAGATGCTACCGCCGCGCCGCCGTCGTGCAGTTTCCGGGTGGCTTCCTGCCTGGCGGTATGTGCCAGACGATTCCCCTAACGATTACGCCAAGAGACCGTCTACAATTCGCAGGGTGCGATCGCCGCGCTGCGCCAGATTATTGTCGTGCGTCACGACGACGAGCGTTTTTTGGCGTTCGCGCGCCAGACCCGAGGAGCAAATCCATGATCGTGTCCCCGGTCTTGGAATCGAGGTTCCCAGTCGGTTCGTCGGCAAAAATAATGTCGGGATCGTTCGTTAGGGCGCGCGCGATCGCGACCCGCTGCTGTTCGCCGCCGGAGAGCTCGGGCGGGAGGTGATTGAGGCGATCGCCGAGCCCGACCGCTTCCAGGCTCTTGGCGCAGGCTTCGCGGGTAATGTGCCGCCCGATCATGCCCGGGAGCATGACGTTTTCCAGCGCGGTCAATTCCGGGAGGAGAAAGTAGCCCTGGAAAACAAAACCCATCTTCTGATTGCGCAGCTTGGCGAGCGACGACTCGCTGCCGCGATAAAGCTTCCGCCCCTCAAACTCGACTTCGCCGGATTCCGGCCGCTCGAGGCCGGCCAGCGTATAGAGGAGTGTCGTTTTCCCTGCCCCCGAGGCGCCGCAGAGAAAAATAGATTCCCCGTGCCGCACCTCGAGAGAGACGCCGCGCAAGACCTCGATCCGGCGCGGCCCGATCTGGAAAGAGCGGCGCAGATCGCGCGCGACGAGTTGAGCTTCGGGCATCGGGCTGCATCATTGGCCAGCTCGCCCACTGCCGCAAGGGATGGCGATTCCCTTTCCCGCAAAACAAAACGCCGCGCGGGATCGAAATCTCCGCGCGGCGCCTGTGGGTAAATGAACTCTCGTTAGATCAGGCCGAGCGTGGCCAGGGTCGGCTCGTCGACGGCCTCCGTCACCACCAGGCCGTGATCATGTTGAAAATCGCCGAGCGCGGTGCGGGTCTGCGGCCCGATCAAGCCGTCGATTGCGCCGGAATAGTAACCCTGGTCGCGCAAGGCGAGCTGGACGTTCTCGATCACCTGGCCGGGAGCGAGATTGTCATAGCCGTAGACCGGCTCGTTGTAGATGTAGGTATTGTAATACGGGCTGTAGCCATAAGCCGGATACCAGTAGTTGTTCCACCAGTAGTAATAGCCACCCCCGAAAAGGATGAAGGTGGTGTCGTAATGGCTGTGCCACCAATTCCGATTGCGCGGGGTGCGGACGACGTGGCTGCGGGCCACGTTGAAGCTGTTGCGGTCGAAATTCCGGTTGCCGCCGCGATTGACGTTGCGGTTGCCACGATTGCCCTGCGTCGTGACCCTGGCGTTATCGCGATTGCCCCGATTTTGCGTTACCGCCCCGTTTGCTGGCTGGCGACCCCGGCTGCGCCCTTCCAGTTGAGCTTCGCTCCGGACCGGCTGCCGTTGACTTGGCGCAACCGAGCGCGACTCACCGGACACATTGCGCTGGGTAGGCGCGACTCGCCGTTGAGCCTGCTGTTGGACTGGTTGCCGGACCGACGGCCGTTGGACCGGCTGCCGAACCGACGGGCGCTGAACTGGCTGCCGGACCGATGGGCGCGCCGCCTGCCGGGCCTGGCCACCCCGCTGTGAGCGCGCCTCCGCGGCGGAATCCGCCTCGCGTCTGTTCTTTTTCCTCTCGTTGTTGTCCGCCCTCACCACGTGCGCGGCGGAGAGCGAGAGAACGAGCGTGACTAGTAATAGTTTTTTCATAATTCTTGCCTCGGTTCTATTCGACAGGCCCGGCCCTCCGATTATTCAAAAGAACACTTCAGCTCTGCTGCCGCACCGCTTCGAAAAGAACGATCGCGACCGCCGTCGCGAGATTGAGGCTGCGCGTGCCGTGCATCGGGATGGTCAGCGACCGTTCACGATTCGCCGCCAGCAGGCTTTCCGGCAGGCCTTTGGTTTCCCGGCCGAAAACGAGAAAATCGCCCGGCTGAAACTGGATCGCGTGGTAGGGCCGTTCGGATTTCGTGGTGAGATAAAAGAACCGCGCGTCCGCAGCCTGCGCTGCCTGGAGCGCGCCTAACGACTCCCAGGACCGCAGGTCCACCTCGGCCCAGTAATCCAGTCCAGCCCGCTTCAAAGTGCGGTCGTCGGTCGAAAACCCGAGCGGCCCGACGAGATGCAGCGTCGAGCGCGTCGCCAGGCAGAGCCGCCCGATGTTGCCGGTGTTCGGCGGAATCTCCGGCTCGACCAGGACGACGTTAAACACGGAGTTTTCACCTGCCGTCTGGCAGTGAGTGCCTATCCCAGTTTGCCTGCGACGAACTTCTCCAGCTTCACGATATCGGCCGCGAATTTGCGGATGCCTTCGCCCGTTTTCTCGCTCGCCATGGCGTCGTCGTTCAGCAAATAACGGAAGGTTTTTTCGTCCAGCTCCATCCTTTTGATCTCCGCGTCCTTCGCCTTGGCGGGATCGAGTTTGCGCTCGATCGGTTCGTGCGAACTCGCCAGTTGCTCGAGCAATTCCGGGCTGATCGTGAGCAAATCGCAGCCGGCCAATTCGATGATCTGCCCGACATTGCGGAAGCTCGCGCCCATCACCTCCGTCGGGTAATCGAACTTCTTATAATAGTTGTAAATCTCCTGGACCGATTGCACGCCCGGATCTTCCGCGCCGGCATAGTCCCGTTTGTTCGCGGCCTTGAACCAATCGTAAATCCGGCCCACGAACGGCGAGATGAGCTGCACCTTCGCTTCCGCGCAACGCACCGCCTGCGGGAGCGAGAAAAGCAAGGTCAGGTTGCAGTTGATCCCTTCCTTTTGCAGCGCTTCGGCCGCGTTGATGCCTTCCCAGGTCGAGGCGATTTTGATCAGAACGCGTTTGCGATCGATCCCGCGCTTTTCGTAGAGCTCGATCAGTTGCCGTCCTTTTTTAATCGAGCCTTCGGTATCAAACGAAAGCCGCGCATCCGTCTCGGTCGAGACGCGCCCTGGCACGATCTCGAGAATGTCGCAGCCAAACGCCACCAGCAGATGGTCGATGATGTCCTCGATCTGCGCCGCGCCGCTGAGGCTGCTGCTTTTGCGATCGGCCATGACTTTCTCGAGCAGATGCGCGTACTGCTCCTTTTGCGTCGCGGCAAAGATCAGGCTCGGGTTGGTCGTCGCATCCTGCGGCTTGAAATCGCGGATCGTCTCGAAGTCGCCCGTGTCGGCGACCACTTTGGTGAATTTCTTGAGCTGATCGAGCTGGCTCGGTTTCGTTTCGGTTGTTTTCTCGGCGGCAACGGCGGTGCTCATGTTGAAAAATTACCGTTCAACCCCGCCCTTCACAACGGGAAAAGTCGCGCGACCCCGGCGGGCGATTCAGATGGACGTTTGTCTGCGCACGTTTTCCCGCTAGTATCGGCGCGCGATCATGAGCACCGCGCCGACCGAATTGATCATCGAAGCCGGGCACACCGAGCGGAATTACTGGCGCGACCTCTTCCGCTACCGGGAGCTGTTTTATTTCCTCGCCTGGCGCGACGTGCTCGTGCGCTACAAGCAAACCGTCATCGGCATTCTCTGGGCGGTATTGCGGCCGTTGCTCACGATGATCGTCTTCACCTTCGTCTTTAGCCGGATCGCGAAACTTCCCTCGGGCGGCATCCCCTACCCCGTGCTGGTTTTCGCCGCTATGCTCCCGTGGCAGCTCTTTGCCACCTCGCTCAGCGAAGGCAGCGGCAGCCTGATCAACAACGCCAACCTCATCTCGAAAGTTTATTTCCCGCGGCTCATCGTCCCGGCGAGCGCGGTCATCGTTTCCTTTGTCGATTTCGCGATCTCGATGGTCCTGCTCGGCATCATCATGGCGATTTATCAGGTCTGGCCAGGTTGGCCGATTCTGATGCTGCCGGTTTTTACCCTCCTCGCCCTGCTCGCCTCGGCTGGGGCCGGCATCTGGCTGGCGGCGTTGAACGTGAAGTATCGCGATTTTCGTTACGTCGTACCCTTCATCGTCCAGTTTGGGCTCTACATTTCACCGGTCGGCTTCAGCAGCGCGATCGTGCCGGCAAAGTGGCGCTTGCTCTACGATTTCAACCCGATGGTCGGGGTGATCGACGGCTTCCGCTGGTCGATCTCCAATGGCCGCAGCCCGTTTCCGCAGCAGAGCCTTGTCCTCTCGCTGGTTACAATTGGACTTCTCCTCGCCACCGGTATCTGGTATTTCCGCAAAACGGAACGCACTTTTGCAGACGTCATCTAGTTGGATCGACGGAGTTGCGGTCCACGCGGCCTGGGATCTCGCCCGGGAGAAGAAAGCTTGTCAGGTTGAAGGAAAACCGAATCTCACTCAATGCCCGCATCCTCGTCCGCAGGGTGCGGGAAGTGACCACGCACGCGCGCGAAAACCTCAACCTCCGCCTCGCCCTGCGCGACTGGCGGCAGGCCTTTCGCAATCGCGGCAACCGCAACGCCATCTTCATGTGGGTGCCGAAAACCGCCGGCTACTCCGTCATCCGGGTGCTCGATTCCTACGGCGCCCAGAAGCTGCCCGATTATTCGCTCATCGAACGCTATTTTGAAAACCGCGGCATCGTCACCTTCGGCCACATCTCGGTCCGGCATTTGCGCGAAGCGGGCTGCATCAGCGAAGAATTTTGGGCATCGGCCTGGAAATTTGCCTTTGTCCGCAACCCTTACGCCCGCGCCGTCTCGCTCTTTCAATACCTCAAGCGCATGGACATCCTCCCGGCCAGCACCACCTTCGGGATCTTCTGCACCTACCTGGCGGAGCGCGCTTACGAGCCCGTCGGGCTGCAAAACCAGGATGGCCTCAGCATGATGAATCCCCAAGTCGCCTGGCTGACCGACGAGAGCGGCAAGCTGCTGCCGGATTACATCTCGAAAGTGAAAGACGCGGAGCGAGGCTACGCCAGGATCGTGCACGAACTTCAGCTACGAAACGCACCCGCAAAGCTGCCCCGGGAGAACGCCTCGCCGGTATCCTCGGTCGCGGCCTTCTACGACGACGATACCCGCGCGATGGTCGCCGAAGCGTACCGGCAGGACTTTGAAACCTTCGGGTTCGACCCCGGGGTCATGCCCGATTAAGGGTTCGCCGTCGTCGCCTCGATTCGTTGACCGTGTCCATGGGTTCCGCAGCTCCGCTTTTATCTTTTTGCATTCCCACCCGCAACCGCGCGACCTACCTGCGCGAACTGCTCGAGAGCATCGCGACGCAGATCGCGCCCGAGGTGGAAGTGGTGATCTCGGACGACGGCTCGACCGATCAGACCTCTTCGGTGGTGGAAAGTTTTCGCGCCCGCATTCCCGAGCTTACCTACGAGCGAGTCGACCCGCCCCTGCTCTACGACCGCAACCTGCTCCACGCCGTCGCCTTGGCCCGGGGGGAATTCTGCTGGCTTTTCGGCGACGACGACCGCCTCGAACCCGGCGGGTTGGCCGCCGTGCTCGACGCGTTGAAGAAAGAACAGGAGCTGACCGGCCTAACGACAGACCGAATTTCCTACGACAGCGCGCTGACTCAGCGGCTGCCGGTTCGTCCGCTCAAGCAAAAGGAGACCGTCCTCTTCCGCGACGCCGAGTTGGCGTGCCTGCGCCTGCTCGACCGGCTCGGGTTTCTGTCCTGCCAGGTCGTCAATCGAAAGATCTGGAACGAAATCGTTAGGCGCGAAAACCTGGAACCTTATTTCACCGGATACGTCCAACTCTACCTCATCGCGCGGATGCTCGTGCATGCGCCGCGCTGGCAATTTCTCTCGCACCCCGGTGTCGGCTTCCGCGCCGACAACGATTCCTTCCGCGTGCTCGGTCAGTTCGGGCGATTGAAGATGGATGTCTGCGGTTACGAAACCATCATCGGCGACGTTTTCGGCCGCAAATCGCGCCCCTATCACGAAGCGATGGCGGAAGTCTCCCGCACCCATGCCCGCCATCACATTGTGACTGCGAAACGCGCCGGTGCGCCCCTCAGCTTTTTTCGGCAGGCCTTCGCACTCTGCGTCAAACATTACGGCCGTTACGCCACGTTCTGGCTGCACACTTTCCCGGTGCTCATCATGCCGCGTGCCTTCCTGCTGAAACTCCGGCGCGTTTATCAGGGCCGGCGATTGTCCGCGGTGCCTAACGATTGATTCTGGATGAAAACGGCCTTGTGCACTCTCGTCGTGGGCGAACGTTTCGAGCAGCTCTTCGATCAGTACTCCGCTGCTTCGTGGCGCGACTACTGTCAGGCGCATGGCTACGAACTTTTTGTTTTCCGAAAACCATTTTCGCCCCTCGCCGGGAAGAGCCTCGCCTGGCAGAAACTTTTCCTCCTCGACCAGCCGGAACTTCAGACTTTTGAGAAAATCATCTGGCTCGACGCAGACATCATCATCCGGCGCCACGCGCCCCCGCTCGAAGTCCCGGCCGGCCGGATTGGTTACGTCCCGGAAACGCCGTTCACCGGCAGCGTCGAGAGTTGGTATGCCCTGTTCGATCTGCCGCCCGCGCCCGGGATCGTGCAGACCGGACTCCTCTGCCTCGAGCACTCGCATCAGCCGATCCTGCGGCAGGCGCTCGCCTACCCTGAGACCGGCATGTATGAAATGCCCGCGCTCTCGTGGTGCATCAGCCACTCCGGGCTCGGACACCCTCTCGATCGGCGCTTTAACGCGTTGGTTGGGACGCTCATGCTCGATTACGCTCCGCGCTGGATCGTGACCAACAAGCTTCTCAAAGAAACGCTCTGGCGATTGCACTACCCGCCGCTGCGCCGAGCCATCCGGGATATTTGCCATCAGAACTGGTTCCTGCACGCCGCCGGCGCGAAACGGGATCTCCTCAAGGCGAGCGATTACCTCGCCCGGAACGAAACGTCCGTCTGATCCGCCGGGCCCAGATCTCATGTTGCTTACCCGTCTCCGCGTCTGGCTGAAGAATGTTCTCGCGCGAGATTCTTTGCCTTATCGAATGGCCCGGTTCGTTTACCAAACCTGGCTGCAACTGGAAGCGCGCCTCTTTCGCGGCAAACGAAAGTCGCGCCAGATTACCGACAACTCGATCTTCGTCCTCGAGGAAGAGATGTCGATGTGCTCGATCTTTCCGAAGGAAATTCTCGACCTCACGATTCACCTTTATCATCCGCAATCGGTCCTCGATGTCGGGTGCGGCACGGGCATCAGTCTCGATTATTTTCTCAGCAAAGGAATCGCGGTGCGCGGCCTCGAAGGCTCGGACTTGGCGATCTCAAAGGCGCGTCATGGCGACCACATCCGGCAGCACGACTTGAACGAGCCGCTCGATCTTGGGGAAAAATTCGATCTCGTCTGGTGTTTCGAAGTCGCCGAGCACATCCACCCGCGGCACGTCGCCGCGCTGCTCGACACCCTGACCCGACATGGCGACCGCATTCTCCTCTCCGCGGCGCGGCCCGGCCAGGGCGGCCTCGGACATCTGAACGAACAGCCGCCAGAGTATTGGATCGACTTGCTCGAAGAACGCGGCTTTGCTCTCGACCGCGAGACCGGGAAATATCGCGCGCTGCCGGACCATTTCGCGGCCAACATCCTGGTTTTCGAAAGGACTCATGGGACTCGATAGCGACGGCACGAAATTTACCTTCGCGGCGCACGCCGCCGGCGTTTCTTTCCAAAAGACGGCGATGCTCGGGCGGCAAAACTTTTTTCCCGCCGTCGGCCAGCTGCAACAGCTTCTCGACCTGCGCCGGCCGGGCTTCTCTGCGGCCGAGTTCCTGGCCGGCTCCGATGGTTATGCGGAAAAGTGGTTTGCCCACCTCGGCGCGGAAGAGATTGTCGCGATCGACAACTCGGATTACGAAGGCGCCGCCGTCGTGGCCGACCTAAATGCGCCGATCGAATCTGCACTGAAGAACCGGTTCACCGCCGTCGTTGACGGCGGCTGCCTCGAACACGTTTTCAATTTCCCGCAGGCGATCAAAAACAGCATGGAGATGCTTTCGCTCGGCGGCCACTTCCTCGGCATCACTCCGGCCAACAATT
>CAVYJY010000014.1:0-143889 GCA_963768965.1 uncultured Verrucomicrobiae bacterium | reverse complement strand
GGAAAGCGCCGTAAGGAGTGGTAAGCAGGCGTTCGACCCGCGCCATCGCGCGGTCGATTTCGCCCACCTGCGCTTCCACCGCGGCGAGGGCCTCTTCCATTCCCGGGCCGAAGACCGGATCTTTCTCCGCTGGAACCAGCGCCATCGCTCGCGCGCCTTCGCGCAAGGCGGCCTCCTTGTTGCCAAGGCCCGCTTCCGTGAAGGCGAGATTGATGGCGACAAACGGACTGTCCGGTTGTTGGAGCCGAAGTTTCTCCAGGCCTGCCTTGGCCGCGCGATAAAGGTCCTGCGCGCCTTCGCGATTTCCGCCTAACGAGCGGGCATCGGCGAGCGAGAGTTGGGGAAAAGCCATATCGCCGGGTGCATCCCTCTTCTCTTTTTCGAGCCGTGTTTCGATCTGCCGCGCGGCTTCGTCGTAATTCCCTTCCCAGAGCAGTTGCGTGACGCGGAGCCCGCTGGCCTGGTAGCCGCCTTCACCGGGCGGGATGCGTGCCAACGCCAGCCGCGCGCCCGGCAGGTCACCGGTGGTCTGCAACAGTTTCACTTTGCTGACCAGCACTTCCGGGTCGTCTGGGCTGATCTCGAGCGCGCGCGCGATCATCTCACCGGTGGCGGCATACTGGCGCAACATCGAGAAGGTCCAGGCGCGGTCGGCGAAAAGGTAGGTGTCGCGCGGATTTAATTGCGCGGCCTTTTCGTAAAGGCGCACGCTCTCGTTCCAGCGGCTTTGCCGGCGCGCGATGCGGGCGAGCGCGGTCAAAGCCTCGCTGTTACTCGGCGCCTGCTGATGAATCTTTTCGAAAAGGAGACGCGCGCCCTCGTAATCGCGCTCGACGTGATAGCGGTAGTAAGCCTGGGCGAGGAGGGTCTCGAGCGCGGATGGATTCAGGCGGATGGCGGTTTCGACCGCGCCCTGGGCCGCTTCCTTGCGCGTGGCGCTGGGGTCGAACTGGAGGAAATAAAGACTGGCATTGACCTGAGCGAGCGCGGCCCAGGCCTGGGCAAACTGCGGGTCGAGCCGTGTCGCCTCGGCATACGAATCCACTGCTTTGCGCAGGTTCTCCTCCATCTGGCCGGGCCGGGTGAAAAGATCGAGCCCGCGCAGGTAGGCATCGTAAGCGGCGAGATTGTTCGTCGGCTTTTCCGACACCGCCTCGCGCTCGGCTCCGCTCAAGGTGGCCTGCAAAGAAGAGGCGATGCGCGTCGCCAGTTCCGTTTGCACGGCGAAGATATCGGTCAGGTTGCGATCGTAGAGTTCGGCCCAGAGGTGTTCGTCGCTCTGCGCGTTGATCAGCTGCACGTTGATCCGGACGCGCTCCCCGACTTTCTGCACGCTGCCCTCGACGAGATGGGCTACGCCCAGTTGCCGCGCGATCTCGGCCACGTTCTCGGCCTTATCCCGATAGCGCTGGGTCGAACTGCGTGAGATGACCTTGAGCGCGCCGATCTTTGCCAGGCGGGTGATGATCTCGTCCTGCATGCCGTCGGCGAAGTAGGCGTTGGATTTGTCTTCGCTCAGATTCTCGAAGGGAAGCACGGCGAGCGACTTTTCCGCCGAGCGGCTTTGTTTGTTAGGCGCGCTGTAACGCCCGGCGAAAAAAAGCCCGACCGACAAGAGTGCGCCGACGACCACAATGTAAATCCAGGCGCGACCTCCCGTGCGCGAGGGTGACGGTTCATCGCGCTCAGTTCGCTTCAGTCCTTCCGGGGTAAGATCGAACGCCCACGCCATCACGAGCGCGACCGGGAAGCCGAGGCAGAGCAGCAGGATGACCGCCCTAACGATCCAATTCGGAATCTCGAAAAACGGAAAGGTCTGGGTCGCGACCTGGATGAGAAGCCAGGCCACAACGACATAGGCGGCGCCGACTTTATAAACGCTGCGCCGCTTTAACTCGGCGAAGAAGTTCATGGCTGGGTGTGGGCCAGTTTCTGAAAGCGCGGCTCGTGCCGGATTTTGTCCCAGATCGGATCGAGACGCAGGAGCGCCGGGGTGATGGAGTCGGCATAGACCGCGGTGGAAAGCCGCTCGAGCAGGTCGAGCGCGCGGTCGGTTTCCCCGACCAGGGCAAAGGCGCGCGCCGCATCCTCCTCCGCGATCATCCCGGTCCAGCGATCTTTCGCCTGCGCCGCGATGTGGACCGCGGCGTCGCGATTCACCTCCTCGCGGCGTCCGAGCCAGGCCTGGACGCCGAGAATCGAACCGCGCAGAAAGGGGCTGTTATTACCCTGGTCGTGCAAAGCCTTCAGCTCCTTCTCGGCCTGGAGGAGAGACGCGCGCCCCTCGTGTTCCCGGCCAGCGGAGAGGTGCATGGTGCCGATAACCATTTCGCCCGTCGCCTTCACGACTGGGAGGACATCGTCTCCCGCATTCGCCAGGTCGCGGCGGGTCTTGGCAATCACCTCGTCATATTTGCGCTCAAGGATGAGCACGTAAATCGCCGTGCCATAACCGAAGCCATCGAGGGAAGGAGAAACCTTCGCGGAGAGTGCGGCCGCCTCCCGCAGGTTGCCTTCGGCGAGGCTGGTCTCGGCGTTGCGCATGATGATATCCGGGTCGCCCGGAGCGATGGCGAGAGCGCGGTTAAACATGGTGTGCGCCTGGGCAAACCGGCGCTGCCCGCGATAGGACCAGCCGACATTTATCCAAATATCCTGGTTGCGCGGATCGAGCTGGGCGGCCTGAAGCTGGTACTCGATGGCCTCGTCCAGTTTGCCCTGGCGCCGTTTGACCAGGCCAACCGCCTGGAGGATGACGGCGTCGTTAGGCGCCTGCTGCCGGGCCTGGAAAAGCTGCTCCAGGGCCTTGTCGTATTCCTGGAGGCAGTAATAGAGATACATTCCCATCGCGGCGTGGCCGCCGCCGTGGTTCGGATCGAGCCGGAGCGCGTTTTCCGCCGCCACCCGCACCTTTTCGCGCTGGGCGTCGGTGTGTTCGGCCTGGATAAAACGGAGGCCTTCGGCGTAAGCCAGTTCCACCCAGGCGGCGGCGTAATCGGGATCGAGCGCCACCGCCTCGTGCATGTGTTTGATCAGTTGCATCTGATCCGTGCGGGACTGGGAATTGCGGAGCGCGATCCCGCGCAGGTAGGCGTCGTAGGCGGCCGGGACTTTGGTGCCGACGTAGTTGATCGCCGCTTTCTCGCGTCCGGTCAGTTTCGCTTCGAGCGAATCGGCGATGCGCTGCGCCACTTCCGATTCGACGGCGAAGATGTCGGTCAGTTTCCGGTCGTAGGTTTCGGCCCAGAGATGTGAATCGCTCGCCGCCTTGATCAACTGCACATTGACCCGCACCGATTCGCCGGCTTTCTGCACGCTGCCCTCGAGGATGTGGGCGACGCCGAGCTGCTTCGCGATTTCGGCCAGGTTCCCCGGCTTGCTCTGGTACTGCCGGGTCGAGGTGCGCGAGATGACCTTGATCCCGCCGATCTTCGAGAGCCGGGTGAGGATTTCATCCTGGATGCCGTCGGCGAAATAGGCGTTGCTCTTGTCCTCGCTCAGGCTCGCGAAGGGCAGAACGGCGATCGACTTTTCCGGGACCTCGCTCGCGCCGCGGGATTTGTCCGGCGCGGTCAAACGCCCGGCGAAGAAAAGCCCTAACGAGAGCAGGCCGCCGATCACGGCAATGTAAATCCAGGCGTGGCTGCGTGCGCCGGCCCGTGTCGTGACGGCGTCGTCGCTCCGCTTTAATCCTTCCGGGGTTAACTCAAAGGCCCACGCCAGCACGAGCGCGATCGGAAACCCAAGCGCGAGGAGAACGATAACGAGCCGGATCGCCCAGTCGGGGATCTGGAGAAAAGGGAAAACCTGGGTCGCGATCTGGATGAGCAGCCAGGCGACGACGGCATAGGCGACCGCGACCTTGTAAACGCTGCGGCTTTTCAGCTCCTGGAAAAAATTCATCGTGCCGGGTTCGCCAACCTGTCGAAACGCGGATCGGATCGGAGCGGATTCCAAAGCGGGTCGAGCCGGAGCAGGGCCGGGGTGAGCGATTGCTCGCCGTTCGTCTGGAGCAGATGTTGCACGCCGGCGATGGCGGCCTCGGTCTCGCCGAGATGGGCGCGGGCGATCGTGAGCGCCTCTTCGATTCCCGGACCGTCGACGGCGTCGGCGCGGATCAAATCCTGCGCCTGCGCGGCGAGGCGATCGACCGCCTCTTTGTCGCGCAGGAAGCCCGCGGTCAGAAACGCGTCGCGCAGGACGCGCGGTGTCTCGTCGCGTTCATCGCGCATGGCGCGCAATTCGTCGCGGGCGGCGAGGAGATCGTTTTGCGCCGCGGGATCGCCCGCGAGCGATTCACTGATCGCCAGCCAGGCGCGATAACTTGCGAGGAACGTTTTCGGAAGGTTCAACGCCGGGTCCGCCGCGTTGCGGCAGGCGCGGATCGCTTCATTGTACTGTCGCTGGAAGGTCCAGAAGCGAATCCGGGTGAGAAAACTTTTCGGGTCCTGCGGATCGAGCGGGACGCGGGCCAGGAGCGGCGCCGCTTTCTCGATCTCGCCCAGGGCGAGGTAGATTTCTGCTTTCTGGACAATGAGGTGCGGACTCGAGGGCTCGATATCCAGGGCGCGATCGACCAGCTCGAGCGCCTGGTCGAACTGGCGCAGCGCGCGGTAGGAGAGCGCGGTCTCGGAAAGAATGATCGTGCTGCGCGGATCGAGCTCGACCGATTGCCGATGCAGCGCGAGGGCCTCGTCCCATTTTCCCTGCCGGCGTTTGACGTAGGCGGAGAACTCAATCGCGCTGACCTCCGCCACCTGGCTCCGCGACTTCTGGAACGCTTCCAGCGCGCCTTCGTAATCCTTCAGCCCGCGATAGCGATAAAGGCCGAGGGCAAATTGCGTTTCGCTCGCCTCCGGATTGAGCTGCAACGCGACATCCAGAGTTTCTTTCGCCGCCGCGAGATTGTGCGGGGTGCGATAGTAATCGCCGTAAATGAAGGAGTGCACGGCGGAGCGATAAGCCCAGGCCACCGCGAACTGCGGGTCGAGCTCGGTCGCGCGCTTAAAATAAAGCGCGGTGTTTTCGACGTCCTGCGGCGCGGTCTGGAGCTTGTTCCAGAGGGTCAGGCCGCGGAGATAGGCTTCGTACGCTTCCGGGATTTCCGTCAGGCGGGCCGAGACCGCTGCTTTCTCCGCGCCGGTCAGCTGCGCCTGGAGCGACTGGGCGATCTTCTCGGCAATCTCGCTTTCCACCGCAAAAATGTCGGTCAATTTGCGGTCGTAGCGTTCCGCCCAAAGATGCGAATCGGTCGCGGCCGCGATGAGCTGGACGGTCACGCGCACCTGGTCGCCGGATTTCTGCACGCTGCCCTCGAGGATGTGAGCGACGCCGAGTTGCTGCGCAATTTTCGGCAGGTCGTCGGGCGAACTTTTGTAGCGCTGCGTGGAAGTGCGCGAGATGACCTTCAACTCCCGGATCTTGGCCAGGCGGGTGAGGATTTCATCCTGGATGCCATCGGCGAAATAAGCGTTGTCGGGATCGCGGCTGAGATTTTCAAACGGGAGAACCGCGATCGATTTGCCGGCGTTGCTGATCGATTGCCGGGCGCGGGAATGCACCGTTTGCCAGACGAATAATCCCGCCGCGAGGAGCCCGACGACGAGAACGAAGGCGACAAACTTCCGCCGGCTCCATTGCGGATTATTTCCGTCCGCCGCGACTTCCTCCGTCCGCTTCATCCCGTCCGGCGTCATCTCAAAAGCCCAGGCAATGACGAGGACGATGGGAAAACCGAGCAGGGTCAGGACGACCACGGCGGTGATGAGGCTGTCGGGGAGGTGGAGCGCGGGGACGATGGTGGCCGCGACCTGGATGACGAGCCAGCCGACGACGCCATAGCCGACTGCAACCTTGTAAACGTTGCGCCGTCTGAGTTCCGCGAAGAAGTGAGCTGAATTCACGAATGATGCATGGCTGGGATTGCGGCTAATTAAACAGAAGCAGGCGCGGTCGGCCAATGACTGGTTAAAGGGCGGCCGTTTTGCCGTGAGAAACATTTCGTCTCAAAAAATAATTCTTGCCTGTGCAGCAGTGTTATAGTTAACTACAACACTACATGAGGAAACGCGCACGCACGCAGAATGGATACTGAATGGAACGCCAGCCAGCCGATTTATCGCCAGCTCCGCGACCAGGTCGTCCACATGATCCTCGACGGCCTGCTGAACGAGGGCGATCCGCTGCCCTCCGTCCGCTCGGTTGCGGCCGAGTACCGGGTCAACCCGCTCACCGTCCTCAAGGCTTACCAGCAATTGGTCGGGGAGGAGCTGGTCGAGACGAAGCGCGGGCTCGGGATGTTCGTCAAAGCGGAAGCGCGCAAACTCCTGCTCAAAGGCGAGCGCGAAATTTTCCTGAACGAGCATTGGCCGCGGATTCACGCCACGATCGAGCGGCTCGGCCTGACGCCCGAGGAACTGCTCAAGGCGGCCAAGCCACGACCGCCCGCCAAGACCGGAAAGGAGAAGCGTTAAAGCCATGAGTTGCCTGGAAGCACGCGGACTCCGCAAAACCTACGGCTCCACCGTCGCGCTGGACGGAATCGATCTGCGCGTCGAGGAGGGCCGCATTCTCGGACTGATCGGCCCGAATGGCGCCGGCAAAACCACCGCGCTCGACGCCATCCTCGGGCTCGTGCCGTACGAGGGCGAGTTGAAGGTGCTCGGCCGCGATCCGTGGCAGGCGCGCGATGAATTGATGCGCGAAGTCTCGTTCGTCGCCGACGTCGCCGTCCTGCCGCGCTGGATCCGGGTCGCGCAACTGCTCGATTACATGGCCGGGGTGCATCCGCGTTTCGATCGCGCGAAGGCGGAGGGTTTCCTGGCCCGGACCGAGATCCGGCGCACGAGCAAGGTGCGGCAGTTATCGAAAGGCATGGTCGCGCAACTGCATCTCGCGCTGGTCATGGCGATCGACGCCAAGCTGCTCGTCCTCGATGAGCCGACGCTGGGCCTCGACATTCTTTTTCGCAAACAGTTCTACGACTCGCTCCTGAACGATTACTTCGATCGCAGCCGCACCATCATCGTCACGACGCACCAGGTGGAAGAAATCCAGGATGTCCTGACCGATCTCATGTTCATCAATCACGGGCGGATCGTCGCTCGAGTTGCAGCATGGAGGAATTCGAGGCGCGCTATCTCGAGGTCATGGTGAATCCCGAGCAGCTCGAAGCGGCGCGCGCGCTCAAGCCGATTCATGAGCGGCCGGTTTTTGGCCGCAGCGTGTTGTTGTTCGACCAGGCCGATCGAGCGCAGCTCGCCGCCCTCGGCGAGGTGCGCCGCCCGAGCATCGCCGACCTCTTCGTCGCGGTGATGGGAAACCAGGGAGCAATGAAATGAACGCATCCGTCGCAACCGAGACGGCCGGGGTCACCGCCCCCGGCTACAACAACAACCGCACTCGACCGTTTTACTGGTCGCTCCGACGCGAACTCTGGGAGAACCGCTCGATCTACATCGCGCCGCTGATCGTTGGCGCGGTCCAGGTGTTTGGTTTCGCCATCAGCACGATCGGCCTGGCCGAGCGGCGGGCGGCGTTGCTCTTACTCGACCCGGCGAAGCGGCGCCTGCAGATCGAACAGCCCTACGACCTGATGGCGGTGGTGATGATTTTCACCGTCCTCATCGTGGGCGTGTTTTACTGTCTCGACGCGCTTCATGGCGAGCGGCGCGATCGCAGCATTCTCTTCTGGAAATCGCTCCCGGTCTCGGACCTCACGACCGTGCTCTCGAAGATCACGCTGCCGCTGGCGATTCTGCCGCTGATCGTGTTCGCGGTGACGATTTGCGTGCATCTGATCATGGTCCTGATCACGAGCGCGGTTCTCCTGGCCCACGGCATGAGCCCGGCGACGACCTGGGCCAACGTCCCGCTGTTCCAGAACTGGATCGTGTTGCTCTACGGTCTGGTCGCGCTCGCGCTCTGGCACGCGCCGATCTACGGCTGGCTCCTCCTGGTCTCGGGCTGGGCGCGGCGCGCGACGTTTCTTTGGGCGGTGCTGCCCTTCATCGCGATCCAGATTCTGGAGAAGATCGCGTTCAACAGCGCGCACTTCGCCGCGCTGTTGAAGCATCGGTTGATGGGTTTCGCGGAAGAGGCGTTCGATTTCCAGGGCCGGACCCAACCGACGATCGACTCGTTCGCTCAACTCACCCCGGGAAGATATCTCAGCACGCCGGGTCTTTGGCTCGGTCTGCTCTTCGCCGCGGCTTTCCTTTTCGCAGCGGTCCAGCTGCGCCGTTCGCGCGGTCCGCTTTGATTTGTTTCCAGCATGGACTTTCGTCTCGCCTTCCGCCAGCTGGTCCGCAGTCCCGGCTTTGCTCTTCTCGCCATCATCACCCTCGGGCTCGGGATCGGCGGCAACACCGCGATGTTCAGCATGCTGAACGGCATCATCCTGAAACCGCTGCCGTATGCCGAGAGCTCGCAACTGGATCGGATCTACCGCGCCACGCCGCAGAACCCGGACGGAAACCTTTCCGCGGCCGATTTCCTCGATCTGCGGCGGACGAAAGAGGGGCATCGCGAAATAGCTGCCTACGGAATGGGCGACGCCAGCCTTTCGGAGCCGGGCCAGCCGGCTGAAATGGCGCGCGCCGCCCGCGCCACCGCCAACTTTTTCGCGCTGCTCGGGACGCATCCTCAACTGGGCCGCGATTTCCACGCGGATGAAGCTGCGCCGGGCCGCGACCGCGTCGTTATTCTCAGCCAGCGCACCTGGCGCAATCGCTTCGCGCTCGACCCGACCGTGATCGGCCGCACCATCCGCGTCGACGGCGAACCGCACGAGGTCATCGGCGTGCTTCCGGAATCTTTCAACGACTGGCGGCACCTCGGCGGCGTCGACTTCTTCCGTCCGCTCGCCCTAACGACCGAGCAGGCCGCCGATCGCACCGGCGCAAATCTGCGCGTCATCGGCCGCCGTTCTCCCGAACAGTCCCGCACCGAAGTTTCCGGATTTGTCGCAAACTTCGGCGCGCGTCTCGCGCAAGAATTCCCGGAGGCGAACGCCAAGACCAACTGGCGCGTCGTTGCCCTCAATCGCACCGTCGTGAACGAAAACGCGACCGTGATTTTCGCGATGCTGATTGGTCTCTCGGGCTTTGTTTTGCTCATCGCCTGCTCGAATCTGGCCAACCTTCTCCTCGCTCGCACGATGGCCCGGGCGCGGGAGTTCGCGGTGCGGGCCGCGCTCGGGGCTTCGCGTCTCCAGTTGCTGAGGCCGTTGATCGCCGAAGCGCTCCTGCTCGCGGCCGCGGGCGGCGCCTGCGCCATCCTGGTCGCAATCTGGGTGCGCGATTGGCTCGCCGTGCGTTCCACCGGCGATAACGGCGAGCAGGTTTTGGTCGCCCTCGATCTGCGCGTGCTGGTCTGGGCCTTGCTCGCGTCGCTCGTTACCGCGCTCGCTTTCGGCCTGGCGCCGGCCTTGTTCGCGCTGCGCTTAAATATAAACGGCACGCTCAAGAGCGGCGGTCGCGGCACGACCGGCAGCCGTGGTCATCAGCTTTTCCGGCAGGCGCTCATCGTTGGGCAGTTTGCTCTCGCCATGATTCTGCTCACCGGCGCCGGCGTTTACATTCGCGGGCTCAACGATCTGAATGACCGGCGCGCCGGTTGGGAATCGAAACATGTCGCGACCGGGACGATCCTGCTGCCTTCCGGGAAATATTCCGACCCGGAGAAGATCACGGCTTTTCATCGGCTCGCCCAGGAACGCCTGGCGGCCTTGCCGGGCGTGGCCTCGGTCAGCATCTCGTCGTTCACGCCGTTCCTGAATTGGCCGGATACCCGCAAGTTCATCGTGGAAGGACGCGAGCGTCCCGAACCCGGCTTCGAACCGGCCGCCACGATCAACACCGTGAGCCCGCACTACTTCGAAACCTTCCGCACCGGCCTGCTCTCCGGGCGGGCTTTCAAGAGCGGCGATACCGCGAGTTCGACGAAGGTTTTCATCATCAGCCAGACCACGGCGCGTGGATTGTTTGGCAACCAAGATCCCGTCGGCAAACGGCTCGCGCAGGTGGACGGCGGAAAGCTTGAGTGGGGCGAAATCGTCGGCGTCGCCCGCGACGTGAAACCGGTGGTCACCGATCCCAGTCCCGTGGTTTACCAAGTCTACCAGGCCATGGAGCAGCAGCCGCAGGCGCGAAATGAGATCGCGGTGCGCACCACCGGCGTGGCGCCTGCCGCCATCGTCGAGAGCATTCGCACGACCATGGCGGAACTCGACCCCGACCTGCCGGTGCGGACGTTGCAGGCGGCCGACGCCACGGTCGAGCGGGCGAATTACCAGCCGCGCGTTCTCCGCGACATGCTCACTGGTTTCGGAATTCTCGGCCTCGGCCTGGCGTCGTTAGGCATCTACGGCATCATCTCCCGCACCATGGCGCAGCGCGCCGGGGAGTTCGCGATTCGGCTCGCGTTAGGCGCCTGCGTCAGGGACCTCACCCGCATCGTCCTCACCTCCGGCGTGAAGCTCGCGCTCATCGGATCAGCCTTCGGCCTGCTCGGCGCGATGGGCGTGGTGCGCCTCCTCGCCGCCAGCAGCCCGGGCATGCGCATCGACGGCCTTCCCGTTCTGCTCGCGACCACGCTGATCCTCATCCTGGTCGCGCTGGTCGCGTGCTGGATACCTGCGCGTCGGGCCGGGCGGGTCGACGCCATGATGCTGCTGCGTTCGGAATGAAATCTCCGCCAACCGTTAGGGGAAACTGATGCAACCACTCACATGACACCTCCTCCGATCACCTCGACCCAACAGACCGCCGCGAAATGGGTCGGCGCGCTTTATCTCATCCAGATGGCGCTGGCCGTCTTCGGCGAGTCCTTTGTCCGGGGGCGCCTGATCGTGCGCGATGCCGGCCAGACGGCGGCGAATATTGCGGAGTCCGAAACTCTTTTTCGATTAGGCATTGCGGGCGATCTGCTGGTTTATGCGACCGTGATCGGACTCGTCTGGGGGATCTACGTTATCCTCCAGCCGATCAACCGTGAGGTCGCGCTGCTCGGTGCGTTTCTGCGGCTGGTCGAGAACGCCATCCTCGCCGGCACCACCCTGACCGCATTCATCGCGCTGCGCTTGCTCAGCGGGGTTGCTTATCTGGAGCCCTTTGAGCCGGCGCAACTGCAGGCACTGGCGCGTTTGTTTCTTGGCGTTTACGGGATCGGACTCAGCATCGGTTTCGTCTTTCTCGGATTCGGCTCGGCCGTCTTCAGCTACGTCTGGCTGCAATCGCGCTACATTCCGCGGGCCCTGGCCGGGTGGGGAATTTTCGCCTCGCTTCTCCTCGCGATCGTTAGTCTCGCCACCATGGTTTTCCCCGGCCTCTATGGCGTGCTCGGGATGAGCTACATGCTGCCGATGGGAATCTACGAAATCGGGCTTGGTCTTTGGTTGCTGATCAAGGGACTGCAAGCGCCCCGCGCTCCCACTGGTTAGGGCTCATGAAAGTAAGGCGGATTCTCAAACGCAGCGCGCTCGTACTTCTGCTGGCCCTCTTCGTCTGGTTCCAGATCGCTTATTGGCGGTCGACGAACGAGTGCGATCGCAAGGTCGCGGCTCCGGCAAATCCGGTGAAAGCAGTTCGCTATTGCGAATACGGTGTCGTGACGGTGGCCGACGTTGAAAAACCCGTCCCGAAGGACAACCAGGTTCTGATCAAAGTGCGGGCGGCTTCGCTCAACTCGCTGGATGCTTACCTCGTCCGCGACATCTGGCTGGTTCGCCTGGTCGCCGGCTTGCGCAAACCAAAAGACACGCGCCTCGGCCGCGACCTTGCCGGCGTGGTGGAAGCGGTCGGCAAGGATGTCACTCAATTCAAACCGGGCGATGAAGTCTTCGGCTCTGCTTCCGGCGCGCTGGCCGAGTATGTCTGTAACTCAGGACGAGCCTTGGTCATCAAGCCGGTCAACGTCACCTTTGAGCAGGCAGCTTCGATTCCACACGCCGGACAAACTGCGCTGCAAGGCCTGCGCGCGGGAAACATCCAAGCCGGACAGAAAGTCTTGATCAACGGCGCGACCGGAGGGGTCGGGACGTTTGCCGTGCAAATCGCCAAGGCTTTCGGCGCCGAGGTCACGGCGGTTTGCAGCACGCGGAATCTCGAGCTGGCCCGCTCCATCGGCGCCGATCACGTCGTCGATTACACGAAAGAAGATTTTACCAAAGGCGATCAGCGCTACGACATGATCTTCGACAATGTCGGCAACCGCTCCGCAGCCGAACGCCGCCGCGTCCTAAAGCCCAAGGGCGTTTGCGTCTTAGCCGGAATCGGAGGGACCAGCGTAAGTTCGAATCAGGCCCTGCGGCGTATCCTGGGCAACTTCTCCGCGTCCGGATTCGGATCGTCCGGCCAGCAAAAATTCGTTAGCTATGTCACCAAACTGAACAAGGAGGACATCGCCCTGTTGAGTGACCTCCTGGCGACGGGAAAGATCAGGCCGGTGATCGAGCGGACTTACAAACTCAGTCATGCCACCGAGGCGCTCCGTCTCTACGATCAAGGCCATGCTCGCGGCAAAATCGTGATCACCATCGAATAACTCTATGAAACTAAAACGTGTCCTTAAAAGTGCTCTGAAATGGACGACTGGCGCCATTCTCCTTCTGCTCCTTCTCGCGGCAGCCTGGCTCTTCATCGCCTACTGGCGATCGACGAACGATTGCGAACGCCTCACCGCTCCCACGGGCGAGACGATGAAAGCCATTGTCTATTGCGACTACGGCCCGCCGGACGTGCTCAAGCTGGCCGACCTCGCCAAGCCGGTTCCGAATGACGATCAGCTTCTGGTCAAAGTGCGCGCGGCCTCCGCCAATCCTTACGACTGGCATTTCATCCGCGGCACGCCCTATCTCATGCGGCTCGGGGTCGGCCTGCGCAAGCCGAAGAGCATCCGGGTCGGGGTCGATTTCGCGGGCACGGTCGAAGCCGTCGGGAAGAAGGTGACGGAGTTCAAGCCGGGCGACGAAGTCTATGGCGGCAAGGGCGGCGCCTTCGCGGAGTATCTCTGCGTGAACGAGAAAAGCGTCGTCCGGAAACCGGATAACATCACCTTCGCGCAAGCTGCCTCTGTCCACATCGCCGGGTCAACCGCCTTGCAGGCGCTGCGCAACGAGGGAGAGATTCAGCCCGGACAAAAGGTCCTGATCAACGGCGCCTCCGGTGGCGTCGGCACTTTTGCGGTCCAGATCGGCAAGGCGCTCGGCGCCCATGTCACCGGCGTTTGCAGCACGAGGAATATCGAGCTGGTTCGTTCGCTCGGGGCCGATGCGGTGATCGATTATACGAAGGAGGACTTCGCTCGGACCGGACAAAAGTATGACCTGATCCTGGACAACGTCCCGAACCATTCCCTGGCTGACTGCCGGCGCGTCCTGGAGCCGACGGGCCGCTACGTCATGATCGGCGGCGGCGGGCCGGAGGACGGTCGCTGGATCGGACCCTTTGCGCGGGTGATCAAGATCATGCTTGTGGGCCCGTTCGTGAGTCAGAAGATGGGGATGATGATGAGCGACCCCTCGAGGGAGGATAAATTGTATCTGCGTGATCTGATGGCGGCGGGGAAAGTCACTCCCGTGATCGACCGGAGTTATAAGTTAGCCGACGTGCCCGAGGCGATTCGCTACCTGGAAAAAGGCCGCGCGCGCGGAAAGGTAGTCATCAACCTGGAGTAGCCAGTCCCGGCCTGCAGCTGGACTCGTTAGGGGAGGTCGCCCGCGGCCCTGGATTCCGCGGGCGAGTCCCGTTACAGCGCTCCGTGGATTGCGGCGCCGCGCGCTGGGCGGCGGGATAAGGAGCGACATGTCTGCATCGCCCCCCCGCGGGCTCTCACGGTTTACCCTATGCCATGTGCCTTCTTGCTGCATGAAGTGTGCCCAACCTGTTGCGCTCGATAAAAAAAACCGCGGAAAGAATCGTCAGGTTGCCCTACGCTCCCTCGCGTGAAAGCCGCCATTTACCGCGAGTTCAAGGAACCGATCTCGATTGAGAATCTCGCCGACCCCGCTCCCACACCCGATGGGGTCGTCGTAGCGGTGAAAGCCAACGGCGTTTGCCGAAGCGATTGGCATGGGTGGATGGGTCACGACAGTGACATTCGGCTGCCGCATGTGCCCGGTCACGAGCTGGCCGGAGTCATCGCCGCCGTCGGCGCCGGGGTGCGCAAATGGAAGGTGGGCGATCGCGTGACTTCCCCGTTCGTTTGCGGCTGCGGCACGTGCCCGCAGTGTGTCTCGGGTAACCAGCAGGTATGTCCGAGACAGGAACAGCCGGGCTTTACGCATTGGGGTTCGTTTGCGGAATTTGTCGCCCTTCGTTATGCCGATACGAACCTTGTGGCGTTGCCGGAATCGCTTGATTTCACGACCGCGGCCGCGCTGGGCTGCCGCTTCGCGACTGCTTATCGCGCGGTGGTCGCGCAAGCCCGCGCGGTCGAGGGAGAATGGCTCGCGGTCCATGGTTGCGGCGGCGTCGGTCTCTCGGCGATCATGATTGCCGCGGCGCGCGGAGTGCAGGTGCTGGCGATCGATATCGATGACCAAAAGCTCGCCTTTGCGCGCTCGATCGGCGCCACCGCCACGCTGCGGGCAGATCAGGTGGACGACATGGCCCGCGCGGTCGCTGACCTAACGAACGGCGGAGCGCACGCCTCGATCGACGCGGTCGGCGGCGCCCGCCAGATGCGGGCGTCGATTGACAGTCTGCGTCCGCTTGGGCGCCACGTGCAGGTGGGCCTGCTCGTGGCCGAGGAAAGCGAGCCGGCGGTGCCGATGGCCCGCGTCCTCCGGCATGAACTCGAAATCCGGGGCAGCCACGGTCTGCAGGCGCCGGTCTATCCCGAGATGCTGGATGAGATCACGACTGGCAGACTCGATCCGGCAAAGCTCGTTGGGCGCAGTGTCCCGCTGGCGGAAGCGGTGGATCTCCTCGTGAGCGAAGAGGCATTCGCCAGCCCGGGCGTGACGGTGATCGACCGCTTCTGACGAAAGCCGTGAAGCGGCGCTTTCACCCTTGAGTTGGTGCGGTGGATTTGTGATTCTCGGCCGGCCGTGGCCCGGCGGAAGTTATGCATTTGCCTTCGTCGCTCGCTCCGCACCGTTGGCTGACTTCGTTCCTGCCGCGGACCGAGCCCGTGCCCAGCGTGCCCGCGAAGGCGGCTTCGCTCCGGATTCTTTTTTTTCCGCCGGGACACGATTGGGAAGGGAGAATCCGGGCCGGGTTCGCCTCGACCGCGCACGAGATCGCGTTTGCGGATTTTACTCCCGAAATTATCCGCCAATACGATCTGATCGTTCCGCTCACGATTGCGGGACTTTATTTGCTGAACGGATTCGGCGAAACGGTGCGTATGAATCCGATCCCGATCCCCAGACCTGAAAGCGTGGCGCTGTGCGACGACAAGCTGCTCCTGAATCGGACTTTGATCGCGAGCGGCTTTGGCCGAAATATTCCCCGCCTCGGCAGCGGCCAGCGCTATCCTTACATGCTCAAGAAACGCGTCGATACCTGGGGCAAGAACAGCCACATCATCACCGGCCCGGCGGACGAGGCGGCTCTCGCGGGGAAAATCTCGGATCCGGATTATTTTTGCCAGGAATGCATTCCCGGCTGCAATGAGTACTCGACCCACATCGTCTGTCGAGACGGCCGGATCGTTCGTTCCCTGACGCTCAGGTTGCGTTTTGACCAGGAGACCTTCATCCGGGGACGGGATACGGACCGCACGCGGGCAGCTTGCGACTGCCGCTTCCTCAATCTTTTCGAGCAGATCCTGGGGACGATCGGTTTGGATGGGCTCTGCTGTTTTAATTACAAGATCTTCAAATGCGAGGCGCAGATCTTTGAGATCAATCCGCGCTTCGGCGCGAGTCTGGCGCCATTGTTCGCCGAGTTCATCGACTACCTGGGCAGCGGCGAAAACAGCCAGTCACACACAGTTCTGAACCCAGCGTCATCCTGCTGAGAGCGAAATCCTTTTGACGCTCCGCGCTCGCCGCCGGAAATAAAAGCATGCTGGAAGATCGCATGCGGAAAATTGAGGCACGGATCGAACAGGCGCCGGGATTGCCCGAAGCGGAGCGGGAGAAATTGCTGCAGTTGGTCGCGACCCTGCGCGAGGAAGTCGACGCCCTTGCGCTCGGCCAGGAAGAAGAAGCGCAGAGCATCACGCATTTTCTCGACGCCTCCACCCATGAGGCGAGCCGCACTCAGAAGCAGCCGAAATTGCTCGAGGCCGCGCGGCAGGGGCTGGCCGCCTCGGTCGAGAATCTCGAAAGCTCGCATCCGAAGTTGTTCGAGACGGTGAACCAGGCGGCGGTTGTGCTCGCCAACATGGGACTCTGAATTTCAGCCGCCGAGACGCAAAGGGGGCCTGACAGGCCGCCATCCACGAAACTCCTGCGCAGGAGAAACTTGCAGGCGGGGATTCGGAGTGGTAACGCTGGCGGGTTTTTAAGTCCGCCGTCCGGTCCGCCGGAAAATCCACAACCAGCATGGTGCAACCACGACTGCTTCTCTGCCTTGCCCTGGCGATTCTTTTTTCCACGCTGGTCCCAGTGGAGGGCACCGGCCTGGCCGGGCAATTGACTGCCGAACTAAAGCCGAGAATCTGGGAACTGCGCTGGACGAGGCAGCTTATCGTGGTCACATCCGACGATTGGAATGCCGTCGGCGCCCGTTTACAGCGCTTTGAGCGCAATAGCGGCACCACTGGCTGGCGTGCGCTGGGCCCGGCGATCGACGTCGTGGTGGGTCGCGGCGGGATGGGCTGGGGGATCGGCCTGCACGGCACGCACGACAGAAACGATCCGGTGAAACGCGAAGGCGATGGCCGGGCGCCGGCGGGCGTTTTCTTTCTCAACACTATCTTTGGTTACGCCAAGGCTTCCGAGGCGCGGATCGCGGCCTTCCCGTATCGCGAGGTCACCCCCAGCACCCAGGCGGTGGAGGATGGCCAGTCGAAATATTACAACCGGCTGGTCGATGCCGCGCGCGTTGGCGACCGAGATTGGAAAGGGTCCGAGATCATGTTGCGTCCCGATAACATCTACCGCTGGGGCGTGGTGGTGGAGCACAACTGGAAAGCTTTTCCCGGCGGCGGCTCCTGCATTTTTATGCACATCTGGCGCGGCCCTGAGCACGGCACGGCGGGCTGCACTGCGATGGCGCCGGATGAGATGGAAGACATCGTGCGCTGGCTGGATTGGCAGAAGCACCCGCTCCTGGTGCAACTGCCGGCCGAGACTTATGATACGGTGAAAGATCAGTGGGGATTACCGGCTTCCGACTGAGCCCCGGACGACCGAGGCGAAAAAAGCCGGCATTTCACAAGGAAAGGCCCGCAATGAACTCCATCGAAACGCTCCGGCAATTTTTCGGGTGGTGCGCCGTGATCAACATCGGCTTCCTCCTGCTCGCGACCATCATGATCACGCTCTTCCGCCGCCCGGCGATGAAGCTGCATCAGCGCCTGTTTGGACTCAGCGAAGCGGAGGTGTCGCGGGAATATTTCCGCTATCTCGCGCAATATAAAATCGCGACCCTGATCCTGGCGGTAGTGCCTTACGTCGCGCTCAGGATGATGAGCTGAGTGGTTGAAAATTTGCAGTCGCCTAGTCCGGCGCGATCGGGCAGTCTGCCCTGATGTCGATCAGCGGGGGCTGTTACTGCGGGGCGATTCGTTTCCGGGCGGAAGGTCCGCCGCTCTTCCAGGCAAATTGTCACTGCGCCAATTGCCGGCGCGCGGTCGGCGCCCAGGCGGTGGCCTGGATCACGGTCGCGAGTTCCAGCTTTGTGTTCGAGAAAGGGACGCCAAAAAGATTCCGCACGGAGACTGGAGCGTGGCGAACCTTTTGCGACCAGTGCGGCACCTCCCTCACCTACGAGATCGAGGCCCGGCCTAACGAGATTGACATCACCAACGGGAGCCTGGACCGGCCGGAGGATTTCCCGCCGAACCGGGACGTTTTTCCGGAGGAGAAACTGACCTGGGTCGAACTGGGCCAGAAAGCGTAAGCTTTAGAATGACACCAGGAACACCGGAAGTGTGTCCGATCTGTGGCGAGGAAGTGCCACCGCGCGCGGTAGCTTGTCCTGAGTGTGGGGCCGATCACAATTCCGGCTGGCGGGAAGAGGCCGAGAGTTATGACGCCCTGCCGGACGACAGCTTCAATTACGAAGAGTTTGTCGAGCAGGAGTTCGGGTCGTCGCCGAAGCCGGCTGGCATTCAAACGATCTGGTGGGTCACGGCTATAACTGTTATCGCCGTCCTGATCCTGATCTATCTCTCTGCCGCTCGCTGATTGGACCTGACAGGCGCGGACCGCGGGCGTTTAGCTTCGCGCCGCGGGGAGCGCCGAGCGATGAGTGGCAAGGTAAAGCGCTTGTAACTTTTCATGCGGAAATTCATACGACCGGTCCCAGACGCTGCCGCGAAAAAACAGCCATGAAGATGTCTTCCGGCAGTTGCGGGAAGGGCATCACGCCAAATTCCCGCTTGCAGCTTGCGCCAGGGATAATCGTTGCCCTGGCTGCCGTCTTATTGTTGTCTCCCTCCGGCCAAGGGCAAACCGGTCCGGGTCACCCTCCTGAGACAGAGCGCATCGTTCCCTGGCGAGTCGCGCCCGGCGCTCGGATTCCAGCGCCAACCTTCGCGGTGCCCTGGCTCACCTTTAATACAGGCCTGACGGCCGCCGCCGGCAGCCCGATCGCGCTCGCGACCGGCGATGCGGATGGCGACGGCGACATCGATGTCGTGGCCGCGCGGGCCTATGCCGAAGGCGGCTTTGTTTATTTGCGTAACGAAATCGCCGGCCGTCTCGCCCAACCCGTCTCCTATGCCGGGACCGGCAAGTCATCCGGGATCGTCATGGCCGACCTCGATGGTGATGGGGACCTGGACGTGGCGGTAACAGATTCCGATGCCCTCGTGACCGGCAATACCGTCTCTGTCTACTTCGGGAATGGCGACGGGACGTTCGGGGCGCGCCAGCCCGTTTCTGTCGGTACCGGGGCGAAAGTCCCGGTCGGTATCGCGGCGGCAGATTTCGACGCGGATGGCGACGTGGATCTTGCCGTGGCGGCTTACGGCTACGTGGGGAGTGGCAATACCGTCGTCCTGCTCTGGAATAACGGAAATGGCACCTTCGCCGCACCGATCGCCTTTACGACGAGCTCCAATCCTTACGATATCGCAGCCGGCGATTTGACGGGGGACGGAAGGCCCGACCTGGTGGTCGGTCATGTCGATTACACGGTCAGTTTGTTGGTGAACAACGGTGCCGGTGCCTTCGCGCCGGCGGTCAGCTACCGAAATCTTGGAGGCATTTACGCCGGGCCGCTTTTCCCCTGCGTCGCGATCGCCGATGCCGATCGGGATGGCGACCTGGATGTCTTCTACGGCAACACCCGCACTTATGACGGTTATCTGACGGGCTACGTTATTCAGTTACGAAACAATGGAACGGGCAGCCTTAGCCGCGGCGCCAATATTCCGCTCGGCTTTTACAGCGCGGGCCCGACTGACCTTGTCGCGTCGGATCTGAACGGGGATGGGGCGCCGGATTTGATGGCGGCAAGTTACAGCGGCCGGACGGCGGACGGCGTCTTCGTTCTGCTCAACGATGGGACCGGTGGCTACGGCCCGCCGGTTCTTCATTCCGGCGGACAGGCCACCAACGCGCTGGCGGTCGCGGATCTTAACGGCGACCTCACCCCGGATATTCTCATGACCGATTCCTACACCAATGCGGTCGCGGTGCATTTTAATCCTGGGACCGGAGTTTTTCCCACCCTGACGGACGACTTTCTCGCTTTCTCGCAAGTCTTCCAGGACGCGGCCGATATCGACGGCGATGGCGACCTCGACCTGTTCACTTCCGGGCCGCATCCGATCGCCAGCGGCGGCACCATCGTGCGCAACGATGGAACAGGTCATTTCTTCCCGCCGACCAACATTTATAACGGGAACGATGGAATCTCGGCCGGGGTATTGCGCGACTTGAATGGCGACGGCAAGCCTGACCTCCTGTTCAACAACGCCAACACGGCGTCCCAGTACGATTTCTTCACCGCCATGAATACTGGCGACGGCACTTTCGGTGCGATCACGCGCTGGGTGGTGAAAAGCGCGGGCTGGGGAGCAATCGATGCCTTCGATCTCGATAACGATGGCGATCTCGATGTCGTCGACATGGAGTCACTCGGCGCGCCGAATATTCCGCCGGGCCGGTTCTTCATCGCTCTGAACAATGGCGACGGCACATTCCAGCCTCCGACCCATTACGACCTTCTGCCCGGTCGCCCCGACGGGGTGGTGGCCGGCGATTTCAACGAGGACGGGAAACTGGACCTGGCCATGACCAATCAGGGCGCCTACGGCTTCGATAGCAGAGCGTTTATCGTTCTTGGCCACGGCGATGGGACCTTTGATCCGCCGATCGTCTACACCGTCGGGCGCGGCCCGCTCTATCTCGTGGTCGCCAATCTCGATCGGGACACTCATCTCGATCTTGCAACCCAGAATTCGGGTTACAATGGCGAGGGCGAGGAAGGGATCACGGTTCTTTTTGGGACGGGCACGGGGACTTTTACGCGTCTCCGCACTTACTACGCACCGAATTCACCCGACCTGCTGGGCGCGACCGGGTTGGAGGCGGGTGACGTGGACGGCGACGGTGACGTGGATCTTATGGCGACCGGCGTCTCGAACGATATCGCCCTCTATCTGAACGACGGGCGAGGGAGGTTTACCTTCCCCTATCGGCTGGGCGCGGTCCGTGGCGCCCATTGGCCGATCTTCGCCGACTTCACCGGCGATGGCCTGAAGGATATCGCCCTGCTGAGCGTGCAGTTACCTGTCGGAGCCGATAGCGGGATGGCGGTGCTCCCGGGAATACCGAGACGATAATCGCGCTTCGTCGCTATTGGAAAACCGTCGCAGGCTCCGGCCCGGCGAGGAGCGCCTGAAAACGCGGATCGTTGCGCAGCGGATCCCATTCCCAACTCAGGCGCAGCCGCGCGAGATTGATCTCGTCGGCAGCGGGCGTGGTGAGGAGTTGCGAGACTAACGCGACGGCCTCATCCATTTCACCTGTCTGTGCGTAAACGAAAGCCAGTCGCGAACGGTAGGTTGCACTAGCGACAGCGTCCTTGCTCTCCGGGCAGAGCTCGACCGCGCGGCGCGCTTCCCGGAGCGCGCCTTCTTTCTGCCCGAGGAGGGCGTAGAGTCTGCCCAGCAAGGAATGGAAGGTCGGATCGTCGGGAAATTCGCGCGCTTTGCTCTCGTAGAACGGTTTGATTTCTGCGAGCAAGGCCTGCGCCTGTTCCCGATCGCCTTGAGCGACGGCGATGCAGGCCCGGTACCAGGCCGCAGGCGCGAAGGCGATAAATTCCTCCTGTGAACGATCGGGCACGCTTGCTTCCGCGGCCGCAAAATCGCGTGCGAACATGGCGTATTCCCAGCGGGCGTGGCTCACTCCCGGCTTGCTCTTGAGCGTATCCGAGAGCCTGTCCAGGGTGCTTCGGGAAAGAGCGGGCGATCCGGTTTCGCCGAACTGGGCCGCGGCCAGACCGATCCAGCCGTCGATCTGCTGCGGTTCGAGCTGTAATCCCTCTTCGTAACTTTTTTCCGCCGCACTCCATTGTCGCAGGCTGAGTTCTGTCGCGGGCCTGGCGTTAAAATGTGCCTGGCGAGGATCGAGCTCCAGGGCGCGGGCAAAAACCCCGAGCGCGTCCTGCCAGCGTCCCTGTCGGCGATAAACGAAGCCGGAAAAATCGAGCACTTCGGAGTCGTTAGGCAAGGCTGCGCCCGCGATCGCCAGTTCTTTCAGGGCGGCGGCGTAATCGCGGTCGATCCGGTAATAACAGAGGCCGAGCGCCAGATGCGCCTCGCCCAGTTCCGGCGCGCGAAGGAGCGTTTCCTCGGCCAGGGTGCGGGCCCTTTCTTTGCGCAGCGGGTCGCGCCCGATCGAGTACATCAGACTGTTGAGCATGGAGGCGCGGGCGCGGGCGAGGACGAATTGAGGATCGAGCGCGATCGCCTGGACATAGAGCTTATCCGCCTGGACCGCCTCCTCCCGCGAAGCCGCCACTCGCATTAGCTCGTTGGCCTGCAAATAGAGCAGGTAGGCCTCCGAACTGTGGGTCGGCTTGGTCGTGATTCGCGCCTTTTCCTCCGGCGCCAGTTTCGCCCGCAACTGCTCCGCGATGGACTTGGCGATGTCGCTCTGGATGGCGAAGACATCGGCCAGATCGCGGTCGTAGGTTTGGGCCCAGAGATGGGTGTCAGTCCGGGTATCGATCAACTGCGCGTTCACCCGCACCTTGCCCGCGCTCCGCTGCACGCTGCCCTCGAGGAGATTGGCGACGCCGAGTTGCCGGCCGATCTCGCGCAGGTTACGCGCGGTCCCGCTGCGGTATTGCATCACGCTCGAGCGGCTGATGACTTTCAGATCGGCGATCTTGGCCAGGTTGGTCAGGATTTCATCCTGCACGCCGTCGGCGAAATAGGCGTTCGCCTTTTCTTCGCTCAGGTTTTGAAAGGGCAGGACCGCGATGCTCTTTTCCGGGATCGCCGGCGCGGTCGGCGTTGCGCTCGGCGCCACGGTCACGTTGTGCGGGCGGAAACCGAACCACCAGATCGCTCCGCCTAACGACCAAACGATGAGGACGGCGAAGACCCAGGTGAGCCAGTTCGGCCGCGGCGCGGCGAGCGGCGGGACCAGAGGCGCCCGTTTTTTCGTGATGCTGGAAGGCGTCGCCGGGTTGCCCGCCTCGGGATTAAAGAGATTTACGAGATGGACGAGCGCGCCGTGCTTGACCTCGATTTCACCGAGATCGTGCAGGTGCGGATTCCAGCGCGGATAGGGCGCGAGATCGTCGGCCGCGCGTTTCGAGAGGAGGATGTGGCCGGCATCGCCACAATCCATCACCCGCTGCGCGACATCGATCCCCGCGCCGGCCACGTTCGCGCGTTCGTTGACATCGAGAACGCGGTTGATCGGCCCGCTGTGAATGCCCATCCGGAGCGGGAGCTCGGGATGCTGCCGGAGCGCCGCGCCAATCTCGAGCGCGCATTCCACCGGCTGCTCGACATTTTCTCGGAAAACCAGCGCCACCCCGTCGCCGGTCGGGAGTTGAATCAGGCTGCCCTCGTCTTTCGCCGCCTGCACCGCCGCGGTCGCGCGCACGATCCCCTTCAGCGTTTCGAGGAGCGCGCTCTGCTCGTTGATGAGCCGCTTCGAGTAGCCGACGACGTCGATGAAAAGAACGTGGCCGATCTCGGCTTTGAGTTCTGGGTCGTTAGGCATGGCACTTCATTCGATCGTCGCCGCAATCTAGGTCGACCGCGGCGCTCGGACGATAAATTTGTGATTTGGAGAAAAATCCGGCTCGTTCGGGGAGGCATAAATTTTTCTTGTCCGGGCACTTGGGATCGGAATAAAAAGGTCGGGTGAGACCGCGCCTGCTGGAAGCCGGTTGGTCAGCGCGATTCCCCGCCGCATGCATCGGGGCCTGGACCCTTGCGTGTCTCGTTCTTCTCATGGGCTGCCGCAAAACCCCCGAAGACGAAGCCAAACTGGCCGGGCTTTCGCCCAAGGATTTCCCCCAGATCACGGCCGATATTTTCCAGCCGATGGATGGCGGGATCGCGCTTACGCCTAACGAAATCATGGGCCGCAACACCTGGAACCTCTGGAGCGGCGGGAACCAGCATTTCTGGGATCACGTCGCGCGCGACAGTTTCGGGTTGATGGACCTGCTCAAGACGCTCGACAACCGCAAATATCCGCGCGGCGAGCGGTTCAAAACCCTCGGGCTGGTCAACGAACCCGGCTTCCAGGCCGCGACCAAGCCCGATGAATACGGCCTCTGGCTCGACGAGCAGGTCGAACCGGAGCCGCCCGGGATCGACGAGAAAACCTACGGCCGGCCCTCCGGCGTGCTCGGGTTCCGGCTTTTTCCCAACCCGGATTTCAACGAGGAAGCGCGCCGGAAGTGGGATGGCGCGCGTTTCCTGAACGACCCGACCTATTTCAGCGATAATAAACTCGTTAGGCCATACCGGGTCGGCGTTTCCTGCGGCTCCTGCCACATCGCGCCCAATCCTTCCAACCCGCCGGCCGATCCGGAAAATCCGCGCTGGGAGAACCTCGCCTCCGCCATCGGCAACCAATACATCCGCGAAGGCAAAGTCTTCGCGCCTAACGTGCAAAAGGGCGGCTTCTTTTACGAGGAACTGGCCGCGCAACCGCCCGGCACTTCCGACACCTCGCGCATCGCGACCGATCACCTCAACAATCCAAACGCGATCAACGCCATCTTTCTCCTGGCCGAGCGCGAACGCATCGCCGCCTCGGAAAAGCTGGCCGGCGGCACGCTCGCCTTGCCCGGGACGAAAGATGAAATGCCCGTGGCGCACATCCTGAAGGACGGCGCCGACTCCATCGGTGTCCCGGGGGCGACGATCCGGGTTTACATCAATATCGGAATGTTTTCCGAATATTGGCTGACCCGCCATAACCGCCTCATCGGGCTGGTTGAGCAAAAGCCTTTTGAAATTTCCGAGGCGCGCGAGCACTCCGTCTTCTGGCGCGCGACCGAGGAACGCCTGGACGATATCGCGGCTTTCTTCCGCCGCCTGCAGCCGTTTCGGCTTGCCGACGCGCCCGGCGCCGCGGTGCAAGTCACGACCGACGAGCCTGTCCTCACTCGCGGCAAACAAGTCTTCGCCAATAGCTGCGCCCATTGCCATTCGAGCAAGCAGCCGCCGGCCGGGATCGATCCGGAGTCAGGCGACGGCAAAGCCTGGTTCCGCAGCGCGGTCATGCAGGCGGATTTTCTGGAAAATAACTTCCTTTCCAACGAGAAGCGCTATCCGCTCTCGAAAATCCAGACCAACGCCGCCCGCGCCATGGGGACGAACGCGAAAGCGGGTCACATCTGGGACAACTTCTCCTCGCAGACCTACAAGGAGCTGCCTCCGCCCGGGGACGTGGAGTTCTACAATCCTTTCGACGAGACGCAGCCGATCAAGTTCACCCCGAAATCGAAAAACACCGGGCCGGGTTATTACCGGGTGCCATCACTCGTTAGCATCTGGAGCTCGGCGCCTTTCCTGCATAACAACGCGCTCGGAAAATTCACCGGCGATCCTTCTGTCGCCGGCCGGCTCGAGGCCTACTATGACGCCGCTGAAAAATTGCTCTGGCCGGAGAAACGCCTGGGCAAGGCTTCGATTTGGCGGACCCAAAACGAATGCAACCTGCACCTGCGTAAAGAATTTGTTCCCAAAACGCTGCGGAAACTGGCCGATAGCGACGGCTACCTCAAGATCGGTCCGGTGCCGAAGGGCATGCCGATCAATCTCCTGGCCAATCTCGAGCCCGACTTCGGCGACCTCGTCGCGCTCAAGATGAAGCTGGGCAAAGCGCTCCTCGCGATTCATGCCCGGAAACTAACCCCGGAAGCCGCCCGGGCCGAGCTGCTCCAGGCTGTGCCGCAACTCCTGGCGGCGAACAAGTGCCCCGATTTCATCGAGGACAAAGGGCATTACTTCGGCACCGATCTCTCCGACGAAGACAAGCGCGCGCTGATCGAATACATGAAAACTTTCTGACCACGCCGCCTAACGAAAGGAAATTCATGAACGTTCCAGACCTTCTGAAAATGTCCCAGGCCGACCTGGACGATTTGTTTGCCAAAAGCTCCGCCGGCAACATTCCGCAGGGAGAAGCGAAAGGGACTGCGATCGTCGCGCCCGGCACGACCTACAGCGAAAACATCGCCACCTTCGTCAGCCATTTTGCCTGGCAGGGCAAGGTCTTCGACCCGGAAAAAGGCGTGCTCCGGAACAAGATCACGCCCTTCGGCCTGAACGCGATCCTCGCCAAGGTCTACAAGGACGAGAGCTGGATGGATGGGAAGGAGTGCATCGTGCTCGATTATTCCGAGACCTCGCTCCTGGCGCATTGGATTCGCGATGAAATCCGCGAGATCGCGCCCGGCATTTATCTCGGGAAAGTTTACTGGAGCAAGAAGCGCCTGATCGATTTCGCGCTCGAGTTTCCCGCGGCCTAACGAAGGCTTCCGGCCATGGCCGATCCACCCGCAGCGCCGCAACCGCCGATCACCTGGTGGTGGCGCATCCTCCTCCTCGTCGTCGTCGGTTTAATCATCGTCGGCGCCTGGTGCCTCGCCACCCGTTTCACCCGCGACGAGCCGGTTGCCTACGACCAGATTGAGGAGCACTTCAAATACGGCTCGTTAGGCGGGGAACGTGAGTCCGGCATTCCCTATTGGATCTGGAAAGTTCTGCCGAAGCTATTTCCCGAGCATCTGCCCGGCAAGAAATACGTCGCCGGGCAGGAGTACGTCTCGTTCGGCTTCATTTACGAGCCGGGCAAGGACCTGCCGATCGGCGTCTCGAAGCGCAACACCCAGGGGATCGATCGCGTCTTTCTCAATTGTGCCGCCTGCCACGCCGGCTCCGTCCGCGAGACCGCGCAAAGCCCGCGCGCGCTTTACACCGGGATGCCGTCAAACACGGTCGATCTCGAGGCGTTCCAGCGTTTCATTTTCAACTGCGCGGCCGACCCGCGCTTCAACGCCGACCGCCTGATGTGCGAGATGGAGGCGCTCGGGAGTAACTACGACCTGATCAACCGCACGATCATGCGTTACTACGCCATCCCCTTCATGCGCGAGCGGCTCCTGATGTTGAAGGATCGCTTTCGCTTCATCGAGTGGGAACCGGACGAAGGCCCGGGCCGGACCGACACCTTTAACCCCGCCAAGACGCTGGTGAATTATCCGCTCGAGAAAATGGAGACGAGGGAAATCGTCGGCATCTGCGACCTGCCCTCGATCTGGCTGCAAGGGCCGCGTCGCGACCGCGAGATGCAGCTGCATTGGGATGGCAACCAGCGCAAAATGGAGGAGCGAAACAAGAACGCCTCCTTCGGCACCGGCGCGTTTCCACCGACGATCGACCTTCCCGCGCTGCAACGAATCGAAGACTGGCTGATCGACAAAGCGCCGCCGAAATATCCCTTCCCGATCAACGAGCCGCTGCGCGCGCAGGGCGAAAAAGTTTACGGCCAATACTGCGCCGATTGCCACGGGCGCAACGGGCGCGACTTCAGCGGCGCGCTCGTCGGCCAGGTCACGCCGATCGCGGAGATCGGGACCGATCGTCATCGTCTCGATTCCTTCACGCCCGAGATCGCCGCCACTCTCAGTACGATCTATGCCGGATACCCGTGGCGCTTCAGTCATTTTCGCAAGACTTTCGGTTACGCGAATTCGCCGCTCGACGGCATCTGGCTGCGCGCGCCCTACCTGCATAACGGCTCCGTCCCGACCCTGCGCGATTTGCTCAACCCAAGCGCGGAACGGCCGGCGGTTTTTTTCCGGGGCTACGATGTCTTCGACCAAAAAAACGTCGGCTTTGTTTCGGCGGTGGATCGCTTCACTCCCGACGGCCGGAGCCTGGACAATCCGAAGGACGAGCATCGCTATTTTCTTTTCGACACGCGCGAGCGGCCGGGTGGCCGGACCCCGCGCGAGCGCAACGAAGGCAACTCCAATGCCGGCCACGAGGGCCCGGCCTACGGCACCACCCTGACCGCGGCGGAAAAGGACGCGGTCGTGGAATACCTGAAGACCTTTTGACATGAAACTGTCTCCCAAAGCCCGACGGCTGCTCTGGACCAGCCTGGCGCTCCTCGTCGTCCTGCTTCTCCTCGGCGGAATTTTCACCTGGGAGAAGTTTTTCCAGCAGGAGCAACAGCGCTTCGCCAACGAAGCCGAGCAATTCAAATACGGTTCGTTAGGCGCGGAGGGCGATCGCGGGATTCCCTACTATCTCTGGCTCGTTTTGCCGCGCGTTTTTCCCGATCTCATGCCCGGACCGGGCGGCTACAAGGCGTTCGGTGTCGTCTGGGAGGAAGGCCACGAAATCCCGGTCGGCTTCTCAAAAAAGCGAGTTGGTTTCGACCGCGTGACGAACAACTGCGCCATCTGCCACACCGCCACCTATCGCGAGCGCGAGGACGAGACGCCGCGCGTCGTGGTCGCGGCCGGGAGTCCGTTCCAGATGCAGGAGATGCTCCGTTTTCTCTTCAAGGCTGCGCACGATCCGCGCTTCAACGCCGACACGATCATGAACGAAATCCGCCTCGTCAGCGGGAACGATTACGGCAACGGCGGACTCTCCTTCATCGACCGCCAGATCTATCGCTATCTCCTCATTCCCCTCACGAAAAAGGCGCTGCTCGAGCAGGAGAAAACCTTTACCTGGATGAACCGCTACGTCAGCAACGGCGAACCGAAACCGGACTGGGGCCCGGGCCGCGACGACGCCATGAACCTGACGAAATATTTCATGACCGGCTTGCCGGAGGACGACAGCGTCGGGCCGACCGATTTCCCCTCGATCTGGAATCTCGGAATCCGGAGCGGAAAAGACAAAGCGGGCAAACAGATGCTGCTCAACTGGACCGGCGACACGCCGGCGGTACGCTCGGTCTTGATCGACTCCGCCCTTGGCTTGGGCGCGCCGCCGCGGCCCTGGTTTTTGCAGCGGATGGCGGACCTCGATAAATACCTGAGCAACATGCCGCCGCCGGCCTGGCCCTTCAGCCAGACGAGCCCGATCAATCAACCGCTCGCGGCCGAGGGACAAAAAATTTATGCCCGCGATTGCGCCTCCTGCCACGAGCCTCGGGGAGAATTCACGAGCAAAGTCATTCCGCTCGCGCAAATCGGCACCGACCCCGAACGCACCCGTTCCTGGTCGAAAGCGGCGGCGGAAGAAGCGAACCGCAAAGTGAAAGAGCTGGGGATCGAGCGCCCGCCCATGACCGAGCTCGATCCGTATGGTTACCTCTCACCGCCGCTCGATGGTCTCTGGATGCGCGCACCTTATCTGCATAACGGCTCCGTCCCGACCCTGCGCGATTTGCTCAATCCGCCTAACGAACGCCCGCAGACCTTCCACCGCGGCTACGACGTCTACGATCCGGTTAAGGTCGGGTTCCAGGAGCCGCCGCCGCGCGCGGTCGGGCCTTTCGGGCAAATGGAGCAGCGCTATTTTCTCTTCGACACCCGGCGGCGAGGTGAAGGTAATGGCGGTCACCTCTACGGCACCACCCTTCCACCCGAACAAAAGGATCAGCTGCTCGAATATCTCAAGACGCTTTAGAACAAGAGTATTTCGTCCTGCCTAACGAATGGGCTCTCGTTCGGTGGGGCGCTCTTGTAGACGCCTCGCTCTGAGAGGCGCGGGGTTGACCTTGGCTGGCCATCCCGATACCCGCGCTTCGCAGAGCGAAGCGTCTACAGCGCGGTCCGACATCCCTCTTGCTCTGTGGCATCGTGGTTGCTTAGGATAGCTTCTCGATGATCCAGGCGAATTGTCGGGCGCGGTTCACGGCGGCGGATTTCCAGTTTATCGTGCGGACGCTGGCCCGCTCGCCGAACGACCAAGTCTCGCTCGTCGATCTCCTGAGCGACGCCGAAACACGCGACGCCGTGCTCGATCATCCGCGGCTGGTAGAGGCGATTCTTTCCCACGCCGGGCACCTCTCGATTTCGTCTTCCTTCTACTTTTACGTCCTCGCCCGGCACGTCCTGAAACGGGCCGACATCACCGACCGCAAGCTTTCGGATTACATCGGCTCGCTCCTCGAGACTTTTTCCCGCGCCAACGGCCTGCGCGCGCCCCATTCCGAGGAAGACGGCGGCCGCCAATATCTCTCCGACATGTTGATCGCACTGACTCGTGCAAGCGCCGCGGAAACTTTCTTGCTCCGGGCGCACGTCGGCAATTACTCGCTTTTTGTCAGCGGCATTTTTCACGAGAACGCCCAGCATCGCAGCCGGCGCGGCGCGCCCGACCTGGAGTTTTACGAGAAAATCGGGCGGACCAATTTCCAACTCGTGGCCTCGCACTCGACCGCGCGCCGCTGCGAGCTGAACGACGTCTTCGAGGAACTGGCCGATCGCTTTCACGACGTGCGCCTCGCGCTCAATCGTCTCTCGGACGAGCTGCTCAATCTCGACGACGATCATCGCGCCTCGCTTTTGCTTTGAACGAGACGCTCTTCAGCCAGATCCAGCGCCTCTTCGAGCGCACCTACGCCCAGGTCGGGATCAATCTCGAGGATTGCCTGATCGACCGGCGCCGGTGCCGGCAATTGACGAAACTGGCGGGAGCTTCCGCCCGGGAATTGAGCGAGCTGGCGCGCACTTTTCTTCGCACGGCGAATGACCAGCTTTACGTCGGCATTTACTATTCGCAGTGGCTGATCGAGCAGCTCGAGCGGCACGATCCGCGGGCCAGCCTAACGAACGAGAATATTCGTTCGCTCATTATGTTCGTGGAGGAAATCAATCACGCTCTCCACGCCGCGCTTCAATTCCGGAGCGGCGAACGCCGGATCGCCTCGGAGGATTTTGCGCGCGATCTCGAGCTCCAGGCGCGGGTGGATACCTATCTCGTGCTGCTTCTGTTTGTGGCCTTTTTTCGCAAGACGCAACGCGTCTCCCGGGCCGATCGGCGCTGGCTGCGTTTCCATCTTTTCGAAGCACAAAATCCCGGCGCTTTCCAGGACGGCAATCTCCGCGGACGCTACCTCGAGACGACCGAGCTGGCTGCGAGCTACACCCGTTTTCTCGACACGATCAACGGCATGCGGCGACTGGAGGAGATTCGAAATTTTCGCGCGCTGGATTATGCGGCGAAGAAGCAGCGTATCCTCGCCCTCATGGATGTGCCGCCGCCGGCTGCCTGAGCCCTGCCGCGGGAGTTTTATTGCGGGCGGCGAAAGCGAGCCGCGATCTGCGTCATCAAGCGACTGGTCAGGCCGGAAGGCAGAGCGCCGGTGAAATGCTCGATCCCATCGACTACGGGGCGGGGCAGCCGGCGAAGGAAAAACTCGGTTTTCACATGGCCGCTGGTAAGGGGATTGGTCGAGAGAAGCAGTTTTTCAAGAACCAGCCCGGCCCGGGCGGCGAGGGGCTCGATTTCGTCGGGATGGATAAGGAAAATGTGGCCATCGGCGTCGGGCTTGAATTGGACCGACTCGTAAACGCCGGGATCGGATGAGTCGGAAAACTTGGGGAGCTTGTTCCGGATGTAGGCGCCGTTCGGCGTCGTCATGATGACATAGCCGCCTGGCCTAACGAGCTCGGCGGCGCGGCTGAGCAACTGGTCGGGATGGGCGGTGTGCTCGATCACTTCGGTGATGAGGACGCCGTCGAACGTCGCCGGCAGTTGGATATTGAAAGCGTTGCCGGGCGCGAAGTGGATCGTGCCGAATTCCTGCTTCAACCGCACGTAGTCGGCCAGCTCGGCGCGCATGTCGTTCCAGGTCACCTCGTAACCCATCTCCGCCAGGGCGATGGAAAAATTTCCCTGGGCGGCCGCGATATCGAGGATGCTCGCGCCCGGCGGCAGCACTTCCGTAACGAGGGAGAAAGTGGCGCGGCGCCGGCGTTCGTAGGCGTAAGCGTAGCCGCGGTTCTTGATCCGCCCGTACACCTCCTCCAGGTCATAGCGATAGGAGGCTTTCCACGACGCCGGCCAATTTTCCTCAGGATTTACGCGCTTCAAGAGAGGTGGGAGGTTGAACCGTCAAAACCCCGGATGAGCCAGGCTGACGGAGGTTGAGTTGCGCATAGATGGCGTTGAGCTGATCCAGCCTAACAGATTGGCGGAAAGTGGGAAAAAAAATTTCCGGCGGGAGGCGGGCGATCCGGGCGGCTTTCGCCCGATTCTTTCCTGTCCAGAGGGCGTTGTTCATGCTGAGATTCTGAGGGTGCGCTTCCACCGTGGATAAGACTACCGCCCCCGTGCCGGTTTCGGTCATCGTGCCGATCAAAAACGAGGCCGAAAATCTGCCTCGCTGCCTCGCCTCGGTCGCCTGGGCGGACGAAATCTTCGTGGTTGATTCCCAGAGCAGCGACGGCTCGCAGGCGATCGCGGCCGAGCACGGCGTCCGGGTGGTCCAGTTCGAGTTCAACGGCACCTGGCCGAAAAAGAAAAACTGGGCGCTCGAACATCTCCCGTTAAAGAACGACTGGGTTTTCATTTTGGATGCAGACGAGGTCCTGCCGCCGGAGGCGGAAGCGGAGTTTCGCAGCGCCATTGCCAACGCCGGGGCGACGGCGGGCTATTGGATCAACCGGCGCTTCATGTTCATGGGCCGCTGGCTGCGGCATGCCTATTATCCAAACTGGAACCTGCGGCTTTTCCGGCACTCGTTAGGCCGGTACGAGAAGCTGACCGAGGTCGCGACCGCGAGCGGGGACAACGAAGTGCACGAGCACGTCGTGGTGCAGGGGCCGACCGGGCGGCTGCGTTGCGAGATGGATCACTACGCCTTTCCCTCGGTCGAAGTTTTTGTCGAGAAACACAATCGTTATTCCAACTGGGAAGCACGGGTCGCGGCGGCCCACGATCAGGGTCCAAGCGAGCTGCAAAGCGCCCGGGTCGCGCAACGGCGCCGGCTCAAGCGGCTCTCGCAGCGGCTGCCGTTTCGTCCGCTCCTGCGGTTTCTCTACGTTTACCTCTGGCAGCGCGGCTTTCTCGACGGGCGCGAAGGCTATTACTTCGCGCGTATGCACGCCTTCTACGAGTTCCTTTCCGTCGCCAAAACCTACGAGCTGAAACAGCGCTCCTAGAATTCCGCGCTGCCCGGGGTGCGGGCGAAGGGAATGACGTCGCGAATGTTGGCCACGCCGGTGACGAACATGAGCATGCGCTCGAACCCAAGCCCGAAGCCGGCGTGCGGCACGGTGCCGTAACGCCGGAGATCGAGATACCACTTGTAATCGTCGAGGCTCATGTTGTGGCGGCGAAGGTTCGCTTCCAGGACATCAAGCCGCTCTTCGCGCTGGCTGCCGCCGACGATCTCGCCGATCCCGGGCACGAGCAGGTCCATCGCGGTAACGGTTTTGCCGTCGTCGTTCAGGCGCATGTAGAAAGGCTTAATTTCTTTCGGATAATTGAAGACCGTGATCGGCGACTTGAAGTGTTTCTCGGTCAGCCAGCGCTCGTGTTCGGATTGCAGGTTGAGGCCGTACTCGACCGGGAATTCAAATTTCTCGCCGCTCTTCCGCAAGAGCTCGACCGCTTCGGTGTAACTGATGCGCTGGAAAGGGCGCTCGACGACGAATTCGAGCCGGGCGAGCAATTCCTTGTCGACGAATTTGGAGAAAAGCCCGATCTCGTCCGGGCATTTTTCGCGGATGTCGCGCACGAGATACTTCACCAGCTCCTCGGCCAGATCCATGTCGCCGTTGAGATCGCAGAAGGCCATCTCCGGCTCGATCATCCAGAACTCGTTGGCGTGGCGCGAGGTGTTGGAATTCTCCGCGCGGAAGGTGGGGCCGAAGGTGTAAACCTTCGAGAGCGCGCAGGCGAAAGCTTCCGCCTCGAGTTGGCCGCTGACCGTGAGGTAAGTCCGGCGCGCGAAAAAATCCTGCGCGTCGTCGATCATCCCGTTAGGCAAACGCGGCGGCTTCTCCGGGTCGATCGTGCTGACGCGGAACAGCTCGCCCGCGCCTTCGCAGTCGCTCCCGGTGATGATCGGGGTGTGGACGTAAACGAAACCGCGCTCCTGGAAAAATTGGTGAATCGCAAAAGCGAGCCGGCTCCGGACGCGGAAAACGGAACCGAAAAGATTCGAGCGTGGCCGCAGATGGGCGATCTCGCGCAGGAACTCCGGGGTGTGGCCTTTTTTCTGGAGCGGATAGCTGTCGTCCGAGGCGCCGATGATCTCGATCGAGTCGGCGACCACTTCCCAGCTTTGCCCTTTGCCCTGGGAAGCGACGAGCGGGCCGCGGACCGCGATCGACGCGCCGGTGATCAACCGTTGCACCGCGTCGTAGTTGGCGAGGGTGTTTTTCGCGATGACCTGCAGGTTGCGCAGTGAGGAGCCGTCGTTCAGTTCAATGAACGAGAAATCTTTCGAATCGCGCCGGGTCCGCACCCATCCCTGCACCAGGACCGCTTCCGCGGGAGCGGTGCTTTGCAGTGCATCTTTAACGGAAATGGGCGTGGGCATGCCGAACTTTGCCGGACGATCACGCGCGCGCAAATCACGAGCGCGCTGTAGACGCTTCGCTCTGCGAAGCGCGGGGGTGAGGATCGCTGCAGTGGAAGGTGCCGATACTGCCGCGATCTCGACGCCCGCGCTTCGCAGAGCGAAGCGTCTACAGCGCGTGACGGCGCTTGTCGTTCAGCATCTCGGCGATGCAATTCACCATGTCCTGGAGAAGGAATGGGTTGGCGACAAAGGTGAAGCCGCCAAAGAATCCGACCGAACCGAAGTGGCCGGCGGTCGTTAGGCTGGTCAGACAAAGGACGGGCACGTCCTGGAGCGAAGTGTCGGCATGAATCTGCCGGGCGATCTTGTCCAACTCCAGGTGTTCCGGGACGGCGTCGAGCAGGATCAGGTCGGGCTGAAAATGAAGGGCGGAATGAAGCGCACGTCGGCTGTGGTTCTCCTGCCGGATCAAATATTGCCCGGTGGCCTGAAGGGCCGAGCCCACGACCGCGGCCAAATGCGGTTCATGGTCGATCAAAAGTATGCGCTTCGGAAAAGTCATCGGCTCGACTAACGAACTCCTTCCTTAGCAGCCGTTATGCCATGGACGGATCCCCCGGGTGGCGCTCGGGCAAGTCAGCCTTTTTAATTGGGCTGCCTATGCTTAATTGCTCCCTTGCCGTTATGTCGAACCAAGTGAAGAAGCCCGCTCCGGAAGCGAACTTCGAACAGGCCATGCAACGGCTGGAGGAGATCGTGGAACAAATGGAGTCCGGCGAGCTTCCCCTGGAAGACTTGATCGTGCGTTACGAGGAGGGAATGAAGCTGGTCAAAGTGTGCCAGGAACGTCTCGCCTCGGCCGAGCAAAGGATCGAAGTCATCACCCGTAATAGTGCCGGGAAACCGGTCGTGAAGAAGTTTGAAACGGCCCCCGCGGCCCAAAGCGAAACCCAAGGAGAACCAAAAAATGTCGACGTTAGTCTCTTCTGAGACCGCCAAGCCGAAAACCCGTTTGCTGGAGGGAATCCATTCCCCGGCCGACGTCAAAGCCTTGCCGGAGGAAAGTCTCCCGCAGCTCGCGCAGGAAGTGCGCGATGAACTGATCCGGGTGCTCTCGCAAACCGGCGGTCACCTCGGGCCCAACCTCGGCGTAGTCGAGCTCACCATTGCCCTCCATCGCGTCTTCAGCACTCCGCAGGACAAGTTTGTCTTCGACGTCAGCCACCAGGGCTACGTCCACAAGATGTTTACCGGCCGGCTCGATCGCATCCACACCATGCGGCAATACGAAGGCCTGAACGGCTTTCTCCTTCGCACCGAGAGCGAGCACGATTCGTATGGCGCGGGCCATGCCGGCACCGCCATCTCCGCCGGCCTCGGCATGGCAGTCGGGCGCGATTTGTTAGGCACGGATGAGAATGTCGTCGTCGTCGCGGGCGACGCCGCCCTCACCTGCGGCATCAGCTACGAAGGGCTCAATAACGTCCGCTCCCAGACGAAAAAGTTCATCGTCGTCTTGAACGACAACGAGTGGTCGATCGCCAAGAACGTCGGCGCGATTGCGGCCTACCTGAACAACATCGTGACCAACCCGACCTACGCCCATCTCCACGAGAAGGCCGGACGTTTCATCAAGGCCATCGCGGGAACGGGCATTCTGAACCTCGCGCACAAGGTCGAGGAAGGTTTCAAGAACCTGCTCGTGCCGAGCGTGATTTTCGAGGAACTCGGACTGCGCTACTACGGGCCGATCGACGGGCACGACATTCCGCTCCTCACCCGCACCTTTGAGTTCCTCAAGACCCAGGAGGAACCGGTCCTGCTCCACATCCTGACTAAAAAGGGCAAAGGCTACGAACCGGCCATCGCGAAACCGGATAAATTCCATGGTCTCGGAAAATTCACTGCCGAGACCGGGGAGACGGCGGCTGCTTCCAGCCCGACCTATTCCGAGATTCTCGGCAAGACGTTAGGCAAATTTGCCGACGCCAACCGCAAGATCGTCGCCATCACCGGCGCGATGCCGAGCGGCACCGGCCTCGGTTATTTCCAGGCGCAACATCCCGACCGCTACTACGACGTCGGGATCGCCGAGGAACACGCCGCGCTCTTCGCCTGCGGTCTCGCGACTCAGGGGCTGAAGCCGTTTCTCACCATCTACTCGACCTTCATGCAGCGCGCCTACGACATGATCATTCATGACATCGCGCTCCAGAACCTGAACGTCGCGCTCTGCATGGATCGCGCCGGCTTGAGCGGCGATGACGGCCCGACCCACCACGGCCTTTTCGACATCGGCTACCTCCGCCATATCCCGAACATGATCCACATGCAGCCGAAGGATGAAGACGAGTTTGTCGACATGCTTTGGACAATGGCGAACCACGATGCGGGTCCGATCGCGATTCGGTATCCGCGCGGCGCCGGCACTGGGGCCAAGCCGAAGGCGACCCCGAAGTTGCTCGAGATCGGCAAGGCGGAAGTGCTCCAGCACGGCAAGGACGTGGCGATTTTCGGCCTCGGCAACATGTACGAGATGGGCGAGGAAGCGGCGCGGAAGCTGGAAGCCGAAGGGTTCTCCGTCGCGCTCATCAACCCGCGCTGGATCAAGCCGCTCGACACCGGGACGCTGGAATTTTTCGCGCGCAGCGTGCAGGTCGTCTGCACGCTCGAAGATCACGTTTTGCACAATGGATTTGGCTGCGCCGTGATGGAGCATCTCCACACCGAGATGATCAACACCCCGGTGGTGCGGATCGGCTGGCCCGATCAATTCATCGAGCACGGCAACATCCCGGTCCTGCGCGAAAAACATGGCCTAACGAGTGACGCGCTGGTCGAAAAAGTGCGGCCGCTGTTGCGCAAGCCAAGCGGGCAACGTTCCAGCGCGGCCTGAGTCTCCTGCGCGTCATCTGAGCGATGAGCGCGATTGAAGCCTCCGGCCTGACCAAGGTCTACCGGACTTATCGCAAGGAGAGCGGGCTCTGGGCCTCGGTCAAAGGCCTGGTCAAGCGTCGCTATGAAGAGACGCGCGCGGCGGACAACATCTCCTTCACCATCGAGGAGGGCGAACTGGTTGGTTTCCTCGGCCCGAACGGCGCCGGCAAAACGACCGTGCTCAAGATGCTCTCCGGCCTGCTCAACCCGACCTCGGGCGACGCGCGCGTCCTCGGCTTCGTGCCATGGGAGCGGCGCGACGAGATGAAACGCCAATTCAGCCTTCTCATGGGGCAGAAGAACGCGCTCTGGTGGGACCTGCCGGCGCAGGAATCGCTCGAATTGAACCGCGCCATTTACGGAATCGACCGCGCCCGTTTCAAGAAAGTCGTCGATGGCCTGAGCGAACTGCTCGAGGTGGGCCACAAAATGAACGTCATGGTCCGCGAGCTCTCGTTAGGCGAGCGGATGAAGATGGAGCTGATCTCCGCCCTCATCCACGAGCCGCGCGTTCTCTTCCTCGACGAGCCGACCATCGGCCTCGATGTCGTGAGCCAAAAACGGGTCCGGGAATTCCTCCGGCTCTACAACTCCGAGCACAAGATCGTGACCATGCTCACGAGCCATTACATGCAGGACATCGAGGAACTCTGCGACCGCGTCATCGTGATCGATCACGGGAAGATTTTCTTCGACGGACCGCTGAACGACATCATCGACCGTTTCTCCGGGCACAAGATCATCAGCCTGACCTTCGCCGAGAACCAGGAGTGCGATTTTGCCGCGTTCGGCGAAGTGGTCCAGCAGACGCCGCTCAGCGTCCAGCTCAAGGTGCCGCGGGCCAAGGTGACGGAGGTTGCGCGGCAACTCCTCAGCGCCTGTTCCGTCTCCGACATCAACGTCCAGGAATTGCCGGTCGAAGATGTCATCCGCCAGCTCTTCGGCGAGCGGAGCGCGGAGAATCGCGCCCTGGCGGGAGAGTCCCCCTAAAAGCTAGATCCACGAACGCTGCATCGTGCTTTTCAGCTCGTGGATGTAGCCGGGATTGACCTCAAACTCGATCGTCGGCATCTCCGCCTCGCTGACTTGCTCGCAGTACCGGCTTGCTCTCGATGTAGCCCGCCGCGAGGAGCGCATTCAAGACATCGGTCAAATCGTCCGGCTGAATGTGGCTATGCTCCATCACCTGCGCGCCGGAGACGGCTTCGGCGAAACCGACGGCTTTCAGGACAGCGCGTTCCCGACCGCTGAGCTTGATCTTTCGCATTGGCCTCCTGGCAAAGCAGGTCGCATACCGGGCATTCTTTACTCCGGGAGTGTGCACGGTAGTTTACCCGCCACTCATGTCGGTCACGGAAGAACAAATCAAGGACGCGCTCACGACGGTGAAATATCCGGGCTTCAGCCGGGACATCGTCTCGTTTGGAATCGTGAAGGGAATCGATCTGCGCGACGGCGATGTGACGGTGCAACTCGCCCTCGCGACGAACGACCCGCAAATCCCGCAAACGATCAAGACCCAGGCGGAAACCGCCCTGCGCAATGTCGCCGGCGTGCGCGAAGCCAAAGTGCGGATCGATATCCAGGCGCCACCCGCGGGCAGCGGCGCGGCCGGGCGTCGGCGCGACGAGAATTGCCGGGATCAAACACGTCATCGCGATCGCGAGCGGCAAGGGCGGCGTCGGCAAATCGACCGTCGCGGCCAATCTCGCGGTCGCGCTCGAGCAAACCGGTGCCGCCGTCGGCCTTTGCGATTGCGACATTTATGGCCCGAGCATTTCGCTCATGTTCGGCTCGCGCGAGCGGCCGATGGCGACCGAGGACAATCACATCATCCCGATCGAGCAATACGGACTGCGCCTGATGTCGATGGGATTTCTCCTGGACGACGCCGCGCCGGCCATCCTGCGCGGGCCGATGGTGACCCGCTACACGCAACAATTTTTGCGGCAGGTCGAGTGGGGCGAGCTCGATTTTCTGGTGCTCGATCTCCCGCCCGGCACGGGCGACATCCAGCTCACGATCGTGCAGACGGTCGCGCTCTCCGGCGCGATCATAGTCACTACGCCGCAGGAAGTTGCGTTGATCGATGCACGCAAAGCCTCCGCTATGTTCGAAAAGGTTAATGTGCCCGTGCTCGGATTGATCGAAAACATGAGCTACTTCCTTTCACCCTCCGACGGAGTGCGTTACGACATCTTCGGCAGTGGCGGCGGCGAGCGCGAAGCAAAACGAATTCGCGTTCCGCTGCTCGGCCAAATCCCGATCGATATCGCGACCCGCGAGGCGGGCGACCGCGGTATGCCGGTCACGATCGAAGCGAAGGACTCGCCCGTCAGCGCCGAGTTTATGCGCGTCGCGCAGCGGCTCCGGGAGATGCTGCGCACCACCTAATGCTTGCCTTTTTCCGTGCCCTTTCGCTAAATAACCGCCGCCTTGGTTCGTCTAATGCTGAGGACGTTAACAGGAAGTGATTGACCAAGGAAAATTTGTCATGAACAAACCCGCTGAAATGGATTCGTCGGACGACGCCGGGGCGCATTTTCTCAAGAATTCGGTCCTCTATAAGGAATTTCTCGCCGAGCGTGAGGAAATCCTGAAACATAAATGGATCGAAAGTGAAAAAGCCGGTTCCGATATCGGCTTTGAGAAAGCGCTGCTCGATTGGATCGTGAAACATCGCTCCAGTTGGCGCGAACGAAGAGTGCGCGAAACGAAGCTGGCGAAGGCGCCGGCCTAAAGTTCGCGCGCTTCCTTTAACGCGATCCTGCGAGGTCGCGAAGGAAATGAGCAAAACCAGCCTAACGAAACCAACCGACCCCGTCCGCATCTTCGATGCCGAGGCGATGCGCCGCGCCCTGCGCCGGATCGCGCATGAGATCATCGAGCGCAATCGCGAGCTCTCCGCGCTCATCCTCGCCGGCATCCCGGCGCGCGGGATCGACCTCGCGCGGCGCATCGCGGACGAAATCGAGGCGATTGAAAAGGTCCGCGTCGCGACCGGGGTGATCGATGTCTCGATGCATCGCGACGATCATGGCACGCGGACCGGCCTGCCGGTGGTGCGGGCTTCGCAGCTGCCCCTTCCGCTCGAGGGACGGACGGTCATCATCGTGGACGACGTTCTCTTTACCGGCCGGACCTGCCGCGCAGCGATGGACGCGCTCGGGTCGTTTGGCCGGCCGGCCTGCATCCAATTCGCGGTCCTGATCGATCGCGGACACCGCGAATTGCCGATCCGGCCCGATTTCGTCGGCAAAAATCTCCCGACCGCGCGCACCGAACGAGTGCGCGTGCGCCTGGAAAATCTCGATCGGGAACCGGACGCCGTCTGGCTTTTCAAACCGAATGAATAGCGAGACGCTGCGCTGGACACGCAAAGATCTGCTCGGGCTGCGTGAGCTCTCCGCGGATGAGATCAGTCTCGTCCTTGATACAGCCGACGCTTTCAAGCAGGTCGGAACCCGCGACGTCAAGAAGGTCCCGGCCTTGCAGGGCAAGACACTGATCAATTTTTTCATCGAGCCGAGCACGCGCACCCGCACGTCGTTCGAACTGGCGGCCAAGCGCCTCAGCGCCGACATCGTCAACATCTCCGCCTCGGCTTCCAGCCTAACAAAAGGGGAAACGCTCAAGGACACGGCCCGGGTGCTGGAGGCAAACCATGCCGACATCATCGTCATCCGCCACAGTTCGGCGGGCGCGCCGCAATTTCTCGCCAGCCGCATCGGGGCAAGCGTGATCAATGCCGGCGACGGCGCGCACGAGCATCCGACCCAGGGGTTGCTCGATCTCTATACGATCCGCGAAAAGCGGGGAAGCGTGGCCGGACTGCATGTCGCGATCATCGGCGACATCTTGTTCAGCCGGGTGGCGCGCTCAAATATTTTCGCGCTCCTGAAGATGGGCGCGAAGGTCACACTCGTGGGGCCGAGCACGCTCGTGCCGCGCGACTTTGAGAAACTCGGAGTCACGGTCTCGCACAAGCTGGAGGAGGTGCTGCCGACGGTCGACGTCGTGAATCTGCTCCGCATCCAGCATGAGCGGCAGCGGAAGGAATATTTTCCCGGACTCGGCGAATACATCCGTCTCTTTGGCCTAACGAAAAAACGGGCGGAGCTTTTAAAGCCCGACTGCCTGATCATGCATCCCGGGCCGGTCAATCGCGGGGTCGAGATCGACAGCGAGCTGGCCGACGGTCCGCAGAGCGTGATTCTCGACCAGGTGACAAACGGGCTCGCCGTGCGAATGGCGGTCCTCTACCTCTGCGGAGGCGTGGCGCGGCCATGAAGATGCTAATTCGCAATGGCCGGATTATCGACCCGGCCAACAAACGCGACGAGATCGGGGATCTTTACCTTGTCGATGGCCGGGTCAGCCAGGCGCCTAACGACAAGGAAGAAAAGATCGAGACGATCGACGCCACGGGATTGATCGTTAGTCCAGGATTGATCGATCTCCACGTGCATTTTCGCGAACCTGGTTTCGGCTGGAAGGAAACGATCGAGTCGGGCGCGCGCGCGGCCGCCGCGGGCGGTTTCACCACGGTTGTTTGCATGCCAAACACCTCGCCGGTGGCGGACAGCCCGAGCACGATCGCGTGGATCAAGGATCGCGCCGCCGAGGTGGCGAGCGTGCGAGTTTTGCCTACGGGTACGATCTCAAAAAATCTCGCGGGGGAAGAACTGGCGCCGATTGGTTCGCTCGCCCAGGCCGGTGTCGTCGCCATCACCGACGACGGGCATTGCGTGCAGAATAACGAACTAATGCGACGCGCGGTCGAATATGCGCGCATGGTCGGCGTGCCGGTGCTCGATCATTGCCAGGACTACAACCTCGTCGCCAACGGCCTCGTGCACGAAGGCTACTGGAGCACATTGCTCGGGCTCCCGGGCTGGCCCGCCGCGGGCGAGGAAGCGATCGTAGCACGTAACATCATCCTGGCGGAGTTGTGCGACCATCGGATTCACTGCCAGCACATCAGCGCAGCCGGCAGCGTGCGGCTCCTGCGCGAGGCGCGGGCGCGGGGCGTGAAAGTGAGCGGCGAAGTTTGTCCGCATCATATCGCCCTGACGGATGAGTCGATTCAGGATTTCGACACCGATTTCAAAATGAATCCACCGCTCCGGACCCAGCGTGATATTGACGCGCTGCTCGAGGGCATTGCCGACGGTACCCTCGATATCCTGGCGAGCGATCATGCGCCGCACGCGAAGTTTGAAAAGGAGGTCGAGTTCGATCGCGCTCCTTTCGGCATTGTCGGACTCGAGACGGAACTCGGATTGTTTATCGATCTGCTCGTCCACCGGCACCAGACGATCGGACTGCCCCGCTTGATCGAGCTGCTGACGCTGAACCCGGCGCGGTTGCTCGGCTTGGAGGCCGGCACCCTCTCGTTAGGCGCAGCGGCGGATGTGACACTGATCGATCCCGAGCTGGAATGGAAGGTCGATGCGGGCAGCTTTCAATCCGCGTCACGCAACACGCCCTTCGACGGTTGGAAACTCAAGGGGCGGGCAGTGCGAACGGTCGTAGCGGGGAAAACCGTCTGGCAGCTCTAGACTGCCAGACTATCGAACAACCCCCGGATGGAAAGCGGCCCACAAACCGATTGTCCGGGCATCCGGGACCTCCATTCTCTCTCTGCCATACTTTGCAAAGTATGGCAGACAGCGCGGCTTCTCGGTGAATTTGCCGGTCGAGTGGGCCCGAAGGCGAATTGTAGCGGCGGTCTAACGACCGCGGATGGCGTGGCTTGCAAGATGAGGTTCAGCGGTCACAGACCGCCGCGACAAATGCTAGCAGGGGTAGCCGCCGGCAATGTAATCGCGCATCTGATCGAGGGTCGCGCTCTGGGACGAGATCACTTCCTTGACCAGATCGCCGATGGAAATGACCCCTCGCAGTTCGCCGTTCGCAATCACTGGCAGATGGCGGATTCGTTTCTCGGTCATGAAACGCAGGCAATCCTCGACCGTCTCGCGCGGATTAGCCGTGGTCAGCTCCGTCGTCATGATTTCGCCGACGGTGCTGGTGCGGGAAGTTTTGCCGCGCAGCATCACCTTGCGCGAGTAATCGCGCTCGGAAACGATCCCGACCAGTTGGTCGTTTTCCATCACGAGGAGGGCGCCGACGTTCTTCTCGGCCATGAGGGCGATCGCGTCGTAGACCGTGGCGTCGGGGGAGACTGACCAGATTGGGCCGCTTTTCCGGCGAAGGATCTTTTCGATCGTCCCGCTGACGTCCATGCGAGTGGAGATTACCCGCCCGCGGAAAGCGACGCAAACAATTAACGCGACCGGCGCGCGAACTTTTCCGCGATCAACTCTTCGAGTTTCGCGACCAGCACCGGATCGGGCAGGCGTTCGAGGACTTCGTTGAGGAAGCCGCCAACGAGAAGCTGACGCGCGACCGGAGCCGGAATGCCGCGGGCGAGCAGGTAGAACATTTCCTCTTCATCGATCTGACCCGAGGTCGCGCCGTGACTGCACTTCACGTTGTCGGCGAGGATCTCGAGACCGGGCATCGAGTTCGCCTCGGCGTCGTCGCTCAGGAGAAGGTTGCGCACTTTTTGGTAGGCATCGGTGAAGTGGGCGTGCGGCTCGACCCGGATGAGGCCGCCGAAGGTGTTACGAGCGCTTCCGTTGAGCGCGTTTTTGAAAAGGAGATCGCTGTTGGTGTGCGGCGAGACGTGATCCTGCAAAGTGCGGGCGTCGAATTCCTGCGTGTCGTCACCGATCGCGACCGCGAGCATGTCGCTATGCGCGCCTTCGCCGGTGAGGCGGCTAAGGCTTTCCAGACGCGAATATTTGCCGCCGAGTCCAAGATGAAGATTCAGGGCGGTGGCATCGCGACCGACGGTGGTGTCGTTAATCTGGACGCTGAGAGTTTGGTAGCTCCAATCCTGCGCACAGATGTAGGTGACCTTGGCGCCCGCGCCAACGATGAGATCGTTCACGCCGCAGGCGAAGCCGGCGCGCTGCCGATCCGTCGAGCGGAAATGTTCGATGAGCGTGACCTTCGAATTTTCCTCGGCCACGACGAGGGTGTGCGGGAAAATCGCGGCGTTCTCGGCGTGCAACCAATGGAAAGTCTCGAGTGGCAGTTCCACTTCCACGCCGCGCGGGACGAAAAGGAAGGTGCCTGACCTAACGAACGCTTCATGGAGCGCGGCAAACTTGGCCGAGCCGAGGGTGGCCGGCTGGCTCATGAAATGGCGCCGGAACAATTCTTCGTGCTCGATCATCGCGCGCTCGAGCGGCTGGAAGATGACGCCGGCTTTGCGGAGTTTCTCGGAAAGAACGTCGCGCTCCAGGAAATGATCGTCGGCAAAAATGAGGCGGCCGGAAGTTTCGTCGAGACCGGTGGAACGCTCGAGGATTTCGCGGCCATCTGTGTCGGACAAAGGTCCGGCGGTCACGAACGGTGCCAGATCGAGCGCGCCGACAGTGGAGAAACGCCAGGCCTGATCGGTCCGGGCGGGCATTGGCAAACTCTCGAATTGAGTCCACGCCACGCGCTGCTGGTCGGTGAACCAAGCCGGCAGCTTGTCGTCGCCGCGGCCCTGGTTGCCGCCGAGAATACGGGCGGTTTCCGGTTCGACGGCGGGCTTTTCTTCGAGAACAGCGGAAGGGTTGCTCATAGCGGGCAGAGACGCGAACGGCGGTCCCGAGACCGCCGTCAAACTGCGTCCGTTTCTGCGGGCGAACTTAGCCGACAGAGCCTTCCATCTCAAGTTCGATCAGGCGCTTGAGCTCGACCGAGTATTCCATCGGGAATTGGCGGACGAGATCGTTGACGAAACCGTTCACGCTCAGGCTCATCGCCTGGGCCTCGGTCAGGCCGCGCTGCTGCATGTAAAAGATCTGCTCGGCGCTGACCTGGCTGACGCTGGCCTCGTGCTGCACCGCGTTGCCGGTCCCGCGGACGGTGATCGCCGGGTAGGTGTCGGTGCGGCTGTTGGCGTTGATCAGGAGCGCGTCGCACTCGGTGTTGTTCTTGCAGTTCTTGAGATGCTTCGGCACGTGAACGAGGCCGCGATAAGTGGCCCGACCGGTGCCGATCGAGATGCTCTTGGAAATGATGTTGCTCGTCGTTTCGTCGGCGGCGTGAACCATCTTCGCGCCGGTGTCCTGGTGCTGGCCGTCGCCGGCGAGCGCAATCGAGATCACTTCGCCGCGAGCCTTGCGGCCTTTCATGACCACGCCCGGATATTTCATCGTGAGGCGGGAGCCGATGTTGCAATCGATCCATTTCACTTCCGCTTCCTCGTGGGCGAGGCCGCGCTTGGTCACGAGGTTGAAGACGTTGTTCGACCAGTTTTGGACGGTGATGTATTGGATCTTCGCGCCCTTCATGGCGACGAGCTCGACGACCGCGCTGTGCAGGGTGGCGGTGTTGAACTTCGGCGCGGTGCAGCCTTCCATGTAGGTCAGCTCGGCGCCTTCGTCGCAGATGATGAGGGTGCGCTCGAATTGTCCGAAGTTCTCGGCGTTGATCCGGAAATAAGCCTGGAGCGGGTGCTTCACCTTCACGCCCGGCGGGACGTAAATGAACGAGCCGCCGCTGAAGACGGCGCTGTTGAGCGCGCTGAATTTGTTGTCGCCGGTCGGGATGACTTTGCCGAACCACTTCCGGAAAATTTCCGGGTGTTCTTTCAAGCCATCGGCGCTGCCGACAAAGATGACGCCTTGCTCGCCGACCGCTTTCTTGATGTTGGAATAGACGGCCTCGCTGTCGAACTGCGCTTCGACACCGGCGAGGAATTTGCGTTCCTGCTCCGGAATGCCGAGGCGCTCGAAAGTGCGCTTCACGTCATCGGGCACTTCTTCCCAGGTGCGTTTTGCCTGGGTGCCGCCGCTGAGGTAGTAGCGGATGTTGTCGAAAACGATCGCTTCCAGATCCTTGCTCGCCCAATGCGTCGGCATCGGCTTGCTCATAAAAGTTTTGTAAGCCTTGAGGCGGAACTCGCGGACCCAATCGGGATCCTGTTTCACATCCGAGATGTAATGAATCGTCTTTTCGCTCAGGCCGGTGCCGGCGTCGTGCGTGTGCGTTTCCGGGTAGGCAAAATTGCCCAGGTTCCGTTCGATATCGAGAGTCGTATTTTGTTTAACCATTTCGGTCTCCTTGTTAGGCGAGGGCGGGTTCGACGATGTCTTCGCGCACCCAGTCGTAACCCTTTTCTTCCAGTTGCAGGGCGAGATCCTTGCCGCCGCTGAGTTCGATCCGTCCCTTCACCATGACGTGCACGTGGTCGGGCACGATGTAATTCAAAAGCCGCTGATAGTGGGTGATGAGGAGAACGCCGAGCTTCGGACCGCGGAGCGAGTTCACGCCCTGGGCGACGATTTTCAGGGCGTCGATGTCGAGGCCGCTATCGGTCTCGTCGAGCACGGCATACTTCGGTTCGAGCATGGCCATTTGCAGGATTTCGTTGCGCTTTTTCTCGCCGCCGGAGAAGCCTTCGTTGACCGAGCGCGAGGTGAAAGAGCGATCCATCCCGAGCAGATCCATTTTCTTGTAGAGACGGGCGTAATAGTCGGTCGCTTCGAGTTCCTCGCCCTCCGGCATGCGCGCCTGGACGGCGGCACGGAGAAAGTTGGCGATGGTAACGCCGGGGATTTCGCTCGGGTATTGAAAAGCCATGAAAAGCCCTTTGCGGGCGCGTTCGTCAGCTTCGGCTTCGAGAATGTTTTCTCCATCCATCACGACCGAACCCGAGGTGACGATGTAATCGGGGTGACCGGCAAGCACCTTGGCGAGCGTGCTTTTGCCGGAGCCGTTTGGCCCCATGATGGCGTGCACTTCCCCCTTCGGCACGGTGAGACTGAGACCGCGGATGATCTCCTGTTCGCCGATCGAAACGTGTAAATCCTGAATGATCAATTGATCCATAATTGCGAAACGGAAGATACGCCGATTTCGGCGCTTTGGCGAACGCTCATCCGGTCTTCTCTCAAGCCCACTTTACGCCCCGGCACGAAGGCTGGTTGTCGAAAAATTCCCCTCGGCTAGCTTCGAGACTGATTCATGAAGAATACGGTCGAATTGGCGGACCTGAGAGCGTTTGTGCTCTGTGGCGGGTTGGGAACACGGCTTCGTGCGGTGGTCAGCGACCGGCCAAAATCGATGGCTTTGATCGGGGAGGTGCCGTTTCTGCAGTTGCTGCTGGAGCAATTAAAAGCCCAAGGGATGAGAGAAGTGATCCTCGGGACCGGCTATCGAGCGGACCAGATCGAGAGTTTCTTCGGAGGAGGGGAGGGGGTTGGGTTGCAACTGCATTACTCCCACGAGGATGCGCCGCTCGGGACAGGCGGCGCGCTCAAGCTGGCGGAAAAGCTCATGAGCGATCCCATCCTGGTCCTGAACGGCGACAGCTACGCGGAGTGGAGCCTCGCGGCGATGACCGCTCTCTTCCGGCAGGAAAATGCCGATATCGTCATGGTCCTGCAGGAGGTTCCCGATGTCAGCCGCTATGGGAGCGTCTCGATCGATGCCGAGGGAAGGGTAGTCGAGTTCGTCGAAAAGGGGTCGCGCACGGGCGGGGGACTGATCAACGCGGGGATTTATCTTTTGCGCAGAGAGATTGTGAGTGATCTCGCGGCAGCCACGGCCATTTCACTGGAGCGGGATGTGTTTCCGGAGTTTTTGGGAAAGAAGTTTTACGGGGTCGTCTCGCGCGGCACGTTCATCGATATCGGGATACCGGCCGACCTTGAGCGAGCGCAAAGCGCGCTCCGTTCCGTTTCGGGCGGTTAGTTATTTTTGAGCGGGAGTCAGTTCCCCGACCAGACGCCGGCGATCGATCTTCCCGTTATCGGTTCGCGGGAGCGATTGCCGGAATTCGATTTTTTCCGGCACCATGTAGGCTGGCAACTTTTCCGCGCAATGCTGTTTGAGCTGCATCGAATCGAGCGAACTGCTGTCCGCGAGCGTGACGACGGCGAGAATTGTGTTTCCGATGGCCTCGTCCGGGATCGGCAGGGCGACCGCCTCATCGACCGCCGGGTGCGCGACCATGACGGCTTCGATTTCGCCGAGCTCCACGCGGTAGCCGCGCGTCTTGATCATGTGATCCTTGCGGCCAACGAACAAATAATTGCCCTTTCCGTCGATCGTGACCCAGTCGCCGGTGCAGTAGAGTTTCTCTTCCCGGCCCTCCGCAAATGGGTTGGGGATGAAAGAGGCCGCGGTGTTTTCAGGCCGGCCGTAGTAGCCCTGCATCACGGTCGAGCCCCGCGCGTAAAGGAGCCCTTCCTCGCCCGGGCCGGTGACCTTCCTGCCCTCGGCGCTGATGGCGATGAGATCGGTGTTGGCGCATGCTTTGCCGATCGGAATGGACGCGGTCTCTTCCGGCGAAAGCGGCTCCACTTCGTAGTAGGCGCAAACGTTTGTCTCGGTCGGTCCGTAAAGATTCGCGTAGCGCTTGCCCGGCAGTTTTTCCATCAACGCCCGTAGGTGCTTGGTCGGGAAGACTTCGCCGGCAAAAAGGATGATACGAAGTGCACTCAGGTCCCGTTCGTCGAGTTTGCCCCGGGCCTGGAGCAACGTCAGCACCATCGGGACGGAATACCAGACCGTGATTTTTTGATCCTGGATAAAGGCCGAAAGCTGGAGGGGGAAGACGGCCAAGCCTTCGGGAATGAGGACAATTGTCGCGCCGGCTTTGACCGCGACGAAAATGTCGAAGACCGAGAGGTCGAAATTGAACGGGGCGTGTTGGGAAAGGCGATCCTGCGCCGTAATTCCGAAAGTCTCGCAGCCCCAGTTGACGAAAGTGAGCGCGTTGAGGTGCGAGAGCATGACCCCTTTCGGCGTGCCGGTCGAGCCGGAGGTGAAGAGGATGTAAGCCAGATCGTGGTCGATGACCTCGACTGCGGGTTCTTCGCTCGAATAAGCGGCCAGATCCCGGTCGAAAACGAGCGCTGGAATCGGCGGAGCGGTCGCCGGCGCACGGTCAACGAAGAGAATCGCATTCATCGGACACTCGCCGTGAAACGACGAATCGAGCTTCTGGTAAAGGCCCTGACTGGTCACGAGCGCCCGGAATTGGCATTGCCGGCCGATTTCGAGCAGCCGCAGGCCGGGCGCGTTGGCATCGACCGGGACGTAACAGGCCCCGGTTTTCATGATCCCAAAGATGCTCGCAATCGCCGCAGGAGATTTCTGAAGGTAAATCCCGACTCGATCGCCGGGCCTGACCCCGTGTGCGATGAGCGCGTGGGCGATCTGGTTACTGAGGCGATTAAGCTCGGCGTAGGTCAGTTTTTCGTCGCGGAGCCGGACGGCCTCGGATTCGGGGGCACGGCTGGTGCTCTCGATGAGTAGTTGGTGAAGGAGGTATGCCATTGGTTCGCTGCTATCAGAGGTGAAATACTGGCGTCGGTTGGGTCACGGACATCCAGAACTCAATTTACCCGCTCTCGTCCGACCACGGGGCGGTCCGCTGCCGAATTGAGGTTCCCGTTGTATCTCATTTGCATGGCTCGGTCAACCGGGAGGGTCGGCCCTCGGCAGGTGTTGGGCGAGGGTTCACGGGGGTTGACGACGGACAGAGAAGTTAGATATCCTTATCGAACTATTAGCAAATCCTTGGGAAAAAGGATCTGCGTCCAAGAAAATAATCGAATCGTAATTAAACCCAGCCCCGCCTGTGTGAGAAAGGGATCGTGCATCTGCGCCGGAGGGCAGGCGGAGGATTGAAAGGCTGGCGGGGCGATTCGGACGCAGTGCAGTGAATTGTTAAATTTACTTCTTATGAAAAAACGACAGGTGATCATCATCGGCGGCGGGCCCGGCGGCGCGGCGACAGCGCTCCATCTTATCCAGTCGGGCATCCAGCCGCTGATCATCGAGCGACAAAGCTTTCCGCGCTTTCACATCGGCGAATCACTCACCGGTGAGTGCGGCAACGCCATCCGCAAACTTGACCTCGAAAAGGAACTCCTGGCGCAGAATTACCCGGTCAAATACGGAGTAAACGTCTACAACCCGCACGGCACGCCTTTCTGGGTCGAGGTGAAAAAGCGCTGCCCCGAGACCAACGAGATGCAGCCGAATTCGACGTGGTCGGTGACGCGAAGCAGCTTCGATAAAATCCTCCTCGATGCCGCGATCGCCCGCGGTGCCGAATACATGCAATGCGAGGCGGTCGCGCCGATCCAGGAGAATGGCCAGGTCGTTGGGGTTCAAATCCGGAACGAAAGTGGTGCGCTGGAAAACCTGCGTTGCGAGGTTCTGGTCGATTGCTCCGGCCAAGCAACCTTCCTCGCCAACCGCGGTGTCACCGGGCCTAAGGTCAAGGGAGGCTACGCCAACCAGATCGGGGTCTACTCCCAGATCGAAGATATGACCCTCGATTTCGGATCGGAACCTTCGAAGAGTTTTGGCAACACGCTTATTTTCTACAAGGAGCGCGACCATTGGTGCTGGACCATCCCGCTCTCGCGCAACGTCGTCAGCGTCGGGGTCGTGGCCCCGGCGGCGTATTTTAAAGAACAGAATCTGGACAAGGCGGAATATCTCCGCCGGGAAATCCTGAGCCTGAATCCGGAACTGACCCGGCGCGTCACGAAGACTTCCTTCATCGAGGAAGTCCGCTCGGTCACCAGTTACTCCTATTCGACGACCAACTATTCCGGCAAAGGTTTCATCTGTGTCGGTGACGCGCACCAGTTCACCGATCCTATTTTCTCTTTCGGAGTTTTTCTGGCGATGAAAGAAGGCGAGCTTGCGGCCGACGCGATCAAAAAACATCTGGGTGAAGAAGCCGGGACAAATGGAAATCCTTTTGCCGAATATGAGGCTGTAACTGGCGAAGGTCAGGATGCCATTCGTGACCTGATCGACACCTTCTGGGAATACCCGCTCGTGTTCACGCGCATGGCTTCAGGTGAGGCGCAAAACGACATTACGGATCTGTTTGCCGGTCGGGTCTATGGTGATCTGATGCGAAATAATCCCTCTCGTATTGCGATGCGGCGCCTGCTAGCTAAACGCCGGGGTGAAGAACTGGCGGAAGCTTAAACAGATGTTGCCGGCCAAAGTTACCGGCGGCCTCTAAAGCGGCACCTTCGCCGTTAAGGTCAGGAAATCTTTAGCCGACAGCGTTCTCACGTAAGAGTTGCCCGCGCAAGGCGCTGCCTCTATGATAAAAACGATGGAGCAGCAGGCACTTATCTTTCTTCACATCCCGAAGACGGCGGGGACGACCCTGAATCGCATCATCGAGTGGCAATACAACCCACTTTCTATTTTCACGGTGGATCCGTATCGGATCCGGGCTACGCCCGAGCGATTGAAGAAGTTGCCGGAGGCACGCCGCCGGCGTTTGCGCATGGTCCGCGGACATCTCTATTACGGAGTCCACGAGTATCTGCCGCAGGGTGCGACTTACATCACGATGCTGCGCGAGCCGGTGGCCCGCTTCTTATCATCCTACTATTTCCTACAGCGTCGGCCGCTGCACCCGATGCACCGAAAAGTGAAGAGCGAGAGGATTGGGGTAGAAGATTTCATTCGCCTGACCCCGCAGCGCCAGAATATGCAATGCGGTCTCATCGCCGGAATAAAGAGCACCGGAAAATGCGAGGAAAGCACCTTGGAGATAGCCAAGGAGAACCTGGCGAAATCGTTCAGTATCGTCGGATTGAGTGAGCGTTTTGAGGAAAGTCTCATGCTCATGGCGAAGACTTTCGACTGGGAGATTCCGTTTTATGAGAATCACAAGGTCTCCAAAACCCGTCCGAAAGTGGAGCCTAGCGCCGTGGAAATGATCAAGGAACACAATCGGCTCGATCTCGAACTCTACGAATTCGGCAAAGGTTTGTTTGAAGCCAGCCTGGCCAAAAAGGAGAAGGAAGTCAGAGAAGGCCTGGCTGCTTTCCGCGCTCTTGAGAAACCTGGTTCCGTTGAAAGCTTGTATAAATCGACCGTTGGTGCCGGTAGATTCTTGATGACCAAAATCGCATCCGCGATATGAGACATGAAGGGTTGCAAACTATTGGCGGCCTGGCCTGGCTGGTCGCAGCAGCCGCGGCCGGATTTCCCCAACGGGGGTGTTCAGCGCCACGTGGTTCACAAGACAATCGTGAGTAACATCACGAGGTTCTTTGACAGGCATTTTAAGACGGGTGGTTTCCATTAGACGGCGGTCTCCTTCAGCGATGCGTTTCCTGTACAGGTTGCCGGTCCTTCAGACTCTCCTCGTTGTAACAATCCTCGCGTTACTCAACCTTCCAACCCGTGCAGAGATCAGCGGGCCACCCCTCCGAACCGGGCTCTGGGTTATGCAAAAGCTGCCCGACGATGCAGCGACCTTTGCCAAGTTTTCGACCCAGGTGCGGAAAAATCCCTATCTGTCGGGAGTTTGTCTGCATATTCCTTGGGATTGGATCGAGAAGGAGTCGGGAAAGCCGGACTTCAGCGCCATCGACAAGACTGTGGCGGTCTTGCGCGGCATCGGGATGAAGTACCAGCTCTGCCTCAAGCCTGGAGTCTATACACCGTCGTTTGTCTACGCCAATGGCGCGCAAGCATTCGAAACCAAGGTAACCAATCCTCATCGAGCCAACGTCGGCGAAGCAGTCAAACTTCCCATTCCGTGGGACCCTGTTTACGAGCGTGATTTCGCGGGCATTATCGGGCAACTAGGAAAGCAGTACGCCAGCGATCCGCTCTGTGTCAGCGTTGTGCTTACATGTGCAAATTTCATGAGCGCAGAAATGCACCTCCCGAAGACCCGCCGGGATCTTTCTCGCTGGCAGGACCTGGGGGATTACGAGGCGAAGCTGTTTGAGGTTTACAGAAAATTTATCGAGGTTTGGGGCACGGCGTTCCCGAAGCAGGATCTTTCCCTGCATCTGTCGAAGGTCTTGGATCTGCCGCCATCCTTTCTTGAACGAATCGTTGACGCAGGTCTGAGCAAATACCCTGCGCGGTTCAGCATCCAGAACTGCCAATTGACCGGCCGGAAAGAGGATACCGGAATGTTGTCGTATGACCTGGTTCAGAAGTACCGCGATCGGGCGCATCATGGCTTTCAAAGCCTTGCCGGCCTTTCACGGCCAAACGACAGGATGGGTTCGATCGAAATGGCGTGTCTTAACGTGGTGCACGCCGGCGGGGAATATTGGGAGCTTTGGCATGGCGACGGCTTTAACGTGGAAACAGCCGGCGCGGTCTCAAAGATGTGGCAGGAAGCAGAGAAAATGGGCTATCATGCCTATAAGAAGAAACTGATCTCCGAAGGAAAATACCGTCAGCAACGATGAGCGCCCAATCCACACCTCAAGTGACAAGCAAGCTCGCCCAAAGCGGCTCCGCTTCGCGCAATGGGAAAATTGAGGAAGCCGTGATCTTTCTGCATCTCCCCAAGACCGCAGGAACAACGGTCAATCGATTGATCGAGTGGGAGTATCCGCTCAAAGAGATGTATTCGGTCGACCCGGTCCTTTTCCAGTGGTCTGCTGCGCACCTGCGCGCCCTGCCGCCGGAGCGACTGAGGAAGATTCGGATGTTCAAAGGCCACATGGCATTCGGCCTGCACGAAATCCTTCCGCAAAAGGCAACCTATATCACGGTGCTGCGGGATCCGGTCGACCGAGTCATCTCCGCTTTCTATTTTATGCGGAGCTACAAGTTGCACCCGCTCTATTGGAAGATGCGACGTCAGAACTGGAGCCTGGAAGACTTTGTGCGCAACGCTCAACGCGACAACGTGCAGTCGAAAATCGTGGCGGGCGCGAATTACGAAGAGCCCTGTACGCGGGAGATTGCCGAAACGGCCAAGGACAATCTGCGGAATCATTTCAGCATCGTAGGACTTTCCGCGCGCCTGGAGGAAAGCCTGGCCCTGATGAAGCTCCGCTTCGGATGGAAGCTAAACTCTTATTCGAGCTTTAACATCACGCGCTCCCGGCCGAAAAAGCGCGACCTCCCGCAAGGGACGTTGGATTTGATTCACCAGAAGAATGCTTTCGATATTGAACTCTATGCCTGCGGCCAGGAGATTTTTGAGCGCGCGGTCCAAGCCAATGCGGACGAAGTGCAACGAATCGCGGGCGAACTCGAGGCTGCTCGATCGCGTTCCCAAGGTTCGGTGGGGGCGATGCTCTTCAATGCGCGCTCGACCCTGCGCAAAGCGGCTAACCGCTTTTACTCGGCCGTCTGAGAAGTTTGGGCCAAAGTGCCCTCCGATTGGGCTCCTTGAATTAGGAGCACTTTCGCCCGGTAGCTTTCAAATTCTGCCCGGGAGTGCTCATGGATGTAGTCCAGCACGGCCGGGCTATTGAGCTTATCGAAAGAGGAGTAGGGAGCAAAAATTACCCAGGCCCGGCCCGAGCGATTCACCGCTTCTTTTAACTCCGCAATATTACGAATGACCGGGAGGCCGCCGAACTTGTCGGCAAAGCGCGGTTCGTCGAGGAGTTGATTGTAAGGAACCTTGGAACTGAAGAGCGTATCCAAGAAGTAGGTTCCCGGAATGCCGGCGTAGTAGTTAAAAACATGCGGGATGCCAGGCAAAATAACGTCGCCCGGCCGGGCATGGTTCTTCACGAATTCGGCCGCTCCGCGGTAATCGTAACGATAAGTGTTCAAGCGGGCCATCATCTGTGGCGCATCGCCCGCGCTGGAAAGTTGATAAACCTTCAGAACCGACTCGTTGCTTTGCACAAAGAGCAAGAGCAACAGCGCCAGACCGGTCGCGTGGGCGGCGAATCGCGCGACGACTGAATCGCCCGCCCGGCGGGCGAGCGTCAGGACGCGGTCATAGAGCATGACTGTCGCCGCGACGCCTCCCAGGATCACGAGTGGTTGAAAATAGTAGCAGTAGCGCGGGGAGAGCGCGGCCAGAAAGTTGGTGTGTAAAACAAACAGGGTCGCGAGGAGCGCGACGACATAGCGGAAACCGGCGTGCTTCCAGCAGAAGGTCAGGCCCGCCAATATCATCAGCGTAAAAAAGACGTGGTTTTCCGAGAGGAGCAGCTTGTCGACGTAGAACATCGGCTGATAGCCCGGGGCGAGAAAAAAGAGCGAAGGGCCCGTCAAATTTGACAGACCAGATCCGACCTGGAGATAGGCGGCGCCGGCCAGCATGCGCGAGCAATACTGAGCGACGACCAGGGCACCCATGAAAAAGAGGCAGCGGTAAAGATGAAACTCCTTCAGCCACCACCATTCTCCCCAACGCACCAGGAGCAAGCCCATGAAGAGTGCGGGCAGGAGAAAGCCAGTGCCCTCCCAGGAGAGATAGGATAAACAGAAAGTGACCGCTCCAGCCGTGAGAAATTTCTGCTTAAAAGGACGCGTTTGGATGGCTTCGTAGAAGAACCAAAACGTCAGCATCGCCATGAGCTGGCATTGCGAGAGGTAAAATGCATTCTGAGCCCAACGGATGTTGAGCGGCAGACAGGCGTAGACAAAAGCGGCAAAGAGACCGACCCGCCAGTCGAATAACCTCCTCCCAAAAAGCCCAATCACAGCGATGCAGAGGGTGCCCATAAGGCAAGCCGGGAGCCGCATGGACCACTCAGAGTAACCGAAGAGAAAGCCGAATAGAGCGAGAGGGTAAGGCACGGCTTCGTAGGTTGTGGCCCAACGCACCTGGCCTGCAAAGAGGGTGTAGGGGAAGCCGAGGTCGAAAATGCCCTTCGATTTTGCGACCAAGCCCATCTCGTCATGGTCAAACGACATGTAACCCAAGCCCTGGTAACGCAAGCCTAGCCCGAGGAACATGATCAGGATGAGAATCATGTAGGGGAGCAACTGGCGAAAAGGAATTTCGAATAACTCAGGCAAACGCAGGTCGCGAGAGATCATGGCTTTCGCCTGTGAGCTGCGCGTTTCCCATTTCGCGCCGGCCTTCATTCGCTCCATGCCGGCACGGTTCATCTCAGGTGTCCAGGTTTGGACGAGCAGATGAAAGAGACGGATTAAAATCAGGGCAGAGAACGCTCCGACGACAAATATTGGCTGAAAAGACCACTCGACCGGAAATCTTGGGTCGTAGTTTGGCAGGAGCAGGAGGAGCAGGCCGGCGAGGATCGGTCCGTGAAGCAAAGCATCACGTCCCATCGCAACGTTCAAAGGTTCACCCAGCCATTGGGAAACGACGGCTGAGACGATCAACCAAAGGGCAATGACGAGACCGAGGGTAAGGCTGACGATGGCCCATGACTGGAAGAGAGTGGCAAACCCGGAATGATCGAGAGGCCGGGCCGTTTCCTGCGGCAGGTAACCCCAGGGAGCAATCCCGTCCGGACCAATCTGGACGGTTCGCTGTTGCGCGTCGCCTTGATCGGAATTCGGTCGATCGCCTATCCGCCAAGCCCCGTTCGTGGAGAAGCGGTCAACCTTGTCTCCTTTGACCACAAAACCATCAACGAAAAGGCTGGCCGGTACGTGTTCGCTGCGAACGGTGGCAATGATGACGTTCTGTCCTCTCCTGATCCAGTGACTCACATCGTAGGCGGAGAGGTTGACGGTTTGAAAGGGTGCGCTCGCCGCTTCTGCGGGTGCTGTCTTGTTTTTTGCCACCCTTCCAAATTTGTCCACCGTCGACGCGGTATCCTCTACTGACGGCAGGTGCGGCAATTTTTTGCTCCCCCTAGCGGCGGAGCTGGCAAGACTGATGATGTGCCCGTTAATCGCCAGATCGAGGTCCCCGGAACTGGCGATCTGAATCCAGGTTTCCTGCTTCGACCTATCGGCCTTGATCGTCGTGGAGAAAACGGCTTCAGACGGTCCATTGTCCGCCATGATCCAGTGTCCAATCCTGGGCAATTGCAGGAGAAGGGGATTCACATCGACCGGGGAGGTAGCGACATTCTGATCATTCAGCGCCGAGAGTCGCGCCCTCGGCCATGTCTCGTCCTGGACGCGCTTCGCATTCCACTCTTCCGATCCGGCGACGATGCCGGTCTTATTTGTCACCGCCCACGATTCATCGGAAAGAAGCTGGCTCGTCTTACCTCCCCGTTCCATAATCTCGCCGCGCAGGCGGAGCTGGGCAGGGCCGGGATATGAGATCCGGGAGATAGAGACAGCAATAACGTTAGTGCCGGTTTTGAGTGCCCGTTTGATGTCGTAGATGCCGGCCTCGTAGGTCTTAACTGAGCTACGAACGCCAACGGTGTGGCCGTTGACGAGTAGACCAAAATTATCCGAAGCGGCGACCTCAATCCACGCCTGAGCCGGCGGAGCGGTCAGATAAATTTCCTTGCGAAAATATGCGATCGGCGCGCGTGCCTCTGCCGGTTCAATCCACTTCGCTTTGCCGAAATCGAGCCGGTATTGTCGATGCCGTGGCAATCCGTATGTCTGAAGGACGTAATATCCAAGCAGGAATCCACAAATAATGACTAGCGTCCACGACCAGCGGATGGCGTGGCGTGAGAGGTATGTTTCCGGCGCAGGATTCTCCATAACTATTCTCCCGCGAGGCCAGTCAAAGCCCAGTAATTCAAAATCGGATCGGCTGCGAGCGAGCGGGCGTAGTAGCGGCGGGCCTCGGCATCCTTGCCGAGCTTCGCGTAACAGTCCGCCGCCGTAGAGTAGGCGTTGGCCAGGGCAAACTTATGGTCCTTGATCAACTTCGCCAGCCGCTCGGCCGCGTCGATCCCAGCCTGGTAACGACCGATGTCGTAGTAGCCCCGGGCGAGATAAGGCAGGACATAGATGAGAGAGGGATCTTCGGCGAGAGCCAATTCCCAGTTTGTGACCGCGCTGCTGATACCGCCTGCACGATACAAGGCGAGGCCGAACGACATGCGCGTGGCGGCTAGTTCGCGATGAGCCGTGTCGCCCAGCGCTCCGCCAGCCTGCTCGGCGAGGCTGAATTCAAAGATAGCCGCCTCAAACTCGTTGCTGCTGCGCAAATCGACCGCGCGGGCCACGTGGCGTTCCGCCGAGTGAGGCGACAGGCCTCCTTGTTTTTGCAGCGATCCTATCGTCGCGTAGAGATCGATATCGTGGGCATGCCAACCGTCCCAGCGGATCGCCTTACGGTAACCATCGATCGCTTCCTGGTTCCGTCCATGGGTCGCCGCCAGGGCGCCATTCGTGTAATAACGCTGGGCGATGGCTGAAGGGATCAAGAGAATGGCGAGCGCGCCGATCGGCAGGCAAAGCAAAGTCAGGGCGCGTGCCAGTTTGCCAGTCGGCATTTGTGCGATGGCATAAAGGCCGATCAGGAATCCGCCCAAACCGAAGCAGTACCAGCCGAGGCGCAGAAAAGACCAGGCAGCGACGAACCGTCCCCAGGCGCTGTAAAGGACCAACCGCTTCGGAACCAGTTCTGGCGAACCGTAGTTCTGCAGGAGATAATCTTTGGCAAAGACATTCTGCAGCGGCGTGACCTGCAGCTCATAGGTAAGTCGCCGCAGCATCGAAGGCTGGCGGAAAACGATCTGTGCCGGCGCAATCGCCCAAAGCATGACCAGGATGGCCGCGGCCAGACCAAGCACGAAAGGCAGTTTCCTGGAAAGAACAAGTCCAATCCCCAGCACGACCAAACCGAGGAAGCCGAAGGAAAAAAGAGATAGGTGCGGGGTTACTCCGGGGTCATGCAGGAAAGAAAAACGCAGTCCGGAGATGTTATGACTAAAGGGGGAATGAACCCACTTCAGAACGACCGACCCAAGAACGAAAAAACTCCCGATGAGCAAGAGCCAGTACGAGGACCAAAATCGCGCAGCTGCCGCGGCCCACGAAGAGAGACGCATCCAACCGGTTTCGACGCTTTTCGGAGTCTTCACGGGTTGCGACGAAGTTTCTTGGTCCAGGACGCCACGAACGGTGAAACAAAAGCGATTCCTTCTCGCGCCTGCTGAATCTCAGGACCGGAGAAGGTTCGGAGAGCCAGGACTGCCAAAACGTACAAGACGAGCGAGAGCGCCGCGCCTCCGATCTGCCAGATGACTGGCGCTTCGCGGACAGCATAGAGGACAAAACTCATCGCCGCCCCAGCGACGAGAGGACGCCAGATGAGTCGGCCGAAGTTCGCGGAGTAGCCCAGTTGAGAGAGCTGATAGATCCAGATGCCGACAATTACCGTTTCTGCACAGACAAAGGCGATCGAAGGCCCGACGAAGCCGTAGCGCGGAATAAGGATGACCAGAAGAACGATGCGGAGCGTCGATCCGACCAGCGTGCTCATAAGAAACTTCTTCTGCTGATCAAGCGCGGCGAACAGGTATTGGAACAAAGTAGAAAGAAAGAAGGGGACAAGTCCCAGGCCAAGTAACTGCATCGCAGGAAGTGCCGGAAGGAATTTTTTCCCCAGGGCGAGAAGAAGGATAGGCTGGCCCCAGGCGACAAAGAAGGCCGCGAAAGGAATGCTAACGAGCAGGAAAAATTTCAAGCTCTGCCGGTAGACATCAGCAAAGCGATCAGGCGAAAGGTGGGCGGTGCGGGAATAGAGAGGATAAAGCGGGAGCGACAAGGTTTGGGGGATGATTCGAAGAGCCATGCTTAAGCGATAGGGACCGCTGAAGAGACCGACAGTCGCCATGTTGGTCATCCAGGTAAGAACCAGGATGTCGAGCTGGAGGGCGAGTTGGCGAAGCATGACACCGCCTCCCATCGGCAGGGCGGAGACGAGAAGCGACTTCCAGAGCGGAAGGTCCACCACCAGCTTGCACTTGGTATAGAATTTCGCGACGACCAAATGGTAAATATTCCAAAGCAGCACATTGGAAAGGAGGTGCGCTGAGACGAAGCCGATCAGGCCTGTCTTGAAGTAAATGGCAACCAGGATGAAAGCGAGCAGCAGGATCTTCTGCACGATAAATCCGAGGTAATTCAGCTCGTTATCTTCAAAGGCCCGCAAGACCGCGCTGTAACCCGCGCTGTGGAAGGTCGCCAAAGCCGCAAAACTCATGATCAGAGCGGCGATCTTCACGTCCATTCCGTAATGGAGAAACGGAACGATCGCCGCGACGATCAGGATGATGACTCCCGAGACGGCCCAGATCAGGGCCGCCGAGGCCCCGAGAAGATGAGAGACTGTCTCGGGATTCTTGGCGATCTCCCGGATCATCATCCGAGGCAAACCAGCGTCGGCCACGAGTTGAAAAAACATGGCAAAGGCCAGGACAAAGGAATACTTACCAAACTCAACGACGCTGACCTGGCGGGCAATAATCAGGACCGTCGCGAGATAAACGAGGCCTCCTATGACGGAGGCCGCGATCCCGAGAACAGCGTTTTTGACGATCCGCTGGGATTGCTTCATTGAAACCACTTCCAGGAGCCACCGGAGGCTTTCTGAAGAGCCGCATAGAGCATGAGCCGGCGAACCTGAAGGCCGTCCAAGTCATCTCGTTTCGCGATGAGATGCAATTCCTTTTCAATCGCGGTCAGCGGAGCGGCAATTCCCTGTTCTTGCTGCGAACCAGTGACTTGGAAATCGCGGTCTGCCTTTGCGACCTCCTGCTGGAGCGAAAGGATGTTTTGACTCAGGACGTAAATGCTTTGGTAGATCGTCACGATTTCAAAAGTGACGTCGTCGGTAACGGCGGAAAGCCGGGCGCGTTCCGCCTGGTAACGGGCCAGCCGGGCGCGGGTCGTGGCCTGTTGCGCGCCGAAATCAAAGATCGGCACGTTGACTGAGACTGCGCCCGAATAAACTTCCGCGCTGGACGAGCCGAAGTCATCGATGTGCACGGCCGTCCCTTGAAGGGTGACCGAGGGATAGAGACGAAATCGCTCGAGGCGATAATCCTGCCGGGCTTGGTCGATGACGGCCTTTTGCACCTCGAGTTGAGGATGCTGACTCAGGTTGCTCGCTCCGAGGAGAAGCTCGGCGCTGGGAGGCTCCGGTGGCTCGGGAAGTTCGTTGGAGAGGTTGAGTTCGTTAGGCGAGGTAAAGCCGAGGGCGCGGGAAAGTTCAATTTTCCCCGCCACCGCCTGTTGCCGCAGAATCTTGGAAAGGGTTTCCGATCCGCTCAGCTGACTCTTGGCGAGTTTAAGATCGATTGGAAGAGTCAGTCCCTGCTTCTGCTGTTCCTCTGTGATATTGACCTGCTCCCGCAAGAGTTTGACCCGCCGTTCCGCGTAGCCGGCGCGGTTCTCGGCCGAGACAGTGGTGATGTAGGCATCGGTGATACGGTTGATGACATCTTCGCGCCGGAGTCTGGTCGTCCAGGCCAGGTTGCGGCGTCGAGCAAGCTGGCTCGCTTCTGCCGGGGCGGTATTAAGACCAAGGATGCTCCCATCTCTAAAGAGGGGATAAGCTAACTGCGCAGAGAAGACTTCCACGCCGGCACCGCTGACACTGCGGTCGCCGCCGCTCGGATTATCGGGGTTGCGGGGGATGACCACACCCGTATCTGAGTTGACGATGGAAAACCTGCTCGTCGGACTGCCGGAGAAAATCTGGGCAGATGCGGTGCCGGTCAACTCTGGCAGCGCCCGGCTGCGCGCCGCGCGCGCCGACTCGGTGGCGGAGGCGACGTCGAGCCGGCTGGCCTCCAGCAAAGGACTTTCGTCGAGTGCGAGAGCGATGCAGTCACTCAAGGTCAGGGGGCGTGACGAGGTAAAGACTTCCCCCTGCCCCGCTCTTGTCGCCGGAGCGACAAAAAGGAGAACAGCTAGACTGAGAAGAATGCTATTTCTCAAGCGATTTCTCGGTTGTGCGCACTTTGTCATTGTTGTTGAGATATATCTGACCCACCGTCACTACCTTCTCGCCCTCCTTCAGACCCTCCCGCACTTCGGTCATGGCGTCGACCACGATGCCGGGCCGAATCTTGCGCATGGTCGCTTTCTTATCTGAATCGACGACAAAGACGGAGGCCTGTTCGCCCGAAGGATTCGTGATCGCGATGCTTGGGACCGCAAGGACATCCTTGGCGGAGCGGCGGATCCGGGCAAAACCGGAGAGACCCGGTTTCAGACGGAAACCTTCGTTCTTGATTTCAACATAGGTCGTAAAGGTACGGGTCACGGGATCGATGTTGGGGTCGATTTTCACCACTTTGCCTTCGAAACGTTCACCCGGATAGGCGGGAAAACTTGCTTCAGCTGCCAAGCCCGGCTGGACGGAGTGCATTTTTTCTTCACCGATCTTCGCCGCTAAGAGGACGTTATTGAGGGAGCCCAGTTTTATCACGATTTGATCGCGATGGGTGTTTTCTCCGGGATTGACGAGGCGTTCGAGGACGATGCTATCGAGAGGAGCGACCATCTTGACATGCTCGAGATCGAGTTCCGCCTGGCGCAGGGAAAGAGTTGCCTTAGCGAGCGCTTCTTTGGCATCCGCCAGCGCTATCTCGCTTTTCTCCAGCTCCAGGGGCGTACCCATGTTTTTCTGCTGCAACGCGGTGTAGCGTTCGACCTGCCGGGTGGCATCCTTGATCTTGATGTTGTTCGCATCGACATAGGCGCGATTAGCCTCCAGAGTGGCGGTGATCAGGCGGTCGTCCCATTTCACCAATAGGTCTCCCTTTTTCACGACATCACCGATCTTCACCGGGACTTCGAGAACCTGCGCGGTCACCTGGCTGGTCAACTGAACGGTCTGTGCTTGTTCGATTGCTCCGCTACCGCCGATCACTTCGTTCAGGTCCTGGCGCCGGACCGGGACGGTTTCGACCGGGGCCGGAGCGTTCACCAGGCGGGCTCTGGACGGGGTGGTGTTGATCACGTGGATAACCGTAAAAAAGACGAGCAAACCGAGGATGAAGCAGATGGAAAGGAAGATGATCCAGTGAGAGCGCTTCATGTAGGGTGCGGAATTTTGGCGAGGATAGGAGCGACCAGCGCCGGAGCCCGAGGGTGAGTCGGCCATTTCTTTTTTCGTGTCCATATGGTTATAAGAGTGCCATCACTGCGGCAAATGTAGAGCGTTCATACCCGGGGCGATAGGCGTTGTCGATATTAAATAAACGCCCCCGCGTCGCGATAGGAAAGAGTTGCGATTATAGACGATCATTGGTGCCAGAGGAAGTTTTTAAGTTAAGGCTCGACCACAGCCGGGGCCGGTGACTTATCCAAGGGCGCGGCGACGGCTGGCACGGCGGCGACGGCTGGCGCGCCGAGAAGGTGATCATAGATTCGCTCGATCTTCCGACAAATCTGGCGCCAATCAAAATCGGCCAACACTGTCGCGCGACCGTTGGCGGCTAATTTCGCCGCAAGCGGCTTGTCATTCAGAAGCGTAACGATGCCGCGGCCGAGTGCTTCATAATCGTGATTCGGAACGATATAGGCGTCGTGGAGATGACGGACGCCCTTGGCCCCGCCGACGAAGGAAACGACGGGTTTGCCGGCAAGCATGTAATTCAACAATTTGACCGGATGCCCGGGACATTCCGGTCGCGGCACAACTGTCACATCGGCCAAAGCGAGGTAACTCGGCAAGTCGGCCAAGGCATGGGGCGCGACCCAGATGATAGACTTGGAAATCCCGAGCTGCTCGGCCAGTTGCTTGTGTTCCTTTTCGTGGGTCGGGTTGACGAGGGGGCTAACGATAAGCAAAAGAGCATCCGGTTGCGCTTGCAGCGCGACGGCAAAAGCGCGGAGCAGGTGATCTACGCGCTGGAAGGAGTTTAAGACCCCGGTATACATCACGACCGGTCGGTCGCTGAGTTGGTACTGCTGCCGAAATTTCTCGGGCTCGGGATGATCGAACATCTCCGGCTCGATCCCGGCTGGAACCATGTCCACTTTGTCTGCCGCCACCCCGTGCTCGACGAACCAATCCTTCAATTCCGGAGATACAGCCGTGATATGATCGGGAAAAATCGGGATAAACCAATCCAAGGCCCGCGCGATCCCATGGGCCAGCCAGGCGGGCCGGATAAAGCGGTAACCGGCCAACTCGTCCGACATGAGGTTGACCGCATTATAAAGAAGCGGGCGGCCGGTGATCCACTTGGCCAAGATCCCGACGAGAGCGCCTTCGTAGTTATGGGCGTGAATGATATCTATCTGCTGCTCGCGAATCACACGACAGAGCAGGCGCAGAAGACGGAAGTCGTGGACAAACTTATCGGAGGAAGGACCGACCCTGGCATTGTGTTCCTGCTGAAAGGGGGCCGTCCGGTGGACCTGGGCGCGGCGGACGCGGATGTCTTCCTGCCCAATGGGGTAGGTGACAATGTGCACGTCGTGTCCCATGTCGGTCAGGGTATCTGACATCTCCCGGATGCTGGCGGCGGAGCCATGGTTGGCGGGGAAGGGACAAGCCGCGACCATGGCGACTGAATAGCCGCTTTTCCTGCCCGGAGTTTTGTATGTCGCGTTACTCACGAAGCGCTCGTTGCGGGAGTTGCTGGTGTTGCCGGAGTGTTAGCCGCGGGTACCGGAATGATAGGATTCTTGAGATATGGACTGGTCGCCTCGCGCGAAATAACACGGGCTGGGACGCCAAAAACCGTCGCCCCGCTGGGTACGTCGGTGACCACGACTGAGTTCGCGCTTACAACAACATTATCGCCGATTGTGACCGCGCCCACGACTTTGCAGCCAGCTCCGAAGTAGCAGTTGTTCCCGATTGTCGCGCGACCGACACCGCGGACGTTCATGATGCTCGCTCCCTGGTTCAGAGTACAGCTATGTCCGATCTCCTTGGCCAGGACGAGGATGCCGCAGAAGTTATGGATGACGAGGCCGGGACCGATCTTGTTTTCGCGGGCGATATGAATCCCGGTCACGGCCATGCAGAAAACGTTAATGAACAGGTAGAGCGTGATCAGGATCTGACGGATCACCGGAATCTTGACGGTGTAAGCCCAGGAGCCGAAGCGGTAAACCATGACGGCGAAGGTGCCGAATTCGAGGAAGGGCGTGATGCGTTTGCGGAAGAAGGTCTGATCTTCCGGACGGACACCAAAGCCTCGCATCTTACGATTTAGATCAGCGCGGATGAGTTCAAACATAGGATTAGTTACTAAAAGTTACTCGAGATAGCCCAGAGCCTGCAGGCGCTCTTCGACCTTGGCTGACTCTTCGTCGGTATAGCCGCTAGGGCGATCGCCGCCCGAGATGCCAGAGGCAGCACCCGATTCCACCGGATGCTGCGTGAGGAATTCCGGCCGGAAGGCACTGGTCAGGACGGCGCCATCCATGTCCTCTGGGACCGAAACTCCCAGCAGATGCAAAATAGTGGGGGCGACATCAATAAGATGCGCATTTTCGATCTCCGCCCCGGCCTTCAGGGCCGGTGCGCGGCCGACGATGATGCCCTGCAGGCGATGGGTGCCGCCCCATTCCGAGTTGGCGGATGGTTTGTGCTCCCGGATGACCAGCGCCGGCTTCTGTGTGTCTTCGGGGAAGCTCGGCTGGGTGGAAAAGAGACTGTTCTCGCTCCACCAATCGAGCACCAGGTCTGCACCTTCATTTGCAAAGGGACCGTGAAAAATCTCGTCGCGGCGATAGACGCGCTTGATCACCGGCTGGCCGTCTCGCGGGTCTTTTAATTCCGCCAGCTTGGCGATGATAAAGTTGAGCAGGTCATCGTAATCTTTCGGGTCGACGATGCCCTGTGGCTTAACTCCTTTTAGGTTAATCCAGATACTCGGGGGCGAAGCCAGCACTTCACTGCAATAAGCCTTGGTCCGGCTCCAATCGATGCTCGTGAAAGCCGAATAGGCCATCTCAGTCTTTTGCAGGAGTTTTGGAAAGAGCTGGGCCAGCCGGCTCTTCTGGCGCGAGGAGAGGGTGCTCCGGACAAGTGAGAATCCACCGCGCAACACTTTCTTGCCCAGCGTGCCGAGGCCGGAGGTCGCCTTCTTGTGGTAATGCAAGAGACCGATCTGGGCCAGATAACGGTTCAGGAAGATGGTGCGGTCCACCACCGGCCCGCCGCCATGATCGGACACGACAAAGACGGCCGTCTCGGGCGGAAGTCGATCGATGATCTCCCCAGCCGCCTTGTCGAGCCGCTCATAAACTTTGCGGATGGCGTCGCCAAATTTCGGCGCGAGTTTTGGATCATGGATAAAGTGATTCTTATCCATGTGCTGCCAGAAGTAGTGCTGGACGGTGTCGATCGACATGAAGACAAACATCATCACGTCCTGCGGATGGTTCTCGAGCAGGTAAAGCGCGGCTTTGGTCCACTGCTGGTCCAGCTTTTCCATTTCATCGAGCACTTGTTGGCGCCGTTCGTCGGTCGTCATGGCGCCGAGGAAACGGAGATCGAGCTGGATCTCGCCGAGGTGCTTAAAGAGCTCTTCCCGCAACTCAGGCGGATGAATGAACGGGCTCGATTCCGACGGCGTATCCATTCCGGAAATCTGAAATCCGTTCAGCGGCTCTGGCGGATAGGTGAACGGAATGTTCATCGTGCCAACCGAATAGCCGGCATTGTTCAGGAGTTTCCAGACCGTCGGCGAACGGCGCGAGGTCGCGTTGGCGTAATTCATCGCGTAGCCGCCGTGCTCGGTCTCGACAAAATGGAAGATGCCGTGTTTGCCGGGATTCTTCCCGGTCATGAAAGAGGTCCAGGCGGGCGGAGTGATCGGCGGCAGGACGGACTCGAGTGAACCGGCAACGCCGGCCTTCATCATCCTGGCCAGATTCGGCAGGCTGCCTTCCGCGATCCATGGCCGGATAACGGTCCATGTCGCAGAGTCCAAACCAATAACGACAACCTTCGGAACCTTCTTCACGTGGCGACGAGGTTAGCCTTCTGGCGGACAGGCGTAAAGTTTTGACCGGTAAACGTAATCATTTATAGACCCGCCAGGTTTGCATGCCGACGGGGTCGAAGCGAAAATCCGTCACCGAAGTCCCAAGGGCGCTGAGGCGTTCCCGGACGATGTGACGCTTGTTGAAAGGGCAGTATAACAGGAGATGGCCACCGCCGCCGGCGCCGGTGATTTTGCCGCCGATGGCCCCGGCTTTGCGCGCTTCTTCGTAGAGCTCGTCGATGCGGGGGGTGGTGATGCCCTTGGCCATCTGCTTCTTCTGCAGCCAGCCCTCGTGGAGCATGTCGCCGAAGCGATCGAGGTCGCTCGCGAGGAGCGCTTTTTTCATTTCGTAGGCGATCGCCTTCACCTGATCCATCGCGGCGAGCGGCGCGGCTTCCTTGTTTTTCGCGCTCTCCATCTGGCTGTCGATGATCGGCTGCGATTCCCGGCTGCCGGTGAAGCAAAGGATCAGGTTGTATTCGAGTTCGTTGATCAGGTATTCGCTCAGGCGGAGCGGGGTGACGAAGACTTCTTCGCCTTTGAATTCCATGAAATTGAAACCGCCGAACGCCGCGGCCCATTGATCCTGCCGGCCGCCCTTGATGCCGACGTCGTTGCGCTCGATGTCGTAGGCGAGCTTGGCCATCCCGTCTGAAGTGATCGGCAACCCGAGCAGTTCCCGGAAGAGGCCGATCAGGGCGACGGTGAAAGTGGAGGAGCTGCCGAGGCCGGAACCCGGAGGCGCATCGGCATGGACGAAGAGGTCGAATCCGTCGGTCTGGAATTTGTCGAGATTGAAGCGCTTGAGCACGCCCTTCACGAGGTCCATTTGGCCGTCGAATTTGAACTGCTCTTCCTGCGTCCAGTAGACGACCGTCCCGTAATCGAAGGACCGAAAACCGATCGAGCGTTCCGACTTTGGCACCAGCGTGCCGTAAACGTAGCGCGAGATGGTGGCGTTGAGCACGCAGCCGCCGTGCGAGTCCGCGTATGGCGAAACGTCGGTCCCGCCGCCGCCAAAGCTCAAGCGGAGCGGCGTGCGCGCGCGCACCATCTTGATCTGGCTGAGAAAATTCTTTGGCTGCGGAGTCATCGTCGGTCGCGTTAGCTAACGAGTGCTTTGCCCTCCATGTCCTGCGGAATGGCGAGACCGAGGATTTCCAAAACTGTGGGCGCGACGTCGGTGATTTGTGCCCCCTCGATCTTGCGCGAGCCGGAGGTCCCGCCGGCCGGTCGCCAGAGGATCATGCCGTTCTGCGCGTGGTTCGCGCCGTCGGGGCCGGTGTCGTTTTCAAAAGTGTGCAACTTGCCGCCGCCAATCGTGCCGACTGATCTCCAGTAGAGATCGCCGAAATAGACGATGAGATCGGGCGCCACGCCCCGCACTTCCTTGTAAAGCTCTTCCGGCCGGAAAACCTGGGTCCCGATGTCGCGGCCATTTTCGTCCGGGATGGATTTGAGGCCGGCGATCAGTTCGTCGCGCACCTTCTCATAATCTTCCGGCGCGATCGTGCCTTCCGGTTCACGGCCGGCGACATTCAGAAAAACGCGCGCGTAATAGCCGCCGTCGCCCCACGCTTTCGTCCGCGGCCAATCGATCTTCACCTTGGAAAGCGGGACAGCGCTGGCCGGCTGTTCCTTCAACGCGAGGTAGCCGTTAGCCATCAGCCATTCGTTGACGCAGATGCCGCCATCCATTCGTTTCGCCCCGTGGTCGGAGACGATCAGAACATCGGTGTGTTCGTCGGCAAACTTCAGGAGCTCGCCGATCTCGCGGTCGACCTCGATGTAATAGTCGTGGATCGCGCTTTCGAGCTTGTTTCCTTTTTCGTAGAAGCGGTGCGCCGGATCCATGTTGTCCCAGAGGGCGTGGTGGATCCGGTCGGTCCCCATCTCGACCATGATGAAGTAATCCCAATCGTCCTTTGCCAGGAGATGCCGCGCGAGTTGGAAGCGCTTCTTCGTCATCTCGTAGATGTCGGCCAGGATCTTCTCCTTGTTCCCGGAACGGAAATCGCGCACGTCGAGAATGTATTCCCCGACCACCTGCTCGATCTCCTGTTTGAAAGCCGGCGGGTGGGTGTATTCGCAGGAAGTATCGGGCGTGAGGAAGTCGGTCACCATCGTGCCGTTAAGCGGCTTGGGCGGGTAGGTCCCCGGGACGCCGATGACGATGGAGCGTTTGCCCCGTTGGGTGAGAATCTCCCAGAGCCGGTCTTCTTTGATCGCGAGCGAATTGGCGATCGAATAGCGATCGTAGGAATGGTCGGCCCGATTGCGAAATCCATAAACGCCGAGGCGGCCCGGACTTTTCGAGGACATCATGACCGACCAAGCCGGGACCGTGATCGGCGGATCGCACGAGCGAAGGTCGCCATGGACGCCCTGCTCGTAGAGCGACTTGATGTTCGGCAGGTCGTCCAGCCAGCGGTCGAAGATCAACTCCGGCGCGGCACAATCGAGGCCGATAACCATGACACGCCGGCGCGAGCCGTTGGCCGACGCCGGCGGCGTTCCAGCCGGTTTTTCATCGGTGGATTGACGGGAAAAAAGACCTTTTAGCATGATGGCGAGCGCAGGGTGAGGTTAGCAGATGGCGCGCCAGTGGCACGCGGCGGATGCAGCTCAAACGACCGCATCCACCTTGGTCCGTTTTGCCTAACAATCGGCAAAGCATCAGACCAGGCGGGCCGGTTCTTAATCGGCAAAACAGCGATTACGCGGAGGCGTCTGCCCGGCCGGCTCGACGTTCAGGCGTCCGGCCAGCACCGTCGCGCCTCCCCGGACCGCATCGTAGCCGTTTTCCTGCCGGTACGTGGCCGTTTCGACGAGAGCTGCTTCCGTCCGGAAAAGTCCCGGTTGTTCATGAGTCACATTGCGGAGCTGGCCCCAGAGGCGGAAGAGCTCCTTGAAGGCTTTCGCGATGACCCGCAGATTCGCGCCCGACGGCTTCCCGGCGCGGCGCGGGTAATGGCTCACTTTCACCTCGTGGATGCGCATCCCGAAACTATTGGCCTGGGCCAGGATCTCGGTGTTCACCATCGCACCGACGGACCGGATCTGGACCCGGTCAAAAACGGAGCGCTGAAAAATCTTAAAGGCACAATCGATGTCGCGCACCCTGACCCCGAGGACCATCCGGACGAGCGTCCGCCAACCCCAGGCGTTGATCAGGCGATGGGGCGGGTCCTGGCGCTTGGCGCGGTAGCCGGTCACGATCTCATAGTGGCTCGCCCAATCGATGAGGTTTTCGAGTTCCTGGAGGTCGAATTGGCCATCGGAATCGGTGAAGAAAATGTAGTCATGCCGGGCGGCGAGAATGCCGCTTTTGAGCGCCGCGCCATAGCCGCGATTCTCGACATGGTGAATCGCCCGCACCTCGGGATACTGCTCGGCGAGTTCATCGCAGATCGGGGTGGTGGCGTCGCGGCTGCCGTCGTTCACCAGGATGATTTCCCAGGTTTGCGCGAGCTTCGGGAGAACCATCCGGGCGGCTTCCACCGTGTGACGGATGTTGGCCTCTTCGTTGAATGCCGGGAAGATGACTGAGAGGGTCACGGGAGCCGACGAACGCGGCACACTGCCATTGCTGCTGCGCTCTTTCTCTTTACTGGGTAGATCTCTCATGAGCTTAAAAGTAGATTGCTAGTTCTTGCTGGAGTTTATGAAGTTTCGAAAATTTTGTATACTCATTTCTGGTCGCACCGACTCTTCGAGGCATGGTCTGTGGCTTCGAAAGCACAAACCGCACCTGCGCTTTCTCGAGCATCCGGAACGTCGGTCCCCATCTGATTGGAGGCGCAACGCTCACTCAAAGGCGATTTGCGCTCTCGCCTCTGATTCGGTTTGCTCGGGGGATCAGTTCTACGGCAGATTCGCTTCCCAAATCAAGCAAAATGAGTTCCTTGTCATACGGAGCGCGGGCTGAAAGTCCAAGAAAGTATGGCTAAACCGGTTGCAACTCTGGTTTCCAGATTGTATCGGCAGCGAGATTTTGACCATGCAGCATCCGGAGAAAGCCATGCCCGACGTGACCCGACATCTTCAGGAATCAATCCGCGCCGCCTGCGTCACTTTTGAATCCCTCAATGAATTGGCGGAACCGGTCGCCCGGGCTGCGGACGCGATGGTGGAATGCCTCTGCGCGGGGCGCAAACTTCTCGTTTGCGGCAATGGCGGAAGCGCCGCCGATGGGGCCGATTTCTCGGCCGAGTTTGGTTGTCGTTTCGTGACCGATCGGCGGCCCTATCCCGCGCTCAATCTCGCCCAAGGCGGCAGCCTGATGAGCGCGATCGGGAACGATTACGGCTACGACGAAGTCTTCGCCCGCCAGGTCGCCGGCCTCGGCCACAAGGGCGACGTCCTGGTCGCGATCACCACCAGCGGCAACTCGAAAAATATCCTGCGCGCCCTGGAAGAAGGGAAGGCTCGCGGCCTAACGACGGTGGCGCTGCTCGGCCGGGGAGGCGGTCCGGCGAAGGGAATGGCGGAGATCGAACTTCTCGTCCGGAGTGAGACGACCGCGCGGATTCAGGAGGCGCACAAGTTTCTCCTCCATGTCATTTGCGGGCTGGTCGACGCCCGCTTGCCGAAAGCCTGACGGGCCTAGGGCACTTCCACGAGCAAATTGCGAATTGCTTCATCCAGCCGGTCGAAGTTGATCGGCTTGGTCAGGTGCTCGGAAAAACCGGCCGCGCGCGCCTGGTTGATGTCGTTCTCCATCCCAAATCCGCTCAGCGCGATTCCGCGGAGCGAGTTTGTCGCCCGCAGTTCCTTCATTAACTCATAGCCGCTGCGATCGGGCAGGCCGATATCGCTGATCAGGAGATCAAATTTCTCGGCCTGAGCTTTCTCGATCGCCTGGTCGGCGGTGTGCGCCAAGGTGATGCGGTAGCCGCGCCTTTCGAGCAGCATCTTCATTCCCAGGCAGGTGTCCTGATGATCGTCCACCACCAGCAGGTGCACCTTGCCTGCGCCCGTTTTCCCGTCCTGCACCTCGGGAGCTTGCGACGGCACGGCCGACTTGGCCTCCGCCGGCGCGGGCACGGTGTTCAAGATGACGGTGAAGGTGGAGCCCTTGTCCGCGCCGTCGCTCTCTACCGCGAGGGTGCCGCCATGTGCCCGCACCATGGCTTTGGAAATCGCGAGTCCCAGGCCGAGCCCGCCAAACTTGCGGGTAATGGAGCTCTGGCCCTGTTCGAAGGCGTTGAAGATTTTTGCCTTCTTGTCCTGGGCGATGCCAATGCCGGTGTCGATCGTGCGGATCGCGATCCGGTCATCTTCGAGGTTGCTCGTTTCGACGATGATCTTGCCGCCGTGCGGGGTGAATTTCACGCCGTTCTTGATCAGGTTCCAGAAGACCTGTTGCAGCCGGGCCGGGTCGCCATTGACGTAGTCGTGTTCGGCCCCGAGCCGGAACTCAAACGCGATTTTCTTAGCCAGGAGATCTTCGCGGCAGATTTCGTAGGCGCGCTGCAGCGTTTCGTGAATGGAGGTGACTTCAAAACTGAGCTGGAGCTTGCCTTTGGCGATGCGGGTGACATCGAGCAGGTCGTCGATCAGGCGCGCTTCCAATTCCACGTTGCGCCGGATCACAGCGAGCGACTGGCGCACTTCGGGATCATCCGACCCGCGCGCTTCGAGTTCGCCGACCATGGCGATGACGGGCGAGAGCGGGTTGCGCAGTTCGTGCGAGAGCAAGGCCAGAAACTGATCCTTGGCCGCATTGGCCGAGATCAATTCCTGCCGCAGGCGCACATCGCGCGTCTTGTCTTCGACAAGGAAAAGCACGCCTTGCACGGTTTGTTTCGAATCCTGCAACCGGAGCAGATTCACGTTCACGAAATTGGTCGTGCCGGCGCGATCGACCAGCGGTTGTTCGACGAGCTGGAAAGGCGTGCCGAAGGAAAGGACTTTTTCGATCGCCTCGGGCGGCGCGATCTTGACCTCCTCGTAGGTCGCATCGGTCATTTCCTTCTCGGGCGGCAGGTTGCCCAGCCGTCGCGCCATTTGCCCAAAGGCGTCGTTCGCCTGGAGAAATTTCCGCGTCTCCGGATCGACCAGGGCGATGCCGCTGGGCATGTTGGCCAGGATCTTGTCGTTGAAAATAACTTCCCGCTCGATCCGGGCGGCGGCTTCTCGTTGGCGCCGGTAAAACTTGCCCGCCAGCCAGGCGATGATGGCGGTGCCGACGATCAGCCAGGCTGCGAGCACGGTCATGCGCTCGAGCAAATCCCGCACGGGTTTGTAGGCGATGGTGCGCGGCTGGTCGACGACCGTGATCCAGCCGGTCGATTCCACCGCCGCGTAGGCGTAAAGTTTTCCGAGCCGTTCGATGTGCCCGCTTTTGTCGGAGCGAATATCGTTAATCAGAGCCGTGGCCGCGTCGGAGATCGGCCCCGGATTGGGTTTGAAATCTTCCGCGAAAAGGGCGGCGCCGTTTTGGTCGACGATCTGCACTTTGGCCTGGTCCGCGAGATCGATCAGCGAAAGCCGGCGGCCCACGCGCTCAACCAAAACCGAAACGCCGACGAAGCCGATCGGCGTTCCATCCGGGCCGCGAATCGCACTCACCAGGTCGGTCGCGAGCCGGCCGTCGGAGAAACGCGGGTGGACGGGCGAGACGTAGAAACCCGTCGCCGTTCGGGCCGCGGCCAGCCACGACTTCGAGAAGCGGTTGTCCAGCATTCGCGTGGGATCGTCCGGGATCGAGGCGATCAGGCGGCCGTCCCCCGTGGCGAGGAACATCCCGTCGATCCGGGGATGGGTGAAATAGGTTTCCTGGAGCCAGGTCTTCGCCGCCAGGTCGGGATAACGCGCGCTGAAAATTTTCGCGACTGGCGGATAGGATTGATAGAAGGAGGTGATCTCCCCGCTCCGGGCGAGATCGTCGCCGACGAGGCGCGCGGTCAATTGCACAAAAGTCTGGCGGTCGCGCTGGATCTTCGATTCGAGGGTCTTGGTCAGGATCGTGTAGGAGACGACCAGCATCAAAATCGAGGGCACCCAGCCTGCGACGAGGATGGTGATAACGATGTTAAGGCGTTCGAATCGGCGCCAGGGCCGCGTCCGCACTTTGTCTTGCTCTTGCACGATTTCGATCCGACTACCTGCTCAGTTTTCGGCGGCTTCGGAGGGGAAGCAACTGACGATTTCAGGTCACCGCGACCTCAAAAGCCAAGCTTCGGCAGCCGCGCCCGTGACACCGCCGATGCTCTTTCTCGGTCCATTGAATTCGCGGCTGGGCGGCGATGCGCTCGCTTCGGCGGGCAATTTGCTTCGCGCAAGCCCCGTTTCCCGTCCGTTTCGAGAAGAAGTTTTGCCCCCGTGGGAGCGGAGATTTGATTTGACGCAAGACGCGGACACGGCATCATGTCGCCTCTGTGCGCCTTAACCCGCGGCACCGTCTAGCAGTCATATGGGAGAAAGCGTTGTGGATGTAGTCTGGACGTTCTGTTACCTGAGTGTCCTCATTGGCCTCTCCGGTTACGGATTGCACCGCTATTTTATCGTCTATCTCTTCCTGAAAAATCGGAAGCGGGTGCCGCAGCCGCTGGCCCATTTCGAGCAGCTCCCGGTCATCACCGTGCAGCTCCCTCTCTTCAACGAAATCTACGTCGTTGAGCGCCTCCTCAAGTCGGTCAGCGAGCTCGATTATCCGAAAGAACTTCTCCAGATCCAGGTGCTCGACGATTCGACCGACGAAACCCGCGAGTTGACCGCTTCCTGCGTGCGCCGCCTGCGGGAGCGCGGCTTTGATGTCGAATTGCTCCATCGCACCAACCGCGTCGGCTTCAAGGCCGGGGCGCTGGAGGAAGGTCTCGCCACCGCGCGCGGCGATTTTGTCTGCATTCTCGACGCCGACTTCGTCCCGCAACCCGAGCTGCTCAAGTCGACCATTCACTTTTTTACCGACCCAAAGGTGGGCATGATCCAGACCCGCTGGGGGCACATCAACCGCGGCTACTCCCTCCTCACCCGGGTGCAGGCGATGTTTCTCGACGGCCACCTCCTCCTCGAACAGGTCGCGCGCAGCCGAAGCGGACGGTTCTTTAATTTCAACGGCACCGCCGGGCTCTGGCGCAAATCCTGCATCGCTGAATCGGGTGGCTGGCAACACGACACGCTCACCGAGGACCTCGACCTCAGCTACCGCGCGCAGCTCGAGGGCTGGAAGTTCGTTTTCCTGACCGATGTCGTGACGCCGGCGGAATTACCTGTCGACATGAATGGTTTCAAATCGCAGCAGCATCGCTGGACGAAAGGCTCCATCCAGACCTGCAAAAAACTGCTTCCGCGGATCTGGCGGAGCAATCTCCCGCTCCCAATCAAGATCGAGGCGACCGGTCACCTCACTTCAAATTTTGCCTACCTCCTGCTCGCCTGCCTTTGCATCCTTCTCCATCCCTCGACTGGCGGCCCGCAAAGCGGCTGGCTGCGCATCTTCCTTTTCGACATTCCGATTTTCCTGACTGCCTCCGTCTCTGTCGCGGTCTTCTACATTTGCGCGCAGCGCGAACTCCATCCCCGCACCTGGATGAAGGAGATTCTTCTTCTGCCCGCCCTGATCGCCCTCGGCGTCGGCCTCTCGATCAATAATGCGCGCGCCGTCCTCGAAGCGGTCTTCAATCACCAGTCGGAATTCAAGCGCACCCCGAAATACGGGATCGAAAACAAGGCGCAGGTCTGGCGCTCCTGCCGCTACATGCCGCTCAAGTCGCTCCTCCCGCTGATCGAGATCGGTTTCGCGGTTTATTTCAGCTACTTCGTCTGGCACGCCCTGACGCACGGCCAGTACCTCACGCTGCCGTTCCTGATCATGTTTCAAGTCGGATTTCTTTACGTCGCTCTCTGCTCGCTTGCGCAATGGCTCCCTCGCTTTAGTTTCCCCGCGCCGCGGCCGGTCGCATTTCCTGCGTGACAAGTCGCCCACGATTTATTTAAGAACCTCGCTCATGTTTTTGCGTTCCGGCCTTGTCGCCTGCCTTTTCCTCTCCTGCGCGGTCGTTAGGCTGGAGGCCACCCCCGCCACCGAGGCGCCGATTCCGCCCCGCGTCATCATCAGCGTGAAGGATCAAAAGCTGATGGTGATCGAGGACGGCAAGCGGGCCGCGGTCTACCCGGTCTCGACCTCGAAGTTCGGGCTCGGCGACCGCTGGGGCAGCATGGCGACCCCGTTAGGCTGGTTGCAGGTGGCGCAGAAGATCGGCGATCGCGCGCCTGCCGGGGCGGTTTTCCGCAAGCGCCGTTTCACCGGCGAGATTCTCCCGCCGAACGCGCCTGGGCGCGATCCCATCGTCACCCGCATCATTTGGCTGCGCGGCCTCGAGCGGGAGAACGCCAACGCTTTCAGCCGCTGCATCTACATTCACGGTACGCCGGAGGAAAAGATCATCGGCAAACCGGCCAGCTACGGTTGCGTGCGGATGTCGTCGAAGGATGTCACGGAAGTTTACTCCCAGATCCGGATCGGCGCCCTCGTTAGGATCATTCCCGATTCGCTGCCGAAGCTGCCGAAACTGAAAGGCCAGCCGAGCAAGGTGATCTTCACCGCCAAAGCCACCGCCAAACCGGCCGCGCCCGCCAAGGCCCCGGGCGCGCGCAAACACGCTTCCTCCTTCGCGCAAGTCCGCGTCGGCAGCGGCGCCTAACGACTCTCTTCCCCGTCGCGGGGAAGTTCTCGCCTGTCTCGCGGGTTTGACCCCGCCCGGCCTGTTTCTATACTGCAGGTCCCCCGGCAACCTTTTACCGGAGCAATCATTATGGCACTCGCAGTTGGCAGCAAAGCACCCGATTTCACCCTTCCCACCAAGACCGCCGACGGACCGCGCCCGATCCGCCTGAGCGAAAACTTCGGGAGCAAAAACACCCTGCTCCTTTTCTTCCCCATGGCCTTCACCGGCACCTGCACGACCGAGATGTGCGGCGTCGGCAACGGCCTGCGTGAGTACGGCGATTTCAACTGCGAAGTCTACGGGATCAGCGGCGACAATCCCTTTTCGCAGGAAGCCTGGGCGCAGAAGGAAAAGATCAACGTCACCCTCCTGAGCGACTACGAGCACAAGGTGACGAGCGAGTACGGGGTCGCTTACGAGTCCTTTTTGCCCCAGCTGAACCTCGGCTTTGCCGGTGTGGCCAAGCGCTCCGCCTTTCTCATCGATCGCGATGGCGTGGTGCAATACGCCGAGGTCTTGGAGGACGCCCGGGAGCTGCCGAATTTCGATAAAATCAAAGCCAAGCTGGCGGAGTTAAAGTAATGCCTAACGAATTCAATACGCTCAAGAAGTTCGACGCCGGGCTCGGTCGCGAGGCGTCGCTCCACTCTCTCCCCGCGCTCGAGGCACAGGGCATCGGCCCGATCTCGCGCCTGCCCGTCAGCATCCGGATCGTGCTCGAATCCGTCCTGCGCAATTGCGACGGAAAAAAAGTCGGCCGCAAGGATGTCGAAACTCTCGCCAATTGGAATGCGAAGAAGCCGGCGAACGAGGAAATTCCCTTCGTCGTCGCGCGGATTGTTCTGCAGGATTTCACCGGCGTTCCGCTCGTGGTCGATCTCGCCGCCATGCGCAGCGCGGTGAAACGGCTCGGTGGCGATCCGAAAATCATCGAGCCGCTCGTCCCGGTCGATCTCGTGGTCGATCACTCGGTCCAGGTCGATTTCGCCGGCTCGGCCATGGCGCTGAAGCTGAACATGGACATGGAATTCAAGCGCAACCGCGAGCGTTACGAATTCCTCAAATGGGGCCAGCAGGCGTTCAAGACATTCGGCCTCGTCCCGCCCGGCATCGGCATCGTGCACCAGGTCAATCTCGAGTATCTCGCCAAGGGCGTGCTCAGCAGCGGCGATCTTTATTATCCCGACACGCTGGTCGGGACCGATTCGCACACCACCATGATCAACGGCCTCGGCGTCGTCGGCTGGGGCGTCGGCGGCATCGAAGCGGAAGCCGGCATGCTCGGTCAGCCCGTTTATTTCCTCACGCCGGAAGTGGTCGGCGTGCACATGACCGGCTCGCTCCGCGAAGGCGTGACCGCGACCGATCTCGCGCTCCACATCACCCAGATGCTGCGCGCGCAGAAAGTGGTCGGGAAGTTTGTCGAGTTTTATGGCGAAGGCGCGGCCTCGCTGCCGCTGCCGGATCGGGCCACGATCGGCAACATGTCGCCCGAGTACGGCGCGACGATGGGTTATTTCCCGGTTGACGCCGAGTCGGTCAATTACCTTCGCGCCACCGGCCGCACCGACGAGCAGTGCGCGGCCTTCGAAGCCTACTTCAAGGCGCAAAAGATGTTCGGCATGCCGCGCAAAGGCGAGATCGAGTACAGCGTCGATCTCGAGCTCGACCTCAGCGTCGTGCAGCCGAGCGTGGCCGGCCCGAAGCGCCCGCAAGACCGGATCAATTTGCCGGAACTCGGGAGCGCCTTCCGCGATCTCCTCGCCAAGCCCCTCCCCGAAGGCGGCTACGGCAAAGCCGGCGCCAACCTCGAGGAGCGCCACCTCGTCCAGCTCAACGGCTCCGCGCCCGAGACCGAGGAGATGGTCTCGACCGACACCGAGGAGCAGGGGATCGAGGCGGGCGACGAACGGAACAAGGTCGAGATGGTTTCGAACCGACCCACGCCCGACTCCGGCGAGGACATCGAGGCCGAGGACGGCGAAGTTTTCCACCATGGCCAAAGCCACATCGGCCACGGCAGCGTCCTCATCGCGGCCATCACCAGTTGCACGAACACGAGCAACCCCAGCGTCATGCTCGCCGCCGGTCTCGTCGCGAAAAAAGCAGTCGAGCGCGGCCTAACGATCGACCCGTCGGTCAAGACTTCGCTCGCGCCGGGTTCGCGCGTCGTCTCCGATTACCTGAACAAGACCGGCCTGCAAACCTACCTCGACCAGCTCGGGTTTAACATCGTCGGCTACGGCTGCACTACCTGCATCGGCAACTCCGGCCCGCTCCATCCGAAGATCGAGAAAGCGATCGCGGAGCACGACCTGATCGCGGCCTCGGTCCTTTCCGGGAACCGCAATTTCGAGGCGCGCGTGCACCAGAACATCAAGGCCAACTTCCTCATGTCGCCGCCGCTGGTGGTCGCGTTTGCCCTCGCCGGCCGGGTCGATCTCGACCTGAACAAGGACCCGCTCGGGCAGGACAAGAACGGCCAGGACGTTTTCCTGAAGGATCTCTGGCCGTCGTTAGGCGAAATCCGCGACATGATGCAATCTGCGCTCACCCCGGAGATCTTCCGCAAGCTTTACCGCGATTTTGCCGACCAGAATCCGAAGTGGAACGAAATCTCCTCCAGCACCGGCGAAGTCTACCAATGGGATGAAGCGAGCGATTACATCCACGACCCGCCTTTCTTCGCCGATTTCTCGATGGAGCCGGGCCGGATCGAAAACATCCGCGACGCCCGCCCGTTAGGCATTTTCGGCGACTCGGTCACGACCGATCACATTTCCCCGGCCGGCGCGATCAAGGCCAACTCGCCCGCCGGGAAATATCTCCAGGAGCGCGGGATCAAGCCGGAGGATTTCAACAGCTACGGCAGCCGGCGCGGCAACGACCTCGTCATGACCCGCGGCACCTTTGCCAACGTCCGGATCAAGAACCTGATGGTCCCGGGCGTGGAAGGCGGGGTCACGAAATATTTCGGCAACGGCAAAACCGACGGCGAGCAGATGTCGATCTTCGACGCCGCGATGAAATATGCGCAAACGAAGACGCCGCTCATCATTCTCGCCGGGCACGAATACGGCACCGGCTCGAGCCGCGACTGGGCGGCAAAAGGAACGCGATTGTTAGGCGTGAAAGCGGTCGTGGCCGCGAGCTTCGAGCGCATCCACCGCTCCAACCTGGTCGGGATGGGCGTGCTGCCGCTTCAATTCGTCGAAGGCACGAGCGCGCAATCGCTCGGGCTCGACGGTTCGGAAATCTACAGCCTGACCGGCCTTTCGGAATCGATCCAGCCCGGCCAGACGCTCAGCCTCGAAATCAAAAAAGCTGACGGCAAAACCCAGACAGTGCCGGTGAAACTGCGGATCGATACCCCGATCGAGGTCGATTATTACCGGCATGGAGGAATCCTGCAGTTCGTCCTGCGCGAGTTGATGGCGCGATTGTAGACGCTTCGCTCTGCGAAGCGCGGGAGTTGCGTCGCGAGCAGAAAGAGCGGGAGGGAAGCGCTTTGTCGCTTCCGCGAACGTCGAGTGGGCGCTTCTTGCAATCCACGCCCACCCCCGGCATCGACAAAGCGATGCCCTCCAAGGCCGAGAGCGGGCGCGGCGCGAAGCGCAGCCCCTCAGCGCAGGAGCTTGTCGAGCGACGGATCGGGCGCGGCGCCGAGGGCGAGCGCCTTCTCGTAGTGGCGCCGGGCCAATTCCTTCGCCGGCGGCTGGGAGGTGGAATAAACGACCGCGAGATTGAAGTGCGCGTCGGCGTATTCGGGATTTTCCGCGATGGCCGCGAGCATCTCTTTCTCGGCCGCTTCCTGCCAGCCCTTCTGGCTCGCGGTGATGCCGAGATAGTTGTGCGCCGTCGCGCTTTTGGGATTGATGGCGAGCGATTTCGTCAGCTCAGAAAGCGCGTCGTCAAACTTGGCTTGCTGGTAATAAACAATCCCGAGGGTGGTGTGGGTGAATTCATCCTGGGGCGCGATCGCGATTGCTTTCTTCAGGGTGAGCTCGGCGGCCTTGAGTTTGCCGTTGCGGAAAAGGACGACGCCGAGGTTGGAAAGCGAGTAGAGATTGTTAGGGCTTTTGGTCAGGATTTCCTGATAGAGCTTTTCCGCCTGTTTATATTTCCCCTGGTCGAAACTGGCCTTGGCTTCGCGGGCCAGCGGCATGAGGTCAGCCGGCACGCCCGGCTTGAAGGTGGCGGCGACTTCCGGCCCGAGGGAGTTGCCGTCGCCTTCAGCGACCGATTCGAGCGAGGCTTTCTCCGCCGTCGGCGCCTTCGGAGGCGAGTTGCTGATCGTGATCGGGTTGGGCTTGGCCATCGTTAGGCTGGCCTTGACCGTTCCCGGCGCGGTGTCGGAGATCGAGACCACCGGAGTTTTCAAAAGGGCCAGCTCTTCCGCGCTCAGTTTCGTGATCGGCTCGGCCAGGAGATGGATCTGCTGGTCGAGGACATCGGATTTGATTTTCAGTTTGTCGAACTCGGCCAGGAGCAGCTTTTTCGCCTGTTCCCGGCGGGCTTCTTCCTGCCGTTCGCGCACGACGATGGCGCGCAGCATCTGGTTCTCTTTTACCAGTCGCTCCGTCTCCTCGGGCGTGGCGCCGCTCAATTGCGCCGTGGCCAGGGTACTGCTCGCATCGTCGAGCTGGGCGCGCAGGTCGGCGATCATTTTCTCGGAATCCTGGTTGGTTTTTTGACTCGCGACGAGCTGGCCGCGCAGTTTCTCGAGCTCCTGTTTTACGTCCTGCAACTCCTGCGCTTTGCGTGGACGATCGGCGCTGATTTCCCGGACGGTGCTCTCCGCGCTGGCGAGCTTTTGCTGCAGATCGCTATTCTCCGCCATCAGGACTTGCACGCGGGCCTTGGCGTCGCCCGCGATCTGCAGCTCGCGGACCGCGTCGTCCCGCTCGCGCTTGATCGCATCCCGTTCCTGCGTCACGCCCGCAACTTCCTTGCGGGCATCGGCCAGTTTCGTCTTGGCGTCGGAGGTTTCCTTTTCCGCGGCGGTGCGGCCCACTTCAGCGGTCTGCAGGGCTTTTTTCAACTGCGCGATCTCAGCCTGGAGTGCGGCCGCGGCCTTTTGGTCGCCTTCGCCGGTCGATTGGATGACCTGAAGCGATTCCTGCGCGGCCGCGAGCTGGTCGCGGACCTCTTTCTCGGCCTGGGCTCTTTTTGCGAGATCGCCTTTCGCCTGTTCCAGCTCGGCGCTGGTCTGCTCCAGTTTGCCGGAGATATCGGACTTTTCCTTTTGCGCGGTCGAAATTTCTTTCTGCGATTTTTTCAGCTCAGCCTCGAGCGCTTCGACGCGGGCGCGCAACTCCTTGGTCGCGTCCTGGATCGCGGATTGGACGTCGACCGGCTTCGGTGGCGGGGGGCGGGCGCCGACCTCAACACTGGGCTCGGCGGGTGCGGCGCTGGGCAGGGCGGGCTGGCCGGTTTCGGCCGCCGGCGGTTGCGCGGTCGCGGCGAGATCCGTCTGGGTTTCAATTTTGCTTTGGACGCGAAGGATGGCTTCGCCAATTTTGCGGCTGCGGTAATCGACGATCGCCGGCTGCCAGTCGCCGTTGTTTTTTTTCAGCTCCTCGAGCATGGAACCGGCAAAGCGGAACTTGGCCAGGGCGGGTTTGAGCTGATTGTCGCGCTCCATTTTTTCCGCCTGCTGCGCGGTCATGTAAGCTTTGAGGAAGACCTCGGAGGGGTCGACTTCCTGGGCAAACAAAGCGGGCGACAGCGCGAAAAACGCGAGGACGGGAAGGAGAAGCAGCCCGATTTTGTTCATCGCCAAGACCGCGGATGATAGTCGACGAGTCCGACGCTTGCAACGCCGTCGCGGAGCGAATCCCGCCTTTGCCTTTGCAATTGCGCGGGGAAAAATTAGAGTCGCACTTCGACGGTGGCCATAGCTCAATGGTAGAGCCCCAGATTGTGGTTCTGGCTGTTGCGGGTTCGAGTCCCGTTGGCCACCCTTTTTGCTGATTTTGGGTGCAGAACGATCCGCCCGCCGCGCTGGCACAGCGGCTGCTAAAGAGCGGAGCATGATCCTGACTGCCGACTTCTCCCGCGATCCCGAATCACAAAGCGCGCTCACCTTCTGGCAGCGCCTGCTCAACGAAGAAGAGCTGCAAAGCTGCGAACCGCTGGAAAAGTTGCTCGTCGGTTGTGAGATCATCGCCGCGCTGGACGGGGTCGATCTTCTCGCCGCCTAACGACATCGCGGCCGCGGTCGCCGCGCCCAGAACGGTCGCGGCTTATTTGACCAGCGTCACCGTCTCGCTCAGCGAATGCGTGCTGCCGGTGGCATCGACCACCGTGCCCGACAGAGTGTGAACCCCGGCGGCATAGCTGTCGGTAAGCCAGAAGAAGGTGGCGTACTCTCCGGCCACGGTCGTGCTGCCGATGAGGTTCCCATCGACCGACAAGGTAAAAGTGTTGGAATTCCCCTCCGCATGTTCGGCCTCGAGAATAACGGTGACTTTCGACCCCTTCACCGTCGTGCCTGGCAGCGGCTTGATGAAGTACAACTCGAGATCTTCTTCGCCGATCACCGTGATCGTGCGCGTCGGAGGGCTGGGATCGGCCACGCCGCTGTTATCGATCGCGTTGAGCGAAACGATGTAGGTGCCAGGTGAGGAAAACGACACCGGACCGGGATTTTGCGCCGTGCTCGTGGCCGGATTTCCCCCCGGGAAAACCCATTTGTAGCTCGCGATGGAGCCGTCCGGATCCGACGCGCTTCCGCTGAAGTCGAGCGAAGTTCCCATCTCGATCGTTTCATCCTGGGTGGGCAAGGTAATGGTGGCGTCCGGCGTCCGGTTTTTCGGAGTCGAGCTTAGCTGGACAAATTTCGCGACTGAAGGCACGCCGGAAGTGTTGATGAGAAAGACCATGTAATAACCCGGCGGAGCGATCGCGCCGGTGGGCGGCGCGGTCGCGGCGATATTACCGCCGGAGGAGGTAAAGGTGAGTTCGATGAGCCGTTGCTCGAAGTCGAAGGAGTGGGTGGCGGAACCCGGACGCATCATCACGACCTGCGCGATGCTGGCAGCGTCCGGGGTGCGGATGTTGAAGCGCGTGTTGTAGCCGACTTTGGGGCTGACGCTGGTGATGACCGGGCGCGTGGCGGGGATGACGTTGCCGTTGGGATCGGCGGTGAAGAGGTAGGGGGGCGAATAAATCTCCATCTGGTCTTCGTAGGTTCTTTCCTCCGGGTTGCTGCCCGCCACCCACACCGTCGCGTCCGGTAACAGGAGCGCCGAGGAGTGATAGAGCCGGGGAAAAACCGAGACCCCGGCGCGCGACCAGGTCTCGGTCGCGGGATCGTAAAGATCGCCCGTCAGGCTGGCGAAATTCGGGTCTTCGTCGATGGTCGAGCCTCCGGAGGCGAGGACTTTGCCATTCGGCAAAAGAGTGGCGTTCAGGCGAATCCGGCCCTGGCCCATCTGGCCGACTTCACGCCAGGCCAGCGGCACCGCTGAAAGATCGATCACTTCCGCGGTCGGACTTCCGGGGCTGTCGCCGCCCACCACCATTAACTTGGCGCCGTAGCCATTGGAGGGCCGGAGTCCGAGAAGGACGGCGGAGCCACCTTTGCGGTTCGTTTTCTTGATCGTCTGGGCCACACCCAGGGTCCAGGCTTTGGTCGTGGGATTGAAAATGCTCGAGGTCGAGGTGGGCCCGCTATAAAAGACCGTGCCGTCGGGCAGGAGATGCAGGCGCGGGTAGAGCGGCGGTTTCCAGGGCGCGATATATTCCGGGCTCCATCCCGATCCGACGTTATAGAGTTCGACGGCGGTGTTGGTCAGATTCAGTTCCGTCAAACCCGAGAAAGCGAGCGTGCTGCCATCGGCCAGGGAGGTGGAGGTGGAATACCAGCGGCCATGGGCCATTTGTTCCGCCTGCGAAAATTTCTCCGTCACCGGATCGAACACGCTGGCGAGGGAATCGCCGTAAAACGGGTTATAGCTGCTCGTCGCCCCGACAATGAGATATCGGCCGTCGGGCATGGCCGACATGCCGGTGCAGAAGATGTCCCAGAGCAGGTCCTGCACGGCGATCGTCCCGGTCGCCGGATCCCAGACAGCGCCGTAATATTCCTCCGCTTCGTGCTGGGAGCCGATGTTTTCCGAGCCGGCCACCACCAGCACCTTGCCGGTGTGAAGCAGACCGACGTGGATCGGGTTGATCGGCATCGGGTAAGGCAGCGTGCTCCAGCTCCCTTCGGTCACCGGCGACTCCGCCCGAGCCATATGAGCCCCTAAGCACAGGCACAAAGCAGCAACACCGCCCAATGATCTGAGCCGCATCGCTGCAAAAATCTGCAACCTGAAAAGTCGACTCATGTCAGGTCATCCTGCCTGAGAACGGGCAAAAATGTCAATCGACAAGGCTTGTCGAGACCTTTCCCTTTTTCGGTGGCGGCTCCGGATTTCTCGATGTTTTGTCACCACACCGGTGCCTGTAGCTCAACCGGATAGAGCTTCTGACTTCGGATCAGAAGGTTGGGGGTTCGAATCCCTCCAGGCACATGGAGTTTTGCCAACCTATTCGTAGATCGCCTCGATCAGTCGAAGCGACTTGGCGTTAGGCAGGACTTGCTGCTCCATTTGATTCATCACGTACGCAAAAGAGAGACGGTTTTCCGGGTCAGCAAAGGCGTGGCTCCCGCCGGCCCCGGGATGTCCGAAAGCCTGGGCCGAGGGGCCGAAGATCCGGACGGCGGCGTCGTCCGGATCTTTCATGAAACCAGCCGAGAAAGCCGTCGGGACGAGGAAAACTTCGTCCCGGCCGGAGGCGAGCGTAGTAGTCATCTGCGAGATGGTTTCGGCAGTGAAAAAGCGATGCCCATCGAGTTCGCCGCCATTCGCAATCATGGCGTAGAATTTACCCAGCGCAGTGGCGCTGCCGATTCCGCCCATGGAAACCAGCGAGTGAGCGCGATGGGCGGGGTCGTTCATCGCGCTGACGGCGTTCAGGCCGCGCGGCGAAGTGAAGACACGGCGTTGGAGCGAGCCCGGGGTGGTCAGAGCCTTGTAAAAAGGGTCCGCCGACGGCCCCGATGCTTTCGCAGCGTAAACGCTGGCGGCGCGGGCGTTCTCCGCGGCTGGGAGACCGATCCAGAGGTCGAGGCCGAGAGGTTCAGCGAAGATTTCGCGCCAGTATACGCCGAGCGGCCGTCCATCGATGCGCTGCACCAGCTCGTCGAGGAGGAAGCCAAAGGTGCGCGCGTGGTAACCGTGCGACGGTTCCCGGCGGCCAGAGCGGCGATTGTTGCTCCAAAGCCCTAACGACTGCGGCGTGATCGGTGATCTCAGCCGGCTGATCGAGCGCGGCCAGGCCGGCCTGGTGGGAAAGGAGTTGGTCGAGCGTGACCTCGCTTTTGCCGGCCTCGGCAAACTGCGGCCAGAATTCCGCGACTTTGCGCTCCAAGCCGATCGCCTGCTCCTGCAGCAGGTGCAGAAGACAGGCGCTGCCCAATCCTTTGGTGGCCGACCAGACAAGGACGATCGTGTCGCTCGTCCAGGGTTGCTCGCGGCGCTTGTCGCGAAAGCCACCGTGGAGTTCGAGGAGCGAGCGGCCGTTTTGCCAGATCGAAACCGCCGCGCCGAGTTCGCCGAAGCGGGCGAAGTTTTCCTCAAAGAGCGGCCGGATCCGCGCTGCCAATTCCTCCGCGCGAAAGATCCTCAAGCCGGGCTCCGCCTAACGAGCGGATCAATAATCCCGCACGTAGGGATATTTCGATTCGTTCCCGAGCTCGGGCGGAAATTCGCTGTAGCCGCGATTAATCCAGTGCACGTCGTTCCGCAGCACCGGGTAGTAGGTGCCCTTGTAAACCGGAAACGGCCAAAGCAGCGCCTCGTAAAAACCGACCCCAAAACGAGCAAAGGCGCGCCCGGTTCCCTTGACCACGCCGTAGCTGGCGGCGGCGGAGTTGCCTTCCTGGCTGTTGATTTTCCCGATCGTGACCGGAATTTCCGACCAGCCAAAGGCCATGTTGGCCAGACCGCGCGAGAGTTTTCGCGTCGGCCCGTGATCCGCCGCCGGCGGATCGTGGATATCGGCTAACGAACTCGCCGCACATCCGGCGCAGAGGAAAATAACGAGCGGCAATTTCATGAGAGCGTCGCGAGTAAATCGGTTCGTTGCCGGGATTGCAACCTTTCTTTAAAAAGCTTCGGCGCCGCTCTTTTTCCTGGTCGCATAAAGCGAGGCCACGGTGGTCGTCGCCAGGACCGCGACGATGACGAGGAGCGAAAGCCAGCTCGGAATTTCCACCAGCCATTCGATCAGCATTTTCAAGCCGACAAAGCAGAGGATGATCGCCAGGCCATAACGGAGGTAAATGAAGCGGGTCACGAGATTGGCGAGGAGGAAATATAGCGAGCGCAGCCCGAGGATGGCGCAGATGTTGGAGGTGTAGACGATGAATGTGTCGCGCGTGATCGCGAGCACCGCCGGGATGGAGTCGACCGCGAAGACCAGATCCATCAGCTCGATCACAATCAGGACGAGGGCGAGCGGGGTCAGGACACGCCGGCCCCGGACGAGGGCGACGAATTTCGGCCCGTGATAATCGCTCGTCACCGGCAGCAACCGGCGAACGATGCGGAGAATGAAATTGTGCTCCAGGTCGATCGCTTCCGACTTCCCGAAAAGCATCCGCAATCCCGTGATGAGGAGGAAGGCGCCGAAAATATAAATGACGAAATGGAAGCGCGAGACGAGCGCGACCCCGAGGCCGATCATGGTCGCTCGCATCACGAGCGCGCCGAGGATGCCCCAGATCAAAACCCGGTGCTCGTATTGGGGCGGCACCCGGAAGTAGGCAAAGATGAGCCCGAAAACGAAAATATTATCGACGCTGAGCGAGTACTCGATGAGGTAGCCGGTGAAGAAGTCGAGCGCCTGCTCCGGCCCCTGCCACCACCAGACGAAAAGGTTGAAGCTTAAGGAGAGGCCGACCCAGACCAGACTGCGCCGCGCGGCACTCCCCAGACTGAGCCGTTCACTCCCGCGATCGCTGAAAAGATCGACGGCCAGTGCAACCAGGACCCCAAGATGAAATGCGACCCAAAACCAGATGCTGACCGTCACGCGGCGCTAGGCTTCCACGGGTGACGAGGGCGGGCAACGGGAAAGAAGAGCAAGGTTTGCGACGAGCGGCGCCTCGTGCATCATTACCTCCCCACATTTTTATGGACGCTGAACTGCAAAAGTTGGTCGACTCAGGAAAGCTCACAGTGGCCAATGCCGAACAGCTCGATCAACTCAAGCCCGGCAGTTTTTGTCTGCACAAAAGCTGGGGCTTTGGCCGGGTGGCCGATTGGAACCTCCTCCTTAACCAGATCCTGATCGATTTCGAAAAGAAAAAAGCCCACCCCATGCAGTTGCAGTACGCCGCGGAAAATCTCGCCCCGATCCCGGCCGAACATTTCCTCGCCCAAAAAGCCACCGACCTCACGGCGCTGAAGAACCAGCTCCAGGAAAATGCCACCGGCGTGATGCGGAACATTCTCCAGAGCCTTGGCGGGAAAGCGACCCAGGCGCAGATCAGCGGCTGGTTGTTAGGCGACGTTTTTAGCGAGCCGGAGTTCAAGCGCTGGTGGGACTCGACCAAGAAGTTGCTCAAGAAAGAGGGGCACTTCCTTATTCCGACGAAGAAGAACGACCCGATCGAGCTGCGCGACGCGCCCGTCTCGCGGGCCGATGAGCTCCTCACCTTTTTCAACCAAACGCGGCAGGCGAAGGAACAGGCCGCCGCCCTCGACCAGATCATCAAGCTCCATCACGAGTTCACCGAGCCGGAAAAACAGCTCCAGCCGCTGCTCGATGCGATCGAGGAAACCGCGCGCCGCAACCAGCGGCTCAATCCCGCGATGGCGTTCGAGCTCCTCATCGGCCGGGACGATCTCATCCAGCGCGAGCCGAAATTGCGCAGCACCAATCCCGACTTCACGATCGAGCGTTTGATCGTGGAGGAAGAACCGCGGCTGGCCGACATCCTCCCCAAGCTTCCCTCGGCCAAGGAACGCCGCGTTCTTCATGCCCTGCCCGCCGCGCTCGGCGAGCGCTGGACCCAGCGCGCCCTCCAGCTCATGCAGGGGAGCAACGCCCGGCTCGTTTCCTCGATGCCGAAAGTCTTTGCCGAAGCCGGCCGACTCGACGACCTGCGGGCCGCGCTCGATCGCAGCCTGCGCGAACATTCCGCGACCAGCGAAATGCTTTACTGGCTCTGCAAAAACCGCGCCGATTGGCCGGAGCTGATCAACCCCGAACTCCTCAGCGCCATCCTCTCCGCCTGCGAACGCGACCAGCATAACGAAAGCAACAGCCGCAGCACCCGCCTCCGCGATCTCCTCCTCTCCGACCGTTCCCTCATCCCCGATATTTTTGCCGGGGCCGAGCTCGGGCTGGCCCGCGACGCGATGCGACGCCTCCTCCTCAGCCCGGTCTTCGACGAATTAACCAAGCGCTCGCTCATGGCGCGGATCATCAAACTTTATCCCGACCTGCAAAGCCTGGTCAGCGGCGAGCAGCCCGAAGAAAAGAGCGAAGCGCTCGTCGTCTCCTGGAGCAGCCTGCAGAAACGCAAAGGCGAGCTGGAGGAGTTGGTGAACAAAAAAATCCCCGAGAACAGCAAGGAGATCGGGGTCGCCCGGTCCTACGGCGATCTGCGCGAGAATTTCGAATTCAAGGCCGCCAAGGAAATGCAGGCCGTCCTCATGCGTCGCAAGTCCGAGCTGGAACGCGATCTTCATCGCGCCCGCGGCACGACCTTCGAGAGCCCCGACCTTTCCCAGGTATCGATCGGCACAATCGTCACCCTGCGCGAGACGAACACGAACGCGGAGGAGACCTACACCATTCTCGGGGCCTGGGATGGCGACCCGGACCGCGCCATTATTTCCTACCAGACCGCGATCGGAAAAGCATTGTTAGGCCATCGCGTCGGCGAGATTGTGGAATTGAATTCGGAAAACGACAGCGGCCGTTATGCCATCCTCGCGATCGAGCCGGCGCCGCTCGACCAGGTCCCGCCCGATCCCGAGTTGCTCGAAACGGTCGCGTCTGGCGACTGATCTTTGCGCGAACGCCGGCAGGAGTGGCGGGAAAGGGTTTCTTGTCCATCATTTCCCCCCGGGCTAGAATGACTCCGATGAGCGAGATTATCTTTGAGATCAGCGAGGATGTCCCCGAAGGGGGATACACCGCTTCCGCCCTGGGAGTCGGCATTCATACCCAGGCCGAGACGCTCGATGATTTGCGAAAGGCGGTGCGCGAGGCGGTGGACTGCTACTTCGACGAAACGATGGAAGCCCCCAGGGTGATCCGGCTCCATTTCGTTCGCGATGAAGTCCTCGCCCGGTGAAGCTGCCCCGCGATGTCTCCGCCGAGCAACTGATCAAAGCGTTGCGCCAACTGGATTACGAAGTGACGCGGCAGCGTGGATCTCACATCAGAATCACTACGCAAAAGGACGGCCAACATCACGAAGCGATCCCTAACCAAGCGGCTCTGAAACCGGGACTTCTCTCAAGCATCCTCAAGAGTGTCGCGGCTCATCACGGAATAACATCAGAAGAGCTCCTGCGCGTGCTCGATCTTTAGAGAAAATTCGCTGCTATGGGGACGAAACCGAAGGCGCTTACGATTGGTCCTGTCACTCTCGGCGGAAAAAAGCCGGCTTTTATTCTTGGGCCCGTGCGTGATCGAATCCGAAGGGTTCGTTAGGCGGATGGCGCGCAAGATTGCGCGGATCTGCGCCGCGGAAAAGTTGCCCTTCATTTTCAAAGCTTCTTACGACAAGGCCAATCGCACTTCTGTCCGCTCCTATCGCGGGATCGATGCGCGCAAAGGCTGCGCGCTCCTTGCCGAGATCGGGCGCGAGATCGGGATGCCGGTCACGACCGATGTTCATTCGCCTAACGAGGTCGAAATCGCGGCCGAGTTCATCGATGTCCTGCAAATTCCGGCTTTTCTTTGCCGGCAAACGGATCTCATTCGCGCCGCCGCCGAGAGCGGGCGCGTCGTGAACGTGAAAAAAGGCCAGTTCCTCGCCCCGTGGGACGTGCGCAACATCGCGGAGAAACTTGAGGCTTTCGGCGCCAGGAAATTTTTCTTCACCGAACGCGGCACGACTTTCGGCTACAACAATCTCGTCGCCGACATGCGCTCGCTCGCCTGGCTGCGCGAGGCCGGCTACCACGTCATCTTCGACGCCACCCACTCGGTCCAGCGTCCCGGCGGCGCGGGCGATGCCACTTCCGGCGACGCCGCCCTCGCGCCCGTCCTGGCCCGGGCCGCCCTCGCCGCGGGCTGCGACGGCATTTTCATGGAAGTGCACGAGAATCCGGCCCGCGCCCTCTCCGATGGGCCGAACCAGGTTCCGCTAAAGGATTTGCCGAAGCACTTGCGCATGTTAAAAGCTATTCATGCTGCCGTGTCGTAGCGGGTCCCGCCTTTTTCGCGGGGCGCGCCTGAGTTTTCTTTTCCTGCTCGTGGGCAGCTCCCTCGCCCTGGCCGGCGAACGCAAGAGCCGCAAGGCCTCGCCCACCCCGACCCCGGAGTTCGGCCTCAAGAATATCCCGCTCACCATCGGGCACGAAGCGAAGGGATTGATCCTGCCGAACTACGACATCAAGGGAAAATTGATCGGCCGTTTTGAGGCCGCCACGGCCGCCCGGGTCGATGAAAATCATGTCCGGTTTACGGATTTAAAGATGACAACCTATGACGAGCGCGAGCAACCCGATTTCAAGGTCGACATGAGCGACGCCGTCCTCGATCTCGAGAGCCGGGTGATCGATTCAAAAGCGCGGACGAAGGTGAAGCGGGCCGATTTCGAAATCGCCGGCGACACGATGAGCTTCAACACCGAGACCAAATTGGGAATGCTCAAGGGCAACGTCCACATGACCCTTTTTAACCAGAAGGAAATTGCCGGCTCCGCCGCCAAGCCATGAAACCGATCGCCCTCTTCTTTCTCACCTTTGCCCTGCTCCTGCCCGCCGGGGCGCAGGATCCGACCAGCAAACCGGCGGCGGCGAAACCGCAGCCTTCGCCCGCCCTCGCCGCCACGAAGACGAATGGCGAGCCGATCGCGACCCAGATTTACGCCGATGAAGCCACCTTCGACACCGAGAAACGCATCGGCGTTTTTTCCGGCCACGTCCGCGTCTTCGATCCGCGTTTTAATATCCAATCCGACAAGCTGACCGTTTACATCCACAAGGAGGAAGGCGAAGGCCTCGAGCGGGCGATCGCCGAGGGCCACGTCGGCGTGGTCCGGGACAAGCCCGACCCCAAAGGCGGCCCGCCCGCGAAAGCAGTCGGTCTCGCCGAGAAAGCGGTTTATACTTCCGCCGATGGCAATGTCGTGCTGACCGGGAGCCCGCGCGTGCAGCAGGGCCTCGATACCCATGTCGCGACCAGCCCGGAAACAATCATGGTGTTGAATCAGGACGGTCGCCTCACGACCCGCGGCCCCAGCCGGACGGAGATCCGGCAGGATTCGAAGAAAGATAAAAACGGGAAACCATCTCCAGCCGCCGAAACGACGAAGCCATGATCAGCCAGACCGCGCCGCCACCCGCGCCCGAATCCACCCCGCGCGCGACCTCGCCTAACGAGCATCCCGAGGTCCTTCTGACCGACGACCTGGTCAAAATCTACGACGGCCGCGCGGTCGTAAACGGGATCAAGATGAACGTGGGCCAGGGCGAAATCGTCGGTCTCCTGGGAAAGAACGGCGCCGGCAAAACGACCAGCTTTTACATGATCGTCGGTCTCGTTAGGCCAAACCGCGGCCGGGTCATCTTCTCCGGCAACGACGTGACCGATTATCCGATGTACAAGCGGGCCCGGCTCGGGATGGGTTACCTGCCGCAGGAGGAATCGATCTTCCGCAAGATGACGGTGGAACAAAACATTCTCGCCATTCTCGAGACCATGCCCTTGAGCAAAAAAGAACGGCGCCACCGCTGCGAGGAGCTGTTGCACCAGTTTGGGATCGAGCGGATCGCGAAGAACACCGCCCTCACCCTGAGCGGCGGCGAAAAACGCCGCCTCACGATCGCGCGCTCGCTCGTGACCCGGCCGAAACTGCTCATGCTCGACGAGCCCTTCAGCGGGGTCGATCCGATCGCGGTTTACGACGTCCAGCAACTGGTCGTGAATCTGCGCAAATCCGGCCTCGCCATTCTCATTACCGACCACAACGTGCGCGAGACCCTCTCGATCGTCGATCGCGCCTACCTCATCGACGAAGGCCGCGTCGTGAGCGAGGGGACGAAGGATTTCCTCATCAACGACCCGATCAGCCGCCAGCTCTACCTCGGCGAACGCTTTCAGATGTAAACCAAAGGAGCCGCATGCAAACCGCCAACGCCAATCCCCATGTCAAGGTCACCGGCCGCCACCTCGCGATCACCGACGCGATTAACGAATACGCCACCCGCAAAATCGAGGGGCTGCACCTCGATTATCCGAAAATCATCGAAGCGCACGTCATTCTCGGGGTCGAAAAATACCGGCACTGGGCCGAGGTCATCCTGATCTGTTCCAATCACATCACGATCGAGGCCCGGGAAGAAACCGACGATCTCTACGCCGCGATCGACGCGGTCATGGACAAAATCGCGCGCCAGATGCGCAAATATAAGACGCGCCTCCTCCGCCGCCATCGGCCGCGCAAGGACGATATCCGGCATATCGAGGAGCAGATCCTCCACCCCGATCCGGTTGAGGAAGACGAGCACCACGAGCACGCCGTTGTCCGAACCGAGCGGCATCCGGTGAAGCCGATGTTCGTCGACGAAGCGGTCCTGCAACTCGAGATGTCAACCCGGCAGTTCCTCGTTTTCATGAACGCGCGAAACTCGCGCGTGAACGTTCTATATCGTCGCAAGAGCGGCGATTTTGGGCTGATCGAACCGTCGTTAGGCTAATTGCAGGAGTCGCGGCCGGCCTTGTCTTGCCCGCGGGCGGGTTCGGTGAGGAGCCCATAGCAATAAAAGCTCGACCCCCAGCCTCCACCCTCCGCAGGATCGGGTTTCCGTTTAGAGATCTGGCCTTGGAAGGCAGTTCAAATCGGGGTTTTTCTTCCTTCCTACAGCCTCAACCCCCAGGCGAATAGGAAAACTCAAAATGAACAACCAGACGCAGCTCATCAATCAGAATGGATTCGTCGAAACCAAAATCACCCGGAGGCGTTGGCAACGTAGTCTGGTAGTCAGCTCGGCCATCGCCTGCCTGGCACTCTTGCCGTCGATGAAGGCTGTGAGTCCGCCACCGGATGGAGGATATCCCAATTTAAACACCGCCGAAGGTGAAGATGCGCTCTTCAGCCTCACTACTGGCGGCAACAACACGGCGCTCGGTTGGCACGCGCTTTACAGCAACACGACCGGTGCCAACAACACCGCCGTTGGGACTGCGCTCCGCTCCAATACCAGCGGCAACCTCAATACGGCCCTCGGTTCGTCGGCGCTTGCAGCCAACACAACGGGGGGCAGCAACGTAGGCTGCGGTTTTGCGGCGCTCAGCAAAAACACCACCGGCAGCGCCAACGTCGGCATCGGTCCGTCTGCGCTCATTGAAAATACCGTTGGTGCCGGCAACACGGCCATTGGTTTTCTTGCGTTGACCGAGAACATCACAGGCAGCTTCAACATGGCTGCCGGTAACGGTGCCTTGGGTGGCAATACGACCGGCACCTACAACACAGCCATCGGTGCAGGTGCGCTTGGGGGGAATACGGCAGGGAGCGGCAACATCGCGCTCGGTGAATTCGCCGGCACCGCTCTCACGACGGGCGATAATAATATTGATATTGGAAACGACGGTGCTGCTGGCGAATCCGGCGCCATCCGCATCGGCACCGACGGGACTCATGCGGCGACCTTCATCGCCGGCATCGCCAACACGCCTATCACCAGCGGCATTAGAGTCGGCATTACTCCAGATGGCCAGCTGGGAGTAAGAGGCTCTTCCGCGCGCTTCAAGGAAGAGATCAAGCCCATGGGCAAGGCGAGCGAAGCCATTCTCGCGCTCAAGCCAGTCAGCTTCCATTACAAGAAGGCGCTCGATCCCAAAGGGCTGCCGCAATTTGGCCTCGTCGCCGAAGAGGTCGCCAAGGTGGATCCGAATCTCGTGGTCACTGACGAGAAAGGGAAACCTTTTACCGTTCGCTATGACGAAGTGAACGCGATGCTTCTCAATGAGTTTCTCAAGGAACATCGCCAGGTGACCGAGCTCAAAACGGCCGTTGCCCAACAGCAACAACAGATTGAGAAGTTGACTGCTGCGCTTGCCACACAAGCTCGGCAGATCGAGCAGGTGAACGCTAAAGTGGAAGCTAACCGCTCTGGAGCGCGCCTCATCGTCGAGAAGTAATCCGCGACCGGGGACTTGGCGCTGGCGGGGCTCGACCGTTAGGTCGAGTCGTTGTTCCATCGCCCGGTCGAGGGAAGATATTGTGTCGGTTTCTGACGCTTGTGTGTCAGATGATGACACTTATTACCCTGCGCGCTGCTCTGCTTCCCTCGTAAAGAGCCTCCGGCATGCCCGTTGCTAAAGAGAACGCACTCACATGCTCACCATCTTCGCTTTCATCCTCACCACCGGTTCAGTGCTCACCAGCGTTTGGTGGGCGTGCAAGACCGAAGACGTCACTCCGATCATCCCGCCGTCGGATATCGCGGCTGCCTGATCAGGCGCCCAGCGTTGGCAGGGCCGGGAGAACCGACCTCTCCATCCCGAACGCGAAGGTCGGAAATTTCGGTTCCCAACCGAGTGCGCGCAGCTTTTGGTTTGAGACGCGCTTGTTGCTCGCGCCGCGTTTTCTTTCAGCGGGCGCAGCGGCGACGTCGGGCAGCGGGCGATCCAGTTTCGCCGCCAGCCATGCATAAGCCTGACGCTGCGTGATCGGCTCGTCGTCGGAAACGTTCAAGATCGCCGGGCAGTTCAGGTCTTTGTTGAGAACGAGATGCAAAAGGGCGGCGGCGATGTCGTCCCGGTGCGCTTGATTGAGAAAACGGTCGCCGCCTTCCTCGATCCGGGCTTGGCCGGAAAGAAATTTGCGCAGGAGCGCCGAGCGGCCCGGCCCGTAGATCCCGGCGAGCCGCACGACCAAACCGTCGCCTTGCCTAACGAGTTCCTCGGTTGCGCGCAGGATTTTGCCGGTCTCGTGCCGCGGCTCGGTCGCGCTCGTTTCATCGACCCACTCGCCGCCGGTCTGGGCGTAAACGGAAGTGCTGCTCGTATAGACGAAAACGCGCGGACGCAGCGTCGCGAGAAGGTTCTTCACACCTCCTAAATAGACGCGGCGATACCCCTCCGCCCCGCCGCCTCCGGAACTGGCGCAATGAATCGCGGCATCAAATTCCGCCGCCGCCTTTTCCACCGCGTGCTTCGCCGCGATGTCGACCGCGCGAATGACGTAGGGTTTGCCGCTTAATTGCGCGGCCGACTCGGGCGAGTGGGTCCAGCCCTCCACTTCCCATCCGGCGGCGTGAAACAAATCGGCCGTCGCGGTGCCGACGTAACCGCAGCCGGCGATCAAAACCCGCCGCTTCACGGCGCGGGCGGCGCGATCTCGATTTCCTGGAAGGGATCGGCCTGGATCGCGCGCACTTGTTTCAGCCGGATCAATTCGAGCAGGGCAAGAAAAGTGACGACGATTTCAACCCGCGAAGCCATCCGGGCGAAGAGATCGGAAAAACGGATCGGCTTGCCGCCGGCCATGCTCTGCAGGATCTGCTCGATCTTGTCCGAGACGGTGAAATTTTCGCCAAACATTTCGCGCAGATCTTCCTTCGCATCGATCCGCTTGAGCACGTTCTGGAAGGCGTTGATGAGCTGGAAAATTCCGACCTCACCGAGATGGAGCGGCGCCACTTCCGGCGCGCTGCCGTCGCCGATTCGGGCGAAAATCCGTTCCTGTTCCAGCTCGCGCACCTGCAATTGCCCGGCCGCTTCCTTAAACTTTTTGTATTCGATCAACTGCCGGATCAAATCCCAGCGCGGATCGTCTTCCTCCACGTCCTCCTCCGGCGGCTGCTGGTCGACCGGGAGGAGGCTGCGGCTCTTGAGATAAATCAGGTTCGCCGCCATGACGACGAACTCGCCCGCGACGTCGATGTTCAGTTCCTTGAAGGCCTGCAGATACTCGAGGTATTGCTGGGTGATCCGCTCGAGCGAGATGTCGTAAATGTCGAGCTCGTCGCGCTTGATCAGGTAGAGCAGGAGATCGAGCGGGCCTTCGAAAATTTCGAGCCGGACTTTGTATTCGGTTTCCATCGTTAGGCCGAGATTTTAACGGTGAGCCTACGGGTTGTCATGTAGACGTTTCGCTCTGCGAAACGCGGGAGTGAGGTTGGCCGCGGTGATTGTCCCCGCGTCTCCCAGAGGGAGACGTCTACAGCGCTTTAACGCGATTCCAGATTTCGTCGAGCGCGGCGAGATCGACCTCGCCCAGCTGGCGCCCTTGCGCTCGCAACTCGCACTCCACCTTGTGAAAACGGGCAATGAATTTCTCCGTCGCCGCCGCCAGCACGGTCTCGGCGTCGAGCTGGCTTTTCCGCGCCAGGTTCACGACCGCAAAAAGGAGATCGCCTATTTCGTCCGCGATTGCTTCCTGTTCGCCGGACGCGATCGCTTCCTTCGCCTCGGTCAGCTCTTCGTCCACTTTCGCGATCACGTCGCGCAGTTCGCTCCAGTCGAAATTGACCCGCGCCGCCTTGCTCTGTGTTTTCTGGGCCAGCATCAGGGCCGGCAATGCTCTCGTTAGGCCGGTAAAATAGCCTGCCTCAGGCGAATTCTTTTCCGCACGCTTGATTTCGTCCCACTGTTTCAGGACCGCCCCGGTGTCGCGCGCCTCGCTTTCTCCAAATACGTGCGGGTGGCGCCGGACCAGTTTGTCAGCGATCCCGCCGGCGACCTCTTCGAGGTTGAAGCGGCCCGCTTCGGCGGCGATGTCGGCGTGCATCACCACCTGCAGGAGGAGGTCGCCCAGCTCTTCGCGCAGATTGGCGTCGTCCTTCGAACGGATCGCATCCGCGACCTCGTAAGCTTCCTCGAGCAGGCCCGGGACTAACGATTCGTGGGTTTGTTCCCGGTCCCACGGGCAGCCGCCGGGGGCGCGCAATTGCGCCACGATTTCGCAGAGTCTGGCGAATTGCAGATGCACAGGATCAAATTCGCCAGAGCGAACGATGGCTCCCAAACTCGGAGATCTCGCCGGAGGTTTTGCGACCGACATAAACCGCGATCCCGATCACGGACACGAGGGTGCCGACAAAAATAATCGCGACCAGCCAGGAAGGAATGTGCCCGACCCGAAGCGCGCGATAAAACGCGCCGACGGTATCGATCGGCTCGGTCGCGTGGAGAAAAATCTTCAGCACCCATGCGATCATGATGAGGATGAAAATGAAGACGTAGTTGCGTTTCAGGCGCCGCCCGACGGCCTCGAGTTTGCCGATCTTGAACGAGGGCAAAATCAAATCTTCGCAGACCAGTTTCTTCCATTCGCCCTGCAGAAGGTGGCGATTTTCCATCACCATCGGGACAAGAAAATGCGCTTCCAGCATTCGCACCCGCGCCCGGAAGGCGTCGTAGAAACGATAACGCCGGGCCTCGATCCAAAGCATGATCCAGACGATTGCGAGATTGAAAAAGAAGATGAGATGCGGCACGCCGGCGTTGGAAAACGCAATCGTGATGATGGCGGTGCTGCTCGTCACCGCCCAGTTCGTCGTCGTGTCGAGGCGCTGCCGCCAGACCATGATCCGCCCCAGCTCGCCCCGGTAAAAGTGCGACATGGCGTTGACGTAGCCCTGGTCGTAGAGGCTGGCCTGGACCGCGTCGTTAGCCATTCCGTGATTTTCGTTCGACACGCGTGCCGAATAGTTCGACATCCGCGCGGCACCCGTCAATCTATCAATTCAAACGCCATGATCTCTCCCTTGCTCGATGGTCTGCTCGATTCGCGTCATGTCCTTCTCGATCTCACCGGGAAAACCGCGGGCGAGGCGGTCTGGGAAATCGTCGAGCTCCTCCGGGAAAGCGGCGAGCTGAGCAAGACGAACGAATTTTTCGACGCCGTCATGGAGCGGGAAAAGAATGCCTCCACCGTGGCCAATGGCGGGGTCGCGTTTCCGCATGCCCGGACCGACCTGGTGGAAAAAATGGTGCTTGGGATCGGCCGCAGCGTGCAGGGAGTTCCGTTTGGTCCGGAGGGCACCCTGGTGCATCTCATTTTTCTCCTCGCCGTCCCGCAACAGATGGTGAACGACTATCTCATCTGCGTCGGCGGCCTGGCCCGCCGCCTGCAGCACGAGGCCATGCGAAAGGCACTTTTGACCGCGGCAACTCCGGCCGAGTTCTTGGCTCAGTTGCGGGGCGGGAATTGAGTTGCCCCAGTGCGTGCACGGCGTGGTGAGAATCCGGGCGGGTTCGCATTTGTCCGCTCCTGAATCGTCTTGGGTGTTTCCCATCGCGAGGGCGGCGGCGATGAACGATATGATTGCTACTGTCCCTCGATTACAACGAGCGTCTGATTTGTCGGAACCCTGCGCAAGATACTGGTCTGCCCGCTGGGCCAATTCACAGTCACTTGTTTAATGGTCGTCGCCTGGCGCACGCCGAAATGGAGGGGGGTGGCGTCTTGCGAGAGGTAATGGCCAGAAGATCCATTGTTTTCCCGATATTGGCTCATCCGCCCCACCTGCACGGTCACTTTCGCGCCCAAACCCTGGCGGCTGCTCGTCGTCCCCACTAACTTGATCTTAAGCCAATGGTTAGTGTTACCCGCGTTACGGAAGAGAAATTGCGGGCCCTCGACATAGTCAGTGTTATCCTCGCCGTTAGTCACGTAGAGATCGAGGAAGCCGTCCTCGTCGTAGTCGGCCCAGGCGGCTCCGCGGCCTCGGCTGAGAACGAGAGACTCGACGCCCGTGCTGGCGGCAACGTCGGTGAAGGTCCCGTTACGATTATTATGGTAGAGGTAGTTTGGGCCCTTGCCCTCAGGGTCAGTCCCGGAGTTAACCACATACAAATCGAGATACCCGTCGTTATCGAAATCTCCCCAGCCGGCTGCGCGATTATTGCTGATCGCTCCCAAACCCGCCTGGTCGGTGACATCGCTGAATGTTCCGTCGCCGTTATTCTGATATAGACTTTGCTTCATCGCGACGTCGGTGCCCCGCGAGAGGAAGAGGTCGAGGAAGCCATCGTTGTTGTAATCCCCCCAGGCTATGCTCCGGCCGTTGTTGACCGGCGGGATCCCGGCCTGCTGAGTGACATCCGTGAAGGTCCCATTCCCGTTGTTCTTCATCAGGAGGTCATTGGCCGCTCCATTCTTCAGCACATCGGTGCAGAAAATATCGGCGAAGCCATCGTTGTTGTAATCGGCAAAGGCCACTTCGACATATTGCAGGTGACCAAGCCCGGCTGCGACGGTCGCATCGGCGAAAGTGCCATCGCCGTTGTTTCGATAGAGAACCATATTGGTTTTGATGTTACCGAGCAGGAGATCGGGATATCCGTCATTGTCATAATCCCCCCAGGCCACGCTTCTCCCTCTTCCCCAGGTATTGATCACGCCCGCCTCCGGCGCGATCTCGCTAAACTGGTTTCCTCCCAGGTTGAGAAGCAACTCGTCCTGCTTCATGCCGAGGGCTGACCCGCCGCTCGCGCCAGTGCTGATGTGAAGGTCAAGGTCGCCGTCGTTATCAAAGTCGCACCAGCCGGAACCATGGCGGTCGCGGACCCTCTGGAGGAGAGTGCTCGAAAAGATGTCGGTAAAGGTTGCGTCGCCCTTATTCAGATAAAGATAAGGCCCCTTGTTGAAGTGGTTGTCGACGAAGATATCGAGGTCTCCATCACCGTCGAAATCACCCCAAACCACATTCCCGAATGGGAATCCCGTCGGTTCAAGACCGGCCGAAGCCGTCACGTCGGTAAAGACGGGATATGGCAAATCTCCTCCGGAAGCCGAGGCCGGATCCAGCCTTCCAGCTCCGCCAGCCGCAAGTAAGCCGTCACCTGATGCGCTCAGAAGAATCGCAACGGCGACAAACACCTGTGTGACCAGACGCGGGCTAGACTGACTGATGTTTCTGCTTAGTTCCATATGATAACTCCATCCGGCGCGCTGTGGCAGTCACAAAAACAGTAGGCCGATCTAATTATAAAAGCTGGAGAGTTTCAGCTCGAGGCGAAAACGTCAAGCGTAAATCAAAAATTTGGCTTGAGCAGAATAACAACTGGCCGAGAGCGAGACCAAGAGGGGGACCCCTGGCGAATTTTTCGACGAAGACTTGGCTTCTTAGAAGAGATCTGTTTTGATGGGAGGGAACTTCAGCAAAATAATGCGGTAAGGGGATCCATATCCGGCGAACGGCGGATACAGCTTTCCTCTCGGCGGCGCAATCTGCGAGCCACCTTGCAGCCTTTCTCATAACTACATAATGGACACGAAAAATAACAACTCCTCGATTCCCAACCTGCTCAGTCGACGTTTGGCGCTATGCTGGCGTCTTGCTATTCTTTTCCTCGGCGAGGTGGTAATGGGGAGCCTTGTCATTGGTCAGTCGCTAAGTCACGGACCCGTTGTCGGCGGGGTGACGGCCTCGAGCGCAAATGTGTTCCTGCGAACAGGCGCGTCGGCCATTGTTTCACTCCGCTACGGAACTGATCCAAATCTGACGAGTTTCGAGGAATCGAGTTCGTTCACGACCTTTGATGACAGCGATCTTACCATCATTGTTCCGCTGACCGGCCTGGCCGCGGAACAAACCTACTATCTTGATCCGGTGGTGGACGGAGTGCCTCAGCTCACTGCGCCTTATCCTTCTTTTGCGACCTTTCCGGTAGACGGAAGTTCCAGAACATTCAAGTTCGTCGTCCTGACGGACTTTGAAACGGTGAAAAACCTGACTAAGACAACGCCGACCTTCGCCCGCGCCGCCGCTGAGTCTCCGGCCTTTGCCTTTATCGGTGGCGATTTCGATCACCGCAACCCCGCGACACTTATCGCAAAGCGAAGGATGTTCAAACAACTCTATGACCCCTCCACACCCTATATGAGTGGCTTCGTGCCCTTGATCCTGCAAAGAATGCCGATCATTCACCAGTGGGATGATCATGACTCTGGTCTAAATAACGTTGACAACACCTATCCGGATTGGGGCCTGAGTCAGGAAACATTCGAAGAGTATGTGCCTACTTATCCGCTCCCCACCGTCAAGCCGGGGATTTGGCAGAAATTCAGCTATGCTCAGGTCGAGGGCTTCGTTCTGGATTGCCGCAGCCAGCGGGACGTAGCGACCGACCCGGACGACGCGAACAAGAGTATGCTGGATGGCAACAACCTCGGCTCCAGCGGGCAGCTGGCCTGGCTCGAGAACGGGTTAATGGCATCCACCGCCCGCTGGAAGATTATCTTTACGTCGGTGGTCACTAATAGAAGCGCAAAACTCAATGATGGTTGGGCGGCATATCAGACGGAGTGGAATGCGCTGGAAAGCTTTATCAACAGCAACAACATCGAAGGGGTGGTCTTCATCTCCGGCGACCTTCACCTGGGGGCAATCGACAATGGGACGTCGTCGGGTTTTCCTGAAATGTGTGTCGCCAAAGCAAATCCCGAAAGGGAGAGTGGGCGCTGTGCGTCTGCCGAAGAAGGGATTTGGAGCGAAGGATACTTCGAGAATCCATGCGGCGGGTATGGAGTGGTCTCGATCGAAGAAAATCCTGATCGTCTCGTCCTGGAGGCGGTCGACGAATCGGGGGATATCCGGGTGTCATACGTAGTCACGGAAACCACCCCAAGCCCAACCCCCACGCCTACTCCTGCGTTGCCGCCTTCAATCACCGGGCAACCCAAGGACAGGACGGTTGCGATAAGCGAGCCAGCCAAGTTCAGGGTCGCGGCTTCTGGCACGCCGCCTCTTCGATATCAGTGGGCGAAAAATGGCGTGGACATCGCCAAAGCAAATGGCGCTGCCTACGTGACTCCGCCGGCCACGTTGGATGATGACGGTTCTCTTTTCTCTGTGAAAGTGAGTAACGCGGACGGGAGCGTGACGAGCCAAAGCGCAAAACTGACTGTAACGACCGCACCCCAACCGCTCCTGCACTCGGGGCCTTAGATGAAGATTATTGATGCGGCTTCCCCAGACGTTGGCGCGAGAGTCTTTACTCGAGGGCGGCGGCGCGTTCCGGGCTGGTCTCAACCGTCGGCTCAAAATTCTTCGCTGCCTGGCCGAGAAGGACTGACTCACCAGGCACGGACGACTGCTGGCGGTAATACCAGCGGTGTAGATAGTGCGGCGAAAGCCCGCACTTATAGAGCACAATAAAGAGCCCGTTCTGGAGCGAGGTCCGCCACGGGCCGCGCCCGAGGTGGCGGCGGGTGGATGATTCCAGCGGCGGATCGAGCACCGCGACCGGGCCGAAACGCCGCAGGCGGCGGGAGAATTCCATGTCCTCCATCAGCGGGATGGGAGCAAAGCCGCCGAGCGCGCGAAAGGTTTCCCGCCGCACGAAAACGGATTGGTCGCCGAAAAAACTGCCGCCGTGCCGGGTAAAAAAGCGCCCGACCTGCTCGAACCAGACCAGCCGCGGATGGCGCGCGTCGAATTTCCGATAAAAGGCCCCGCCGATGATCTCCGGTTTTTGCAGGGCCTGCGCGATGGCGGCGAGATGTGCCGCGGTCAGGATCGAATCCGCGTGATGAAAAATGAGGACGTCACCGGTGGCGTGCCCGGCGGCGAGATTCATCTGCGCGCCGCGGTTGGGCTGCGGGGCGGGCAGGTAGATCGCGCCCGCGGCCCGCGCCGCCGCGGCTGCGGCCGGGCAGGGGGAAGCGTCGGCCACGATCACTTCGTGCAGCTGTTTTAGCCTAACGAGATCGGGCAGGAGACGCGCCAGGTTGGCGTGGTCGTTCCAGGACGGGACAATGACGCTGAGCCGCAGCCACGCGGTCGCCGATTCGCTCACTCGGGTTTTTTCAGGAGCCGATTGCGCGCCCGGTCGAGCGCGCGCCGTTCCCCCGCGGTCAGGCTGCCGATGCCGGATTTCGAGATCTTCTCCAGGACCGGGTCGATCGATTCGTAAATGTTCTCGGGTTCCACCACCCGACGGGGAGCGGGCCGCGGGACGACAGTGAGCGAGCGTTTCGAACGCCAGCGCGAGGTCCATTCCGTCAGCCAGGCGAGTTCGGGGCCGGCGCCGCGCAGTTGGATGAAGCCGTAAGCCAGGCCCACGCTCATCCAGAGCACGGCCAGGTCCGCCCAGGCGTGAAAGGCGAGCAGTTGCAGGGTGTAGGCGGCGACAAAAACGAGCGCGATCCATTTCACCATGATGCGGAGGAAAAGCTCGACGCTGGGATAGATCGCGGCGAAGGCGATGAAGACGGCGAAATGAATCGTGGCCGAGCCGGCCATCCCGGCGCGATGCCAGAGCCCCGAGACGGTGAGCAAAAGCGCCGGCACGCAGAGCAGGGCCAGGTAAAGCGTAAGGAAGGCGCGCCGCCCGATGAAGCGCTCCACCTCGCGTCCGAAAGCGAAGAGCATATACATCTCGATCGCGAACCAGATCAGCCCGGAAGGGGAATGCACGAAGGCGTAGGTGAGGACCTGCCAGACCCGCCCGGAGAGGACCTGCGCGCTATCGAAGGCCAGCACATTGAGGAAGGCCCCGGCGCCAAACGCGATCAGGAGGCTGCTGATGACCATGCAGACGACGTGCACGATGACGAGCAGCGTCGGGACATGAATCGGATAGCGCCCCATCCAGGCTACCGGCTGGTAGTCATCCGAGGTCGCGACGCCGAACATAGCGACAGTAAACGGCTCCGCGCAGGGTAGCGCAAGCTTCCAGCTTGCTTCTTCCGCCCTGCCCGCTGGGAAGCGTGCGCGATACAATTTTTTCTTGGCCAAGCGGCCGAAGCGTTCAAATTAAGAGTCCGCCTGCCCGCTGCCGGCCGAAAATTTATGGATAACATCGCTCCTGCCATTTCAGCGCCCAGCGGCATGGGTGAAAACAAACCGGCCAACCAGGCCGTCCTCGACTGGGTCCACGAAGTCGAGTCGCTGACCGAGCCCGATAACATTTTCTGGTGCGACGGCTCGGAAGCGGAGAACGAATATTTGTTAGGCGAAGCCTGCCGCCAGGGGGTCGTGATCAAGCTCAACCAGGAAAAGGCGCCCGGTTGTTACCTCCATCGCTCCAACCCGAACGACGTCGCGCGGGTCGAGCAGTTCACCCTCATCTGCACCCCGACGCAGAAAGAAGCCGGCCCGACCAATCATTGGGCCGACCCGGCCGAGACCTACCGCAAACTGCACGGGATGCTGAAAGGCGCGATGCGCGGGCGGACGATGTTCGTCGTGCCCTACATCATGGGCCCGCCGGAATCGCCCCTGGCCAAGGTCGGCTACGAAATTACCGACTCCATCTACGTCGTCCTGAGCATGCGGATCATGACCCGGATGGGTGCGCAGGCCTCGGAGAAGTTGGGCGAAAAAGCGGACGCGGAATTCAATCGCGGGGTGCATTCGCTCCTCGATCTCAACCCGGAGCGGCGCTGGATCTGCCATTTCCCGCAGGACAACGCCATCATCTCGGTCGGCTCCGGCTACGGCGGCAACGTTCTCCTGAGCAAGAAATGCCTCGCCCTGCGCATCGCCTCCTATCTCGCGCAAAAGCAGGGCTGGCTCGCCGAGCACATGCTCATCCTCGGGGTGGAATCGCCGGACGGGAAAAAGCATTACGTCGCCGCCGCCTTCCCGAGCGCCTGCGGGAAAACAAACTTTGCCATGCTCATTCCGCCAAAGCGGTTCGACGGCTGGAAAATCACCACCATCGGCGACGACATCGCCTGGATGGAGATCGGGCGGGACGGCCGGCTCTACGCGGTCAATCCGGAGAACGGATATTTCGGCGTCGTGCCGGGGACGAGCTACGGCTCCAATCCCAACGCCATGCGCGCGATCGAGCGCGACACCCTTTTCACGAATGTCGCCCTGACGAAAGAGGGCGAGGTCTGGTGGGAAGGAAAAGACGGCGCGCCGCCTAACGAGGCGACGGACTGGAAGGGCAATCCCTGGACGCCGGATTCGAAAACCAAGGCGGCCCATCCCAACAGCCGGTTCGCCGTCCCGATGCGGAACAACCCGGTGCTCGACCCCGAAGTGGAAGATCCCGTGGGCGTCCCGATCAGCGCGATTATTTTCGGCGGACGCCGCAGCAACACCATGCCGCTCGTTTTCCAGGCCGACGATTGGCAGCACGGCGTTTACATTGGCGCGACGATGGCTTCCGAGACGACCGCGGCCGCAACCGGCGCGGTCGGCCAGGTCCGGCGCGACCCGATGGCGATGCTGCCCTTCTGCGGCTACAACATCGGCGATTATTTCCGGCACTGGCTCCAGACCGGTCCCCGCCTAACGAATCCTCCGCTCATCTTCCACGTCAATTGGTTCCGCAAAACTGCCGACGGAAAATTTCTCTGGCCTGGTTTCGGCGACAACATGCGGGTCCTGAAATGGATCGTCGATCGCTGCGAAGGCAGCGGCGGGGCGGGTGGGAGCGCGATCGGCGCGATCCCGCGGCCGGAAGATCTCGACCTCAAAGGCCTGGAGGGCGTTTCCGACGAGAACCTAAGCGAATTGCTCTCCGTCAAGCCCGACGAGTGGGCGAAAGAACTGGCGGGTCAGGAAGAATTCTTCGAGACGCTCGCGCCTTATGTTCCAGAGGAGCTGCTCGCCGAGCAAAAGAAGGTCGCCGAGCGGCTCGGGCGCTAATGTAGACGCCTCCCTCTGGGAGGCGCGGGCGAACGCATCGCGGCTCTTGAATCTTCTCGGCGATCAATCCTTACCCCCGCGCTTCGCAGAGCGAAGCGTCTACAGGGCGGCGCAAAACGCCGGGAGCTCAATACGCCGAGGGCGGCGGGACGATCAGCTGCACCATCGTGCGCACGATGATCCCGCACTCCAGGGTCAGGTTCCAGTTTTCCAGGTATTCGATGTCGCAGGCGACCCGGTTCTGGATGTCCTTGCTCGTTTGCGCTTCGCCCCGGAACCCGCGCACCTGGGCCAGGCCGGTGATTCCCGGTTTGACGAAAGTGCGCACCTGGTAGTTGGCCATTAACTGCGAAAACTGCGCGTTGTGCTCGATCAGGTGCGGCCGCGGACCGACCACGCTCATGTCGCCGCGGAGGACGTTCCAGAACTGCGGGATCTCGTCCACGCTCAGTTTGCGAAACAATCTGCCTAACGGATAGACGCGGTCGTCCTCGCTCGTGGCCTGGCGCGCGAGATTGTCATTGGCCGGATGCATGGTGCGGAATTTCCAAATATCGAAGCGCCGATTCTGAATCCCGGCCCGGGTTTGTTTATGGAAAAGCGGTCCGGGCGATTGCAGGCGCTGCGCCAGCCAGACGACGACCACGAGGGGCGGGAAAACGAAAAGCATGATCGGGAGCGCGAGGACGAAATCGATCGTGCGTTTGACCGCGCGGTTGAACGGATTCTCCAGCGGCTCCTCGCGCAGGCCGACAAAGCGAAAGCCGTCATCGTCGAAATGCGTCACCGGATGGCCGAGCTTTTCCTCGAGGTCGCTCACGATCATGAGGCGCACCCCGAGCTGGTCGCAGGTCGCGATCAGGTTGCGGTTCAGCTCCGTGAACTGCGGGAACTCGAGCATGATCACCTGGGTCACGCCGTGTTCCTCGATCACGCGCTGAAAACGGTCGGCGCCGCCGAGCACTGGAATCCCGTCCTCCGTGCAATCGAGCGGTTCCTCGCAAATAATCCCGACCGTGCGCAGGCCCATCTCGGCCTTCCGCCGGAGCCAGCGCCGAAGCTGGGCCGCCTTCACCGTCGAGCCGACGAGGAGCGTTTTTTCTTCCCGGCGATAAATTCCGCGGGCCAGAAATTCCGGCAGGAAATGGTGGGAAAAAAGGAGCGCGATATAAAGCCAGGGGATGAAATTGAAGAAGAAAATTCGCGAGATGAAGCCGTCCTTGGTCGCGACCAGATAAAAAACGAGGACCCCGACGCTGGCTAAAGTCTGACGGAGGGCGAGCCGATGCTGGCGGAGCAGTTCGCTCTGGAGAAAATATCTTTTCGAGCCTTCCCGGCTGAGCGATTCCCCGAGCAAACCGACGACCAGCATCGCGCAATAAATGCTGTAGCGCCGCCAGGTCAGCTCGGCCCCTTCGGAATAAAAGGTCACCATCATCCAGACCCCAAACCAGAAGAGCCCGGCCACGATCGCAATCTGGCAAAGCAGAAAAAGGCGATACAATCCTTGCGTGCGCTGGGTGAGCATGGTTATCGACTGAGAATCACAACTGCACTGTAGACGGCAGAGAGTTCGCTGGGCCGATCGCCGGATGGAAAGATTGTTTCGCTGGCATTGGTGAGCGCAAGTGGTTACGCCATTCCCATTTCACCGCAACTGGACGAACGATGCAACCTTCCGAGACAATCCCACACCCCCGGCCGGCTGCCGGCGGCACTCCCGCCGCCAGTTGGGCGGCAATTGTCCTGCCGCTTCTTGTCGTCGGCGCCGCCTTCCTCGGCGGGGCAACGCAGCGCTGGAGTATCGCCCTTGTCCTCGGGTGTTTTTCCCTCCTCCTGCTCGTGCGACCGCCTCGCTTTTCGCTCGGGCCGGCTCTGAACTCGGTCGCCCTCCTCTTTCTCGCCCTCGCCGCGGCCGCCTTCCTCCCCGCGCGCTGGATGACGCTCCCGCCCTGGCGCGTCGCCCTAACGAAAGATTTCGGGATCCAGCTCGCTTCCACCGTCACGGTGCAGCCCTGGATCACGCTCGAGAGCATGATCCTGCTCCTCGCCGGCTTGTGCTGGATTTATTACGTCGCCACCCTCGATGCCAACCTGCGCGACATCCGGCTCGCCGCCCGCGTTTATTCCGCCGGGATTATCGCGCTCGCCGCGCTTTGTCTTTATCTGCGCTATCGCGGGACCGCGCTGCCCTTCTGGCATAACGAACGCGGCTTTGGGCCGTTCCCCAATCGCAACCAGACCGGCGACCTTTTCGGCATTTCCGCTCTCGTCGTGCTCGGCTGCATGCAGGATGATTTTCGCCGCGGACATAAACGCTGGCTCGTTTGGCTGCTCGGCGTTGGCGTGCTCACGGCCGCGCTCGTCCTCGCCTTTTCCCGGGCCGGGATCCTGATCCTGATCGTCGGGGTGACGGCCTGGCTGGTGCGGCTGGCTTTTCGCAAATGGTCGGGCGGGGGGATTGCGATCGCCATTTCCGCCATGCTCACGCTCCTCGCCGGGCTCCTCGTTTTCGGCGGGGAAACGATCGCGCGTTTTCGGCCGCCGCCCGGAAGCTCGGATGCGATTGCTTCCGATTATCGCTGGCTCATTTTTCGCGATGCCTGGGCGATGATCCAGGCCTCGCCCTGGACTGGTCTCGGGCTGGGAAATTTCGAGGGCGTTTTCGCGCTTTACCGCGACGCCTCCCGCGGCGTGACCCGCTCGCTCCATCCCGAGAGCGACTGGTTCTGGGTCGCGGCCGAGATGGGCTGGCCGGCGCTGGTTTTGCTCCTGGCCGCCGCTTTCCTTTTCGTTAGGCGGGCGTTCCCGCTGCGGGAGGGCACCAACCAGCGTGTGCGTTACGCCGCGCTCATCGGCGCGGTGCTTTTTTTGCTCCACGGTTTTGTCGACGTTTCCGCGCATCGCCTGGGGAGTTTTCTCGCCGGCACTTTGCTTCTCGGGCTGGCGCAATTTCGCCCGCTCGACTCGCCCCCGCGCCGCTGGCCGCCGATCGTTTTTCGTGGCGCCGGGCTCCTTCTGGCGTTGGTCAGCCTGGCCTGGTTTTTCGGCTGGCGGCGCGGCCTGCCGGTGCCGGGCCGGCTCGGGGTGGAGAATGCCAAGAAAGCCGCGGTCGTGGCCAATCGCGGGCACCGCTTTGCCGACGCCGTCGTTCTGCTCGATCGCAGCCTGGAGTGGGCGCCGATCGATTGGCAACTCTACTTTCTGCGCGCCGTCGCGCGGGTCGGCCAGCGCGAGACGCCGGCGCTCGCCCTGGCGGATTTCCGGCGCGCCCGTTTCCTCGAACCGAACGCCTACCAATTGCCCTTTGAGGAAGGCAAAGCCTGGCTCGGCTGGCAACCGACCCTCGCCATCACCGCCTGGCGCGAAGCTCTGCAGCGCCGCGGCGCCGAGGAAGCGGGAATTTATTCTCTCATGCTGACCGACGCGGCCAATTACGACATGCGGGTGCATGAGGCACTGCGCGACTTTGCCCAGAATCGTCCCGACCTGACGATCAAGTATCTCGAGGTCGCAACCCGCCCGCAATTTGAAGCCGTCCTGCACCAGGTGCTGGCGGCCGATCCCGAGCTGCAGCAATTCACGACCGGGCAAAAGAAACGCTTCTTCGAGCTCTGGTCGCAGCGCGATCCGCTCGACGAACTGCTGCGCAATGTCCAAACCCATCCCGAGTGGCTCGAGTTTGCCTGGCCGGGCGTGGCCCGCCACCACGCCGGCCGGCGCGAATTTGAGGAGGCCTGGCAGCTCGTTAGGCGCTACGCCGCGCCTCCCGCCACGCCGGCACACGCGCCCGGCGCGCCGATCGCGCAGTTGCAGCAAAATCTTTTCAGCAGTCCGGGCGACTATGCCGCGGGCTTCGCGCTCTATCGCGCGCAAACCGATGCCGGCAAGACGGACGACGCGCTCGAGACCCTGCGGCATTTCACCGTCCGCCCCGATGCGCCCGCTTATTTTTACTACCTGCAGGCGGAAGCCTGGGCGGCGAAGGAAAATTGGGAGCGCGCCTGGCAATCCTGGCAGACGTATCAGTCGAAGCTACATCTTCGCTGATCTAGTCGTCGTCGCTCGTCGTCCGGAACTCGGCCACGATCGGGAAATGATCGGAGAGAAATTTCGGCGAACGACTGTCGGAGAATTGTTTTTCCTCCAGACCAAGCGCCTTGTCGGAAAGAGTGCGGTAACTTCCGGCGACATATTCTTTCTCGGTCGCGTGCGCGATGGCGTAGCCATCCAGTTTGCTGCGATGGAAACCGCCCTTGAAAAACCCGAGATGGGTCGGGGACTTGTCTTCGCTGGAGATAAAGCGCAGTGCCCGATGCCGATCGAGGGTGGCGAAATTTTTCTCGTCATCGCTCTCGCCCGCCTCGGCCTGGCCCGCCGGTGTCATGTTGTAATCCCCGACCAGGAGAATGTCTTTCTCCGCGCCGCCGGCGGTGAGTTCATGCAGCCGGTCGGCGATGACCCGGCATTGCCGGTCGCGCATTTCGAGCGGCGAAGCGGAAAGAGTCTTGGAGGCCCGCTTCGATTTGAGATGAACGCCGACGAGATAAAAATCGAAGCGGTCGATTCGCGCCTGCGCGAGGAGGGCTTTGCGGGTCGTCTGTTCCTCGGGATCGTCGCCGTCGATGAGATCGTTGGACGATTCGATCAACTCCGCGTCTTTCACTTCGACGCCGGGGCGTTTCAAAATCGAGATGAGTTGCACCACTTCGGGGCCCTGCGCCGGCACAGGCACGGCGACCAACTCGAACCCATTTTTCGTCGCGGCCTTGGCGATCTCGTCCGCCGCGCTCGCCGGCCAGACTTCCTCGAGCACGATAATGTCGGGTTTGATCTTGTGCGCGATCACTTCGCCCAGACGCTCGATCCGATCCGGCTCGATCGGAGTGGCGCCGGACGAGCTCCGTCCGCAGGCCACATTCCAGGCCGCGACCCGCGCGTTCGTTTCGGCGGCAGCGGCGGGCGGAGGAACGAAGGCGAAGCCGATGAGGAGCAGGCAGAGGGTGGCGCTTTTGATTTTCGCGTGCATAAGAAGATTCCAGTTTCGCCCGGCCCGGAATGCAGGACAAGTTGCCCCGACGATGAAAGAAAAAAGCAGCGAGGTCGCGCATCCCTCCTTCGCCGAGGCTTTCCGTTTCTGGCTCAAGCTCGGGTTCATCTCCTTCGGCGGGCCGACCGGTCAGATCGCGATCATGCAGACCGAGCTGGTGGAAAAAAAGCGATGGATCAGCCAGGCGCGATTTCTTCATGCGTTGAATTACTGCATGCTCCTGCCCGGCCCGGAGGCGCAGCAACTCGCCACTTACATTGGCTGGCTCCTGCACAAGACGTGGGGCGGCGTCGTCGCCGGGGCGTTTTTTGTCATTCCCTCGATCTTCATTCTTTGGGGACTGAGTTTCGTCTACGCCGCCTACGGCAACCTGCCCTGGATCGCGGCCATCTTCTACGGCCTGAAACCAGCGGTGATGGGAATTGTCGCCGTCGCCGTCATCCGCATCGGCCGGAAAGCACTCAAAAACGAAGTGATGTGGACGATCGCCGCGCTCGCTTTCGTCGCGATCTATTTTCTCAAGGCGCCATTCCCGCTCATCATCCTCGGCGCGGGTCTAACCGGGTTGCTTGGCGGTTTTTTTTGGAAATCGAAATTCAATGTCCTTAGCGGCCATGGGAAGGCAGGGAACAGTTCCGTCCTGGATGACGAAACCGAGTCGCCCGCCCACACTCAGCCGCGGCTTTCGCGCGCGCTCAAGGTCGCCGCGGTCTGGCTCACGCTTTGGCTGACGCCGGTCATCGCGATCGGGCTGTGGTTAGGCTGGAGCCACACGCTTTTCCAGGAGGGCGTTTTTTTTAGCAAAGCAGCGGTGGTCACCTTCGGCGGCGCCTATGCCGTCCTGCCTTATGTCACCCAGCAGGCGCTTTCCCATTACGGCTGGCTGCAACCCGGGCAGATGATGGACGGCCTCGGCCTCGCCGAGACGACTCCGGGACCGCTCATCATGGTCCTGCAATTCGTCGGGTTCATGGGCGGATGGCAGCATCCGCAGGGTTTGTCGCCGTTGCTGGCCGCGACCATCGGCGCGCTGCTCACCACCTGGGTCACGTTTACGCCCTGCTTCCTCTGGATTTTCCTGGGCGGCCCCTACATCGAAAAATTGCGCGGCAACGTCCGGCTCACCGCCGCGCTCTCCGCCATCACCGCGGCGGTCGTGGGCGTGGTCCTGAATCTTGCGGTCTGGTTTGCGCTCAATGCCTTGTTTCCAAATCATCGCGACCTCGACTGGTTTGCCCTCGCCCTCGGACTGGTCGCGCTGGTCGGGATGCTGAAATGGAAGTGGGACGTGATTCCCGTCGTCCTCGGCAGCGGATTGCTCGGGCTTCTCTACAAGATCGCTTTTTCCTGAGCCGCACTCTGCCTTTGCATGGGAGCGGCGATTCGGAATTGCGGGCGCACCCTTGCACGCACTTCCGTTCCGCGCATAGATACTGCTCCCGTCCATCTCATGAAACAGCGCCTCGCTCTCCTCATCCTTTTCAGCTTTTTCGCCACCGCTGCGGCCCAGGCGCAGCAGCGCGAATACGTTTTGCTCATCGGCGGGCCGTCCCTGCACCAGTGGGAACAATACAAGGCTCGGCCGCACGATCATTGGTGGGCTAATTTCGTTCGGTCCGGGCGGGTCCGGACGGAGCAATTGCGCGCCCAGTATGGCCCCGACGCCCTGATCACCTGGCTGGTCTACAAGCCGGGCTACGTCGATCGCGGGAAACAGGAAAACCAGGATCTGATTTCCCACATCAACAGCGTGCGGGACAAATACAACCTCAAGATGGTCTACTTCAACCGAGGCGGCGAGGTGATCGACTACCTCAACAACGGGATGCCGCGCGACCAGGTGAAGATCGCCGTCTTTGAATATTTCGGGCACTCAAACAAGGCCTGTTTCCTTTTCGATTACAGCAACATCGTCGACAGCGCCTCCAAGTCCTGGCTGCACGAATCGGAGCTCACCCAGATCAACCGGCGCGCATTCATGCGGGACGCTTTCGTCAAAAGCTGGGGCTGCCATACCGGCGAAAGCATGAGCAAACATTGGCGCGAGGCGACCGGGACGAAGATGTGGGGCGCCATCGGCAAGACAGATTATTCGACCGCGCACATGCCCGTGCTTTCCTCCGCCGGCGGGAAATGGGTTTACTGATCTCCTTGGCGCAGAAGGAATAATCGGCCGAGACGGCCCTCCCACGATGAAGGCGATCGCGCTGCGGTCATTTGATTTTCTTGGCGGGTTTTGGGACCTCGCCTAGGATCGGGACGTGGCAACACTCGACTTCGAAAAATTGGTCGAGGACTTTTACATGCCGCTTTATCGCTTTGCCCTTTCACTCAGCCGCCGGGAATCGGACGCCGCCGATCTGACGCAGCAGACGTTTCTGCTCTGGGCGTTGAAGGGGCACCAGTTGCGCGATCCCTCCAAGGTCAAGACCTGGCTTTTCACCTCTCTTTACCGGGAATTTCTCGGCCGCAAACGGCAGCAGGATCGCTTCGTCGAGGCGGAGAGCAGCGCCGAGGCGGTCGCGGCCCAGACGGTCGCGGCCTCGGTCGTGGCTCAACTCGACGGCGACATCGTGCAACGCGCGCTTTTTGCGCTGGAGGAGATCTACCGCGCGCCGCTCGCGCTTTTTTATCTGCAGCAACATTCCTACAAAGAGATCGCAGAGACGCTGGAGATCCCGATCGGGACCGTCATGTCGCGCATCTCGCGCGGGAAGGAACAGCTCCGACGTGCGCTCGCCGACGGCGCCGGCCTAACGACCAGTGGAGAGGGGCAAGCCCGGCATGGATAAGGAAGAGGCACGCTTGATTTTGCAGGCCTATCGGCCGGGCGCGGAGCAGGAGGACGCGGAAATGGCGGCCGCCCTCCGTGCGGCGGAGGCCGACCCTGAGCTGGCCCGATGGTTTGCCGAGGAACAGGAGTTCGATCGCGCCCTCGCCGCTCATCTCGCGGAGGTCCCGGAGCCGTTCGGTTTGAAGACGCGGATTCTCGCGCAGGGTCGCGCGCCGACCGCTTTCCGGTTCTCTCGCTGGATGATTGGCCTGGCCGGCGCGGCGGCGCTGCTTTTCCTTCTCGCGCAGGTGGCGGATGTCTGGCGCAATCGCGGAGGTGAAGCAGGCGACCTCTTGCCCGCTTATTCGAGCGAGATGGTCAGCTTCATCAAGGTCGCGCCGTCGCTCGAGCTGATGAGCCCGAATCTGGGCGTGATCATGGATTGGCTGCACCAGGAGAAAGCGATTCCGCCGAATGTGCCCGCGAGTCTGGCCCTGCTCGACCCGATGGGCTGTCGCGTTCTCTCCTTCCGCCAGCACGATGTGACTCTGGTTTGTTTCGACCGGAAGAGCGGCCGACTGGCCCATCTTTTCGTCGTCGAGCGTGCGGCCCTGCCCGGATTAAAGCCGGGCGCCGCGGTGGTTTTCCGGCAGGAAGGCGAATGGATGACGGCGACCTGGACGGAAAACGACCGCGTTTACATGATCGCAGTTGAGGGGGATGAAGCGGCGGCGCAACGTTTCCTGCCGCGGGCCTAACGAGCCGAAAAATCGGACCGCTATTCTTCTTCCGCCACCGTGAAGGTGACGTTGTCGATCTTCGCCACCGCGAGCGCGTCGAGGACGTCGATCGTGCGGCTGTATTTGGCCTGGGTGTCGCTGATGATCGTCACCACCGCCGGCGTCTTGGCCGCGTCGGCATTTTCTTTCAACCGCATCAGCGTCCCTTTGAGCTTCGGCAAATCCCTGCTCGCGGCGGAGTCGAACGGTTCGTCGTTCAACGAAATTTCGCCGTTGTCGGAAATGGTGATGATCTGTTCGTCGACAAAATCGGTTGAAGACGAAGTCTCCGCCGTCCCGGGGAGCTGCGTGTTGAGCTCGTTCTCCACTTTGACCGCGCCGGCCATGACCATGAAAAAAAGCATGATCACGAAAACGACGTCGATCATCGGCGCGATCTGGAAACCGGTGTTGCCTTCGTTGGGATTAATCTCGAGCCGGCGCATGTTTGTTAAATGACGAATGACAAATGACGAATGACGAAGGAATGCCTAATGACGAATGCCAAAGGAGAGCGTTTCGTCATTCGGACATTGGTCATTGATTCGTCATTGGTCATTTGAAATTAGTCATTCACTCCTTATTCACGGCCGAGAAAGAAATGTCGCTGATCCCCGCTTCCGCACACGCATTCATCGCCTGTGAGACGTAGATCGCCGGCACGTCGCGGTCGCCGCGGATGACGGCGCGGAAGTTCGGGTTGGCCCCGGCGGTGATTTTTTTCTCCCCCGTGATCCGCGCCGTCTTGATCGGGCCGACCATCTCGTTCGCGTTCGGATAGACCTTGTCGTCGAAAACAAATTGCGCTTTTTTCGCCGGCAACTTCCAGCGCACGTTGACGATCGCTTCGGCCCGGGTGTTGTCTTTTTTCTGCGCGTCCTTGGCAATCGGCAGCTGAATCGATTGATCGACCTTGAGGACCTGGGTCGAGGTGATGGTCATGAAGAAAACGAGAATGACGAGGAGGACGTCAATCATCGGCGCGACCTGAAATTCAGGTTCGCCCTGTTCTGTTCCTCCGCCTCCGCCTGCCATCGCCGTTCCTCCTCGTTAGGCTGGCTGCTCGGCCGGATCGGCCTGGGCATGGGCGTCGCCCGCGAGCCAATTCGGCGTGGCGGCGAATAGTTCGTCGTCGCCGAGATGAACGCCGGAGAGAGACTCGTAAGGCATCTTGCGGAAGAGGCTGTTCACGATGTCCTGGATGTGGTGGAGCGCATCGGTCGCGCGGTTGCGCAGGAAATAAAAGGCGCCGAAGGCCGGGATGGCGATGACGAGGCCGCTCGCCGTCGCGACCAGCACTTCGCCGATTGCGGCTGACAGCCCCGAAGGATCGCCGATGCCGCTCGAGCCGAGCTTGGCGAAGGCTTTAATCATGCCCGTGACCGTGCCTAACAAACCGATCATCGGGGTCGTGACACCGATGACTGAGAGGTAGCTGATGTAGGTCTGCATCTGCGAATTTTCCTTCGAGAGCGCGCCGATCATGCCGTCTTCCGCCACTTCCTTGCCTTCGCCGAGGAGGCTGATCCCGGTGCGGAGGACGTTGGTCAGGGGCGACGGATTGGTTTTACAATAATTGTGCGCGCCGACGTAGTCGCCCTGGCGGAAAAGCGTCTTGAGCGTTTCTTCCTGATCGGGCGGCGCGGTTTTTTTGCGGCTCGTCCGAATGACCCCGTCGCCGATCAGGTAAAGCGTCGCGATCGAGCAGATCGCGATCGGGAACATGACCCAGCCGCCTTCCTTGATCTGCTCCCAGAGTGTCTTGGAATGGACGCCGGGCGCGGCCGCCGGTGTCGGCGTGGCCTGGGCCAGGCCGGGCGTGGCGAGGACGAGAAAGGCGCCGGTCAGGGCAAGGGCGAGCAGACTGGCGAGCCGCTTTGTTCTCGTTAGGCGAAGGAGTGGTCGTGTCATGTTTTTCATTTTGGCATCTTCTGCAATTCAGCCCGGGCGATCTCCGCCTGCGCCGATTTCGGATATCCGGCGGTCAGATCATTAAGCGATCTCTTCGCCCTTTCCAAGTCTTCCAAGCCGCGGAAAGCGCGCGCGCTCCCGAGGAGCGCCTGCGGCATCCAGCGCTTTTCGTCCTCGTAAAATACCGGCACGTGGAGGTAGGCGAGAACGGCGCCGTCCCACTGCCGTTGCGCGAGGAGGGCGTCGCCTTTGCGCACCCAGGCTTCGGCGAGGACATCGGCCTGGGCGCTTTCCTTGATCACGGCGTCGGTCAGCTCCAGCGCTTTCTCGAAATTTTCACGGCGCACCAGCCCAGGGACGAGCTGGAGCTGGGCGGCCCGGGCAGTTTCGGGATCGGTCACGCTCTTGCGGATTTCATCCCCGAGCGCCTCGGCCTGTTTGTCGAGCTGCATGCCGCTGAGCGCGGAAACCTTGAGCAGGGCGGCCGGCGCCCAGAAATTGCCCGGCACATCGCGGAACGGCTCGTAGTATTTCACCACCGGCTCAATATCGGCGAGGGCCTTTTCCGGCTGGCCCTGGGAAAGAAAAGCGGAGGTTGTTTTGAGCTGCGGTGGATCGGGGAAGTTGATCCGGGTTATGGTCGACGCCTGGTAGCCGACCTCGCCGCTGCTCGCGCCGACCTGCACCTTGCCCATGACCATGTCGCCGGAGCGGCGCACGCCCTTGGTCTCGATCGTCTGGCCGGACTTGAGCAGAATGCTCTGCGCGAAACCGGAAGGGGCGAGACGCGAGCACGAGCGCGAGCACGAGCGGCGAGAACGTGAGGCGTGAGAATAGGAGGCGTCTTCATCACCCCTGCCCGAACGCCTCCAGTCGCTTCCGCGCTTCCGCGGCTTCGCTGAAATTGGCCAGCTTCTCGTTTCGCAGCAGTTCGCGATAGGTATTGGTCGCTTCCTGGGTTTTGCCGAGTTTTTCGAAACTCTCGCCGCTCGCGAGGTAGGCTTTCGCGACCCAGGGAAGAAACTTTTGGTAACCGACAAAAACGCGCTGATAAAAGGCATTGGCCTCCGCCCATTTTCCGCGTTTGGCCGCGATCTGGCCTAACTGGTAGACGCTGTAGGCGGTCGCTTCGCCACGCCATTCGCGGACGGAGGCGACCTGCTCAAAGCCTTTCTGTGCTTCGTCCAGTTTCCCGAGCGCGAGCAGGGTCTTGGCCCGGCCGAGCGAGATGTCCTTCAGTTTTGTCGCGGCCGCGATCTTCTCCGTGCCGTCGTTGAAAAAGTTCAGCGCCTTCTGGTAATCCTTCTTCTGGTAGGCGATTTCGCCCAGCCCGTGGTAGGCGTAGTCGATCATCTGGCTCTTCGCAAAATTATCCAGGAGGTGCTGGTAGAACGCCGCTGCCTGGTCGGGTTTTCCCTGACTCAAGAGATGATCCCCCGCTGCGCCCAGGAGCAGCGGGCTGAGGTCTTCCGGCTTAAACTGGCTCGCGATTTCCGCGATATTTTTCTCCTCTTCGTCGGGCTGGCGGCGGAGGCGGCCGAGCTCGGCTTTGGCGAAAAGGATGCGCGCCCGGGCCGTGGGCGACTCCTCGTTCGCGGCGGAAGAGAGCAGGCGATCGAGTTCCGCGCCCGGGTCTTCCACCGTCTCGGCCGCGGGCGCCGGGGAGGGTTCGCCGGGCGCCGCCTCTGCGGTCTCGGCAGGCTTCTTTTTCTTCACGCAAAGTTGCGCCAGTTGCGTGATCAATTGCTCGACCGCATCGCGTGACGGATCGGCGATATATTTTTTGATCGTGTCGGCTGCGAGCTGCTTCGCCTCGTCGATTTTTCCCTCGCGCGCTTTCGCCTTGCCGATCCAGTAAAGGGCGGAGACGACGGTCGGGTGATCCGGCTTGTCCTTGACGAAGCCGGTGTAAAGCTCGCTCACCTTGTCCCATTCGCCCCGTTTCTGGAGGAGCTTGCTCGCGGCTTCGAGCGAGTAGTTCATCACCTCGTCGGTCGTCGCGGTCTGGTAGGAGCGAATGTAAACCGGGATGGCGGCCGATTCGCGATCGCTCGCAGCGTAGGCGTCGCCGAGAAGCGCGAGCACTTCGCCGAGTTGCGGATTGTTCCCGAATTGCTTTTCCCACGCCTGGCAATCGGTAATGACCTCGTCGTAAAGCGAGGCGGCATACTTGCAGACCGCGAGCCGGTATTTCGCATCCGGCAGGAAATTGCTGCTGCTGTTTTTCGCGATGTAATCCTGGAGCTGGGTCATCGCTTCCTGGTATTTGCCGGCAAAAAGCGCGCAGAGAATAATGCGATACTTCACGTCGTCGGCGTTCGCGCCCTTGGGGAATTCGCCGAGGTATTTGTTATAGAGCGCGATCGCGTCGGCGTAATTGCCGGAGGAAAACTTCGCGTTCGCCAGGAGGTAGCGAATCTGCTCGCGAAACTGGCTCTTCGGTTGCGACTCGAGAATGCGGCCGAAAAAAGTCTCGGCCGCCTTGGGATCGCCCGCCTGCAGGGCGACCGCGCCTAACAAATAACCGACGGTCGCGGCGTTCGGGTTGTTTTTGAAATCGCGCAGGTATTCTTCACAACGCTGCTGCGCGCGCACCGGGAGGTTGACGTCGGCCAGGGCCACGATCAGGCCGAAGAGGGCGGGCTCGCGTTCCGGGCCTTCCTTAAAACGGTCGACGATTTCCTGGTTGACCACGACCGCTTCCCATTTGCGATCGAGTTCGTAAAAGCAGCGGCCGAGACGGAGGTAAATCGCCGGGGTGATGGAGGGCAGCTTTTCAAAATCGGCCAGCAGCTTTTGCGCGTTGGCGATGTTCTCCTTGATCTGATTATTCGCCGCCGCGAGCTGGGTGATCTCCGACGGGTTGGCGCGGACGGCCGCCATGTTCGCCTCGATCCGGCGCTGCATGCCGGCGATGCGATCGTTTTGCAGGCGGATGATCTGCTCTCGCGGATAGGCGTAGCGATAACAGGCCAGCGCCTCCTTGAATTGCTGCTTGTTAAAAAACTTGTCGCCGAGCTCGACGGTGAGGGCGTTGAGCTCAATGATGTTGTCGGCCAGGGCGATCTTCTGGTGGATCGTCTCGAGCGCTTTCAACGCCTTCACCCCATCGCCCTTCTGCGCATAAAGCTGGGCCAGCATGGTCGCGCCCCGCATCGCGTCGGGATTGCGAATTTCCTGCCCGGTCAATTTCACCAGCGCGGCGATCGCGCCGTCGACATTCCCGGCCGCCTTCAGCGCCTCGGCCTGGAACAGAAGCGCCTGTTCGCGCAGGGCCGGGTCGCCTTCCAAGGCCGCCATCTGAGCGGCCGATTCCTTGTAGTTTTTGCTCAGGAAATTGGACTGCGCGATGGCAAAGGCGGCGCCGCCGGCGTGTGCGCCCTTGGGAAATTTCGCCTGGTAGTTTTTGAAAGCGGCGATCGCCTTCGGATAATCGCCGGCGTTGAAATAAGCGGAGCCGATGGTGTAAAAAATCGGCTCGACCTGGGGCGTGACGTCGACCCGGGCGACGAGCGCCTCGAGGGCGGCGGCGGCCTTGACGTAATTGCCCGCCTGGAACTCCGCCATCGCGCCGGCGTAAGCGGTCGCGAGGTCGGGCGGAGCCTCCTGCGCCTGCGAGCGGACGCAGGTTGCGACCACGAAAAGCAACGCGAAAAAGAGCTGCGCGTGCCTAACGAGTCGTTTCATGGGCGACGAATATATCAGAGCGCTCTCGCGAACGTCGATGGTTTTATCCGGCGATTGCGTGGACGGGGCAAAAAGCAAAAAACTCGCCGCGCCCGCTCAATTTTCCGCCCCGCGATAATCGACGAGCGAGGTTTCGCCTGACGAATCAGCGCGTGGTGCTGGCGGTCTTGGGCCCGGCGGTCAGTTCCACCAGGTCGGCCAGGATGTTGAGCGTCTCGTCGCGTTCCGGATCGATCGCGGCGGCCTTGTCTTCACCGCCGGTGAGATCGCCATTCGGATCGAGGTCATCGTCCGCGTCGGGCGCGGCTTCCGGCGCGACCTTGACGTTGCCCTTGCTTTTGGCTTCGGCAATTTTGCCCGGATACATGATGAGCTCGAGCTTGGGCGCGTCGATTGTTTCGAGAGTAACGCGGTAGATGCTTGGCTCTTCTTCCTGGCGCGCGAGACGTTCCTTGGAGCGCGCTTCTTTCCGCATTTTCTGTTCGTCCACTTCGCGGCGGCGGACCTCTTCGTTGAGCGAAATGCGATTCTCGTCCAGCTTCGCGCGCAACCGTCCCAGGTCTTCCATGACGTAATGAAATTCCGGATCGGTCGCGACCCGGGCGGCGGAGCGCGCTTTCAATTCGTCGAGGAAGAGAGAATGGGAATCGGACCACTTGGTGTATTTCGCGGGCGCCACTTCGTCGTAGGGGAGCGCATTCTTCAGCGCGCCCTCGCCGAACTCCGGCAGGTCGGTCAGGGTCGGCAGGACGATATCGGAGGCGACGCCGTGGAGCTGGGTCGAGCCACCGGCGACGCGGTAGAATTTCTGGATGGTTAACTTGAGCGCGCCATCGTCCTGCGAACGGGTGCCGAGGAGCGAGGTAAAGCGGCCGATTTCGAGAATGGTCTGGACCGTGCCTTTGCCGAAAGTGCTCTTATCACCCACGATCACGGCCCGGCCGTAATCCTGCAGCGCGGCCGCGAAAATCTCGCTCGCCGAGGCGCTCTGCCGGCTGGTCAGGACGACGAGCGGTCCGTCGTACGCGATGCCCGGATCGGGATCGGTCGAAATGACGACGCGCTCGTTTGCGCCCTTGGTCTGCACGACCGGGCCGGATTTAAAGAAGAGACCGGTGAGGGCGATGGCTTCCTCGAGCGAACCGCCGCCGTTGCGGCGCAGATCGATGACGAGGCCGCCGATTTTTTCGCGCTTCAGCCGCTTCAGGAGCGCGAGCACATCCTTGGTCGTGCTCTTCTTGTGCGAATCCATGTCGGCGTAAAACGACGGCAGGGTGATCCAGCCGAGTTTCACCGGGTTTCCGTCGCGGTTCTTCTTGATGATGATGTCGGCGCGCGCTTCCTGGTCCTTCAGTTTAATCTCGTCGCGGACGAGTTCGACCGTCTTGCGCTGAGCCGGGTCGGCCGCGGCCGCCGGGATGACGAGGAGCCGCACCTTGGTGCCTTTTTTCCCGCGAATCTGCTCGACCACCTTGTCGAGACGCATGTCGCGGACATCGACGAAATCCTTCGCCCCCTGGGCGACGGCGGTGATGCGATCGCCCACCTTCAGGCGCCCGCTGGTCTGCGCCGGACCGCCCACGACGAGGCTCTCGATCTTGGCGTAGCCGTCTTCGCTCCGCAGCATCGCGCCGATGCCGACGAGCGAGAGGCCCATGTTAATGCTGAAATTTTTCAGGTCGGACGCGCTCAGATATTCCGAGTGCGGATCGTAGGATTGGGCGAGCGCATCGAGGAAAAGCTTCACCTGCTCCTCGGCGTCTTCCTCGTGGATGTTGCGCAGCATCCGATCGTAGCGGCGCTCGACCAGTTTCGGTCCCGGCTCGATCGGGTGATCGCTCAACTTCTCCTGCAGCAGCTCGTTCACGATCCGGTCGTGCCAGAGTTTATCCGCCTCGGCTTCGTCCTTCGGCCAGGGCGCTTTTTGCCGGTTCAGGACGACGGTCTCGTTCGAGGTGAAATCCATCGGCTGTTTGACCAGCTCCTTGATTTTCTTGATCCGATCCTCCACCCGCTTGCGAAAGACGGCGAAGATCTCGTGCGCCGGTTTCACGTTCCCGAGCAGGATATCGTCGTCGAGGGTGGTGGCATATTTGGCGGTGAAACCGTCGATGTCTTTCTGGGTGAAAAAGAGATGGCTGAAATCGAGCATCTCGAGATAACCGGTGAGGAGCTTGCGCGAAACCTCATCGTTCAGGGGATGATGAGTGTAATGCCCTTCCTCGAGGAGACGCCCGACCGAGAGGCCGATCTGTTCCGGATCCGACTTCGCCTGGACGGACTGCAACCCGAGCGCGATGACGAGCAAACCCGGCAGAAGCGCGACCGATCCACGGTGGAAATTTTTCATAAATTCGGAAAAAAAAGCTCGCAGAAAACGATTTGAAAGCAAGGTGTGCGAGCGGCCCTGGGAACCCCAATGTGAAGAGTGAGACAACGCTCCGCGGTGAAGATTCAAATTTAAGTTCGAGCCGGGCGGGTCGTAGGGATGCAATTTCCGTTCCCCCGGGAGGGCAGCGTGCTACTTTCCGCTTTCCGTTTCTCAGAAAGGCGGCACGACGATGAAATACCAAAGTTTTACCGGGGGAATCTTCGAGACCAATTGCTACGCCCTCGAGGCGCCGGAGGGCTGGATCCTCTTCGACGCCCCGGACGGGACCTGCGACTGGCTCGTGCGTGAAGGGATCGAGCTTCGGCTCCTTTTGCTCACCCACGGCCATATCGACCACATCCAGGACGCGGCGCGGATCAAAAAGCATTTCGATTGCCCGGTCGGCGTTCATCCCGACAGCGCGCCGATGATTTCGGACGCGAACTTCTTTCGCGACTTCGGGTTCCAATTCGAGATCGAGCCGCTGCAACCCGATCTCCTGATCGAGGCGGCTCCGGGGCGAGAGTTTCTCGGGCTGAACTTCGAGGTTCTCGAAGTGCCGGGGCATTGTCCGGGCAGCCTCTGCTTTTTCTCACGCGAGAACGAACTGCTCATCGGCGGCGATGTTCTTTTCGCCGGTGGCGTCGGGCGCTGGGACCTGCCGGGAGGCGACGGCGAGCTGCTCTTCGCCGGCATTCGGGAAAAACTTTATCCGCTGGGCGACAACGTCACCGTCCTGCCCGGGCACGGGCCGCCGACCACGATCGGCGCGGAACGGCTGGGCAACCCGTTCGTGCGCTAACCCGGCCTCGTAGCTCCGATTTGCAATCGGAGTGTCGTCGATTGCAAATCGACGCTACGCCCGCCTCCGGGACGTCGGAGAAGCGCCGCAATTATTGCCCTCCCGCACGACCACCTCACGGAGCGGGGCGAGCCCTTCGCTTCCGGTCAGCACCTGCCCTAACGAATCGAGCGCGGCTGGGATATGCGCGAGGAAGGCGGGATTCTTCTTCACCAATCCCAAATAGGAATAGGCGCCGAGCGCCTGCATCAGCCGTTGCATCGCGCAGAGCTGAAATTTGTCCGCAAATTCCGGGTCGTTCACGCTGGCCTCGCTGCAATAAAATTCGAGCAACTCCGTCCGTTCGGCTTTCGTTAGGCTGACGTAAGGATCGTAGAGGAGCGAGGCGAGATCGTATTCGGCGAGGCCCGGCCGCATGCCTTGGAAGTCGATCAAATGCGCGTGGCCGTTGCGCATGATGATGTTTTGCGACTGGAAATCGCGATGAATCAAAACCCGCGGGAAACTCGCCAGCCGCTGCGTGATTTCCGCCAGGGCCGGAAGACCAGCCAACTCCTCCAGCTGCGCGGGATTGAGATTAAAATGGCGGCCGAGACAATTCTCGAAAAAGTAGCTTTGCTCCCAGCGATAAAGCGTCGCGTCGAACTGCGCCGGCAAATCGCGCCGCAGCTCCGCCGAATCCTCGTCCGACACCCGATGCAGCTTGGCGACTTCCGCCAGCGCCGACTCATAAAAAGCGCGCCGCACCAGCCAGCTCTCCCCGCGGTAACTCCAGAGGTCGCGCTCGCCCAGGTCTTCGATCCAGATCAATCCCTCCGCCGGATCGTGAAAGTAAATCTTCGGCGCGCGCACTCCCTGTTCCGCCAAAAACTGCGCGGTCTCGACGTAACGCCGGTTCTCCGCCTGTTCGCGGGAGTATTTCACCAGCACGATGCTCTGTTCGCTCGAGATTCGGATGCGATAAAACTTCCGATCCGAGCCGCCCTTTTCGATCGGCGAAATCCGGACCTGCGCCTCCTCGAAGCGAGGAAAACGGAGGCGCGTCTGTTGCAGGAGTGTCTCGGACAGGATCATCGCTTTATGTAGACGCTTCGCTCTGCGAAGCGCGGGAGAACACTTCGCTCACAGTATCCGGCAGCGTCGCCCAGACCCGCGCTTCGCAGAGCGAAGCGTCCACAACGGTTTCTCGTCATTACTAAATCACCGCATCGCTCAGCGCGCCTTCCGCGCTCCGCCGGGTGCGGACGATACAGTTTTTCAACTGCGCGTTGGAAGCAATTTGTGCACCGGGCCAGAGGATCGAATCGTCGATCCGCGCCCCCGCGCCGACCGTGCAACCGGCGCCGATGCAGGAAAAACCGCGCATCTCCACGCCCGGACCGAGAGTGGCGTCGGGAGCGACGCGTTGCGGCCACTCCGAATCGCCCACGTAAGCCGGCCGCCAGCCTTGGGCGATCGTTCGGTGGACCGCGAGATATTCCGCGGGCGAGCCGAGATTGAACCAGTGGCCTTCATTCAAAACGACCCCGCCGATCTTTCCGCCCTGGCCGATCCACTCGCCCACGATCGGGATAAACGAGATTTTTTTGCCCGCTGGAATGCGCTCGAAAATCTGCGGGTTCCAGACCGAAACGTTGGCGTAATCGAAATTGCCGGCGTGCCCGTAGCGGTTCCCGATGTCGACAATGCGGCCGTCGCGGAAAGCGACATTTGCCGCCAGACCTGTCTCGCGCAGGGCGAGGGTGACGTCGTTTCCGCTCCGGAAGTGTTCTTCGATCAGAGGCGCGAGCGGGAGATCGGTCAGGACGTCGCCGCTGTAGGCGAGGAACGGCTCGCTCCCGAGCTGCGGCTGCGCGTTTTTGATCCCGCCGCCGGTCTCGAGCAGGACCGGCTCGTGCACCAGCCTAACGGGAAGCTGGCGATAACGGTCGTCCGCAAAAAAATGTCCGAAATGTTCCGGCGCGTGATGGGTGTTGATGACAAACGACTTCACCCCCGCCGCGATCAGGTGATCGAGCGCGAAAGTGATGAGCGGCTTTTGAAAAATCGGGACGAGCGGCTTGGGCAGCTCTTCCGTCAACGGACGAAGCCGCAGGCCGAGGCCGGCGCCGAGGACGAAGGCTTGCGTAATCATTCGCCTAACGACCGCGGAAATCTCGGGGCGCGTTTCACCGCGCTGCATCGGATGACGACGATGCAATGTCAAGTGAGGCGCAAGGGCCGGGTAGCGCACGCGTCTCGCGTGCTGGTTTCGGTGTCCCACCGAAACGAACTTTTTCCCGAAGCATCGCCGCAGGAAAAGTCCGCGACGGCGGGACGCCATCGCCAGCACGCGGGACGCATGCGCTACCCGGAGGGGACGGCGCTCTTCGAAGGATTCAGGGACGCTAGGGAATATTGTAGGCCTCGACCAATCCAACCCCGGTGGTGCCGTTTTTGCCCTGGACGATGGCGGTGTAGGCGCCGGTCGCGAGATGCGCGAAAATCGCCGCCTCCCGGTCGTCCGCCGGCGCCAGCCCGGTCGAACTGATGATTCCGCCCTGGCTCTCGCGCCAGTCGTCGTTGAAGGCGAGGAGAGTGCCGTTGCTGTCGCGCAGCTCGAGCGTCGGATCCTCCAGCGCGCCGCTGACCCCATTTGCGCCTAACGACGGCCCGAGCGCGCGGAAAATGATGTTGGCCTGGGCCGAGGCTTCGTTCGAAATGATGAGACCGCCGATCAGGACCGCGTCCAGGATCCCGACTTCGCCGCGGGTGCTGATGTTGGCGAACTGCGACGCCGCGGTCGCGTCGAGGTCGTAGGCTTCGACCAGGGCGTTACCGGTGCTGCCGCTGCTCCCCTGGAGGACAGCGGTGTAAGCGCCCGGATCGAGCGTGGCCAGGATGGCCGACTCGCGTTCGTCGTTAGGCTGGAGGCCGGTCGCGGCGATCGCGTCTTCCTGGGTCTCGCGCCAGTCGTCGTTCGAGAAAAGAAGCATGCCGGCGCCGTCGCGCAGTTCGAGGGTGGGATCGAGCAGCACGTCGTTCACGCCGAAGTCCGCGAGCGAAGGACCGATGCCCCGCAGGATGACCTCCTTCGGCGTCGTGCCGCTCACGATGAAGCCGCCGATCAGGACATTGTCTCCGGTGCCGACCATTTCGCGGGTCGAAATATTGAGCTGGCGCGCGGTGATGAGGAACGAGCCGGCGTCGTTAGGCTCGGTCTGCGAGAGAAACTCCGAGAGGTTGCTCGTGGCATCGCCATCGGCATTGCCAGCCGGTCCGCCGAGCTGCGGATCGTCGATCTGGTCGAGCGAGAGGCGCGAGGCCTGGAAACTGGTGAAATCGACTTCCGGCGCAATCCCGACCCGGGTGATGAAGGGATCGGGATTTCCCGTGCGCGTGTCGACCCAGACCGGGACCGCGGGCACATCGGGGCCGGTCGTGGGCGCGATCCCGAGATAATCGCCGATCATGTAACCGCCGGCGGTGAGCGGGGCGAGGCTGGCGTCGGTGGTTTCGCTCGTTAGGCGAAGATTGGGCCCCCAGGTGGCGCCGCCATCGAAAGACTGCGCGAGGTAGAGATTGCAGAGGAGGGGATTCCCGCCGCTGTCGCGCTGATCATAGAACGATACGGTCAGCGTTTGCCCGTCGGGCGAAGCGGAGACGGCGGGATTGAAAACGCCGGTGTTGGGATTGTCGCTGATCGCGATCGGCGTCGACCAACTGGCGCCGGCGTTGGTCGATTTTGTGAAAAAAACCCGTGGCGCCTGGGCGGCGTCGCGCCCCTGGTAAACGACGTAGAGATTCCCGGCCGTGCGATCGGTCGCGGCCGAAGGCAGGAACGCCCCACTCCGGATACTGGTCGGGGCGTAACGCGTGACCGGCGTCACGAGTGTCGGCGGGCCAAAGCTGTTGCCGCCGTCGTTCGAGAGGACCAGGTCGATTTCCTCGCCGCCGTTGGCGCCCTCGAAATTCCAATAGACGATCGCGAGCCGGCCGTCGGGCAGGAAGACGGGCTGCGAACCCTGCGTGCTCAGGCCGGCGGAATGAACCGCCAGCGCCGGGCTCCAGGTCGACCCGTGATCGTCGCTGTAGGAGCGCAGGATCGGGGACGCGTCGGTCGTGCCGAAAAGCGTCCACGTCACCAAAATGCGCCCGAGAGTCGAGGTGCCGACAAAGGTGTTGACCGCCATCCAGGGCTTGTCCGGAAAATTATTGGAACTGGCCGGTTCGAAAACGACCGCGGGCGCGTCAAAGGTCGCCCCGCCGTCGAGCGATCGGCTAACGAGGATGATTCCCTCAGTGAAATCCGCGTTGGTCGCGGCTTCGGTATTGAGAAAAATCCGCCCGGCCAGGTCGATCCCGGCCACGGGATCGGTCGCGCGCGGGTAGGGGCCGCCGGTGACGGTGGTGAGATTGGGAATCAGCGCCCGCGTCCAGGTGAGACCGCCGTCGTGCGTGACGGAGTAGCCGCAATCGACCGCACCGCCATCGGTAAAGCGGCCTTCCTGGAAAGTCGCGACGAGAAAATCCGGATCGTTAGGCGAACGCGCGATGTGCGGCTCGGCCTGCGCCCGCATGTTGGCCGGGAGCGGCGCGGGATCGTCGCCGAGGCGAAGGTTGGGCGCGACCCGCAGGTCGAGCGCGACCGCGACGGTCGCTTCCGCGCTGACGGCCGGGCGGGCTGGCGGCCTAACGAGATCGCCGCCGCGATCGAGCAGGCTGAGCGCGCCGGAGGAGAGGCGATCGAGCGGGACGCTCTGCAACGCGGCCGGCCAGGCGCTGCGGTCCGGCGCCGGCATCTGCGGCGCGGCCCCGGTCGCCGCCGGTGTCGTTAGGCAAAGAAAAATTCCAAAGAGAAGGAGGAGACCAGCGCGTCGTGCCGAAGAGTTCTTTTTCAATCTTCGGGAAATTACCCCACGCGCCCGGCCGCACAAGAGACGCGGAGGCGACGTTTTCGGCTGTAGACGCTTCGCTCTGCGAAGCGCGGGGGAAAGTGTGGCTGGGCGAAATAATTTGATCGCCGCCCACCGCACACCCGGGGCCGCCTTCTCGCGCGGAAAAGGCGGCCCGCAACTTTCAAGGGTATAAACTACCGGCAGCTAAAGTGTGTTGGCGAGGTTGTAAACTTCGACCAACCCGACCCCTGTCGTGTCGCCCGCTCCCCGCACGATCGCGGTGTAAGCGCCGGTCGGCAGGGTCTGGAGCATGGCCGATTCCGCATCGTTAGTCGGAGCCAGGCCGGTGGCTTCGATTTCGGTTTCCTGTGTCTCTTTCCAGTTATCGTTGGAGGCGAGAAGCCCGCCGTTGGCGTCGCGCAGTTCCAGGATCGGATCGAGCAGGGGATCCGCGATGCCGAACCCGCTCAGCGACGGCCCGATCGCGCGAATCACCACATCGACCGTGCCGCTACCGGTCGGTCCGGCGATGAAACCACCAATCATGACGTCGTCTCCCTGGTCGATAAAACCGCGGGTGCTGATATTCGCCAGAATCGGCCCGATGAATTCATCGAGATCGTACACTTCCACCAGGCCGATGCCGGTCCCGCCATCCTTTCCGCTCACGACCGCGGTGTAAGCGCCGGGCGGCAGAGTCGCAACGATGGCCGATTCCAGGTCGTCGGTCGGCTGCAGTCCTGTGTCTTCGATTTCGGTCTGCTGGGTGTCTTTCCAGTTGTCGTTCGTCACGACCGTGCCATCGGCTTGGTTCAATTCCAGGACCGGGTCTTCCAGCGCGCCGGCCAGGCCGACGCTGCCCAGAGCCGGTCCGATGGCGCGCACAATCACCCGCTTCGAATCCTCGCCGGTGATGATGAATCCCCCGATGAGGACGTTCTCACCCGTCAGGATGTTGAGCCGAGTCGAGATGTTCTGCAGTTTGCTGCCGAAAGCGCGCGAGAATTCGGAGGTGTTCCCGTCGGGAGCGATCGCCGTGGCAGTGAAGGCGTTCGGCGAACCGACCGTCGCGAGAGTGACTTCGAAGGCTGCCCCGCCGACGCCGTCGGTGGTGACATCGGTCGAGCCGAGGAAGGTCTGACCTTCGCCGAACCCGCTCGGGTCCGCTTCTTCGTTCCCGAAAAACTCCAGGCGGTAGGTGGAGTTGGGGCGGCTCGCGAGCAGGCCGGAGATTGTCACCTCGGTGCTGGTTTGGCTGACGGCGGTGATGCGCGGGAAATTCTGCGTCTCGTCGAGGTCCTGGAAATCGTTCGGCGTGACGCCGACGATGTTCTGGTCGATCCCGAGCCCGCCATTGGCGAAGATCGAGTTGCCCTCGATTCGGGTGCGGAGACTGATGTTGTTGCGCACTCCGACGCCGCCGTTGTGGGCGATGACGTTACCCTCGCCCGCGCCACTGCCGCCGATCACGTTATCGTTGCTCAGTCCGATGGCGATGCCATCGACGCTGTTGCCTAACGGCGTCACGCCGTCGGCCGCAACCCCGACCAGGTTGCCCTGCACGGTGGTCGTATCGGCGCGAGTTGCCATTGACGCCGCTGGAGGAGATCTGGATCGCGTTCTGGTTCCCGGAAATCGACGTTTCCGATGATCATGACGCCCGCTCGCATGCGCGACGTTGATCCCGAGGCCGACGGCGTTCAGACCGAGCATCCCGGTGATGTCGGTGCCAATGAAGTTGCCTTGTACCGTTCCCGAGTTGAGCGGCCGAGCGCGGGATTTCCGCCGAAGGTCATCGCGGTCTGGCCGGCGATGACGTTACGCGCTCCCGGGTCGGCGCCGCCGATCGTGGCCGACCCGTTGGCAATCACCACGGATTGCGGGTCGCCCACGCGCGCGGTGCCGCTGGCGTTGAGGCCGATGAGGTTGCCTTGAATGGTCGCACTGCCCTGGCTGACAATGATCGCCGCTGGAGAGCGCGCTGCTGATCACGTTGCCGGTCCCGGGGCTGGTTCCGCCAATGAGCGCGCCGGAGCCGACGTCGAATTCCACCCCGTGCTGCCCGCGCACGATCTCGGTCCCGGCGGCGTTTAAGTTCAGATAACAATTCTGCACGACGAGGTTATTCGTGAATAACCCGAGGATCTGCCGGCTGGTGAATCCGTTGATGACGAGATTGCGGATCGCGCTGTCGTTTGACCCCGCACCCTGCACATCGAGGCCGGTGGCGAGCGCGTCGCCGGTCAACTCCACGCGATCGGAGGCGTTCCCGTTGTTGCCGCCGTCGATCGTGATGGTCTCGGTGATCGACGGCAGCAGGCTCAGCAGCGTGATCGTCTTCTGGCCCGTGCCCGGGATGGCGAAGACGATCGTGTCCGCGCCCGCCATGGCGTTGGCGTCGGTGATCGCCTGCCGGAGCGAACCGGGGCTCCGGCGTCGTCGGTATTAGTGACGTTAAAGGTGACGGCGGACGCTGCGGCCGTGCAGGGCCAGCGTCGCCAGGATGAGAAGTGCAATAGGTCGTTTCATGATCTTGGTTGGTTGAAACCGACCCCTACCGCGTGCTGGAATCGCTCGTCCTTAAGGATTGACTAAATAGTTCTAAAAAGTTCTAAAGAAGGAGCGGTGAAACGCTGGGTCTCCCATAGGTCTAAGGCACCTCTATGAATTTGGGGAGTTCCGGATTGATCCGGAGCGTCACCGGCTTTCGCGCGGCGGTCAGCCGGTGCCTTTGCCGCCGCGAGCGCTCGATCTTCTCGTTCTCCTCGTCCGCAACCCGGGCAGCGTCCTGGAGCGCCAGGCCCTCATGGACGCGATCTGGAGCGACACGATCGTGGAAGACGCCAACCTGACGGTGGCGATTTCCCACCTGCGCAAAGCGCTCGGTCAGAACGGCGGTGCGAGCGAGTTTATCGAGACGATTCCGCGGATCGGTTACCGTTTCGTCGCCGAGACACGCGAAGTGGTGGAGGAACATCCTCCGCTGAGCGTCGAGCGATCGCGACCGGCGTCGGTGATCGTCGAAGAAGAGGTCGGCGTTGAAAGAACCGGGTCGAGCAATGGCGCCGAGCCGGAGGGTGACCACGGAGCGGCCATCGCGGACGAAGAGCATGGCGCGTTGTTCCCCACGACATGGCGGAAACTCGCACTTCTGGCCGCGGTCGCGCTTGGTCTGCTTGGACTGATTGCCTACGAACGGGAAGCGTTCCGGCGAGAAAAATCCCCCGCGCCGGCGCGGATTAAATCAATCGCGGTGCTTCCTTTTAAGTCTCCCGGTGGCGCTGCGCCCGACGATGAATATCTCGCCTTGGGTTTGTCGGATTCGCTTAACACTCGCCTCGGCCGGTTGAAACAGTTTGTCGTTCGTCCCACCAGCTCGGTGCTGAAATTCGGCGGTGCAGAGCAGGATCCTCGCGCCGCGGGCCGCGCCTTGGAAGTCGACGGCGTGATCGACGGCCTCGTCCAGCGGGACCATGACCGGGTCCGATTGAGTGTGCGCCTGGTGCGCGTCAGCGACGGCGCGCTGATCTGGGCGGATTCGTTCAACGAGCCGTTCACCAGCTTGTTTGCGATTGAAGACCTCTTTTCGCATCACGTCGTGAAAGGGCTGCAGCTCCGCCTCACGACCGAGGAACAGCAGAATTTTGTGCGGCGCGGGACCGGCAATGCGGAAGCTTTCGCCGCTTATCTCCGGGGTCGCCATTCCTGGAACAAGCGCACGGCCGCAGACGTCACGCGCGCGCTCAAGTTTTTTCAGCAGGCGATCGAGCTCGATCCAGCCTACGCCGCCGCCTATGGCGGGCTGGCTGATTGTTACCTCGCTCTCGGGGAATATGGCGACGCTTCGCCTAACGAATCATTTCCGCTCGCCCGCGGCGCCGCCTTGCGCGCGCTCGAGATCGACGATGCGCTCGCCGAAGCCCACGCTTCTCTCGCCCAAGCCAGGTTCCTCTTCGACTGGGATTGGACGGGGGCGGAGCGCGATTATCTCCGCGCCCTCGAATTGAAGCCCAGCTATGCCACCGCTCATCATTGGTACGGGATGTTCCTGGCCGCGCGGGGGCGAACGGACGAGGCCCTGCAGGAGATGCGGCGAGCGGAAGAGCTCGATCCGCTTTCGCTTATCATTCGCGCGAACATCGGCACGATTCATTATTTCGCCCGCCATTACGATGCGGCGATCGCACAGGAGCGAAAAGTCCTCCAAGCCGACCCGGACTTCGTACAGGCGCGGCGCAAGCTGGCTTTCAGCCTGGAGGCGGCAGGCAATCGAAAAAGAAGCGGTCGCGCAGTGGCTCAAAGTGGAGCAACAGCTCGGAGCGGACGAACAAACCCTCGCCGCCTACAGGAAGGCCTGCGAAGCTTCCGGGATCCGGGGTTATTGGCAGCAGGCCATCGAAATCGACAAAAAGGAGGCTGGCGGCGAGGCCGGCGCGCTTTCCTCGTATTATGCCCGTCTCGGCGAACGCGAGCAGGCTTTTCTCTGGCTCGAGCGAGCGGTTGATCAACGCGCGCCCTGGCTCGTCTACGCCGGGGTCACCCCGGTCTACGACAATCTGCGAGCCGATCCCAGGTTTGCGACGATTTTGCAACGGATCGGTCTCTGACCGGGCAGAGCGCGCCTGGCGCCTGGGAATCAGTGCAAATTGTAAACTTCGATCAGGCCGACGCCGGTGCCGCCGGCCTGGCCGCTCTGGATGGCGGTGTAGGCGCCGGGCGGCAGGGTCCGGAGGATCGCCGCCTCCGCGTCGTTCGTCGGCTGCAGCCCGGTCGCTTCAATCTCGGTTTGCTGCGTGTCTTTCCAGTTGTCGTTGCTCGCGAGGAGAGTGCCGTTGACGTCGTGGAGCGCGAGGACCGGATCGGCCAGCGGATCGGTAATCCCAAATGCGCCTAACGACGGGCCCAGGCCGCGGACGATGACCTGGTCGCTCTCGTTCGCGCTGTTGGTGACGATGAAGCCGGCGATCATGACGTTGCTCCCGGTCGCGACGAAACCGCGGGTGCTGATGTTGGCCAGCTCCGATCCGACGCCGGACTCGAGGTCGTAGATCTCGAGCAAGCCGACACCGGTGGTCTCCTGTTTTCCGCGGTTGATCACGGTGTAAGCGCCGCGCGCGAGGGTGACGACGAGTGCGGCTTCAAGGTCGTCGGTCGGCGCCAGACCGGTGTCCGCGATCTCGCTCTGCTGATTATTTTTCCAGTTGTCGTTGCTCATGATGATCTCGCCCGTCGCCCCGCTGTGGAGAACGATGAGCGGATCGGCCAGCACGCCATTGATTCCCGAGCCGGCCAGGGATGGCCCCAGCCCGCGGATGAGGATGCGTTTGTTGCCGCCCGTGATGATAAAGCCGCCATCGAGCACGTTGTCGCCGGTGAGCACGTTCAGCCGGGTCGAGATGTTGACCAGGGTGGAGGTGCCGTCGCCCGGGACCGAGTCGCGCTTGATCGCGAGGAAGGCGGGGCTGAATTCGGTCAGCGCGAAGATCGTGGCGCTGCCGCTGGTGGTGATCTTTTCGATCATCGTGCTCCCGGCGTTGACCACGTAAAGACTGCCCTCGCTATCGAAGGCGAGCCCGACCGGCGCGTTAATGCCGCTGACCGCGACCGCTCCGAGATCGGTTCCATCGGAGCTGAAAACCTCGATCGTGTTCCCGGCATTGTTCGCGGCGTAAAGAAAGCCTAACGAGTCGAAGGCGATCCCGGCGGGATTGTTCAGGCCGGTGTCGGCAAAGGTGCCGAGCGGGGTGCCGTCGGCGGCGAAGCGCTCGATCGTGTTCCCGAAATTGGCCACGTAAAGCCGGCCGGCGGTGTCGAACGCGATCCCGGTCGGTCGGATGACATTGGCGAAGACGCCGAGATCGGTCCCGTCCGGGGCGAAGACCTCGATCGTGTTAGTCCCGAAATTGGCCGCGTAAAGGTTGCCGTTCTTGTCGAACGCGAGGCCCTGCGCGTTGTTGATCCCGGTGCTGGCGAAGACGCCGAGGTCGGTCCCGTCAGGCGAAAATTTCTCGATCGTGTTGCTATTGGTCGAGACGTAAAGGTTGCCCGCGCTATCGAGCGCGAGGCCGTTCGGGCCGTTCACAAACGCGCTCGTGAAAGGCGAGGCGTTGCCGTCGTCGTCATATTCGGTGATCGAATTGACCCCGAAATTTGCGACGTAAAAGGTGTCCGCCTGGGCGAAGGAAACGAGGGCCAAAAGGCCGGCCGCGATGGTGAGAGCGAGCTTGGATTTCATAAAAGGGCAAATTGGATTGGCGAGAATAACGCAACTTTGACAGCAGGTCGCGCACCCGGGGCCGTTGTGCCCGCTCCCCGGCTGTCCCATATTGCCACGAATGTCCTACGAGCTCGAATCCAGCTACCGCCCGCGCGGCGACCAGGGGCAGGCGATCGCGAAGCTGCTCAAGTCGGTCGAAGCCGGCAACCGGCATCAGACCCTGCTCGGCGTCACCGGCTCGGGCAAAACTTTTACCATCGCCAACGTGATCAAGGAGCTGGATCGCCCGGCTCTGATCATTTCGCATAACAAAACGCTCGCGGCCCAGCTTTACTCGGAGTTTAAGCAGTTCTTCCCGCGCAACGCGGTTGAGTATTTCGTCAGCTATTTCGACTACTACCAGCCCGAGGCCTACATCCCGCGCTCCGATACTTACATCGAGAAAGATTCGTCGATTAACGAGGAGATCGAGCGGCTCCGGCTTTCGGCGACGAGCGCGCTCCTCACCCGGCGCGACACGATCGTGGTCGCGAGTGTGTCGTGCATCTACGGCGTCACTTCGCCGGAGGATTATTTGCGCATGCTGCTGACGGTGAAACGCGGCCAGCAGGTCTCGCGCGAGACCGTGCTCGGCCGGCTGGTCGACATGCTCTACGAGCGCAACGACATGAATTTCGTCAGGGGAAAATTCCGGGTCCGCGGCGACGTGGTCGAGGTTTACCCCGCGACCGCGGATGAGGAAGCGGTCCGTCTGGAGTTTTTCGGCGACGAGCTGGACGCGATCACGCGCTTCGACCCGCTCACCGGGCACGCTCACGAGTCGTTAGGCGTGATGACCTTTTTTCCGGCCAAGCAATTCGTCACCCCGGCGGACAAGTTGAACCGCGCCCTGACTTCGATCCGGACCGAGCTCGACGACCGGATCCGCTTCCTCGAATCGCAGGGCCGCCTGCTCGAGGCGCAGCGCCTGAAAATGCGGACCGAGTACGACCTCGAGATGTTGCAGGAGATGGGATTCTGCAACGGGATCGAGAACTACTCGCGGCATCTCTCCGGCCGGCCGGCGGGCTCGAAGCCGTTCACGCTCCTCGATTTTTTCCCGAAAGATTTCCTCCTCGTGATCGACGAATCGCACGCCACCATCCCGCAAATCGGCGGCATGTACGAGGGCGACAAATCGCGCAAAACGGTGCTCGTCGAGTACGGCTTCCGCCTCCCGAGCGCGCTCGACAACCGCCCGCTCAATTTCCCCGAGTTCATGGGCAACGCCAACCAGCTCGTCTACGTCAGCGCGACCCCGGCTGAGTTCGAGATCAAGAACAGCATCGTCGGCAACACCGGCTATTACCCGCACAAGCGCGACCGGATCGGGATGGAAGAAGAAGTGCCCTTCGTCCTGCCCGGCACCGCGCCGAAGACGCTCAGCCGGACCGATCAACCGCCGGAAGAATTCGATGTCCACACTCCGGGCATGCCGCTCGTGATGGAGCAGATCATTCGCCCGACCGGTCTGCTCGATCCCAAGATCACGCTCAAGGGATTAAAGAACCAGATCGACGACACGATCGAGCTCTGCCGGGCGCGGGTGGAACTGCAGGAGCGCGTCCTCGTTACCACCCTGACCAAGCGCACCGCCGAAGATCTCTCCGATTACCTGCGCGATGTCGGGTTAAAAGTGCGTTATCTGCACAGCGACATCGACACGATCGAGCGGGTGGAAATCCTGCGCGGTTTGCGCGCGGCCGAGTTCGATATTCTGGTCGGCATCAATCTTCTTCGCGAAGGCCTCGACCTGCCGGAAGTGTCGTTAGTCTGCATCCTCGACGCCGACAAGGAAGGCTTCCTCCGCAGCCAGACCTCGCTCATTCAGACGGCCGGCCGCGCCGCGCGCCACATCAATGGCGAAGTCGTCCTTTTCGCCGACACCGTCACGCAAAGCATGCAGGCCTTGATCTCGATCAGCGATTATCGTCGCACCAAACAGATGGAGTACAACGAGAAGCACAACATCACCCCGACGACGGTCCGGCGCGCGGTGCAGGAGAGCCTCCACACCATCCTGCGCGGCCGCGAGATCGCTGCTTCCGTCATCCAGGAAGCCGGCGGCGACTTCAACCTGACTGAGCTCCTGCGCGAACTGGAAGAAGAGATGCAAACCGCCTCCGCCAATCTCGAGTTCGAGCGCGCCGCGCTCTTGCGCGACCAGATCATGGAAGTGAAGAGCGGCACCGGCCTGACGAAGATCGAACCGAAGCGCAAGCCGGTGAAATATTCGCGCGGCTCCGGCACCCGGGGTCCGCGGGCCTGAGTAGGCAGCCCTTTAGTTTAGATTGTAAATTTCAACCAACCCTACGCCGGTAGTGTTATTCTTTCCGCGGGCGATAACGGTGTAAAGACCAGGGCCAAGGAGAATCTCGAGAGCCGACTCTCGATTGTCGCTGGGCGCGAGTTGATCAGCCTCGATTTCGGCCTGCTGTGAATCCCGCCAATCGTCGTTTGTCGCTAGCATCACCCCATTGACATTAAAGAGGTCGAGTGTCGAATCTTGCAGGGCTCCCGTCACACCAAAAGCGCTAAGCGAAGGACCGATGACACGCGCCACAATCTTTGGACTGTTCGAGCCAGCTCCACCAAGAATAAATCCCCCAATCATGACATTGTCTGCCGTTTCTATGCGGCCGCGGCTGGAGATATTGGCGAGCTGTGAACCTGAGTCCGCCTGGAGATCGAAAATTTCGACTAAACCCACGCCACGGCCGTTGTTATTGCCCCTAACAACGGCGGTGTACAACCCAGGCGCCAGGGTGTTCAAGATAGCCGATTCCAGATTGTCCGTCGGGGCGATCCCTGTGGCCTCGATTGCCGTTTGTTGGCTGTCTTTCCAGTTATTGTTCGTGATGACCGTCCCGTCCGGCTTGTGCAACTCGAGTATAGGATCGGTCAGCACGCCGGTCACGCCCGCGCTGGTAAGGGAGGGGCCGATAGCGCGTAACAGAATGGTTTTTGAACCATTTCCGGCAATGATGAAGCCACCGATCAGGACGTTGTCCCCGGTCTGAACCTTCAAGCGCGTAGAAATGTTAACCGACCGGGCGAGCGCGGATTCGGAAACAAAGCTGCTCCCAAACGCAGATCCGAGGCCGGCACCCTGGTAGTCGCTGACGAGGTTCCCCGCTCCCGTGGTTACGTTCAGCGAGAACACCTGGGTTCCCGCAACCCCATAAAGAACTCCATTATCGCCCGTCGCCAGCCCGAAAACCTCACCAAATCCAATCGGTCCGACCGAAGTGCCTTGAAAGGTGGAGAGTGAGATTTGAATCAGCTCGTCCGTCTCGGAGCTCATGTAAAGAACGCCGTTGTAGAAAGCCAAATCACCCGCGGAGGCAAACCCTATGTCGCCCAGAGCCTGACCGGCTCCAGTCGCAGGATTGATGGTGTAGAGGAAAGATGTGCCGGCACCAGCTGCGTAAAGCACGCCATCGGCGTTGAAGACAAGAGCATTGCCCTCCGCGATTCCATGATCCCCAATAAATGTCGGGACCGCAGTTAGCGCATCGATTGTGTAAATACTCGTGAAAGAGATGCCATAGAGGATCCCCGCAGGAGAAAAGGCAATATCGGTCAGGATAACTCCCGTATATCCAATCACCGTCGTTTCCCCCGTCTCAACATTTACGGTGCCCAAGAAACCGTCCGAGTCATCGATATAGAGAATGGGTCCGCCGACGGCCGGAGCGTTCTCGCCGAGATGATGGCTGTTGCCACGCACGCCCGAATTAATATTAGCCTTGGTGGGATGCGATGATACGTCCCGCGCATTCTGGGAGCGAGCGGGCGCGAGGAAGAGGACGAGGAAAGCCCCGGCGAGTAAACTCGTGAGGAGGCGGTGATAAGACAGGATCTGTTTTGTGTGCAGCGTGTTCATAGTATGGGATGGTTCTGTTCGTTAGGCGCAATGTTCCACAGAATTGGGCGTCGAAAACTTCCGGACGGCGGCTAGGGGAGTGGGCGGTGTCGGCGTAGCGGGCAGGTCCGGGTGGGGTGCTTCGCCGCGGCGGGTGAGGTAGGTGACGCCAGCCTGAGCGCACGTCGACGCCGCTTACTCGGACTGTGTAATGAGCGCAGGTTGATTCGATTGTGCCCCACACATACTTGAGGAGGAATTCGATTTCTGGGCTATGGTTTTCGACATCGGCCAGTTCGTTCTCGTAGATATCCTTGGCCGTGATTCTCCCTTGCGCAGGCGGATTTGAGAGGTGATTGTCCCGAATCGGAGGCGGAGCGATGAGCCGGCGAAGGCCGCGGAAAACAAAAGGGAGGACGCTCATAGGGCAGGAATAATTGGGGCTTGGAGGACTTTTTAGCGCCTACGCGCCGCGGAATCGAGCAAAAAATCATAAGACCGATGTTTTTCGGCTAAATCGTTGGTGTTAAGCTGGTACGCGATGCATTTTTCCTTTGCCATGACGGTCTCATAACGATTCAGGCAGGGTCACGGTACGGAAAAGAAACCGTCTTAGGTGTGGAATAGCGGGTGGAATTCAGGAGCGCATCCTCGTCACCACTCTGACCAAGCGCACCGCCGAAGATCTCTCCGATTATCTGCGCGATGTCGGGTTAAAAGTGCGTTACCTGCACAGCGACATCGACACGATCGAGCGGGTGGAAATCCTGCGCGGTTTGCGCGCGGCCGAGTTCGATATTCTGGTCGGCATCAATCTTCTTCGCGAAGGCCTCGACCTGCCGGAAGTGTCGTTAGTCTGCATTCTCGACGCCGACAAGGAAGGCTTCCTCCGCAGCCAGACCTCGCTCATCCAGACCGCCGGCCGCGCCGCCCGCCACATCAACGGCGAAGTCGTCCTTTTCGCCGACACCGTCACGCAAAGCATGCAGGCCCTTATCTCGATCAGCGATTACCGCCGCAGCAAGCAGATGGAGTACAACGAAAAGCACAACATCACCCCGACGACGGTCCGGCGCGCGGTGCAGGAAAGCCTCCACACCATTCTGCGCGGCCGCGAGATCGCCGCCGCGGTCGTGAACGAAGCCGGCGGTGACTTCAACCTCACCGAACTCCTGCGCGAACTGGAAGAAAGATGCAACGCCTCCGCCAACCTCGAGTTCGAGCGGGCCGCACTACTCCGCGACCAGATCATGGAAGTAAAGAGCGGCACCGGCCTGACGAAGATAGAATCAAAGCGCAAGCCGGTGAAATACCCCCGCGGCAGCGGCCGCCGTCGCTCACGCGTGTAGGCACCCCCGGGAGCCTGGAGGGCACAGCTTCGTCGGTGCCGCGGGGGCAGGCTTCGCGTGGAGCTTCGGCGGGAATGCCCTCAATAAGCCCCCGTCGAACCAGAACGGCTCGTCGAGTTCGCGCATAAATGCGCAGAGGTACCTGGATGCGCGGGAGATCCTTCGCAAGGCGGAGCAAACGATCCACATCCGATGCCGCAAGACCATGCTCGCTCGGGCGAATGTGAGATGTTTTCTCACGGCGCCAGGCGACCTTGCCTGACGATAAAGGCGAACGTTCGGAAGCACAGCCGATAATCAGTTCGTCGAGCCGGGCGAAGACGGGTGCGAAAGCCATGCGAACCTTGGGGTCGAGCAGAAATTGACGAAAGTCAGCCAGAGGCTTGCGCTTCCGGCTGCTTCGTCTGCGCGCGGACTGCAATCGCGCGTAAGCTCCGGCGGCTCGCGAAGGGGAGCTAGGCTTGTGACATCCTCGATAGGTTCGCTGCAGGGATGATTTAACTACCGGTGCGAGCTGAGAATGGCAATGAATACGAGCAGAAAAAGGAGGAACCCTACGATTATGAAGACTGGCAGACACCCGCCAAGCCACTGGCCGAACGATAACCAGGTTCTTCTCCATCCGCGAATGAAAGCGGACGCAAAACTGTCCCTGTCGTCGTTGGCCATATGGCGAGTCGTGAGTCAGGATTAAACCGCAGGAGGTGGCGGGGGAGATTGCCGCATGGCAGCAGCCATCTTGTCCGCCATGATCGTCGCTTGCTCCTCCATAAGCTGTTTGCGGAGATCCCATATCGCATGGACAGCGGCGACGAACCAGGGAATCGGCGCGAGAAATGCGCCGATAAACGTGACGAGGAGCAGTACCGCCGTTCCATAAAAGAGGGAATTCAGAAGGCATGCGCCCCACTTGCCTTTGATGGCAAAGTAGAGCGGCGAGATGAATATCGCAGTGAGATATAACATGGTTGTATTTCTTTCTAGTGTCTGTGTTGTTGTTTGGTTTTGTACCGGCCATTCCGGGAGAAAGGGTGTCAGGTTGCATGACGAGAAAATTCCGAGAAGCGGCAAATGAGGGAGAGCGAACGGAAAAGCATTTCTAGGACTCACATTACCCGCCCACCGTCAGGTTCACCGGGTTGCTCCATTGCCCGACGCCGTGGTCGTCCACGCGGTAGGTCCACTTCTTCGGAGTCGCAGGGAGGGACTCTGTGTCGGTGTAGCCCGAGGTGCTGTCGTAGGCTGGCAGAGTGAAGCCGCTCCCCCTCGCCGCGTCGACCTGGAGTCCGCAGAGATCGAGATATGCGCGGTGACCGCCCCAATCCCAACCCACCAACACCGTCCCGCCCTTGGTTCTTGGCCGTGATCGGGGGCTGGATTGTCGCCATGTCGGGACTGCCCGTCTCCGGTCCTTCGACCGCGAGCGCTTCGTCGATGGCGGTGTTGTAGGCAGCATGGGCCTTGATCTGTTTTGCAATGCCCGGAACCGCTGCTCAACGGCGGGGGCAACCGGGGGAACAGCCGTCAGCAGGACCGGCGCGGCCGGCGTCCCGGTGCAGGCGAAGGGCTCGCCGTAGCGGCAGGGTTCTTTCCAGCGCGAAAATTCCTGGGCGGCGGTTTTCATGACGGTATCGCAGGCCAGCACATACCTATAGTAATCAGCGTCCGCCGCCTGGTCGGTAACCGTGCCCGCTCAGCCCGAGGGTGGTCGTGTACGCGCCGATGTTGTTCTTGAAGGTATTGAGCTGCGCCGCGAAGGCCCCGTTGTCAGACGGGATGTAGTCGGATTTAGGCATGAGTTGTCTTTCTAGTGGTGATATGAAGGGAAATCCGGTGCGGTCGGCAGCTCCGCCGGTTTGGTGGAGAGCGCTCCCGATGTGCTAGAACCGCCGCACCGTGCGGTGGAGCGAGCCCCGGGTGTGGTGGAACCGTTCCACCGTGTGGCAGACGCTCGCCGGCGTGGTGGTACGCTCCCGCCGTGCGGTGAATCGGTCGTCGGGTGTGGCACAACGCTTCCAGCGTGCGGTGGAAAGCCGGCGTGGTGTGGAAAGACGTTTCCACCGTGCCGGGGAAACGGCGGAATGCCAAGGGGGCGGGCGGTTTTCATGGGATCGGAGACGACTGGGAAAGCATGGCGAAAACGAACCGCCCGGATTCAAGCAGGGGAGCGCGCGGAAGCGCTAACGACAAATCACGACAAATTACGACAAATAATTTTCAGGCTTCCCAGCCGATGCGGGCGCGTCTTAGTCTGCCGCTGCTTCATCGAATCCCAAGCGATGTTACGTTCCCGACGCCTCACCGATGCTGAAATCGCAATCCTGGAGAAGCGCGCCCGTGCCCTGGGGCTATCGCCGCGTCGCCTGCTTGAGCGTTTCGGCGAAGCGCTCAAGCGCGACGGCATCGCCCCTGCTCCGGGCTCGATCAAAACGCGGCTCGACCGGGTCCTGAACCCGCGCATGCGCTGCCCGACGAGCGAGGAGACCTTCCTCGCGCTCGCCGCCGCGCTGGAGTGGAGCCGCGTGGAATTGGACACGGCGCTGGAAGGAGCCGCGGCGACTGCAGCCGAGCGATAAGGCAAGCGTGGATTCGGACTAACCAGACCCAAGATCAGCGATGGCGGAGGAGGCCGCTAGTTCTTCGGAGTGGAAAGGTGGAAAGTCATTCAAAAAATGCGCAGCGAGGCGCCTGCCCTGCAATGGCGCTCCAGCGTGAGCGGTCAGGTTTTTGGCCGGGCGCGATGTTTCCAGAGGAACCATATCGCCACAAGCGCGCTCCAGAAGAGCACAACAAGATAGATCGCGAGACTGATGCGAAAGCCGCCGGCGTTTTTGGCCAATGGCGCAGGCAGGGCGGGATGAGGACGAGGTCGTAGACGAGGAAACCGATCAGTTGTCCGTAACTGTTTGCCAGGCTCGAACGCCACCAGCCGTCAAAGAAGTAAATGGCCGAGGCGAGAAAGAGGAACCCGAACATGAGCGAGCTCTCCGGCTTCAATCGCCATGGAAAAACCACCGGGGCTCGCAGCAGCAGCATGGCGGTGGCGGTAAAGAGCGCGAGCGCAAAAATGAGAACGACACCCGCACGAACGGAGGCGTCGGGGTGGCGGGGCGCGGATTCCTGCCGCCGAGGACAAACAGAAACAGCGCGCCCACGGCGAGCGCACCGCAGACGATGGCCCAGCCTAACAAGAGCCCCTCCGTGACGCTGGCTGTGCAGCCAGAGAGTGTAGCCCGCGAGGCCGCCGTTCATGGCGGCGAATCCCAAGGCGCCGCCCCGGGCAGCATTCAGGTCGAGCGTGGCCGCGGTCCGACCCATGGTGCAGCCTTCGGCCAGGATAATTGATGCGATGAAGAGATAGCTCAGTTGCCCATCCGGCCACAGCCAGAGGTGGACGGCCGAGTCGGCGCGGGCCCAGAATCCGCCGCCCACGACAATCAACCCGGCGGCGCAGCGAAGAGCATTACGCGGAGCAGGTTCCGAGACGGATCCATCCGGAGAGCGTCTGGTGGATGAGGAAAGCATGGCAAGCACCAATTTGCGCCTGCTCTCGCAGGATGAGAATTGAACCGAAACGCGAAGCAGTGAAATACTCGTGCGGCTCCGGTACCCCGCGCCGCCGCGGCTCGCGGGTCTAGAAGTTTTCAAATGAATCGATGGCTCAGTTGTCGGCGCGCATCCTCGCGCTCGCCTCCGTGGCCGCGAGCGCGCGCGAACCGGTCGTGGGCGGACCGTGCGAGGAGTGCGAATCGGTTTATGTGCAGATGCCGGCGGAGATCGCATCGATCGCGCGGATCGCCCCGCCCGATGAACCGGGCACGCCGTTGCGAATCGAAGGCACGGTTCGCGACCGCAATGGCAAACCGATCGAGGGCGTGATCGTTTACGCCTATCACACCAACGCCAGCGGCCGTTACCCGAAGGATTCGGCGACCAAAGGAACGAGCGCGCAACGCCACGGCCGCCTGCGCGGCTGGGCGCGCAGCGATGCGGCCGGCCGTTATGTCTTCGAAACGATCCGGCCCGGGGGCTATCCATTCTCGCGCGATCCGCAGCACATTCAC
>CAVYJY010000013.1:0-255205 GCA_963768965.1 uncultured Verrucomicrobiae bacterium | reverse complement strand
CGGCAGCCCCGATCAGCCCCGCCCCGCGGACGTGCATGTCGCGGATCGCCGACGCCATCTGCGCGACGGTCGCGACATCCTCGATCACGAACCGATGCGGCAAGGCCCGCTGATCGATTAACTGCACGACACGGTCATCGTCCGGTTTGAGCCAGATAGTACGATAAGGACGGCCAGCGACGTTCATTTCCCCGGAAGATACTTAACCGATCGGTTTCTGGTGATGAAAATTTCCAGGGATGCAACCGCTGTATTCGGAGCCCGGACATGGTCTAGTAGCGGATGCAGAAGAAGTTATTCGCGGAGCTAGGACTCGCTCCGGAAATTTTAAAAGCAATCGAGCGGATGGGCTTCGAGGAAGCTTCGCCGATCCAATCGGCCGCGATCCCCGTCCTGCTCGAAGGCGCCGATGTGGTCGGGCAATCGCAAACCGGTTCCGGAAAGACGGCCGCGTTCGGAATTCCCGCGATCCAGCTGGTCGACGCCAGCCTGCGCGCGCCGCAGGTGCTCGTGCTCTGCCCAACGCGCGAGCTGGCGGTGCAGGTGGCGGAAGAAATCGCGAAGCTCGCCTTCTTCAAACGCGGAGTGCGCGAGTTGCCGATCTACGGCGGACAATCCTACGAGCGGCAATTCCGCGGCCTGAGCGCGGGCGCGCAGATCATTATCGGAACGCCGGGCCGGGTGATGGATCACCTCGAGCGCAAGAGCCTGCGGCTCGACCAGATCAAGATGGTGATCCTGGATGAAGCCGATCGCATGCTCGACATGGGCTTTGTCGACGACATCAAGACCATCCTGCGCGAAGTGCCTGACGAGCGGCAGACGGTCTTTTTTTCCGCCACCATCCCGCGGCCGATCCAGGAATTGATCAAGACGTTCACCCGCAATCCGGTCAATGTGCGGATGGAAGCCGAGGCGCTGACCGTGCCGGCGATCGAGCAGATTTATTACGAAGTCGATCGCCGCTCCAAGCTGGAGGTGCTCTGCCGTCTGATCGATCTCGAGGACATCAAGCTCGCGATCATTTTTTGCGCGACCAAGATGATGGTCGACGACCTGACCGAGCATCTCACGGCGCGCGGGTACAACGCGGACAAACTGCACGGCGACATGACCCAGGCGATGCGCGAGCGGGTGATGGGGAAATTTCGCAAACGCGCGATCGAGATTCTCGTCGCGACCGACGTGGCGGCGCGTGGGCTCGACGTGGACGACATCGAAGTCGTCTTCAATTACGACCTGCCGCACGACGGCGAGGATTACGTGCATCGCATCGGCCGCACGGGCCGCGCGGGCAAGGGCGGCAAGGCGGTGACGTTTGTCGCTGGGCGGGAAATTTACCGGCTGGAGAATATCCAGCGTTTCACCAAGAGCCGCATCCGGCGCGAAAAGATTCCGTCCGCCGAGGAAGTGGAGGGCCGGCGCGCGACGGTTTTTGCCGAAGCATTGCGCGAGACGCTGGCGAAGGGCGAATACAAACGCCACGATGAACTACTCGACCGGTTGCTCGAGCAGGGACACACTCCGACCGACATCGCCTCGGCGCTCATTCACTTGTTAGGCGAAGACAAGACGCGCCCGGGCCAGCCGATCCCGGAAGACCGGCCGCGGCGCGACTACGATCGCGGGCCTGACCCTGGCGCGCGGGGACGCCGGGAACGGAGCCGCGACGACTACGAAACCGACCGACCGCCGCGCGGACGCCGCGAACGGAACGAGCGGCCGCCGCAAAGCGGACCGCGCGAAGAGGCGGGGATGGTCTCGCACGAAGCGGGCATGGTTCGCCTCGCCTTTAATGCCGGACGCGCGCATTCGGTGCAGCCGGGAGATTTCGTCGGCGTGATCGCAGGGTGTAACCGCGATTCCGAAAGGCGAGATCGGCGCGATCCATCTGCAGGCGACGAAGACGCTGGTCGATGTCGCGGAAGCGCGCGTGCCGCTGCTTTTGAAAAAACTGAACGGGATTCAGTTCAAGGGCCGCAAGCTGCTGGTCAAGCTGTCGAAATAACTATTCGTTAGGAAGACCTGGAGATCAGTGACTTTAACCGGGCCAGCTTCGGCCCGACGAGCGGCACGCTCAGCATCGTGCTGGCCAGCGCCATCAGGAGTGTCGCGGTGAAGGTCACATTCGTGATGATGCCTTTATCGAGGAGGATGTTGACGAAGATGATCATGATCAAAGCCTTCGTCTGCAGGAGCCAACCGATAATGGAAGCCTCGCCCTTTTCCCATTTCAGAATCTTCCCGGCGATGTGCACGCCGACCAGCTTGCCGCCGACCGATGCAACCAGGAGGAGCGCGCCCGCCGCAAAAACGATCGACCCGCCCACCTGCCAGTTCGTGCGCAACCCGGTGGAAAGGAAAAAGACGGGCATGATCGCGAGCAGGACATGGCCGCGGAACAAATCCATCTGCTTTTGATCGAACATGGCGGCATCGAGCACCGCGCCGGAGAGGAAAGCCCCGACCATGAAATGCAGCCCGGCCCAGTCGGCCGCAAGACCTGAGACGGCCAGCCAGATAAGCCCGGCAAACCAGCGATCGCGCTCCGGGATTCGCCACATCAGTTTGCGGACGAGGTAAGCGGCTACCGCGAAAACGACGAGAAATCCGAGTTGTCGGCCGACCCGATCCCAGTCGAGGAGGATGAGCGCGAGCACGCCCCAGATGGCGACGTCATCGAGGCTGGCGTAACGCAGAATGCGCTGACCGATCGGCTCGCGCAAAATATTGAGCTTTTCCAAAAACAGGACCAGGATCGGAAGCGCGGTCACGGCGCAGGCCATGCCGACCCCGACGATCAGTTGCCACGGATGCCCTTTCGGTCCCATCCATTGGTCGCTCATAAAGGTCATGATGACCGCCGCGCCGCAGCCGAAAAGCAGCGGCACCCCAAGAGCAAGCCCGGCGGTGATGCCGGTCTCGCGGCGATAACGCCACGCTTTTTGGATATCGAGTTCGATCCCCGCCACCCAGACGAAGAGCATCACGGCCCACATCGCGATGCCGTTGAGATGGGCGATGACCGCGGGGTTAAAAACGAAATTGTAGTAATCGGGGAAAGCCGCCCCTAACACCCCGGGCCCAAGCAGGATGCCACCGATGATCTGCACCACGACAAGCGGCGCGTAATACTCCGTCCGCAACAGCCTCCAGACGAGGTAGGGCACGGTGAAGATGATCACCATCGCGATCAGGAAAATTTCGGAAGTTGTCATCGTAAAAGGAAATTAAAGCACACCCTCGCGGCGGCGGCTTCCGCGCGAGCGGGTAGAGAAGTCGCAGAATTCCAAGCCGCCTAACAACGGAAAATCGCGCTGTATGGATTCTGTAATGCAGGTGTAATGCCAAAGAAATAGAAAGTCTTGGAGGGGGCACCCCCGTCGTCAGCCCGCCACATGCGTTGACCGACCTGCTCGCTTTTGATATCCCGTAAACAACCGAATTCCCCGATGAATGCCTGCGCCCGAGCCGTATACGTGACCGGACTCTTCCGGTGCGCCCTCGCCTTCCTCCTCGCCGGTTGCGCGGCCAATCGTCCTTACCACTTGGGCGAAGCGCCAAGTCAGACGGCCGTGACCCCAGGCGCGATTGGAGCGGGAAAGGACATCTATCGTTTAGGCTTCATCGAGTTCGATGAGCAGGGCGACTTCTGGGATCGCGATCAACTGCGCAAGACCGTCCAGGCGATTCGTCAGACCGGCCGGCCTGTCCTGCTCGTGACTTACATCCATGGCTGGCAGAACAATTCCAATCCAAAGGATGCCTCGGACGTGGAGCAATTTCGCGGCTTGCTCGCTCGTTTGACCGCCAACGAGACGGTCCAGAAATCCGGCCTGCAAGTCTTTGGCGTCTATCTCGGGTGGCGCGGGCGGGTGGTCCATCGCGTCAATCCGCTGGTGGATGCGGCGACCTGGCTGAGCAAACAATCCAGCTTTTACTCGCGCAAGAATGCCGCCACCCGCATTTCCTCGAGCACGCCGATCACGGAAGCGATCTTTACCCTCATCCGGACGGCGCGCCGCGATACGCCGGGGATTTCGCGCACCATTGTGATCGGCCATTCCTTTGGCGCGCTCGTCCTGGAAAAGGCGCTGGCGCAGGCCTTGGTCGGCACGTTGCTTTATGAAGAGCCGTTTGTTCCCGGGAGGAAGAAAACAAGGGCCGACCGCGTCTTTAAACCGGCCGATCTGATTCTGCTGGTCAATTCCGCGGCGGAATCGATCTACTCGAAGGAGTTGATCGACATGTATCGCGACACCACCCCGCCGCTCGGGGCGCCGCACGTCATCATGATCAGCTCGGATGCCGACAAGGCGACCGATGTTGCTTTCCCCATCGGGACAAAGCTTTCCAACATTCCGAAGTTACTCACGGGCGCGTTTCGCGAATATCGCGAGGAGAATCGTGACACCTCGCAGTATAACTATTTCACCCGCACTCCCGGGCATAACGACTCGCTCGTGAGTCATCGCCTCCTCGATCTGCCCCGGGAGGAAACCCCGGAATTGCCGGTCGATCCTTTTGACATGAATCTGAAAAATCCCGCCGGCGCGTTTGAGAACGTCACCCTTTACACCGGGACGCGCTCGAAATGGAAGCAATGGCGAATCCAGCGCCAGGGCGAGAATCGGACCAACTACTGGGTGTTGCGCGTCCCGAAAGAGATCATCCGCGGACATGGACCGATTTTTGAACAGGAATCGTGCGACCTGATGGCGGCGCTCTTCCGGATCGCGGCGGCACCGGAGAAAGGCGCCCGCTCCTTCGAGGTCAAGGTCAAGGCCAGCGCCCAAGGCGCGATCGAGAAGACGGAACAGAGTCTGCAACGCCTCCCGGAAGGCGAGACCGTCGTGACTCCGGCCCAGCCTGCCCCGGACGCGACCAGCAGACCGTCGCCCTAACGAAAACCCCTGCGCTTGAGGCGCTTCCCGGCGGTTTCTGTTCGGCGGACGAAAATTCGTCTGGGAAAAACGCCCACCGATGGAATCGTCTGCAGATGGCGACGGAACGCGACTACGTGCTGGGGACGCACGACGAGGAGCTGGCCCGGCTCGGATTGCAGCACCGCGTCTGGCGCTCGATCGCGCTCGATTGCTGGCAAAAAGCCGGGATTACCCTCGGGAGCCGCGTGCTCGACGTCGGGGCCGGGCCCGGTTACGCCGCGGTCGATCTGGCTGAAATTGTCGGGCCGACGGGCAAGGTCGTCGCCTTGGAACGCTCGAGTAATTTCATCCGCGCGCTCCAGGAAAGATGCCGCGCCCATGGCTTGAATAACCTGCAGGTCCACGAGTTGGACTTGATGACCGATGATTTGCCGGAAGAGGCATTCGACTTTTCGTGGTGCCGTTGGGTGGCTTCCTTTGTCACCGATCCCGCCTTGCTCGTGCAAAAACTTGGACGCGTGATGCGCCCGGGAGGTTTCGCCATCTTTCATGAGTATGCCCACTATCTGACCTGGCGTTTTATTCCCCGGCTCCCCCACCAGGAGCGTTTCGCGGAAGAGGTCAAGGCGAGCTGGACCGCGGTCGGCGGGAAAGCCGATATCGCGCTCGATCTTCCCGCTTATCTCGAGCAACACGGCTTCAAAGTTAAAACCACGATGCCGCGGATCTATTGCGTCGGGCCCAGTGACTATATGTGGCAATGGCCGGCTTCCTTTGTCGGGATCGGACTGGCCCGGCTGCAGGAACTTGGAAGGATCGATGATGACTTTGTCGCCAGGGTGAAACAGGAGCTGGCTGAGGCGAGCGCGAATCCGAACTCACGCTTGATCACGCCTCTAGTCCTCGAAATCGTGGCGGAGAAAGTCAGCTAGCCGCCCATGCCGTGGACCGTTTCTCATCCGGCGCTGGTTTTGCCCTTGCAGCGTTTCACGCCGCGTCCGCTCGACTTCGCCGCACTCATCTTCGGCAGCTTGACACCGGACATAGGCTACTATGTCAACAACTTCCAGCTCGCGACGTTCGCCCACACCCTCCCGGGCAGCCTGCTCGCCTGCCTTCCCATTGGCGTGCTCTTGATGGTCGTTTTCTACCTCTTCTGCAAACCGCTTTGTTACGTTCTTCCCGCACCGCATCGACAGTCACTGTTGACTCTTTGTCCGGAGTTTCCGACGGCTCTGGGCCGTTGGGTTGTCATTCTCCCCTCGCTCTTACTCGGCGCCTGGAGTCATAACTTCTGGGATGCTTTTACCCATGAACGCGGCTGGTTTGTCGAGCGCATCCCGTGGCTCATGACTCCTGTTGTGCAACTCGGTAGCCTTAATGTGCGGGTCTATCTGGTGCTCCAGGAACTGAGCACCGTGCTTGGGTTTGCGATCGTGGTCATTGCTTATTGGATCTGGCTACGACGCCAACCCGCGTCCCGGTCCGACCCCTCCCAGTCAGAGGCGTGGCGCTATCTCTTTTGGATTGTTATCGCCGCGGCCTCGCTCTTTATCGGCTACGAGGCGGCCGCCGTTTACGCCAACTCCGTCTCAGCCCAGGGCGTTCTTTTCCTGCGCAGCGTCACTTTTCGAACGGCTGTATACGCGCCCCAGGTCGCGGTGCCTTTAAGCCTGGTCGCTGCTGCAATTATTTATGCGCAAAGAAGACGCTCCCCGGCAAGGCCCACGGCCCATTAAGCTGCTCCTCGGTTCGCCCCGGTCGACATTATGAAATCCAAATACGATGTGGTTATTCTCGGTGCGGGTCACAACGGCCTCGTCGCTGCCAGCTATCTGAGCCGCGCCGGGCTGAGCGTGCTCCTGCTGGAGAAGAACGACTACATCGGGGGAGCGACCACTTCGCAAAAGGTCTTTCCAGATTACGACGCCTACCTCTCCCGCTACTCCTATCTTGTTAGTCTTTTCCCGCAAAAGATTATTGACGATCTGGGATTGAATCTCGAGCTGCGCCGCCGCGAAATCGCTTCCTACACTCCCTATGCGAGGGACGGGCGCCATGGCGGCCTGCTCCTGAGCAACGTGTCTGAAGCGCAGAGTCGCCAGTCGATGGCAGAGTTAACCGGGAGTGAGGCGGAGTTTGATGCGATGAAGCGGTTCTACGCGCTGTCCAAGACCTTGGCGGAGAATGTCTGGCCCACCATGCTCCAACGGCTACAAACCAAGGCAACGATGGAAGAGAGCTTTGCGGGCAGCGCGCACGGCCGAGAAGCCTGGCGCAGTCTCGTGGAAGAACCGCTCGGTCACGTAATCGAGCGCTACCTTCAGGATGACCTCGTTCGCGGCCTGGTCATGACCGACGGGAAAATCGGAGTGTTTACCCATGCCCACGACGAGTCACTTCTGCAAAATCGTTGTTTTCTTTATCACCTGATTGGAAACAAGACCGGTGAGTGGAAGGTTCCGGTGGGCGGCATGGGAAACGTCGCGCGCCAACTCGAACTTACGGTCCGCAAGCACGGCGCCGAGATGGTCACCCGGGTAACGATCAAGGGCCTCGGCCTGACCGGTGACAAGCGAACGGTGGAGTTCGAGATTGATGGCAAACCGCAGGCAGTAGAAGCGCGCTTTGTTCTGGTGAATTTCGGACTAAACGTCCTGGCCCAGCTCCTCGGCCAATCCTATGAACCAGATGCGACCGATGAAGGATCGGTTTTCAAGATCAACATGCTGCTGCATCGTTTGCCCCGGTTAAAGGACCGAGCCAACTCCGGGGCTGATGCCTTCAGCGGAACCTTTCACATCGACGAGAGTTACACGCAGATGGAGACCAGTTACAGGGAGGCTGCCCAAGGCCGGCTGCCAGGGAAGGTTCCGAGCGAGATCTATTGTCATACCCTCACCGATGACAGCATCCTATCCCCCGAGTTGCGAGGGAAAGGGTTTCACACCCTCACTCTTTTCGGCGTCGACACGCCGTTCCCGCTATTTGCGAAGAACAACCCCGAGATGCGGGAGCGAGCGCAGGCGGCGTTCATTGCCGGGCTCGACCAATGGCTCGACGAGCCCTTGCAAGATTGTCTCGCCAAAGCTCGCGACGGGAGTCCGTGTATCGAGGGAAAAAGTCCGGTCGATATCGAGGAAGCGCTTGGTCTTTATCACGGCAATATTTTCCAAACAGCGCTCACTTTCCCGTTTGCGGAAACTAAAGAGCAGGCCGGCCAATGGGGCGTGGAAACGGCCTACGAAAACGTCTATCTCTGCGGCTCGAGCGCTTCGCGCGGCGGAGCGGTCAGTGGCATTCCCGGTCACAACGCGGCCATGAAAGTCCTGGAAGAGACGGGACGTTGAGCCGAAACGACCGCTAAGGCGAACGAGCGAAGAAAGCCGCCGAACGGGGCGCAACCTTGACCGTCATCCGTCCGTTCTTAACCGTCGCCATCGTTCCGCCGAGTTCGTCGCTGTAACTGCCATCGGCCAGTTCCGGACCCACCTGAAATTCGCGTTCCACGCTTTTGGGCGCGCGATTGAAAACGCAGAGCACGCGATCGTCCAACTCCGCCCTAACGAAAACAAGCATCTCCTTTTCCACGATGAGCGAGCGCCGGCTTCCGGATCGCAAAGCCGGATGTCGGCCGCGAATTTTCGTCAGCACTTCAAAGTTCGCCAGGACATCCCGCTCCGCCTCGGTCACGTCGTCGCCAAAACGCATGTCGCGGCGGTTGTCAGGATCGCCTGCTCCCGTCATCCCGAATTCATCCCCGTAGTAGATCATCGGCACCCCGTCGATCGCGAGCAGGAACGCCTCGGCCAGTTTGATCTTGGCATAGCTCACGCCGTCATCGACTCGCGGGGGCGCGGCCCAGCCGACTTCCTCCTCCTTAATCCCTTTCGGGTCGGGCAAGTCGCCATCGGCGTAGGCCATGAAGCGACCCTTGTCGTGATTGCCGATTAAAGGCGACATCAGGCTCTGCTTTCCGAAAGTCTCCTCCGACGCGTCGAGCGAAGCCTCCAGCTGATCGAGGCCGGCTTTTTCTTCCGCGAAGCAATCCTTGATCGAATCGTAGAGCGGGAAATCGAACTGTCCGTCGAGCATGTTCGGACCGATAAAAGAATCGATGCCGGCGCGATGTTGGAAAGTCTCGCCTACCAAATAAAGGTGCCGATCGCGTTTGGCTCCGACCTTTTCGCGCAGGGCGCTGCGAAACTTCCACCAGAAATCGGTCGGGATATGCTTGACCGCGTCGAGCCGGAACCCGTCGAGATCATACTCATTCGCCCACCAGGCCGCGTTATCGATCAAGGCCGTGACCGCCTCGGCCTTGGCAAAATCGAAGGTCGGCATGTAGGGCTCGAACCAGGTGGTGAACTGGTGATCGTCCCAACGCCGCAGGTTCTTGGTGCCGTCGGGCAACTCGAGAGTGCCGAACCAGTCGCGATGCTCTTTCCACCAGGGATGCTCGGTGTGGACGTGATGCAGGACGAGATCAGCAATCACTTTCAAACCGCTTTCGTGCGCGGTCATGATCAGCGACTTGAGCGCAGCCGCGTCGCCGAAATGCGGCTCAACCTCGGTCGGAGAAACCGGCCAGTAGCCGTGATAACCGGTGTACCAGCGGTGCGGCTCGGGGTATTCCTGGTAGGCCCCGGCCGGGTTCCGGTTCAGGGGCGCGATCCAGACGGTGTTCACCCCGAGCTTCTTGAAATAACCGGCCTTGATTTTGTCTTCGATCCCGCGCCAATCGCCTCCGTGAAAGTTAGCCGGCGGTTTCACCTTCGGATTCTCCACTGGCCGATCGTTGCTTTTGTCGCCGTTATGAAAACGATCGGTCAGCGCGTAATACATGATCGCGTCCTGCCAGCGGAATTCCCCGGCTTCGCCTAACGAACAACGGACGACATTACTGGCCCGTCCGGCGGCATCCGCCGCGACCACGCGGACCCAGGCGCCCGGCGGGAGCCCGGCGAGCGGAAGAGTTACTTCCGCCGGCTTAATCGTGGCCTGGAGAAGATTGCTTGAACCATCCGGCAATTCCGCCAGGGCCGAAACCGATCGAATTTCCCCCGTGCCAGAGCCTCGGACGAGCAATGCGTTCTTCTCCAGCTTGTCCGCGAAAATGGAAAGGCCTTCTCCGCTCGGGCGGCCGTCCTCGACCTTGAGCAGCGAATTCATTCCGCCGAAGCCATCCGGCTCCTGCTTTGGATTTTCCTTGTCCGCCGTCCACTCGCCATCCACGAGGAACTTATAGCTATAGCTCCCGGGCTTGAGCGCGACAGCGGCGCGAAAGACACCGTTCGCATCGCCCTTCATCGGGGTTGCTTCCCGGCTCCAGCCGTTGAACGAACCAGCCACGAAAACCGTGCCCGCCTTGCCTTTGGGATGAAAGGCAAACTCGTGCTGCTGCGGGCTCCGAACTGCCAGGGTGATCACCCCGGCCTTCATCTCTTCCCCGTCGCGCACGCTGATCGGCAGGTCAATCAGGCCGCGAGCGGATGACTCCACGGTGATCTGCAAAAGCAGGCTCGCGGAATCGTAGGCGACCTGAAGAGACGCGGCGTCGCCGACCTGCAGCTTCGAGTTCGCCCCCGGCTGATAGAAACGGTGGAGGTCGAGCCGGAGCGTGCTGCCGGCATCGACGAATTGCACCGGGACGGGCCCGAGGAAAAATTCACCGGCACGGACGGGGAGCGCGCAAATTAGCGCGCCCAGGATGCTAATCGTTAGGCGAAGTGATTTCAAAGAAGTAGGCGGTGAGCGGCGCGAGCGGCGGGAGGGCAAGACCATCCGGCCCGTCGAGCGAAGAGCGAGCCGCCGATAAATCGATCTTGCCGGCCAGTTTCTCGGAGAAGCGGAGCTTGGTTTCCTCAGGAGCAAAGCGCAGGAATTCGACCGCCTCGTTAGGGAAAAGGATCCGCGTCGACGCCAATGCTGTCCTCGCGATGGAGATTGACCACGACGAGGAAGCGCTGCCGGGAAACCGGATCGGCGCGGAGGAAAGCATAAAGCCAATGGCCCCCCGCCGGCTCGGAGCCGACCTGGCCGAAGTTCGGGTTGCTGTTATTGGCCGGGTTTAACGGGAAGAAGGCGCCTTCGCGAAAGGCGGGCTCGTTCGTGAGGGCGAGGAGTTTTTTGTAATCGCGGCGCAAACTTTCCTGCTCTTTGGAAAGTTTTGCACCGTCGTATTTGTGATCGTTAGTCCATTTCAACAACTCCGGCATGGACCAGTAATCAAAGATCGAGGTGCGCGCGTCATCGCCCCCGAATCCTTCCGCGCCGGCGGCCGGTTCGCCAACCTCCTGGCCGCTGTAAAGCATGACCGGCCCGCGGCCAGCCCCGTAGAGGATCGCCGCCACCGGCCGACCGACATTCATCCCGATGCCGCCCCAGTTTCCGCGACCGGCGAGGCGGACTTCGTCGTGATTTTCGGCATAACGAATTGAATTCTCGAAGATAAAATCGTCCGAGCGCGCCTGGTCGAGATCGTTCGCCCAACCCGAGCCGTCATAGATGTTCTTCACCGCCTTGTAACTCGGGTCGTCGTAAACCGCGTCGAAACCGGCGTCGAGCAGGTCGAACATGACGTTCGATTTTCCGCCGTGCAGTTGCGAGATGACCGGATCGCTCCCGGGCACTTTGGCCGGGTCGCTGTCGTAAGCTTCGCCCATGAAGAAGACGTTAGGCGAACGCTCGCGCGCCCGGTGGATGAGCCATTTCCAGAACTCCGGCGGCTCCATGTGCGACATGTCGCAACGAAAACCATCGACTCCCATGGCCTGCCAGTAGGCGATGACCTGGTCCATTTTCGTCCAGGTATCGGGGATCGACTTCTCCGGGGTCAGCGCGTTGGGATATTCGCGGCGTTCTTTGGCCGGGTCAGTGAAATCGAAACCGTAGTTCAGCTTGATCGTCTCGTACCAGTCGCCCAGGGCGGGCTTCCAACTCGCAACATTGTTGCCCGTGACCCGGCCGAATTCGGTTTCGTCGCTGAATCGACCATCGCATTTCATACCCTCGAGTTTGCAGGTCGGGCTGATCGGGGCGCCGTCCTTCCAGGTCGGCAACTGGAGCGGCGGACCGTCGGCATCCTTTTCCAAATAGAAAAAATTATTGGCGGGATGGAAGAAAACGGAGCGGTCATCCTTCACCCCGAAAGCGAGCTCCGGTTTGATCTCGGAGTGATAGCAGCGCGCGACGTGGTTCGGGACGAAATCGATCAGCGCCTTGAGCTGCTGGGCGTGCATCCGGGCCAGGAGCGCCTTGAATTCCGCGAGGCGGTTTTTCGGCTCGACCGCGTAGTCGGGGGAAACATCGAAGTAATCCTTGATCGCGTAGGGGCTGCCCGCGATTCCTTTGAGCAGATCCGGGTCGTCGGCGGGTTGGCCGATGTCCGGGTAATCCGTGCCGGTGGCCTGCTGCAGAACGCCGGTCAGCCAGAGGTGAGAAAATCCCAGCTCCTTGAGCGACGCGAGCGCGGCTTCGTTGATGTCGTTGAATTTGCCCACCCCGTTCTGCGCCATCGTGCCGTTGGGCTGGCGCGTCTGGTTCAGATTGCCGAAGAGCCTAACGAAAAGCTGATAGATCCGCGGGCGCGCCGCCTCGTGCCCCAGCCGGGCACGGGTTTTGACCGCGGGACCGTCCTTCGCGCCCAGGTCGACTTCGAAATAATGCGGGATGTACTTGTCGCCTTCGCCGGCCCGGACCAGAGGATCCGACGCCCCGACAAGGCGGCCCCAGCTCTTCTTCTGGGAGAAGTCCTTCGAGTAAATCACCACTTTCAGCTTCTTGCCTAACGACGCCAGCGGCAGGCGAATGACACCGGCGTCCGCCGCCATCTCCAGCTCCAAGTCCTCGGCCGCTTCTTCGCGCTCGCTCCATTTCCAATTGCTCCACGTCCGTCGCCAGACTCGGGTGGTGTCTGTTCCCACCTGCAGGAGGTAAAGTTTGTTTGCCTGGAAAGGCAGGAAAACGGTCGAGCCCTCATAGTTCTCGGCGAATGGAATGACCGCCGAGCCCGCATCCGTGCCGGTTTGCAGGGCCACAAAAACGGTCCGCTCCCCGTCGGTCCCGTGGCCGCGGTACTCGATCTGCAGCTTTTCCTGCACGATCGAAAACTTCACGGCCGGATCGTCGCCGGCGAAGGCGGTCGACATCAGGCCGAGCCAGGTGAACGCCCAAAGAAGGAAGCGGAGCATGGGATTTCGATCACGCTCAAGCCAGGGGCCGCTCGGGCGGCGTCATCGTGGGTAGCATCCCCTCCTCTTCGATGACCTGCGCCAGTTGCTCGTCCGTCGCCGGCGTTTCCCTAACGAATTGAGTGAGGATGGCGGCAAGGAAAAGGAATCCGCCGCCGATCATGACCGCGAGGACCTGGTTGTTGTGCAGGACGGTGCCCATGAGCTTGTCGAAAACGAGCGCGGCCGCGATCTCGGGGAGGACGATGAAAAAGTTAAAGATCCCCATGTAAACGCCGGTCTTTTCCGGCGGCAACGAGCCCGCGAGGATGGCGTAGGGCATGGCCAGGATGCTGGCCCAGGCGATCCCGACCAGGCCTAACGACACGTGGAGCCACATCCGATTCTCGATCCCCTGGATAAAACCGACCGAGATCAACCCGGCCGCGCCGCAGAGGAGACAGAAGGAGTGGACGTGACGCCGGTTCAGATTGTTGGCGAGGCCGAGGAGGAGGAAGGCAAAGAAAAACGTAACCGCGTTCTCCGTCATGTAACAAAGCCCGGCCCATTCATTGCCCGCCTTGTAGAGCGGCGATTGCGGATTCGGCGCGCCGAAGACGTGGTTGGCGACGGCCGGGGTGAAATATAGCCACATGCAGAAAAGCCCGAGCCAGGTCGAGAGCTGAACAAAGGCGAGCTGCTTCATGGTCGAGGGCATCGCCTTGAGCGCGCCGAAGATTTCCCGGGACGTAGCGCCGATTCCCCGGCCCTGGGCTCTCAGCCGGCGAAACGATTCCTCGTCCGGGGGCGGATATTCCTTCGAGGTCAGCACCGTCCAGAGCACGGCGCCGAAGAACGCGCCGGCCCCGATATAAAACGAGTAGCGCACCGTGATCGGGATCGCCTTGGCGTCGCCCGCATCCGCCGTGAGGTGGAACCAGTTCGTGAGCATCCAGGGCAGGCCCGAGGCAATGACCGCGCCGAGCCCGATGAACAAACTCTGCATCGAGAAACCGGTCGAGCGTTGTTCCTCGGGCAACTTGTCGGCCACGAAAGCGCGGAACGGTTCCATGCTGATGTTGATCGAAGCGTCGAGAATCCAAAGCAGCCCGGCCGCCATCCAGACCGCGCTCGAGTTCGGCATGGCGATGAGCGCGAGCGAGCTGAGAATCGCGCCGACGAGAAAATAAGGACGACGCCGGCCGAGCCGCCCCCACGTCCGGTCGCTCATCGCGCCGATGATCGGCTGCACGAGGAGACCGGTGAGCGGCGCGGCGATCCAGAGCATGGCGATTTCGTCGGGCTCCGCGCCAAGGTACTCGTAGATCGCGCTCATGTTCGCCATCTGCAGCCCCCAGCCAAACTGGATGCCGAGAAAGCCGAAGCTCATGTTCCAGATCTGCCAAAGGGTGAGGCGCGGCTTATGCATACGGCGAAGCGGGCGCGACGTTACCGGAGCGCGGAGGCGATAGGCAAGAGGGAAGTTCGGCCACCCAGCCGGGCCGAGAGCGTTAGCAGTTAATCCGCGGGCTTACTTCGTGCCCTCGCTCAATGGCGCACGAGCGGAGCTCGTCCGCCCGCTCGTTAGGCGAGCGACTCGAGCCGGCTGAGCAGATCTTTCTTGCTCGTCATCCCGGTGATCTGGTCGCGCAGTTGGCCGTCCTTGAAGAGCAAGAGAGTCGGGATCGCGCGAATGTTGTAGCGCGCGGAAAGACTCTGGTTGTGGTCGACGTTCACTTTTCCAACTTTGACGGATCCGGCCTTTTCCTTCGCGATCTCATCCAGGATCGGCGCGATCATTTTGCACGGGCCGCACCACTCGGCCCAGAAATCGACCAGCACAGGCTGCGTGCTCTTGACAACTTCGCTGTCAAAATTTGCTTCGTCGATCGTGATCGCGGCGGAATTTTCCATGATTTTTTTTAAGAGAAATAAGTCCAGAGTTGAATGAGCAAGGTCAGCGCGGACACGCCGAGCAAAGCCCAGCAGAGCTGCGTTGGAACCGATTCAACTAAGCCTTGCGGCACCGGGTTGGCAACTGCCGCCGGCGGCGCGGTCCGGATCATCGGGGCCGAGGGCACGCTCGCCGGCTGGACGCCGAGCTTCACCGTCGCTTTCATCGGCGAATCCGCGATCCGGGCCGTTTCTTTGCGCAGCCCGGCGGGCGGGACGGGACGATTGGCGGGCGGGAAGACCGGTTTCGGCGGCGACGGCGGTGACGGTTTCAGGCCGGAAGGAGGCGGCGGCGGAACAAGGCCTTTCGCAGGCGGCGGCGGCGGTGGCGTTGAGGGTGTCACACCGGGAGGCGGCGGGAGGGGAGCCTTCGCCGCCAGGGGCGGCGCGGCGGGCGGCCGGGCCGCGGGTGCGGGTGGCGGCGGGAGAGCGCTTTTCGATCCCGGCGCCGGCGGCAACACGTTAGGCCTAATCCCCGAGGGCGCGGGCGAAGTCGGGGGCTTGAAGCTTGGCGCCGGCGGCGGACTGCCTGGCGGACGCACCGCTCCGGACGGAGCGGAAGGCGCGGACGGCGGAGAGGGCGGCCGGGCGGGCGGCGTGCCGGCCGCTGGCGGTAGCGGTCGCGGCGCTACGGCGGGCGGCGGACGGACGGCTCCTGAAGATGGCGGTTTGGCACCGGCGGGCGGCGCGGGCGGCCGGTTAGGCAAGTTGATCCGAGCCGTCTCCTTTTCCACGGGCACCGTGGGACGGTTCGTCGTGCGCGGGGGCAAGGTAATGCGCACGGTTTCTTTTTTCGGTTCGTTCAGATCGGCCATAACAAATTTCCAGCTGACGCCCCGGGAAAGACGCCCACGTGTCTCTCAAACCCGGCCGAGGGTGTCAACCATCAATCGCCCTCAGGCGAGCAAATCATAGCCCCGAACGCCGAGAATTTTTCGCCTAACGAATTCACCCACCGGCGCCGCTTCCGCCAAAATCACCCGCGTGTCCACCTCTGGAGCGTCGGCCTCGGTCCGCGCGATGAGCGGTTGGTCGACGAGCAGCTTTAACTGGTAACCGACTTTCTCGGCCGCGATCTCACGCGCGATCCGTTGCTGCAACATCATCGCCCGCCGAAAACGCGCGTTTTTTTGCGCCGCCGAAATCTGCTCCGGCATTTTCGCCGCGCGCGAGCCCTCTTCCTGCGAGTATTTGAAAATCCCGAGCCGCTCGAAACGGACCCGCTCGATAAACTCGAGGAGCGACTCAAACTCCGCCTCGGTCTCGCCCGGGAACCCGACGATGAAAGTGGTGCGCAAGGCAATTCCCGGCACCCCGGCCCGCAGCCTAACGATGAGATCCTCGATGTGGGCGCGGGAAGTTTCACGGCGCATCCGGCCGAGCATGGCCTCGTCGATGTGCTGCAGCGGCATGTCGACGTAGCGCGCCACTTTGCCGCATTGCGCGATCGTCTCGATCAACTCGTCGCTCCAATGCGCGGGATGGGTGTAAAGCAGGCGGACCCAGAAATCGCCTTCGATTTCCTCGATCTCGCGCAGGAGCGCGCTCAGGGTCGGCCCGCGCGAGGAATCGACCGGCTGGCGCGGCCCGGCTTTCGCGGCCCAAAGATCCATCCCGTAGTAGGTCGTGTCCTGGCTGATCAGGTTAATTTCTTTCACGCCCTCCGCGACGAGGTTGCGCATCTCCGCCAGGACGGAGGCGGGCGGGCGGCTGCGATGCCGGCCGCGCATTTGCGGGATGACGCAGAAGCTGCAGGGATGATTGCAGCCCTCGGCGATCTTCAGGTAGACGCTGTGGGCCGGGGTGAGGCGAAAGCGCGGGGTGTCCCAGTCGGGGATGTAGGTTGGGCGCGTGGTCACGAGATTCTGGCCGCGCTCGCCGCCTTCCCTAACGACTCGTTCGACGATGGACCCGAGTTCGCGCACCTGGTCGAGCCCGATGAACGCATCCACTTCCGGCATCGAGGCGCGCAGCTCGGCCGCGAAACGCTGCGACATGCAACCGCTCACAATCAGCTTTTGGTTAGGCCGTTTCCCCAGCCCGCGCTGCTGGTGGGCGTCGAGAATGGCCTCGATCGATTCTTCCTTGGCCGAATCGATAAAGGCGCAGGTGTTCACGATCAGCACGTCCGCCTCCTCGGCGTCGGGCGTGATCTGCATTCCGCGCTCGAGCACACTTCCGAGCATGATCTCGGCATCGACCAGATTCTTGGCGCAGCCGAGGCTGATCATTCCGACTTTGGTCGGGCTGGCCGGGATGGTGGACGTGCTATTCAAAGGTCACATCCGGGTCGCCCGCTGCCAGCGCCGCTCCATTTTTTGTGATCTGCACCGCGCCGCGCTCGAGCACCTTGATCGTGACGTGCGAGCCGCGGAGCGAAAGCGGCGCGTCGGCCGGATCGAACCAGCCGTTGAAGGCCGGTTCGTTCTCGCCCTGGATGGTGACGCGCAGAAAAGTTTTCCGCATCGGCGTGATCTGCACCCGGTTGATCGCCGGCGGGGTGGCGGCTTGCGGCGCGACCGCATCGGCGGGATTGACCGGCACCGCCCGGCGCACCTCGGGCTCGCTCGCGGCGGGCGCGGGGGTCGGTGCAGGCGGAGTGGCGGTCGGCGCAATTGTCGCCCGGGCTTCGCTCGCGGGCGCGCTCTCGGCCGGGAGAGCGCGGGGCGCGGTGATATTGCCGCCCGGCGTCGGCGAGGGTGAAGGCGTGGCGGAAGCGACCGCGCCCGGCGCCGGCGACGTCGGGGTGATGCGCTGGATATCGAGCAGGAGCTTGACCAGATAGAGGCCGAAGACGAGCACGGCGACGGCGATGATAAAGGGGAGGAGCGCGGGACGTTTCGCCGGTTGCCGGCGGACGATCGGCGCCGGCGCGCTCGCGGGCGCATCCTGCAAGTAGGAGTAACCGTCGACACTCACCTCGCGCGAGGTTTCGAAGGCGTCGAGGTAAGGCGTGACGTCGACGTCGAGATATTTGCCGTAGATGAGGAGGAATCCCTTGGCGTAGGCGAGGCTGGAGAAACTCGAAAAATCCTCGGCCTCGATTTCATGGATGCGCGAGGCGCGGATCTTGGTCACGCGCGATGCTTCCTCCACGGAAACCTTCTTTTTGAGACGAGCGTCTTGTAATTTTTTGCCGAGCGGTTCCATGAAAGCGGCGGGATCAGACGGCGGCGTCGAGATCGACAAGAATCTCGCGCGGCTTAGCGCCTTCGCCGGGGCCCAATATGCCGCGCTGCTCGAGAATATCAACGATCCGCGCCGCGCGGGTGTAGCCGAGGCGGAGGCGGCGTTGCAGAAGCGAAGTCGAGGCGCGCTTTTCCTGGCGGATGATCTCGAGGCATTTCTCGACCAGTTCCTCGTCCTCCTCGGTCACGTCCTCGCCCGCCTCCCCGCCTTCGCCGCTGGAAATTTTCTCGTGAATCGCCATGTCGTAGGCGGCGGGACGCTGCCCGGAAACGAAGTCGACCAGGCGATGAATTTCCTCGTCCGTCACGAGCACGCCCTGCGCCCGGATGAGGCGCGAAGTGCTCGGCGGGAGGTAAAGCATGTCGCCCTGGCCTAACAATCGATCGGCGCCGTTCTCGTCGAGGATGACGCGGCTGTCGATCTTCGACGCGACCTGGAAGGCGATCCGGCTCGGGATGTTGGCCTTGATCACGCCAGTGATGACGTCGGCCCGCGGCGTCTGGGTCGCGACGATAATGTGGATGCCGGCGGCGCGCGCCATCTGCGTGATGCGGGCGATCGCGCTCTCGACGTCGGCCGGCGCGGTCTGCATGAGGTCGGCCAACTCGTCGATGATGACGACGATGTAGGGGAGCTTGTCGGGAATGATCGGCTCGTCGTCGCGCGGGACGGCGATTGTAGCCGGGGGCGTCGACCCCGGCTGGGATTCAATCTCGCCTAACGAGCGGCCGGGGTCACCGCCCCCGGCTACAACCTCGTCATCGAGTTCCTTCTGCGTTTTCCTGGCCGGGCGCGCGTTGAAGCTGGTGATGTTGCGCACCCCGGTCTTGGCGAAAATCTTGTAGCGCTCTTCCATTTTCAAAATGACGTGGCGAAGCGCGAGCAGGACTTTCTTGGGATCGGTCACGACCGGGATGATGAGATGGGGCAGGTCGTTGTAGACCTGCATCTCCACCACCTTGGGATCGATCATGATGAATTGCAGTTCATCGGGGGTGAAGCGGTAGAGCATGCTCGCGATGAGGGCATTGATGCAGACGCTCTTGCCGCTGCCGGTCGTGCCCGCGACGAGGAGGTGCGGCATCTGCGCGAGATCGGCGATGATGGTTTTGCCGTAGACGTCCTTGCCGAGCGCGATCGGGAGTTTCGCGGTGCTGGCGTGCCAGTCTTCCGATTGCAACAACTCGCGCAGGGTGACTTTGACTTTGCGGCTGTTGGCCAGCTCGATCCCGACCGTGTCTTTGCCCGGGAATGGGCGCGAGAATATTAATCCGCTCCGCCCGCGTGGCCCGGGCCAGGTCGCGTTCCAGACTAACGATCTTATCCACCCGCACGCCTTTGGCGGGATAGACTTCGTAGCGGGTAATGGTGGGGCCCTTGGTGATGTCGCCCGGCGCCACCTGGATGCCAAACTGGCCTAACGTCTCGATCAGCGTGCGCTGAATTTCCTCCAGCTCCGCCGGATCGGTCGCGACCCGGCCTTCGTTGTCGTGTTCCTCGAGCAGGTCGAGCCCGGGCAGCTTGTAGTCTTCGCCCTCCCACTCTTTGGCTTTGTTCAGGGCCGGAGCCGGCGCGGATTTCGACCCGCGCTTCAACTCGGCGAGGGAAGGTTTCTTGCGCGGCGGGCGCGAATCGTCCGGGAGCGCGGTGGTATCGACCACCTTCGGCTCGGGGCGATTGGCAAATTCCTCGAGCAGGATTTCGGGCGCGAGGTCGCTCTTCGACACGGGCGCGCCTTTTTTGCGCAGCTTTTTCTCGAGCACGCGCTGTTGCTTGGCGATCTCCTGCTGGCTGATTTCCAACCGGCCCTTCAAGTCCGCCTTCCGCATCCGGCGATGGAGGAACCAGAGCCGGAGCGCGACCACGCCGCGCCGCATCGCCAGGACGCTTTGCCTAACGAGATGAATCGGCCGCAGCCCGGTCATCAGGATCAGGCTGGTCAGGTAAATGCCGAGGAGGACGATGACCGAGCCCTTCCCCATCAGGACCCGGAAAACGCGCCGGCCAAAAAAAGCGCCGAGCCGCCCGCCCGGGCCGTCGATGTTAAAAACGCGGTGCCAATCCTGCAAAAACCAGGGCTGCAACTGGAAGAGACAGGCGCCCGAAGCGATGAAGAGGACGATCCAGCCGAGGCGGCGGCTCACTTTTAACTCGCCGTGAAAAAGTTTCGCGCCGCCAAAACCGAGGAGCGTGGCCGCGAGCAGATAAGAGGCGGCGCCGATCAGGAAATAACAGGTGCCGGCGGCAATCGCGCCTAACGGCCCGAGAAAATTCTGCGCCGGCCGGTTAGGCGAGGAGGTGGAATTGAGAAAGGGGAACCAGGTCGGGATGTCCTTCGGGACGTAGGAGATCAGGGCAAGGAAGAGCAACGTCCCGACCCCGAGAAGGATGAGGGCGTAGACTTCATTCCATGCATTGTGCTGAGAGCGTTTGGCCACCGCGCCTCCATAGTAGCCGTCGGCTTGCGGCTTTCAATGATCCTCTTCGACGTGCCCGGCAGAAATGGTTAGGCGGCATCGCGGCGAGCTGCCGGGGAGCGCACGCGCCTCGCGTGCTGGTTTCGGCGCCCCGCCGAAACGGACTTTCCTCCCCTGTTCCCCATTCCGGGGAGCGCGGGCGCCCCGCCCGCACCGTTCGGCGCCCCGCCGAACGGCTTTCCTCAATGTCCGCGCGGCAGATGAACTTTTCGCCGCGCCCTTGGTCGAAGATGGCGAAAACCAATCTCCGCCCTCCATTCGCCACACACCATGAACCCAAACCTTCTCCGCCTCTCGATTCTCGCTCTCGCCGCGGCCATCCCCGCGGCCGCGATTTCAGCGCCCGACCAAACCAAACGCCCCGCCGGTTTGATCCAGCTCGACCGCGGCTGGACCAATCCCCATGTCCAGGGCGTCCGGATCCGCCTTGAGCTGGTCCGACATTCAGCCGAAGAGCGCGACCGAATACGACTGGTCGGCGATCGATTCCGCGATCGCGCAGGCGAAAAAGAATCACAAACTCCTCGGCCTCTCCGTGGCCATGCTCGGCCGGAAAGAAGGCGGACGGAACGCGATCCCCGATTGGGTTAAGGCGAAACAATATTCGCTCCCCATAACCCGGAGCGGCAACAAACGCTCCATCATTCTCCCCTGGGACCCCGAAGTGCAGCCGGCGCTCCTCGCCTTCGTCAAAGCGCTCTGCGCGCATGTCGATGGCAAAGTCGATTACCTCGCCATGGGCGGTCTCGGCGTCATGATCGAGAGCTACATCACTCCCGATCCCGGCACCATCGGGCTCACCATGGATGAAGCGGTCGCGAAGTGGACGGCGAGTAGCAATGCCATCATCGACGCACACGCCCAGAACCTGCATTCCACCCCGTTCATCTTCACCGCGGCCAAGCCGTTCCGGGGCCGCCCCGGCGTGCAGGCGCTGGAGCGCGTGGTCAGCGCCGCGGCGAAGAAATACCCCGGCCGGTTCGGCATCATGAATTGTTCGCTCAACGCCCGTTCCAGCCCTGCAATATCCGCCTAACGAACTCGTCCGGGAATTCCACGACACCAACCCGGTCGGGTTACAATTCCTCACTTCCACGGAAGGCTTCGGCAACCACGACCTCGGCGGCACGCTCGCGCAAGCCCTCGACGCCGGCATCGCCCTCCACGCGCAATATATCGAGATCTATTCCAAGGACGCCGACGATCCCGCCAACGCCGCCACGCTGACAACCTACGCGGAGAAATTAAGGGCGAAGTGACGAGCGACTGAAAATGTCGACAACGACCCGCATCCGACCCTTTTTTCTCCTGTGGCAGCCGCGTAACGAAGAAACATCAATAATCGAAGCGGCCCAAGAGGAGATGCGGGAAGCGTGAGCGACGAGTGCCGCTCCCATCTCACCGTTCGCAAATAAAACCGATTCCCGGCGATGCCGTTACTCGATCGTGACGTTGCCGCTTGTGAGAACGCCGCCCGCAGCATAGCCGTTGCTCAGGCTAATTGAGAACGTATCCGAGCTTCCATCGCTGCTGTTATCGATCGTGTTCACAGTAAAGATGACTCTGGATCCATCATCCAGCCTTGCGCTGCCAGTTAGTGCCGCGCTCGTGCCGTTGAGGGTAAGAATGGCGATCCTCCCGTTGGTAATGGAAACCAACGCCGCCGGGTCGCTATAGGAAAGCGAGCCGTTCGGCGGATCGCCCAGCGTTCCGCGCACGGTAAACGTCGCCTGATCGCCCAGCCCATCAATCGAACCCTGCCCCGACAGCGTTGTCGCCGCGGTGATTCCCGGATCGTATAACTCCGCGCTTGGTTCTTGCGAAGAGCCTCCTTCCACCAGCACCATCCCGTTCGCCAACAAGCTCGCTCCATGGATCCAACGTCTGACATTGAGATTACCCGTTCTTGTCCAGGTCCCGGTGGCCGGGTCGAATAGTTCCGTCGAAGCCAGCGTGGGGCCATTCTGAGACTGACCACCAGTCACCAGAACAAGCCCGTTCTTCAGAAGCGTCGCAGTATGCCGATAGCGCGCATCGTTTAACTTGCCCGTTTCGGTCCAAAGCTCGGTTGCCGGGTCATATAGCTCGGCGCTCGCCAGCTTGGTGCCGCCGGTGTGGTAGATGCTGCCCGCGGCGAGTAACACCCTTCCGTCCTGTAATAAGGTCGCGGTGTAGAAGACATGATTGCGGTGTAGCGCGCCAGTTAGCCGCCACGTCCCGGTAGCCGGGTTGTATAACTCTGCCGACAGCACCATGGGATTGTCTCCCCCGGCAACCAATACCTCCCCCGTATTGAGCAGCGTCGCGCTGATGAAAGTGCGGGCGAAATCAAGGCTGCCCGTCACACTCCACTGTCCCTTTGCCGGGTCATAAATTTCGGCGCTCGTAAGATACCTCTCCGGTTGATAACCGCCAACGATCAAGACCCGTCCATCCGCGAGCAAGCTGGCGGCGTGCTGATAACGCTCGCCGTGAATCCGGCCCGTACGACTCCAGGTGCCGGTCGCCGGATCATATAACTCTGTGGCCAGGATTTCGCCGAGGGTGAGGTTGTATCCGCCGGCCACCAGCACTTTGCCGTTCGGCAGCAAAGTGGCGGTGTGATAGATGCGACCAAAGGCGAGGCTGCCAGTCACGCTCCAAGTCCCGGTGGCGGGATCATAGAGCTCGCAAATTGGGTTACTATAGTCGCCGCCCACCACCAGCACCTTGCCGTTGGCCAGGGTGGTCGCGGTATGGTAAGAGCGTCCCGTATTGAGGCTGCCGGTAAGATCCCATTGTCCCGGCGTGGCGGCGCACGGTCGCGCGAGGAGTGCGACAGAGGCCAGGGATAGAGTGAAGATCAAGCGAGTTATCTTTTTCATTTTGGGGTTATTCTTTCTCGCTAGGTCTTGGCTGAATTGAATGAGCCGCTTGGCGGGCAAAGCGCGGTTTCGGCCGGTCGAGGCCCATCGCGATATCTGAGCATTGCGCGACTGGTGCCGTGGTGATGTTCATGGAAATCTTTTCTTGGTGCGGAATTGCCTTTCCTGTCTGGAAATGATCGGAAATGGAGAGGCGCCCAAGGAGATTGCCACCTCTTGCTTGATTCTACGGAAACGACAAGCCGTAGTTCAAGATTGTTTTCAAATTCGACAAAAGATCGCCGCTCCACTCCTGCGCCCGCACCGTTGAGAACGCGCCAGACCCGTTGCGGGGTCGATCGAGGTGCGGAGATCGCGGAGACTTAGGGGTCCGGAGAATATTCGATACTGCGGACAAAAAAATCGCACCCGGAAAGTAGCGCGAAGTTTAGACTCTCCTAACCCTGTTCAGCGTTGCGGTCGCCTGGCCTTGCCCGCGGCCTCCGCTGCCTGCAAGCTGGCGGTATGAGCACACCCGCAGAATTGGAAAGCGAAATCGCCCAACTAAAAAGAGACCTCGCCGCCCTGCGCGAGGAATTTAATCATGTCATCCAGGTCGATCGGGAAGAGGACGGCACCATTTGCAGCTCGCGGGTCAGCGCGAATCTGTTTCTCTCCGACGTGTTCATCATCCGGGGTGAGAAAGGCCAGTGCCTCGGCATGATCAGCTCCGACGAGGATGGTCCCTCTATCACGCTCCACGGGCAGGACGAGAAGACGCACGTGATGCTCAGCGTGAAGGGGAATACCGGCATCGTCCGCATCATGGGCGACAATGGCGACACTGCCGTGCAGATGACTGAAGACGAGCGCCACGGGCAGGTCGTCGCTTTCTCGCCCGGCGAAGTCCCGCGAGCCATCCTGAAGGGCATGGCCAACGGCGGCGCGATCGCGGCCCTCAGCCCGGACGGCAAGCCGCGCGCCCTGGTGCACTCGATCGATGACTCCGGTGAGGTCGTCGTGATGAAGGAGAAGAGCCACGCAAAATTGACTTCTGGGGACGCCGGCGGGGGGTTGAGTATTTTCGACGCCGCGGGCGAGCGAGCGGCCACGATCCATACTGCGCCGATGGGCAACGGCATCTTCATTCATCAGCCAGGCGGGAAGGCAGCCATCAATCTCGCCGCCACCCCGCTCGGCGCCGCCATTCGGATCGGCCTCGTCGGCGAGGACGACAAGAAAAGTGCTGCGATCGAACTCCAGGATCTTCCCGGCCACGGAGGGAATATCCTGTGCCGGGATGTCTCGGGTGCGAGTGCAGTCGACCTCGGCGCCGCCGGCGGGGGCGGCAGGATCTCGATCACGAACGAGGCCGAGGGAGGACGGGTGAGCCTGCATACAAGCGACGGCGGCGGCGTGGTCGAGGCCGCTCGCACCGAGGGCGATAACCGCATCCTCCTCACGGCCGCCCGCGCCGGAGCCATCGCCACCGTCATCGGGGCAGACGATACCGCCGCCTTTCTGCAGATCACTCCGAAGGGGAATGGCTCGATCGGTTTGAAGAAACAGAACCAGGTCCAGGCCTTCCTTGGCGTCTCCGAGGAGGGCGGGAACGGGATCATCATGCTGACCAATCCCGACAACAGCAACGCCGTCCATCTGGCGGCCGCGAAGGAAGGCGGGAGCATCCAGCTCGGGAGTAACGACGGCACGACCCAGGCCACCTTCTTCACCAACGGTCAGGGCAGCCAGCTCACGCTCTTCAACGAACTCGGGATCGAACGCGCTACCCTCGTGGCCAAAGAGGATAGCGGCGGCCTGCACCTGCGTTATGGCGGCCACACCGGCATCGTCGCTGCAGCGAGCGAGCGCGGCGGCCTCATCACCCTGCACGACAGCGAAGGAGAGATCACGGAAACCTTCCCCAGCCACGGTTGGGCAGACGATGACGAGGGCGACGACTCCGCGTAAACGCGTATAAGGCTTCGCCTCACGCGCGGCATTCACTCAGTCAACGTCCTTTCCGGGTTGGTGGCCCGGATTTCCTTATTTGAAAAACGGCAAAGCTAATGAGGAAACCGGCATTCCCTGTTGAGAACCTCGTCCTTTTCATGGGATGAACGGTCTTGTTGATTGGAGGAACCGTGTTCCTCATTGAAGAAACGAGTTTTCAAATTGGGGAAGCCGTTTTGTCTATGAGGAAAGCGAGTTTGTTCATTGGATAAACGAGTTCCCTTATTGGAAGAACCGTGTTCCTCATTGAGAAAGCGAGGTTACTTATTGAAGAAGCGAGGTTCCCGATTGAGCAAACGAGGTTCCTTATTTGAGAAGCGAGTTTCCTTACTGAGTAAACGAGGTTCCTCATTGGAGAAGCGAGGTTGTCTATTGGCGAAGCGAGGTTTCTTACGAGCTTGGCCGTGTTCCTGGTCAGCTCAACGGTGCGTCGCACCGGGAAAGCGGTGTTCCCAAGGCACTTTTCGGCCTTCGTGGTCAACGCAACGATGCATCTTGTCTGGTCAGCGCTGTTTCCAAGGCGCTTTCCCGCCTTGTGAATCGGGGATGCGCTGCTGACAACGAGCGGCCGATGGTCTCTCTACGAGACCGCGGCCGCCATCGCCGGCGTTTCCGTGTTCGCCACTGAATCCTCCGAGGTAGCCACGAGGGATACCGGGCTCTCGGGCTTGCGGAAGAGGGCCGGGTGTGGGCCGGCGCTGCGCCTGATTTCTTCGATCTCACCCCGCGCCTTTAGGCGAGTGAGGACAACCGAAATCTCCGGGAATCCCATCGGAGCGCCTTCACGCTTGAGCAAGGCCGCGATATCCCGCAACGAGTAGTCGTCTGTCATGCGCTGAATCGCCCAGCTGACCCGCCGGCCGTTACCCCCGTGCAAATCATAGCGGATGGCTTTCAACTCCGGGTGCATGTAGCGCTCCACCGGAGGCGGCGGCGGTAAGGCGGCAGACGTCGGCGGCGGAAGGGATGCGGGTAGTTCCTTCAGCTCGACCGTGGGTCGGGATGGAAGAAGCGTGGCGACCAGGTTGCCGAGCTCCATGGACTGTGGGGCGTGGCCGCGGGCGGCGTACTTTTCGACAATGTCGAGGGCGGCGAGGAGGCATTCGCGTTCCATGATCTCCTCGCGGAGACGGGCGCGCAGCGTGGCGATTTCAGCAAGGTTGATTTTCATGCAATGCAAGACAAGCAAGAGAAATGCCTGCTGAATGGCAAAGCCATAGACGGGGCGCCGCGTGGGTAGCGGTGCGAAGCATCAAAGGCCGCGGGCGAGGCGCGGGGCTCTTTCCGCTGAGGACAGCGGACGCTACAGGGGCGTGTTTCCTGAAACCCGTTGCCATTCCCAGGTCACTTCCCTACCCTCAAATACATGATGATCAGAATCGCCCGTCGCGCCGGCCTCACTTTCGTTTGCTTGCTTGCTGTCGCTCTTTCGCTTTCCTCGGCGCGGGGCCAGGCGGTGCGCGGTCTCGACGCCGTCCGGGTGGCGGGCGGATTTAGTCTTCCGGTTTTTGTGACCGCGCCTCCGGCCGACACCGCGCGGCTTTTCGTGGTGCAGCAGACGGGGCAGATCCGCATCATCGATCTCGCCAGCGGGACGGTGAAAGAGCCGCCCTTTCTTAGCATCTCCGTTGCCACGACGGGCGAACAAGGCCTCCTCGGGCTGGCCTTCGATCCGAACTACGCCAGCAACGGCTACTTTTACGTCAACTACATCGCGCCGGGAGGGTTTTGGAATCAGGGCACGACGCGCGTTTCTCGCTTCACCGTCTCTGCCAATCCCGATCTGGCCGACGCCGCGAGCGAAAAAATTATCCTTTCCTTCGATCAACCCCAAACCAATCACAACGCCGGCTGGATCGGCTTCAGCCCGCGCGCGGGCGACGAGGGCAATCTCTATATCGCGAGCGGCGATGGCGGGAATGGGAACGATCAGGGCACCGGCCACATCGAGCCGGGCGGCAACGCGCAGAACCTCACCACCCTGCTCGGGAAGATGTTGCGCATCCACATCAACCCCGACGGCACTTACTCGATCCCGGCCGACAACCCGTTTGCCCGGACCCGCAACGTCCGGAAAGAGATCTGGGCTTACGGCCTGCGCAATCCTTTCCGGAATAGTTTCGATCGCTCGTTAGGCACGCTCTTCATCGGGGACGTCGGCCAGTCGCTGCGGGAGGAGATCGACGCCGAGGAAGCGACCCAGGCCGGCGGCCGGAACTACGGCTGGCGGGTGCGGGAAGGCTCGGTCCAGAACCCGGCTTTCCCGGGCGACCCGGTGCCGCCGGGCGCGGTCGATCCGGCCTACGACTATGTCCGTTCCGTCGGGCAGACGGTCATCGGCGGTTATGTTTATCGCGGGAGCAGGGTGCGGAAGCTGGTCGGGACCTATGTCTTCGCGGATTACCTCGGGCCGAACACCGGCAATTTTACCGGGAAAATCTACACCCTCAATTTCAACGGCACGGTCGCCTCAAATTTCCAGGACATCACGGCCGACCTCTTCCCGACCAAGGTGGGTAACTTCCCGCTGCTCAATCCGACGTCGTTAGGCGAAGACGCCAACGGCGAGCTCTACATCTGCGACATCGGGAGCGGGAACATCTTCCAGATCGTCCGCGGCCGTCGTTAGGCGGGGCGCGGATCTAGAACCGGACCGAGAACCCGCCGTAATAATTCCGGCCGGCGCCGGGATCGATCCCGCTGTTCGTGATGCGCGAGTAATAATCTTCGTCGAAGAGATTGTTGATCCCGGCGTTCAGGCTCACGACATCCTTGTAGATGTTCACTTCCGCGGTCAGGTCCCAGACGGAATAGGCCGGGACGAAGCGCTCCGGCGTGTTGGCGTCATCCGCGAAACTCTCCCCCGCGAAGGTGCCGAGAAAGGCCAGCTTGATGCTGTTGTGATAGCGGTAGATCAAACCGGTGCGGACGAGATAATCCGGCGCAAAACGGGGCGTGCTGCCGTCGAGCGGACCGCTGACGAATTCCGCGTCGAGCAAGGTGGCGTTGCCGTAGAGGCTGAGCGAACCGAAGCGGTGGCCTAACGACAAAGCCTGGACCGGCGCGACCGGCTCGCTCTCTTTCCCCATCGGCGCCGCGCGCCGGCGCGGCGAGCGACTGGCCGGCATCGATCAGCCCGATGAGATCCAGCTCGCCGGAAAGCTCGACCCCGAAATGCTGGGCCCGCCCGACATTGGCCAGGGTGCTGAAGCCGCCGGGCAGCGCGATGACGCCGATCTGGTCGTCGAAATCGAGCAGGAACCCGCTCACATCCCAGGTCACCCAATCGCGCGGGCTGCCGCGGAAACCGATCTCGTACTGCACCGCGCGGCTCTCGTTCAGATCGTTAGGCACGATGGTCGTGCCGCCGGTCGGGACGGCCTGGGTGAAAATGACCGGCCGATAGGATTGCGAGACGTTGGCGTAGAGCTCGGTCTTTTGCGCGAGTTCGAAATTCAGCCCGAGGCCGAAGAGCGGAATCGTATAACTCTCTTCCTCGTCCGCCAGCGGCGTGCCGGCGGCGGTTTTATCGACGTTGACGTTTTCCTTCACGCTCTGCCACGCGTTCTCCAGCCGGAGACCGGGAACGATCGAGAGCCGGCCGAAGTGGAAGCGGTTCTCGACGAAGAACGGGAGGTAAAAAATCTCGCGGTCGTTGTCGTTGCGGACCACGCCGCCGCGGTCGGTCGCGCTCACGCCGCGGCGATCCTGGCGCGGCGAATAAGTGTGATAAGCCTGCACGCCGCCGGCGACGGTGTGCGTGCCGCCCCAGAGTTCGTAGTCGTGGCGCAACCGGGCCTCGATTCCTTCGGTGTAAAACTCCTGGTGCTCGACGCTGGTCGTCTCCGCATCCGGCCCGGTCGGGAGTGTGCCGAAGCCGCCGCCGCGCTGCCGGACGCTGAAGCGCGAATAATAACCGCCCCAGCCGGTGACCGTGAGCCGGGTGGCGTCGGAGAAATCCCGTTCCCAGGCGAGCGAGGCAAAATGCCGCTCCAGCTCGAAGACGTCGAAGAAGCGCGAGGTCGCGTCCCGGTTCTCGTTGTAATTCACCGCGCCCGGTCCGTCGGCGAAGGTCAATCCGCCCGGTTCGCCATGTTGTTCCGCGTAGGCGTCGAAGCTCAGGATCCAGCGGCTGTCGCTGTTGCCATCGAGCACCAGTTTGAGATGGCCGGCGTCGAGGGTGAAATCGCTGTTCGCTTCGCGAAATCCATCGCCCTGCCGGCGATTATAGTAGCCGTAATAACCGAGCCGGCCGCTCGTTCCATCCACATAAGTGAAGTTGGAGAAAAAGTTGTCGCTCCCAAAAATGTTGCTGCTCCCGAAAGCGAAGGGGCGATCGATGCGCGGACGATGCGTGATGTAATTAAGCGCCCCGCCCGGTTGCGGCCCGTAGAGCAAAGCCGCGCCGCCACGCAGGAACTCGAGGCGATCGACGGTGTCGAGCGGCGGGCTGTAGTAGGCCTCCGGATAACCGAATTGATCGGCGTGAATCGGGATGCCGTCCTTCAAGACCTGGGTGAACTGCACCCGGCTCGGGTCGAGCCCGCGATAGCCGATGCTGATCAGCGGCGAAGTCTCTTCGCTCAGGTAAAGACCGGGCGTCTTGGCCAGGGCCTGGCGATAATTGTTGTTCGTGATCCGGGGAAACTCATCGAGATCGATCACGCTGGTTTTTTTCCCGGAGTAAATCCGCGTCCCGAGGACCGGCGGAAGATATGGCGCCTGGATCGTCTCGTCGGATTCGGCCTCCGCTTCCACCCGCACTTCGCTGACGGTGGCGGTGACCGCTTGCTGGGCGAAAAGCGATGTGGGGAGCACAATTCCAAGCGTCAGTTGGAGGAGAAGGAGTTTTTTGATCACGCCTCCATCCTAACGACCTGCCGCGGGCTCTGCTCCCGTTCGCTTGCGAACTTTTAGCGGTCGCTTGCAGTGCCCGCGGCCGTCGTAGCTCCGATTTGCAATCGGAGAATCGTCGATTGCAAATCGACGCTACGTCAGAGCGTTTTGCTCGAAACGGCTTTGCGCACGATCTGGTTCCGGACTTTTTCGCCTAACAAATCGAGAGCGGAAACGAGGAGAAACATGAAAAGCAAAACGGTGGCGAACTTATCCCACTGATAATATTCCTGGTAAGTGTGGAGCTGCAGGCCGACCCCGCCCGCGCCCACGATCCCGACGATCGCGGCCGAGCGGATGTTGTATTCCAGCATCCAGAGCGAGTAGCTCCAGACGAGCGGCTTGGCGTGCGGCCAGAGTCCGTATTGGAAAGCCTGCAACGTCCGCGCCCCGAGCGCCCGGAGCGCGCGCGCGACATCGATGTCGACCGACTCGAAGGCATCGCTGAAAAATTTCCCGAGATAACCGACGCTGTAGAAAGTGAGCCCGATCACGCCCGCGAGCGGATTCGGCCCGACGATCGCGACCGCGAGCAGCGCCCAGATCAGGCTCGGGATGGTGCGGATGGCGTTCATGAGCAGGCGCGAAATGAAAACGAGCCAGCGCGGCGAAAGAGTCTGCGCCCCGGCGATCGCGATCGGGACGGAGAAGACGATGGCGAAGGCCGTCGCCATGACCGCGATCTGAATGGTCTCGAGCAAACCGAGAAGCGTGCGCCCGGTGACCGACAGATCGGGCGGGAAAAAATTCGCCAGGAACCCGCTGATGTTCGCGAGATAATTCAGGTCGCGCCCCGAGCCGCGCAGCACCCCGGCCGAACCGATGACCGCGACCACGAAGATGATGAGGGAAATGTTCAGCACCCCCAGCTGCTGATGCCACTTCAGGTCGATCGGCGGGACATCGATCCGCCCGCGCGCCTGCGCGACCGGCTCAATTCCGGGAGGCGCCTGCATGAACCTTCCGGATTCGCCATTTCTCCGGATTCATCGGGTCGAGACTGAGCACGTAATCCGCGAAGCGCTCGAGCAGGGCCGGGTCATGCAGCACGGCGAAAACGGTGCGCCGGCTTTGTTGCGCTTCCTGGCGCAACATCCCGAGCACGCGACCGCAAAGATAGGCGTCGAGATTCGCCACCGGCTCATCCGCCAGCAACAACTCCGGTTCCTGGAAAAGCGCGCGCGCGACCGCCGCCCGCTGCTGTTCGCCGCCGGAAGTTTCCGCCGCCCGGCGATGGAGATGCGCCCCGAGGCCGAGATCGGCCAGGAGAAGTGCGGCCGCTTCCTTGTCCTTGCGCGGAAAATGAAAAAGCGTCTGCCACCAGGGATAACGGCCGAGCCGCCCGCAAAGCACGTTGCGCAACATCGTGCTGTTCGGCGCCAGGAGCAGATTCTGGAAAACAATCCCGACCCGCTTCTGGTAATCGGTCGCCTGGTGCAAACAGCCGGCGTTGCAGGAAAAAGTCAGCTCGCCCTCGGTCGGCACCGCCAGCCCGGCGAGGCAATTGAGCAGGCTCGATTTCCCGACCCCGGAAGGACCGACCACCGCGATCACGCTCCCGCGCGGCACTTCCCAGGAGAGACCGCGAAACAACCAGCGATCGTTCCGTTTCAGGCCCAGGCCGCGAATCGAGAGATGCGGCAACTCGCCCGTCTCCGCTCCCCGGGGCGCAGGGCAATCGTCTGTCTTTAGATCATTTTGCCTCATTCAGGAAATCGAGCGCCTCGCGAATCGATCGCAAATGCTCAGCTGGATTTACCGCAACCAGCTCCGAAGTGAAGACTTTATCTCGCAATTCGGTGTTGGCGCCGTCGTTCAACGACTCCAGCGCCTGGCGCAGCAGCTCGCGATCGGCCGCCGGGATGCTCGCCCGCACTGCGATGACGTGCGTCGGCACCGGCCCCTGCTCCGCGACTTTTTTTAACTTCGCCCGCTGCTCCGGCGTGAGGTGCTTATCCTTATCCAGCACGTAGTAGCTCACCGCGGCCGCTTCCGCCTCGCCGTTCAGGACCCGCTCGACCGCCGAGACGTAGCCGGTGCCGTAAAAAAGATTCCCTTCGCCAAAAAAAGCTTCCGGTTTCGGCTCAGTCAGCAGTCCTTTTTGTTTCAGATCCCACATCGGGATGAGAAACCCCGAGGTGCTCGTCTTGCTCGCGAAAGCGACCCGTTTGCCCTTCAAATCCTCCACCTTGTTGTAGGGCTTTTCCTTCAGCGCGAGCCAATAGCTTTTGTAGAAATTCTGGCCATCGATCCGGCCCGCGAGGAGGATCTCCGCCGCCTTGCGTTTCTGTGCCGCCACCATGTCGGTCGCGCTCAAGTAACCGAGATCGACCGTCCCGTTGGCGAAGCCCTCGATGATGACCGAGGACGAGAGCGGAACGATCACCTCCACCGGTTTGCCCAGTTTCTTGCTCAGAAACTCGGACAACGTTTTGCGTTCCTGCATCATCTGGTCCGGGTCTTTGTCGGGCTTGAGCGCCACCACCACCTTGTCCTGCGAGAACTCCGCCCGCGCGGCGGGGAGTTGGAAGATGAAAACCGAGGCGAGGATGAGAGAGAGAAAAAGTCGCAACTTCATCGGCCAACTATAGCCGAAGCCGGCTCCGCCCGCTGACGGAGCGTTGTCATTTTTTAGCGGGCGGATGTTGCCTCGGTGAACTCCCCGACACGGCCCCGAGCTCCGCGAAATACGAATTAAGAGTATGAACTCAAGCACCCATGACAAAGCAGAAGGCAAGGCGAAGGAAGCGATTGGCGCCGTGAAGGAAAAGACTGGCGAAATCATTGGCAACCCCGATTTGCGCGACCGCGGCACGGCCGAAAAAGCGGAAGGCAAAGTGCAGGACAAGGTCGGCGACGTGAAAAAGGTCTTCGAGAAATAGCCACCGCCTAACGACAAATTCTCCCCCCGCCGCCCGGAACCCGGACGGCGCGCGCTGCTGAAGCGTTTGCTTCAGCGGCGGGCGGCCGCGGAAATCTCCGCCTCCGGCTTCGGCCGCATGAGGTATTGGCCCGCGATCGGTTTGACGATGCCCTCATCCACGCAGAGCCGGTCGAAGAGCAGCAGGATGTGGTAAAGCGCCCGGGTATCTTCGTTGGCGACGTAGGCGGTGCGCATCCCCGGCGACGCCACCAGGTGCATGAAGGCGGTGAATTCGCGCCGCCATTCGATCGTAAACCAGCCCTCGAAAACGCTTACGATCTCTTCCGAGCGGATTTTTTCAAAGGGCGAAGCGAGCTTTCCGGGCTGGGGCCGTTTGATCTCGGAGATGACTCGTCCGTTGATGACGTTGGTGCGGAATTTCTCCGGCAAAATCGCGAGCAGCTCGTTCATCAAGGCCAGTCGTTTGGGATCGTACTGGCCCTGGGTTTCGCCGATGAAATCGTGGATCCAAAGGTAGCCTTCGGGTTTCAATGATTGCCAGGCCTGTTCCGCGACCCGCTCGAGGAATAAAACGTGGTGGAGCGAAGTCTGCGCAACGACCAGGTCGAAGGTCGCGGCCGGCAACTGCACAAAATTCAGGTCCCCCGTTTCGTAGGTGAGAGGAAGATTTTCGCGTTCGGCCGTGGCGCGCGCCTCCGCCACCGCCTGCTCCGAGACATCGATCCCATGCAGGCTGCGACAGGTGCCGTCCCGCACCAGGATGCGCTCCAACCGGCCGGCGCCGCAGCCCAGGCTGAGGCCGCGTTCAAAGGTCAAATTCTTCTCTTTCGCGACTCGGGAAAGCGAGCTTTGGTCGCGGTCGGCGCCGAGCGCCTGGCTCGCCACCATGTCCTCTGTTCGGGCCTCGGATTTTTCCTGCGCCGGGAGAATATTTCCCCACACTTCGCTCTCACGTTGCGCCATCGCGTCGTAAACCGCCCGGTCCGCCATCGCCTGCTCGACGATCGCTCTGGCTTTTTCCGCGCTCATTTGTTTTCCGTTAACACACCGGGAGGTTTGCGCAAACGGGCCCGGCACCGCTTCTTTTCCGCATGATCGAGCTCGTTCGCGCGCAACCGCACCACGCCGGGGAACTCAGCGCCATCGCCCGGGCGGCCAAGGCGCACTGGGGTTACCCGCCTCATTGGCTGGAGCAATGGCGCGAGCTGCTCACCCTCACGCCGGAGTTCATCGCCCGGCATGAAACCTATGTCGCCCAGCGCGACGGACGGACGACCGGCTTTTATGCCCTCGTCGAAACCCCGGACACGTTCAGCCTGGAACATCTCTGGGTTTTGCCGGAACGGATGGGAGAGGGAATCGGCCGCGCCCTTTTCCAGCACGCGGCCGGGCGGGCCGCGGCCGGCGGGGCCTCCCGCCTAACGATCGAAAGCGATCCGCAGGCTGAGCCCTTTTATCTGCACCTCGGAGCAAAACGGGTCGGCGCTGTGATGAGCGAGGTCGACGGCCAGCCGCGCGAACTCCCGCTCCTGAGCTACGACCTAACGAAAAGCGCTTAATCGTTTCGCGAAGCTTTCGCGACCAAAGTCCGCCACCCTTCGAAAGCGACGCGGGGACGCGGTCGCACTCCAAAGCTATCGCAAAACTCGAACGCGCGCCTATTGATCGCCGAGCTCGTCCTGCGCGCCCTGGCGATCTTTGCCGCCCTTGCGACCTTTCCGGCCGCCGCGTCCCTCGTGCCGGCGCTCGTTCTGCGCCTCGTCGAGTTTCTTCTGCTGCTCCGGGGTCAGCAGCGGGCGGATTTGCGCCATGGCGTTTTCCACTACCGCCTTGGTTTTCTCCATCGCTTCGCGCCGGATATTTTCGATCTGCGGTGTCGCCTGGTCGATGATCGGCTGGACCTGGGCTTTCTGTTCCGGGGTCAGCTCCAGGCGCTCGGTCGTGCGTTCGAGCGAATTGTGGTGGTAACCACGGCCGCCTCGCTGCTCCTTCCCGCCGGTCTCCGGTTCATGCGCCCGGACTGACGTTCCAAGGCAAAGCGCGCTGAGGGCGCTGAGTGTGATGAGTGTGAGTTTCATAAGTTATTCCAGATGACCGGGACTGGTTCTGACCGGTTACAGTTATTTTCGCAAGACCCGAGGCGGGGCCCGCGCCCGCAATTTTTTGTAACCGGCACGGGCGCGCGCCGGTCATCCCCCTTAGTGTGGAGATGTCTTGGATGAGATGGTGGATGAACTCGACGCGGACGCGCTCGTGGCAGCGGCCCGCCGGCACGATGAATCGGCCGCGCGCGAAATCGTGCGCCGGCTTTATCCCCTCGTGCTCAAGCTCGTCCGTTCCCATCGTCCGCGCCGGACGGCGGAGGAGGATCTTTGCCAGATGATTTTCATTAAGATTTTCCAAAAGCTCGATCAATTCTCGGGCAAGGTCCCGCTCGAGCATTGGGTCTCGCGCATCGCGGTCAATACCTGCATCAACCAGATCCAGGCCGAGCGGGTGCGGCCGGAATTGCGCCAGGCCGACCTGAGCGAGGAAGAGGTCGCGGTCGTGCAAAATCTCGCCGCCACCGCCGAGGAGCTCGGGCCCGACCGGAGTTTCGCCGCGCGCGACCTGGTCGAGCGGCTCCTCGCCGCGCTTAAGCCGGCGGAGCGTCTCGTGATCGATCTCTTTTATCTCCAGCAACGCTCGGTTGCGGAAATCCAGGCGCTGACCGGCTGGGGCGCCTCGCTCGTGAAAGTGCGCGCTTTCCGCGCCCGCCAGAAAATGAAGCGGCAGCTCGATCAATTCAGCGCCGAGGGGCACCGATGAAGAATTCCCCGCTCGATCGTTTGTTCCGGGCCGCGGCCGAAGCGATGCCGGCCGCGCCTAACGAAATGCCTTTCGGCTTCGACACCCGCGTCCTGGCCGGCTGGCGCTCCGGCCGCCGCGACCTGGTCGACGTCGGCCTCCTTCTCCGCCGGGTCGTCCTGCTTTCGCTCGCCGTCATCGCCCTCGCCACCGCCGGGTTCGTGAACGAACTCCGCCAGTTCGAGGATCCGGGCGAGTCTTACGATCAATACGTGATCGCGGACAACGCGATCCGCAGCGTCGTCGGATTATGACTGCATCGCTCACGGCAAAACTCATCGCGGGATTCATCCTCGCCTTCCTCGCGGGCGGCGCGGCCGGCGGCTATTTCGCTTTCCAAAACGCCCCGCGCTGGCGGGCGGATTATGGCCACCACCCGCACCTTTTGACCGAGCGCCTGCGCGATCGCATCCGAACCCAGCTCGATCTTTCGCCGGAGCAGTTGGCCAAAATCGAGCCGATCCTCGACCGCGCGGGCAAGCAATTGCAGGCAATCCGGGTCGAGACCGGCGGCAAGGTGCGCCAGGTCATGGCCGAGACCAATCGCGCGCTGCAACCGGAATTGACCGCAGCGCAACGCCAGCGGTTGCAGGAAATTCAGGAGGCCGGCCGGGAGCGAAAAGGTCCGCGCAAAGGACCGCGCCGGCGCGGGCCCCGGCCGATGGAACGGGACGCGGCGCGGCCGCCGGAAGAGCTGCCGGTTTCCCCGCGGCCCTGACCTTTTCCGCGGGCGGAAACAAGTGTTTGACGACTGCATCGCGCCTAACCAGAATGCAGCCATGAAATATCTTCCGCATCTGTTGCTCGCTTGCGCGACCGCTTTATCCTTCGCTTCCTGTGCTGCTCCCGGCGGCGCGGGCGGTGTCAGCACCGAAACCCAGCTCGGGCCGCATAGCGCGCAGAAATTCGCTCTCGTCACCCGGCGTTCCGGCGCGCAGAACCCCGACCCGCAAGCCAGCCGAACGGTGGCGATCGTGATCAAGGTGGAACAGCAGATGACAGACGGCGGCCAGGAAATCAAAGCCACCGCCAGCGCGCATCGGGACGGCCCGAACGGCGCCCTCACCACCGGCGTGATCCTCAGCGCGCAAGTCGTGCAGCCGGAAACGTTCGGGACCGAGCCGCGTGAAACCGGCGAAGCCCGCATCAACAAAACGATCGCGTCCCAGGGCAACAAGTTCCGGACGGTGGTGGCGCGCGCCGTCGCCAGCTCCAAGGAATTTCCCGACGAGATCGTCGAGCTGACCATTCCGGGCGACCAATAAATTTGCGGCCGGTTGCGCCGGAGCAAGATGCTCTTCCATCCCTCGCCCTGATCGCATCGGGGCGAGGGATTTCTTTTTCATGAAACTGATCTTTGCCCTGGCCTTCGCGCTCGATCGGCGCGCTCGCCCACGCCGCGGAGCCGGCCGCAGCCGTCGCCCGCCTCCTCCGGCCGGCGGCAGTCTTTGATGGCAGGGAAATGCATCCCGGCTGGGCCGTGCTGGTGCGCGGTGACAAAATCGAGGCCGCCGGGCCGGCCGCGGAGATCACCGCGCCTAACGACGCCCAGATAATCGATTTGCCTAACGACACTCTCATCCCCGGCCTGATCGAGGGCCATGGCCACCTTTTCCTTCATCCCTACAACGAGACGCCCTGGAACGACCAGGTGAACAACGAATCGCTCGCCTTCCGCACTGCCGCCGCCACCGCTTACGCCCGGGCGACTTTGCTCGCCGGTTTCACGACCGTGCGCGACCTCGGAACGGAAGGCGCGGGCTTTGCCGATGTCGGCTTGAAAAAAGCGATCGACCAGGGACTCGTCCCCGGCCCGCGCCTGATCGTGATGACGCGCGCGATCGTGGCCACCGGCAGCTACGGTCCGAAACTCTCGACCGACCTCGACCTGCCGCAGGGCGCGGAGGAAGCGAGCGGGGTCGACGGGATCGTTAGGGCGGTGCGCCAGCAGATCGGCAAAGGCGCCGATTGGATCAAGCTTTATGCCGATTACCGCTGGGGCCCGGGCGAACCGGCGCGGCCCACTTTTTCCCAGGAGGAACTGAACGCCGCGGTCAAAGCGGCGCACGACGCCGGCCGGCCGGTCGCGGCCCACGCCACCACTGCCGAAGGCATGCGCCGCGCCGCGCTCGCCGGAGTCGAGACGATCGAGCACGGCGACGACGGCACCGCGGAAGTTTTCAAGCTCATGAAAGAACGCGGGGTCGCGCTTTGCCCGACCGTCGCCGCGGGCGACGCGATCGAGCAATATCGCGGCTGGAAAAAAGGGAGCGCGCCCGAACCAAAAAGCATCGCCGCAAAACGCGCGAGCGTGAAAGCGGCGCGCGCGGCCGGCGTGACCTTCGCCATGGGTGGCGACGTCGGCGTTTTTCCTCATGGCGAGAACGCGCGCGAGATGGAGCTGCTCGTGACCGAATGCGGCTTCACCGCGCTGGAGGTTTTGCGCCAGGCGACGAGCGGGAACGCCGCCCTCTTTCGCCTGACCGATCGCGGCCAGATCCGGGCCGGCCAGTTAGCCGACCTCGTCGCGGTCGTGGGCGATCCGACGAAAGATATCGGAGTCGTTAGGCAAATTGGCCTGGTGATGAAGGGCGGCGAAATCTTTCGCCAGCCCTGACGAGTCCCGCTGTCCAGGCCGGGCTTATTGCTTTTCGAACTGGAAGCTATCGCTCGCCTCGGCCTGGGGGAAGGTGCCGGCGTTGCCCGTGACAGAATAAGTCCCCGGGCTCAGGTTCCCGGGAACCCGCAGGGCAAAACGCCGCTGAAATTTCCTCCCCGGCTCGAGGGTGCGGGCGAACCGTTGCACTGTCCGATTGGCGCCCGGACCGGATAGGACCACCCAGAGGTCGAGCGTCCGAATGGTGTCACTCTGGTTCGTCAACGCGAGATCGTAGCGAAAGGAACCGCCGCCGGGTGGGATCACGATCGGTCCGTTTACCGGTGTGATCTCCAAGCGCAGGTCGGGTAGGGCCGCCGGCGTGCCAAAGATGAGCGCGGCATAACCGGGCGCGCCATCCGTGAATTGCGGCGCGCCGATCAGAAAATCGCCCGTCCCGTCGCCGTTCACGTCGCCGCCCGCGATCGACATCCCGAGCTCATCGCCCGCCCCGCCGCTGACGATCAGGTCCGCCTCCGACGCCGCGAGCGCGCCCGTCACCGGACCAAAAAAGAAGTAAGCGCGCCCGGCCCGAAAAGCCGGGGCGCTGTGATTCGGCGCCCCGACCGCCATGTCGTCTATCCCATCGCCATTAAAATCTCCCGTCACCGCGACCGACCGGCCGAAAAGATCCTGCGACGCTTCGCCCGTGATGATGGCGTTTGCGTTCGCGGCAAAAATCGTCCCCGCCACCGGACCAGAGAAGACGTAAGCCTTGCCGCTGCCCTGATTGAAAAGCTGATCCGCGCCCGCGACCAGATCCTCCAGGCCGTCGCCGTTGAGATCGCCCGCGGCCACGGAACGTCCGAAAGAGTCGTTCAGGTTCTCGCCGAAAATAATCGCGTCCGCCTCGGTCGCGACGATCGAGCCGGAGATCGGCCCATAAAAAACATAGGTGCGCCCGGTGTCGGCCCCGTTCAAGGGAAAGCGCGGCGCGCCCGCGATGACATCGTTAATTCCATCGCCATTCACATCGCCGGCGGCAACGGCGACGCCAAACGATTCGTTAGAGAAACTCCCCGTGATGATGGCATCGGCCGTGGAAGCGAGCCGCTTCCCGGCGAGTGGCCCGTGAAAGAGAAAGACCTGGCCTTGGAAACCGCCTCCGGCGATATCCGTGCCGATCAAAATGTCGTCAAAGCCATCGCCATTCGGATCGCCCGCCGGCGCGACCGCGCGCCCGAGCTCGTCGAAGGGTGCGCCGGTGATAATCGCGTCCGCGCTCGTCGCGTTGATCTGCCCGCTGACCGGGCCGTAAAAGAGAAAGACCCGGCCGGCTTGAGTTCCACCCGCATCGTTGCTCCGCGCTCCCACGATCAGGTCATCGAAACCGTCGCCATTCACGTCGCCGCCGGAGGCCACGGCAAACCCGAGATTATCCCCGAAGGCCTGCGCCGAAATGATCGCGTCCGCATCGGCCGCATTAATCGTCGCCGGGAGCGGCCCATGGAAAAGGTAGGCCCGGCCGGAGAATCCGGCGACGGCATCATTCGAAGGCGCGCCGACGATCAGGTCGGGCTCGCCGTCGCCATTGACGTCGCCTGCCGGCGCGAGATGCCAGCCGAAATCGTCATCCGCGCTTTCGCCCGTGATAATGACATCCGCAGGGGGCGTGGTTTGGGCAAAAAGCAACGGCGCGAAGAAAAGCGCTCCGCATGCTGCAGCAGCCCGCGCCAGACCACTCATGCCGGAATTCTGCAACCGTCCGTCGATTAATGTCAAGATCGGAAACAGAACAGTTGTGGCGGTTTAGGTCGGGTTTCCACCCTGCCGATTGCGGCCGCAACCGCCGCGCCGCTTTCGCCCCGGCGCGATTGGTCAGGGCAGCTGACCGTTCCGCTCCTGGATCGACTGCCTTAACGCCTCCACCTTCGGAAAAAGGCGCAACTCGGTGATCCTGCGGCTGCGCAACTCCTCGGCGCGCGCTTCCACTTTTTCGAGCGCCGGATTTTCCCGCTCGACCCATTGTTCCAGCCCGCGCACTTCTTCTTCGCTCACCCACTCGCTCTGCAAGACGGAGAGGCTGATCGCGGCCCGCTCCGCGGCCGAGAGGTCTCTTCCTTTGAGCTCCGCGGCAAATTGAGTCGCGTCTTTGTCGGACATCGCGCTTCGGTTAAAGAAGGGCCGGGCCACGGCCCGCGCTTCCGGCAAAGTGATCTGACGCTCCTTGATTTCCTGCACCACCTGTTGCGCGATGTCGGTCGTCGGGAGCATGAATGATTGCATCGCCGGTGGCGTGCCGGACGGCGCCGCGAGCAGGCAATCCTTCGGCATGCTGCTGTTCAATTTCGTCCAGCGCGGCCCCATCGCCCAGACGGCCAGATACATTGTTTTGGCTTTGACCCAGCCCACGCCGCTGCAGCGCATCGCTTCGTAGAACATGCGATGCACCTCCTGCCAGGGCCGCGTCTTGGCGCAGCAGCCGGCGTCGTGCACGACGGAAGCCTCCCGATACGGACCTGAAAAAGGGCCGCCAATGACACTCCAAAACGGCATCGGGATGCTCGCCCCATCCACGATCAACCCACTCGGTGCTTCCCAGAGTTGCTTCTTCGCATCGAGATAGTTGAACTCATGTGGGAGCGAGAAACGGCGTCCGTCCGGCGGAACCAGATCGCGCAAATCGAGCGGCCGGTTTTGGTAGGCGCCCCAGTCTTCAGCCGAGACGGCGGGGGCGATCGGGGAGAAGAGGAGAACGAGCAGGAGAACAGTTTTCATCAGCGTGGTTTTATCGTTAACGACCGCAACCGGGCGTGAGATTGCCACGGTTGTACTCAATCAGCAGCGCGACATCGTTCGCCATCTCCTCGCCGGTCGGGGTCGCCAGCCTAACGAAGTAAGGAAGCTTGCCTTCGAAGCCGCTCAGGAGCGCGTCCGCCTCCGCGATCGTAGCGCTGACCGGCGCCGGATCGGAGCCGTTGGCGAGATTCAATTTTGCGGCAATGAGTTCGCCGGCCAAACGGAGGCTGGCGTCGCCGTTGCCTCCTTTGGCTTCCAGGATTTTTTTCAACTCGATCGTCGCGTAGGTCTGGCTGCCGAGAACCAGGTTATCGACCGGCCAGAGTGTCGGGTTGTCTTTCCAATATTGCCGGGGCAGCGGGCACACACTGGTGGTCGTCGAATTCGCACTGCGGAAGACTCCGCCGCCGGCCGTCCCGGCGAGAGCGTAGCCATCGTGATCGACCGCGACCGCCCAGGCATTCCCGCCCGCCGGGATCAGACCGCTGCTGACGTCGCTCCAACTTTCGGCGTTGTTGGTCGAGAGAAACACCCCACCGGCGGCGGCCGCGAGGAGATCGCCGGCCGAGTTGAGCGCGAGCGAGTTCACATCGAGCGCACTGAAACCGTTGTTCTGTTCCGTCCAGGTCTCCCCGTTGTCGGTCGAGCGAAAGATTCCGCCGCCGACCCCAAACTGCGAGTAGGTCCCGGCGAAAAGATCGCCATTCTCGTTCGCCGCGAGCGCGCCGATATCGGTCGAGGTCAGCCCGTTGTTGACCAGCGTCCAGTGCTCTCCGTTATCGGTCGAGCGGAAGACGCCCGCCCCGCAGCCGGCGCTCCCGGCAAAGAGATCGCCCGCGGGATTGATCGCGAGCGACCAGATGTTTCCGCAGGTCAAGCCGCTGTTCACCGCCGTCCAGTTCGCGCCGTTATCGGTCGAGCGATAAACGCCGAAGAAGGGATAGGTGCCGGCAAAAATATCGCCGCCGGCGTTGATCGCCAATGCCCGCACGTCCGTCGGGATCACGCCCTGGTTGACCTCCTCCCAACTATCGCCGTTGTCGGTCGAGCGGAAGACGCCGCCGAATCCGTTGATGAAATCGGCGCCCGCAAAAATGTCGCCCGCCGCGTTGATCGCGAGTGAACGGACGTAGAGCCCGGTCAGGCCGTTGTTCACTTTCGCCCAGGTCGCGCCGCCATCGGTCGAGCGAAAAATTCCGACGCCGTAGGTGCCGGCGAAGATGTCGTTCTCGGCGTTGACCGCGACCACCCGCACATCGGTTGCGACCAGGCCGTGATTCTCTTCCGTCCACGTCTCGCCATTGTCACTCGAGCGAAAGACTCCGCCGCCGAAATAAGTCCCGGCAAAAATATCGCCACTGCTGCCGATCGCGAAGGAGAGGACAAAGGTCGCGGTCAGACCGTCATCCGCCGCGGTCCAGTTCTCGCCGTTGTCGGTCGAGCGAAAGATCCCGTCGCCGTAAATCCCGGCGAAGAGGTCGCCGCTCGCGGTGACGACGAGCGCGTTGACGTTGTTCCCGGTCGTTAGGCCATTGCTCGTTTTCGTCCAGCTCTCGCCGTTATTCGTCGAGCGAAAAACGCCGCCGCCAAAATCGCAACCGGCAAAGATGTCGCCGGCAGCGTTGATGGCTAACGAGATGACGTAGGGCTCGGTCAGCCCGGCGCTGCTCTCGACCCAGGTTTCCCCGTTATCGGTCGAGCGGAAAACCCCGCTCCCCCAGGTGGCGGCGAAGACGTCGCCGCCCGCGTTGACGGTGAGGGCATAGACGTAGGTGTTCGTTAGGCCGTTGATCAGCAAGGTCCAGCTCTCGCCGTTATCGGTCGAGCGAAAGACGCCGCCGCCCTCGAGGGTCCCGGCAAAGACTTCGCCGGTGGGGCTGACCGCGAGCGAGATGATGAAAGGATAATCGAGGCCGTTATTCACCGCCGTCCAGTTCTCGCCGTCATCGGTGGAGCGAAAGACACCGCTGAAGGTCCCGGCAAAAACATCGCCGTCCGCATTCGCGGCCAGGGCGCGGATGTCGGTCGTCGTTAGGCCGTTGCTCGACGCCGTCCAGGTCGCCCCATTATCCGAGGTCCGGAAAACGCCGCCGCCCTGCGTTCCGACGAAGGTGAAGCCGCTCGCATTTGTGACCATGGCCAGCGCATCGCCGCCCTGCGGGCCGCCGGTGGAAGCCCAGAAGTTATCCGCCGTCCGCTGCGGGCCCGGCCGGGCCAGAGTTTCCGGAATTGCCCGCAGCCCAGCCAGCGCGAGGAAGATGCTGGTGAGAGCCAGGCCGAAACCACTCCACCGACGCAAATGGGAGAAACCGGGTTGAGAACGGAATTTCTTTTTCATACTCCACGGCTCCTTGTTGTTTGTTCGTTAGGAGGCGGATTCTGTCGGAAAAGCCGTGCCTCAGGCAAGCGCAAATCCTCGAAAGAAAATCCGAGCGCGCCGCCGCCGTCGCGGAAAGAAGCTGGGGCTAGTCCAGCTTTTCCGGATTCAAGGGGGAGGGCCGAGGCGTGCCAGCTTCACCGGCCGCTTCCGCCGGCCCCGGCTCGCTCGTAAAAGCCCGTCCGAAATCGCCCGGGATCCAACCCTCGACTTCGCCCGTGCCAGGCGCCGCGCCGCTCTCGCCCGTGCGCTTTTTCCAGATGCTCGCCCGAGCCACGCGCGCGGGCCGCGTCCCCGCTGCCCAGCCATGTCGCTCGGGATTCATCTCCGTGCCGGACGCAGGCGCGGTCTCCGCACGGCGTGTTTCCAAATCGCCGGCCACAAAAGCGTCATCCGGCACCACAATCAGATCATTGCCGACATGCAGATCGGCGTCGGCGCGGACATAGCCGTGGATCGGAGCGCGATTGGGCGTGAACATGTTTTCCAACTTGCTCTTCATCCCCTCGCCGACCACGAAACCAATGATCGTCCCGTCCTTTTCTTCGATCAGGATGTCGTCGATCGAACCCAGCAGCCGGCCGCTTTGCGTGACCATTTTGTGGCCAATCACGTCCGACATCCGCGGCAGATGGTCGAGTTCGGCCGCCGCCTGATCCGCCAGACCGCCTCCGTGAACGACGATCGCGTCCGGGCCGATGGCGTTGAGCACGGAAGCCGGAATCGTCCGGCGTGTGCCGCCGCTACCGAGGACATTTTCGCCCTGCGCGACGACGAACCCGGCGACGCGTTCGCCATCCTGCTGCACGATCACTTCCTTTATTTTTCCCAATTTCTCGGCCGCATCCATATCGACCACGGCCCGGCCGACCAGCTCGCTTCCCTTGATCATATCGAAATCTCCCGCGTTAAAGTTTGCGCGCGCCCGACGGTCACACGCCTGCTCATAAGGAATTCGTAACCGGCACGCTCTGCGATTGTGTGCGGGTGGGACGCTCGCGGGAAACCTAGGCCGGCGGCAGACCGGCGAGGCATTGCAGCAGATAAGGCAGTAATTGCTTTTTGCGCGAGACCACCCCGGCCAGCTCCCACATGTGCGGGCCGCGCGCGGGAAAATCGATCCGGTGCAAAAACTCCGGCGCGCCGCAGCAAAGCAGGACGGAAGTCTGGGTGTTGATGTCCGTCACCAGCAGCGCGGCAAAGAAAAGCCCGCCTTTGCGGGTGTGCTGCTCGAGGGCGGCGAGGAGTGCCTCCTGTTTCTCGGCGAAATGCGAGAAGCTCAGCTCCTCGATTTGCGAGACCGTGAAGCGAACGCCGTCCTCGTCGTACTCCTTGCAGTCCGCTGTGATCACCTGTTCTGGCGTCAGCGTGAGCAACGGCGAACCGACCGAGAAAATCTCCTCCGCGAACTCCGCCGGATCGACGCCGGCAATGGCTGAGAGCTGCTCCAGCACGCGGCGATCGGTTATCGTCGCAGTCGGCGAGTTGAGATTGAGCGTGTCGGACAGCAAACCAGCCATAAGCAGCCCGGCCATCGCCCGCGGAAGCGCGATCCCGGCCTGCTCATAACAAAGCGCCACGATCGTGCTCGTGGAACCGACCGGATTATTCCAGAAAAGAATCGGCGAATCAGTCGCGAAACCGCCGATCCGGTGATGATCGAGAATCTCCACGATCCGCACCTTGTCGGCGCCTTTCACCGCCTGCGAGAGCTCGTTATGATCGACCAGGATCAATTGCCGCTCCGCGCGTTTGAGCAGGTTGCTCTTGGCCAGGATGCCGACGAGCATGCCGGCCTCATCGAGGATCGGATAAACAAACGCCGCGGAGTGCGCCGCCTTCTCCCGCACCTGCTCGAGCAAAGTGTCCGGCGTAAAAGTCAGGTGCTCCGGTTCCAGCATGCGCCGGACCTGGACCGCGCCCCGGGCCAGGTCCACGCTGATCGCGGTGTCATGGGGCGACCTAACGATTATAACTCCGGCCGCACCGGCCGCCGCCTCCACCGCCGGGGTGACCGACAGGTCGCCGGTCACGACGATCGCCCGCACTTTTGCCTTGATCGCGAGCATTTGAATATCGTCGCGATCGCCGACAAAGAGCACGAGCTGCTCGGGCCGCCGCTGATTCATGCGCTCGACGAAAGTATCCGCGCTCATCGCCCCGATCATGAGCAGATACTCCGCGGTTTCGTTAGGCAACTCCCCCGTCAGCACCTTCCCGCCGAAGGTAGCGACGATGCTGGAGAGCGGGGCCGTGATCAGCCGCGCCATGTCCGCTTCTTCCCGCGGCGGGAAAAGGTGATGGCTGATCTTGAAAGCCGAAAGCAATCCAAGGAAGCGCCCTTTCTCGTCCACCACCGGCAAACCGCGCAGCCGTTTCTTTTCGAGCAGATGAATCGCATCGTAAACCGTCGAGTCGGCATCGACCGAGATGACGTCGCGCTCCATCACATCGCCGACGCGGTCCGAGAGATCGCTAATGAAGACCGGCGGCTCGACCCCGAACTTCTGCAGGACAAAATCGATCCGCTCGTTCGTATTCCCGGCCCGGGCCGCGATCACATTTGGCGTCCCGGTGACCTGCTTGAGATGGGCATAAGCCACCGCCGAACAGATCGAATCCATATCCGGGTTCTTGTGGCCGATGACGATGGTCTGCATGCGTGGGAGAGCTGAAAGCATTTGTTAAACCCGATCCCGCGAAGAATAAAGAGACGTCTCTTTTCCTTCACACCACGTGCGGTCCGGAATCGTCGGGAGGATGTCTTGGCGCGGCGAGGGTTCCGCGGCTAGCGGCTGATGGCAAGCAAACGGAAATCGAAAAGCCCGCTCCTGCCAGAAGGCAACCAACCTCAACCACGGAAATGAAAAAGACTCTTCTTCTCAACACAGCACTCGGCGTCGCCCTGCTCGTCCTGGGCGGGTGCGCGAATAGGCCTGTCGCCGAGACGAGCAGGCCCGCCCATTCTGCCAAGAGCGACATCGCACCCATCAGCGCTACGTCCCTCGGTCCGCAGCGCAACCTTGAACGCTGGCATCCCTAAGCGGGACACACCGACCGCCACCGCCAGCCGCGGCGGAGATCGAAGCCTGCGGTTTTCGCGCAAGCGGAGCTCCTGGTGGGCACGCCGACGGCCACTTTTCGACCGAAGGGCAAGCCAACTGAGCCAGGCGTCGAAAGGTCGCGGGGAAGTGTTGACATCGCCCGGCCAACCTGAGAGCAAGGCTCATGAAACTAGCCCGTCGCACGCTCGCGCTCAGCACACTCGGAATTGTCCTCATCATCCTTTTGATCCTCGCTCTCGGTGGCGGCGGGTTCGCGGGTGGCGGGTACTACTACGGCCCGGGCGGCCTGCTCCTTGTCATTCTCATCATCCTGCTGGTGATGGGTAAGCTGTAGGTCTGCGGCTGTCCTCGTTGGCGCGACCCGGGGCAGCGGCGGCGTCAACTTCAGCGGTGTAGCGTCGGCTGTGTCAGCCGAAAATCCGCACCGCAATGACCGTCCCAGCGCATCCCAATCCTATCCAGATTGTAGGGCGGGCATTCTGCCCGCCGCGCCGTTGTACCGTCCGCTGTCTCAGCGGACCTCCCTGCGCCCTAGAGAATCCCAAACCCGCCGTCCTCGTCCGGCTTGTCGTTGCGCAGGTGATTTGATTTTGGGTAAAGCACAAAACGCGTCCCACAGCTCTCGCACCAGGGAGTCCCCTTCCACATCTCGTCCCGCCGGCGCCGAGACATCTGCGAGGGCCAGCGCCGATACCCCTGATCGAACCACATTCCGCATACCGGGCAACAGAAGCTCCGCCCGATCCACTCTACGAGAAAGACCAGCCCCATCGGGTAGACAATGAAACAGACGAAAGCCAGAACCGGATTGCGCAGGAAAGTGAGAACGCCCCAGACGAAGACCGGCAGGGAAAGCAGGGCCAACCCTTGGTAGAGCCCGACCCGCCGCCGCCGGCGGCGGTACTCGGCCGACTGCGCGGGAGTCGCGAGCTTCCCCTCGGGAACATTGTATTGCCAATCCCGTTGCTGCGATATTCGGGGCCGGAAAAAGTCCATCTCGGTTGAGAAAACAAAATCGCTGGCGGCTTCAGAAGCCAGCTCTTTCTGGGGCGCCCCTCCATAGTTTTACTCGAGCTAGAGAATCACGATCGCAAGCCGACCCGCATCCGCGGGCGACCCGGTCGTTGGTCATCGGGTTCTTGATTCATGGGGGATTGGGGAGCGGCGGGCAATATGCCCGTCCTACAATTGGCCTAGGGCGTGGGCGCGGCCGTAGTCGACGACGGCGCGGAACCGCCTAACGATCCGCCACCGAGAAGCGGCACGACTGCGCCCACAATGGCTTTCGGGATTCCCAACACTCCCAGAACCGGACTGGGCACTTTCTCGTGGTAGCTCGCCAGCATCCCATCCTCGAATCCCACGTCGATCGTCTTTTTGACGAACGGCATCCGCTCGTAGGCGATGACGTAGGGCTGGAGGCCGGGCAGGAGGAAGTTGTGACTGTAGTTCAGGAGCAGATCTCCATCGGTCGCGCGGCGGTTTGGATATTGCAGGGTGACGCGATACGCCTCCGCCAGGCGAAACACCAGTCCCCTCTCCAATCTGAATCCCTTCTCCGGCGGAGCCACGTCGGATGGCGCCGGCGACATCCGCAAATCGATCTGGCGCTTTTCCAGGACCGCGCGCGCAATCTCAAACTCCTTCCGATTGTTCGTGCGGAAGGAAACGAGAAAAGGGGCAGTGCTGGCGTCGGGTGAAGCTGGCCGCGCAGCTTTTGGGATGCCCTGTGACACGATCGATGCGACCTCCCCGATGATGGCGGCGGTGCGGTCGTCGGCGACGCTGTTACCCGTGCTCAAGAGGTGTTTGCCGTTGACCCCGATCTTATACTCGTCCTCGAAAACATAATTGCGTCGCGGCAGGGCGTAGAACTTACGCTGCGCATCGGCCTCGATCCCGGCGGACAGGGTGATGGTCCAGCCGCCCACCGCGAGGGTGACCGAGTTCGTGGTGGAATCGCCCGAGGCCGGTTTGGGATCGGCTTTCTCCGGCGGAGTGTCGGCAGCGACGGCGAGTTGCAACAATCCGAAAGTGTTTCCCACGGCGGAGGGTTGCGCGGCGTCAGCCTTTTCCGAGTGGGCAGCGGGTTCCGCGCTGGTCTTTCCGGTAGTTGCGGTGGCTGGGGGCGCTTTGTATTCGCCTTTGATCAGGATGGCTCCGATGGGCAGGTAATACGGCATGCCATGCACGGGAAACGTCTGATCGTCGTCGCTCGGCGGGTCGCCGCTGCGGCTGGAAATGCTGGTTGGCGCGCAACCGCTGGCGAAAAGAATGAAGGTGACCAACGTCCGGAGGAAGCAGGTGATTTTCATGGCTAATTACATTCTGTCCATTGGTTTAGGATCTCGTCAGAGCGCGGACAAGCTTATTTTGGATTAATTTCGGGAGGGTTTAGCGAAGGGCGGCGAACGCTATCGCTTCGATTCGAGTTCAAAGAATTCGGTGGAGACAGCCGACGCCGCAGAGAGATGGCGATCAGGATGCTCGCCCTTCGGTGGGGGCGACAGGCGCTGGCCACGTTTTTCGTGCTTGACGCGCTGGCGCAATTTTTTCCAGACTGCACGTCTCTAACGGATTCGAATCAGGCGGAAGACAATTCCCCGCTAGGTTCTTCGCCCCTTCCGGACCCGCGAAATCGCAGAATCAACTAGCGGGGGAAAGGAAGAACCATGAATCCGCTGACTCCATCGAAAAACGCCACCATTCTGCCACTTCTCATCGCTCTAACGCTCGGCTGCATTGGGCTTTTGCCGCAAGCGCGAGCGGTCGATCCACCGCCGGACGGAGGCTATCCAAACCAGAACACCGCTGGGGGTGATGATGCGCTCGGCCACACAACCGACTCTGACAACGCCCCCCTGGTGAGTTGGAGTTGGAGGACCACAGGCAGGCTCAACACCGCACGTGATTATCACACGGCGACGTTACTCCAAAACGGCATGGTCCTTGTAGCAGGGGGACATGACAGTCATTCGAATCGTTTGGCGAGCGCCGAACTCTACGACCCGGCGAGCCGGACCTGGACTGCCACCGGCAGCCTCAACACCGGACGTGACTATCACACGGCGACGTTGCTACCAAAACGGCATGGTCCTTGTGGCAGGGGGATTGGTGGTCTGGCGTCGGCATCGCGAGCGCGGAACTGTACGACCCGGCGAGCGGGACCTGGACTCCCACGGGCAGCCTCAACAACGCACGTTCCGATCACACGGCGACGTTGCTGCCAAAACGGCATGGTCCTTGTGGCAGGGGGATATAGCAATTTCACGCTATTCCGCGAGCGCTGAACTGTACGACCCGGCGAGCGGGACCTGGACGGCCACCGGCAGCCTCAACACCGCACGTCATTTTCACACGGCGACGTTGCTCGCAAAACGGCATGGTCCTTGTCGCAGGGGGATTGTCGGAGCGGCTCTCTCGCGAGCGCCGAACTCTACGACCCGGCGAGCGGGACCTGGACAGCCACCGGCAGTCTCAACACCGCACGTTATCTGTCACACGGCGACGTTGCTGCAAAACGGCATGGTCCTGGTTGCCGGGGGACTTCATAAGCAAGTCCGGCTTCTCGCGAGCGCGGAACTCTACGACCCGGCGAGCGGGACCTGGACGGCCACCGGCAGCCTTAACATCGCACGTGTACTTGCACACGGCGACGTTGCTGCCAAACGGCATGGTCCTTGTCGCTGGGGGATTTGACAGCAATGGCAGCACTCGCGAGCGCCGAACTGTACGACCCGGCGAGCGGGACCTGGACTGTCACACGGCAGCCTCAACACCGCACGTCATCTCCACACGGCGACGTTGCTGCAAAACGGCATGGTCCTTGTTGCGGCAGGGGGCACCAATAACGGCGAATTGGCGAGCGCGGAACTGGGACGCCGTTCCCCCTAAATCCAAGGACGGATCGGAAAGCGACCTTCTCGCGGCTTGAAGCAACCGCAGCCGAGCGACAGAATCCGCTGTCCTTAGCGGAGGAAGAATTCGGTTCGGCAGATCGGCGATCCCGGCTACAACGGCGGGCAACATGCCCGCCCTACAGGACTGGCGGGCAACATGCCCGCCCTACATTTCGACAAAGCGCGCTGGCCAGCGGAGGGTCGCAGGATGGAGATCCATCAGCTCCGATATTTCGTCGCGGTCGCGGAGGAGGGCAGCTTCTCGCATGCGGCGGAGCGTGAGCATGTCTCGCAGCCGTCGCTCAGCCAGCAAATCCAGAAGCTGGAGGCGGAGCTGAATCAACCGCTCTTCGATCGCCTGCCGCGGGCGGTGGTGCTGACCGCGGCGGGGCGCTCTCTGCTCGTCTATGCCCGGCAGATTCTCACCGGCATCGCCGATGCCCGCCGCTCGGTCGCCGCGCTCGAGCAGGAGGTGTCGGGCAGGCTCGCCGTCGGCGCGGTGCCATCGATCGCGCTCTACGTGTTGCCGCGGTTGATCCGGGAGTTCCAGCAGCGTTATCCGAAAGTGACCTTCGAGGTGTTTGAGGATACGACGGACAAACTGGCGGCGCGCCTGGAGGACGGAACGCTGGAGGTGGTGCTGGCCTCGTCGGGCGACGAGTCGCCCACCCTGGAGCATCATTCGCTGGGCGAGGAGCCGCTCCTCATGCTGCTGCCGGAAAAGCATCGGCTGGCGCGGAAGGACCGGATCAAGTGGAGCGACCTGGCCTCGGAAAAGTTTCTCCTCCTGCACGAGGTGCATTCGCTCTCGAAAAAAGTGCGGGGGCTGCTGGCGGAGAATCGGTTGAACCCCGAGGTGGTGCTGCAGGGCGCGCAACTGGTGACGATCGCGAGCATGGTCGCGGCCGGCCTGGGGGTAACGGTGGTCCCGCAGATGATGGCGAAGACCCGGTTCATCCGCGGCTGCGTAGCGGTGCCGTTTGCCCGCCCGGTGCCGACGCGCGAGCTGACTTTGCTGCGCAATCCGCTCCGCTTCGAGAGCAGGGCCGCCGCGGCCTTCCGAGAGGAAGCCGCGGCAGCCTTCGTAACCTGACGGGTGGCCGGACCGACCCGGCTAATGCACCGCGCGAGGCGAAGCTGGTGTTATCGGTGGAGGCCGAGAGCCAGGATGAGGGGATACATGGCCCAGGTGGCCGTGGACGCGATCAGTGCGAAAAGCATAAATTCGGCGGCGACGCTGGGCCGCTCGCGCTGCGTGTAGCGCTCGCTGACGAAGCGAAAGGCGCGCAAGCGCATCGGAGTTTGTGCATCACGCAGCTGACCGGGAACGTGTCTGACATGGCTGCTTAAGGTGAGTGTTTGCATGCCGAAATAACGCCCGCCCGGGCCCTCTCTTGAAATACTTAGTACCTCTGGCGGTTATAGGAGCCGCCTATGGCGGGCGGCGGGGAAACTGCGGTCGGTTACAACTGTTTTTCGGAACGCTGCATTTTCGGCTGATATAGCCGACGCTACATTTCGTCGAGAACGACGAAGCCGAACGGACAATTGCGGCAGCCTTCCTGGCAACAGTAGCCGCGCCGCAGGAGGTAGTCGCGGCTCAGGGCGCCATCCGGGTCGAAGTCGGCTGGGGTGGCGATCGGGGCAGAGGGGTCTGGCGTCGGCGATCGCGGATTCATGGGCCGGGAGCGTTGGGGATATTCCCGGTGCATTGGTAAAGGAGCGTGCCGAGTAGGAAAGCGACCAGCAAGATAAAGAAGGGCAGGAACGCAGTGTAAGCAGCCGGCATAAGGCCGTAACCGGAGAACCAGCGGCTCTTCGTTTTTGGTCTCTCTGTTTTCGGCGGCGGAATGATGGGTTTGATTCTCCGGCTTTCTCACCCGCGTTGCAATTAGCTGTGTTGTGCCGAACGGGCGGGCAGGATGCCACGCCCTACAATGGCCGGCGCACGGCGGCTATTTCTTCGGCACCGAGGCGGGCAGGTCGGAGTTCCAACTCACGGCGACGCATTTCCAAGTGCCGTCGTCGATCTTGCGCATGACTTCGAGGTATTTCCCGCGGTCGACGGTCTTTTTGCCGGCCGCGTCGGTCTCGGTGTACTCGTAGATGCCCGCGATGTAGCCCATTTCGTGGGACTCGGAGACTTCGACTCTGATCGGCTCCCAATTCAGGGAGGCCCCCGGGGTGTTGATCAGCGCTGCCCAGGATTTATGGATCGCTTCCTTGGTCTTGCGGGCGGGCGCGTTGGGCGGCAGCTCAATCGCGGTCGCGGAATAGTACGAGATGACCTTTTCGAAATCGCGGGCCTGGGCGGCAGCGGCCCATTGCGCATCCACCTCGCGCAGGGTTCGCTCCGTCGCGGCGCGGGTGCCGGCCTTTTGTCCGTACGCCGGAGTGAACCCAAGGAGAAAGAAACTGACCAGCCCGGCGACGGTCAGTCGTGCAGATCGATTGATTTTCATGGTTTGGTATTGGTTGTCTTCGGGCGAAATGCCCAGATGTAGCCTTCGAATAACCGCGGCGGTTCAACGCTTTGCGAGCGCAGCGCGCCGCTGAATCTGAACACTTTGCCGGGCAAACTGACAAAATTGCAACCTCAAAATAGTGGCAAATTTCGACTGTCGATAGTGGCGAACGGACCGCCCCGGGTGTTTGGGATGCGGGCGAAGAAAGCTGCCTGCCTACAAGGGCGCGGTTTCGTTGGGTTCGGCCGGCGGTGAGCCGTCGTCGTCGGTCGGCGGCGAGGCGGCGTTCTCCAGCTTGCGCTGTTTCTTGGCTTCTTTTTTCTTGCGCTTCTCGAGCTCTTTGCGGCGTTTTTCGCCGGAGTAATTTGGTCTGGCCATGGTGTGTGTTTCTTTTGCCGGCTGCGCGTCGCGGGTGCTTCGATGCCGGAGAGTCGTTACTCACCTGTAAACCCAGAGGAGTAGCAGGGTGGTTTTCATAGTTGTTTTATGGGACAGAGGTTGAGAGAGGTGCACCGAAAATGGCGCGAGTGGATTCCGAGGAACGGGGTGCATAGGGACGAGACGGGGCCGATTTCAGCGGGCCCGTTCCCGCCTGGCAAGTACTTTTATTTATTTTTTTCTTAGCGACTACGAAACAGCCATCCCGACGACTTTGTCCGCGAGCTGCGCTTATCGATAGTCGTTAGGCCGGAGTTTGTCTCTGTCTTTTGGCGCTCACCGAAATGGCGTGGAAATTCGGAGCCTCCGGTCCTCGACAGTTTCCTCCCGTTAGGCGGGGCCGCGGCGCCGGAAGGGAGCGGCGGCAGGATGCTACGCCCTACAAGCATTCCGGTCAGCGCCCCCGGCTACAGACGGCGGTCGTCCCTCCACATCAGAAGCGGAGATGTTTTACGGTAAAGCCTTTGTTGATCAGCTCGGTCAAGGCGTCGATCCCGATGCGCAGGTGCAGCTCCATAAATCTGTTGGTCACGACTTCGTCGCTGAGCGCGGTCTTTACTCCCTCGGGCACCATCGGTTGATCGGAGACGAGGAGGAGCGCGCCGGTCGGGATCTCGTTGTGGAAACCGGTGATGAAGATGGTCGCGGTCTCCATGTCGATGCCCATGCAGCGGACGCGAGCGAGATATTTCTTAAACGCTTCGTCGTGTTCCCAGACTCGCCGGTTGGTCGTGTAAACGGTCCCGGTCCAGTAATCCTTCTTGTGATTGCGAATGGTGGTGGAGATTGCTTTTTGCAACGAGAACGCCGGAAGCGCGGGCACTTCCGGCGGCAGGTAATCGGTCGAGGTCCCCTCACCCCGGATGGCCGCGATCGGGAGGATGAGGTCGCCGAGTTTGTTCTTCTTTTTCAGGCCGCCGCATTTGCCGAGGAAAAGGACGGCCTTGGGTTTGATCGCGCCGAGCAGATCCATCACGGTCGCGGCGCTGGCGCTGCCCATGCCGAAATTGAGGATGGTGATGCCGTTGGCGGTGGCGTTCGGCATGGGGCGGTCCTGGCCGCGCACCGGCACGCCGTAGGCCTCGGCAAAGAGCTGGACGTAGTTGGTGAAATTGACCAGGAGGACGTATTTCGAGAATTCCTTCGCCGGCGTGCCGGTGTAACGGGGGAGCCAGTTCGCGACAATGTCGGCTTTGGTTTTCAAGCTGGGCGATTGAATCAGGAAATGGCGCAGGCGGGAAGCAGGCATTGTTCGCCAGCGCGGCCGGAGGGGCGGATGAGGAAGTTTTTTCAGGGCGCTTCACCCTCTTGCCTAACGACTTATGGCTTGCTTTCAGCCGCATCCCTCGACAGGCATGAAAGGCGCTGTAGATAGAGGCAGATGAAAACGATCAGCGCTGCAACTGGCGCCGCCGATTCCCGGCTGGCTGCATAATCGTGTCCTGATCAAAGCTCGGTTCCCGCTCTGCGTTGACCGGCTCAAATTTTCCCCGAGGCGGTCGCCCGGGTTATCCGAAACACCTTCGGGTATCGCGAAACAACCAAAACCAGAAAAGTATAATGAAAACACCCTCAATCCTGAATCCTAAACAGTCGCACGCCCGTCATGACGCGCGTGCGCAAGACCGTTCGCAGAGCTTTCCGCGGACCGATTTCCTCTTCCGCTCTCCGGCCACGGCCACGGGCGCGGTCGCGACGCGCATCGAGCGCGCGGCGGCGAGCAGCGCGGAGCTGCGTGCCTTCCGGCAAATGAGCAGCGACCGCCTCGCCGAAGGAAAAGTCAGCTATCTCGTCGAGATGCTGGTCTTCGCTCTCGTCATCGGGCTCATCGCCTGGCCGTTGATTTCGCTCCTGATCGTGATGTCGCAGACCGCCCGCTGGTAAGGCCGGCGGAATAACCCGCGGCCGTTATTCCCGCTCGCGGAAGGCGAGGAAGATATTCCGCACATAGCTGGCGGCGGAGGCCAGAGTCGTCGGCAACACGGTGGACTCGAGAAAATCGGTCCAGCCCGCGGCCGGCGTTTGCTCTGGCCCGAGGTCACGGAAACCCATCGTCCAATCGGGGAAATCGCGCGCGGCGTTAGGCCCGGTCATGACGAGCGAGACCCATTTGTGACGTTCGTCGCGGGCGATGATGGCATAACGATCGCGCACCTCCGTCTCACTGCCCTCGAGCAATTGCAGGAAATGGCCGCCGTGATAGAGCAGCATGCCGCTGATCTGGAGGCGGGCATTGTTCGCCCGGCTCTGCTCGAGAATTTCGAGCAGCTCCCTCTCCGTCAACTGCCAGGTGGCGGTACTCTGGTAAACTAATTGGAAAATCATCGTCGCGGCCTGTGTATACCCTATCGCGGAACGGCCGGGGAAAAAAGGATGCAAGCGACGGCATGGCGGTTCAAAGTGGAGGTCTGCCGCAAACATCGGCCGCTTCGTTGCAGAGAGGGAAAAAGAAATGACCGCCACCACTGCCAGCCGAATCCCCGGCGCCGCCCCGCGCGACCGGCATCCCAAGGGTCTCTACGTCCTCTTCGCGACCGAGATGTGGGAGCGCTTCAGCTTCTACTCCATGCTGGCGATGTTCACCCTCTACCTGCGGGACGAGAGCGGGCAGGGCTTCGGCTGGTCGTCGGACAAGGCGACCACGCTCTACGCGAACTATCTCATGTTCGTTTACCTCAGCCCGCTCATCGGCGGCTGGCTGGCGGATCGCAAACTGGGTTATCGCCGCGCGGTCATGATCGGCGGCCTCTTTTTCATGGCGGGGCATCTTCTGCTTTCCTTTCGCTCCATCCCGATCGTTTACGTGGCCCTGACCTGCCTCGTCATCGGCAACGGTCTCTTTAAGCCTAACGTCTCCACCCTGGTCGGGAATCTCTATCCCGATGGCAGCCACCTGAAGGATCGCGCCTACAACATCTTTTACATGGGGATCAATGTCGGCGCCTTTCTCGCCCCGGTGGTGGCGGAGTTTGTCCAGGGCAAGTTTGGGTTTCATCCCGCCTTTGCCGTCGCCGCCGGCGGGATGGCGATCTCGGTATTCATCATGTGGAAATTCAAGCGCTTCGTCGAGGACGCGGAGCAACCTTCGACCGGCGACACGCGCGCCATGGCGGATGCTTCCGCGGTCGCAGTCGACGCGCCACCCTCGGGCGTGAGCTCGCAGGATGAGGCCAACGCCGGGCGCCATGAAACGATGCGGGCGGTGCCGGAGTGGAAGCGGATTGGCGCGCTCATTGTGATTTACCTGATCGTGATCGTCTTCTGGATGGTCTTCCACCAGAACGGCTCAACTCTTACCTACTGGGCGAACGAAAACACGGACTGGAACGTGACCGGGATCATCTCGAACGCGATCAATCCGGGCTGGGTCATGCTTCTTACTTTCCCGCTGGTGGCGTTCTGGGGCTGGCTCGACCGGCGCGGTCTCGAACCCTCGACGCCGACGAAGATGGCTTTCGGAATGATGCTGACCGGGCTCGCTTTTCTCATCCTCTACGTCGGCGCGAAGATGGGCGAAGCGACGGTGGTGGGCGATAATCCCTACGCCTTCAAAGTCTCGCCGCTCTGGCTCCTCGGAGCGTATGGGGTATTGACGTTAGGCGAGCTGATGCTCTCGCCGATGGGGCTGTCGTTAGTCTCGAAAGTGGCGCCGATTCGTTTCCGCGGGGTGATGATGGGCGGCTGGTTTCTCGCCACCGCGATCGGGAACAAGCTGACCCAGATCGGCGAACTCTGGGACGACTGGCTGCACTCGACCTTCTGGCTCACGCTCAGCGGAGCGGCTCTCTTCATGGCCGTCGTGCTCCTCTTTCTCCTCCGGCCTTTGAAGAAGGCGATGCCGGGGGTATGAGCGGGGAGGCTGCGCCTAACGAGGCGCTTCTGAACGTCGCCGACTACGCCCGCGCGGCGCGCGCGGCGATGGAGCGGAAGGCTTTCGATTATTACGAAGGCGGGGCGCTCGACGAGGTCACGCTGCGCGAGAACACCGCGAGCTGGTCGCGCCTAAAGCTTTATTACCGGGTCCTGGCCGGAATCGGCGCGCGCGATCTTTCCACCACCGTGCTCGGCCAACCGGTCACGATGCCGATCCTGGTCGCGCCGACCGCGTTTCATAAACTGGCCTGCGCGGAAGGCGAGGTCGCGGCCGCGCGCGCGGCCAGGGCGGCGGGCACGCTCTTCATCCTCAGCTCGCTCTCGAATACCGCGATGGAATCGGTCTTTCCCGAGGCTGGGAGTCCGCGCTGGTTCCAGCTCTACATCTACAAGGATCGCGGAGTGACGCTCGAGCTCCTGCAACGAGCGGAAGCGGCCGGCGCGGAAGCGATCGTGCTAACCGTCGATGCGCCAGGTTGGGGCACACGCGAACGCGATGTGCGCAACATCTTTGGTCTCCCGCCCGGTCTCACCGTTGAAAACCTATCCCCGTTAGGCAAAGGCGAGATGCCGGAGATGCCGGGCTCCGGCCTGGCCGCTTATGTCCGGGCCAATTTCAAATCCGACCTCGGGTTCGACGACCTGGATTGGCTCTGCGCGGCGACCCGTTTGCCGGTGGTGGTGAAAGGTGTCTGCCGCGGCGACGACGCGCGCCGTTGCGCGGAGCACGGCGCGAAAGCGGTGGTCGTGTCCAACCACGGCGGCCGCCAGCTCGACACCGCGCCCGCGACTTGCGAGGCGCTGCCCCATGTGGTCGAGGCCGTGGACAACCTTTGCGAGATTTATGTCGACGGCGGGGTGCGGCGCGGGAGCGATGTGTTGAAAGCAATCGCGCTCGGAGCGCGCGCGGTCCTGGTGGGCCGGCCGATCCTCTGGGGTTTGAGCGTCAACGGTGAAGCAGGCGCACGCGATGTCCTGGAAATCCTGCGGCGCGAACTGGATGAGGCAATGCTCCTCTGCGGCTGCGGGAAACTGAGCGAGATCGATTCCGCGCTGCTCCGCCCATGAAGATGGCGGCGAGAGAAAATGGTGGGCAGGGCTGGATTCGAACCAGCGAAGGCGTAAGCCAGCGGATTTACAGTCCGCCCCGTTTGGCCACTTCGGTACCTACCCGTCGCATCCGAATTGCGAGCGTTTGATATAGGCTCGCTCGCCCGCAGTCGCAACTGATTTGCCGCTGCTGTAGGCTGGCGCTCGTCATGCATACGCCACCCGCTCTTCCAGCCCTGACCGGACCGCAACGCGACGAATTCTGGCCGCCCCTCCCCTACGCCGAATGGCAGGCCACGGCCGAGACGCTGCACATGTGGACGCAGATCGTCGGGAAAGTCCGCCTCACCCTCACGCCATGGATCAATCATTCCTGGCACGTCACCCTTTACCTGACGTCGCGCGGCCTAACGACTTCGCCGATCCCGTACGGCTTTCACACTTTCGAGATCGAATTCGATTTCATCGCGGATGAATTGCGGATTGTGAAAAGCGACGGCACCGCGCGCACCCTCCCGCTCGTGGCGCAATCGGTCGCGCGGTTCTATCAGGCGGTGATGAAGGCGTTGCAGGAAATGGAATTGCCGGTCGAGATCAATCTCATGCCTAACGAGATCACCGATCCGATCGCGTTCGACGAGGACGAGACGCATCGCGCCTACGACCCGGAATATGCGAATCGTTACTGGCGCGTCCTGCTCCAGGCCGATCGTGTGCTGAAGAAATTTCGCGCGCGCTTTTGCGGCAAATGCAGCCCGGTCCATTTCTTCTGGGGCAGTAACGACCTTGCCGTCACCCGTTTCTCGGGCCGGCCGGCGCCGCCGCATCCGGGCGGGATTCCGCATCTGCCCGACAACGTGACGCGCGAAGCCTATGCCCAGGAAGTGAGCAGCGTCGGCTTCTGGCCCGGCAACGCCGCCAGCCCGACCCCGCTCTTTTATTCCTACGCCTACCCGGAGCCGCCCGGCTTCGCGGAGGCGAAGGTAGAGCCGGCGGAGGCGAGCTATTACGCGCCGCTGCATGAATTTGTCCTGCCCTACGATGCCGTCCGCACGGCCGCGATTCCTGACGACGCGCTCCTGTCTTTCGCGCAAAGCACCTATGACGCCGCCTCGATCTGCGGAAAATGGGACCGGTCCGCGCTTGAAGAAGCGGGCCTCAATCCGCCGCTGCCGCTGTCCTAGCATCGAGCCAGCGCTTGGCCAGGACCAGCTCGGTATTCGTTAGGTCGTGTCCGGCGTCGAAGAAATGCGCGGTCACGTCCGCCCCGGCATCGCTCAGCATCTCGGCCAGTTGCTCGGTACTGGAACGCGGGATGAGCGTGTCCTGTTTCCCACCCGCGATCCAAACGTCGACTCCCCGGAGATCGGGCAACTCCTCGGGAATAAGCGGGATCATGGCGCGCAAAAGCATCGCGGCGGAAAGCAGGCCTGGACGGCGCAGGAGAATGCTGGCCGCGATATTGGCGCCGTTGGAATAGCCGACCGCGACCAGTTTCTCGAGATCGAACTGGTAATGGCCGGCCGCCGCCCTAACGAACGCGGCCAGGGCATCGGTCTGCGCTTTCAGGTCTTCCAGATCGAAGACGCCCTCCGCCAGGCGGCGAAAAAAACGCGCGTTCCCGTTCTCGAGCACATTCCCGCGCGGGCTGAGGATGGCCGCGCCCGGATCGAGTTCGCGCCCGAGCGGGATGAGCTGCTCTTCGTCGCCACCCGTGCCGTGCAACACGAGCAGGGTCCGCTCGGAGGAGCCGGGGATGAACTGGTGAACGAACCCGGCTTCAGTCATGAGCGAAGAATTCGGCGATCGCCCCAACCACCGCCTGCTGCATCTCGCGCGTCAGCTCCGGATAGATCGGGAGGGCGAGCGTCTCCTGTGCGGCCTTCTCCGTCTCCGGCAGATCGCCCTTGTTATAACCAAGACCAGCGAAGCATTTCTGCTCGTGCAGCCCGAGCGGATAGTAGATCGCCGAACCGATTCCGCGGGCGCTGAGATGTTTTTGCAATTCGTCCCGCCGCGGCGTGCGAATGACATACTGATGATAAATGTGATGATTGGTCAGGCCGCGCTCGCGGTAGGGCTCGGCCGGCAAGGTCAGCTTCGTCGTTAGGCCGCGCGCAGTGAATTCTTCGCGGTAAACATCCGCCACCTGGCGGCGGGCCGCCGACCACCCGTCTAGATGCGGCAGCTTGATCTTCAGAATCGCGGCCTGGATGGCGTCGATCCGGAAGTTTCCGCCGATGACGTGATGAAAATAACGCGGCTCCATCCCGTGCTGGCGATAAATGCGAAAGCGCTCCGCCAGCGCGTCGTCGTCGCAGATGATCGCTCCCGCGTCGCCGGCCGCGCCGAGATTTTTCGAAGGATAAAAACTCAAAGATCCCACCGCGCTCATCGTGCCCGCCTGCCGGACGCCGCCCTTCGCCGGATACTCCGCGCCGATCGCCTGGGCCGCGTCCTCGATCACCGGGAGACCGAAGCAGGCGGCGAGGCCGTTGATCTCGTCCATCTCGCAGGAGAGACCGAAGAGATGCACCGGAATGATTGCCCTCACGACCCGGCCGCCGGGATCGAGCAAGGCGCCGTCCGCGTTGCGGGTGCATTTTTCGAGGAAGCGCTCGATCGCCGCGGGCGAGATGTTGAAAGTGACCGGATCGATATCGACAAAAACCGGCCTGGCGCCGAGGCGGGCGACGCAGCCGGCGGTGGCGAAAAAAGTGTAGGCAGTGGTAATGACGGCGTCGTTAGGGCCGATCTCCAGCGCCATCAGGATATCGAGGAGCGCGTCGGTCCCGGAGGAAACACCGATGGCATGCCTGACCCCGCAGTAGTCCGCGAGGGCGCGCTCAAATTCCTCCACCTTGGGGCCGAGGATGAAACTCTGGGTGCGCAGGATCTCGTCCAACTCCTGCCGGATCGGTTCCGCCAGGAGCCGGTATTGTTCGCTCAGGTCGAGCAAGGGCACGCGCATGGCCTACCGAAGCATGGCTGGCGTGCTCTGGCGAGTTTCCCTCGGGCAGAGACCGTTAGGCCAAAGGCCGAATCGGTCGTGTGAGAGTCGTTGACCACGGAGAACCCATCAGTTAACCTCCGCGCGTGGGTCTCTTCCGCACTCTGTTCTGGTTCGCGCTCTTTGTGTTTTTCACTTTCTGCTTTGTCGTGCTTTTTGAGCACGGTCCGAATGATTTCGTCCCCGGTTTCCAAAAGGAGTTCAGCCGTGTCTCCAATTTCGTCCAGGAAGCCGCCCAGCCGGCGAAGAAAAAAGACGCCGCCAAACCGTAGGAAATGACGGTGTGGCCCTTTTCGCTCGCCGCAGGCGAGCTTTCGGAGTGCGGCGCGTCCTCGCGCCGCTTTTCATAGGCGTAGTTCTACCAGCAAGGTCTCCGGAGGTTCGGCCAGGCTTCCCGCGAAGAAAGCGGCGCGGGGACGCGCCGCACTCCGAAAGCGCTGCGCGCGAAAACGTCATTCCCCAACGAATTCCAATTCGCCGCTGGCCGGGACATAGCCGCGCTCGCTTCCCTCGCGCAGAAAGTCGCGAATCGCCTGGCGACCGCTTTCGCCGTAGTCGCGCGTGTAGTCGTTCACATACATGCCGATGAATTCACCGGCCAGGGCCGCATCCATGTCGCGCGCGTAGGGCAGCGAATGGCGGACCGCGGCTTCGCGATGAGCCAGGCCGTACTCGATGCTCTCGCGCAAGATCTGGGAAAGATCGCGCTCGACTTCCTGCGGCAGACCTTTGCGGAGGACGTTCCCGCCTAACGGAAGCGGGAGGCCCGTCCTTTTTTTCCACCACTCGCCGAGATCGAGCAGTTTGCGGAAACCGGCGCTCGCATAAGTGAGCTGGCCCTCGTGAATGATGAGCCCGACCGCGGCCCGCCCGGATTTCACCGCGTCGAAGATTTGGTCGAAGGGGACGACGACGTGCTCGAACTCGCCCAGGAAAAGCTGGAGCGCGAGATAAGCGCTCGTCATTTTCCCCGGGACCGCGATCAGCTTCCCGCGGAGCCATTCCCGCAACTCGTTAGGCGAAGCCGCCGTCGGCGCGGCCGGATCGGTCGCAACCAGCATCGGGCCGTAGCCGTCGCCCATGCTCGCACCGCAGGAGAGAAGCGCATAACGATCGCTCACGTAGGCGTAGGCGTGAATGGAGATGGCCGAGATATCGAGCTCGGCGCGCATGGCACGTTCGTTCAGGGTCTGGATGTCTTCGAGGCGATGCTCAAATTCGTAACCGCGCAGGTCGATCTTGTGCTCGGCCATGGCGTAAAACATGAAGGCATCATCCGGATCGGGTGAATGCCCCAGAGTAAAAACGCGTTTTCCATCGGCCGACATAAGGCGGTGACGCTAAACGGGGCGATTGCGCGGCGCAATCGAAGCACCGCGGCCCGCCGCCATTTTGCGCGCGCCGCACCCGTGTCATACTTCCCCCTCGTGCATCCGTCTCATTCCACCCAACGCCTGGTCTGCCCCGACTGCGACGCGCTGCTCGAGATGCCCGCCTTGGAGGAGGGGGAAAAGGCGGTCTGCCCCCGCTGCGTCGCGCCGCTCCTGAGCAATCCGCGCAACTCGGTCCACCGCACCGCCGCTTTCGCTTTGGCGTCCGGACTCCTCTTCCTGGTCGCGAACGCCTTCCCCTTCATGACTCTCGAGGCCGGATATCGCCACAGCGAGATGCGGCTTTGGCAGAGCGCCTGGGGGCTGGAAGCGCAGGGCAATCCGTATCTGGCCGTCGCGGTCTCTTTTTTCATCCTCGGCGCGCCGGCCTTGCTCATCGGCGGCCTGCTTTACCTGCTCCTGCCGCTGCTTTGGAACCGCCGCCTTCCAGGTGCGGTCCCGATTTGCCGCTGGGTGCTCTGGGCGCGGCGCTGGAATATGATCGAGATCTTCCTTCTCGGCGCACTCGTTAGTCTGCTCAAGCTGGGCAAGCTGGCCACTCTCACCCTGGGAACGTCCTTTTGGGCCTTCATCGCGCTCATCGTTTGCCTGACGGCGGCGCTGGCTTCGATTCATCCCCGGGAACTCTGGGCGCGATTGGAGATGCCGGAAGCATGAACGAGTTCGCTCCCGATTCCGCGGCCGCGCGCGGCCTGGCGCTTTGCCATGTTTGCTACCTCGCCACGCCGGTGCGCGAAGGCCGCTGCCCGCGTTGCGCCAGCCGGCTCCACCTCCGGCTGAAGGAGAGCATCCAGCGGACCTGGGCTCTCACCTTTGCCGCGGTCATGCTTTATTTTCCGGCCAATATGCTGCCGGTCCTGCGGGTGGAGTCGTTCGCCGGCGACCAGCAAAACACCATCATGGGCGGCGTGATCGAGTTCTGGCAACACGGAGATTACCCGGTCGCGATCATCATTTTCGCGGCCAGCGTTTTGATCCCGATCCTGAAGATCGTCGCCATCGCCGCGCTTTGCCTCGCCTCTCGCTCCGGGCTTCGGCCCCGGGAAATGACCCGCCTCTACCGGATGACGGAGTTTGTCGGGCGCTGGTCGATGGTCGATATTTTTGTCGTGGCCATCCTCGTGGGCGTGGTGCAGCTTGGCTCCACCATTTCCATTCATCCCGGCGCTGGCGCGCTCTCTTTTGCCGCGGTCGTGATCCTGACCATGTTCGCGGCCATGAGTTTCGATCCGCGGCTGATTTGGGATGCCGCGACACCGGCGCCGTCCGATAGTTCGCCTTCGCCTTGACCATGTCCGAGTATCCTTCATCCTCCGAACCGACCTTGAAGCCGGTCGTCAAAAAAAGCCGCCGGCTCTCGCCGATCTGGATTATTCCCATTCTCGCCGCCGTGCTCGGAGCCTGGCTCGCCTGGAAATACTACGCCGCGCGCGGGCCGGAGATCACGGTCCGGTTTGAAACGGCGGAGGGAATCGTCGGCGGCAAAACCCCGGTGCTCTGCAAGAACGTCACCATCGGCACGGTCGATAAAGTTCGCCTAACGAAAGACCTGAAAGGGGTCATCGTGACGATGCAGATGACGAGCGAAGCGACCGATCTCCTGACCAAGGACGCCCAGATCTGGGTGGTGCGGCCGCGCTACGGCGGGGCTTCCGGCATCTCGGGTTTGAGCACGATTGTTTCCGGCAGCTACATCGAGCTCGAGCCGGGTCTCTCCGATGAAGAACGCCGCGAATTCGTCGGCCTGGAAAATCCGCCGGTCACACCCCAGGGCGTCCCGGGATTGCACATCACTTTCGTGACCAATGAAGCCGGCAGCATCGGGCCGGGCACGCCCATCCTCTACAAGGGACTGGGCGCGGGCAAAATCGAGTCGCGCACCTTTCATCCGAAGAACGGCAAGATCGAGTTCGACGCTTTTATTTCGAAGGAATTCGCCCCGCTCGTGCGCAAGAACACGAAGTTCTGGAACGTCAGCGGGATCGACGTCCAGCTCGGCGCGGATGGTTTGCAACTCCATGCCGGCACCCTGGAATCGCTCCTCGTCGGCGGGATCACCTTTGACCAGCTCGATCCTCTTGTTTCCGCGCCCGCGGTCAGTGATGGCGCGACCTTTCAACTTTACGGCAGCTTTTCCGACACGAAAAAATTCGTGATGCAGAACAGCCTGCCCTACCTCCTCCTTTTTTCCGAAAGCGTGCGCGGGCTGAGCGACGAAGCGCCGGTGGATTTCCGCGGGGTGCGCATCGGGACGGTCATCGGAGTTTCCTTCAAGTATCTGCCTAACGATCCCGAGCGCCGGGTGCCGGTGCTGGTCCAGATCGATCCCGGCCTCATCACCAATCTCCCGTCGGACAGCACCGAGCCGGCCGAGCAGTTCATCGCCCAGGCGGTCGGGAACGGTCTGCGCGCCAGTCTCAAGACGGGAAATTATCTTACCGGCCAGATGTATGTGGACCTCGATTTCGATAAGAACGCGACCCCCGCAGGCGTGACCGAAGTCGCGGGCTATCGGGTCCTCCCGGTGGGCGGCTCCAGCCTCTCCGGGATGATGGACAAGGCTTCCGCGCTGCTCGACAAATTGCAGACCCTGCCGCTCGAAGCCACGATCAAGGAAGCGACCGCGACCCTGGCCACGATCCGGAGCACCGTGGCCGGGCTGGACAAGACGGTGAACGGTTTCGGCGAAAACGGCCCGCTTTACCAGAAGCTGAACGAAACTTTGGAACAGCTCGACGAAACGTTGCGCTCGATTCGCAGCCTGTCGGGCACGATTGAGCGCAAACCGAATTCCCTCATCTTCGGCAAGCCGGGGAAGGTGGAGCCCCCGAAAGGTTCGCAGCGGCCCTAACGAGTATCTGTTTTATGTGGAATAAGCTCCTGCTTCTGGTTTGCGCCGGCCTGCTCACGGCCTGCGGTGGCGCCGGCGAAAATTATTACCGGCTCAACGCCACCGCCCCGGCCGCGCGGGGTGCTTCCGCCTCCGGTCTGAGCGTGGCGATCGGGCCGGTCAAACTTCCGAGTTACATCGACCGGGCCGAGATCGTTTTCGCGAGCGGGCCTAACGAGTTTCAAATCCCGAGCAACGCGCTCTGGATCGGTTCGCTCCAGGAAAACATTGCCCGGACGGTGGCGAGCGATCTCGGGCATATTCTCGGTTCCGGCAACGTCCGGGCCGGCGTCGAGGCGGGGTTCAAGCCGCGCTATCGCGTCGCGCTCGATCTCCGGCAATTCCACGGCATCAGCGGCCAGGAGGCCATCCTCGAGCTGAGCTGGCGCATTCAGGACGGTGCGACCGGGGCTTCGCTTTCCCGGCACAGCGCCAGTTTCCGCGAGCCGATCATCGGCGACGGCTACGACCCGCTCGTCGCCGCCGAGAGCCGGCTCCTCGCGCAAGCAGCCGCCGCCATCGCACGATCGCTGTAGACGTTTCGCTCTGCGAAACGCGGGCGCGCGCTTCGCCCGCAGGACAATCCCCCTCCGTGGCAGCGTCCACCCCCGCGTTTCACAGAGTGAAACGTCGACAACGCAAGCGTGGGAACGCCGCGCGAAGATGGCGGCCCGTCGACTCCTCCAGGCGGATGGGGAAATTCAAACCCGGTTTGCGTTGCGCGGCGCGCTCCGATAACCTGAGCGCGCGATGGCAAAATCCGGTCTCGGCAAAGGTCTCGGCGCATTAATCAGCGCCTCCCCTTCCCTGCGTTCACCCGAGCCGGAAGGCGGCGAGCGCGTTCAGCAGATCAGCCTTCTCCAGATCGTCCCCAGCCCGCTCCAGCCGCGCCGGGAATTTGAACGCGGCGCGCTCGAGGAGCTGATCGATTCCATCCGCCAGCGCGGCATCATCCAGCCGCTCATCGTTAGGCAAATAAACCATCAATTCGAACTCATCGCCGGCGAACGCCGCTGGCGCGCGGCCAAGGAAGCCGGTTTGAGCGAGGCGCCCGCCATCGTTAGGCAGGCGACCGACCTCGAAGTCCTGGAGCTGGCGCTAATCGAAAATCTGCAACGAGCCGATCTCAACCCGATCGAGGAAGCGCAGGCTTACGCGCGGCTGGCGAACGAATTTGGGATGCGCCAGGAAGACATCGCGGAGAAGGTCGGCAAGAGCCGGGCCTCGGTCGCCAACGCCATGCGCCTGCTCGATCTCGACCCGCAGGTCCAGACCTGGGTCGTGCAGGATTTGCTTTCGGTCGGGCACGCCAAGGTGCTGCTCGGCTTAAAAGCGCACGACGAGCAGCGGTTGCTCGCGGAAAAAATTCTGCGGCAAAGCTCGACCGTGCGCACGACCGAACGCATGGTCGCGCGCCTGCTCGGCAAGCATGGCGGCACCCGCCGGCTGAAGCGCGCCGCGGCCGAAAACTCCGCCGCCATCGGCGACCTCGAAAACCGCCTGCAACAGCATCTCGCGACCCACGTCACCATCCAACACGGCGAAAAGCGGGGCCGGATCGAGATCGAGTATTACGGCGCGGACGATCTCGAGCGGGTCGTGACGCGACTCGGCCTGCCGCCCGATGCCTAACAAAAAGAAGCGGCCCGCACGCCGTCCCAGACGCACCCCCGCCCGGAAGACGGGAGTTGCTTCCCTTTGGCGGCACTACGGCGGCTCCGCCCTTCTCCTCGCCGCCCTTCTGTTCGTTAGTCTGTTTTATTTCCTCCGCCCCGGGGCCCGGCGCCACGGCGAGCCGTGGAAGGAATTTTCCGGCGGCAACGCGCTCCGCCACGTGCGGGGGCTGGTCGGTCTGGGGCCGCGGCCGCCCGCGTCGGAGGCGAGCAAAAAAGCCCGCCTTTACATCCGCGCCCAACTGGAGGCGGAAGGTTGGCAGGTGATCGAGCAACCTTTCGCCGCCGAGACGCCGCGCGGCCGGGTCCAATTCACCAACGTCATCGCTCGCCGGCGTGACCAACCGGCAAAGGAGAAGCTCTTTTTCGTCGGCTCGCATTACGACACCAAGACTTTCGACTCCATCCAGTTCGTCGGAGCGAACGACGGCGGCTCGAGCAGTGGCGCGCTGATCGAGCTGGGGCGGGTGCTGAATAAATACCCGGAGCTGGCGAAGCGGATCGAACTGCTTTTTTTCGACGGCGAGGAAGCCTACGAACGCTTCTCCAAAACCGACGGGCTTTACGGCAGCCGCTTTTTCGCGACAAAGGCGCGCAACGCAAAGCGCGTCCAGTACTACGAGGGCGGAATCGTCTGGGACATGATCGGCGATCGCGATCTCACCATCACTCTGCCGCTCGATTCGCCGGCGCATCTGGCCGAGGGCATCTTCGCCGCGGCCGACGCCCTGAAGGTCCGCGAGAAGTTCACCTACCTGAACGAAGACATCCTCGACGATCACACGCCGTTTAACGAGGTGGGCATCCCGACGATCGACCTGATCGATTTCAATTATCCGCCCTGGCACACGGCCGGCGACACGATGGACAAGTTGAGCGCGGAGAGCCTGCAAACCGTCGGCGCGGTCACCCTCTATTATCTGGCGGAGCACGCTTTTCGATGAGGCGGATTCTTTTTTTTCTGCTCCTTCCACTCGCGCTCGGAATCGGGGCCGCGGAATACCTCACCACTTCTTTTGTCGCCCGGCAGTGGATCGGAAATGTCGTTAGGCGAGGAGATTTGCAGGCGCTGGCCGGGCGGCGCGGGATTTACGACAACGATGTCGAGCGCGCCTGGCGGGCCGACCTTTTCGCCGTCGGCGCGGACACCTCGGAGATCGAACCCGCGATCCTCGGCCAGCTAAAAAGCGCCGCTTTGCAACGACTGATCGAGGGGAAAAGACTGCAACGGGCGGCTTCCGGTGAACCGATCGCTGCTTCCTCAGTGGAGCGAGAAACGCAACTGTTGCGCGACCAGTTTCGCGATGAAAAAACGTGGCAGAAATCGCTCGCCAGCGCGGACCTCTCCGCGCGCACCCTCGCCCGCGAGGTGACGACCAACCTGCGCGATCGCACCTGGCTCGAAAAACAAAGCGCGGCCGGAATTCAGCCTAACGACTCCGAGGTGCAGCGCTATTACAGCGAACATCAGTCGGCTTTCCAACAGCCGCTGCGACTGCGGGCCAGCCACCTCTTCCTCGCCGCGCCGGAGGGTTATCCCGACGACGTCATCGAACGTCAGCGCACTTCGATCGAGCAACTGGCGAAGCGGATCGCCAACGGCGAATCGTTCCCGGCGTTGATCGCGCAGTTTTCCGAGGACGAGGCGACCAAAATGCGCGACGGCGACCTCGGCTACTTTGCCGAGACGCGGATGTTGCCGGAGGTCTTCGCCGCGGCGCTGCAACTCCAGCCCGGCCAGATCAGCGCGCCGGTCCGCAGCCGGCTCGGCTTCCACATTATCCGACTCACCGAGACACGGCCGGTGCGTCAATTGACCCTGGAAGAGGCGCGCCCCGAGATCATCGCCCTGCTCGAAAACCAGCGGCGCATCGCGGCCGTCGCCGCGTTGCTGGAACGGTAACGCGCCGTATTTGCCCATTGCGGCCCGGCGGAATCAAATTGACGTTGCCCTCGCTGCCGCTCAACGCGGCGCAAAATATGGCACGCTCGAAAAACAAAAATGTCGGTCTGATCGGCCTCGGGATCATCGGGTCGCGGGTGGCCGGCGCCCTGCGGAACAAGGGTTTCCAAGTCTTCGTCTGGAACCGGACCCCGCGTCCGGAACAAAACTTTCTCGGTTCGCCGATCGAGGTCGCGGAACTCTGCGACGTCATCCAGATCTTTGTCGCGGACGACGAAGCGCTGCTGGAAACGGTCAGGCAACTCGTTCCCGGCCTGACCGCGCAACACATCGTGACGGCGCATTGCACCGTGGCGCCGGAAAACATGCGGGCCGCGGCCGAGATCGTGGAACGGCGCGGGGCCCGCTTTCTCGAGGCGCCCTTTACCGGGAGCAAAGTCGCGGCCGAAAAAGGCGAGCTCGTCTATTACATCGGCGGCGATGAAGCGACCTTGAAACAGGCCCGCCCGGTCTTGGAAGGCAGCAGCAAGGAGATCCTCATCATCGGAAAACTCGGCGACGCCAGCGTGATGAAGGTCGCAACCAATATCGTGACCGCCGCGACCGCGCAGATCGCGGCCGAGGCGCTCGCCCTCGTCCGCCGCTCCGGCATTCCGCCGGAACTTTTTGCCCGCGCGATGAAGTGCAACGCGAGCAATTCGACCACGCTCGAGATGAAGCTGCCGTTGATTTTGGCGGGCGATTTCGAGACGCACTTTTCGGTCAAGCACATGCTCAAGGATGTGCGGATCGCCTCCACCCTCGCGAAAAATTATTCGCTCGAGCTGCCGGTGACGGAAGTGTCGGGCGACATGCTGCTGGCGGAATTGAAGCAGGGCCGGGGCGACGCCGATTATTCCTCGGTCGCGCAAAAGTATTTCCCGGCGCCGCCAAAAGACGCGTTCCCGGAAACGCCATCGCCCGCCGCGACGTCTTCGCCCGACGGGCGCGAGCGGCCGGCCTGGGCACGCACGGCCGAGGCCAGGCCCACGCCCGCGCCCGCCCCGGCGCCGGTGATGAAAGAGGCCCCGCCGCCACCGGCCGAGCCGGAACAAATTGCGGCCCCGCCCCAACCGGTGGCGGCGCCACCAGCGGAAGCAAAGGCGAGCAACGGCGAAGAAAAGCAGGAAGCCGCAAACAAAGAAGAGGAACAAAAGGAAGGAGAACCCGAGGGCGTCAATCTTTCCGGCGGCTTCCGCAGTTGGTTCAGCCGGCGCGCTTCCACCTCGCGGCGGGACTCCTGATGCCGCTCTTCGATCTTTCGGCGCGCGCGAAATTGCGCCTGACCGGCAGCGACCGGGTCCGCTTCCTGAATGGGCAGGTGACGAACGACGTGCGGAAGGCGAACGCGAACCTCTCGATGCCGGCCTGCGTGCTGAGCGCGAAAGGAAAGACCGACGCGCTCATCTTTATCAGCGCGGGACCGGAGGAGCTGTGGATCGATGCTGAGGCCGAACAGCGCGAGACGCTCGTGCAGCGACTCGATCGCTACCTCATCGCGGACGACGTCACGATCGAGGATATAACCGAGGAATTTTCTCTCTTTCATGTCACGGCCGAGCGCGCGCCGGCTTTGCCTAACGACGCTCCCTGGCGCCGGGCCAAACGTTTCGGTTCCGTCGGCTGGGACCTGGTCGTGCCGGCAGCGGAACACGACGTCGTTCTGCAAACGCTCTCGGCTAACGAATCCCTGCTCGAGGCAGAGGCCGCGGAACGACTCCGCATCGAGCAAGGCATCCCGCGCTGGGGGCTCGAATTAACCGACCAGATCATCCCGGTGGAAGCGAACCTCGCGGATGACGCGATCGATTACGCGAAAGGCTGTTACATCGGGCAGGAAGTGATTTCGCGGATGAAAATGTCGGGGCAGATGAGCAAGCGGCTCGGCGGATTGATTTCGCTCGATGGCTCTCCGTTGACGCCCGCGACGCGGTTGCTCGCGCCGGACGCGAAGGACGTGGGCTGGATCACGAGCGCAACGCGGAGCGATCGGTTAGGTAAGGAAATCGCGCTTGGCTATGTGAAGCGCGGGTTCAATCAGGCCGGGACAAAATTATCGGCCGCGGAGCATCCCGTCGAGGTAGTCGAGCTGCCGTTTTAGATGTCGCCCTCCGGGAGACGCGGTGCAGCGGCAGGATTGTTCTTCCTCGTTTCTCATTCTCATTCTCCTGCTCCTGCTCTTGCTCTTGCTCTTGCTCCCCAAGGCAACACTGTCATTCTGAGCGCAGCGAAGAATCTCTGACTATTTCTGGTACGCGAACGGACGGAATGGGGAAATGGTCAGAGATCCTTCGCTGCGCTCAGGATGACAATCGTTAGGGAGAAAGCGCAAGAGCAGAAGCATGAGCATGAGCAGCGAGCATGAGCAGGAGCAGGAGCAAGAGCAAGAGCAAGAGCAAGAGCTGAAGAATAGCCCGCGCGTTTTCCCCGCGCTTCGCAGAGCGAAGCGTCTACATGATTGACCCCCTTCCTCGCGGCCCCTAGTTTGGCCGTCGTCTCATGGCCAAGGTCTCCGTTAAAAACGTTTCCAAAATCTATCCGGGCGACAAAGGCGGCGATGTGACCGCGGTCAATGATGTCAGCCTCGAAATCGCCGACCGCGAATTCGTCGTTTTGGTCGGCCCTTCCGGCTGCGGCAAATCGACCACCTTGCGCATGATCGCCGGACTCGAGGAAATCTCCAAGGGCGACATTTTCATCGGCGAGAAGCGGGTCAACGACATCGCGCCGAAGGACCGGGACATCGCGATGGTCTTCCAGAATTACGCGCTCTATCCGCATATGAGCGTCTTCGACAATCTCGCCTTCGGGCTCAAGCTGCGGAAATATCCCAAGGCGGAAATCAAGAAGCGAGTGGTCGACGCCGCCAGCATCCTCGGGATCGAAGATCTGCTCGAGCGCAAGCCGAAGGCGCTCTCCGGCGGGCAGCGGCAGCGGGTCGCGGTCGGCCGCGCGATCGTTAGGCAGCCAAAAGTTTTTCTCTTCGACGAACCGCTCTCCAATCTCGACGCCAAGATGCGAGTGCAGATGCGGACGGAAATCACCAAGCTCCATCAGCGGCTGCAGGCGACGATGATTTACGTCACCCACGACCAGGTCGAGGCGATGACGATGGGCGACCGAATCGTGGTCATGAACGACGGCCTCGTGCAGCAGAACGACGCTCCGCTCGTGCTCTACAACGAGCCGGTAAATCTGTTCGTGGCCGGCTTTCTCGGCAGTCCGCCGATGAATTTCGTCACTGGCACGCTCAAGGAAGAGGGCGACAAGCTCCGCTTCCGCGAGATCGAAGGCGGCACCATCGATGTCGCGTTCGCCGCCGCCGATCGGCCAGCGGCGCGGAAGTTCACGGGACAGAACGTCATCCTCGGTATCCGCCCGGAAGACCTGGAGGTGGCGAAATTCAGCCGCAAAGAAGGAAAAGCGCTCGCGACCGGATTTCCCGCGATCGTCGACATCGTCGAGCCGATGGGGGCGGAGACCAATCTCTACCTCCAGACCGGCGCGCACACGCTCGTCTGCCGGAGCCAGGGTGCGCTCGACCACCGCGAGGCGGGGCACCGGTTCCAATTCGAGATGAACCTGGAGAAGGCGCACCTTTTTGATCCGGTTTCGACTAATCGGCTCGTCTGAGAGATTGAGCCCGCAACTCTGCCTCTCCCGGACGGCCTCCGAAAGCGGGAGCCCCTCGCTTTGTGAAAGTTATAAAAATCGAGCCCGAGAAAACATGTCCCGAGCGCAAGAGAATGCTTGCGATTGATTGCGCGTCCCGCGTATAAAGAAAAATCCCTGCCAAATCCTTACCGGAGATTCATTGTGTGAACCAAAGATTACTTGCAGAAATTGGCCGTACCCAGCGCCTCGAGATCCTCAACACCCTGAAGCGAACCCGGGGTTTATCCGTCAACCAGCTCGTCGCCAAAATGAAGATGAGCTACATGGGGATCAAACAGCATTGCCTCACCCTGGAGCGCGACGGTTACCTCGACACCTGGCGACGCCCGCAAAAAATGGGCCGGCCCGAAATGGTCTATCGCCTGACCCGCCGCAGCCACGCGCTTTTCCAGGCGGACAGCAACGCCTTTACCCTCGACCTCCTGCAATCGATCGAGGAAATCCACGGCACCAACGCGCCGGAAAAACTTCTTTATAACCTCTTCGAACGCAAAACCAACGTGCTCAAGGAAAAGGTCAAGGGCGCAACGGTCGAGGAGCGGGCCAAATCCCTTGCCAGCATCCGCGACGATGAAGGACACATGTCGCAGTTCGTCAACGAACCGACCGAAGGCGGCCCGCAGATCCTGGAATGTCATTCGCCGATCATGAATTTGATCGAAAAGTACGAGATCATCGGCCGGCTCGAACAGGAAATGTTTGAGAAAGTGCTCCAGACCTCGGTGCGCCGGGAAGAGACGCGCACCTCCGGTCTCTACGAAGCGGCCTTTTATTTCGCGCTCTAGCTCGCCGGCGCCTCTGCGCCGTGTAGAGGCGGGCGTGTCGCCCGCAAACGTGTCGCTGCCAGACTCGTTCCGGACCCTAGGCCCATGCTCGAATTGAAACTCGATCGCCGCGGAGCGCACCCCCTTTGCGGCCGACACGGCCGCCCCTACATCCCCGAAGGCACTTTGCCCTTTCGCGACCGGCCGTTTTCGATTGATTGACCGATGCCAAGCCAATTCCCCGCCGCCGTCATCGAGAACCTCCAGCCGCTGCTCGATGGCGGGCGTTACCCGATCAAGCGGGTCGTGGGCGAGGACGTGGTGGTGGAGGCCGATATTTTCAAGGACGGCCACGATATTGTGGCGGCGTCGTTGAAGTGGCGGGTGGCCGGCCAGGCGCGCTGGCACGAGACGGCCATGAAACCGCTCGAAAACGATCGCTGGCGCGGGATTTTTTCCGTCTACGAAAACGCCGCCTATGAATACACGGTCGAGGCCTGGACGGATATCTTCGGCGGCTGGCAGCACGAATTTGCGGCCAAATTCGAGGCTGGCCTGGCCAACCTGACGAGCGAGAAACTGGAAGGCGCCGCGCTCCTCGTCGCCGCCGCCAAACGCGCCCGCGGCGCGGACGCGAAACGCCTGCGCGAATTTGCCGAGCAGATGCGCACCGGCACCGATGCAATCGTCAACCGTCTCGCCCATTCCGGCGAGCTGGAGGTATTGATGGCAACCTACGCCGCGCGCTACGGGGCGACGCAGTATTCGCCCCCGCCGCGGGTGACCGTCGACCGGGTGGCGGCGCGGACCGCAGCCTGGTATGAATTTTTTCCCCGCTGCGCCGAAGGCCGGGCCGACCGCGGCTCGACTTTCCGCGATTGCCTCGCACGCGTTGACGACGCGCGGGCGATGGGTTTCGACGTCATTTACTTCCCTCCCATCCACCCCATCGGCCTAACGAACCGAAAAGGCCGAAACAATTCCGTCACCTGCGAGCCGGGCGAGCCGGGCGTGCCGTATGCGATCGGCAACCGTAACATCGGCGCGCCCAACGGCGGCGGGCACAAGGACGTCGAGCCGGCGTTAGGCACGCTGGAGGATTTCGCCTGGCTGGAAAAGGAGATCCGGAAACGCGGGATGGAGATCGCGCTCGATTTCGCGATCAATTGCTCGCCCGATCATCCTTATGTCGCGGAGCACCCCGAGTGGTTTTACAAACGCCCCGACGGCACGATCAAATACGCCGAAAATCCGCCGAAAAAATACGAGGACATTTACCCGCTCAACTTTCGCTGCGCCAACTGGCAGGAGCTCTGGGACGAGATGACGAGCATCATCCTTTTCTGGGCCGAGCGCGGGGTGCGCATTTTCCGGGTCGATAATCCGCACACCAAGCCGGTCGCGTTCTGGGAATACCTCATCGCCAAAGTGCAGGCGAAATTTCCCGACACCATCTTTCTTTCCGAGGCTTTTACCCGGCCGAAGATGATGAAAGCGCTGGCCAAGGCCGGCTTTACCCAGAGCTATACCTACTTCACCTGGCGGACCGGGAAAGCGGAGCTGGCCGAGTATTTCATCGAGCTGACCCAGACGGAAATGAGCGAATACTTCCGCGGCAATCTCTTCACCAACACGCCGGATATTTTGCCCTTCCATCTCCAGACCGGCGGGCGGCCGATGTTCCAGATCCGCGCCGTGCTCGCGGCCACGCTTTCGAGCGTCTACGGCATCTACAGCGGGTTTGAGCTCTGCGAGAACGCCGCCCTCCCCGGGCGCGAGGAATATTACGACTCGGAGAAATATCAGCTCAAGGAACGCGACTGGGACGCGCCCGGGAACATCAAGGGGTTGATCACGAAACTGAACCGGATCCGGCGCGAAAATCGCGCGCTCCATTTCTACGACAACCTCCGTTTCCATCCGGCCGCGAACGAGCAGCTGCTTTTCTACAGCAAAATGACGCCGGCCCGCGACAGCATCATCCTCGTCATCGTAAATCTCGATCCGCTCTACACGCAGTCAGGCTACGTCGAGGCGCCGATCGAAGATTTCGGCGAAATCGGAGGCGACAGCTACGAAGTGCACGATCTCCTCACCGACGTGCGCTACATCTGGCACGGGAAACAAAACTACGTCGCGCTTCATCCCGGTGTGCAGGCCGCGCATATCTTCCGGGTCCGGCGTCTGTAGACGTCGCCCTCTGGGCGACGCGGGGGAAATCTCCGCCGCCACAGGCACCCCCGCGCTTCGCAGAGCGAAGCGTCTACACATCGAATGATGAACGCCTGCGGCGCGGGCGCTGTCTCTGTTCCGGTGCATTTGCATCGCCCATGCCCGCGCCTATGCTAACGCCCAATTGAGCATGAAAAGATTCCTTTCCCTGCTCGTCGTCCTTGCGAGCGCCGCTCCCGCATTTGCCCAGGCGCCAGGTCCCGAGCCCATTCTGCCACGCACGACCAATGTCCTCGACGCCATGATCGCCGCCGGGCCGGTCATGGTCCTGCTTTTTCTCCTCTCGGTTTTCACGGTCATGCTCATCATCGTTTTCCTTTTCACCATCCGCCGCGGGGCGGTCGTGAGCAGTGGTTACATGGCGACGGCCGATGCCCTGCTCCGGAAACGCGATTACCTCGGTCTCCTCGCGGTCTCGAATCGGCACGGCGAAGCGATCGCCCGGGTCGTGCAAAAGACGCTCGATTTCACGACGAAAAATCCGAACGCGGATTTCGCCCAGGCGCGCGAGATCGCCCAAACCGAGGGCACCCGGGTCGCGACCAATCTGCATAACCGCGTCACGTACCTCGCGGACATCGCCACGATCGGGCCGCTCGTGGGATTATTCGGGACGGTCATCGGCATCATTCGCTCCTTTGGCGCGCTCGGCTCCGAGATGGGGCCGTCGCGTTACATCCTGCTTTCGAAAGGGATCAGCGAAGCGCTCATCAATACCTGCGGCGGGCTCGGCATCGGCATTCTCGCGATGATTTTCTACGCCTTTTTTCGGGGTCGCGCGCAGCGCCTGACCTCCGATCTCGAGTCGGCCAGCACCCATATTTTGGCGCTGCTCTCGGTCCAGCCCAGCCGCCGCCGGGAACGCGCTCCGGCCTTGCTCGAGGATGAATTTTAGGCGCCGTTAGGCGTCGAAACTTTTGCGTCCCTCCCGGACGTTGAATCGCCCGATGAATTTCCGCAGCCGCACCGCTTCGCAACATCCCGGCATCCAACTCGCGCCGTTGGTCGACGTTCTCCTCCTCCTCCTGATCTTTTTTCTCGTGACCTGGAACGCGGCCCGAAACGAAAACGAGCTCGATGTCAAAGTTCCCAAAGCCAGCGCCGCGGCGGAAAAATCGGCGCCGATCGGCGACGTGATCGTGAACGTGAAAGCGGACGGCAACGTGGTCGTGAATCGCCGCACCCTTTCGGAAGATGACCTGACGACAATGCTGAAAGGCCTGGTCGCGCTCAATCCCGACCAGGCGGTGGTGATCCGCGGCGACGAAAGCGGCGCTTACAAATACATTGTCGGCGTGCTCAACGTTTGCAGCCAGGCCGGGGTCACGAACGTCGCCTTCGCGACCGCAAAATGAAGCAGCGGTCGGGCCAGGCCGCGCTGCTCGTCGCGGCGATGATTTTGTTTTCGTCGCGCGGGGCGTTGGCCCAGACGCCGACGCCGATCCGCCGCGCCTTGCCGGTGCAGGAACCGCCCGTGGCCCGCGCCATTCCGGTGGAGCCAACTCCGGCGCCGCCCGCGCCCGCCCCCACCATCATGCGCGCGCTGCCAGTTCCGGCTGTGACCGAACCGATCCCGACCCCGACCGCGCGGCCCTCGACCGAAGAGAGCGGACCGACGGAAAACGCCGAGACGCCGGCGCAAAACCAGCTCGATTACGCGAACGGACTTTTCGGCCGCAAGCTCTACGACCTGGCGGTCCCGGAGTACGAGAAATTTCTCGGGCTCTACCCAAATTCGCCCGATCGCGTGATCGCGCTTTTTTACATGGGCCAGTGTTATCGTGCGCTCAATCGCACGAATGCCGCGCGCAGCAGTTTTCAAATGGTGGCGCGCGATTTCCCCGAGAACGAGCTGGCCGGGCCGGCCAACTACGGCCTCGCGGAGATTTATTTCAACGACAAGGATTACGCTGGAGCCCTGCCCTTCTTTCATCGCGCCGCGGCCAAGATGAAAGCCTCCGCCCTGACTCTTTCCGCCCGCTATTTCGAGGCGCGCTGCCTGGAGAATCTCAATCGCAAGGATGAAGCGCGCGATATCTATCAGCAGGTCATCACGGCGACAAATCCGAATCCCTTCCGGGACGATTCACGGCTCGCGGTCGGTTCCATTTTTCTCGCGGCCGGCCGCAAAGCCGATGCCCTGAAACAATTCGAAGCGCTCGCGGGCGAGACGAGCAAGGCGGCGCTCAAGGCCGAAGCGACGGTGCGGGCCGGTCTCGTCGCGCTCGATCTCGCGCAGGGCGAAAAGGCGGATAAAGCGATGACCGCCAAGGCGACCGCGCTGCTGAAAAAAGGCCGCGCGCTGCCCGAGGCCGGGCGTTGGAGCGGAGTCGCGGCGGTTGGTTTGCTTCGTCTCGAATACCAGGCTGGCGATTACGCGGGGGCGGTGGCGGATTACGAAAAGAGCAAAAACGAAGTGCCGGAAGAAGTGCGGCCGGAGATGATGTTGCTGGCCGCAAACAGCCAGCGGCAGCTCGGCCAGATGAAAGAAGCGCAGGCGCTCTATCAGCAGATCATTCAGAAATATCCCAACCGCGAAGAAGCGAAGGACGCGCGCTACCAGCGCCTGATCGGGCTCTACAACGCCAACGACCCCTCGTTGCGCGCCGAGATCGACCAGTTCCTGAAGGAAAACCCCGCGGGTGAGCGTGCTGACCAGGCGAAATTACTCAAGGCCGAGGCGCTCTACAAAGAGAAGGATTTTGCCGGCGCGGCGCCGCTCTACGCCGGCCTGCGCGATTCAAAATTGTCGGCCAAGCTGCGCGCCGAAGCCTCTTTCAAACTCGGCTGGTGCTTCGTCCAGGCGAAGCAGCTCGACAAGGCGATCGAGGCGTTCGCTTATTTTCTCCAGGCATTCCCGGAGCATCCGCAGGTGCCTTCCGCGCTCGCCCAGCGCGCCCTCGCTTTCCAGGAAAATAAACAATACGAGCGCGCCCGCAGCGATCTCGAGCAATTGCTCACCAGCTTTCCCAAGGCCCGGGAACGCGAGGCGGCGCTGCAGCAAAAGGCCCTCATCCTCGGCCAGACCGACGACAACAAGGGCATGGCCAGCACCTTTCAGCAGCTCTTGAAGGAATACCCGAAGACCGCGGCCGCGGCCCAGGCGCATTACTATATCGGGAAGTCCGCTTTCGAGGTGAAGGATTACGAGACCACGATCGCGGAGCTGAAACAGGCCCGCGATTTGAACCCGGAGCAATATGGAACGCCCTCCGCCCTCCGCATCATGTCCTCCTATTTCTATCTCAAGCAACGCGAGCCGCTCGCGCAGGAAGTGGATGCGTTCTATGAAGCCTCGCCTAACGGGCAGGTCCCGGCCGAAATCCTGGAATGGCTCGGGCTCGAATCCTACAACGCGAAGGATTACGCGGCTGCGATCAAATACCTCACCGCTCTCGGCAAGACCGGCAACGTGGCCAGCGTGAAACCGGATTTCTGGTTTTATCTCGGCGACGCGCAGATGAAACAGAACCAGCCGGCCGAGGCCGAGGCTTCGCTCCAGAAATTTCTCGAAACGACGAGCGATCCGGCGGCAAAAGCGAAAGCGTTGCTGGCGCTGGGCGAAGCCAAGATCGGCGCCCACAAACCGGATGACGCGCAAAAAATCGCCGAGGAGATCATGACTTTGCAGCCGGAAGGCCGGGTTAACGCCCAGGCCCGTTTGCTCGCCGGCGAGGTGCAGATGGAGCGCGAGAATTTCGAGGAAGCGGGCAAAGCCTTCATGAGCATCGCCCTGCTCTACGACGATCCCGAGATCACGCCGCAGGCTCTGGCCAAGGCGGCCAAGGCCTACCAAAAAGCGGGCAAGTCGGACGAAGCCGAGCGCGCCAGCACGCAATTGCGCCAGAAATATCCGGACTACGCCGGCAGTTGAATTAGCCTAACGAGACCACTGCGGGAGATGGCGCAGAGTCTCGATCGGGAGCGGGGCGAGAAAATTTTGCGGATCGTCGATTTGCAAAACTGGCCGCGCCAGAACGGCGGCGAGGAAACTCAAATCCGGCGTCGCCGCCAGGCCGGCCTGCGCGGTCAGGTGCAGCCGGGCCAGTTGCCTAACGACACGTTCGACCTCGTCCCGGCAATTTTTCGTCGAGGTGAAATGCACCGTGCAAACTCCCGGCGCGGTCGCTTCCAGCTCCGGGGCGAGCGTGCCGGCGTGATGGAGGAGGATTTCGCCGGCGATTTTCTCCTGAGCGAGCGCGCGCGACTTGATGATCAAACTCAAACAACGGGCCAGCCCCTGGCTTGGGGTCATTTTCACACTCACGCCGGCCTCCGCCGCGCTGGAGGTGAGCTGAAAAATGGTCGCCTTCGCCTCTTCGCTCTCGAGCAGCGCGACCGGCTGCCGGTGCAGCTCGGGCTCATGCCGCAAAGCGGCCTGCAATTCGAAATCGGGGAGGTAAAGCGCGGCAAACATTTGAAAATGACTAATGACGAATGACCAATGACGAAGGAATGACCAAGCCCGAATGACGAAAATGCGTCGCCTGGATCATTCGACATTTGTTCATTCGGCATTCCTTCGTCATTCGGAATTCGTCATTCGTCATTCGTCATTCCTATCCGGCCATCCTCCATTTGTTAGGCTGAGCGCGCTGCAGGCGAACCTTCAGTTCCCTCTGCAAATGGGCCGCTTCCCCATCGAGTTGCGGGAGCGTCCAGCAATTCTCCAGGCTCAGTTTCCACTGCGCGCTGCTGATCATGCTCCGCGGGGTGAAAACCAAAAACGCGGTCGGCGCCGGCTCGACCAGGCGTTGCAGGCGATACCAATTGCTCGCCGGGATCTTCTGCAATTCCGTCACGGGATTGAGGACGAGATCGAGGATGACGAGCGGAAAATTGCCATCGCGCAGGAGCAGGTCAGCTGCCTGCATCGCCTCGGGAGCCGTGCGGCAACGCACCCACAGCAGATGGCGCAAAGCACTCTCGCCAATGGATGAAGGATCGAAGGAATCGCGCCCGTCGATCAGCGCGAGGAAAGAGCGATCGCCGCAGGCGCGTTGCAGGAGGGCGGCGATGATCGAGGCGCTGCCGGCGTTGGGCGGGGCGTTGCTCAATTCCGTGATCGCGCCTTTCGTCAGGCCGCCGTCCAGCGCTTGATCGAAAATCCCCAGCCCGGTGACGAGCCGATCGCCCGGCGGGAGCTGTTCCTGCGGAAAACGCTCCGCGAGGAGTTTGCGCAGATCGATGATGCTGCTCGCGGCCATGCCATAGCATGACTCAATGAGTTATATGTTCAAGTGGACATTAGCCGCCCGGCGATTGCTTCCGCACCAGCGACGTCATCACGCCTTGGATCCGCAATTCCCGGGCGGGAATTAAGTCCGGGAACTTTGGGTTCTCCGCCTTTAGATACGGCCGTCCGCGTTCCGTGACGTAGCGTTTCAGCGTCGTCTCCCCGTCGATCAACGCCGCCACGATGTCGCCATTTTTTGCGCTCTGCCGATCTTCCAGGATCACGATATCGCCATCGAGAATGTGCGCGCCGATCATGGAATCGCCTCGCACCCGCAAAGCGAAAGTGCGGGCGCTGCGGGAGGCATTGACCGATTCGAGATCGAGCGCGACATGACCCTCGATATTCTGTTCCGCGAGCGTCGCCATACCGGCCGGAATCTCCCCGTAGATCGGAATATCAACGACCCGGCTTTGCGGCGCGGCCGTGACCAAAGCTCGCGCCTTGCGCGCGTGGCGTTGCAAAAACCCTTTCCGCTCCAGCGCGGCGAGGTATTGCATGACCGAGGTCTGACTCGCGTACCCGAAATGTTCCTGGATCTCGCGCGTGCTCGGAGTGAGCCCTTTCGTTCGTTGTTCGGCCTGGATGAATTGCAGGACGTTTTTCTGCCCGGGAGTGAGCATGTGAACATATTCATGGATAAACGCTGACCGCGCAACCGAAATGTAGACGCCTCCCTCTGGGAGGCGCGGGGGTGAGCATAGCGGGAACTGTAGAGGAGGTTGCCCCCGCGTTTCGCAGAGCGAAACGTCTACAGTTGCATGCGGTGCCGTTTCTCCGTGACCTGTTCGCGCAGACGCGTCAGATAGGAAATCGAATCGTAAAGCTGGACCAGCTTTTCCAGGTCGTTAGGCGAAACCGGACCAAACTCGCGCACGCGTTCCAGCTCGGTCTCGTAGACGGCGTCCAGTTGCCGTTCGATTTCTGCCAGTTTTCCCTCCAGCTTCGTCCGCTCCCCGCTCAGGAGAGCGCGGGAAAGGGCGCTGCTCGCTTCCGCGCTTTTGAGCAGCAAGCGGTCGACTTCCCGCAGGACCGTCCCGGTATTCCAGAACAACTCCGCCACCGCCGGCGGGACCGGACGGCCCGCGGTCAACTGCGCGCCCTCGAGCGTGAGGAGATGCTGGAGGCGCAATTTCGGATCGCTCAGGACGCGAAAGGCCTCGTTCAATTCCGCATCGGCCGGGGCGGCGCGATTGCGGGCGAAATATTTTTCCTTCAACTGTTTGGGATCGAGCCAGGGTCGTCGCGCCTCATCGAGGAGCGCGAAGTAATCGATCATGCCGAGAAGCTCTCGCCGCAGGAACAGTGGGCGACCGCATTCGGGTTCGTCACTTTGAAGCCGCCCTTTTGCAGATCGTCGCTGTAATCCAAGACCGAGCCGCTGACGAAGAGCGCGCTTTTCGGGTCGACCACGACGCGCACATTTTGCGATTCGACCATGATGTCGCGGTTGGCCGGGCCATCGACCAAATCCATCTTGTATTGCAGCCCGGAACAGCCGCCGCCGATGACCGCCACCCGCAGCGCGCCGTGCGCCCGGCCCTGCTTTTGCAGGAGCGAGGTCAGCTTGCGCGAAGCGTCCTCCGTCACCTTAACGAGACGCTCGTTGCCGATCTTGAATTTGATTTCGCCGTTAGGCGCGGGAGCTGCGGGCACGAGGGAATTTACGCCGCTTCCAGGCAGGTTGCCAGATGGACCCGGGCGATTTCATCGACCGCCTGCAAAGTGGAGACGTGCTGGAATTTTTCCCGCAGCTGCTTGCTCGCGGGCAGGCCTTTCGAATAAGCCATCAGCCGCCCGCGCATCGAGCGCATCGCGATGTCTTCGTTGCCGCATTCCGCCACCGCCAGTTCGCAATGCCGCTGGATCAGCGCCCACTTCTCCGCCGGCTCCGGCGGCGGGAGGAGCTGGCCGGTCGCGAGATAATGTTTCGTCTGCGAGAAAATCCAGGGCGAGCTCATGGCGGCGCGCCCGATCATCGCGCCCGCAATGCCGGATTGGGCGCGGCGTTGCGCGACATCGGCGGCGGTGAACAGATCTCCGTTTCCGATCACCGGAATCGAAACCGCGGCCGCGACCTGCGCGATCACCTCCCAATCGGCCGCGCCGGAATATCCCTGCGCCCGGGTCCGCCCATGGACCGCGAGAGCGGCGATGCCTAACGATTCCAGGAGTTTCGCCACGGTCGTGGCGTTAATGCTGTTGTCGTCCCAGCCAATGCGAATCTTGGCCGTGACCGGCACGGGCGCGACTGCTTTCACGACCGCCTCGGCCACCTTGCCTAACGTCGGGCAATCCTTGAGCAGGGCGGAGCCGCCGTTTTTCGAGACCACTTTGTTGACCGGGCAACCGAAGTTCAGGTCGATGAAATCGGGCTCGACCCACTCCACCACCTGGCGCGCCGCGGCCCCCATGTGCTCCGGGCTGCCGCCGAAAAGCTGCACGCCGACCGGCCGTTCGATCGCGTCGAAGTCGAGATAACCGCGGGTGCGATGGTTGCGCCGAAAAACGCCCTCGGAGGAAACAAACTCCGTCACCAGGACATCGGCGCCGCGCTCCTTGCAGAGCTGGCGAAAAATTTTATCCGACACGCCCGCCATCGGGGCGAGGTAGAGCGGAAATTTTCCGTTGGCAAACCAGGGTAGCATTGAGAGTAGGTAGCGGCAGTAACCAAGGCTCGCAAATGTAGACGCCTCCCTCTGGGAGGCGCGGGACTGGATTTGGCCGCCGGACATTGCCCCCGCGTTTCGCAGAGCGAAACGTCTACAACTGCAAAAGCTGCGCCACTTCGGTTTGCACTCCGTCCAGCTCGTCGAGCCGCAGCTGCGGGTCGGGCACGACGAAGACGTCGCCGGTCTTGGCGTGCTCGTAAATCAGGACGCGGCCCTTCTCCGTGCTTTCGGTTTGGATCTGCTTGAGGATCTTTTTCCGTTCCAGCATCGCGGCCAGCACATAACAGGTATTGGCGTTGGCCTGATTGGCCGCGGCCACGAGGCGGCGGAAGAGCTCTTCCGCGTTTTCCTTCGGCAACGGATCGGGCGGCGCAGCCGGCGGCGGCTCGAAGCGCGCCCGCCAAAAAGAGAACGGCTGCAGATTTTCGTTCCGCTGTTGCCAGGCTTCTTCGCTCAAATCCTGCCGGCGAAAGCCGTCGCCATCGCGAAAAAGAAGGGTGTAAAAATTCTCCCCCGCCTCGAAAGGCTTGCCCGTCACCGCGCAAACTTCCCCGCGGTGCTGGATCGACCATTCGTCTGCCAAGGGATTCATGACGCGCGCATGTTACGCCAGAGTGCGGCGGGATTAAAGTTAGGCGTCTCGCGGTTCGTCGCCCGCAGGCGCAGGAGGTAGAGGCCGATGGCGAGGAAGATGAAGTTCGGCGCCCAGGCCGCGGTCACGGGCGAGACGCGGTCCCCTTCCCCGAGCGCAAGAAAAAGATGGGTCAAAAAATTCATCGTAAAGACAAGCCCGATCGCCACCGCCACGCTCGCCAGGATGCCGCGGCGCGAGAAGCCGATCCCGAGCGGGGCGGCCATGATCGCAACGACCAAACAAGTCCAGGGCAGAGCCCAGCGATGTTGCAGCTGGGTCCGAAAAGGCGCGAGGAGGGTCTGGGGAAAATCGGCGTTGAAATGGAGATAGGTTTGCAATTCGGCGATGCCGAGAAATTCCGGCCGCACATTGGCGCTGCTCAGGCGATAGGGCGTCTCGCTCCAATCGCTGATCGTCATGCTTCCGACCATTTTTTCGTTCGTGATATTGCCGGCGGCGTCGTAGTTCACCACCTTCGCCCGGTCGAGGCGCCAGGTCCGGGTCGCCGGGTCGTAAAAGGCTTCCGTCGCCATGTAATTTCGGACGATATTTTCCTCCGCATCCTGCTGAATGATCTGGACGCCGCTGAAGTCGTTCGAGTTCGGCCGGAAACGCGAGATGTACCAGGTGCGATTGTCGGTGCGATTGCGGAAGACCTGGCCGGCGATGACGATGTCGCGCGTCCCGCCGCGCCTCACCTGGTCGAGGAAATTTTTCCGCGCCAGTTCGGCGTGGGCGGCGAGAGAATAATTCAAGGCGAAGGCGACGCCGGTGGTGAGAAGGCCGACGACCAGAAGCGGCAGGATGAGACGGGGCACGCTCACGCCCGCTGTCAGCATCGAGACGATTTCGTTCGAGCGCGACATGCGGCCGAGCGAAAAAAGGAGAGCGAGCAGGAGCGAAACCGGGAGCAAAATCACCAGCACCTGCGGGATCTGGGTCCAATAAAAGCGCAGGACCAGGCCTAACGGCGCCCGTTCGTCGAAGATGGTCGAGCTGTTATCGCTAATGTCGAAAATGAGCCAGATGGCGAGGAAGCCGAGGACGCAATAGACGAAGGGCTGGAGGAAATTGCGGAGGATGTAGCGGTCGAGAAGTCTCATTTGGATTTTCGGAACTCAAAAAAGTTGCGGTCCACTCGGCGGTGTCATCCTGAGCGCAGCGAAGGATCTCTGATTATTTCCCCATCCACTCAGCGCGGAAAATAGTCAGAGATGTTTCGCTTCGCTCAACAGGACAGGAAAAAGAAAAGCCAGCTTCGGAATTGCAGCTTAACTTCGCCCCGAATGATTGCGCTCAAAGATTCCCTCGGCAGCGACTTTGTCGAGCGCGTCCGGGCGATTTTTGCCGAGGACGGGCTCCTGGCCCAGGCGCGCAATTTCGAATACCGGCCGCAGCAACAGGAGATGGCTGCCGCCGTCGCGCGGACTCTGGAAGAGGAAACGCACCTCGTGGTCGAAGCCGGCACCGGAGTCGGGAAATCGCTCGCCTACCTCGTGCCCGCGATCCTTTTCGCGCTCGAGAAAAAGAAAAAGGCGATCATCTCCACCCACACGATCAACCTCCAGGAGCAGCTCATTTACAAAGACATCCCGATCGTCAAAAAAATCCTGCCGGTGGAGTTCGAGGCCGCGCTCATGAAAGGGCGGCAAAATTATCTTTGCCCGCGCCGGCTCGCGCGCGCGCTCCAGAGCGCGAACGAGCTTTTCAACACGACCGAGCAGGCCGACCTGGCCCGACTGGCCGACTGGGCGCGAACCACGACCGACGGGACCTTGAGCGATCTGCCGGTCGAGCCGGACCCGAAAGTCTGGGTGCAGGTTTGCAGCGAAGCGCACCTCTGCACCGCGAAAACCTGCGGGCAAAATCCGCGCTGTTTTTTCCAGCAGGCGCGCAAACGCCTGCTTTCGGCCGACGTCGTGGTGATCAATCACACCCTCCTTTTCATGCTGCTGGGCAGCCCGGAGGAACAGGAAGACCGCGAGGAAGGCTATCTTTTCCCTAACGACTTCATCATTTTCGACGAGGCGCACACGATCGAGCAGGTGGCCTCGCGCCAGATCGGGATCGGGATTTCGCAATATGGTTTGCGCGCCACCATCCAGCGCCTCTACAACGCCCGCTCGAAAAAGGGACTTTTCACCGTCACGCGCGACGCCGCGGGCGTGACCCTGGCGGCTTCGCTGGTGGAGGAGGCCGACCGCTTTTTCGACGCCATCGATGAGCGAGCCAACTTCAAGAAGGGCCGCGAATGCCGGGTGCGGGAAGTGGATTTTGTCGAGGACCAGATCACCGGGCGGCTGGCGGCGTTGCAGGCACGGATCATCGAGGTGGTGCGCAAAACCGAAGATGAATTTCTCAAGGCCGAATTGACCGAACTCGGGCGGCGCATCGCCGACGCGCGGGAAGGGATCTCGATCTTCCTCCAGCAAAGCGCGGAGGAATACGTTTACTGGATCGAGCGCACGGGAAAAGCCGCGCAAAATATCACTCTCAACGCCGCCCCGGTCGATATCGCGCCGGTCCTGCGACGGATGCTTTTCCGCGACGAGTGCACCAGCGTCATGACCAGCGCGACGCTCGCGGTCGGCCGGCCCGATTTGCTTTATTTCCGCCGTCGGATCGGCGCGGACGAGGCCGAGCCGTTGCAGCTCGGGAGCCCGTTCGATTTTCAAAAGCAGATGAAGCTTTTCGTTGTCCGCAAAATGCCCGACCCGCGCGACGAAAGCTACGCCGCCGCGCTCGCGGAATGGGTCGCGCGCTTTGTCGAGGATACGGACGGCCGCGCCTTCGTTCTCTTCACCAGCTACCGGACGATGCAAATGCTGGCTGAGGAGATGGAGCCGTTCTTCGTTAGGCAAAAGATGAATCTGCTCGTGCAGGGCAAAGGCGCGCCGCGCAGCCAGCTCCTCGAGCAGTTTAAAAACACGCCCCGGAGCGTCCTCTTCGGGACCGACAGTTTTTGGATGGGCGTGGATGTGCCGGGCGACGCGCTCTCCAACGTCATCATCACCCGCCTGCCGTTCGCGGTGCCCGATCATCCGCTGACCGAGGCCAAGCTCGAGCTCATTCAGGCGCGCGGCGGCGACGCTTTCACCGAGTACTCGCTCCCGGAAGCGATCCTGAAATTCCGCCAGGGCGTCGGGCGTTTGATCCGGACGAAGAGCGACAGCGGAATTATCGTCGTGCTCGACAACCGGATCGTGACCAAGACCTACGGCCGCGCCTTCCTCAAAGCCCTCCCGGAGTGTCCGGTGAAAATCCTGTGACGCTTTTGAAGAGGAGATTTTCTTTTTGAGTTCTGTTATTTTGCCGCCGTGCCGCGTATCGCCTTCCGCACTCTGCTTGTCGTCCTCGCCGCCTTCCTCGCCGGGCTGGCCATCGGTCGCTACACCCTGCCCCAGCCGGTCGACCTCTCCGCGGCCGTCGCGGATGAAGTCCGTTCGTTAGGCGACGACGCCGGCCCGGTGCGGCTGGTGACCGGGGCCGGGGCGACGCCTCCACGCCGGAGTACGCGCGAAGGCGACGTCGCACCGGCTTCGCTCGAATCCGTCCTCGCCGGGCTGAAGAACGCGATGGCTCGACCCTCCGATCGCCGCAGCTATCTCGAGGCGAGCAAATTGATCGACGCCCTCGATCCGAAAAACGTCCGGCCGGTGATCGATGCATTCCAGGCCCTTCCTAATCAGCGCGAGAAATCCATTTATCTCGGCCTCCTGGTGGGTCGCTGGGCGGAAGCCGAACCGCAGGCCGCGCTCGCCTACGCCCAAACCAACGGCACCCCCTCCGACCGCCGTCTCATGGTTGCGACCGCCGTCCGTTCCTGGGCGGAAAAAGATGCCACCGCGGCCAACGCCTGGGTCCTGCAAATGCCGCCGGGCCAGGACCGTGATCGCGCTTTGCAATCGGTCGTCTCCTCCCTCGCCGACACCAATCCCGAGGCGGCGCTCGCCATGTTGCAGGGTCTGCCCGCTTCCGGGCATAGCCGGCAGAATTTCTACTGGCCGATCTTTTCCCGCTGGGCCAGCACCGATCCGGTCACCGCCGCGCAGCGGGCGGCGCAACTGCCGCCGGGCTCCGGGCACGACAACGCCATTCAAGTCGTCGCCTCGACCTGGGCTGGCCAGGATGCGCAGGCCGCATTCGCCTGGGCCAATAGCCTGCCCCCGAGCCAGAGCCGCGACAACGCGCTCCAGACCGTGCTTTCCTCCTGGGCCAACAAAGATCCGCAGGAAGCCTCCACCATGATCACTGGTCTCCCGCCCGGCCCGACCCGCGATCGCACCACCGGAAATATCGCGCGACAATGGGCCCAGAACGATCCCGCCGCCGCGCTCGCCTGGACTCAGGCGCTGCCGGCGAGCGAAGGGAAAAATCGCGCCCTGCAAAATGTCCTCTCGAGCTGGGCCCAGAGCGATCCCAACGCCGCCGCGGACTACGTCGCCGGGTTGCCGATCGGCAAAATGCAGGAAGAAGCGGTGAAATCGATCGCGCGCCAGCTCGCCACCGCCGATGTCCAAAACGCGCTAAACTGGGCGCAGAAACTCCCCGACGGCGCAACCCGGCAAAACGCGCTCAACCCGATCGTCGCGCAATGGAGCGAGACCGACCCGGCGAGCGCGGCGGAGTTTGCCCTGCGCAGCACGCGCGGCGAGGCGCGGCAAAATCTGCTCGATAGCATTTCGCGGCAGTGGGCGCAGAACGATCCGCAAGCCGCCATGAGCTGGGCGCAAAATCTCTCCGACCCGGCGGCGCGCAATTCCGTTCTGCCCAATATTGTTTCTGCAGTCGCGGAGAGCGATCCGCAGCGCGCGGCGCAGATGTTGACCCGCCTCTCGGGCGAGGCCCAGACGACCGCGGCGGCCGCCGTCATTTCGCAGTGGGCGGCGAGCGATCCGCAGGCGGCGGGGACGTGGGCCACCTCCTTCCCCGAGGGCAAAACGCGCGGACAGATTTTCGAAAACCTGATCAGCCGCTGGGCCGGGAATGACCCCGAGGCGGCGGCGAGCTGGCTCGGAAATTTGCGCGACGGCCCCTCGCGCGACCAGGCGGTGAGCGCTTTTACCAATCGGATCCGGTCCTCCGATCCCTCGGCTGCAGTGCAATGGGCGGCCACCATCGGCGACGACATCCTGCGCAACACCCAGATGGAATCGACCGCGCGGGTCTGGTTGAAAACCGATCCGCGGAACGCCTCCGCCTGGATCTCGAACTCGTCGCTGCCGGACGAGACCAAGACGCGGCTGTTGAACCCAGGCGGTTGAGGGAGGAAATCCGGATTTCGGATCTGAACCAATTATGTTCTATTGAACATGATTGTTTCTTGCTTACTTTCCCCCTGTGCCGAGCAAGCTAACCACCGCGGAACGCGCCCGAGAGCTTTCCCACCTTTTCGCCATCCTGCACAAATGGGGCGTCCACACCCTGGGCGATCTCGCCGCCCTTCAGCCTGAGCCTCTCCGCGCCCGCCTCGGCCCGACCGCGGTCCGGCTCTGGGAAGAGGCGACCGGCCGGGCGACCCGGCTTCTCCGGCTCGTTAGGCCAGCGGAAGTTTTCCGCGAAGAGGTCGAATTCGAGCACGAGATCGAAACCGCGGAGCCGCTCCTGTTTGTCCTGCGGCGATTTCTCGAGCAGCTCACGTGGCGTCTGGGCGCGCTTTACCTGGTCGCGCAGGAGCTCACTTTCCGCCTCACCTTTGCCGACAAGTCGCGCTACGAACACCGCTTTCACATTCCCGACCCGACCAACTCGGTCGAGGTCCTGTTCCGTCTCCTCCAGGCCCATCTCGAAACTTTCCGGGCCGCGCACCCGATCGTGGCGGTTTCCCTGGAGGCCGCGGTCGCCCCGCCGGGGCGGCAACAGTTCCAGCTTTTCGAGACGCCGTTGCGCGACCCGGGCCGGCTCCAGGAAACACTCACCCGGCTCACGGGATTGTTAGGCAAAGAACGCGTCGGGCGGCCCGTCCTGGAGGATTCGCATCGGCCCGATGCTTTTCATCTCGAGGCTTTTTTCTGGGAACTGCCAGCCGCGCCTAACGAACCATCGGAAATGATCGGCCCGGCTTTGCGCCGTCTGCGCGCGGGGGCAGCGGCGCGCGTCCCGGCGGCCTCGGTGGTGGAACGGCAGGGACCCTATCGCAGTTCGGGCGATTGGTGGGATGCGAAAAAATGGGAGCGGAGCGAGTGGGATTTGCAGTTGGCCGACGGCACGCTCTGTCGCGTCCAGGAACGGGCCAACAGCTGGGAAATCGAGGGAATTTATGACTGAGATCGTAGCGGCGGTTTGTAACCGCCGAAACCGCGCGACAAACAAACTCGTTCGGCGGTTATAAACCGCCGCTACGCCCATGTCGTACGTCGAACTGCGCGCCTGCAGCGCCTTCAGTTTTCTGCGCGGCGCTTCTTTCCCCGAGCAACTGGCCGAGCGCGCGGCCGAGCTCGATCTGCCCGCGGTCGCCCTGCTCGATCGCAATGGCGTCTACGGTTCGCAGCGTTTTTCCGTTGCCGGTCGCGAACAGGGCGTGCGGGCGATCGTCGGTTCCGATCTCACGATGGAAGACGGCGCGATTCAACCCGTCTTGGTCGAAAACCGGATTGGCTACGAGAATCTTTGTTCCCTCCTGACGGAGGCCCACCTGCGGAGCGAAAAAGGAACCTGCCTCGTCCGCTACGCGGAGCTGGAAAAATTTTCCGCAGGGCTGGTCGCGCTCTTTTCGGAAACGGCAACGCACCGAACTCCGGGGAGCACGGGCTGCCAGCCCGTCGTTTGCGGGAGTCTCCCGCAAACCTCTGCGCGGGCATCGCGTGGCCGCAATCGAAGCGCCCGGCAGACTGCCGGACGCGACGGGCTGGCAGCCCGTGCTCCCAGAAATTCTGACGACCGCGCGAGACGGTTGCTTGAGATTTTTGGCCGCGAACGGATCTACGTCGAAATCCAACGCCATCTCGTGCGCGGCGAAGAACGGCGCAATCGCGGCCTGATCGATCTCGCCGCGCAGCATCGCCTCCCCCTACTCGCGACCAATGGCGTCCAGCACGCCACCCCGCTCGGGCGCGAGGTGCTCGATGTCTTTACATGTATCCGCGAACACACTCATCTCGATGCCGCCGGCACTCGCCTAACGAATAACGCGGAACGCCATTTGAAAAGCGCGGCTGAAATGAAAGCGCTCTTTCGCGATCTACCGGAAGCGGTCGCCAACACCGTCCGTCTGGCCGATCGCCTCCAATTTTCGCTCGAGAACATCGGTTACCATTTTCCCGATTACTCAGTCCCGGAAGGGCACTCGATGGATACCTTCCTCCGCACGCTCGTGCTTTTTGGCGCGCAGCAACGCTACGAATCGATCTCCCAGAAAGTGAAACGCCAGCTCGAGTTTGAGCTCAACCTCATCATCAAGCTCGGGTTCTCCGGCTATTTTTTGATCGTCTGGGACATCGTCAATTTCTGCCGGGAACACAACATCATGGTCCAGGGCCGCGGGAGCGCGGCCAACAGCGCGGTTTGTTTTTGTCTCGGGATCACCCCGGTCGACCCGGTGAGCAACAATCTCGTCTTCGAACGTTTTCTGAACGAGAGCCGGAAAGGCTGGCCCGACATCGACCTCGATCTCCCGAGCGGCGACCGGCGGGAGAGCGTGATCCAGGAAATCTACCGGCGTTACGGGAAACACGGCGCGGCCATGACCGCGAATGTGATCACTTATCGCGGGCGGAGCGCGGCGCGCGAGATCGGGAAGGCGCTCAATTTCGCGCCCAACATTCTCGACCGTTTCTCGCACCTTTTTGCGAACGGCGATTTCCCGCACACCCTCGATCTCGAGACGCAAATCGAGCAATCCGGTTTGCCGAAGGCGCATCCGCGCATGCCCGCGTTCGTTAGGCTTTATCAATCGATTTACGGTTTGCCGCGCCATCTCGGGCAGCACTCCGGCGGGATGATCATCTGCCAGGATAAACTCAGCTCCTTTGTCCCACTGGAGAACGCTTCCATGCCCGGCCGGGTCGTGGCGCAATGGGACAAGGACGATTGCGAGGATCTCGGGATCGTGAAAGTCGACTTGTTAGGCCTGGGCATGATGTCGGTCATGCAGGATACCTTTGAGCTCTGCCGGGAACGCGGGCGGCCGCTCGATCTCGCGCACATTCCAAAGGATGACGCCGCCACTTACGAGATGATGCAGAAAGCGGACACGATCGGTGTTTTCCAGATCGAGAGCCGGGCCCAGATGGCGACCTTGCCGCGGATGAAACCGAAATGTTTCTACGATGTCGTGATCGAGGTTGCGATCATTCGCCCGGGGCCAATCCAGGGCGACATGGTCCATCCTTATTTGGCGCGGCGGGCGGGGAAGGAGCCGGTGACTTATTTCGACGAGCGCTTGAAACCGATTCTCGAGCGGACGTTAGGCGTGCCGCTTGTTCCAGGAGCAGATGCTCAAGATCGCGATGATCATGGCCGATTTTTCCGGCGCGGAAGCGGAGGAACTGCGGCGCGCGCTCAGCTTTCATCGCTCGGTTGAGCGGATGGAAAAGGTGAGCCTCAAACTGCGGGCCGGGATGGAGAAAAAAGGCGTCGCACCGGAGATCATTCTCAAGATCATCCAGTCGATTAGTTCCTTTGCGCTCTACGGATTTCCGGAATCGCACGCGATCAGTTTTGCGATTCTGGCCTACGGCAGCGCGTATCTGAAAGTGCATCGCGCGGCGGAGTTTTACGCCAGCCTGCTGAACAATCAGCCGATGGGGTTTTATGCCCCGGCCACGATCGTGAAAGACGCGCTCCGGCATGGCGTGAAGATGCGGCCAGTCGGCGTGGCGGAATCCGAATGGCGTTGTGCGGTCGAGTCGGAAGAAAGCGTGCGGCTCGGGTTTTGCGTCGTGAACGGGCTGCGGCAGGAGCATGGTGAGGAGATCGTCCGGCAACGCGCGCTGCGGCCCTTTCAGTCGCTCGAGGATTTCAAACAGCGCGTTCGCCTAACGAAAGAGGAACTGCGCACTTTGGCGGAGCTTGGCGCCCTCAATTTCCTGGCGGGACATCGGCGCGGGGCGCTTTGGAAAGTCGAGGAGACGCTGCACGACGACCTGCTGGGAAGCGCACTCGCCTCGCGTGCCGTTGCCGGCGCCTCGCCGGCAACCGGGAAAACGACGCCGCGACCAAACGATCGCGCATCCTCCGATGCTTTTCGGCGAGGCGCCGAAAAGTGCGTGCGAGGCGCACGCGCTCCCCAGAAAGAATCGCCGCTTGCTCCCATGACCCTGCCGGAACGGGTGCAGGCGGATTATGCGGGGATGAACCTGACGACCGGGCCACACCCGATGAAATTGCTGCGTGAGCAGTTGCCTAACGTCTGGCGGGCGAGCGATCTGGTCGAAGCAAAGCATGGCGCGACGGTCGAAATCGCGGGGAACGTGATCTGCCGGCAACGGCCGGGCACGGCGAAGGGATTTGTTTTTATCAGCCTGGAAGATGAAACCGGGGTGGCGAATGCGATCGTGACGCCGGATTTGTTTGAGCGCATCCGGCTGGTCATCACGGAGGAGCCGTTTCTCCTCATCGAAGGCGAAGTGCAGAACACGGATAACGTCGTGCTCGTGAAAGCGCGAAAAATCCGGCCGCTTCCTCACGCGCAGCTCGCCGGAAGCGAGTCGCATGATTTTCATTAGGCGCGCTGGGCGGGGCCATTTTTCTGCGTTGTCATCCTGAGCGGAGCGAAGGATCTCTGACTCTTTCTGTTTTCACAGCGGTGCGAGCGCGGAATTGGTCAGAGATCCTTCGCTCCGCTCAGGATGACAGGCGTTTCTTAGAGGCCCTCTTTAATGACAGCCGCAGCCCGACCCGCAACCGCCACCGCCGACAGTGCCGACCGACGGCCCGACCGATCCGCCGGGGACATGCACGCCGTAGCCCCCGGAGATGACGCGCCTCACGGCTTCGCCCGTCTTCGGATCGACCCGGAGCGGTTCGTCTTTCATGCTTTGTTTCACTTCGAAGCGACGAAGTCGGCTTCTTCGTGTCGGTGGTTTCGTAAACGTAAGTTGGCATAACGAATTATTCTCCAGTTTTCCCGGCCGATTTCGGCTCGGCCGGTTTTTCGGTGGACTCCTTTTCCGGCTCCATCCATTCGGTGTGAAAGACGCCCGGCTTGTCGACTCGCTCGTAGGTGTGCGCGCCAAAAAAATCGCGCTGCGCCTGGAGCAAATTCGAAGGCAGCCGCGCCTGCCGGTAGCTGTCGAAATAGGCGAGCGACGCGCTGAACGCGGGCACGGCTACGCCCTGCTCGATCGCCGTCGCCACCGCGATGCGCCAGTGGTGCTGCGTCTTCCGGATGATCTCGGTGAAATAGGAGTCGAGGAGCAGATTGTGCAGGGCCGGATTGCGCCCATAGGCTTCGACGATGCGGTTGAGAAATTTCGCCCGGATAATGCAGCCGCCCCGCCAGATGGTTGCGATGTCGCCGAAATTCAGGTTCCAGCCGAATTCCTTGCTCGCCGCGCCTAACAATTCCATCCCCTGCGCGTAGGAGACGATCTTGGAGGCGTAAAGCGCGTCGCGCACCGCGCTGATCAACTCATCGCGTTTGCCGCTAAACTTCGCGACCGTTGGTTGCGGCAAAATCTCCGCGGCCTTGACCCGTTCCTCTTTGCGCGAGGAAATGACCCGCGCCTCGACCGCGGCGTTGATCGTGGAAATGACGACCGACTGCCGAATGGCGGATTGCAGGGTCCAGATGCCGGTCCCTTTCTGGCCGGCCTTGTCGAGAATGACGTCGACCAGCGGTTTCCCCGTGTCCGGATCTTTTTTGCGAAAGATCTGGGCGGTGATGTCGATCAGATAGCTGTCGAGATCGCCGCGGTTCCATTCCGCGAAAATGTCCGCCAATTCGTCGGTCGTTAGGCCAAGCACGCCGCTGAGGATGGCGTAGGCCTCGCAGATCAACTGCATGTCGCCGTACTCGATCCCGTTGTGCACCATCTTGACGTAGTGCCCGGCACCGTCCGGCCCCATATAGCGGCAGCAGGGTTCGCCATCGACGACGGCGGCGATCCGGGTGAAGATCGGTGCGATAATTTCCCAGGAAGCACGCGGGCCGCCGGGCATGAGCGAGGGACCCTTGAGCGCGCCTTCCTCGCCGCCGGAGACGCCGCAACCGACGAAGTGAATTCCCTGCGCCTCCAGTTCCTTGCAACGCCGCTGGGTGTCGGTGAAAAGCGAGTTGCCGCCATCGATAATGACGTCGCCTTTCTCGAGCAGCGGGACGAGCTGGCCGATGACGGCGTCGACCGGCGCGCCCGCCTTGACCATGATCATGGCCTTGCGCGGGCGTTGCAGGGCGCCGACGAATTCTTCCATCGTCGTCGTCGGCTGGATGTTTTTCCCTTTCGCGCGATTGGCCGCGAATTTCTCCGTCACCGCGGTGGTTCGATTGTAGACCGCGACCTGGAATCCTTTCGACTCCATGTTGAGAACGAGGTTTTCGCCCATGACGGCGAGGCCGATGAGGCCAATATCACATTGATTCGGTTTCATTTTCGGTTTCTCCTGAAAGCGTCCTGACGACGGTGGGTGCAGGCGCGCTTCAGCAGATGGCAACTTGGCATTCGCAAATCCTTATCACAACCAGCCCGCTGCAAGAACGGCCGAATCGTTGGAACGGCAAGGCTGGAGCGTCGGTCGATTTTTGGGGGGTGGTCCGCGCGCTGGAGGGTGGGCGCGAGATTTCCGGGATCGAGTATGAAGCGCACGAGACAATGGCGCAGCACCAGCTGGCCACGATCGCGGAAGAGGCGCGGAACAAATTCGCCCTCGAGGAAGTGATCCTGGAACATCGCATCGGACGAGTTGCGGCGGGCGAAGCGTCGCTCTTCCTGCGGGTGGCGAGCCCGCATCGCGGCGCAGCCTTCGAGGCCAGCGCCTGGATCGTGGCCGAGTTGAAGAAAAAGGTCCCGATCTGGAAAAAACCGATTTTCGTTAGGCAGGAAAACCCGGCGCCCGCCTCATGAACTGGGCGAATCGTCTCACCCTCGGCCGGCTCGTGCTGACCGTGCTCTTCGTTCTCGCGCTCAGCTCGCTCTGGCCTTACGGCCGCACGATCGCGCTCATTCTCTTCATCCTCGCCGGGATCAGCGATTATTTCGACGGCGAGATCGCGCGCCGTTACGGCATCGTGACGAATTTTGGCAAGCTGATGGATCCGCTGGTCGACAAGGTGATGATGTCGGCCGCGTTCATTTGCCTGGTGCCGCTCGAGGCGGTGCCGGCCTGGGTCGCGACGATCGTGGTCGCGCGCGATTTCCTCATCACCGGGCTGCGCCTGCTCGCTTCCTCCGAAGGCCAGATCCTTCCGGCCGAGAAACTCGGGAAGCACAAAACCTCCTGGCAAATCAGCACGGTGGTGTTTTTTCTTCTCCTCCTCTCCGCGCGCGAGCTGCGCCCCGGCATCGAGGAAAACGGCTGGTGGCAGATCGCCTGGCGCTACGGCGGCAATACGCTGCTCTGGATTACGATCGGCCTAACGATCTACTCCGGCCTTGGATATCTTTGGCGCCATCGCGCCCTCGTCCGCGCCTAGAAGAAGCTCTGCGGGACTTCGATCTTGTCCCCGGGCTGAAGTTTCGGATCGAGGCCGGGCTCTTTCCGAATCTGCCGCACGTCGATGACCCTGGCTTCGCTCCCGCGGAGCAGGCGGACGCGTTTCTGGTCGGCGAAATCATTGAACCCACCGGCCGCGTTGATCGCGGTCAGGAGAGTCATGTCTTCGGTGTAAGAAACACGATTGGGCGCGCGGACGGCGCCGCCGACGTTGACGAAACGCGACTGCGGCTGCATCACGATCGTGATCGTCGGATTGGTGAAAATGCGGGCCGATTTGTAGCTGCCTTCGATCGCGCCGCCGAGTTGCGAAGGGGTCAGGCCTTCGGCGCGCACCTTGTTTATGTAAGGCATGTTGACCATGCCGCTGGCATCGACGGTGTAGACGTTATTGACCTGGGCCTGTTCTTCCGCGGGAACGCCGCTGATGCGCAACTCGACCGGGTCGCCCGGCCGGAGGACGGAGTCGCCCAGGACAACCGGCGCGCCGGCCGCGAGGAGGAGAAACACGAGAAGCCGGGTGCGCATTCTAGTATTCCTCCGGACCGGTGGCGCCGTTTTTGGTGGCGGCGGCAGTGCGCTGACCGCGCCGGGTGGATTTGCGCTCAGCGCCGCCATGGGTCGGGTAGTAGCCGTAGTAGCTGGTGTAGTAATAATAATTTTGGTCGTGTTTCAGGTCGACGTTATTCAGGACGACGCCGAGGACGCTGCCGCCGACGCCGATGATCGCCTGTTTCACCCGGGTCAGCATCGCGCGCGGAAAGCGGCGGTGTTGCACGATGATGATGGTCTGGTCGACTTCGCTCGCGAGGACAGAGGCATCGCTGACCCCGAGCATCGGGGGCGAATCGAACAGGACCATGTCGAAACGCGTCTTCAGTTCCGCGATCAAATCCGACATCCGTTGCGAGTTAAGAATACCGACCGCATCGGAAGGCAGGACGCCGCTGGGGAGGAGGGAGAGGTTCTCGACCTTGGTCGGGTAAATGACATCGTCGAGCGGGATCTCGGTCGTCAGATAATTCGTTAGGCCATTTTTGGCCTCGAGATCGAAAAGAGTGTGCTGGACCGGGCGGCGCAGATCCGCGTCGACCACGAGGGTGGAATAGCCGCCCTGCGCACAGATGAAAGCGAGATTGGCGAGGGTGGTCGATTTGCCTTCGCCCGGCCCGCCGCTGACGAGCGAGATGGTGTTGGCGTCGGGACTCTTGCGATTGAACTCGATATTGGTGCGCAGGATTCGGTAGGCCTCGGCGTCGGGGGTATCGCCGCCTTCGCGGGCGAGGAGCCCGATATTTTGCGGGATGATGGCGAGGACCGGGACGCCGAGGAGGGTCTCGACGTCGTCCATCGTTTTCACGCTGGTGTCGAGATACTCGATGAAAAATGCGAGCCCGATCCCGAGGACCAGGCCGACGAGTGCGCCGAGCGCCATATTCAAAGCGACGCGCGGGCGGGCCGCCGACGGAGCCGGCTCGGCGACTTGTTTCACGCTCACGGCCTGGCGCGGCATCGCCATTTCCATTGTCTGGGTCTGGGCCCGGAGCCGCACCCCGTCGCGCAGGCTCTTTTCCTTGATGTAAGCGTTCTTGGCCCGGACGTAATTGGCGCTGAGATTTTTCTGGGCGAGCTGGGCTTCGTTGATGCCGGTCAGGCGCTTCTTCAGTTCATCTCGCGTCGCCTCGGCGGAGTTCAAATTGCGCTTGAGCGCATCCCGCACACTTGCGACCTGCTCCTCGAGCTGGCGGACGTAGACCGCCTTGGTCGCGCGGAGCGCCTTGACCTTGGGATGGTTTTCCCCGAGGCCGGAATTTAAAAGCTGCGCTTCGTTCGCGACTGCTTCCTGATAGTTAGGCAGGATTTTCAGCACGGTCGGATCCTGGATGTCGAGCGTCGGCATCATCCGCATCAGATCATCGCCCTTGAGCGATTCGATCTGCTGCAGCTTGGCCGTGAGGGTGGCGACCTTGGTTTCGGCGTCGTTCACTTCGGCTTCCTGTTTGACGACGTTCGCGTTCGCGGCGGTGAGCGAATCCTCGGTCCCTTCGGGATTGAGATCGACGATCTGCTCTTCATCGCGGATGCGGGCGACTTCCTTGGCCGCCTCTTCCACCTTGCGCTCTTCCTTCGCCACCTCCTCGTTCATCGCCTCGACCGCGCGATTGAGAATCTCCCGCTCTTCCTGGACCCGCTTTACCTGGTAAACGGCGACGATCTTATTCGCGATATCGGCCGCCAACTGCGGATCGGCATCGAAGACGCTGATCTGGAGGAGGTCGGTGTTGCGGACTTCGTCGAGGTCGAGTTTGCCGCGGAGGATCTGGTAGGCCTGTTCGCGCGTCGGGCGGTAGCCGCCGCGGGCCCACTTGTCCTGCAATTTCAGCTCGTCGATCACCGGGTAGAGAATGCCGGTGCGCTGGAGAATCTGGTAAACCGTCGGCGCCAACTGCGGATCGCGGTAAGGCATCATGCCTTCATTGCCAAAGATGCGGGGATTCTCGGCCATCGATTTAACCTCGATGAAGACCGAGGACTGATATTCGCGGGGCTGAAAATAAGTCACCACCGCGGTCGTGATGACGACGAGGAGGAAGGCGAGCAGGATCAGGCCCCAGCGGACACGGATGACCCGCCAGTAATCGAGAAAATGGAGACTGACGTCTTCGTTGTGTGCCATGAAATCCTAGTCCGGTCCCGGGGGCGGGAATCTACCTGAACTCCCAGCGAGCGCAAAAGCCGTGCCGAAGCGGGGCCGGCAGGCTAAAAAGTTGCGTTTAAGCCCAAATAGTAGCGATTTCGCGCGTACTCACGCAGGGTGATGTCGGATAAAACTTCCGTGTGACTGTATCCGGCGAGAGCGGCAAACACGGAATTAATCTCGTAACGAACGCCGAGCGAGAGATCGAGTGTGTCCTCGCTAAATGACGGAATGAAGAAGAACGGCGTCTGGAAGCCGTCGTTCTCGTCGTGCTGATAATAAATCGAGAGGGTGGAAGAAATGCGCGGGGTGAAAGCGTAATTTCCCCGCAGCCCCGTCCGAAACGAGGAGCGCGAGGGCGATCCCGGGACGTCGGGTTCGTCGAGGCCGTAGCGATTGTTCCAGCTGACGGACGATTTCTCGGTCAGCGCATAGTTCAGCGTCCCCTCGGCGTAAGGCGAAGTGCGGTCGCCGAAATTATCAAACTCGCGGAACTGGACGCCGCCGCGGAGGGAGATATTAAAGCGCGGATTGAAGCTGTGATCGAGACCGCCGAGGACGAAGTGAGTCATGGAATCCCGGGGCGCCGTCTCAAATTCGGTGATCTGATAGCGGTATTCCCCGACCGCCGTGGTCGTAGGCAGGACGAGGAAGCGGAACTCGTTGCCGAAGGTGTGCTCGACCCGGTCCTCGAAAAAGCCGACCGAATTGTCCTCATAATTCAGGACCCCGAGGGTGTAGCTGGTCAAGGTCGAGAAACGCGGGGACCACTGGTAGGAGGTGGAAAACTTGTCCGAGGAATAAAAATACTCGCCGCTCCGCCGATTGACCCCGAAACCGGTATTGAAATCCGGCTCTGATTGGTAGGCGAGATAAAGCGCGGCGCCCAGGCCCAGCCGCGGCGTCGCCTGGTGGCTGACGCTCAGACTGAGGCCGGTGGTGATGTCATAGCCGCGTCCGAACGGCCGATTGTAATAATAACTCAGGCCACCAAAAGCCTGAAACGCGACCTGCGTCCGCGCGTCCCCAAACTTGTAGTCCATCACCACGTGGCCGTTGGTGTAAAACGACTCCACCGTATTGGTCGAGGTGGTATAGACGTTGTCGTCGTAACCCTCGCGCACGGAAATGGAGACGCGAAACGGCGAAGGCGAAAAGTTGCCGGTCCCAAGTCGGGGCGTCGGCACCTCGGCGGTTTGGCCGGTCTCGGTCGACTGCGCGACTTCGGCGGCCGTCTCCGCGCCCGCGCCCGACTGCGCGTCGGCATTATCCTGCGCCTGCACCTGGCCAGCGGCAAAAAGAAGCGCGGACGCGAAGAGAGGCGCGCCGAGAAGAGAAGTGAATTTCCTCATGGAACACGCGGCGAGAGATAATTTACGTCGTCCACGTGGGACCATTGCGGCGCAGATTATGCACTTCGCATCGGCAGAGCAATCTAATTCTCAGGAAAAAAACTCGCCCGTGCCCGCTCACGGTGCGGGCGGCGAATCCGACGGCAGCGGTATGTTCTTATCCGGCAGTCGGTTTCTTGGCGAACGCCCGGCCTGCGCGCGGCTCCACCACTCGAGATGCGCGGCGTAGGATTTTTGCGTCACCTGCGAACGCGGATCCCAGGCGAGGGCGCGCCCAAACATCCATTCCGCTTCCGGAAAACGTCCGAGCGCATCGTAAACCCGGCCGAGCGCGATGAGAAAAGTCTCGTCGTTAGGCGCGAGCGCCAGCGCGCGCTGAAACGGATCGAGCGCGGCTTCGTAAAAAGAGACGCGAGCGAGCCGGTTTGACAACGCCTCGGCCCGCCGGACGCGGCTTTCGCCGAGATAAAAAAGCGTCTCCGGATTCTGGTCGTCGAGCGCGACCGCCTCCTGCGCCCAGCGCATGGCCGAGAGATGGCGTTCGTCGCGCAGCGCGACGCGGGCGCGTTCGGCATAAAGTTCGGCCCGCAGATAACGAAGCGAACCGGCCAGGAGAAGGCAACCGAGCAAAGGCAGAGCGAGGCGTCCGTAGGTCACGAGCGACGGGCCGCGCCCGCTCTCTTTTTCCCGATCTCTTCCCGGGTTCGCGAGGATACCGAAGACGAAGGCGAGCAGGCAAACGTTCGCGGGAATGTGGAGATTAAAATCGAAAACCGAGTGGATCACGTACGCGCCCACCGCTCCGAAGGCGCCGATATTCAGGGCGAGATTGTTGCTCAGCGGTAAACCCGAGAGTGCGACCCGGCGCGGCCCCAGTTTCTGAAAAGCCTCCCAGCCGCGCCAGAGATGCGCGCCGAGGAAAAAGAGAAAACCGGCCGCGCCGAGCAGGCCATACTCCGCCAGCAGATGCAGGTAATCGTTATGCACCTCGACCGGATCGAGCTGCACCCGCTCGCTCCGGAAATGCCGGCCGTAATAAAGATAAGTGCCGCTACCGGTGCCGAAGACCGGCTGCAATTTCCATTGCGCGATCGCGGCCTGCCAAAGATCGATCCGGATGTTCTGGGTATCGGCGACGTTTTGCGCGCGACCGCTCAGGTAGTCGCTTTTCTGGAACCCGAAGAAAAGCGCGCCGCCCAGGAAAAGCGCGAGGAGCCCGCCTCCCAGCGCCGTCCTCCAGAAAACCGCCGCGCCCGCCCGGCGCAGGACAAGCAGAGTCAGCACAGCCACGACCAGGAGGCTCCCCGCCGCGCTCAGGTAACCGCCGCGGCTTCCGGTCAGCGCGAGGCCGGCAAAACAAATTGCGCCGGCATAACCGATGAGCAGTTTTGCCCAGACGCGCCAGCGGCTCCAGCAGGCAAAGCTGAGGCAAAAAATGCCAATCACCTCGAGCAGGCCGGCGAAATGATTCGGGCAGGCGTAAAACCCGCTCGCGCGCCGGCCATAATCGAAGCGCTGCAGAAACGGGATGAGCATGAAGTTATCCCCGCTCCGGAATTGCACCGCCCCGATCCCCACCTGCACCAGCGCGACGCCAAGCAGGAAAAGCAACATCGCCATCCGCCATGGCGCGGAAGTGAAAATGAAAGCGACCGCTAAATAAACCACCAGCCCGGCCAGGACCGAAAAAATATCGATCCGGGCGAGGTACGGCACCGGCGAAAACCAGGCGCGGAGCAGGACGTAGCCGAAGAAAACGGCCGAAGCCCAAAGACAGATGCGTTGCGGCGCCGGTTTCAACCGCCGCAAGGAAAAAACCGCCAGCACACCGGCCAGGCCCAGCGCCGCGTAGATCGGCAGGCTGTAGGCGAGCCGCGTCCCGCCGATTAAAACCTGGATGCCGGCCAGGGCGAGCAGGACGATCACGGCGCTCACGATTTCGCTCGCGCGAGAGAGAAAGGAATCGTTGCCGGTCACAGGGCGCCGAAGTTACAGCAAAGCGCGGCGGGGCGACGAATATTTTCGCGCGCGGCCGGCAGGAGGTCCCGCCTCACGCCTAACGATTCGTCTGCGGGGTGGTCTGGCAGGGTCCGGGAAACGATCCCGGATTCGTTTTTAAAAACTCCTCGAGCTGGCTCGCCCGCACCGCGCGCGGCGTGCCCCCGGCACAAACCAGCTCGAGCGGCTCGTGCGGATCGAACCCGTAGTCCCGCGCGTTGCTCGTGCCCGGCGGCGGTTCCGGCTCCGCCGGGCCTTTCGCCGCGGGCGTCTTCGCGCTGCGCGAAATCGCCTCGTGAATGGTCTCCGCGCAATTCGGCGCCTTGGCGATCGCAGCATCGGTGATCTTGCTCTCGTCGCCCTCCGCCGCGTGGGCCGCTTCCACGATCGCCCCGGTGGTTTCGCAGTTCGTCTTTCCGGCGCAGCGCAGGACCATCCCGACGACTTCCCCGGCCCATTCCCGCCGCGCCAGCACCGCCGCCTGCGTGATGGCGGCGATATTTGCCCGGCGTTTGCGCGCGGCGGCGCAGACCGCACTCAGAAATTCCGTCTTGCTCGCGTTCTTGAGCGTTTTCTTTTCCGGCAACTGCGTCGCGATCGCCTCGGCCGCGGCGTTTTCCCGCGCCGGCTGCGCGGAGAGCGAGGCCGTCCAGAACACGGCCCCGAGAAACAGCACGGCCGCGCCAGGGAAAACGAGCTGCGTTGTTCTCCTCCAGCGTGCTCCCGCCGAGGTTGAGTCGCGCAATGATTTCATCGGCTCTTTGAAACAAACTCGCACGTCCGGGGAGCGGGCAAAGGGAATCGAACCCTCATAGCCAGCTTGGAAGGCTGGAGCTTTACCATTAAGCTATGCCCGCGCGGGCCTAAGCTGCCGCGACCACCCGGCGTTGCCAAGTTATTTTCCGCGCCGCGCGCGCGCTTGCCATTCGGTCCGCGCCCGGCTAGCAACTGAGTGATGAAACTACTGCGCCTTCTCGGTTTTCTCGCGCTCTGCGCCACGGCCCGGGCCGATCTCACCGTCGTCCAAAAAATGGAAGGCGCCGAAGGTCTCCACAAAATCACCTTCAAGATCAAGGGCGATAAAGCGCGGGTCGAAGTCAGCCCGCAGATCACCACCATCGTCGACGCCAAGACCGGCGACCTAACGACGCTCTTGAACGACCAGAAAACCGTCATGCGCATCTCGGGCGAGCGGGCGAAGGCGATGGCGGAGATGGCCAAATCCTTCGTCAAACAGGAAACCCCCGAGCAAGCCCTCCCGAAACCGACCGGCCGCAAAGAAACCATCGCCGGTTACGAGACGGAGGAATACGTGACCGAATCGCCGAAGTACAAGGCCAGCTATTGGGTTGCAAAAACCTATCCGAATTACCAGAGCATCCTCCAGCAAATGGCGCTCCTGCAACGCGGCGCCTTTGCCGAGATCACCAAGGGCATGCCCGATTATCACGCCCTCCCCGGGCTGCCGTTGCGAACCAAAATCAAGACTCCCGGCCAGGAGGAAATCACGAGCACGATCGAGTCGGTCAGCCTCGCTGCATTGCCCGCTTCCGAATTCAACGTTCCCGCCGGCTACTCCGAGATGAAGATGCCCGATTTCCTCGGGGGCCAGCAGCCGCCGGATAAATCCGGCACTCCATGACTGGGAAACGGCCGCGCCTGATTCTCGCCTCCGCCTCCCCGCGCCGCCGCCAATTACTTTCCGAGGCCGGTTACGATTTCGAGGTCGTGGCGCCGGCGGTGGAGGAACTTCACTCGGAGAAACTGACCGTGCGCGAGGCCACTTCCTACAACGCGCTGCGCAAAGGCCTGGCCGTGGCGCGAGAGCATCCCGGCCGGGTCGTGCTCGCGGCCGACACTTTGGTCGCGCTCGATCATCAATTGCTCGGCAAACCCGCCGACCACACCGAGGCGGCGCGGCTCCTGCGCCTGCTCAGCGGCCGCACCCATGTCGTGGCCACGGGTGTTTTCATCGCTCATCTTCACCGCGGCAAATCGATCGCCTTCTCCGTCATCTCGCGGGTCCTTTTCAAAAACCTGAGCGAACCAATGATCGCCGACTACCTCAGCCGGATCGATCCGCTCGACAAAGCCGGCGGCTACGCCGCCCAGGGCGAAGGCGGCGCAATCATCGCCCGCATCCTCGGTTCGCGCAGCAACGTCATCGGTCTGCCGCTCGAGAAAACCGGCAGCGCCCTCGGCCTTTTCGAAATTCGCCCCCGGCTCTGACGCCTAACGAGCCTCGATTTCGGCCGCGACCGGTTCCGCGGCCGCGCGCGACGCTTCCTCCCGCCATTCCCGGCGCAGGAGGCGATAAAGGAACCAGACAATGAAGCAATTAACCGCCAGGATCAGAATCGCGACCGCGCCCGGATGGTACCAGACGTGCCGCACTTCAAACGGGATGAGCAGCGCGGTCGCGCCAACCGTCAGCATCTCGGCCCAGCGTTTCTGCAGATAGACCCCGATGCCTTCGGTGAAAAGCAACGCGGCATAGAAAAGAATGACAAAACCCGTCATCCGGATCAGCCCGCCCGCGACCACATCCTGCAGCTTGTTCAGGAGATAAAGCATCGTTTGACTGTGGGCCACCATCAGTTCGCCATTCACCCAATCCGCGATCACGGCCGTCCAGCGCGCGTGGCTGTGGAGGAAGAGCAGAGAGATCCCGATGGCGGAGAGGGCGCTGCCCTGCAGGACCTTGAAAATTCCGATTCCCTTGAGATAACGAGCCCGCCGATGCGCCCACACCGAGTTGGGGATCGGCGCAGGGGTGCTCATGGCGGTACGTGTCGCAGAAGCGCCCGCGATCTCAAGAAGGCCGGTTTTCGCGGAAACAGATCTCGAGTTTGTTCCCGCTCGGGTCCTCAAAAAAGACCGCGTAATACCCAGGCGTATATTCGAGGCACAACTCCGGGCCTTCGATGTTTTTTCCACCCGCCTGCCTGACGACCTCGCCCAGCCGGTCCACTTCCGCCCGCGACTCCGCCCAGAAGGCGATCCGGTTCATGTTCGGCGCATGGTTCGGGTCCTTCTCGAAGCCGAAAAACACCTCCGCTTCGTCGCCCGGGACTTGGTAAGTAGGACAGTCGTTACTGCCGCTCGCCTCGGAAAAGCCGAGCGCAGGGAGCAACTGGCCATAGAATTTTCGCGCCGCCGCCATGTCGGCGACGCGCAGGTCGATGTGGTCGTAGATGCGTGTTTTCATAGTCGTTAGGCCGGCGCCAGCAGCAGCCGGGCGATGGAAAGATAAAAGAGCAAAGTCAAAATATCCGCCAGCGCCAGGGTGAGCGGGCCGGCCGCAATCTTGGGATCGAGCCGCGAGGCGTGCAGGATGGAAGGAATGCTCAGCCCCAGCACGCACGCCATCACGAGCGAGACCACGATACTCCCGCCGATCGCGAGCGCCGGCCAGCCCTCCCCGCGCCAGCACCAGACGATCGTTCCGACCACGCCGCCGCAGGCCAGGCCTAACAAGAGCGCGGTCGCCACCTCCTGGCGCAGCGTCCGCAGATACCAGCGCATGGTCGGCCGGCTTGTGCGCAGCGCCTGGATCGTCACCGCCATCGATTGGATGCTCACGCTTTCCCCGAGCCCGAGCACGAGGGTGAGGAAAAATGCGATGACCAGGCTCTGCGCCAGCGTCAGGGCAAAGACACTCGCCAGCAGCGCACAAGCCGTCCCGCTCACGATCGTCGCGAGCAACCAGGGAAAACGATAACGAAAGGCCCGGAGCGGCCCGGCATCGCGCACCTGCGAGACATGGAAACCGATCGTCTCGAAGACATCCTCATGCTGCTCTCGCTCTGCGATGTCGAAGACCTCCTCCGTGAAAACGCCGACGTCGATCAATCCGAGGATGCGCCGTTCCGCGTCCACCACCGGGAAAGCAAAAAACTTGTGCAGGACAAAAAATTCACACGCTTCCAGGAGCGTCGCGCTCTGCGGAATCGCCACCACCCGCTTGATCATGAGGTCGCCGATGCGCTGATCTTCCGCCGCGGTCAGAAGCCGGCGGGTCGGGAGCACGCCGACCAGCCGCTCTTCCTCATCGAGGACATAAAAGTAAACGATCTTTTCCCCGACCCCTTCTCGCCGCACCGCCGCGAGCGCTTCCCGCGTCGTCATCGTTTCGCGCAGTTGCGCAAAATCGTGCCGGATAAATTCCGTCACCGGCTGATCGAGATGTTGCGGCGCGCCGTTCACAGGGCCGATCATAACCGCGAACGCTTCCGCTTTCGAGCAACGCCCGTCGCGAGCACGTAGCTCCGATTTGCAATCGGAGGTTTTCGTCGATTGCAAATCGACGCTACGCGCACTCCACGCGGCCGGGAGAGAGCCTCAAAACCTTCGCTCGGCGGGCGCGGGATGATCCCACCGGGGAAGGGCAGGCGGAGGGCGCGTCCTGCAACGGAATTGCGCCGGATTGCGCTCGGGAACTTGCGGGTTGTGCTATGGTTTGGCTCAGTTCTCTTTCTCGCGATGCAAATTACGACTTCATCTGGTTCTTCCGCCTCGCCTTTCCCGCCGGGGTTCCAGTTTCATCCATTTCGCTTTGTTCTCGGCGTGATCGGGGTCATCGGCATCGTCATCACGTTGCTCTCGCTCCTCCTCGGATTTGTTTCCATTCCGACCAACTCGGTCGGGGTGAAACTGCGCTTCGGCGCCTATCACAGCACGGAAGGGCCCGGCCTCGCTTACGCCATTCCTTATGTCGACGAGATTCGCCTTATCCCGACCCAGCGTTTGTTGAAATTGGAGTTCGGTTTCACTACCCCGCAGGCGATGAACGAGTTCCAGGGCGATCGCGAACCGGTAGAAACCGAAACCATGATCACGGGCGATCTCAATACCGCCCTCGTCCCGTGGGTGGTGCAATACCGGATCGCCGACCCGAAGCAGTATCTCTTCGGCGCGCGCGAACCGGAGAAGACTTTGCGCGATCTCTCGGAAAGCGTGATGCGCGAGGTGATCGGCGACCGCACGGTCGATGAAGTGCTCACGATCGGCCGGCACGATATCGAAACCTCCGCCCTCACCCGCCTCGCGAAATCGTCGGCGGAGTACGGCCTCGGCATGGCCATCCAGCAGGTCCAGCTCGCGACGGTGCGTCCGCCCCCGGCGGTGCAGGCGGCTTTCAACGAAGTGAACCAGGCGCAGCAGGAAAAACAGACCGCGATCAACCAGGCCTGGGCAATCTACAACGACGCCGTGCCGAACGCGCGCGGCCAGGCCAAGGGCCGCGAGAAGCAGGCCGAGGCCTATGCGTTTCGCCGGATCAATGGGGCGAAGGGCGACACGGAAAAGTTCTCCCTCCTCCTGGCCGAATACAGCAAGGCGCCCGAGATCACGCGGCAGCGGCTTTATTTTGAATCGATGCAGTTCATCCTGCCCGCGCTCGATCGCAAGGTGGTGGTCGATGACAGCATCAAGGGCGTGCTCCAGACCCTGCCGCTGATGGCCCCGACACCCGCGCCCGCCGCGCAACCCTGACCATGGCTAACGAACCCATTTACCGCTCGCATTTTTCCACTCGCTTCATCGGCTTTATGCAGAGCCCGGTGCTCGCGATCATCGGTCTCATTTTCGTTTTCACCGGGCTGAAGTGGGGCGCGTTTATCTTCACCGTGCACCAGTACGAGAGCGCGATCGTGACCCGGTTCGGCAAAGCGGTGCGGGTGGACAAAACGCCCGGCTTGAAATTCAAGGTGCCGTTCATCGACGCCGTCCATCGCTTCGATAATCGCATCCTCGCCTGGGACGGCCCGCCGACCGAGTGCCCGACCAAGGACAAGCTTTACCTGATCGTCGATTGCTTCGCGCGCTGGCGGATCAGCGACCCGCTTCTGTATTTCAAAAGCTTGAACGACGAGCGCAGCGCCCTCTCCCGTCTCGACGACATCCTCGGGAGCGAAACTCGCACTGCCGTCGCTTCGAACGACCTCGTCGAGATCGTCCGCCTAACGAAAAATCGCGACCCGCTCCGCGACGCCGAGCTCGAGAAAACCGGCACCGTCCTGCCGAGCAACCTGCCCGAGATCGAGCTGGGCCGGGGCGCGATCGAGCAACAGATCACGCAACGAGCCCGGCAAAAAGTGGAAGGCTTCGGCATCGAGCTGCTCGACGAGCGTTTCAAGCGGAGCAAATACAGCCCGGCGGTGGCGGAGAAAATCATCGAACGGATGTCGAGTGAACGGCACCAGATCGCCTCCAAGTTTCGCTCCGAAGGCCGCGGCGAAGCGGCCAACATCAACGGACAAAAAGAAAGCGATGTCGCCTCCATCCAATCCGCCGCGACGCGCAAGGCGCTCAAGATCGAGGGTGAAGCCGACGCCGAGGCGGCCCGCATCTACGCCGCGGCCTACGGTTCGCCCGAGGCGCACAGCCTCTACTCGTTTAACCGCCGCCTCGAAGTGGCGCAGGCCGCCTTCGCCCGCGACACCACCGCGGTCATCTCGACCAGCAGCGATTTCGGCAACATCCTGAAAGGGATCGGCGGCGCCGGTCTTCCTCCGCACATCCGCCGCTCGCGCCGGACCCGAATCGCTAAGCTAAGCTAAGAGGGCGTCTAAAAAGTCTGTCATCCTGAGCAGAGCGAAGGATCTCTGACTATTTTCCGGGCGCGGTGAGGCAGAAACAGGCAGCCGCGCCCTCCTTAGGTCTGAGCCAAAAGATTATGCCCGGTCATTTCCGCCGGTTGCGGCAGGCCGAGCAGGAAGAGCAACGTCGGCGCGATGTCGGCCAGGATGCCGCTCTCGAGCCGGAAATTTTTTGCGTCTTCCGCGACGTAGATCAGGTGGACCAGGTTTGTCGTGTGCGCGGTGTTGGGCGAGCCGTCCGGGTTGCGCATCAGCTCGCAGTTTCCGTGGTCGGCCGTGATGAGGAGTTTCCCGCCTACCGACAGCACCGCCGGGACGAGGCGGGCAACGCAGGCATCGATCGTCTCGACCGCTTTCACTCCCGCCGCCACCACCCCGGTGTGTCCGACCATGTCGGGGTTGGCGTAGTTCAAAATGACGAGGTCGTATTGCGCGAGGCGGCTCAGCACTTCGTCGGTCACCTGCAGCGCGCTCATCTCCGGCTGCAGATCGTAGGTCGCGACCTTGGGCGATGGAATGATCTTCCGGTCCTCGCCCGGCGCCGCCGTTTCCACCCCGCCATTAAAAAAATAGGTGACGTGCGGATACTTCTCCGTCTCCGCGATCCGGAGCTGCGTCTTCCCCGCCCCGCTCACCACGTTGTCGAGGATGTTCGCGAGCGACTGCGGACCGAAAACATTCGGGCAATGATAGGTCGCGTCGTATTCCGTGAGCGTGACGTAATGGACCCGCGGCCAGACTTCGCGCTCGAAGCCGTCGAAATTCTCGTGGAGAAAAGCCTGCGAGAGTTGCCGCGCGCGATCGGCCCGGAAATTAAAGAACATGACCGTGTCCCCGTCGCGGATCCGCTGCTCGTTAGGCTCGGCAAAGATCAGCGCGGGCATGAATTCATCCGTCTTGCCGGTCGTGTAATGCCGGCTGACCGCGGTCGAGGGCGAATCTTCGCAAACTTCGCCGCGTCCAAGCACGATCGCGTCCCAGGCCAGTTTCGTCCGCTCCCAGCGCCGGTCGCGGTCCATCGCGAAATAGCGCCCGATCACGGTGATGATGCGCGCGCCGCTCTGGGCCAGTTGTGCGGCGCAGATCGTCAGGTAATCCGCTCCGCCGGTGGGCGACGCGTCGCGCCCGTCGGTAATGGCGTGCACGAGGATCTGCTCGACGCCTGCTTCCTTTGCCGCCGCCGCGAGCGCAAGAAGATGCAGGTAATGACTGTGCACGCCGCCATCCGAAACCAGGCCGATGAAATGGAGCCGCCCGCTTTTCGCCTTCCGAAACGCCTCTTGCAAAACCGGATTCTGTTTTAACTCGCCGTCTTTGATCGCCTTGTTGATCCGGGTCAGATCCTGATAAACGATCCGGCCCGCGCCGAGATTGAGATGGCCGACCTCGGAATTTCCCATCTGGCCTTCCGGCAGCCCGACGTCCTCGCCGCTCGCGCTTAGCGTCGCGCAGGGATATTCCTGGTAGAGCCGGTCGTGGAAGGGCGTCTGCGCGAGCAGGGTCGCGTCGCCGTTTTTTTCCCGCTCGGCTTTTCCTCCCGGGTTGATCCCCCATCCGTCGCGGATGACTAAAACGACCGGCTTTGCCATAGGGCGCATTCTCCCGGCGCGCGCCCCCACCCTCAAGCGATTTCCCGCCTCCGCGGGATTGACAACCTGCCCCGCCCTTCGCTCTATCGATGAATGAAATGGCGCAACCAGATCCTGGCTCTGATTTGCCTGCTGATCTTTTTCGCGCTCGGCGTCCTCTATTTCCGCAACTGGGTGGTGCAAAAGCCGTTCGCGATTGTGCTTTTCGTCGGGGAAGGATTGACTCCCGATCGCATCGCTGCGACCCGCCTTTACGCCGGTGGCGCCAACGCCCATCTCGCGCTCGAGTCGCTCCCCGCGCTCGCGCTCCTGGCCAATCATTCGCAGGATTTCGCCGTGCCGGATGAAGCCGCCGCCGCCACCACCCTCGCGACCGGGGTGAAAGTGAACAACCGCAGCCTGGGCGTCGGCCCTAACGAAAAGCGACTGAAGAGCATGATCGATCTCGCCCGCGAGAAAGGCCGCGCCATCGGGCTGGTCACAAATGGCCGCCTAACGAACCCAACCGCGGCCGCCTTTTACGGCACGAGCCAGGGCGGAGGCGATCTGGCGCAACAGTTGGCTGACGAAAAGAAGATCGATATCGCGCTCGGCGGCGGCGGTTCGAAGTTTCTGCCTGAAGCGAAAAACGGAGAGCGGACCGACGGCCGCGATCTCGTCCTGGAGATGCGGCGCAACGGTTACGAGATCGTGCGAACGAAGGCGGAGCTGGAAAACATCCCGCAATGGCGTCGGCCGCGGCTGCTCGGGATTTTCAGCGATCGCGAGATGGCTTTCGGCAACGAGATCGCGGCCGGGAGCGAGCAGCCGGCGCTGGCCGACATGACGCGCCGCGCGATCGAGCTCCTGCAATGGAACACCGGCGGGTATTTGCTCATCGTCGATGCCGGCCTGATGCGGACCGCGGCGCGCGAGAACCGCGGCGAACGCACGCTCGCGGAAACGCTCGAGCTCGACCAGGCGATCGCGACCGCGAGCAGTTATGTGGGAGAAAACTCGACCATCCTGGTCGTGGGCAATCTCGGGATCGGCGGCCTTTCCCTCAACGGCACGCCTTTCCGGCGCGACAGCGGCGTCGCTCTGCTCGGCGTCAATTCATCGGGCGAACCCGCCCTCACCTGGGCGACCGGGCCTAACGGAATCAACACCCGCGCTCCGGTCCCGGAACCGAGCCCCGAAGAAGAGCCCGCGCCGCCCGGCGAAGCTCCTTTCGATGACGCCGGCGCGCAGGAACCGGCAGCAGCCTACGCTCCCGAAGCGCGCAACACCGTGAACGACGTCCTCGCCGCGGGACGCGGCCCGGGAACAGAACAGCTCCACGGTTTCCTCGATAACACGGTGATCTTCAAAATCATCGCGGAGCAACTGTAGACGCTTCGCTCTGCGAAGCGCGGGGGAAAGCGTCGCCAATGATTCCGCCCCCTAACGAGTAACGTCAGCGCACGCCCGCGTCGCCCAGAGGGCGACGTCTACATCGGCAACCCGGCTTCCTGCCAAGCGCGAAAGCCGCCGCTCATCGAGCGCACGTTGCGGTAACCCATTTTTTGCAGGCTCTCCGCCACCAGAGCCGACCGGCTCCCGCCGCCACAATAACAAATGATCCGCTGATCGAGGTTCGGCACCTGTTCCTCGATTTCGAGTTCGATTTCGCCGCGCTCGAGATGCTTCGCCCCGCGGGCGTGGCCGGCTTCCCATTCCTCGGCGGAGCGGACATCGATCAAAGTCGCGGCCCCGCAGCCAACCTCGTGCACGGCGTCGTTAGGCGAGATCTCCTTGATCTGCTCTTTCGCAGCTGCGACCAGTTTTTGGAAACGGTTCAATGCGCCTCGATCCAGGTGTTGAGTTGCGGCACGAGCCGCTCTTTCAGTTCCGCCCGGAAACCGATTTCATCCACCGCCATCGCGACCGAGCGCGCCGAGGACTTCGGCAGATTCGTCTTCGCGTAGCGCTCCAGCGCCTCGGCATCCTTCGGATCGGAGAAAAAGGTGAAGAGGCCGGCGGCGAAATCGTTGACCCCAAGGGAATCCTGTTTCGCGAGGAGTTCCTTCATATGTGCCTGTGCGAACTCCCAGACCAGTTGGGGATGCTCGCCCCGGCGCGCCGCCAGCGGAACCAGCGCGGCCGCCCGACTGGTCGATAATTCGTCGGTCAGCGCCAGCGCGATGCTGCGTTGGATCAGGCGCGGCTCGATCGTGCTCGCGAGGGCTTCGTAGAGATATTGTTTCTCTTCCGTGCTGTTGGTTTTCAGCCCGAGCTTGTGCAGTTTTTCCCAGGCCCCGGAGTCGGCATAACGACCGACGACCGCGAGAATGGCCGGGCGCAAATCGGGTGCGATGGTCGAGGGATCGGAGAGGAAGCCATCGAAGCGGGAACGGCATCCCGCGATGACATCGGAGTCGTTCAAGGCGCCGAGCCCGCGGATGAGTGAGGCGCGGAGAGAGGCTCTCATCGGTTTTTCGCCCGGCTTGGCTTCCCAGCCCACGCGATCGAAAGCCGGTCGCAAGAGGGCGCGGGCAAACTGCTGGAAGCGTGGCCGCACCCGATCGCCGGCGAGGAGGCCGTTGAGGAAAATGAAGGTGTCGGTGATCTGGTCGTAGACCGCGAGTTGATCCTCGTTCACGACCTGGTCGACGAGGTTGAGGTAATGCGCGAGGGGCTCGCGGCCCGCCTCGACCAGTGCCCAGGCGTCGATCAGGAGGTTGACCCGGTCGGCCTCCGCCAGCCGGGGGATCTGCGCGAGGAGCAGATCCCAGGAGGTGGCGTCGTACTGGACTCGGTAATAGCCGGTGTCGGCGACGTTGAACTTGATTGTTTTGTCGGCCGGCAATTCCCCCGGGAGATTCGCCGCCTTCTCGCGCAGGAGAAAGCCGTTTGTGGCCGGCTGGTCCTGGGTCACATAAGTGAGTGGAATCTGCCACTGCAGCGCGGGCGCGTCTGCAGAGTGGATGGTGAAACGTTCCTGCGTGAGTTGGATTGTGCTCTCCTTGCGTTCCACTTTCACCACCGGATAACCCGGTTGCTCGGTCCAGCCCGGGGCGATTTCGCTGATCGGTTTGCCCGAGACCTCGGTCAGGGCCTGCCAGAGATCGGCCGTCGTGGTGTTGGAATATTTATGCGCGGCGATGTATTTGCGGATGCCGTCGCGGAAGACCTCTTCGCCGAGGAAACTTTCCAGCATGCGGATGATCGCGCGGCCTTTTTTATAGCTGATTTCATCGAACGCCCCGCCCGCTTCCGCCTCGGTCTTGACCGGCTGCTGCACCGGGTGGGTGGTGGCGCGCGCGTCGACCTGCATCGCGGTGTCTTTGGAAAAGCCGATCCGGCGGCTGGGATTGCGCGGCTCGCTTCGGCGCAGCCATTCGTTCCATTCCGGGTTGAAACGGTCGGTGCATTTCGAGCCCATCCAGGAGGCGAAACCTTCGTTCAGCCAGAGGTTGTCCCACCACGCCATCGTGACGAGATCGCCGAACCATTGGTGCGCCACCTCGTGCGCGATGACGGCGAAAATATCCTGCTTCGTTCCGGTCGAAGAATTCTTCGGATCGAAAAGCAGGACCGATTCGAAATAGGTGATCCCACCCCAGTTCTCCATCGCCCCGCCGAATCCGCCCGGGACCGCGATGAAATCGAGTTTCGGGAGCGGGTAAGGGACGCCGAAATATTGGTTGAAGTAATGAAGGATTTTCGCCCCGCTCTCGAGCGCGTAACGGCCCATCTCCGCCTTTCCCTTCGTCGTGACGACGCGCAGTTTCACCCCGTCCTGTTCCATTTCGATGGAATCGAGTTCGCCCGCGCAAAGAACGACGAGATAACTCGACATCGAGGGTGAAACGCCGAAGCGCACTTCCTTGCGGCCGCTGGATTTTTCCCCGCCGGGCTCACCGCCTCCGGCGACAACCGTCTCGCTCTCCACCGGCATGTTCGAGACCGCGAGAAATTTTTCCGGGACGACTGCGGTGAGTTGAAATTTCGCCCGGAAACTCGGCTCATCCCAGCAGGGGAACATCCGGCGCGCATCGGTCGGCTCAAACTGGGTGCCGAGCATGATCTTCTTCTCGTTCGTCCCCTGCTCCTGGTAGCGGGCGTAGAAAAGGCCCTGTCCCTGGGCGTTGATCCTGCCGCTAAACTTGAGCGCGACTTCATGTTCGCCCACCGCCATCTCGTTAGGCAAATTCAGGGTCAGCGTTTGCTCTTCTGCGTTGAGGACGATCGCCTTTTTCGGCAGGGCCTGGCCATCGACCGAGGCGGCAGCGATTTCCATCTCAAGCGCGTTGAGGACAAGTTTCGTGACCGGTTTCTCGACCGTGATCCTGACCGTCTCGGAGCCGGTAAAAGTCAGCTTCTCGAGATCGGGAATGATGCGGATCGCGTAATCGGTCGGCCTGACTTCTTTGGGCAATTTCCCGGGCGTGCTGGCGAAATCGAATTTGGATTCGGCCGGCACGTTAGTGAGAGCGAAAAGGAGAAAAAGGGCGGAAACCAGAAAACGCATAGGGCATTTAACGCGGCCGATCCCGCTCTGCAATTGAACCGCTCCCATCTACAGGATCAGGAGGAAATCCGCTCACTGCACCACCAGCAGGAGCAATAACTGCCCCGCGCCAATCTGCGGCCCTTTGATGACGAGCGGGCTGCTGGTGCTCAGGGTGGCGTCGGTCTGGAGGAGTAACTGGCGATCCTGAAACAACTGCAGATTCACCCGGTAACCATCGCTTGTGACACCGCGCGGATCGACCCGGAGCGAGAAATGTTTGCTCACCGCCGTCCAACTCGATTCGCCCTTTTGCAGAGCGCGCCGCGACTGTGCGATGACCTCGAATTGATTATAACCAAAGGTGCGGCGCAAGGTCCCGTCGAGCGGCCGCACTTCCGCCGGCGCCGCCCGCGGCCGGCGCTCGTTCGTGGCGACGACCAGGCCGCTCCAGACCTTCTTTTCCGCTCTTCGCGGCTGACCGCCGCCCCGGCGTGGCTTGCCCGCATCGGCCGGCAAGACGCTCGCACTCACCAGTGCGAGCGTGAGCAGAGCGGCGAAAAAAGTCCGGCCCATAGAGTTACTTGGCTGCGTAGTCGGCCGGGAGTGATTTGAGTCCATCCACCCAGAGCACCGTGACGCGGTCCTGTTTCGTCTGGAAAATCGAAACCGTCGCGTAAGGACTCACCTTCGGATCCACCTGGGCGTTCAAAATCTGGGTCAGATATTGCGACTGATCCGGCTCCGGCTGCTGGCGCAGAACGAAAAAGGTGCAGACGGCAAAAGCCGCCAGCGAAGCCGAGCCGGTCCAGAGCAAACGCCGGATCGTCCACCAGCTTCCGCTCGCCCCGGCCGCGCGTTCCGGTGCGACCGACGCTGTTTCCGCCGCGATTCTCTCGCGCAGTTGATGATGAAAGAACTCCTCGTTCCCCATCGCGCGCGGCTGCAATTGTTCCTTCAAAAGCGCGCCCAGTTTCTGGGCCTGCTGCTTTTCCTGCTCGGCCGCAGCGCGATTCTCGAGCGCCGCCTCGAACTCCGCGCGTTCCGCGTCGCTCAGTTGGTCATCGACCCAGGCGGTCCACTTTTCTTCAAACGTTTTCATAAACATCCCGCAATAAATTCTGCAGCTTCTTGCGCGCATAAAACAAGCGCGACATCACCGTGCCGATGGAACAGCCTAACGACTCCGCGATTTCATGGTACTGCATGTCTTCAATTTCCTTCATTAAAATGACCGCCCGATGTTCGGGCGAGAGCTGGGCGATGGCGGCGTCGATCCGGCCGCGGATTTCCTTGTGCTCCATCCGCTCGTGCGGCAGCGCATCGGCGTGCGGCACGGTGCGCGAGGCCGGGTCGATCTCCTTTAACTGGATCTCGTCGTTGAACTCCGCCCCGCCGCCTTTGACCTGCTTCTTGCGCATGGCATCGATCGTCACGTTCATCACGATGCGGTAAAGCCAGGTGTAAAACGACGACTGCCCCCGGAAGCGCGCGATCGATTTCCACGCTTTCAGGAAGCTGTCCTGAGCAAGATCCCAGGCGTCCTGCTCGTTATGCACCATGTTGTAAATCATGCCAAAAACTCGGTTGCGGAATCGGCCGACGAGCTGATCGAAGGCCTCGGTGTCACCCGCCTGGGCTTGCCGCACCAGGTCGAGCTCCGGGACATCGGCTTCTGCCGCAGTCGCTTCCGTGTCCATCTTTGGACGGGCGCGGCCCTGATTCATTCAATCGCTAAAGGCTGCCGTAGCGCCGGAGCCATTCGCCGCGGAATTCGCCCATGAGCAGGATGATCCCGTCGCGGACCTGGAAGAGCCGATGTTGCAGGGCGGCGTGCTGGGTGCGGGAGACCGATTTCTCGGCGATCAACTGCCCCGAGGCGTCCATCGCCACGGTGATCGCTTTGAGCGAGCGTTTGAGGTAGGCGATCGTCATCCCCAATTCCTCGGCTTCCTCGTCGCTCAGGGCAGCCGCCAGTTTCGCGCTCGCGAGCGCGGCGTGGGTGGCGAGCTTGACCGCCGCCGGGTCGTTTTGCAGCGCCGGGTCGCCCTCGAAAAGACGATCGATCCAAATCGTCAGGGAAAAAGCCGCGCGATAAAGCACGTGTTGCTCGAAGCTCTCGGCGCAATCGTTGATCAACTGGCTCGCGGAAACATCCTCCTCCGCCTCGTCTTCATCGAAGGCGAGATCGGGATCGTCGTTCCATTCTTCCGCGCTCTCCTCGGTCTGATGACACCAGCCCATCTCGCGGGCCACGATTTCGTCGCGCCGCGGGTCGTCGATGTACTTCTCGAGCAGCTCCATGTATTTCTCCGTTTTCTGGTCCTGCTGCTGGAGAAACCGTTCCCACTCGTATTCATCCCAAGCGCGGTCTGAGTCGTGCCCGGCCATACTGTCATGTAGGCCAGCTTCAGAGGCAGCGCAAAAAGCTTTTGGCGTGACCCCGGGTCCGCCGATGACCTATATCGCCAGCGATTTTGACCGCGCCGTCGCCTCGCCCGTAAGCTAGCGCGGCGATGCGCATGAACGAGGAAGAGCAGGACGAGCAGTTTTATCGCGATACGGAGACGATCGCGTTTCCCAAGATCGACGATCATCAGCTCGCGCTCCTGGAGCCGTTAGGCGAACGGCGCCGGCTCCGGCGCGGCGAGATGATTTTCAAAGCGGGCCAGCGCGATCTTCCCTTCACCGTCATCCTGCAGGGCGAGATCGAGGTGTTCGAAAAACGCGAGGAGACCGAGCAAATCCTCGGCACCCCGGGTGAGCGCGACTTCATCGGCGACGTCGCCATGCTGCAAGGAACCTCCGCCCTCGCCAGCGCCCGGGTGAAATCGGAGGAAGCGGAGATCTTGCAGGTCTCCGGGCTGCAACTGCGGCGCGCCCTGGCGGAATTGCCCGGAGTGGCGGAGCCGGTCGTGAACGCCTTCATCATGCGCCGGCAGCGTCTCATGCGCGACCGGGAGTTCGCCGGGCTGCGCATCATTGCCCAGCGCGATTCGCGCGAAGGGCGGCACCTGCACGATTTCCTGACCAAGAACCATGTCCCGCACCGGCTGATCGCGTTTGAAGATGAAGCCGGCCAGGCCCTCGCCGGGCGTTTTAACCTAACGAGTCGCGACCTGCCGGCCCTGATCACCGCCGCCGGCGCGCCCCTGCGCAAACCTTCCCTGCGCGAAGTGGCGCAAATCGCCGGCCTGCTCCGGCCTCTGGCCAGCGCTGAAGAAGAGGAGATCCGCTGCGACCTCACGATCGTGGGAGCGGGGCCGGCCGGCCTCGCCGCCGCCGTCTACGCCTGCTCGGAAGGCCTCCAGACCGTCGTCCTGGAAAGTTACGCGCCGGGCGGCCAGGCCGGTTCCTCTTCTTTGATCGAAAACTTTTTCGGTTTCCCGACCGGGATTAATGGCGGGGACCTGACCTATCGCGCCCAGCTCCAGGCGTATCGCTTCGGGGCGAAATTTTCCACGCCCTCGCAGGCCTTGAGCATGACTCTGCACGAAGACGAAGAATATCGCGCCTGTCTCCAGATCGAAGGTTGCAGCGCGAGCCTGCGTTCCAAATCGGTCCTCATCGCGACCGGGGCGGATTATCGCCGACTGGAGGCGGAAGGCCGGGAGGAATTTGAAGGCTCGGGCGTTTATTACGCCGCCACCGCGCTCGAAGGCCAACTTTGCCGGGGCGTGACCGTGATCGTGGCCGGCGCCGGCAACTCCGCCGGGCAAGCCGCGATGTTTCTCTCCGACGGCGCAGAAAAGATTCTGCTCGTCGTTAGGGGAGACGACCTCGGCAAGAGCATGTCGAGTTATCTCTCTCGCCGGGTCGAGACCCAGCCCAACATCGAGATTCTCTACCGGACCGAGATCCGGAAAATGGAGGGCGGCAAAATGCTCGAAACCGTCGAGCTCGAGAACCTGCAGAATGGCGAACTCCGGACGGTCAAAACCCCGGCTGTCTTTTCCATGATCGGCGCGAAACCGTGCACCAACTGGCTGCCAGCCGAGATCGCGTGCGATGAAAAGGGATTCATCAAAACCGGGACCGCAGTCGCCGGCGCCCCGGCCTGGCAGAAAAGCAAACGCCCGCCCGGCCCGCTCGAAACCAGCGTGCCCGGAATCTTCGCCGCGGGCGATGTGCGCGCGGGCTCGGTCAAGCGTTGTGCGGCGGCGGTCGGCGAAGGCGGGATGGCCGTCGCGGGCGTGCAGGAAGCGCTGAGCGCTTCGCCTAACGACCGCTAGACCGCCACTCGCTTCGGCTTCCGAGCGTTTGGTTTGCAAACGCAACTGGCCGCAGGCGGCCGCGATGTCGTGGCCTTTCTCGCGACGCAAGGTCGCGACTGCGCCGTGGCCGCGCACGATGCGGAGGAAAGTTTCCTGCCGATTGCGCGAGGGTCGCGACCATTCCAGGCCTTCGACGGTGTTGTAGGGGATGAGATTGATCTTGGCGGAAAGACGCAGCGCATGGCGCGCCAGCTGGTGCGCCTGCTCATCGCTGTCGTTCACTCCGGCGATGAGGATGTATTCAAACATCAGGCGCTTCTTTTGCGCGACGTAGAAGTCACAGGCCTCGAGCAAAACGGCGAGCGGGTATTTGCGGTTCACTGGCATGATCTGACTCCGCACCTCGTCGGTCGCGCCGTGGAGCGAAATCGCGAGACGAAACTGCGTCGGCTCGGTTGCCAGTTTGCGGATCTGCGGGGCGAGCCCGCTGGTCGAGATGGTGATGTGCCGCGCACCGATCTCCAGCCCCCAGGGCGCATTGATAATCCGGATGGCGCACAACAGGTTCGTTAGGTTGGCCAACGGCTCGCCCATCCCCATGAAGACGATGTTGTCGATCCGTTCGCCGCTTTCCTTCTCGATCGCGAGGAGTTGATCGACGATTTCGTCCGGTGTGAGATTGCGCGAAAAGCCATCCAGTCCGCTCGCGCAAAACTTGCAGCCGTAAGCGCAACCGACCTGGGTCGAGACGCAGGCGGTGCGGCGATCGGAAGTCTCGCCATAAAGCGCGGGCGAAGCCGGGATCAGGACCGACTCGATCAGGTTGCCATCGGCGAGGCGGAACAAGAATTTGCGGGTCGTGTCCTTCGAGCCGAGGACGCGGACGAGCTCCGGCCTAACGAACGAAAACTCGCGCGCGAGCTGGGCGCGGATCGCGGCCGGGAGATCGGTCATGGCCGCGAAGGAATCGACCCGCTTTTTGTAGAGCCAGTCGGTCACCTGTTTCGCCCGATAAGTCGGCGCGCCGGCGGCCGCCAGGTATGCGCCCAGCTCGTCGAGGGTCTGCGATTTGATGGACGGACAGGTCACCGCGCAGCTTACGGGGAGAACAGGGCGCGTTCAATCGGACGCGCTCGCCGGCATTCGTATTGTAGACGTCTCCCTCTGGGAGACGCGGGAGTTGCCTCGCCTGCCGCGAGAGCGCAGGCCCGCGCTTCGCAGAGCGAAGCGTCTACAGGCTTAGCGCGCGGGCTTGCTCGCCACGAGGATGCCGTCGGGCTGTTCTTTCGTGTCGTTCTGGTCGACTTCGATCCCGTAACCGTTTGCCTGCAACAGCTCGCGGCATTCCTGGTGCAAGGTGAGGCCGACCATGCGCCCATGGGTGCCGATGAGGAAAGTTTTGATCGCGCCCCTCTGCATGCTTTCCCGCGCGCCTTTCAGGACTTCGACCTCCAGTCCCTGCACATCCATCTGCACGAGATCGACCGAGCCGCCGATCCGCCTAACGAGTGTGTCGAGGGTGATGGTGGGGATCGTAATCGTTTTGTTTTTCGCCCGGCGCAACCCGATCGCCTCGAGAAAACCTTTCCAGCGCCGGCTGAGCGAAACCGCCGGGGTTTCGCCGGCGGGCGCGAGCTTGCTGCTGTAACCGCGATCCATAAATGTCTGGCTTCCCTCGGAGGAAGTCAGGCCTTCGTGGTGGATGGTGAAATCGCCATCCGTCAGGCCATTCAGGGCAAGGTTTTCGCTCAGCAGGCGCCGATGGCGTTCGAGCGGCTCGACCCCGTGGATCGCGAGCCGCGGCGCCAGCTTGCGCGCGAGGATGAGGTAATAACCGATAGCCGCGCCGACATCGACGTAGCAGCCATCCGGCGCGATCCGGGAGATCAGATCGACAAAAATGTCTTCTTCTTCGGCTTCGTGAACGTTGCGCTTCTCGTAGCGGGCGCGCTGGCCGGCCCAAAGCTGGTCCTCATAGACGCGAACGCCATTGTCGAAAGTGTGAATGGCGCGTGGCATTGACCGGGCATGTTACGCTTCGTTGCGCGCCGGTCACAAGTGCGGAGGCGCCAGCGGCCGCGACAATTGCGCGCCTGCGACAAAGCCCTCGCCTAACGAATCGCGCTGACCCGCCAGATGGTGCCGTGCGCGTCTTCGCTGAAGAGCAGGCTGCCATCCTTCGCCACCGCTACGCCAACCGGCCGGCCCCAGACATCTCCGTCGGGCGTCACGAAACCGGTCACGAAATCCTCGTATTCGCCGCTCGCCTTGCCCTGCTCGAGCGGAACACGGACGATCTTGTAACCCGTCCGGCGATTCCGATTCCAGGAGCCGTGGAAAGCGGCGAAAATGTCGCCCCGATATTCCGCGGGAAATTGCTCGCCGTCGTAAAAGCAAAGATTGAGCGAGGCCGAGTGCGACTGCACGAGCACGTCGGGCACGATGGTTTTCTCGGCTAGCTCGGGGTGTTTCCCTTTGTGCCGCGGGTCCTGGTGATTCCCGATGTAATACCAGGGCCAGCCATAAAACCCGCCCGGCTTCACGCTGCTGATGTAGTCGGGCACGAGATCGTCGCCCAATTCATCGCGTTCGTTCACGCTCATCCAGAGCTCGTCGCTGCCGGGACGCATCGCGATCCCGACCGCGTTGCGCACGCCCCAGGCATAAACTTTTTGGCCGCTCCCGTCGGGGTTGAACTCAAAGATTCGCGCGCGATCGGATTCATCCGCGTCGTCGGAGACATTCGAAAGCGAACCGATTGAGACATACATCTTCTTTCCGTCGCGCGAGAAGGCCAGGTCGCGCGTCCAATGTCCGCCGCCGCGCAGGAGGCCGCCGGGCGAGAGATGCGCGCCGAGTTTTTCGGCCGGACCGCGCGCCTTGAGATCGCCGTTGCGATAGGGAAAGCGGATCACACCGTCGGTGTTTGCGACGTAAAGATATTGCGGTTCGGGTCCGGGCGGATAAAACGCGATCCCGAACGGTTTTTTCAGATCGCTTTCGGTAAAGACTTCGTTGCTGTCCGGTTTGCCATCGCCATCCTTGTCGCGCAGGACCTTGATCTGGTTGGCCCGGCTTTCGCTGACGAAAATGTCGCCGTTAGGCGCGGTCAGGAGGACGCGCGGATCGCGCAAGCCGGAGGCGTATTCCTCGATCTTGAATCCCGCCGGCACCTGCGGCTGGGCTCCTTTGGGGCGGGCCACGACATCGGGTGAGTTGTTAGCCGAGCGGGTCTCGCCGGGCGGCGGCAGATCCGCCACCGTGATCTTGCGCCGGACTCCGGGAGCATCGCTCGTCCAATCGCCAAGCGCGGCCTTGCCGGTGAGCAACTTGCCGCCGGACTTTTGCGCCTGCGCCTGGTCGGCCAGGAGACCAAGTAAGAGGGCGGTGACCGCCAGGAAAAGTCGTGGAAAAGGCACGCGTGAAATTCAGCCTAACGAAAGATGACCGTGCTTTTTTCTTTCGCCTTCGCCATTTGCTGTTCCGCTTTGCGCTTGTTCAGCACGAAGGTGTTGTTGTTCCCGTGCTTCGCCCACGGTCCGGGCGGCACCTCGCTGAACTCGACAAATTTCCAATCGGTCACGTCAGTATCCGACATGCCAAGATAATCGCGCACCGCCGGCGAGACATCGAGCCCGGCCCCGCGGTTGAGGTTTGGTTTCGGGCGCTCGTTGCCGAAGACGTATTCCCAATGATCGGTCCGGAACGGTCCGGCATCTTCCCACTGCGCGTAAACAGTCCGGTTCCCCTTGCGGATGGCGACCCAGCGTCCTTTGCAAACCGAAACGCCCGGGCCGCGGTAGGCTTCCTTGAACCATGGCACCACTTTGGGCGCCTCCGGCCGGTGGCCCTGGCGGGCTTTGTCGTTGTAAGGCAGCGCGACGTAAAACGGATTCTGCCGCGGAGTGAAATTGGCCGGGATATAGTCGTGCCGCTGCGAGGGCCGCGGATCATCGTAACCGCCGTAGTTTTTCGCCCAGGACATGTCCCAACTGCTGGCGTGATTCGGCACCGGATTATTGGCGGTCGGTTTTTCGCCAATCCAAAAGACGGTGGTGACGATATCCTTCTTCCAGGGAAAACGGTCTTCGCCCTTCCTCGCGTTCAGTGCGGTGCCGGGAGGCGTGAAGCTTACGGGATCGACCCGGAATAGGACATCCTCGTTCAGGCGGCTGTGTTTCTTGTTCAGCTGAGTCTTTTTCGTCGGCGCCTGCGCGGCGACCGACGGCGCGAAGCAAGCCGAGACGGACGAGAGCAAAACGGCAATGGTATGGGTAAATTTTCCAGGTTTCATTCGCAGGCAAAAGCTTCAGCAACCGGGCTGAAGAAAAGGCGCATACTTAAGATTCGGTCAGCAGACCGGAAATGCGCGTAAGTTGAAGTCGCGGAAGGTAGCACGGAAAGCTGTTCGATCAACCTTTCGAGGAGATTACAAGTTGCGCGTTGGAGACGTTTCGCTCTGCGAAACGCGGGCGTGCGGGATGAATTTTTTTAGCAGCGAAGTTTTTTGCCGCGCCTCCCAGAGGGAGGCGTCTACAGGAACTTGCCCGGATTCAGGATCCCGCGCGGATCGAGCGCCTGCTTCAGGCGCTGGTGGAGAGCGCGCGCGGCGTCGCTTGTTGCCTCGGGCCACCAGCGTTTCTTGGCCAGCCCGATGCCGTGTTCGCCGGTGATGACTCCGCCCCATTCCAGGACCTGGGCGAAGAGCTCGTCGAGCGCTTTTTCGACCCGCTCGCGGACCGCCGGGTCGCTGTAATTCGCGGCCATGATGTTGACGTGAATATTCCCGTCGCCGGCATGGCCAAAGGTGGCGACGGGAAAACCGTGACGTTCCTGCAATTGACCGGCGAACTCGACCAGATCGACGAGCCGGCTCCGCGGGACGACGATGTCCTCGTTCAATTTCGTCAGGCCAGTGGCGCGGAGGGAGTTGCTGAACTCGCGCCGGAGCGCCCAAAGTTTTTCCGAGCCTTCCTCGGTCGTCGCGATGGTGAGCGAGTTTGGCTGCCGCGCGGCGAGCAATGCTTCGAGCGCGGCCGCTTCCGTCCGCACGGTTTCTGCGCGGCCATCGACCTCGACCAGAAGATGCGCGTCGCCCTCGGGGACGATGCCCTGCCCGCGGTCGAGGCGGGCGGCCGCGAGGGTGTATTGGTCCGCGATTTCGAGCGACGAAGGCAAGAATCCCGCCGCAAAAATTGCCTGCACCGCGGCCGCCGCCGCCGGCATGCTGGCAAAGGAGGCGGAAAGCGTAGCCCGGGCCTGGGGCAAAGGGAGGAGCCGCACCGTGATCTCGGTCACCACGCCTAACAATCCCTCGGAACCGACAAAAAGACCGATCAAGTCGAAGCCGGTTTTGTTTTTGTGCACGCGCCCGCCGGTGCGCAGGATCTCGCCGTTCGCGAGCACGACCTCGAGACCGATGATGTAATGACGGGTCACCCCGTACTTGAGACAGCGCGGGCCGCCGGCGTTGGTGGCGACGTTGCCGCCCATGCTGCAGTCGCGCATGCTCGCCGGGTCGGGCGGATAAAACAGCTTCTGCGCCCGCGCCGCGGCCTGCAGTTCCCCGGTGATGACGCCCGGTTCCACGATCGCGATCGCGTCGCCAAAATTGATTTCCTTGATCCGGTTCATCCGCGCGAGCGAGAGCGCAACGCCGCCGCGCATCGGCACGCAGCCGCCGACGTAGCCGAAGCCGGCGCCGCGCGCGGTCACGGGGACATTGTTCTCGGAGGCGAAACGGAGGAGGAGGCTGACCTGTTCGGTGGTTTGCGCGAAGACGACGACCTCGGGGTCGTGATTCGCGACCCATTTGTCGCCGCTGTGCGCGGTGCGAGTCGACTCATCGGCGGCGACGATCGCATCGCCGAGGAGCGCGCGGAGATCGGAAACCAGGTTCACCGTTCCACCATAATCGGCGGTTCGATGACTTCCACGCGTGTCCCGATTTCGGCCGCCTCGAAAAAATTCTTCGCCATCCGGATCGGCATGCGGACACAACCGTGCGAGGCGCGAAAACGCGGGACGAAGCCGGCGTGCATGCCGTAGCCGCCGCGGAAGCGCAGGAAATAGGGCATGGGCGAGCCGACAAATTTTGCGCCTTTCGGGACGGGATCTTTGTTCACGTCGACGTCGCGGCGCAGGACCGCGCCGGTATTGCGCGCCACATATTGGCCGTACTGGCTGGAGACATGCCTCGCGTCCTTTTGGATCACTCGGTATTTGCCCGGGGGCGTTTCGAATTCCTTCCGACCGGAAGAGATGTTGGTCCGGCCGATGAGAGTCTCGCCGCGATAAAAAAAAGCCTGCTGTTTCGTCAGATCGATGACGATTTTTGCTTCGCCTTTGGCGGCGGGATCGTCGTACCAGGAGGAAAAAAGCGGATGCCGGGAAGCCTGGCTCGTCTGCGCGGCCTGGTTGCGATGGCGACGAACGCCAATGTCGTTAGGCAACTCGGTGCAACCGGTCGCCATCAGTGCAATCACCGTGGCACCAAGAAGGACTCGCGGGAACGGGGGCAGGATCATGGTGGCGCGACTTTAGCGGCGGTCGCGGATTTACACAACGTCGCTGCGTGGAGATCCCTCGCGTGCTTATGGTGAGCGTGGAATGGGCAAATCTTTCGGCTTCTTCGCCCCGCGCGCCGCGCTGCTGTGCGCGATTTGCGTCGTGCTGCCGGCATGTGCACCGCGGCCGGATGGTGGTATGGCAGGATCGATGTTTGCGCCTTGTCCGGCTGCGCCAAATTGCGTTTCGAGTGATGCCCGGGATCCCCGCCACGCGATCGCGCCCTTTATCCCGAAGTCGCCGGCGGAGGAGACCTGGCCGGAAATCCGCGCCGCGATTCTCGCGCTGCCCCGCACCAGGCTCGTGGTCGACGACGAATCCTATCTTCACGCCGAATGCCGCAGTCTTCTCGGCTTTACCGACGACCTCGAAATTCAGCGCCGCCCCGGTGAAAACGCGATCGCCGTGCGTTCGGCCGCGCGCAGCGGCTACTACGATTTCGGCGTGAACCGTCGCCGCGTCGAGACGCTGCGCGGTCTCCTCCAAAAACGCGGGCTTATTGAATAAGCGCGTCCGTTTTTTCCGCCGGCGCCCGGATGGTGTAACCGACAAAGCGCAGGGTGTGGATGAGCGGCTGGTCAAAGGCGGCCTCTACTTTCTTCCGCAGCCGGGCGATGAATATCTCCACCGTGCGGGTGTCGTATTCGTGTTCCCGTTGCCAGACGCGCTCGCAGAGTTCGGTCCGGGAAAAAACGCGGCCCGGCTCCTGCATCAGCACTTGCAGGACGTCGAACTCCCGGGGCGAAAGCGCGATTGTCTGACCCGCGCGGGAGACGTGGCGATGGAGCACATCCATTTGCAGGTCGCCGACCTTTAAGAAATCCGCCGCCGTCGGCCTCGCGGCGCGGCGGCCGAGCGCTTCGACTCGCGCCATCAGCTCATTCATGGAAAACGGCTTGGCCAGATAATCGTCCGCGCCCGCCTTCAGGCCGCCGACCCGGTCGGCCACGCCACCGAGCGCGGTCAGGATGAGGACCCGCGCCGGGGACTGGGCGGCGCGCAAACGGGCGAGGACGGAGAGACCGTCGAGACTGGGCAAAGTGAGATCGAGCACGATGAGATCGGGCGAATCGACGAGCGCAGCCTGCAGACCTTCCGCGCCATCCTGCCGCGCGGCCGCCTCGTGGCCGCAGCGCCGCAATTCGCCGGTGATCTGCCGGGCCAGTCGAGGATCGTCTTCGATAACCAGGACGCGCATGCGGTTCCTGAACCAGATGGGTTGCCAGAAAACGGCCGGAAAGGCGAGCTATTTTCGAGGCGCATCGGCCGCGCCTAACGATGCAGGAGGTTCTGGCAATCAGCCCCGGATCGGGATACATCTGGCGTGCGCATGAGTGTGGAGCCGATCGTTCAAACCATTAGTTCCGGGAGCCAGCAGCGGATGAGCGTCCCGGTCGTGACGGTGGCGCAGTTCTTCGAGCGGCACGCGAAATCGCTCCAGCTCAAACTGGAAAGCGAACAGATCGGCTTCGACCGGCGCATTCGGGAACCGACGATTAACCGCCCCGGCCTCGCCCTCGCCGGCTTCTACACCTATTTCGCGCACAAGCGGGTGCAGGTGCTGGGCGCGGCCGAGCAATCCTATCTCAAGAGTCTGACCAAGGCCGAGCGGCAGGCGCGTTTCCGCTCGCTTTGTTCGCAGAAAATCCCCTGTCTCGTCGCCTCGCGCGGATTTCATCTCGCGCCCGACCTCCTCGCGATCGCGGAGGCGGCCGGCATCGCCGTTTTCCGCACTCCGATGATCACGATGAAGTTCATCAACGCGGCCACAATCGCGCTCGAGCTCGATTTTTCGCCCTCCGTGACCGAGTTCGGGAGCATGGTCGACATTCTCGGGGTCGGGGTCCTGATTCGCGGTTCGAGCGGGGTGGGAAAGAGCGAGGCCGTGCTCGGCCTGATCGAGCGCGGCTACAGCCTGGTGGCGGATGACGTGACCAAAATCAAATCGCTCGAAGGCCGTGAACTGATGGCGACGGCGCCCGACCTGACCCGCTACCACATGGAAGTGCGCGGCATCGGCATCATCAATGTCGTTTCGATTTTCGGGATCGGCGCGATCCGGATCGAGAAGCGACTCGACCTGGTGGTGATGTTAAAAGATTGGCAGGAGCTGGAAGAAGTGGATAGAATCGGTCTGGACCGCGAACTTTACGAGATTCTCAAGATCGAAGTGCCGCACATCACGATTCCGGTGCGGCCGGGACGGGATATCGCGCGATTGATCGAGGTGGCAGCAATGGATCAAAAGCTGAAGGGCCTCGGTCTGAATAGTGCTGTGGAGTTTAACGAGAAGTTGCTCGGTCTAATGAAGACGCAAAGTACCTAAATGGGATTATTAAACCGCCGCTCAGCACCAGCCACGAACGAAAAGGTCGAGAAGGAAATCACGATCATCAACCGGCTCGGCATGCACGCCCGCCCCGCCGCCATGTTCGTGCGGATCGCGAGTCGGCATCGGTGCGATATCTGGGTGGCGAAAGACGATGAGGAGATCAACGGCAAAAGCATCATGGGCCTGATGATGCTGGCCGCCGGCCAGGGCTCGAAATTGCGCGTCCGGGCGGAGGGGCCCGATGCCGCGCAGGCGATCCAGGATATCGAAGAATTAATCCTGTCGCGCTTCAACGAAGAATAGTTGACGTTCCGGTTATTCTTACCGGAATGAAGGGCGAGCCCGGCCACCAGGAAAAGCGTTGTCACGGTGTCCCCGCCGCGCCCGGGATCGCGCGCGGGCCAATCCACGTCTTCTCGATTGAGACCGACGACGTTGTCCGTTACCAGGTGGACCCGGCCAACGTGCCGGAGGAAATCGCCCGTTTCGAAAACGCGCTCATCCAGACCCGGGCGCAAATCCTCGAGATGCAGCAGCAGATCGCGGAAGCGATCGGGGCGAAAGACGCGGGCATTTTCGACGCCCACCTCCTGGTCGTGGAGGACCAGACCCTGATCGACGAGGTCCTGCGCAAACTGGAGGCCGACCATTGCAACGTCGAGTTCACCTTCCAGGAAGTGGCCAATCGCTACGTCGATTCACTGAGCAAGATCGACGACCCCTATCTGCGCGAGCGCGCGATCGACATCCAGGACGTGACCCGGCGGGTCATTCGCAACCTGCAAGGCAGATCGCCCCGGCCTTTCCTTTCGATCGATCAGCCCCACATCCTGGTCGCGCATAATCTCACCCCCTCCGACACCGCCTCCATGAACCGCGAGCAGGTGCGCGGCCTCGTCCTCGATCTCGGCAGCCGCACCTCGCACACCGCGATCATGGCCCAGTCGTTAGGCATCCCTTCCGTTGTCGGCTTGCACGATGCGACCGAGACCCTGGAAACCGGGGCCCCGGCCCTGATCGACGGCTACCACGGCCTGCTCATCGTTTACCCGACCGAGGAAACGCTCCGCGAATACGAGGAAATCGAACGCCAAAAAGGCGTCATCGCCGAAAGCCTGACCCAGCTCCGCGAAACCAAATCCACCACCCGCGACGGCCGCCATATCGTGCTCTCGGCCAACATCGAGCTGCCGGACGAGGTCGACGCCGTCCTCAGCAACGGCGCCGAGGGCGTTGGGCTTTATCGGACGGAGTTCCTTTACCTGAACGAGACCACGCTCCCGACCGAGGAAGAGCAATTCGAGGTCTATCGCACCGTCGCGCAACGGCTCGCGCCCGATCCGCTCATCATCCGCACGCTCGATCTCGGCGGCGACAAAGTTTCCGATGGAATCGAGCGGGGCGACGAGCTCAATCCTTTCCTCGGCTGGCGAGCGATCCGGTTTTGTCTCGAGAATATCGATATTTTTAAGGTCCAGCTCCGCGCCATCCTGCGGGCCAGCGTCTCGCCCAATGTAAAGATGATGTTCCCCATGATCTCCGGGCTGGAGGAAGTGCGACGCGGCCTCGAGGTCGTGGAGGAATGCAAAAGCGAGCTGCGGAAGGAAGGCCAGGCCTTCAACGACGATCTCGATGTCGGCATCATGATCGAGGTGCCGACGGCCGCGATCATGGCGGACCGGCTGGCGCGCGAAGTCGACTTCTTCAGCATCGGCACAAACGACCTGATCCAGTACGCGGTCGCGATCGACCGGACGAACGAACGCGTGGCTCACCTTTACGAACCGAGCCACCCCTCGGTCGTCCGGCTCTTGAAAATGGTGGCCGACGCCGCCCACGCCAACGGCATCTGGGTCGGGATTTGCGGCGAGATGGCGGGCGACGTTTTGTTGACCCCGCTCCTGCTCGGGCTGGGGATGGACGAGTTGAGCGCGGGCCCGACCCTCGTCCCGCGGGTCAAGAGCGCGGTCCAGCGCCTAACGATCACGGAATGCGAGCGCCTCGTGGTGGAGGTGCTCCAACTCGATACGCCCTCCGCCATCCTCGCCCGCTGCACCGAAATGGCGGAAAAAAATTACCCCGAGTTGATCGGTTAGGCTGTAGACGTTTCGCTCTGCGAAACGCGGGGGCTCACTCCCCGGCTCACGCGCACACCCGCGCTTCGCAGAGCGAAGCGTCCACAGGCGAACGCGGTTACTCCTCTTCTTCCTCTCCCACTTCGCCTTCCGGGCCGATCTCCGGCTTGATCCCATCCTCTTCCATTTTGCGCAGGACGTCGCTCATGTCGTCGACTTCGTCCCAGACTTCCTGGCTGACGTAAATCTGCGCCTTCTGCTGCACCGCCATGGCGATGCAATCACTCGGGCGGCCATCGAGCTCAATGATCTTCTTCTGTTGCAGCTCGTTCTCGGCCCGGATGATCATGCGCGCGTAATAGGTCGCGTTTTTGAGATCGTTGATGATGACCCGCTCGACATGCGCGCCAAGCGCGGTCATGAGGTGCGCCATGAGATCGTGGGTCAGCGGGCGTTCCTTGACCGTCCCGCGCATGAACATGGTGATGGCGCTGCCCACGCTCTGGTCGACGTAGATGATGAACACTTTGTCCGCATTGCCGAGGAAGACCGCACACCCGCCGCTCGTCGGCAAAACCGCACGCACCTGCACTTCAATGACCGTTTTGTTCATCTGAAAAAACCGTATCAGACCGATCTTGAAAAACAAGCAAGGCAGCCCGACGGACCCCGCTCGGAGGCGCAATTGCTGCATCCGATTCGCCTCGGTGGACGGTTGATTTTTGTGCGGAATCTGTCCGATTGAATTTGCAGACTGGTGCCCTACACTGCGCGACGATGACGAAGGGTGACTGGGATGTGGAAGCCGCAAGCGCGACATACAATGTCGAGGGCTGGGGCGACGGTTACTTTTCGGTCAACAGCGCCGGCAACGTCGCGGCGCGACCGTTGAAGGAAGCCGGCGGCGCAATCGACCTGCTCGAAGTCGTGAATGAAGCGCGCGCGCGCGGTCTTGGTTTTCCGCTCGTCATCCGCTTCCAGGATCTGCTGCGCCACCGGGTCGAGACGGTCAATCGCGCTTTCCAGGCCGCGATGGAGGAGTTCGGTTATCGGAACAATTATCGCGGGGTTTTTCCGATCAAGGTCAATCAGCTCCGCGAAGTGATCGAAGAGATCGTCGAAGCGGGCGAGCAATTTCATTTCGGGCTCGAAGCGGGGAGCAAGCCGGAGTTGATCGCAGCCCTCGCGATGCACAAGGACCCGGAGAGCCTGATTATTTGCAACGGCTACAAGGACCGCGCGTTTATTCGCACCGCCATGCTCGGGCGCCGGCTCGGCAAATCGGTCATCATCGTGGTCGAGAAACTCGAGGAGCTGGAACAGACGCTCCGGGTCGCGAAGGAAATGGGCGTCGAACCGCACATCGGCATCCGGGTGCGATTGCACAGCAAAGGTGCGGGCAAATGGACCACGAGCGGCGGGGAGAATGCGAAGTTTGGCCTGAGCACGACGAATCTGGTCGCGGCCAGCGAGATGCTCAAAGCGCAGGGGCTCGCGCATTGCCTCAAGCTCGTCCATTTCCACGTCGGCTCGCAGGTGCCCGACATCTCCACGATCAAGCGCGCCGTGCGCGAAGCGGCCCGCTATTACGCGAAACTTTCCAAGATGGGCCATCAGCTTGGCTACCTCGACGTCGGCGGCGGGCTCGGGATCGATTACGACGGTTCGCGGACGAGTTTCGACAGCTCGACCAACTATACGCTGCAGGAATACTGCAACGACGTCGTCTACAACATCATGGAAGTGTGCGACTCCGAGGGCGTCGCCCATCCCGCGATCGTGAGCGAAGGCGGCCGCGCCATCGTGGCCCATCATTCCGTCCTCGTAGTCGAGGCTTTCGGCGCGATCGAGAAAGACGTGCCGCTGACCAAGATCGAAGCCACGGCCGACGATCCGAAGCCGTTGCGCGACATCCTCGACGTGAAGCAGAAGCTGAAACGCGGCAACCGGCTCGAGACCCTGCACGACGCGCAGCAGATCAAGGAAGAGACGCAGCAGATGTTCAACCTCGGGCTGCTCGACCTGGAAGCGAAAGCCAAGATCGAATCGCTCTATTGGCAGCTCGCCCGCCAGATCGTCGCGCTCCACCGCGGCCTGAAGTACGTCCCGGAAGAAGTGAAGGAACTCGAGACGTCGTTAGGCGATCAGTACATCTGCAACTTCTCCATTTTTCAGTCGCTCCTCGATCATTGGGCGCTCGGGCAGCTCTTCCCGATCATGCCGATTCATCGTCTGACGACTCAGCCCGATCACCAGGGCACACTGGTCGATATCACCTGCGATTCCGACGGGAAGATCAACAAATTTACCGACCTGCAGGATGTGAAGGACACCCTCCCGCTGCACAAGATCATTCCCGGCGAGATGTACTATCTCGGAGTCTTCCTCGTCGGCGCCTACCAGGACATCATGGGCGATCTGCACAATCTCTTTGGCCGCGTCACCGAGGTCCATGTCTTCCTCGACGAAGACGAGGAATCGGGTTGGTACATCGAGGAAGTGATCGAAGGCAGCACGATCGGCCAGGTCCTGGCCCTGACGCAGTGGGACAAAATCGAGCTCATGCGTCTGGTGAAATTGCAGGTCGACGCCGCGATCAAGAGCGACCGGCTTAAGCCTAACGACGCCATGAAAATTCTGGCCGACTACGAACGCGGGTTGCAGGGCTACACCTACCTCTCGCTCGATGGTGCCGCGCCGCCCGCGGCGGTCGCGCCCGCTCCGCTCGCCTAACGACGCCGATCGGGCCGGCGCCGACCGCGGCGATCTTTACTTGAACACTGGCTTGTCGCGGGGCGATCTTCCCTCTCCATCATGCCCCTGGAGAAACCGGAAGATTCGCGCCTGGAGATCGCCCACGTCCTGGCGATGGACGTGGTCGGGTATTCCACGTTGCTGATCGACCAGCAGAGCCGCCTCATTCACGAACTGAACCGGCTGGTGCGCGAAACGCCGCGTTTTCGCAGAGCTGAGGCCGAACAAAAACTCCTGCGGTTGCCGACCGGCGACGGGATGGCCCTGGTTTTCTTCGATGAATTGGAAGCGCCGCTGGAATGCGCCATCGAAATCAGCGCGGCCCTCCGGGCTCATCCGGAAATCAAATTACGAATCGGGATTCACAGCGGTCCCGTCCGCCAGGTGATGGATGTAAACGATCGCTCGAACGTGGCCGGCGCGGGCATCGATCTCGCCCAGCGCGTGATGGATTGCGGCGATGCCGGCCACATTCTCTTGTCGCAGCGCGTAGCCGAGGACCTCGGCTCCGCATCCGCGCTGGCACTCATTTCTGCATGAGATGGGTGAATCTGAGGTCAAGCACGGCCGCAGGATCCGGTTGGTAAATTTTTACACCGATGAAATCGGCAATCCCGAGATACCGGGAAAGATCCGCGGGCGGGTGGCAGCGAAATTCGCCACTCCCGCCAGCGCCCGGGTCTCCGAGGCCATCGCGGTCCTCCCGCTGGAAAATCGCTCCGGCCAGCCGGAGGAGGAATTTTTCGCCGACGGCATGACCGAGGCGCTCATCACCGATCTGGCCAAGATTGGCGGATTGAAAGTCATCTCCCGCGGATCCGTCATGGGATTCAAGGAAAGGAAACAGTCGTTGGCCGAAATCGGCCGGGCCCTCGGCGTCACCTCGATCGTGGAGGGATCGGTCCTCCGCGCGCGCAATCGCGTGCGCATCTCCGCCCGACTCGTTAGGGCGGAGAATGACGAGTGCCTCTGGGCGGAACGCTACGATCGTGAACTGGCCGACGTTCTTGCCCTGCAGGACGAAGTGGCACGGGCCGTCGCGCAGGCGATCGACCAGACACTTCATGGCCGGACAGCCACCGCCCCGCGTCGGGTCGACCCCGACGTTTACCTGCTCGATCTGCGGGGGCGCCACTTCTGGCATCAACGCACGGAATCCGGTTTTCGTTCCGCGCTCGGATTATTCGAGGACGCCGCGGCCCGCGATCCGACCTACGCACCGGCCTACGTCGGCATCGCCGAATCGCTCAACATGCTTTCCAACTACGGCTTCGTCCCGCCCCGGGAGATCAAGCCGCGCTCGCTCGCCGCCGCGCGCCGCGCGCTGGCCCTGGACGACGACTCGGCCGAGGCGCATCGCCTCCTGGCGTTTGCCCATTGGCAGTTTGGTTTCGAATGGGAGGCGGCCAAAGCCGAATACGAGCGGGCGCTCGAGCTTGATCCGAATTCCCCGAGCACGACCTATTGGTTCGGGGCTTTCCTGGCCGTGATCGGATTTTTCGAACGGGCGCACGATCTTCTCGCACGTGCCCAGGAATTGGATCCGCTCTCGCTCATCGTGCCTTCGGTCCAGGGTTGGGCGCGCGTTTTTGCGCGGGAGTTTGAGGAAGCACTGCCCTATTTCCAACAGGTGCTCAGGATCAATCCGGACTTTCATCTTGCTCTCTGGTTCCAGGGCGAGGCGCTGGTGGAACTGCAGCGCTATGACGAAGGGATCGCCGCGCTCGAACGCGCCTACGAACTCGGCGGGCGAACATCCCGCCTGCTCGGCTATCTCGGCTATGCCTACGGCCGCGCGGGGCGCGAGGAACGCGCCCGCAAAAGCCTGGCGGAAATCGAAGCGCGCGGGCAACAGCACGGTTACGTGCCGCCTTATTTCCCGGCCCTCGTCCTGAGCGGTCTCGGCGAACACGAGCGGGCACTCGACCGGCTCGAACAGGCCTTCCGCGAACACGACACGATGTTGCGCGATCTCAAGGCCGACCCGCAGTGGGATCGGATGCGTCCGCTGCCCCGCTTCGCGGAGTTGATGAAGAAGATGGCCTACCCCGAACCGGAGTCCGGATAGGATCGATTATTGCAGGTTGTAAATCTCGACCAGGGCCACGCCGGTGCCGCCGTCTTTCCCGCGCACAACCGCGGTGTAATTGCCCGGTCCGAGCGATCGGATGATGGCGGATTCGGCGTCATTCGCGGGGGCGAGGCCGGTCGACTGAATGAGCGACTCCTGCTCCTCCCGCCAGTTATCGTCGCTGCGGATGATCGCGCCATTGCCGTCGTACAGATCCAGCGTCGGATCGGCCAGCGGATTGGCGATCCCGGCATCGGCCAGCGAAGGACCGATCGCCCTAACGACGACGGTGTCGCTCCCGCCGTTGCCGACAATAAAACCGCCGATTAAAACGTCGTCGCTCCGTCTGCACGAAACCGCGCACGCTGGTGTTGGCGAGGGTGGACGCGGTCGCGGAGTCGAGATCGTAGGCCTCGACGAGCCCGGTTCCCGTACCGTTGTTCTGACCGCGCAAGATGACGGTGTAAGTGCCCGGAGCGAGCGTCATGAGGATGGCTGATTCCAGGTCGTCGCTCGGCGCGAGCCCGGTCGCCTCGATCTCGGGCTGCTGGGTGTCTTGCCAATTGTCGTTGCTCGTGATCAGGACGTCGTCCTGGTAGAGCTCGATCACGGGATCGGAGAGCGTGCCGGCCAGCGGCATTCCGTCGATCGTGAGCGAAGGACCGATTCCCCTAACGATGACCTGTTTCGCTTCCGTGCCGTCGATAATGAGGCCGCCGATCAGGACGTTTTCATCGATCCCGACGGCGAGTCGTGCGGAGAGGTTGAGCGACTGCGCGGCAGGCAGGGCGGTGCCGTTGAGGAGTTCGAAAGCCGCGCTCGCGATCTGGAAGTGACCCGCGGTCGTCGGGTGAATTTCATCCCAGAAAAGATATTCATCCGGGTCGACGCTGCTGTTGCCCTGGGAACTGTCGCTGATGTTGACGAAACCATAATCCTCCGGGTTGGCCGCGAGGCGATAAAAGAGCCCGTAAATGTCGAGGCGATAGAGCGTGATGGTGATCGATTCCGCGGCCAAAGTCGCAACCGCAGCGTCGAGCTCGGCGTCGAGCTGGTCGCGGTAATCGGCGGAAGCGGTGCTGAGTTCGATCGCCCTGGCCGCGTCGTCCTTGTAATTGGGCACGAGACCGAGCGGCGGGACGTTCGGCGTGAGGATGTAGACTGCGCCGGCGCGCGCCAGTTGTTCGACCAAAGCGGCCATGCGCTCGGCGGTGGCAGTCACGTTCGCGGCACTGTCGTCATCGAACAGATCGTTCCCCCCACCCCAGACGATGTAGAGCGCGGCCGGGTCGACCGTGTTGGCGGCGAGGTAATCGTCCACCTGCTTGCCCATGTTATCGATTGTCACGCTCAGCTCGCCGCCGACAAAGGGATCGGGGTTGGAAAGGACGGTCGCTTCGCGCGTGCCGTCCTCGGTCGTGGCGCCGCCAAAGGCGTAATTGGTGCCGCCATCGAGGCTGTTGGTGGAGGCGGCCAGGCCGAGGAAATCGCGCGCCAGTTGTTCGTGCCACGTCCCGGCGTAAGTGCCGGAGTTTGGATCGGTGTCGGAGCTGTTGGTAAAACGGCCGTCGCTGTAATTATACTCACCGCCCGGATAGCTGATGAAATAGGCGTCCTCGAGGCGGTGTCGGATGTTTCCGTTATCGGAGAGGCTGTCCCCAAAAACGATGACCTGGGTGAAAGCGGGCGCGCCCTGGCCGAAGAGGCCGGAAACGGAGGCGAGAAGGATGGCCGCGGCAAAAAGCACGCAAGACCGGCGAAAACGAATGATGGATGTCATAAAAATAAAATGGGAACGCTTTGAGGAGAGGAATGCGCCTAACGACCCTGCATTCCACGGTTGTCTGCGACGACCGTTGCAACTGATTCGCGGCCGCCAGACGCGGCGGACCCTTTTTTCTCGGCCCCGCCGTTATCGCAAGTTGTAAACTTCGACCAACGCGACCCCGGTTCCACCGTTCTTGCCGCGAACGATGGCGGTGTAATTACCGGGACCAAGAGAACGGATGATGGCGGCCTCGGCGTCGTCGGCCGGGGCGAGGCCGGTGGACCGAATGAGCGCCTCCTGCGTGTCCCGCCAGTTGTCGTCGCTGCGAATGAGCGGCGCCGTTCGCGTCGTAGAGATCGAGCGTTGGATCGGCCAGGGGATTGGCCACCCCAAGAGAGGCAAGTGAGGGGCCGATCGCCCGCACCAGAACAGTGTCGTTGCCACCGCCGCCGATGATGAAACCCGCGATCAGGACATCGTCATCCGTCTGGACAAAACCGCGCGTGCTGGTGTTGGCCAGCGAACTGTTGGCGGCCGGATCGAGATCGTAAGCTTCGACCAGGCCGAGACCGGTGCCGCTGTTCTGCCCCTGCAGAATGAAGGTGTAAGAACCGGGCGCAAGCGTCGCGATAATGGCGGCCTCGCGGTCGTCTTCCGGGGCGAGCCCGCTCGCTGCGATCTCGGCTGCTTGCGTGTCCTGCCAGTTGTCGTTGCGCGTGATGAGCGCGCCGTTCTGGTAAAGTTCCAGGACCGGGTCGGCCAGGGAGTTCGCGAGCGGCACGCCATTGAGCGTAATCGACGGGCCGATTCCCCTAACGATCACTTTTTTCGCCTCCGTGCCGGTGACGATGAGACCGCCGATGAGGACGTTTTCCTCGGTCCCGACCGCGAGGCGGGCGGAGAGATTGAGCGACTGCGCCGGAGGCAGAGCCGTGCCATCGAGAAGGGAAAAGGCCCCGGCCGCGATCTGGTAATGGCCGGCGGTGGTGGGATGAATGTCGTCCCAGAACAGATATTGATCGGGGTCGACCGCCTTGGCTTGCGAGACGTCGCTGATATTGACGAGGTCGACCTCCTCGGGATTGGCGGCGAGGCGGTAGAAGAGCCCAAAGATATCGTAGCGATAAAGCGTGATGGCGATGCCGTCGTTCGCCAGCGCGCTGACCGCGGCGTCGAGCTCGGTGTTGAATTCCACCCGATACTGCGCCGAGCCGGCATCGAGCGCGGGACCTTTCACCAAGTCCTGGTTGTAACTTGGAACGAGGCCCAAAGGGGGAACGTTAGGCACCAGAATGTAATGGGCGCCGGCCCGCGCCAGTTGCTCGACTAGAGCGGCGACGCGCTGCGCGGTGGCGATGACGTAGGAAGAGCCGGGATGATCGAAGACGTCGTTGCCGCCGCCCCAGACGATGTAGAGCGCCGCGGGATCGATCGTCTTGCTGGCGAGATAATCGTCGACCTGTTTGCCGAGGTTATCGATCGTGATCGTGAGGTCGCCGCCGAGGAATGGCTCGGGATTTGAGATGACGGTGCGCTCGCTCGCGCCCGCGATCGTGGTCGCGCCGCCGAAGGCGTAGTTCAAACCGCCGTCGAGGCTGTTGGTCGCGGCCGGGAGGCCGAGGAATGTTTCCGCCAACTGCTCATGCCAGGTGCCGGAGTAGTTGAGCGAGGGCGGCAGCGTGACGGAACTATTGGTGAAACGCCCGTCGGCGTAATCAAAAGCCAGGCTCGGAAAATTGATGAAGATCGTTTTGTCTTTGACGACGTGCTGGATGTTGCCGTTATCCGACAGGCTGTCGCCGAAAACGATGACCTTGGAAAAAGCCGGCACCTCGGCTTTGAGCCCCCCAGCAAAGAGTGCCAATGCGCAGAGGAAAAATGCGGAGCGCAAGATCATTGTAGACGTTTCGCTCTGCGAAACGCGGGTGTCGAGGTGGAATGCCCGTAAAGCTGCGGCCGGAGCTTGGTGCCGCGTTTCGCAGAGCGAAACGTCTACATGCGTCGAGCGCAGGCTACTTCTTCTTGCCTTCGCCGGGGCGATAATCTTCCTCGGCGGCTTCGAAAGCCTTCTCGAGTCCGACCATGTCTTCGCCCGGACGGAAGTTGTCGAACGCTTCGGATTCGCGCTTGAGTTCTTCCTCGGAGTAGTTCGCGGCCTTGATCGAGAGACCGATGCGGCGCTCGACTTTGTCGACCTTGATGACGCGGGCTTCGACTTCCTGGCCGACCTTGAGCACGTCCTTCACTTTCGCGACGTGATCTTCGCTCAGCTGCGAAATGTGGACGAGACCATCGATGTCATCCTGCAACTGCACGAAGGCGCCAAAGCTGGCCAGCTTCGTGACTTTGCCAGTGACGAGATCGCCGATCTTGTACTTGGTATCGATTTCTTTCCAAGGATCGTCGGAGAGCTGTTTGATGCCGAGGCTGATGCGCTGGTTGGTCTTGTCGATGTCGATCACTTCGGCTTCAACTTCGTCGTTCTTTTTGAAGACCTCCATCGGGTGATTGATCTTGCGCGTCCAGCTCAGGTCGGAGACGTGGATCATGCCGTCGATGCCGTCTTCCAATTCCACGAACGCGCCGTAGGCGGTCATGTTGCGGATCTGGCCCTTCACCCGGCTGCCGATGGTGAATTTCTTCTCGATCTCGTCCCAAGGATTGGTTTCGAGCTGGCGCAGGCCTAACGAAATTTTCTGCTCTTCCTTGTTTACGCCCAGGACGACCGCTTCCACTTCCTGGCCGACGGTGAGGATATCCGACGGGCGCATGATGCGCTTCGTCCAGGAAAGCTCAGAGACGTGAATGAGGCCTTCGACGCCCTCTTCCAATTCCACAAACGCGCCGTAAGGCACGAGGTTGGTGATCTTGCCTTTGACCTTCTGGCCGGCCGGGAAACGCTCTTCGATCTGGTCCCAAGGATTTTTCTGGGTCTGCTTCAGGCCTAACGAGACCCGCTCTTTTTCCTTGTTGATGTCGAGGACGAGGACTTCGAGCTGCTGGCCGACCTTGAGCAGTTCGCTCGGGTGACCGAGGCGGCCCCAGGTCATGTCGGTGATGTGAAGGAGGCCGTCCATGCCGCCGAGATCGATGAAGGCACCGAAATCGGTCAGGTTCTTGACCGCGCCGGAGACAGTGTCGCCGACTTTGACGCCTTCGAGGAATTTCTGGCGCTTCTCGCTCCGCTCCTGCTCGATGAGCTCGCGGCGGCTGAGAACGACGTTTTTGCGGTCGTCGTTAATTTTAACGATCTTGAAATCGTAGGTGTTGCCGACGAACTGCTGGAGGTCGCGCGGCGGGATGATGTCGATCTGCGAGGCGGGAAGGAAAGCTTCGACGCCGATGTTGACCATGAGGCCGCCTTTGACGACAGACTTCACTTTGCCCTTGATCAGGCCGTCGCCGGCGAAAACCTGGGCGATCTTGTTCCAGTTCTGGCGATAGGCGGCTTTCTCTTTCGAGAGAACGACCATGCCTTCGTCGTTTTCGAGACGCTCGAGAAGCACCTCGACTTCGTCTCCCACTTCGAGCGACTCGATGTCGTCGAATTCCGCCGTCGGGATCACTCCCTCCGACTTGTAACCAATATCCACGAGAACTTCCCGTGGCCGAATCTCCAGAATGCGTCCCTTGACGATGCTGCCTTCTTTGAAGTCCTTCATGGACTTCGCCATCAAATCCTGCATTTGCAACATAACGGTGTGACTCTCTCCTGGTGAGGCGGGGCTCGGTGGTTAAAAACAGCAGCGACAATCGCCAACTGTTCCCGCGGAAAGGGGATGGAAAGTAGCCACGTTCTCGGGCGGGGTCAACTGGGCAGCCAGAATGGGTTTGCTCCCCGCATCTGCCGCCTATACTTTTGCGCAACTATGAGTTGGAGCACGAGCGAAGCCCTAACGGACCCGGCCATCCGCGAGCCGATGTCATTTCGGTCGGAGTTTAAGTTTCACCTGCGCGATATTCCGACCGAGATCACCCTTCGTCTTTATAACCGCGTTCATTCCAGCACGGTCATCGTCCGGCAGAGCCACACCATTTCGGTCCCGGGGCTGGACGCTCAGGAACAGGCCGGCTGCGAAGACCAGACGGAAGACGGCGAGGTTTTGCAGGGTGTGATCAGTCAATTCGTCTGCGTCTATAATGCGGCGACGGCCAAAGGGCTGAAACCGGACGCAAGCTGGTTGCAGCAAAATCCTGAATTTCGCTAGCCGGCTTCCAGGCGGCACTGACATGGTTAAACCACTCCTCGGCACTATTCTCGCCGCCGCGCTTTTGGCTGCGCCGCTCGTGGCCGCTCCCTCGCCGGCCGAACAACAAGTCACCGAAGCGATCAAGGCGCCGGGCGCAACGGTTGTTCACCTCTGGGCGCCGTGGTGCGGCAATTGCAAGGCCGAGCTCAAGAGCGGCGGCTGGACGAAAATGGTGAAGGACAATCCGGAGGTGAAGTTTTACTTCGTCTCCGTCTGGAATAGTGGCGAGGATGGCCGCGCCCTGCTCGCGAGCCACGAACATCTCGCAGCAACCGAACGTCACCATCCTGGCCGACCCCGGTCCGCGTGGAGCGGGCAGGATTACGCAATTTGCCGGGCTGCCGGTGAGCTGGATCCCGTCGACCTGGATTTATAAGGCCGGCGATCTCCGCTACGCGTTGAATTACGGCGAAGTCCGTTTTCCCATGCTGCAGCAATTGATTTCCGACACCAATTCCGCCTGGGATCACTAGCGCCGCCGAGGCGCGAAATTGCAGTTGCCAGAGCGGGAGGCGTGTAGCATCTTCCCCACCCGCTGCGCCCCCCCGGCGAATGCAAACTACCTATGTCCAACACGATTGAATTAGTGCCCGAGCTGCTCGAAGCCGGTGTCCATTTTGGCCACCAAACGAAGCGCTGGAATCCGAAAATGAAGCCGTTCATTTTCGAAAAGCGCAACGCCATCTACATCATCAACCTCGATGAGACGGTGAAGCAATTGCAGCTCGCGACTGATTTTCTCCAGCAAGTCGCGCAGCGCGGCGGCAAGATTCTCTTTGTCGGCTGCAAAAAGCAGGCCCAGGAAGCGGTCAAGGAAGCGGCCCTGGCTTGCGGACAATTTTACGTCAACCAGCGCTGGCTCGGCGGCACCCTGACAAATCTCACGACCATCCGCAAAAGCATCGGTCGCTTGAAATACATCGAGGAAATCGAAGCCTCGCCCGATTACAAGAAGATGGGCAAACAGGAGCTCGCCGCCCTCGGCCGTGAAGCAGCCAAATTGCGCCGCAACCTCGAAGGCATTCTCGAAATGTCGCAACTCCCCGACGCCCTTATCATCATCGACACCACCCGCGAACAAAATGCGGTCAACGAAGCGCGCCGGCTCGGCGTCCCGATCGTCGGCGATCGTCGATACGAATGCCGATCCCGAAGTCATCGATTACCCCATCCCGGGGAATGACGACGCCATTCGTGCCATTCGCGTCATGCTGCAAAAGCTGGTCGACGCCATCGTCTCCGCCAGCGGCGAAGCGCGCATGCGCGAAGAAGTCGAGATGGCCGGCGTCTCGGCCTAACCGCGGCGGTTGAGAGTCGGCAGTTGAGAGTTGAGAGACTCCGGCTCTCCGTTCATCTCTCAACTTTCAACCAACAACTCTCAACTTCTCTTCACTCATGGAAATTAGTCCCCAAACCGTCAAACAGCTGCGCGAGAAAACCAACGCCGGCTTCATGGATTGCAAACGCGCCCTGACTGAGGCCGGCGGCGACCTCGAGAAAGCCGAAACGCTCCTCCGCACCAAAGGAATCGCCAGCGCAGGCAAGAAGTCTTCGCGCGCGACCAAGGAAGGCATTGTCGCCTCCTACATCCACCTCCAGGGCAAAGTCGGCGTGCTCGTCGAAGTGAATTGCGAGACCGATTTCGTCGCTAAAAACGAGGGCTTCCGCGCCTTCGTCAAAGACATCACGCTTCACATTGCTGCCGCTCAGCCGCTTTACGTCAGCCGGGATGAAGTGCCGGCCGCGACTGTGGAATCGGAGCGCGCGATCTATGCCACGCAGGTCAAAGACAAGCCGGAAAATGTGATTGCCAAGATCGTCGACGGAAAGCTCGACAAGTATTACAGCACCGTCTGCCTGCTGGAGCAGGGCTTCATCAAGAACCCGGATCTGACAATCAAGGAATTGATCGCCTCGAAAATTGCCGAGATTGGCGAGAACATCGTCATCCGGCGATTCACTCGCTACTCCGTCGGCGAGCCCCTCGGCAACGAGGCGACTCCCGCCGCGGACTCCGCCGAGTAAGCATCGTCCGAGTTACTCGGTCGGGCTGTTCCTCCTGCAGCTAACCTGCTCCGCCTGAAAACGCGAAACCCGCCAACCGGCGTTTTCACGTCAGCGGGCGGGCCCTCGCAGTCGAAGCTAGTTGTTCGTTAGGGGCTGGTGGGAGGCACCTGCGGGATGAAGGTGAAAGGCGGGACACCCGGAAGTGAAGGTGGAGGACCTTCGGCGGGCGCGAGCGCTTCATCGGCGCCTTCCGCGGGAATATCCTTGTTATCGAGAATGTCCTTCCCGTCGAAGCTGGTCTTCCCATCCCCCTGCGCGTAAGCGGCCTGGTCGGCCGCGGTCCCGCCGCGTTTCGCGGGACCAAAAGCCGCAACTTGGGCGATGGAAAAGGCTTCGCCGCGAGCCGCCGGATGCCATTTCAGCATCACATAACGTCCGGACACCGCCGGGAAATCCACCGAGGCCCGGCCTGCGCCAGTGCTGACAACCGAGCCGACCGGCTTGAGGCCGGCAAAAGCCTGCTCGGTGATTTTCAGCGACGAAGGCAGATCCGCGCCTTGTCCGACGTTTGCGATCTGCTGCACATTGGCCTCGCCCGACACGGAGTCGTCGGAAGCACCCGCCGGCAGTTGATTCAGAACGTAGAAGTCCACGCTGCCCGCCTGGGAAGCATAAACGGCGGAGAGGCGGCTGAGATTGCGTTCCCGGCCGAGATCGATCACGGCCGTCGGGGCGGCATCGTCGCTCGCGAACTGGTAAGCAGTCGCGGGCTGGTCGTCGATCATGGCGTTGACCCGGTTAACATCGCCGGAGCTGACATACAGGGCGCGCGCCTTCGCGTGCACATCGCTGAAGTTGAAGTTAACCAGGGCGAAGCTCTCGGAGTTCTCCTCGAAGCTCACCTTGCGCGGACGCGGCATGGTGAAGTCGGAGAGCGCCGGTGTCGCGTAGACTCCGAAAGCCGCGATGCGACCAGGCTGGCTAATCTTGAAGCTCAACTTCACATATTTGGCCTCGCCCGGACCGATCTTCGTTGCGACGGCACCCTGCGCGAGCGCACCGCTCTCGATCCGGCGCCATTCCGGGCTGTTCTCAGGAACGTCCGCATTGGAAATCGCGATCGTCATCTCGCCCTGGGCGCCTTCATTCAAGAAGGAAACGCTTTGCACGTTCTCGATATTGGGCAAAGCCACCAGGATTGAAGACGCGCCCGCCGGGAGCCGGTAGCCGATGGTCGGATCGTCGCAGAGCAACGCGGCCGCGGCAGTATTCTGATCGTGCCCGTTGGAGCTGAGCTCGAGCTTGGCCAGAGACGCACTCTCTGGAGTTGCTTTGACGTCAGCGCCGAAATGATAGCGCGCCAGGTTCTCGGGATACTCGGGCGCCTGGCGGACGGTGAGCGGCGGCGCTTTTTGGAGGACGACGTCCGCGGCCATGCTAATCGACGGCCCCAGAAGGAGGATCGAAAACAGAGCCTTGGCAGAGGAGGATATGGTGTTTGGTTTCATATAATTTCCATACTTACAAAAACGGATAGTAGAAAATCAGCCCTGTATTGGCAATGAAAATCTCCTCCCGCTAAAAAATTCTTTCTTCAACCGGCTGACCGGTTCCCAACCGGAGCGGAAAATGCACTGCTCTCTCGCAAAGGAAAAGCGAAAGAATCGTTGCGGCCATTTTTCCGATCGGATGGCGGCGCCACCATTCGCATTGGACCGCGAAAAACCCCTCGGCGATAAACCCCGTCGCCAGATTCCGCGGTTTCGCCGGGAGGAAGCAGAGATTAGTTCTGTGCGACAAGCGTCGTCGGGGCCACCCGGAATTTGCGAGTCCCCTCGTAAGCGTAAAACGGAATGTAAGAACGGCGGCCGACATCGCGGCCCCGGTAGGCCCGCCAATTGATCGTCGGGTCGAGGACGTAGGTGCCGCTCTCGGTATCCCATTCCAACCAGGCATGGGTAGAACGACTGGTCGCCGCCCGCTTGCCGATCACCAGCCGCATGTTCGTCGCCCCATGGGACTGCATCCTCTCGTAAAGCGCGACCGCCTTGGCCTTACAGTCGGCCGGAGCGCCGGACTGGGTCTCGGCGGGTGTTTTCCATTCCTTGGTAAAGCCGTAGGGGATGGCACGGAGATCCCCCATCCAGTAATTTACGACCCCAAGAGAGAGGTCGTTTTTCGCCCGCCGGGTTTCCCCGGCCAGGAATGGGCGAATCCGGCTCATTTGCTTGTCGTAAGGGGTGTTTTTCACGCTGAGCAAGATGGACTGCCCGAAACAGGAGACGCAGGAGAAGCCGATGGCGGCGAGGAGGAAAAGGAAAAACCGCTTGAGAGCAAAAGGATTGACGCTTACAAAAATCATAATATCTATGTTTTCTATAAGCAGCGTCCGTGCCATCAAACCGCGGAGACGGGAGCAAGTTGCAACTTCCGTTCCGCCGCCCGGGTTTAATCACCGGCACCACGGGTAGAGACCGAGGTGGCGGGGTCTCCCCGCTCCGCAGGGGGCGGGAATGAAAGAGCCTACGGGAGGCCGCTCGGGGGCTTACCGTCTTCCGCCGCATCCAACGCAGGACGATGCTGCGAGAGACCTTCAGGAACGCATCGCGTCGATGTCCCTGGCGGCGCTGCTAACGTTCAGCGAGCGTCGACGCTTCGACAGAGGCAAATCCCTCGAATCTGGCAGCCGGTGTCTGCCACACAAAAAAAGCGATGACCAGTGCGGCCCAAGGGCCGACTGTCATCGCTTCGTGCGAGCCAATAGAGATCTCGCGCTAGTGCGTGCCGTTTCCGATGATCGTCACCGACGGATCCTGCGCCAAAATTCCCGCCGCGGTACGTTGACCCGTTCGGTCAATTTCCTCACGAGTATAAACACGCACCTGGCTCACGGTGTTGGTGCCAATTGCTTTCACCTGAACTCGCTTGGGAATGCGCGAGCCCGTCACAAAAACAAGCTCTTCACTCTTCGCGTCTTTTTTCTTCTTTTGACCGGTCACCGCTGGAGCCAGCGGATCGGCCGCTGCGATTCCGATTGTAACGAGACTCACGACGGCAACGCCGAACGCCAGTTTTAACGTTTTCATGGTATATGATAAGCCCAACCCGCCAGATATCAATGTCCGCCAGGCGGCGTTCCGGTCCGGTGCAACGGAAGTCTCCGGTCCCCGCTCTTTTCCCTAACGAGAAGGGGAAGCGATAATCTAATCCGCCACCGCCACGCCCTCAGCGGCGGTGCACTCCGCGAAAAGTTCGCTCAGGCGGCGGGTCATGGGACCGATCTCTCCGTCTCCGATCACGCGATCATCGACCCGGTTGACGCCCGCGAGTTCGCCCATCGTTCCTGTGCAAAAAACTTCGTCCGCTCGATAAACATCCTCGATCGTGAGGTAGGTTTCCACGTACGGGATTTTCTCGGCCGCACAAATCTCGAGCACGGTCGCCCGGGTGATTCCTTCGGGGCAGGCAACGACCCGGCTGGTGGCGATCTCGCCTTTCCGCACGACAAAGACATGGGTCGCGTTTGTCTCCGCCACGTGCCCGGACAAGTCGAGCATGAGCGCATCGTCCGCGCCGGCATTGTTCGCCTCAATCTTCGCGAGGATGGAGTTGAGCAGATTTGCGTGATGAATTCGCGGATCGAGCACCTCCGGCGGGGGCCGGCGCATTTTGCTCGTGATTAACCTCAGGCCGCCTTTTGCGTAAACGGGCGCCTTGTGCTCGGCCAGGATGATCAGGGTCGGTCCGCTCTGGTTCAGCCGCGGGTCCATCCCCGAGGTGATTTTCTCCCCGCGCGTGAGAGTGAGCCGGAGGTGCACGCCGTCGCGCATCTGATTGGCCGCAAGCGTGCGCTTGATTTCGGCGATAATCTTCTTGTTCGGCGGGATCTCGGCAAAGGAGAGCGCGGCCGCGGAACGATAGAGACGATCGAGATGTTCGTAGAGCTTGAAGATGCGCCCGTTGTAGAGTCGCAATCCCTCCCAGACGGCATCGCCGCCCTGCACGGCGGAATCAAAGGGGCTGATGCCGGCCTCGTCGCGGTGGACGAGGCGTCCGTTGATATTGACCACCAGGTTGCGGTTCTTCTCGTTAAATTCCTGCAGCACTTCGTTTCTCCATTTTCATCGGCGCTTAGCTCTTTAGCATATTAGACGCCTTTATGAACGCTCGACCTCTGCTACTCTCGCTCCTGCTTCCGGCCTCTCTCCTCGCTGCCGAAACGGCCACTCTCCCGCCGCCCGACTCGCTTGTTCTCGACGGCGTGCCGCCGATTCCGGCCGAGATCGCCGAACGAGTCGGCCGTTACACCGAGTCGCGCGCGGCCGCGTTCGTCGATTGGCAACCGAACAAGCCGGAGATGCTCATCCTCACCCGCTTCGGTGACACCAACCAGGTCCACCTTGTGGCCCAACCCGGCGGCGCGCGGACGCAACTGACGTTTTTCGCCGACCGGATCAATGAAGCGACCTTCGATCCGCAGGCCGGCGCCTTCTTTGTTTTTTCCAAAAGCGCCGGCGGGAATGAATTCAACCAGAATTATCGCTACGACTTCGCGACCGGCGAGGTGGCGCTCCTGACCGACGGCAAATCGCGTAACTCCGCCCCGACCTGGAGCACGGACGGCAAACGCATCGCCTACACTTCGACCAGGCGCAACGGAGCCGATACCGACATTTATCTCGAATCGCCTAACGACCCGAAAAGCGATCGCCTTCTCGCCGAGGTCAAGGGCGGCGGCTGGAACGTGTTTGACTGGTCGCCCGACGACTCTCAGCTGCTCGTGCTTGAACGAATTTCGATCAATGAAAGCTACCTTTGGCTCTTCGACACCAAGACGGGCGCACGCACCGAGCTGACTCCGCGGCCAGCCGAGGGCGCGGAAAAAATCGCCTATGACCAGCCGCAGTTTGCAAAGGACGGCAAAGGTATCTTTGTCACGACCGATCGCGAATCGGAATTCCTCCGGCTCACCTACATCGATCTGGCGGAGAAAGAGCACACTTACCTCGTGCCCGAGGCGAAATGGGACGTCGACGACTGGGACCTGAGCGGCGACGGCCAGCGCATCGCCTACACCTTGAATGAAAACGGCACGAGCACGCTCCACCTCATCAGCGTGGCCATGCGCGACGACAAAATGACCGCCACCGCGCAGCCCGATCCCATCTTCGACCCGCCGATTTCCGCTTCCATCATTTCCGGGCTGAAATGGCACCCGAAGCAAGACCTGCTCGCCTTCAATGTAAACGGCGCCCGCTCTCCCTCCGACGTCTACACCTGGTCGCCGGGAGAGAAAAATGCCACGACCCGCTGGACGACGAGCGAGACCGGCGGAATCCCGGCCGAGCGTTTCGTGGAACCGAAGCTGGTTCGCTGGAAATCATTTGATGGTCGCGAGATCACCGGCTTCCTCTACCAACCCGACGCGAAGAAATTTCCGGGACCACGTCCCGGTGATCGTCAACATCCACGGCGGCCCGGAATCGCAGGCGCGCCCGGGATTCGCCGGACGGAACAACTACCTCTTCAACGAGCTCGGGTGCGCGATGATTTTGCCTAACGTTCGCGGCTCGGCCGGCTACGGAAAATCCTATCTCCTGCTCGATAACGGCTTCAAACGCGAAGACTCCTACAAGGACATCGCCGCCCTGCTCGACTGGATCAAAACCCAGCCGCAGCTCGACGCCGGCCGGGTCATGGCCTACGGCGGCTCCTACGGCGGCTTCATGGTCCTGCAGGTGGCGACGAATTACCCCGAGCGCATTCGCTGCGCGGTCGATGTCGTCGGCATTTCCAATCTCGCCACTTTCCTGAAAAATACCGAGAGCTACCGGCGCGATCTCCGCCGCGTCGAGTACGGCGACGAGCGCGACCCGAAGATGGCCGCTTTCATGGAGCGCATCGCGGCGGTAAACAACGCCGGCAAAATCACCAAGCCGCTTTTCGTTGTGCAGGGCGCGAACGATCCGCGGGTTCCGAAATCAGAAGCCGAACAGATTGTCGCCACGCTCAAGAAAACAAAAACGCCCGTCTGGTACATGCTCGGGAAGGACGAGGGCCACGGCTTCGCCAAAAAGAAAAACGCCGATTACCTGTTCTACTCGATGGTGCAGTTCATTCAGACGCACCTGCTGAACTAAACTCAGCGCAGACGGTGCGGAGAGAGCGTGTCGTAGCAGGCACGACAGCGCGCCTCGACTTCGCGCAGCCTCGCGGGCACTTCGGCGCGGCGTTCGACGTAGGGCGCGAATCCAGTCGAGGTCGCGACTTCGCCGTACCAATGTTTTGCCCAGACGCCGTCCGTCGCGCGCAAACCCGGCGGCCAGGAGAGCATCGCCGGATCGAACCCCACCCCGACCGCCGCACAGAGCAGGCGCAGGACGCGCTCCGGATCTTGCAGCACATCGCGCGCATCGATCACCGGCGGCACCGTTCCGGTAGCCGCGCGGACCGACTCGAAGATTTCCGCCTGCTGGACAAACCCGAGATCTTCCAGCGCCAGGTCGTCGTTCTTCCTGATGTAGGAAACGATCACTTCCGCCGGATCGCGGATGAGGAAGCAATTCGTTAGGCCGGCGAGCCATCCCCGGTCGACCTCGGGCACGAGATGGTGAGTCATCTGTTTTTGATAAAAGACCGCCTTCCCGGCCGGCGATGCTTTCGTTAGGCCGGCGACCACTTTCCGCCAATCCGTCTCCCCGTGCGCGATCACTTCCTCGGCCACCGGGTGCTTCCGCCCGGTCGCCCGCAGATAAAAGGCGTAGAGCGGCTCGTCTACCACTGCGGTATCCGACCGGTTCTCCCAGGCCCGCATCATCGCGGTCGAGATATTGCGCGGCCCCGACCACATCGCTATCCGCACCGGCTCGCTCATCGCCGAGGGCGTCAGAGCGACGAAATCGTCTGCACCATGCGCTGCCGCATTTTCTCATCCGGCAGCCGGCCGAGCCCCGCGGCCATGTTGTCCTCAAGGTGTTTGGCTTTGCTTGTGGCGGGGATGGCACAGGTCACCGCGGTGTTGGCGACGATCCACTTGAGGAGGAATTGCGCCCACGATTTGCAATCGAACTCCGCCGCCCATTCCGGGAGCGGCTGCGACCGCAGGCGGGAAAAAAGATTGCCCCGCGCAAACGGCCGATTGATCAAGGTCGCCACGCCCCGCTCCTGACAGAGCGGCAGGATGCGCTCCTCAGCGCCCCGCTCTGCGATCGAGTAATTGATCTGCAAAAAATCGAGCTTCTCGCGCCGGAGAATTTTTTCCACCGCCGGGAAGGAAGACTCGACGTAATGCGTGATCCCGACGTAGCGGATGCGTCCCTCCTCTTTCCACGCGCGCAGCGTCGCGAGTTGAACGTCGAGATCGACCAGGTTGTGCACCTGCATGAGCTCGAGGCGTTTCGTCTGCAAACGCGAGAGCGTGCGCTCGATCGATTCGATCCCTTCCTCCTTGCCGGTCGTCCAGACTTTGCTCGCGAGAAAAAGCGAGTCCCGCACCTTCAGATCGTTCGCAAGATCGCCGATCACTTCCTCGGCCCGGCCGTACATGGGCGAGGTATCGACCACCTTGCCGCCGAGCTCGACAAATCGCCGCAGCACTTCGCGGAGCGGCTCGCGGTCGGCAGCCGATCCGCCGACATCGAAGGTCTGAGACGTGCCGAGACCGAGCGCGGGAATTTTTTCGCCCGTGGATGGAATGGCGCGGAGCAATTGAGCCGAAGCCGCTTTCTCCGCCGCGCGCGACGAGACCGGCCAAAGGCTGGTCGCGACCGCCGCACCCGCAATCAAACGTGCGGCCTCGCGACGAGTGTAGGAGGTTTTAGTCATGGCCAATTATAACAGCTCAAGGCTCAGCGCGGGAGGGGCTGTTCCAGATTTGCCAGTCCATAGGTGAGGACGGCATTGAGCGCGGCGATCTCCGCCAGCTCCTGTGGATCGATCTTGTCGAGGGTGTCGGCCGCGGTGTGGTGATAATTGAAATAGAAACGGCTGTCTTGGATCGGGGCGAAATTCGGCACCCCCATTTTCGCCAGCGGATCGATGTCGGCCCCCACTTCGTCGCGGAACTGGAGCAGACCCGCCCCCGAGGCCCGGAGAACTTTCGCGATCGGCTCGAGCATCGGCTTTATCCCCGGCTTGCCCGCGATGTAAATGCCGACCGGACGATTGGCGCCACCGTCCGTCTCGATCGCAGCGAAATGGTTCGCGACCTCGCCCGCGTGCTCAGCCGCGTAGGCTTTCGCGCCGCGCAGACCGTTCTCCTCATTCATCCAGGCCACGACGCGAATCGTTCGCTTCGGCTTTAGACCGAGCTGCCGGACGAGTTGCGCCGCCTGCATCGCCGCCGCCACGCCCGCGCCGTCGTCGATCGCCCCCGTCCCGAGATCCCAGGAATCGAGATGCCCGGAAACAATCACGACCTGTTCCGGGTGCTCGCTCCCTTTCAGGTCGCCGATCACGTTGTAGCTGACGGCGTCGGGCAGAGTTTGCGGGGTCAGGACGAGCCGCAGTCGCAGCGGACCCTGCGGGGCGAGCGCGGCCATTAGCTCAGCGTCTTCGTTGGTCACGGCCGCCGCCGGAATCTTTGGAGCGTCCTCCGCATAACGAGTCGCGCCCGTATGCGGCAGCCGGTAGGCCGCGCCCCCGACCGAGCGGACGAGCGCCGCGACCGCGCCGAGCCGGGCCGCCGCGCTCGGACCGTTGCCACGGTAGACCACCGCCTGCCCATAGGCTTCGCCGCCACGACCCTGCGCCGCCATCTCTTTATCGAAGGGATAATTGAAGAGCACGATCTTGCCGCTGACCTTTTCTTTGCCTAACGATTCCAGTTCGTCGAAATCCCGCACCACCACGACCTCCGCGGTCAGGCCTTCGGGCGGGGTCGCCACGCTCCCGCCGAGCGCGGTCAGGACCACCTTCTGCGTCGTCCCGGTCGCCTGCCCGTGGAATTGCACGAGGGTCGCCGTCTCCTCGCCCCGCACCCAATGCGGCACCATCACTTTCTCGAGCCGCACTTCCATTCCGAGCGCTTTCAATTCCGCGGCGACATATTCGACCGCCTTTTGCGCCTGCGCCGAACCGCTCAGGCGCGGGCCGATGTTGTTCGAGAGATGCGCCACCTGGCGGTAGGCATAGTCACTCGTTAGGGCAGCGGAGTGCAGCTTTTTCAATTCCGCCAGCGTTTGTGGGGAATAGAGAACCGGCGTGGGCGAGGGCGTCGGCGAGGCCGAGGCCTGCTTTTCCGGGGCGGCGGGATCCGGCGCCGCGCCCGCCATGGTCGCGGCCGCGAGGAGGAAGATCCCGCTCAATACCCGGTGCTGGAAATTCTGCCACATGCGCCACTTTGTCAGGAAAACGGGCAAGCTCAATCCGCTCCGCCCGCGCGATCGGGATTGGCGCCGGGTCCCGTTACGCGCTTATCTTCCCCTCGCCCGCGACTCCATGCCTAACGACACTCTTGTTACACTCGATCTGCCCGGCGTCCAGAAACTGCGCAGCGGCAAGGTGCGCGAAGTTTTCGACCTCGGCGAGGCCATCCTTTTTGTCGCGACCGACCGGCTTTCCGCCTTCGACGTTATCCTGCCCGACCCGATCCCGGACAAGGGCGCGGTCCTGAATCAAATCTCCGCCTTCTGGTTCGAGAAAATCACCGAAGCGCCGAATCATTTCCTGACTGCGGACTTTGCCAAATTTCCGGAGGCGCTGCAGCCGTATCGCGCGCAGTTGGCGGGCCGTTCCATGATCGTGCGCAAGACCCAGCCGCTCCTGATCGAATGCGTCGTCCGCGGCTACCTCGCCGGCTCCGGTTGGAAAGATTACCAGGCGACGGGCGAGGTCTGCGGACACGTCCTCCCGCCTGGCCTCCGCCTGGCCGACGAATTGCCCGAACCGATCTTCACTCCTTCGACCAAAAACGAAGCCGGCCACGACCTCAACATCGAGTGGGAGCAATGCTGCGCCATGATCGGCCAGAACATGGCCGAGAAAGTGCGCGACCTGAGTTTGAAAATTTACCGGGCCGGGAAAGCGCACGCCGCCGCCTGCGGCATCATCGTGGCCGACACCAAGTTTGAGTTTGGCCTAACGAACGGAGATGACCTGCTCCTGATCGATGAATGCATGACCCCCGATTCCTCGCGCTTCTGGCCGGCCGACAGCTATGCGCCGGGAGAGAGCCCGCCCAGCTTCGACAAGCAATTCGTGCGCGATTATCTCGAGACCCTCGATTGGGACAAGACCGCGCCCGGACCTTCCCTGCCCCGCGAAGTGATCGAGAAAACCACCCGGAAGTATCGCGAAGCGTTCCGCCGCCTAACGAATCATGAACTTGACCAAGACCGGGCCTGAATCTTTTTCCGCCTTTGCGATCGCGGGCGAAGCGGAGGTGCCGGTGGCACGGCCGCGCCTTCCCCTCGCCGGCGAGCTGCTCCCCTATCTTCGTCGGATCGATCAAAGCCGCTGGTATTCCAATAGTGGCCCGCTGGTGGAGGAGTTTGAAAGCCGCCTCGCGCAACATGCCGGCGGCGGAGCAGTCGCGACGGTGGGAAACGCGACCATCGGCCTGACCCTGGCCCTGCTCGCCTACGATCTACCTCCCGGCTCCCTTTGCATGGTGCCGTCGTGGACTTTCGCCGCCACCGGCCACGCCATCCAAATGGCTGGACTCACGCCGTGGCTGGTCGACGTCAATCCCGCAAGCTGGGCGCTCGAAGCGTCGATGGCGCGCGAACTTTTGCCCGAAGCGCCAGGCCCGGTTTCGGTCGTGATGCCGATCAGCCCTTTCGGGCAGCCGATTGATTTTTCGCTGTGGGAACTGTTTCGCGCCGAGACCGGAATTCCCGTCGTGATTGATGCTGCGGCGATGTTCGACACGATTCGCGCCGGATCGATTCCCGCGGTCGTTAGTCTGCACGCCACCAAGGCGCTCGGCGTCGGGGAAGGCGGTTTCGTTATCACGACCGACCGCAGTTTTGTTCAGGAAATCCAAAAGAGATCAAACTTTGGCTTCTGGGGATCACGCGAAGCCACGGTCCATTCCGGCAATGGAAAGCTGAGCGAATATGCGGCGGCAGTTGGCCTGGCGGGCCTGGATCAATGGGCCGAAACGCGGGCTGATTTTGCGCGCGTGGGTCGCGCCTACGCCGCGGAATTCGCGGGCCAATCGAGCGTCACGCTCCAGGAAGGATTCGGGGAGCGCTGGATTAGTTCGACCGTCATCGCGACCCTCGGTGAAGGCCGTGCCGAGACGGTGGGTCGCGCATTGGCGGTGCGCGGAATCGGGACCCGACAGTGGTGGAGCGGCGGGCTCCATCGCCATGCGGCTTTTGCGCAATGTCCCCGAAGCGACCTCCCGGCGACGGAGATTTTGGCCGGGAAGGTCATCGGACTTCCCTGCTGGCGCGATTTGCCTAACGACAAGATCGAGCTCATCTGCGAACTCGTCGTCGCCGCGGCGGGATGACCGCACGAATGGAGGGAGGCACAAAAACTTCGACTCGGCCGCTCTTTGCGACGCTCGCTTACGCAGAGGCGTTCGGTCTCGGCTCGATTGACCTTCCCGAGTGGGAGACGGCCATGCTCACGCGGGCGATTCCCGGCACGGAGTGGCGCGACGCCCTCGGCTGCTATCCGCTCACTGCCTTCGGGCCGAAACCAGATCTCCAGGGAGGCCGCGAACGATTACGTGCGGCGGGACTGGTGAGCGTGGCGCTGGTGCCCGATCCTCTCCTCAGTCCGTCGCCAGACGCGTTATCCACCGTCTTCGAAATTTGCCGGCCGTTTAAAACGCATTATCTGATCGACCGGGAAGCGGGCCCGGTTCATTTCGTGAAGAATCATCGCTGGTCGGTGCGCCAGGCCGGGAAGCATTGCAGCTTTGAGGCGATCGATCTGCGGCAGAATTTGGAGGTCTGGCTCACGCTCTATCGCCACACCGTGTCACGACACCAGGCGACCGGAATGCACGATTTCGCCCCGGCATATTTCCGCGCCCTGGCCGGGATGCCGGCAGTCACGGCCCTCGCCGCCCGGCACGAAGGTGAAATCGTCGCGATCATCCTCTGGGTTCGCCAGGGCGACATCGTTTATGCGCACCTCGAAGGCGGATCGCCCGCGGCCTTTCGCACCTATGCCACCTATGGCCTGATCGCCGCGGCGAACGAGCACTTCGCCGATTGTCGCATTCTCCATCTCGGCGGGGCCGCCGGACTGGAGCCGCAGGAGCGGGGCGGTCTCGTTCATTTCAAGCGCGGCTTTGCCAATCGTGAGGTCACAGCCTACTTTTGCGGCAGCTGTCTCGATGCTGATCGCTATGCGACGCTGATTGGCGACCAGCCGCACGCCACTTTCTTTCCAGCCTACCGAAAACCATGACCGACGAGGAAAAAAACGGCCCTCCCGCACAACGGCTCTATCATCCCCTCGTCGAAACGCTTGAGAAGTTCTTCACCGAACACGGTGACAATCATCGCGGGATGGGTTTCCAGACGGACGAGGGCTTCGAGGTTCGTTATCGGGTTTTTCTCGAGGTCATCCGCGCGGCGGCGGCGCGGGAAGAGTGTTCGCTCCTCGATGTCGGCTGCGGAACCGCGCGCTTGCTCGATTTGATTAAGTCGTTAGGCCGAGACGAAATTCGTTATCGCGGGGTCGACTTGTCGCCGAAGCTGCTGGAGGCAGCGCGGCAGAAACATCCCGAAGCCGACTTGATTTGCGGTGACCCTTTTGATCTCGAGGAGATTTGGTCGCCCCGGCCGGATTACGTGGTCTTTGGTGGGATCTTCACCTGTCGTCTTCAGATGAGTGTCGCAGAAATGACTGATTACATGGTGCGGATGCTCCGCCTCGCCTTCACTCACTGTCGCCGGGGCATCGTCTTTAACGTCATGTCCAAACACGTCGACTGGGAACGGGAAGACCTCTTTCATGTTCCCTTTGACGAGATGGCCGACCTCCTCCAGGCCAACCTGAACCGCAACTACGTCTTTCGCGCCGACTACGGCCTCTACGAATACGCGGTTTACATTTACAAGTGATCGACCGCCGCGTGCCTTTGTTCGTTAGTCCACCACTGCGCCAGGCGCGTCTCCGGGACGAGGCGACCTTCTGCTCGTAAAGCCTGCGCGGTTTTCTCGTCGGGAAATTGCTCCTCGTACTCTTCGCGCAACCCACCGGATTGAAGAAGCTCAATCCATCTCCGCCACTGCCAGGCCGTGCTTGGGGCAAGCTCCGGGTTCTTCGCGAAATATTCCCGTCCTCGCTCGATCTTTTCCTGGAAGGCCCCGTAGCCGCGCATCGGCAAATGGAGCACCTCCAGTGAGGTGCTTGGAACAATTTTCTTCGCGGCTCCAACGACATCGTGATCGCCGTGTGTGATCGTTAAGCTGCTTTGCGCTCGGACCATTATCTTCGGCGGAAGGCGCGAGAAGATCCAGGGAGAAGAAAGGGCCGCGGAGGCTTTTGCCACTCTGGTATCTGTCTTAACGACCTTGAGAGTGAGATGGTTCAGGTAGTGTTCATCGGCCGGGAGGGGTCCGATGCCAGTAAGGTTAGCGCGCGGCACAGCGATCGCTTCCACCCCTCGCGTTTCTTCCCGGTCTAGCATCTCTTTCAGGTTTTCCGGGCCGGTTAGGAATTCGTCGGGATCAAGGAACGAAACCCAGTCCGCCGCGTCCTCTTTGCGAATCGTTTCCAAAATCGCATTCGACGGGTTGTAACTGGCGAGGTGGTGGGTGGGCAAGGGAACGCGCTCGACCCGGCCCGCGTCAAGGAAAGGACTGAGCCGGTCGAGCGTGCTGTCATCGGACCCGTAGTCGGCGACAAAAATTTTATCGACGCCAAGGCTGAAATGGTACTCGCAGAATTCCGTGACCAAATCGGCCACGTTATACATTCCGGTGATGATTGCCCAGCGCATTGTCCGTCGCGGCCCGTGTCTAGAGACCTTTCAAGGTATATAGACTGGTTACACTTTTAAATCCAGGCTCGTATGCCTCTAAGGAGTCGGATTCCTTTCCGCCAAAGACCAGATTTGGAATGGCCTCACCCTTCTGCGCACATGACTCAGGGCGACTCGGGCGTGGGAGCCTTCTTATTCCTCGCCCGCGGAACCTGCGCTTTGCCGTACTTCATCCAGACCAGGCGGCCGTAGTCGTTGCTGAATGTTCGATCAGGGCGATGAGTGATAGCGGGGAGCCTTTGCGTCCATTTCGCGTAGTCCTTATTGGGAATGAGCAGCCAGCCACTCGCCTGAGACCGGGCCGCGAAGCGCTCGAAGTATTTCCCGATCCGATGCTGACGCGAAATCAGCGCATAGAAGTTCCAAGCGGGTTGGAGCGGGAGAAAAGCGGGATGCTCGGATCGCAGCACGAGGTTTCCGTTCGTATCCTTGAAAGGAATCCACCCCAGCAGTTGAATACCCAAGGTGTTGATCGGTTCGTCGGGCTTGACCCCCGCCTGCTCGAGAAGTTCCCGAACCTCTTTCGGTTCCTCTAGAACCAGGACCGAATCGATATGACCCACGCGGTCGAAAAGTGGTAATGATCCTCGAAGGAAGTTGACCAGCCCGTAATCAGAAGCGAGCGGCGCAAATAGCACCATCGCGAAGAATGGAACCACCATCGCGCGCAGGAATCGTTGCTCAGAGCCCGATTCACTCGAGCGCTGGAGCGCAACAAGCATGACGCCCAAAGAACAACAGAGGATCGGTGCGAGGTTGGCACATGATGTGACATGGCTATGTCCTACGACATAGCTGTGCGCAGACCAGAGCGCAGCCCAAGCCGCCACGCAGGCGGCCAATATGGCAACAGAGACTCGCGCCGACCGCAAACAGCACGCTACCCCGACCGCAAGAACACAGAAGGCAGCTAACGGAACCCATGTGCTCGGTCCAAGAGGCAATCCACCGAACCCGCCAGCGAACGCCAATGATGCATCGAAGAACGCAACAGGATCCGGTAAATGCCCGAGTCCAATGACATACCAACCGATGATCACCAGCAGTGAGGTAATCAGCAAAGCCACCGGAAGAAGAAGGCCCGCCAGAGCATCCGCCAGGAAAGCAGGGATACCCCGGCGAGTTGCAGCCAGAAAACCTCCGGAGGCATCGATGCGGAGCAAGACCGCGACCGGGAGCCAAATAGCCGTAGAGTAAGTAAGACTCTCCGATGACCATAGGCTTCCCAGCACCCACACGACCGAACCGGCAAAAATAAGTCGACTCCGCTTTGAAGGAGGTCGCGCGGTGATCCAGAGCACCATGCCAAGCAGTGCATAGCACCAGAAGAAGCGAAAGGCTCCGACGCTGGGCCACATTTGGACCCCGGACAGATTGAAAACTTTGCCGGGAACGAGAAAGACGGCAAACGCTACGACGACGAAGCAGAAGACACGATGCGCGAGGCCCACACCGATGGAGCGCAGGACCGCGTATAGGATGCATGCCGCCCCCAGCAGGAGCGCGGCATTGACGAGGTAGAGTGCCTGCCAGGTCGAGGCCACTGGGAAAAAGGCAATGGCCAGGGTGCTTAGGAAGCCATATTGCGCGTAGGCATCCCAGAGCAACCAACTACCCGAACGCACAAGTTCTGCAGGACCGACGAAGCAGCCCCAATGAGCGTAGGCGCCCTCCGCCATCAAAGGCAGCGGATTGGCAGCCATGGCAGCGAAAACCAAAATAGCGAGAGTGTCACCTCCACGAGAGACCCAAAGCCGTCGCGCCGAGACGGTCGAGACTCCATTCTGAACAGGCCGCAGCGCGAAAGCCGTCAATACGACACATCCAACAAAAGCCAGCACTCTCCAAACCGAACTTATGACAAGTGCGTCGAGCCGCGCCCAGTAAATAAACTCCCCCGCCACTGTCCAAAGCAGAACCATTACCATCACGACGAGGAGCACCTGAACCCAGGTCGAGAGTACCCGGGGCGACGCGCTACCAAATGGTTTGCGCGCCGGCCTTCCCGACCATAACCACAGGACCAGGCCCTGCACGAGAGCTGCGATCAGTGCGAACGTTTGAAACCTGAGGAAGACAAAGACGCAGCCTGCGACGAGCAGCCCTGCTCCAAGTGCAACTTGAGTAATACGGACAAAACCGATCTGAACTGCCGCACGGCGGGAAAGAAGCACGAATCCGATCAGCGCCATCGGAAAGGCAGTGCCCAGAAGCACGTAAGCGAGCAGTTCGACGTCTTCGCGATCCAGGCCGCGCCAGGCCAACGCGAAGGCCGGCACGAGCAAAGCGAGACCACTGACCCAGAGGGTGTTGTTTAGTGATGGCGCCAGGAGCGCCCGTTGGTCACATACTTTTTCAGGCATCGTGCGCTGGTTGTGACTCGACGGCGAAAATCGCTCAGCCACGCTTGTGCAGTTGTAGAAAGATTTGTCCGTCGAAGCGTGATTTCACCGCCTGCCCGGTTTCGTAATCGACAAAGACGAAGCGATCAATCTCGAATCCTGCCGCGACAGCCAGCCGCTTCAGCTCGCGCGGAGAGAAGATGTGGACATACGAGACGGCGTCTGGCGCGTTCTTTGCCGGCAACGGAAAGTTACATCGTTCGCTCCCCTCGTTCAGCAGATCGAGCAGCCAATTTCGCAAAGCAGCCCGCCAGCCATAGGTCCGCGCGTTTTCGCGGTTGTTGCAATCCAGAAAGAGAATTCCATTCGGACGCAATGCCCGATGAATATTGGTCAGCGCGCGCAATCTGCCTTCGGACGTGGGGATGTGGCCGAGCACGTTCCACAGGATGCAGCGCGGCGTCGAACCGCGTTTCGCCCAACTGCGCCAGTGTCGCTTCCGAGGTGATGTCGCCTTCGATGACTTGCTCGAAATTTTTTAATTCAACGCCGGAGAGCATCGCCGGGCTGCTATCCAGCAGTGTCACGCGGCTGATGCCGGCATCGTGCGCCAACCGGAGCGAGCGAACGCCGTCTGCTCCGCCCACATCCAGTAAAGACAGGTCAGGCCTCAGGCTCTCCGCGATCAATCGCTCAATCCCGGCCAGATAGTCCCGCGGCGATGTGAGATTTGGCGGTATTCGGCTGAGAGTTGGTCGTAATATTCGCTCGAACTGATGATGCGCACTGGTTGCTTCGACCGGTTGGCTTGAGCCTCGTGAAGCGTAGTGCAAATCACAAGGAGGCCCTCGAAAGTCATTCCGGGCCCTACATCGCCACCGTCCAGTGACCGACGATTTTCTCGACGACTGGCTGATTATGCAGTCGTATTAGAGCTAGGACTATGAGTCGTTTCCCGATCAGTGAAATCATCGGAGTCTCCGTTCTTGACCTGGTGCGCCAGGCTGGAGGGCGCATAGACAAAGTCAAACTCGGCGACAACATCTCCGGATCTTGAAGCGGCAATGGTTCAGGATGTCTTTTACTGGCCGAGTGCGATAGCAGAAGGTCAGAGCGTGCAAATCGTTGGCCATCACCAGATGCCGCTGGAAGCGGTATTCGACGCCTTTACTCCAGGTTTTGCCCGCCGGAGCTACGAAAGCGGAGTCTCACACAGCTGCCGGAGCCGAAGATACGATCGACGGCGCCGTCTGCATCTTGGGCAACGTCTTTTCGCGCAACTTTTCGTCATTGGCATGAAGAAATGATGAAAGTAATCATCCTGGAGACGATCGGCTATGACTGTCGTTACGTCATTGCAGAGTTGCCCGCATTCGCGAGGGAACTGCTATGCGCTAATTGGGATAGCGCCGGATCGAATCCTCGAGGTTCGGCGGCCGACGCGTTTTCGAACCGCACTTTTCGCCACGCCCGTCAGCTATCGCAACGTTGCGGAATATCCCGAGGTGCTGCTCTCGCTGAGGGAAAGACTGCTTTCCGCTGATCACGAGGGCAAGTCGGAGCTCGGCCCACGTTTATGGCTCGATCGCGGCCAGCAAACCCGCCTCGGCCGCAAGCTCATCAATGAAGAAGAAGTCTACCGATTGTTGGACCGTTACAGTTTCGAGCGTGTGGACATGGGTTCCTTCCCCGTCGTGCAACCAAATCGCCATCTCCGCGGAATACTCGAGTCATCAGCGGACTGCACGGTTCTCACTTCGTCCATAGCCAGCTAATGAATCCGACGTTCCTGGGTGATCGAATGTTTCTCACCGATGTATCTCAATCCGACCTACACCGAGATTTACCGGGTGTTGCAGCATTCCTACGCGCAAATTACGAGCATGAACACTCCGCTATTTCCTTACCCGCACGGAAGCGACGTGCTGGTCGATTGTCAGCAGCTTGACCTCGCGCTGCGTGCGGCCACGGAAACCTGACGCTGCGCTACCCGATCAAATCTTTGACGAGCGCCTTCTCTTCTTTCAGCTCGGCGACGGAGGCGTCGATCTTGGAACGGCTGAAATCGTTGATCGGAACGTCTTGCACGATTTCCCATTTCCCGCCCTTCGCACGGATCGGGAAAGAACTGATCAGATCCTTCTCCACTCCGTAACTGCCGTCCGAACAGACCGCCACGCTGTGCCAGTCGCCGCTCTTCGTTTCCGTCGTCAGGCTGCGGACGGTGTCGCTAACCGCGTTTGCCGCCGAGGCGGCCGAGGATGAACCGCGTGCCTTGATGATGGCTGCGCCGCGCTGTTGCACCGCGGGAATGAAAGTTTCCTTCAGCCATTTCTCGTCGTTGATCACCTGGTCGGCGTTTTTGCCGTTGATCTTCGCGTTGTAGAAATCGGGATACTGGGTCGCGGAATGATTCCCCCAGATCGTCATGTTGCTCACCGCCGTGATGTCGACGCCCGCTTTCTGGGCGAGCTGCGCTTTGCCGCGATTTTCGTCCAGCCGGGTCATGGCAAACCAGCGCTCGCGCGGGATCGATTTCGCGTTGTTCATCGCGATCAGGCAATTGGTGTTGCAGGGATTACCGACGACCAGGACGCGGATATCGGAAGCGGCGTTTTTTTCGATCGCTTTCCCCTGCCCGATGAAAATTTTGCCGTTGATGCCTAACAAGTCGCCCCGCTCCATCCCGGCCTTGCGCGGGACGCTCCCGACGAGGAGCGCCCAGTTCACATCGCGAAAGCCTTCGTCGAGATCGGCCGTGGGCGTGATGCCCTTAAGGAGAGGAAAAGCGCAGTCGTGCAATTCCATGACGACGCCGTCGAGTGCGCCGAGCGCGGGCGGGATTTCGATCAGCGACAAGTGGACCGGCTGGTCCGGCCCAAACATGGAGCCCGAGGCGATGCGAAAGAGGAGGGAATAGCCAATTTGGCCAGCGGCACCGGTGACGGCGACTTTGATCGGTGGATTCATCCGGTTTTCATAGCCGTGTTTCGGAGCGCTGTCATCTGTCGACGGCTTCCTCTGGAAGGCGCGGGACCTGGCTACGCGACGGAGATCAGTGCCGCGCTTCGCAGAGCGAAGCGTCTACAAGCGTCCGCTCTTTTCCAGTAAGTCGCGCACCAGCGCTAACTGTCGCCTCAAAACGCGGCCGTGACCTAAACTCGCCACCGTGGTGTGCAGCCGCCGCGTCCAATTGGAACCGCTCGCCGTTCCTGGAACGTTGAAGCGTTCTTTGCGACCAAGCAGATCGGTGATCATGATGAGCGCGATCCAGGATTCGCTCCGCAAAAGGGCCTCGAAAATCGCGGGATAAAATTCGTGCAGATAATCCGTCGATTCGTTAGGCGAGGCGATCCCGGCGAACTCCGCCATCTTCGCCAGGTCGTGCCGGGCCTGCTCGGGCGCGTCGGACTTTGTTTCGAAAGCCGCCTCCCAGAGCGCCCGGACCGGCTTGTGGTCGTGCGTCGCAAAAGTGGCGACCGATCTGCGCTCGTAGGCGCTGCCCGGAATGGTGCGATTGTTTTCGGGCGAATTTTCCCATTGCGGAATCTTGAAGCCGGCGATGCCTAACGACCGCAGGCTCGGCCGCATGTAGTCGGGCACGGTCCCGAGATCCTCCCCGATGAGGCGATTGGCGCCTGATTCCTCGAGCACGACGCGGAGATATTCTTCGCCTTCGCGTCGATTGGCCTCGCCGTTTTCCCAACTTTGATCATCGCGCGGGGCAAACTGCGGGTGTCGGCCGCCAGTCCGGGCGAGCATCTCGTCCCAGCTCAGGGGCAGGAACTCCGCGTTCTCCTGCGGCCGCCAGGGAAAAGCATAGATGCGGTAAAATCCGAGCACGTGGTCGATCCGGAAAAGGTGAAAAATTTCCCGCACGCCGTGGACGCGCTGCCGCCACCAATCGAACCCATGGGTCCGCATCACATCCCAGCGATAGAGCGGGATGCCCCAGTTCTGACCCCATTTCTGGGTGAACTCGTCGTCCTTAAAATACGGCTCGGGCGGCGCGCCCCCCGACCAGTCGAGCAGGAACCGCTCGGGATGGCCAAAGACGTCGGCGCTGTAGTAGCTGACCCCAAACGGGATGTCGCCCATGAGCGCGACGCCCTGCCTTTCGGCGTAGGATTTCACTTCGCGCCATTGCTGATGCGCAATCCATTGCACATAGCTGTGAAATTCCCGGCGCGCCTCGAGCGACGAACGTTCTTCCTCGCCTAACAAATCGAACCAGCGCCGCGCGGCTTCGATCGTGGTCTGTTCCGGCTGCCACTCGTCCCAGGTTTCGCGTTCCCCGTTCAGCTCCATCAGGACGCGGAAAAAGGTGTAGTCCGCCAGCCAGGAACTTTCCTTTTCGCAAAAGGCGGCGAAGTCGGGATCGGCCTTGCGGCGAGCGCAAAAAGCATCAAAGGCGCGCTCGAGGAGTTTCCGTTTCAGCGGCTTCACGATCTCATATCTCACGCTCCCCCGGCGAAGCGCGGCGAGATCGATCCCGGCGGTCACTTCCGCGAACGCCTCCGCGGACAAATCTTCCGGGCTGCCCGTCGCGAGGTGGAGAGTAGTCGGTTCGATCGCGCGCGAGCTGATCGCGTTATAGGGGCTGTTGTCGCCGCCGGTCTCGTTAATCGGGAGGAGCTGCACGAGGCGGAATCCGTGCGCGCGCGACCAGTCGATGAATTGGCGCAGCGCGGCGACGTCGCCGACGCCGAGATCGTCCTCGGTGCGGAGGGCGAAGAGCGGGGCGAGGATGCCGGCAATCTTGTCGTTAGGCGAGAGGTTCATGAAGGAAAATGACGAATGACCAATGACGAATGACGAATCAATGTCGAATTTCGAATGACGAAGGGACGTCGCCTGATTTCGTCATTTGGATTTGGTCACTTCTTCTGACTTCGTCATTCGTCATTCGTCATTTTATCTGCGTCGCACATTCCAGTCCTCGACCAGCGTGGTCGGGATCTCCTTCAGGAAACGCGAAGGGCGCTGGAACATGTCGCCGTAGCCGGCGTTCAGACGCATGTGCGGGTAGGTCAGGTAGAGCTCGTCTCGCGCACGAGTCACCGCGACGTAAAAGAGACGCCGCTCTTCCTCGATCGCCTCGCGCGTGTCGAGCGAGCGCGTGCTCGGGAACATCCCGTCGGTTAGCCAGATGACGAAAACGGCGTAGAACTCGAGGCCTTTCGCCTGGTGAACGGAGGAAAGGTTTACCGCCTCGGTATCGCCGGCCTGGTTTACCGCCGGCTCCGCGTCGACGTTGCTGATGAGGGCGAGCTGGGAGAGAAATTCGTGGATGTCCTTGAACTGCCGCGCGAAGCCGGCCAGTTGATTCAGGTCTTCCTTGCGCAGGTCGTAGTTAGCGAAAGTGGTCTTGGCGTAGTCGTCGTAAACCGCCTCGACGATCGACATGATCATCTCGGTCGGCTGCTTGGGGATTCCGTTAGGCGCAATTTCATCGAGGGTGTCGACAAGTTGCTGCCAGGATCGTTTGGCGCGGGCGCCGACTGCCATGGGCAACAAGCGCTCGCTCCAGGTCACGATGACCGCGTCTTTGCCGAGCGATTCCTCCCAGCTCTTCCACAGGTTTTCCGCGCTCTTGTTGCCGATGCCGGGGAGGAGCCGCACCATGCGTTTGAAGGCGACCTCGTCGCGCGGGTTGGCAACGAAGCGGATGAAGGCCGCGACGTCCTTGATGTGCGCCTGCTCAAAAAACCGGATCCCGCTCGTGATCTGATAGGGAATGCCCCGGCGCGAGAGCTCGAGCTGCAACTCGACCGCGTGATAATGCGACCGGTAGAGGACCGCGATTTCGTTCAGTTCGATTCCTTCATCGCGCAGCTCGAGGATGCGCTGGGCGATGAAGAGCGCCTGCTCGCCGCCGTCGTTCAGGGCGACCATCGCGGGCCGCGCCTGTTTCGTTAGGCGAGTGGAGCTGAGCTGCTTTCGGAATTGCTGGGTGTTGGCCGCGATGGCCGCGTTCGCGACCTGCAGGATCTCCGGCACGCTCCGGTAGTTGAGCTCGATCTTGAAAACCTGCGCCTTCGGATAACGCCGCGGGAAAGCGAGAATGTTTTGGAAATTCGCCCCCCGCCAGGAGTAGATCGACTGCGCGTCGTCGCCCACTACCATGACGTTTTGATGCTCGGCCGCGAGCAGGTCGATGAAGTCGGCCTGGATCTTGTTCGTGTCCTGATATTCGTCGACGAGGATGAATTGAAATTGCCGCCGGTAGAAAGCCGCGATTTCCTCGTGCTCCTTCAGCATCCGAAGCGTCTTTTCGAGCAGATCGTCGAAGTCGAGCGAGTTGGTCGATTTCTTGCGCTTCTCGTAGCGCACGTGGACCGCTTTGATTTCCTCCAGGAGGGGAAGGAAATAGGGAAATTTTTCCGCGAGCAGTTCCTCGATCGGCCGCTCGGTGTTGACGGCGAAGCTGAAGATATCGGCCAGCACATCGCCTTTCGGAAAACGGATTTCCTTGGGATCGATTCCGCTGCTGGCGACGACGGAGTTGAGCAGATCTTTCTGGTCTTCGCGGTCCATAATCGTGAACCCGCTGGTGTAACCGAGCGCGCTACCGTGGCGGCGCAGCATCCGGTTGCCGATGGAATGGAAAGTCCCGCCCCAGAGTCCGCTCGCGTCCAGCGGGAGGAGATTGGCGACGCGGTCGAGCATCTGGCGCGCGGCTTTGTTCGTGAAAGTGAGAAGGAGGATGTTGCGCGGGTCGACGCCGTTCTCGAGCAGGTAGGCGACCCGGTAAGTGAGAGTGCGGGTCTTGCCCGAGCCTGCCCCGGCGATGACGAGAAGCGGGCCGGGCGACGCGGTCACGGCGGCATACTGCTGCTCGTTCAGCTCCGCCGCGTAATCGATGCGGATCGTCGCCGCAGAGGGGGCGCGCTGGAGCGTGTATTCGCGGGACATTGGGCGATTACGCTGCTGCGGCGGTGTCGGGTCTTCAACGAAAAGTTTCTCGTGCCCGCACGGTTGTAGACGCTTCGCTCTGCGAAGCGTGGGGGAAAACCCTCGCTGGTCTGCCGCGACGCTCAGGCCCGCGCCTCCCAGAGGGAGGCGTCTACAAGGAGAGCGACCGCGGCTGCGGAAAAAACCGGGGCTGGCGGCACGTGGCAAGGTTACTGCTTATTAGGATTATAGAAATTATGGGAGATGCCCGTGACTCCACTTTAACCTTATGAAAATCCTCAATCGCGACTGCGCCGATTTCCTTGTCATCGATGACGACCCATCGATCACCCGCTTCCTCGCCGCCTACCTGAAACAAAAGGGCCACACCTGCGCCACTCTTGAAGAGGGTTTCCAGACCGCCACCTGGCTCGAGGTGCACGATTGCGAAGTCGTCGTGGTCGACCTCAACATGCCGAAAGTCGACGGCATCTCGCTCATCACTTACATCCGCGAGATCCAGCCGAGTCTGCCGATCATCGTCTTCACCGGCGTCGGCTACGAAGAGGAGAAAATGCACGCCGCCCTCCGCGCCGGCGCGAACGGCTACGTGAGCAAGAACCTGCCGGTCGAACAACTTTACTGCGTCCTCTCCCGCGTCCTCGCCACCTGCCGGCAACGCGCCCGCCGCGAATCGATCCTCGCCGCCCGCCCCGCCCTGCTCGGCGCCGCCTAACGAGGACGGGCGTCGCGCAACAAGTCGCGCAGCCCTTCCGGCGAAAGCGTCTCAGCCCCGCTCGCGCTCGCGGTTTCCTGCTCCAGGAAATCGCCCGTCGCCACGATGAGCCGGAATCTCTCGGCGTATTTGCTCGCCAGCCGCTCAATGATCGAGTCGGCCGTTTGCCCAACGCGGGAATAAAAAACCTGGATCTCTCCCGGCGCCGCTTCGTGGGAAACAGAGGAGCCGCGCCCATCGAAAACGACGACGACGTGAATCCCGGTCCAATCCTGGAAATCGCGCAGTTGTTTGACTAACGCCTCGCGCGCGAGCGAGGTGCGGCGTTCGTGCAGGGAACGCAGTTCGGGCCAGGCGAAGATGATGCTGTGGCCATCGACCAGAAGATATTGCGGCCGCACCGCTCAGGATACGGTGCCCGCGCGGTCGGGATCAACTCGCCTCAGCGGGAGCGCTTTTCTCTGCCGCCGCGCTCTTCTCCGCGGGTGCGCTCTTTTCTGCCGGGGCGCTCTTGGCCGCGGGCGTTTTCTTGGCCCGTGTTTTGGCCGCCGGCCGGCGCGGAGTTTTGGCCGCCGCCCGTTTGCGTTCGACGTACGCTTTCCGGCGCTTCCGCTTAACTTTGACTCGGTGTTGTTGGCCCATGAGGCAGTTGCTATAAGGCGGAAGCGGCAACGGCGCAATTTCGAATCACGCCCGCTGTCCTCCCGCCAAAAATGGTTTTTTTTGGGACGGGGAGAAAATTAGCCCAAATGAGTATTGCTTTTGACGGGCGCGACCGACTACAAACTCCCCTTGCCACTGTGCCAACTCTTGCCTTACCTCAGCCACTCGCCGCCATGCCCAAGATCTTAATCGGGATTTCCATCCTCTTGATGACGTTGTCCCTCGTTTTCGGATTCTTGAACACGAACAAGGTCAAGGGTCTGAGGAACGAACTGGTCAGCACGATCTCGGCGCGCGACACCTCGGAACGCGCGCGGAGCGCGAGCGAGAAGAAATTAAAGGCGAAAGAGGCCGCCCTCGCGGCCGAGCAGAGCAAGGCGACCGCAGCCGAGGCGAAAGCGACCACCGCCGAGGCCGATCTGAGCAAGGCGCAGAATGAAAAAGCCGAGCTGGAAGCCAAAGTCCAGGCGAACGACACGCGGATCAAGGAACTCGAGGGCCAGGTCGCCGCAGCCACCGTCGCCGGGGTGCCGGGGATGGAGGGCGCGGTTTCGCCTAACGAGATGAAAGCGATGTTGGACGACGCCAAGAGTCAGCTCGAGGCGGCCGAGCAGGAAAAGGCCGTCCTGGCCGACAAGGTGAAGACGGCCCAGGACAAGGTGACCGAGATGGAAGCCGACAAGAAACGGCGGGAGTCGGGCGTGAACGCGGCCGGGGTCCATGGCATCGTGCTGGCGGTAAACCAGGCCTACAATTTCGTCGTTCTCGACCTCGGCGACCGGCAGGGAGTGGTTCCGAATTCCGAGATGCTCATCATGCGCCAGGGAGCGCTCATTGGAAAGATCCGCATCTCCTCAGTTGAACCAACCACCTCGATAGGCGATATCTTGAGCAACACCATGGCGCGCGGCGTCCAGGTGCAGCCCGGAGATACCGTCGTATATGCTGGAAACACCCGTCCGTAGACTACTCAACCTTTGCCTCACCTTCTCCCTCGCCGGAGTGGCCCTGGCCCTTTTCTCCTCCTGCGCGACGAAGGAACCGCGCACTGCGTTGATCACCGATCCCGACGCCCAAAAGGAGTCGTCCATTCCCTGGAATAAGCCGGCCAAGTGGGAAACCGGCGCGAACGTGCCCTCCGGTCTCGGCGGCTCGGGCACCGGCGGATTTGGCGGCGCCGGCGTCGACTACTGATCGCGCGCGCAGGGGCGACGCTCAGATCCAGAAGCCGGCCGGGATGACGGCGTCTTTCGGCACCACCACGATCCCGTCGCGGATGTAATAATTTCCCGCGTCGAGGTTCAACTCTTTGCCTTCCGGCGTAATGACGACGCCATCGCCGATGCGCGCGTTCTTGTCGATGATGGCGCGATCGATCACGCAATTGCGACCGATCCCGATCGGTGGGACATCGCCGGCGGGCGCCGGGGCTGCGCCCTCGAAGTGGTCGCCGCCCATGATGACGCTGTTCCGAATCGTCGCCCCGCTCCGAATGATGCTGCGCACGCCGATGACGCTGCGCTCGATGTGCGCGTCGGAAATAATGCAGCCGTCCGAGATGATCGCCTGGCGCAGCGTCGCGCCGTTGATTTTGCTCCCTGGCAAAAACCGCGGGTGGGTGTAGATCGGCGACGTCGCCTCGAAAAAGCTGTACTGCGGTTTCAGATCCGTCAGGTCGAGATTCGCCTCGTAAAAGGCGCGAATCGTTCCGATGTCTTCCCAGTAGCCTTTGAAAATGTAGGAGTTGACGTGCCGATCCACGATCGCCTTCGGGATGACATGTTTCCCGAAATCGTCCAGGTCGCTGTCGAGGCAATCGACCAGCACCTGCCGGTTGAAAACGTAAATGCCCATGGAGGCTTCGAAGAGTTCCTCTTCGACATTGCTCCCGATCGATTCGAGGAGTTGCCGGTCGAGCTTGAGCTCGTCGAGCAGGGCGGCCTCCTTTGGCTTTTCCTCGAAGCGCGTGATCCGGTGGTCGGGCCGGCTCAGCATAATCCCGAAATCCGCCGCCGCCGCGCGTTGTACTGGCGTGGTCGCAAGCGTGATCTCCGCTCCCGAACGAATGTGCTGGTGAAGCAGCGTCCGGAAATCCATCCGGTAAAGCTGATCCCCGCTCAGAATGAGGAAATAATCGTAGGGCTGCTCGAGGAAGTAGCGCAGGTTCTGCCGGACGGCGTCGGCTGTGCCTTGGTACCATTGCGCCCCCTCGGGCGTCTGCTGGGCGGCGAGAATGTCGACGAAACTGCGCGAGAAATTATCGAACTTGTAGCTCGCCTGAATGTGGCGGTGCAGCGACATGCTGTTGAACTGCGTCAGCACGTAGATCGAGCGCAGCCCGGAGTTGAGGCAGTTGCTGATCGGGATGTCGACCAGGCGATACTTCCCGCCTAACGGCACCGCCGGCTTGGAGCGATCCTTGGTCAGCGGAAACAAGCGGGTCCCAGCGCCGCCGCCCATGATGATGGAGAGGGTGCGTTGCGTGGTGCCGGGCGGTAAAGCAGGTGATTGAGGCATGCGAAGAGGGCAACTTAAGCCGATTCACGCAGCGGATTCACGATTTTTGTTTTTCGCTACGTGCCCCTTCCTTGCGTCGGGTGGTCGTCGATGTCACGCTTCCGCCCTACTTATGTGCGGCATTGTCGGATACGTCGGTCGAGCGGAAGCGGGCCCCATCCTGTTGGATGGACTCCGCCGGCTGGAATATCGCGGCTACGATTCCGCCGGGGTGGCGATCGTCGATGGCGACCAGATCGCGACGCGCAAGTGCGCCGGCCGCATCGCCGGGCTCTCGAAACTCATGGCCGAGTCGCCCGCGCCCGGCACTTACGGCATCAGCCACACCCGCTGGGCCACCCATGGCAAGCCGACCGATCAGAACGCCCATCCGCATTTCGATGAAAGCGGCAAACTCGCTCTCGTCCACAACGGCGTGATCGAAAATTACGCTCAAATCCGCGAGACCCTGCTCCAGGAGGGCGAGCACCATTTCAAATCGGAGACCGACACCGAAGTGCTGGCGCATCTGGTTGGAAAAATTTATGCCGACTCCGCCAAGGGCGTAACCGATCCCCAGCGCCACAAAGGCCTTCTCGTGGAAGCGCTCCGCAGCGCTCTGCAGCAGGTGATCGGCACTTACGGCATCGCCATGGTCCATGCCGACATTCCCGATTTCATCGTCGGCGCGCGCCGCGGCAGCCCGCTCGTCCTCGGCGTCGGGAAAGACGAAAATTTTCTCGCGAGCGACGTCAGCGCGATCGTCGCCTACACCCGCGACGCGGTTTACCTGAACGACTTCGATCTCGTCGCGGTCGAGCGCGACAAATTCGAGATCAGCTCGCTCGCCGGCGAGCGCGGCAATCATTCCATCAGCAAAGTCGAGTTCACCGCCGAGGACATCAAGAAGGGCGATTACCCGCACTACATGCTCAAGGAAATCTTCGAGCAGCCCGGCTCGGTCCGCGACGCCATGCGCGGCCGGCTCAGCCTCGAGGAATGCACGGCGAAGCTGGGCGGGTTGAACATGACGCCGGGGCAATTGCGCGACGTCGGCCGGATCGTCCTGACCGGCTGCGGGACCGCGCTCCACGCCGGGATGGTCGGCGAGTACCTGATCGAACAACTCGCCCAGGTCCCGACCGAAGTGGAATACGCGAGCGAGTTCCGCCATCGCAACACCCCGATGATCCGCGACACCCTCGTCTTCGCGATCAGCCAGAGCGGCGAGACGGCGGACACGTTAGGCGCGCTGCGCGAGAGCCAGCGCAAGGGCTATCGCACCCTCGGCATCTGCAACAACGTCGCGAGCACGATCGCGCGCGAAAGCGACGGCGGCGTTTACATGCACGCCGGGCCGGAGATCGGCGTGGCCGCGACCAAGTCTTTCACTTCCCAGGTCGTGATCATGACTTTGATTGGCCTCTTGTTAGGCCGGATGCGGCATCTTTCGACCGCGGAAGGCACCGCGCTGATCGAAGCGCTCGAGGCGCTCCCGGATAAGATCGAGCGGCTGCTGAAAACGACCGACCAGATCAAAGCGGTCGCCGAAAAATATGTCGCGGCGACCGGGATGCTCTTCTTCGGCCGGCAGCTCAATTTCCCGATCGCGCTGGAGGCGGCGCTGAAGCTGAAGGAGATCACCTATCTTTACGCCGAGGGGCATCCGAGCGCGGAACTCAAGCACGGCATCATCGCGCTCGTGAAGCCGGAGTTGCCCTCGGTTTTCATCGCGCCGGACGACGCCGTTTTTTCCAAGAACCTGAACAACATCGAGCAGGTGCGTGCGCGCAAAGGCCCGATCATCGCGGTCACGACCGAGAGCGGCGCGGCGAAATTAAAAGGCATCGCCGATGATCTCATCCTCGTGCCCGACGCGGAGGACGTCGTGATGCCGGTTTTAACCGTCATTCCGCTCCAGCTTTTCGCCTACCATCTCGCGGTCGCCCTCGGTCGTGACGTCGACAAGCCGCGCAATCTGGCCAAGAGCGTGACGGTGGAGTGATGTAGACGTTTCGCTCTGCGAAACGCGGGGGAAAACATCGCTCGGAGGTGGAGATGAATCGGCGCGCAAGCCCGCGCCTCCCAGAGGGAGGCGTCTACATCAGTGTCCCCCGGGACCGGCGCCTTTGACCCCGACCCGCGCGAGGTATTCCTCCACGCTCAGGAGATTATTCGCGCCGCGCTGCACGATCTTGAGCAGCGTGTCCATCGAAGAAACTTCCTCGAGCTGCTCGGTCAGGAACCATTGCAGGAAATTATTCGTGATGAAGTCGTTCTTCGAGCGGGCCAATTCCACCAGCGCGTTGATCTGGTGCGTCACCTCGATCTCCTGGTCGAGCGAAAGCTGGATCGCTTCCTCGGCCGTCTGAAAGGTCGGCTGCGGCTCGGCGATCGCGGGAATGATGGGCTGGCCGCCGGTATCGATGACGTATTTGAGGAATCGCATCGCGTGATCGTTTTCCTCCGCGGCCTGGCGGTAAAAATGTTCGGCCAACTGCGGGAGCGCCTCGACCGAGAAATAGGCCGCGATCGCGACGTACTGCATGGCCGCGCCAAATTCGTTGCCAATCTGTTTGTTAATCGCGTCGACGACTTCTTTGTTTGCCAGCATGGGAATGTCCTCCGGTTAATTTTTTAACGACGGCTCCGGGCGCGAAGCACCACAACCGTCGCGGCTTAACATGGACGCGGAATCCCTCGCCGCCAACTTAACCGGCGATCGCTGCGCCCAGGGCAAGGCGGCGCGAGGTTCGTTAGGCGATCAACCGCGCTTGCCGGCGAACATCCGGTAGATGAGCAGGAGCAGCATCGCGCCGACGACCGAGGCGATGAATCCCGCCGGTTGCCCGGGTTCGTACCAGCCAAGAACCCGGCCGAGATAACCGGCGACAAACGCGCCCGCGATGCCGAGCAGGATGGTGATGATGCAACCGCCGGGATCGCGCCCGGGCATGAGAAGTTTGGCGATTGCACCGACGACGAGTCCGATAACGAGGGTCCAGAGAATAGCGCTCATGATTTGATGCTAGGAATCGGGCGCGGTGAGGGCAATGGTTTTATGCCGTCACAATTCCACCACCTGCGCGCTGTGAATGTCGTCGCTCTGCGCGATCTCGGCGAAGAGCTCGGGCGGCGGCGCGGTGTCGAGATTGAGCACGGTGAGGGCGCGGCCGCCGGCCTGGTTTCGGCTCAGCGACATGGTCGCGATGTTGACCCCATGCGCGCCTAACAATGTCCCGATCCGCCCGATCATGCCCGGCCGGTCGGTGTTTTCGAGCACGAGGAGGACGCCGTGCGGCCGCGCTTCCACCGGGCGGTTGTTGATGCTGACGATGCGCGGGGTCGCGCCGAAAAATGCCCCGGCAACTGAGAGCGATTTGCCTTCGGCATCGACCGAAAGCTCGAGCAGATCGGTATAATCGCCTGGCGCGCTGAGGCGCGATTCGGTGACCTTGATCCCGAGCGTCTCGGCAAACGCGGGCGCGTTGACTTCGTTGACGTCATCGCCGCCGGCGAGGCGGAGGAAGCCTTTCAGGATCGAGCGGGTGATCGCAGTGGTGTCGACCTCGTTCACTTTGCCGCTGTAGTTGATGTGCAAATTTTCGACCCGCTTGGGCGAGACCTGGGAAAGAAAACGCCCCAGCTTTTCCCCGAAACGCAGGTGCGGCCCGACGATGGCGAGCGTCTTGGCGTCGAGGTTTGGCATGTTGATCGCATTCCGGATCGTGCCGTGGAGGAGCGCATCGCGAATGGCCTGCGCGATCTCGATCCCGACACTTTCCTGCGCCTCGACGGTTGAGGCGCCGAGATGTGGGGTGAGAATCAGGTTGGGAATTCCGCGCAGCGGCGAATCGGCCGGGAGCGGCTCGGTCTCGAAAACATCGAGCGCCGCGCCCGCGACCTGTCCGCTGGCCAGCGCCTCAACCAGCGCCGCTTCGTCGATCAAGCCGCCGCGGGCGCAATTGATCAGGCGCACGCCGCGTTTTGCTTTCGTTAGGCGGGCGGCGTTGAGAAGGTGGTGCGTCTCGGCCGTGAGCGGGGTGTGCAGCGTGAGGAAATCCGCCAACGGCAAAAGCTCGTCGATTTCCTCGACCAGCTCGACCTGAAGCGAACGCGCGCGGGTCGCCGAAAGATACGGATCATAGGCCAGGACGCGCATCCCGAAAGCGATCGCGCGCCGGCTCAGCTCGGAACCGATCCGGCCCATGCCGATGATGCCTAACGTTTTGTTGTAGAGCTCGGTCCCTTCAAACTGCTTCCGGTCCCACTTCCCGGCTTGCAGGTTGGAATGGGCCTGCGGAATTTTGCGCGCGACCGAAACGAGAAGCGAGAAAGCGTGTTCCGCGGTCGAAATGGTGTTGCCGCCGGGCGTGTTCATCACGATCACCCCGCGCCGGGTGGCGGCTTCGACATCGACGTTGTCGACCCCGACGCCGGCGCGACCGACCACTTTCAACCGCGACCCGGCCTGCAAAATCGGCGCGGTCACTTTCGTCTGGCTGCGAACGACGATCGCGGCGAACTCGGGGATCAACGCCACCAATTCCGCTTCGCTTTGTCCGGTCCGAACGACGACCTCGAGCGCGCCGCCGGCGCCCAGTTCCTCAACGCCACGCCCCGAAATCGAGTCGGCAATCAAGACTTTAGGCGGTGTCATTTGTGAGGTTTGCAAGGCGAACGCTACTTATCAGCTCCTCTTTAATCTGTCATCCTGAGCGGAGCGAAGGATCTCTAACTATTTCTGCTCCCGACACGCTCGGAAAAGCAAAATAGTCAGAGATTCCTTCGGAAGACTCAGGACAAGCTCTTCGTTGCACTCAGGATGACAATTTTCGGCGGAGGAGCGTGCGCGCTTTAACCGAAAATCACCAGCCGGATCGATTCCGGCAGGTGTTGCGCGATCTGCGTCGCGACGCTGCCTTTGAGAAGATCGGCGAGGGTGCGCCGCTGCGACGCGCCGAGGATGATGTAGTCCACGCCCAGCGTCGCCGCGAGATCGAGGATCGTGGCCGAAGCGTCCTCGCTCACCGCGTAAACCGGTTGCACGCAGACGCCGCGCTCCTCCCCTTCCTTGAGCATGAGCGACATGATCGCGCGCGCCTGGGCGTCGTCTTTCCATTTCGCGCTCCCGACCAGGGCCGGCGCCCCGGCAAAATAAACCGCAATCTCCTTGATGTAGACAACGCAGAGGACGGCTTTGCGCAGGGCCGCTTCTTCCAGAGCAAAATTCAGCACCGGGTTGATCCCGCGCGCCGCGACCATGATCTTTTGCCCTTCCTCGAGCTTCGGCCGCATCGTCTCGGGAAGGTTGGGCACGACCATGTCCGCGACTTCCCTCGTCATCGTGACCGTTTTGAGCCCGGAAAGCTTGTGCGAGTAGGCGCGCAGGGCGAGGCCGACGCCCAGGACGCAGATCGCGAAAAAGAGTGCGTCCGGTTTCGTCTTCGCGATCGTCACCTCGACCGCGAAGAGAATGAGAAAAGTCACGCCCATGAGGAGGCGTTGATACCAGGTCAGGGCGAGCCGCTTGTTGAAGGTGCACGAGCCGAGATTGACCGCGATCGCCCCGACCACGCCGATGGCGTAGAGCCCGGCCAGCGCCTCGAATTTCTGCGTCACCATGAGGACGACAATCGGGATCGCGACCGCGACAAAGAGTGGGAGACGCGGCACGCCGTGGCGGTTGAGCCGCGCCAGTTGCTTCGGCATTTCGCCGTCCTGCGCCATCATGTAGATGACGCCGATGAGGGCGACGACCGCGGTGTTGACCGCGCTGAAAAGAAGAAAGCCAAAGACGACGCCGACGAAGATGCCGAAGGCGCTCCCGAACCAGGGCGCGACGACGAGCGAGCCGTAGTGTTCGCCAAGGAAACGGAGCATGTCTTCGGCGTGACTCGTCAGCTCGGGGATGAAAACTTTCGGCATCGACAACATGGCCCAGCCGAGGAGCGCGGTCCCGAGCACGACCTCGATCGCGACCGGAATGATCGCCTTCGTTGCGGTGCGCGTGACTTTCGGATGCTCCGGAGTCGAGCCGGGATCGAGTTTCATCACGCCGGTGATATTCGCCACCGCCTCGACGCCGCTCAGGGCGAGGATGACGCCGACAAATTGCGTCCAGGCCACGCCCACATTGGCGTGCCGTGGCTCGAGGTATTCGGTGGTGAGATAACCGCTGCTCAAGCCGATGATGACCAGCACCGTCAGCACCGCCGGGATGGCGAGATAAATCGAGACGCTCCCGCTGTGTTTGGGACCGAAGAAATTGATCGCGCCGACCACGACGATGAGGAGCATGGTCGCGACCCGCGCATACTCCGGCGGCACGCCGAAGTAGCTCACCGCCGCCCAGCCGCTCAGGGCCGCGGTCACGATAAAATTCGCGATTAAAAGGAGCGCGCCGACCGAGGCGAGGAAGCGGCTTTGTTGCCGGGCCGCGGAATAAACGCCCCCGCCATCGGGAAAATGGGCGCAGACGATGATGTAATTGAAGCCGACGACCGCGGTCAGCGCGCAGACCGCGAGGATGAGCGGAAAGGAGGAGAACCCGGCCGCGACAAAAGCCAGGCCAATGACGTAGGCCTTGCTCGTGCCCCAGTCGCCGTAGAGCAGGGCGGCGGCGCGCTTCCAGTCGACGTTGCGGGGCCGATGATGCACACCCGGCGCTTCGATATGAGGATCAGCCATGAGTAGTGCGAGTGGAGTTACCGACGCATTCCGACGCCGGGCAAGTATTTTCTCGGCCACCGGAGATCGCCCCGGCCCACCTACGCGTAGACCAGGAGATCAATTTCCTCGGGCAAGGTATCCGTGACTTCGCGAACGAGATTTCCGCGCAGAAGATTGGTCATGGCGTGGCGGCCAGGCGCGCCAAGGATGAGGCGGGAGGCGCCCAGGGTCGCCGCGATATCGACAATCGTTTGTGAGGCCGAATCGCTCACCGCGTAACAAAAGAGCGGCGGCCGGTCCGGAGAAAGCGCCCGCGCTTTCTCGAAAATCGTTCGCGCTTCCGGGTCTTCCTGCCATTTGCGCCCGACATCCTCCTCCGTCATGAAAGCCTGCTCGCGCACGTAAAGCAGGTAAAGCCGCCGGCCGGTTTCGCGCGCTTCGCGAATGGCGAAATCGAGCGTGCGCCCGGTCCCGCGAATGGCGCAGAGCATGGCTTCAGCGCCGCCCGTTTCGACCGGCACGGCGCTGCCGTTCGCCGGAGCGACCTGTAGCGGCACGCTCTCCGGGGCGCGGGCCGCCAGCTTTTTCATCCGGCTTTCCTGCACCAGCCCGCGCAGGATAAGCGCGACCGCGAGAATGGTGGCGACGAAATAACGCGCGTTCGGCTTGTCGACGAGGAGCGAAATCTCGATCGCGGCCATGACGATGAAGGTGGCGAACATCATCGTGCGCTCCCACGTTTTCATCGTCTTTGTCTGGTCGGTCGCGGTCGCGCCGAGGTTGGTCGCGATCGCGCCGACGACGCCGACGGCGTAGAGCTCGGCCAGGCCGGCGATGTCGCGCACGAAAACGACCAGCAGCATCGGGACGATCGTGGCGAGCAAGAGACCGAAACTGGGCACGCCCCACCGGTTCAGCCGCTCGAAGATGCGCGGCATCTCGCGGTCGCGGGCCATGAGAAATTGGATCGTGATCAGCGCAACGATGGAAGTGTTCACGGCCGAGAGCAGAAGACAGCCGAAGACGATGCTGATGACGACGCCGAAGATGTGGCCTAACGACGGACCGAAAGCCGCACCCGCGAAAGTCTCGCCCATGTAACGCAGCATGTAATCGCGCACGCCGTGGGCGCCCGGCGCGTTGACCTCGCCATGCTGGACCCCGTGCAGCCCGGGCAACGCGTGCATGGCCAGCCCGAGCAGCGCGGTGAAGATGCAGACCTCGACCATGACCCAGAGGAGGGCCGGCGTGGAGGTGTGTGTGACCGAGGGATTCGCTTCGGTGGTTCCTTTGTTCAGCCGCATCACCCCGGTTGAATTGGCAATCGCCTCCACGCCCGAGAGCGCGAGCACGATGGCGACAAAGCCGTTCCAGTTATCCCAGAAGGAGCCGTGCAGGGGCTGCAAATTTCCCACCGCCGCCCCGAAATGCGGGACACTAAACAGCGTCAGCGCGATGACGACGAGGGCCGTCGGAACCGAGATGAGAAAGGCGAGGCCGCCAGTGTGTTTCGGGCCGAGGAGATTGAGCAGCCCGATGATGAGAATGGCGACCGCGGCAAATTTTTCCGGATGCGGCACGCCGAGATAATGAAAGGCCGAGAGCGAACTAATCGCCGCCGTCACGAGGTAATCGGCGATGAGCAGAAACGCGCCCACGATTGAGATCACCTCCGAGCGATGGCGCACACTCGCGTAAACGCCGCCTCCTTCCGGGTAAAGCCGGCAGACGACGATATAATTGAGGCCGACGAGCGCGGTCAGGACGCACATCGCGGCGATGAGCCAGAAGGAAGCATAACCGCCGACGGCAAAAGCGAGGCCGATGACGTAGGCTTTGCTCGTGCCCCAGTCGCCGTACAGGATCGCGGCCGCGCGCGGGACATCGACGTTGCGCGGTCGCTTGACGTTAGTGGGAATCAGAAACTTCGAGGCAGACGAAGCGATCTCGCGCGACGAGACCGATCTTGCACTTTAATGACGCTGACGAGGTTAGCTGTCGGGCTGGAGCCATTAAATGCTCTCGGTGTCGCACACCGTTCGCCCCGATCGGTGCGCTTGCCGCGCACCGAAGTTGGGTCCCCCGCTGGCCCCGCACCCGCGGCGCCATTAAGCAGAACAAAGAACTGCGGAAATGCTCTGATTGCCTAACGGCAATGTCAAGCAGCGGCGCGCTGTGGACGTTTCGCTCTGCGAAACGCGGGAGAAAACGCCGCTCGTTCTGCCGGCGATGCGCAAGGCCGCGTTTCGCAGAGCGAAACGTCTACAACGTGAGGTGCGCGAGCACCTCGATCTCGGCGGTCTGCGGGAACATGTCGAACGGGGTTACGCTTTCGAGCTTGTAAGCCGGCACGAGCTCGGCCAGATCGCGCGCGAGAGTCGGCGGATTGCAGGAAACGTAAAGGAGCGTGGCGACTGGATGCCGGCGCAGGATTTCGCGCACGTCGGCCCCGAGCCCGGTCGCGGGCGGGTCGACGATGATGGTGGTGGTCTTCGGATCGGCCTGGACCAGTTGATCCGCGAGATGGGTGGCGATTTCTCCCGCGAGATAAGTCTCCGCGGCGGTCGAGCCCGCCTGCGCGGCGGCGATGGCGTGAATGTCCCAATCGAGCCCGACGACACGCTGGCATTTCTGGAGGAGGCGCTTGGCAAAAAATCCGGCGCCGCAGTAGGCGTCGATCAAAAGGGTCTCGTTAGGCGGAACAAGCGCAGCGATGGCGTCCGCGAGGTGAATGGCGACGGCGTCGTTCGTTTGCGAGAAAACCCGCGGCCCGCCGTGCGCGCGCAGGGTGTAATGACCCTCGCGCGGACGCCGGGCGCGGAGTTCGGCCAGTTCGGCATTCACTTCCGGCTGCGCGATCGGGCAGCGCTCGACGTCGATCAGGCGATGCGCGTCGTGCCGGTAGAACCCGACGATACCGCTCTCGACATGGACGGTGATGCGGTTGCGATATTCGTAATCGAGCGGCGAAGGGACGATCGGGCGCAGCGGCGGCTCGCGAAATTTGCCGATGCGCTGGAGAGCCTGTTTCACCTGACGCGATTTCCAGTGCAGCTGGTGCTCGTACTCCATGTGCTGGTAACTGCACCCGCCGCAGCGGCCGAAATAAGGGCAGCGCGGCTCCACGCGATGCGGCGAAGTTTCGCTCACCCGCACCAGCTCGGCCTCGGCAAAAGATTTCTTTTCCCTAACGATATGGGCGGTGACGTGTTCGCCCGCGATGGTGAAGGGAACGAAGACCGCCTTGCCTGCAGCGCGCCCCACCCCTTTCCCGCCAAAGGCGATGTCGTCGATCACAAGCTCCACTTCGCGCTGCATTCCGCAGGTTCGCACGTTCGGCGGAAGATTGTAGCGGCGGTCTCGGCGCGGCGGCGCAGCGGCGTTACAACAGATCCTTGACCGTCTTCAAATCCGGATCTTTTTTCGCGATCGCGCGAAAGTGTCCGTCCATCTGAAAGCTGGTCTCGAGGTAGCGCCGCGCATCCGCCACGTGGCCGAGGATCGCTTCGTAACAGCCGAGATTATAATAATAGATCGGCTCGCGGCGCAGGGCCGGCGGGCCTTTCAAAAGCACGCGGCGCGCATCTTCCGTGCGGCCGAGCTGGTTCAAACAAAATCCGGCGTGGAGAAATCCCGCGCCGCAATCGGGGGCGACGCGGCAAAGCTTGCGGCTAAGGGTGAGCGCGCGCTGCCAGGATTGGCGCAGCATGAGGTGGTGCAGGCGCAGTTGGATGACTTCCGGACGGTCCTGCTGGGCTTTCGGGATGGAGTTCAGTTCGGCCATGGATTCGCGGTCCATTCCGAGTTCGGCGTAGCCGCAGGCGCTGCGCAATCGCCATTCGAGTCTCATTGACTCTTGGAATAGCAGGTGCCGGGCCCAGCTCGGTGTCCACGCTTCAGCGTGTCTTCCTAAATCCTTAAGAACACCCTAAAGGGTGGACACCCAGCGTCTACAGGAGTGCTTCGAGCTCGCTCAGGCGGCGATCGAACAAACGCAGCGTGCTCTCGACCGGCGCGGGCGTCCGCATATCGACTCCGGCCGCGAGCAATGTCTCGAGCGGAAATTTCGAGCCGCCCGATTTCAGGAAACCAAGATACGCCTCGACCGCGCCGGGCGCTTTGCTCATGACCCGCTCCGACAACGCGATCGCGGCCGAAATGCCGGTCGCATATTTGTAAACGTAAAACGCGTTGTAGAAGTGCGGGATGCGCAGGCACTCGAGATCGAGCTCGGGATCGAGCACCACGCCCGGCCCAAAGTAAGCCTCGAGCAATTTGCGGTACTCGGTTTTGAAAACCTCCAGCGTCAGGGCCTCGCCGCTCTCCTCCAGCGCGTGAATGATTTTTTCAAACTCGGCAAACATCGTTTGCCGGAAGAGCGTCCCGCGAATGTCATCGATCTGGCGATTGATGATGTAGGCGCGCATTTTCGGATCGGTCGTGCGCTCGAGCAGATAGTGATTGAGCAGCTCTTCGTTGAAGGTCGAGGCGACCTCCGCGAGGAAAATCGGGTAATCGGCGTTCTGATAAAGCTGGTTCCGCTGCGCGAACCAGGTATGCATCGAGTGCCCGGCTTCGTGCGCGAGAGTGTAAACGTCGGAGAAGACGTCGTGCTTGTAATTCATCAGGATGTAGGGCGGCGCGCCGTAGCTGCCGCTGGAGAAAGCGCCGCTCCGTTTCCCTTTCGATTCGTAGCGATCGCACCAGCGCCCGCGCAGGCCGGCCCCGAGCGCTTCGACATACTCCGTGCCTAACGGCGCCAGCGAGGCGAGCACGTCGGTGATCGCTTCGTCGAAGGAAATGTTGGTTTCGATTTCCGCCACCAGCGGCACATAGGTGTCGTAGGGATGCAATTCGTCCAGACCGAGGACCCGCTTGCGCAATTCGTAGTAGCGAAAAAGCGGCGCGAGGTTTTGCCTAACGGATCCGATGAGCGCGTCGTAAACCGCGGGCGGGATGTCGTCCTTGAAAAGCGAAGCCTCCAGGGCCGAGGGATAATTCCGCGCCCGCGCCCGGAAAACATCCGCCTTCACCGAATAGGAAAGCGAGCTCGCGAGGGTGAACTGGTGATCCTGAAACTCGGCGTAGAACTGGTGAAAGGCGCGCTTCCGCAACCCGTGATCGCGCTTCACCAGAAAGCTGCTGTAGGAGCTTTGCGTGAGCGGCCGCTCCTCGCCTTTCTCGTCGACCAGGACGCCGAATTTCATATCGACATCGGTCAACTGCGAGAAGGCGTCGTCGTAGCCATCGAGCGCCGCGCTCCCGAGCGCGAGAAGCCGCTCTTCTTTTTCCGAGAGCACATGCGGCTTCATCCGGCGGACTTTGCGCAGGCTGATCTGCCATTCCGCGAGCGCGGGATCTTCCAGAAACTCGGCGAACTTCTCGTCCGCGATCGCCTGGATTTCCGGGACGACGAACGACGTCACTTCCCCGATCGTGGTGAGCAGATTCTGCAACTGCCCCATGCGCGAAAGAAAGGCGGGATTCGAGCTGTCCTCCGCCAATTGGAGCGAGGCGTAGTGATAAACCCGTTCGATTTTCAGATCGAGCGTCTTATCGAACTCGAGCATCTCCGCCAGGGTCGCGGCCGATTCGCCGACCCGGCCTTTCCAGGTCGTTAGGCGGGGATAGTTTGCCTGGATCCAGGCAAAGTCCTCACTCCACTTGTCCGCACTCGCGAAGAGATGAGAAAGATCCCACTTGTCGGCTTCCGGAATTTCGTCCCGGGTCAATGTTTTCGATTCGTCCATTCCGGCAAAATGCCGTCATCTGCAGCGAAGTCGAGTGTACGGTGTCCACCCTTTAGGGTGTCTTCGCCTTCGCAAATTGGTTATGCAGTAAAGAAGACACGCTAAAGCGTGGACACCGAACACCGAACACCGAAGAGACACATGTATCTCTGGCGAAAACTGACCCCGAACCAGCGGGCAGAGCTGCTGGCGTGGCGCAAGGACCAAAGAATGCCGTGGCATCGCCCGCCTCACCGCGCCAGTGAGCAGACCTGCTACCATGTCACCGCGGCTTGCTACGAGCATCGCGCTTACATTGGCCAATCCCGAGAGCGCTTGCAGGATTTCTGCGGCATCCTGCTGGCAACGCTTCGGCGCCGGTCTGCGCTCGTGCACGCGTGGTGCGTCCTGCCCAACCACTACCACGCGCTGATCGAGACGAGCGCAATCCTCGATCTGCTCGTAGATCTCGGGCGCATGCATGGGCGTTTGTCTTTTCAGTGGAACGGGGAGGAAGGAGAGCGCGGCCGGCAAGTCTGGTGCGGTGCGGCGGAGCGTTTCATGCGCAACGAAGCGCATTTTTGGGCAACGATGAATTACGTGCACCACAACCCGGCACGTCACGGTTATGTGGAGCGCTGGCAGGATTGGCCATTTTCGAGCGCCGCGGAGTATCTGGCGGAGTTCGGTCGCGATGAAGCGGCGCGCATTTGGAAGGAGTATCCGGTGTTGGATTACGGCAAGGGTTGGGACGCCCCGGAGCTATAATTCGAGTTCGGTGTCCACGCTTTAGCGTGCGAGAAAGATGGCAAACACCCTGAATGCGGAAGGCACCCTAAAGGGTGGACACCCAACACATCTTTGGGCTTCATGGTTTACATGAGACGCGCCGGTATTTCAAAATCGCGATGGTTCATCATCGCACTCTGTTGCCTGGCCGGGGTCATGCCGGACACCCAGGCGCAAACGGTCACGATCATAAAAGCCGCGCACCTGCTCGACGGCCGCGGTGGAGCGCCGATCGCGCCGGCAATGGTCCGGGTCGAGGGCGAAAAAATTGCCGAGGTCGGAACGAATCTCGCAGTGCCCGGAGGCGCGACCGTGATCGATCTCGGCGACGCGACTTTGCTCCCGGGCTTGATCGATTTGCACACCCACCTCACCGGGAAAATGGGCGTGCACTGGGAAGATGCGCTGGCCAAGACGACGCCCGGTCACGATGCGCTCTGGGGCGCGCGCAACGCGCTCGTCACTCTGCGCGCCGGCTTCACCACCTGTCGCGACATGGGGCCGACCTGGCCCTACGTCGATGTCGATCTCCGGAACGCGATCAATGACGGCGCCGTCCCCGGCCCGCGCCTGCTCGTGGCCGGCAATTACGTTTCTTCCACCGGCGGCGCAGGCGACGCGAAACAGTTCTCGATCTATCTCGACGCGCCGTTCGTGAAAAATCTCGCCGACGGCCCGGATGAGATCACCAAAGCAGTCCGAACCAATTTCAAGCACGGCGCGGACTTCATTAAGATCCTGGCGACGGGCGCGGTCCTCTCGAAAGGAATCGAGCCCGGCCGGCAGCAATACTCGGATGAAGAAATCAAAGCCGCAGTGGTCGAGGCTGCCCGCTGGGGCGGCCAGGTCGCATCGCACGCGCACGGCGCGGCGGGAATCAAAGCCTCCATCCGCGCGGGCGTGCGCACGGTCGATCACGGCTCCGATCTCGACGACGAAGCGATCGCGCTGATCAAAGCCTCCAACCGCAAAACGTATTACGTCCCGACCCTCGGCGTGATCGAGGCGATCGAGCAGGACGGTGCGAAAAACAACATCCCGGAATCAGAACGCGAACGCAGCCGCAAGATGAAGAGCATCATGTTCGCCGGCTTCAAGCGCGCCCTCGCGGCGAAAATCCCGATCGGTTTCGGAACCGACGCCGCCGTGATCGAGCACGGCGAGAACTGGCAGGAGTTCGCGGTTCGCCACAGCCTCGGCGAGCCGGTCGCCGCCGGGATCGTGGCCGCGACCAGTGTGAATGCCGAGATCATCGGCTGGAGCGATCGCGTCGGGAGCGTGACCGCGGGAAAATTCGCCGACCTCATCGCGGTGCCGGGCGATCCGTTGCAGGACGTCGCGCTTCTCGGGCGGGTCGGGTTCGTGATGAAGAGCGGGACGGTTTACCGCGACGATCTTTCACGGCGCTGAGATCAGGCCGGAACTCTGCTCCAGAACCACGCGCCGATGGCCGCGCGCGCGATCAGGTCAAAACCGTGGCTGTCGTTAGGGCGACTGCGCCGGGGCCTTCTGGCCAGCCAGCCCTTCGAGATACTGCCGCACTTCCTTCGCCGGCTCGCCTCCGGCTTTGGCATGAGCCAGCAGCGGGATACCGTGCGGACCGGGAGTGTCGAGAAAGGCCGGATATTTTTCGAGCGCGTGCTTCACCACGGGCGTGAGCCCGAGCATGGCCGCGGCAAACAGGTCGAGCCGCGCCCCATGCTCGAGGAGGAAGAGCGCGATGTCGGGCCGCCCCATGTGCGACGCGCCTCCGAGCGCCGTCTCGAAGTCGCCGCCGCCCCAATCCCAGGTCGCATTGATGAGGGTGGAATTCGCTCTGAGCAGTTTCTGAGTTTGTGGCAAATCGCTGTGCGCCGCCCGGACAAATTCCTCCACCCGCGCCGCCGCAATCGGCGCCGGGCGCGGCGGCGCGCTCGTGGCCGGAGAAGTGTTCTTATTCTGCGCCGAAACCTGCGACCGCCCCGCTCCCACGACCGCCACCGCGGCGGCCGAGCCGATGACATTTCTCAAAAACACACGCCGTGAGTTCATAATAAGCGAGCTTGGAACCGGTTACGCTCCCTTGTCGAGAACCGTCCCGCTTCACGCCGGATTGCCGCAGTGCATTTGTGGATCCGGAGAGGCGGCGGAACAAGATCGTTCGGCGTGGCCAGCTCATTGGCGGCGCGAAACCCTCCCGCCGACCAAAGCCAGAGGCTCGACCACAACCCAGAGGTTCGAGCACCATCAAAGGCTCGAGCCCAACCAAAGGGTTCGAGCACAATCAAAGGGTTCGAGCACAACCAAAGGTTCGAGCACAACCAAAGGGTTCGAGCACAACCAAAGGTTCGAGCACAACCAAAGGTTCGAGCACAATCAAAGGCTCCGGCGGGCTCCAGAACGAATTTCGTCGGGCTCGAATGATATACGTGACTCACGTATATCACCCCTAACGAAGCTTCTATTGGCGGCGGCTCACTTTGCCTCGGCACAGGAACGAATCATCAGACTCGCGATCTCCTTGACCAGTTTGGCCGCGAGGTTTGCGGTCAGGTCCCCGAGGTCGCGGCGCGGATTGAATTCCACCACGTCCGCTCCGACGACATTTGCTTTCAACGTCAGGAGCGAATCGATCACCTCTCTCGTGCTGAACCCGCCCGGTTCCTGGTGCGAAACGCCGGGGGCAAAGGCGGGATCGAGCGCGTCGAGGTCCAGGCTGAGATAGACCGGCCCGGCCAGCGCCAGCTCAACACCGGCGCGCCAGTCTTTCATCTCGATGATCTCGACGCCGAAACGCGCCGCCTGCGCGCGCTGGTGCAGGTCGAGCGTGCGCACGCCCATTTGCACGAGCCGCGTCGCCAGGCCCTCCTCCATGATGCGGGCGAAAGGACAGGCATGGGAGTAGCGGTTCCCCTCGTAGACATCGTAAAGGTCGCTATGGGCGTCGAACTGCAGAATCGTTAGGCCAGGAAACTTGCCCTGAAACGCGTGCAGAATCGGATAGGTCACAGCATGGTCTCCGCCTAACGATAAAGGGCGCAAGTCGCGGGCGAGAAGCGTTCCGATAAACTGCTCGATCGCTTCGTGCATCGCGCGCCCGGTGAGCGCGGAAACATCCCCGGCGTCGGTCAGGATTTCCGGTGGAAAATCGATCCCGCTTTCGCTGCGCAAATCGGACGCCTTGGAGAAAAGCGCGGCGCGAATCAGGGGCGGCGCTTCGCTCGCCCCGCGCAGGAAGGAGGAATTCTCGTCCCACGGGATGCCTGCGAGGGCAATCCGCGGCTGAGGCGATGAAGACGAAGTCATTGGGCGATTTTTCATTATCCGGCGGACCGACGGCGCGCAAGCGTGGCGCTCTTCCCGCGGCCGGCGCCGAATCGGCTTGCCGCTCGAAGCGGAATCGGCAGGATGAGACGCCAGTTTTTAGGATGATTATGAGAACACGCTGGTTGCTAATTTTTCTCGCCCTGGCCGCGACCGCCCATGGCCAGACGCCGTCGCCCAGCCCAAGCGCGACGCCGGAGCCGCGGCTGCGTTATTGGCGCTGCGAATTGCCCGGCGGCACTTACGAAGTGGCGATCCGTTCCATTGTTTCGGTCAGCAGCCACGAGTACATCGTCGATGGCGCGGCGCGGGTGAACGAGGTGAATGTCGACACCCTGGGCAACATGACGGTGCGCTTTTATTACCTCGAGCCGACGGCGGCCAAGTCGCCGCTCGGGGTTGGACAATCCGCAGTCGATCGCATCAGCGACCTCGCGAAAGAAGCCGGGCAGCGCGTCGGCGCGGACGAGGTCTGGAAACGCGTCGTGAAAACTTATCCGACCACGACGCACGCCCACTCGATCGAATACCGGGTCGAGAGCGAGGAGCAGCTAAAACAAATTTTCAGCAGCGCGCAGGCCGCTTTTGAATCCGGCGTCACCGCTACTTTCAAGACGCCCGATTAACGAGGAATGAGGTCGAGCAAGGTCTTGGCCGCGTCTTCGAGGGTGCCCTTGGAGTTCTGCAAAAGCTCGCTCGCCGCCGCCGCGAGCAGCCGTTTCGTCAGGTCTTCGCGCGGATGTTCGACCGGGCCGGTCACCCGCACCGGCGTCCAGTAATAACCGTCGCGGGCCTCAGTGAAAACGCGCTCCTGCGAACCGGGCAGCCATTGCAGACTGGCCGCGGTCACGCCGAGATGGAAAACGCCGTCGATTTTATTCTGCGCGATCGTGCACTGGCCCTCGACCCGCATCAGCCCGGCGGATTCCAGCAAGAGATTCTGCACCACCGTGCGGTCGCCTTCGTTGCTGAAAGTGAGCGAGCCGCGGGTCAGCGCCACCCGCCGGAACCGCTCCGTGCGAGTGAAGGCCGCGATCTGGTCGAGCACGGGCAGGGCTTCGAGCTGGCCCTCGACCAGCCGCAGGTCGCCCTCGATTCGGAGCGCACCAGCCGGCAGCGGCGCATGCAGTTTGGCGGTGCCGGCAATTTTTCCGTGCAGACGCATCCGCCAATCGGCCGGGAGAAACGGCGCGAAATCGACCTGCTCGAGCCGCACCCGGAGATCGGCGGCGCGATCGAAGGCAATTTCGCCATCGACATGGAGCCGCCCCTCACCCGCGCGAAGCGCGCTCTCGGTCACGAAAAGCGACGCGCCGGTGTAGCGCAATTTGGCCGAATCGATCGTCAGGATGGGCCAGCCGCTCTGCGCGAGCGTGCCGCTCCGGGCCTCGACCAGCCAGGCACCGTTGTCCGGCGTGAGAGTGAATCCGCTTTTCGTTAGGCTACCGGCGCTCGCGGGCGAGGCGCCCCAGTGCCAGGCGGATTGCGCGATCTCGGCCTTGCGCAGGTCGAGTTTCCAGGAACTCTTTTTCTTCGCCGCCGGCCGGGTCGGCTCCGCCCTGGCTGCGCTTTCCGCCGGCGTCCGGCCCGCGAATCGAATCTCGAGATTTTGAATATTCAGCTCGTTCACTTCCCAGCGGCGATCGAGCAACCCGCGCCAGTTCACGACCGCGCGGATTTGATCGGCTCGCAGTTCGGAAAAAAACGCGCGTTCTTTGCCGTCGGCGACAAAGCCGTCGGAATAAAAAGTGCCGCCGGTGAAATGGAGCGGTTGAAAGGTGCCCCTGGCCTTCAATTCCTGATCGACCGCGCGCGTGATCTGCTGGCGGAAACGCCCGCTCCCAAGGTACCAACCGGCGGCGGCGCGGGCGAAGAACGCCACCGCCACGAGGAAGCCAAGAGAAAAAATGACAGCCCAGAGCGTTCCTCGCTGAAATTTCGTCATAGCGCCTCGCCAAGCTACCGCAGATGCGGCACGATCCCAACCATCATGCTCGAATTGCGCGAGGTCAGCGTCGTCTCCAGCCGGGCGGCGACGGAAAGCCGGCTGCTCGATGCGATTACGGCGCACTTCGCGCCCGGGCAATTGCACGCCGTGGTCGGGCCCTCGGGCTGCGGCAAAAGCACCTTGCTCAAGGCCATCGCGGGAGTGCATCAGCCTAACGAGGGCGGCGTTTTCTGGGCCGGGCGCGACCTCAACCGGCACGATCTCGCGCCTAACGAGATCGGTTACGTCCCGCAGTTTGGGATCGCCTTCGACCTCCTGACGGTGGCGGAAAGTATCGAGAGCGCGCTTAGCCTGCGCGTGAGCGGATTGAGCGCGGAGGAGCGGGAAGAACGCACGACCCATTTCCTGACCGAGGTCGGGCTGGCGGAAATCGCGGACCGCCGGGTCGGCCTGCTTTCCGGCGGCCAGAAACGGCGCCTCGCCCTGGCGCTTGAGATGGTGAGCGAGCCGCATTTTCTGCTCTGCGACGAAGTGACGAGCGGGCTCGACCCGAAGGCGGAGAGCGAAATCGTGCATCTCCTCCATCACCTCTCGCAAATCGAGCAGCGCACGGTTATTTCCGTGACCCACAGCCTGCGCCATCTCGAGCTGCACGACACCGTCACCGTGCTCTACGAGGGGCGGCTGGTTTTTCAGGGTCCGCCGGATTCGTTAGGCGCTTATTTTCAGATCGAGAATCTGGAGTTGCTCTTCCCCACCCTGAGCACGCGGCCGGCCGAGGAATGGCACGAGCTCTGGCAAACGCAGGCCGGTCACTACGCGCCGCGCGCAACCATTTCCCCTAACGATGTCGCGGAAACGCCCTCGCCAGACCGCACGCCGGATTTTTTTGCGCAATTTTTTGTTCTCCTCCGGCGGCGCTGGCTGCTCTTTCTGCGCAATCGCGGGCAGGTCGCGCTCCAACTCGCGCTTCTTTTCGGCTTTCCCTGTCTCGTCGTCATCTTCGCCTGGAGCGGGCTGCCGCAGATTCAAAACCTGGCCGGCAGTTCCTCCAACGCTCTCCAGCAACTGATCGAGACGACCGCCTTTGCCCTCCGCTCCGACCGCGTCGGCAGCCTCGTTTCCGGTCTGATCATGTTCCAGGTCATCCTCCTCACCCTGATGGGTTCGAACAACGCCGCGCGCGAGATCGCGGGGGAGCGGGCGATTTTCGAGAAGGAAAAATTCGCCGGCATCCGGCCGGCCAGTTACATCGCGAGCAAGGTCGCTTTTCTCAGCGTCCTGATCGTCGCGCAATCGGTCTGGATGGGATTTTTCGTGAGCGTGATCTGCCGTTTCCCGGGCGATCTCCTGGCCCAGGTCCTGATCCTTTGCCTAACGAACGCGGCGATGACCTTCGTCTGCCTCGCCATTTCCAGCCTGAGCCGGTCGGCGGAAAACGCGTCGCTTCTCTCGGTTTATCTCGTCGGGTTGCAGCTCCCGCTCTCCGGCGCGGTCCTCGCTCTCCCGCACGTCCTCGGACTCATGACCCGACCTTTCATCGCCGCCTACTGGGGCTGGTCGGGCTATTGGCAGACGATGCGCGAAACGCGTTTCTACGATTTCGTCCAGAGCATGAGCGCGACGGAATTGGTCGCGTATCGAACTCTGCGCCTGGGTGCTCCTGATGCACATCGTCGGCGGAATTGTGGTCGCCTACCTCGGCTCGAAAAACAGCCGCTGGGAGTGATCCTGAAACACGCTAAAGCGTGGACACCATACGGGGAAACTTCCGCTCGCGCCCCGTACGGTGTCCACGCTTTGGCGTGTCTGGGTAAGCGCGTCGCCAACAAAAATCGTTTGCCTCCTCCAATGAACCCGCTTTCAACCACGCCGCGGAGATTGCAAAAGAAACGCGGGCCGCTACTCTGGCGCTCGTGGTTCGCCGGGCAAGTTCTTCCGTTAATCCGTGGTGGCTCGGTGGAGTTGTCCTCCTCGCCGTCGCCGCCATCGTCGGCGGCTGGGTCTTTTTCAAAAACGTCAGCGACCCCTACCGCACTCTGACCTCGCTCGATCTGCAGGCCTACCTCAAGAGCGCCGACAGCCTGCGGGGCAATGTCTACAAACTCGACGCCACCGTCGCCGCGCAGCTCGCCTGGGCGCCGAGCGAAGGGCGGCTTTATTCCGTCGAGGTGAAGGACCGCGACGACGTCCTCGCGCTCCTCATTCCAGCGGAATTCAACCACCTCAATATCCAAAAAGGTCAGCACTATTTTTTTAAAATCGAGGTCGGCGACAAGGGCATCCTGCGCGTCCGGGATATACGGAAAGTATGAGGCGGCTGTTTCTACTCTTGCTCCTCGCCAGCGGCGCGCATCTGCGCGCACAGGTGCCGGATGCCGCGCCGGCCCAGTCGCCCGTGCCCGCGCCGCAACAACCCGCTCCCGCCGCCAAACCGGCCGATTCTTCTTCCTCGCCAGCGCCGAAATTTCTCGGTGGCGATGTCCCCATGTTCGATCCCTCGAACGAGATCGTGACGTGGGATGGGCAAAGCTGGAACCTGAACAACAACCGGCTCTTTGAGGCGCGGTTTGAGAAATACCTCAACGCCCCGGCCGACACGAGCGCCGAGTCGCAGGCCTACCAAACAATCCTGAGCACGATCCTGGGCAAGCTCGGCCCGGGACAGACCGCGGCCGACTCGGTCGACCAGGCTTTTCGTTTGCTGAAACGGGCCGCCAACTACGAGATGGACGCGCGCCTCTGCGACGCTCTGGCCGACGCGGTTTACAGCGTCTGGCGCGCCCAGGATTCGAGCCAGCGCCTGGCCCAGGCCAACCTCGCGCTCGAGCAGGAGCGCAAGAATAACGAATGGAACGCGCAGGTCGCGGCGCAACAGAAGAAGCTCGAAGGCGCGCCCTCCTCGAAGAACGGGGAAGCCGCCGCGCAATGGGCCAAGGAACAACAGCTCGCGCGCGACCTCGCGATGCAGCCCTACACCACGCGGCTGGCCGAAATTCTCGCCACGATCAAGGCCAACCAGGCGAAAAAAGAGATCAGCATTCTCGAGGCGAAAATCGAGTTCCAGGCCCTCTTCGTGCAGCTCTTCCTGCAACGCCGTTTCCAGCATGTTTTGATCGGGACCCGGTTTTACCGCCACGTTTTCAACAGCGGCGAAAGCAAACTCGAAGTTGGAAAGGATACGAAGGATCTCTTTGCCAAAAGCAGCGGCCTGCCGCCGACCGTCGGGACGCTCGACGCCCTCGCGCATGAAGCGATCCGTGACGTCAATCAAAGCATCCAGGCCTTCCGGTTCCTCCTCCAGAAAAACGAGCTGCAAAGCGCCTCCAAGCGCCTCGCGGAAGCGTTCAGTGTCGGCGAATTCATGCCCGAGGTGCGCACTTTGCCGCGGGAGGAAAAACGTCAGGTGCTGGAGTTCTCGCAGAAAAATTACCAGCTCATCTCCGCCATCCAGGTGAAGGACTACCAACTGGCGGAGAAGCTGGTCAAAGAGCTGAACAAGATCGCGAAGGATTTCGACGACTCGAAGCCGCTGGCCGCGATCGAAACCGCCCGCACCGTGAGCGCGATGCACCTGGCCAAGGCGCGCAACGCGGCCGTCAGCGGCGACCGGGCCACGCTCGAGACCGAGCTGAAGGCCGCGACCGAGATCTGGCCGCGGAATCCGGCGCTGGCCGATGTCTCGGGCCTCATTTTTTCGCAGGCCGACGTGCAGCAAAAAGCGCTGGTCGATCTCGATCAATTGATCAGCCAGCATAACCACCGCCAGATTTACAACGACAAGCTGCGCTTCATCGCCGCCGCCGCGCTTTATCCGGAGCGGCAGGAGCAGTTGAAGAAAATCCTTGATCAGATGCAGGTGATCGAGACCGCGATCATCCAGGCGGGCGAAATCGAGAAACACGGCGACTACGCCGGCGCGTGGGAGACGATTGAAAAGGTTTACAAGGACAACCCGGACGACAGCAAACTGAACCAGATGCGCGCCAGCCTAACGACCGAGGCGGCCGAGTTCGTGCGCACCCTGCGGACCGCGGAACAGCTGGAAGCGAAAGACGAAATCGGCTCGAGCCTGGCCTGGTATCTGAAGGCGCAGAAGCTCTATCCGGCGAGCGAGTTTGCCCAGGATGGGATCGATCGGCTGGTGAAGCGGGTGCTGCCTGAGAAGTAGTACGGTGTCCACGCTTTAGCGTGCGGAAAGGGCGGATAGCTAGCCGGGAAACACCCTAAAGGGTGGACACCTAACGAAACCCCGCCTCGCCCTCCTGGTGCAGGCGCGGGCCTTTCGCGACCAGCTTTTCGCGCGCCTCGTCGACGGGAACATTCGGACAGCTGTCGATCCACGGCTGGCCTTCCGGCGCGGCCCAGTGGACTGCATTGCGCAGGACCTGCCTAACGACCGGGTGAAAGTAGATCGGATACGCTTCGTGTCCGGGACGGAAATAGAAAATTTTGCCGTTCCCGCGCTTCCAGGTGCAGCCGCTGCGAAAAACCTCCCCGCCTTCAAACCAGGAAAGAAACACAATCTCATCCGGCGTCGGAATGGCGAAAGGTTCGCCGTACATCTCGGTGTTCTCGATCTCGAAAAAGCGATCGATCCCGCGCGCGATCGGATGACCGGGATTGCAGACCCAGAGCCGTTCGCGTTCGCCGGCTTCGCGCCAGGTGAGCGAGCAGCTCGTGCCCATCAGGCGCTTGAAGACTTTTGAATAATGCGCGGAGTGAAGCGCGATCAAACCCATTCCTTCCCAGACCCGGCTGAGCACCCGTTCGACGACCGCGTCCTGCACCTCGCCGTGCGCGGCGTGGCCCCACCAGAGGAGGACGTCCGTTTGCGCGAGGCGGCTTTCCGTTAGGCCATGCTCTTCGTCCTGCAGCGTGGCCGTTTCCACCTCTAAGGCCTGGTCTTCGCGCAGACCCTGCGCGATGCAGTGGTGCATGCCGTCCGGATAAATCCCGGCCACGACCGCGTTCTTCCGCTCATGCACATTTTCGCCCCAGACGAGGACGCGAATCGGTTCGGGCATGGTTGAAGAAAGGACGAATCAGGCGAAGAAGAAAGCAGGAACTTAAGAAAGAGCGCGCGGGAAAGCGTCGTGCCTAACGATAAGTTGCAGGGCCTGGCCGAGGAGTTCGCGGCCCGGAGAAATCCGATGCCAGGGCGAGGCGCCGGAAGGATGGGGCAGCGGAATGAGGTCGAACTGCCGTCCCGCGCGGCGCACGCGAAAACTGCGCCCGATCACCTGGTCGAGTTTGCCGATTTCCATGAACTGCGCGATCGCCAGTTTCCCGACCGGAATGACGAGCCGCGGCTCGAGAATCTCGATTTCGCGGTTGAGCCAGGAGGAGCAATTCGCGATCTCCTGCGGATTCGGCACCCGGTCGCTACCGCCGGGCGCTTTGCCCGGGAAACAACGGCAAACGGCCGCAAAATATATTTTCGCGCGAATCGCTTCCTCCTGCAGACCACTTGCCTCTTCGAACCAGCGAAAAAGTGTCTTCCCCGCGGTCCAGGCGAACGGTTTGCCCGCCGCCGGCTCGCGCACGCCCGGCGCCTGTCCGACGAGCAGCACCTTGCTCAGAACCGCGCCACCGGAAACCGGCGGTGGATGCATCAGCGGGCAGCGCCGGCAATTGCGCAGCCGCGCAACATGCCGCTCGAGTCGGGCTTTTCTTTCCGCCGGGACCATTTCGCCTAACGACGAAAAAGAGAGAGGAGCACGCTGACCACGATGCTGATGATAATGCAGGTGACGATCGGAAAATAGAAAGCGGAATGTCCGCGCTCGATCCGGAGATCACCGGGCAGGCGTCCCAGCCAACCCGCTCCGAATCCGCTCCAGAGCGCGAGCCCAACGAGGACGATGACTGCTCCAAAAATTACCAGCATTTTTCCAATCTCCGGCATCGCCCAATCTCGCGGCCCGAAGGGGGACCGGCAACCGGCTCTTGCCGCGCCGCGAGATGGACCGCATCGTCAGAGATGCCGCTCGGCCAACTCAGCGAAGCTGCGCTTTATACCAGCGATCTCGCCGGGGCGGAGCGCTTTTATCACGGAGTGCTCGGTCTCGAGATTGTGTCCAAATTCGATGACCGGGGCATGTCGTTTCGCTGCGGTGCGACGGTCCTGCTCCTGTTCGATCCGGCGCGGACCCGCGTGGCCGACGCGGGGGTGCCGACGCACGGCGCGACGGGGGAAGGCCACATTGCCTTTGTCATCGACGACTCAGAGATCGAACCATGGCGCAAGCGGCTGCAGGAAGCGGGCGTGGCGATCGAGTCGGAAGTCGACTGGCCGGAGGGCGGGCGCTCGCTTTATTTTCGCGATCCGGCCGGCAACGTCGTCGAGTTGGCGCCGCCGAGCTTGTGGTTGTAGACGCTTCGCTCTGCGAAGCGCGGGGGAACGCTCTGCCCGGACGAAAGGCTCGTCCGAAAACCCGCGCACGCCCGCGTCGCCCAGAGGGCGACGTCTACATGGCTGACCGCGAGCCCGCAATACGACCGGCAGAGCTCAGTCTTTGAATTCGGTCGCGACCAGAGTCGCGTTGTGGCCGCCGAAGCCGAAGGAATTGTTCACCGCCACCCGCACTTTTTTCTCCCGCGCGACGTTCGGCGTGTAATCGAGATCGCACTCCGGATCGGGATTTTCGAGATTGATCGTGGGCGGAATCTTGCCGTCGCGGATGGCCAGCGCGCAGGCCGCCATTTCGATCGCGCCCGCTCCGCCTAACAAATGGCCGGTCATCGATTTGGTCGAGCTGATGGCGAGGCCGTTCTTGGCGTGTTCGCCGAAGACGGTCTTGATCGCGCGCGTTTCGCAGATGTCGCCGAGACCGGTGGAAGTGGCGTGGGCGTTGACGTAGTCGACTTCACTCGGGTTGATCCCGGCGTGGTCGAGCGACATTTTCATCGCCCGGGCCGCACCGTCGCCGTCGGGCGGCGGCGCCGTCATATGGTAGGCGTCGCTGGAAAGTCCGTAGCCGGCCAGCTCGCACCAAATTTTGGCGCCGCGCGCCTTGGCGTGTTCGAGTTCCTCGACCACCATCACGCCCGCGCCTTCGCCCATGACAAATCCGTCGCGGTCGCGATCGAACGGGCGCGAAGCGCGCTGCGGTTCGCTGTTGCGGGTGCTGAGTGCCTTCATCGCCCCGAAACCGCCGAGACCGATCGGGATGATGGCCGCTTCCGAACCGCCCGCGAGGAAGATGTCGGCGTCGCCAAATTTAATGATCCGCCAGGCTTCGCCGATGGCGTTGTTGGAAGTGGCGCAGGCGGTGACGATGCACATGTTCGGGCCGCGCAGGCCAAACTCCATCGAGATCAGTCCGCTCGCCATGTTGCTGATGAGCATCGGGAATGGTGAAAGCGGAGACGCGGACGGGACCTTTTGTAACGAGCGCGGTGTGCTGATCTTCGAGCGTCTTCAGGCCGCCGATGCCGCTACTCACGAGCACGCCGAAACGGTCGCGATTCACTTTATCGAGATCGATCCCGGAATCGCGCATCGCGCCTTTCGTCGCCGCCATCGCGAGATGGGCAAAGCGATCGGTCCGCTTGTGTTCCTTGGGATTATTGAAAACCGGCTTGGGATCGAAGTCGCGAATCTCGCCCGCGATCGTGCAGTCAAACCCGCTGGTATCGAAGCGCGAGATCTCGACGATGCCGCTTTTGCCCTCGAGCAGGTTTTGCCAATAGGGCTCCAACTCCATGCCTAACGGCGTGGCAACGCCCATTCCGGTGATGACGACTCGTCGATTCATGAAAAAAAGGGATTCCAGCGACTACTTGTCACTCATCACCCGTCACTTGTCACTTCCCGTTACCGAGTCCCCATCCCGACGCTCTGGACGGTCTGGAAAAGTTTGCCCTCGGTCCGGATGGAGGGGGCGATGATGATTTCGGTTTGTTGGAATTCCGGGATGTTGCTGGCGCCGACGTTGCCCATGCAGGTCGTGATCGCGCCAACGAGGTTTTGGCTGCCGTCGTCCACCTCGGCCGGGCCGAAGAGAATCTGCTTGAGCGAACCGGTCGCGCCGACCTTGATCCGCGTCCCGCGCGGGAGATTGGCGTGCGGGGTGGCCATGCCCCAATGGTAGCCGCTGCCGGGCGATTCGTAGGCCTTGGCAAACGCGCTCCCGACCATGACAGCATCGGCGCCGCAGGCGAAGGCTTTGCAGACGTCGCCGCCTTTGCTCATTCCACCGTCGGTGATGATCGAAACGTAACGCGCGGTTTTTTTGAAATAAGCGTCGCGCGCCGCGGCGCAATCGACCGTGGCTGTGACCTGCGGCACGCCCAGACCGAGCACGCCACGCGAAGTGCAGGCCGCGCCCGGACCGACGCCGATCAGAACCGCGGCCGGACCGCATTCCATGATTTCGTAGGTCGCGTCGAAGCCGACGGTGTTGCCGACGATGACCGGGATGCGCATCTCGCCGCAAAATTTTGCCAGCTCGAGCGATTTATATTCCGAGGAAACGTGTCGCACAGTCGAGACGGTGCTTTGCACGACGAAAATATCCGCGCCCGCTTCCTGCGCGATCGCGCCGAAACGATCTGCGCGTTGCGGAATGGAACTGACCGCCGCCGGAACGCCCGAGTCCTTGATCTCTTTAATCCGCGCCGCAATCAAATCCTCCTGCACCGGTTCGGTGTAAATTTTCTGGAGAAGCGCGGTGACCTCGTTCTTATCGGCGTCGACGATTTTTTGCAGAACTTCCTGCGGATTCTTGTAGCGGCATTGCACGCCTTCGAGATTGAGCACGGCGAGCCCGCCGAGTTTTCCCATCTCGATGGCGAAGCGCACATCGACCACCCCGTCCATCGCGCTGGCCAGGATTGGAATTTTGAATTCCAGCGGTTCCGCCTCCCGGCGCGAGAGGCGCCAGGTGATGTCGACTTCGTTTGGATTAATGGTCACGCGGCCCGGGACGAGGGCGATCTCGTCGAAGCCATAGGACACGCGTGCTTTTCGATTCCGGCCAATCCACATTCCCATGATTAAATTCGATCCAGTTTAAAACGTTCATTCAAGCTGCCGCAGCGCGGACAGCGAGGCAGAAGCGTCGTCGTTCGATCCTCGAACTCGAAAGCGCAAATCACACACCGCAGCCGGTGGCGCAGCGCCCGCTGCTCACGGCGTCGACGATTCCACTCGCCAAATATCCAGAGGAGAAAAACCGCCGCAAGAAAAAGGAGCAGATAAATCGTGACCAGCGCCGCCAGGCTGACCCGGATCACGGCGCGCGCTCCGCCGCGTCCGCCGGCATCGTCAGATCGGTTCCAAACTCGAACGTCGCCGTCGCCCAGATCAGCTCCGCTTCCGGGAACGGTTTTCCGCTCGTGCCGAAGCGGCAGAGCGCGAGCGCTTGCCGCGCCTGTTGGTCGAGTGCGGCGTCGCCCGAAGACTGGTCGAGCAAAGCATAACGAACCACGCCTAACGAATCGACGGCGACCCGAAAGCGCGCGCTTTCCGGAGCGTCACGGATCGAGGCGTGAAATTTCAACTCCGGCAGGGTGACCGGAAATTCGCGCAGAGCATCGGAAAAGATCAGGCTCGTCGGCGCCGGGAGCGGCGGCGCGGGTTTCACCGCGGCTGCGACCGGCACCGGCGCCGGCGGCATGGCGGAAGGCGCGACGGGCGACGTTTTGCCGGCGGGCAATTCCTTTAGCCGGGGCGGGACGGCGAGGTAGGAAGGGACGTGCGCGACCCGCGGCAGTTGAAAGGCGCGCGCGTCGGCCGGCCGCTGGGTCTGCGAAGCGAGGGCGGGATCTTCGGCTTCGAGCCAACTCAAAAAGGTCCGCGCCTCCGCCGAAGTCGGCGCAATCAGGCTGACCTGCGCGGGAGGCGGCAGGAGCGAAATGGCCGGCGGATAGACGACCTGGAAAAGATAAAAGCAAAGCGCGTGCAGCACAGCCGAGCCGACGAGGAAACCAGCGATCGCGACTTTCCGCCGGCGCGGACGTTCCCAATGAAACAGCAAACCGCCGGGTTCGGCGGAGGCATAGCTCTCGGCGCTCACTGTTGCGGAGTCGTGGCGAGCGCGACGGAGTTGATCCCGCGCTCGAGCGCGGCGTTGGTCACCGCCATCACCAGCTCATAGGAAACGGCGCGATCGGCCTTGATCACGATGGCGCGGCCTTCGCGTTTCGTCAGGTCGAGGGCGGGGCCGAGCTGGTCGAGCGTGACCTTCTGGTCGCGCAAATAAATCGCCGGATTCGGGCCAGAGGTAATGCTGATGATCTGCTGGTTCGGTTGCGGGCCGAGGGTAAAACGCGAGAACGGCACGGTCACCGCGATCCCCGGCTGGAGGACGAAGCTCGAACTGAGAAGAAAGAAGAAGATGAGAAGGAAAACGACATCGAGCAGGGGAAAGACATAAAGCCATCCGAAACTGATGTTGCTGGTACGGGAAAGCTTCATTTAAAAACCCGGCCGTTGTTCCGCATCCGTGGCGGCTCGTTAGGCGCGAGAACGAAGGACCGCACCGCTCAGCGCTCGCCCCGGCGCAGCGCTGCTTTTTCCTGCGCCTGTTGAAAGCTGATGATCTCGGCCGAAGGCGCGTGATCGGTCAGCATATGGACGACTTCGATCCCGGCGCGCTCCATGTCGTGCAATAAAGTGTTCACCCGGGAGGAAAGATAACTGTAGCCGACAAAGGTCGGCGTCGCGACGACGAGCCCGGCTGCGGTGGTGAGGAGACTCCGGTAAATTCCGGTCGAAAGTTCCGTGACCGTGGCGTAACCGCCGTTTGAGGAAACCATCCCGAAAGCCTCGATCATCCCGGCGACCGTGCCTAACAAACCAATGAGCGGGGCGAGATAGGCCAGGGTTGCGAGCACGCCAAGGAAGCGCTCCAGCTTCGGCACCTCGAGCTGACCGGCTTCCTGCACGATCTCGCGCAGTTCGCTCCGCGGCGCGTCGTGGCGAATGATCGCGGAATGGATCACCCGCGCCACTGGGCCGGGGGTGCCGGCGCACTCGTGCAAGGCCTCGGCGAAGTTGCGGCGCTGGAGCAGATTCGAAAGTCCCTGGAGAAATTCGCCGACGTGAATCGTGGCGCGGTGGAAATAAAAGAGCCGTTCCGCGAAGACGCCGATCGAGATGATGCTGCAGACCAGAATGGGCCACATGAGAAGACCACCCTTCTGGATGTAATCGATCATGCGAAGACCTGATAACTCCCTTTGCCAGCGCTGGCAAGTGCAGAGAAGGCCACCTGCCTGAGCTGCCCTGGCCGGATATCTCTTGGCTAACGACGGTTGGTCACGCTTTCATCGTAGCGGCGGTCTGTGACCGCCGCCGTCGTGTCGTGGAATCATCGTTTCGGCGCTGACAGAGCGCCGCTACAACTTAGCGCCATCTCCTCTTGTCATTCTGAGCGGAGCGAAGAATCTCTAACTATTCCGCTTCCCCTCGCGCCTTCGCCGCCAGAAACAGTCAGTTGATCCTTCGCTCCGCTCAGGATGACAAATTAAACCTGGGAGATGACTTTTAGCATCCGCGAAAGGTGAGACTTGATCCCGAGTAGTTTCTCCAGTTAGCGCGGGCCCCGGCCGCCGGTTTTTTTCGGAGTCGTCCGACCGAGGAGCTTCCCCTCTCCGTCATAGATCGCATAGCCGCTCTGGTGGCCCGCGGCGTCGTAACTGTAGACAATCCGGTTCTGCACCGAGTCATCCTTGGCCAATTGCGCTTCCTCGAGCAGATGGCCGGCGGCGTCGTAGCGGTAGCGGGTCTTGAAACGCAGCTTGCCATTGGCGGCGAAGACCTCGCCGCTTTCGTAGCGACCCGCGGCATCCAGCTTGTAGATAATCCTGCCCAGCGCTTTTCCGTTCGCCGCGGTGGTCGTGGCGGTGGAGCGCCGATTCGCGCCGTCGGTTTGGTAAACCGTTTTCGAGCCGTCGGGATTCATTGTCACGGTCACCCGAACGGTGTCGTCACCCGATTGGGCGAACGCGAGAAGGCTGCCGCCGGTCAGGGCAAAAGCGACGGTCAAAGTGAGAAAAGGCCGAAACATGGGTGGGGCCGGAATTTACGGAGCGAAAGAAAAGCGTGCAAACCGGCATTTATTTCATTGACCCGGCAAATTCGCAGTGGTTTAAAGTGGGGGGAAGTGGATTAATTTGGTGTAAATCTCCTGCGGTATGGATTCGGTCTCTACAAACTCAGCTTTTTACGCGGGAGAATTTCGTCATCAACTCGACGAGAAACATCGCGTCACCATCCCCTCCCGCTGGCGGCGCAACGGCGCGGGCGAGGAATTCCTCATGGTCCCCGAGCCGAGCGGACAATATCTGCTCGTCATGCCCCCGCACGAGTTCGAGCGAATCAGCGCCACGGCGGAAAATGTCGTCGGCGTTTCCCCGCGCGATCTCCGCACTTTTTTCCGCCAGCTCCACGCGCAAGCCCAGCACGGCGCCTCCGACAAACAGGGCCGCCTCGTGTTGCCGGATGATCTTTGCAAAAAACTCGATCTCAAACGCGAGATCGCCCTCGTCGGCGGGCGCGGGCGTTTCGAGATCTGGAACCTGAAGCGGCGCGAGCTCGCCCACACCGAGGAGCATCCCACCTATCAGCATGTGGCCAGCATGGTTGGACTGTAGCGGAGGAAACTTCAAATGAACGCCCTGTTATTTGAACGGCCCATCCGCTTCGCGACCGGTCCGCTGCTGATCAACGAGGAGGCGCAGGATATGGAAGATTTCACCTATCACCGCCCGGTGCTCGCGACAGAAATGATCGAACTGCTCGCGCCGCGTCCAGGCTCGCTCATTCTCGACGGCACATGTGGCGGCGGCGGCCACACCGAAGCCATCCTGGACACCGGGGCGGATGTCCTCGCGCTCGACCAGGATCCCGACGCGCTCGAATTCGCCGGTGCGCGCCTGACGAATTTCGGCCGGCGCGTCACCTTGCACCGGGCCAATTTCCGCGACGCCGGCCGCGTCCTCGACGAACTCGGGATCGCGCAGATTGGCGGGGCGCTGCTCGATCTCGGCGTGTCCTCGCGGCAGCTGGAAAACGCCGACCGCGGTTTCAGCCTCATGCGCAACGGCCCGCTCGACATGCGGATGGATCCGCGGCGCGAGCTGACCGCGGCCGAAGTCGTCAACAGCTACAGCGAAGAAGAGCTGAAGAATATTTTCCGCGAGCTGGGGGAAGAGCCGGCCGCGCGCCGGATCGCGAGCCAAATCGTAAAGCTGCGCAAGGAAACACCCTTTCGCGAAACCCTCGCGCTGGCCAAGGCGATCGAAAAAACGGTCGGCCGTCACGGGCGGCGCCACCCCGCAACCCAGGTTTTCCAGGCCCTGCGGATGGAAGTGAACGACGAGCTCGGCGCGCTTGCGGAGGGCCTGCTTGCCCTAACGAGTCGCCTCGAAGCCGGGAGCCGGATCGCGGTCATCACTTTTCATTCACTCGAGGACCGGATCGTGAAGAATTTCTTCCGCGACCGCAGCCGCGAGTTCCTCGACCGGCCGGAATGGCCCGAGCCGCGACCGAATCCCGACTACTCCCTGCGCCTCATCACCTCGAAACCGATCGAACCCGACGCGGTCGAGCAACGGGCCAACCCGCGCTCCCGCAGCGCCAAGTTGCGCGTCGCAGAAAGGATCGGATGAACCGGCGCCGGCGGAAAAATTTCAACCCGATCGATGCCCCGGCGCTCGCGCGCTGGATCGTGATCGTGGCTTTCCTCGCCGCCACCGGTCTGAGCTATGTCTACCTCACGGTGCAGCTTCATCATCAGGGCGTGCAGCGGCGCGCGCTCGAGCAGGACTTGATCGCCACCCGCACCCAGAACGAGGACGCCAAGGTGCAGATCGCCGCCCTCACTTCCCGCACCGCCCTGCAACGGCGGCTGAAGGAAGGCTATCTCCAGATGATCCCGATCACGGAACAGAGCATCGTTAGGCTGAATTCTTCAAGTCACCCCGCGAGCGAGGATGAAGTCCAGCCGGTCGTCAACCAGCGAGGCCGCAAATGAAGTGGAATGGCCGAACCCGCTGCGCCCTGGTCTGCGTTTTTTTCGCCATCCTTTTTAGCGTCTTCTCCTACCGGCTGATCCATCTCCAGCTCGTGATGCACGATCACTACAGCAAGCTGGCGGCGGACAAAAACGTCGGCCGCAACGTCATCCTGGCCGAGCGCGGCGCGATCTACGACGCGGGCCATGAGGTGCTGGCGCAGAATGTGCCGATCGCAACCGTGGTGGCCGATGCTTCTCTCATTCCCGACCCAGCTGCCATCATCCCGATTGTCGCGCAGAGCCTGCAGCTTCCGCCGGACGAAATCGCGGAGAAGATCGCGAGCGGCCGGCGCTACATTGTCCTGAAACGCGAGGTGCCCGATGCAGACGCCCGCCTGCTCGAGAAAACTTTGCGCGAGAAAAAACTGCGCGGCATTTACTCCGAACGCGGCACGGTGCGGGTTTATCCCAACGGCCCGATGCTCTGCCACGTCATCGGTTTTTCCGATTTCGACCAGAAAGGCATCCAGGGGGTGGAGGCCTCGATGGATACTTATCTGCGGGGGGAGGACGGTTATCGCTACATCGAGCGCGATGCGCAGGGTCGCGAAATCGTCCTCTATCGCGGACTGGAACGCGCGCCGCGCAACGGCTCGCAGGTCCATCTCACGATCGACATGGGTTTACAGACCATCGTCGAGAACGAACTCGATGCCGCGGTGCGCGAGTTCCGCCCGGCCAAGGCCACGATCATCCTCATGCGGCCCCAAACCGGCGAGATCCTGGCGATGGCGAACCGGCCTAACTTTGACCTCAATCTCCGCTCCGAGGCCAAGCCGGAGCAGATGAAAAACCGGGCCATCATCGACCTGATGGAGCCGGGCTCGACCTTCAAGATCGTGACCGCGGCGGCCGCGATCAACGAGCGCAAGGTCAGCCTCGACTCCATGGTCTTCTGCGAGAACGGCGTCTGGAACATCGGCGGCCGCCCTCTCCACGATCACGGCCACAAAGGCTACGGCGACCTGAGCGTGCAGGACGTGCTCGTCCATTCCAGCAACATCGGCGCGGCCAAACTGGCGATGATGCTGGGCGAACAGAAATTTTTCGAATACATCCGCCGTTTCGGCTTTGGCGCCCGCACCGGGATCGAGCTGCCGGGCGAAATTCGCGGGATAGTCCATCCGCCGCGGAGCTGGAGCAAGATTTCCATCACCCGCATCCCGATGGGCCATGAAGTGGGCGTGACGCCGTTGCAGATGCTGATGGCGATGGCCACGATCGCGAACGGCGGCAAGCTCGTGCAGCCCCGCATCGTCAAGACGATCATCGACGACAAAGGCAAGGTCTCGGGCAGCCTCCAGCCGACCGTCGTTAGGCAAGTGATCTCGCCCGAGACCGCCTCGCAGATCGCTCTCGCCCTCCGCGGAGTGGTGAGCAAGCGCGGAACCGCGGCGGAAGCGGCCGTGCCCGGCTTCACCATCTCCGGCAAGACCGGCACCGCCCAGAAAGCCGCGCCCGGGGGCGGCTACGAGAAGAACAAATACATTGTCTCCTTCAGCGGCTTTCTTCCTTCCGAGGACCCGGCCTTTGTCGGCCTCGTCGTGCTCGACGAAGCCCACACCAAGGACCCCAATCTCAACTACGGCGGCACTGTCGCCGGACCCATTTTTTCCCGCGTCGCGGAACGGGCGGCGCGGTATCTCGACCTTGAGCCGCATGAGGAAAGTGAAACGCAAAACACGGCCGGACGAGTCGCCTTAACGAATGCCCCTTAGATTCCCGCGTCTCGCGTGTTCACGCCTCATGCAGCTCAAAATTCTCGCAGACTCCATCCCGGTCCAGGAAGTCCTCGGGCCGCTCGACCGCGAGGTCGACGGCATCTTTTACGACTCGCGCCGGGTCCAGAAGAACGGTCTCTACGTCGCCGTCCGCGGCGCGACGGTTGATGGCCACAAGTTCACCGAACAGGCGATCGAGAGAGGCGCGTCGGCGATCGTGGTGGAACGCCCGGAGTCGCATTCCCGCGCCACCTCCATCGTGGTCAAGGACAGCCGCGTCGCGCTCGCCGATCTCGCGTTTACCTTTTTCAAAAAGCCCGCCCTGCGCTTGAAAATGGCGGGCGTCACCGGGACGAACGGTAAGACCACCACCACCTTCCTGCTCAAGCACGTCTGCGAAAACGCCGGGATGCGGAGCGGGTTGATCGGCACCGTCCGCTACGAGATCGGCGAGCGCGTTTTGCCCGCGACTCGGACGACGCCGGAGTCGCTCGATCTCCAGGAAATGCTCGCGCAAATGGCCGGCGCCGGCTGCAAGGCCGCGATGATGGAAGTCTCCTCGCACGCTCTGGCGCAGGATCGCACCCGCGGCTTGGAATGGGACGTCGCCGTTTTCACCAACCTCACCCAGGACCATCTCGATTTTCATCGGACGATGGAGGACTACTTCGAGGCCAAGGCGCTCCTCTTCACCGGGTTGAAAAATCAGCCTAACAAGAAGCAGGCGAGCGCCGTGATCAACATCGACGATCGCTACGGCGAGCTGCTCGTGAAACGCCTCGGCGACGACGTTCCGATCGTCACCTACGGGATGGGCGCGCGGGCCGATTTTCGCGCTTCCAACTACCGGGCTGAATTCAGCGGCACCTCTTTCCAGCTCGACGCTCGCGGCAAAATCTACCTCGTCCGCGTTCCGCTCATCGGCCGTTTCAACGTCATGAACGCGATGGCCGCGCTCGCCGCCGCCAACTCGTTAGGCGTAAGTTTGCGCGAAGCGGTCCTGAGCCTGGCCAAGTCGCCCCAGGTCCCCGGCCGCCTCGAGATGGTCCCGGCGAAACGCCAGTTCCAGGTCTTCGTCGATTACGCCCACACCCCCGACGCGCTCCTCAACGTCCTCAAGACCCTGCGCGAGCTCAGCCCGCGCCGCCTCATCGTCGTCTTCGGCGCCGGCGGCGACCGCGACAAACAAAAGCGCCCGCTCATGGGCCGGGTCGCCGATCAAAACGCCGACTACAGCATCATCACCTCCGATAATCCGCGGAAAGAAGATCCCCTCGCCATCGTCGCCGATGTTAAAAAAGGATTCCGCTCGGAGAATTTCGAGGCCGTGCCGGACCGCACCGAAGCGATCGCGCACGCCATCGCCCTCGCCCAGCCGCGCGACATCATCCTCATCGCCGGCAAGGGGCACGAGACTTATCAGGAATTTGCCGATCACACGATCCCGTTCGACGACCGCCAGATGGCGCTGCGCGCGCTCGAGAATCGCCCGCTGGAATTTTAGACATGGATCCGCTTTCGATTGCACAGATTGCGCAGTTCGCCGGGGCCGTCAGGCAAAACGGGGACGGCGATCGCCTCGTCACCCACCTCAGTACCGACTCGAGGTCGATCCAACCGGGCGATCTTTTCCTGGCCCTGCGGGGCGACAATTTCGACGGCCACAAATTTGTCGAGCAGGCGATGCAGCGCGGCGCGGTCGGCGCCATCGTCGAAACGAAGTGGACCGGGAAACCGGCGCCTAATTTCTCAATCCTCCGGGTCGCGGACACGCTCGTGGCCTATCAACAGGTCGCTGCCGACTACCGCCGCTCGTTAGGCCTAAAAGTCGTCGCCATCACCGGCAGCAACGGGAAAACGAGCACGAAAGATTTTACCGCCTCCGTCCTGGGGCATCGTTTCCAGGTCGCGAAGACGGAAGGCAATTTCAACAACCACGTCGGCCTGCCGCAAACCATGCTCGAGGCCACTGCCAGCGACCAGATCGGCGTCTGGGAAATCGGAATGAATCACCCGGGCGAAATCGCCCCGCTCGCGCAACTGGCGCGGCCCGACGTCGCGATCATCACCAATATCGGCATCGCGCATTTGGAATTCATGGGCACGCGCGAAGCCATCGCGCAGGAGAAGGGCGAGCTCGCCGCCGCGCTGCCGCCGGATGGCACCCTCATCCTGAACCGAGGCGATGAATTCGCCGACGCCATCGCGCAACGCACCTCGGCCAAGGTCATTTTCGCCGGGATCGATGGCGGCGAAGTGCAGGCGCGCGAAATTGTCCAGACCGCGGAAGGCGCGGAATTCACCGTTTGCGAGGGCGCGCACCGCTGTCACGCCGTCCTGCCGGTCCCGGGGTTGCACATGGTGCAGAACGCCCTGCTCGCGATCGCGGCCGGCCGCGTTTTCGGCCTTTCCCTCGAACAATGCGCCGCCGGCCTCGCGGCCGCGCCGGTGACCAAGGCGCGTCTGCAAATCAAGAACATCGGCGGCGTCCAGTTCATCGACGACAGCTACAACGCCAATCCCGACTCGATGAAGGCCGCGCTCCGCACCCTGGCCGAGCTCGAGACCGACGGCCGGCGCTTCGCCGTCCTCGGGCAAATGGCCGAGCTCGGCGCCGAATCCGCCCGCGGCCATCAGGAGGTCGGCGAAGTCGCGGCCTCGTTAGGCATCGATCATCTCATTTCGTTAGGGAAAGATTCCGCCGAGATCGCCAGCGCCGCGCGCGGGGCCGGCCTGAAGAACAGCCGCACCCTCGCCTCGGTCGAGGAAGTGGCCGAGTTTCTCTGCGAGACGGCGCATCCCGGCGATCTCGTCCTGATCAAGGGCAGCCGCGCCGCCCGGACCGAGCGCGTCCTGGAAGAATTTGCCAAACGCCAGCTGGAGACCCACTGCGCGTCATGATGTTCTACCTGCATCTCCTGACGGAGGAATTCAAAGGCTTCAACGTCTTCTATTACGTCACCTTTCGCGCCGTCCTCGCCGCCATCACGGCCTTCGCGATTTCGCTTCTTTTCGGCAACTACGTCATCCGCAAACTCGTCTCGCTCAAGATCGGCCAGCCGATCCGGACCGCTTCGGAAGTGCGTCATCTCGCCGAATTACACGGCGGGAAACAGGGCACCCCGACGATGGGCGGCGTTCTCGTCATCGGCTCGGTCGTGGTCGCCTCCGTCGCCTGGGCGCGGCCGGATAATCCCTTTGTCTGGCTCGTGCTCTTCTGCGCGGTTTACCTCGGCATTCTCGGTTTCGTCGATGACTACCTGAAGGTGACGAAGAAAAAGTCGGACGGGATCAGCGGCCGGCTGAAGCTCGTCTTCCAGATCGCGCTCGCCGGCATCGTGACCGGGTTTTTCCTTTTCAATCCGCTGATCGAAGTGCAGGCGCGCTCGCTTTACCTGCCCTTCTACAAACTGCCCGTGATCGTGAACATGGGCGTCTTCACCTTTTTCTTTTTCGCGCTCATCATCGTCGGCGCCTCCAACGCCGTGAACCTGACCGACGGCCTCGACGGTCTCGCCATCGGCTGCACCATCACGGTCGCCTTTGCCTATTCGCTCCTCGCCTACGCGGCGGGAAATTTTCGCATCGCGCAATATCTCCAGGTCCCCTTTTATCCCTTTTCAGGCGAACTCGCGATCGTCTGCGCCGCGCTCGTCGGCGCCGGGCTCGGCTTTCTCTGGTTCAACTGCCACCCCGCCAAAGTCTTCATGGGCGACACCGGCTCGCTCGCGATCGGCGGGATGATTGGCGTGGTCGCGATCTGCTGCAAACAGGAGCTGCTCCTCGCGGTCGTCGGCGGCGTCTTCGTGATCGAGGCGGTCTCGGTCATCCTCCAGGTTCTGAGTTTCAAGCTCACCGGCAAACGGCTCTTTGCCATGTCGCCGATCCATCATCATTTCGAACTGAGCGGCTGGAAGGAAAACACCGTCATCGTGCGCTTCTGGATACTCTCCATCGTCTTCGCGCTTCTCGGATTGGCCACCCTCAAACTCCGATGACAGGTCGCATTTCACTTTTCGCGGTCGCAGCGCTCGGCGCTGTAGACGTTTCGCTCTGCGAAACGCGGCCCAAGAGTTCGAAACGAAAAGAGCAAAGGGAATTCACACCCGCGTTTCGCAGAGCGAAACGTCTACAAGCGAGATGAAGCCCGACTACAAAAACAAAAATGTCGCGGTTCTCGGCGCCGGCCGGAGCGGAAAAGCGGCCGCCCTTCTCCTCGCCGAGGAGGGCGCAAAAGTGACGATGCTCGACAGCGCGCCCGAGGAGAAACTCGCCGGGCTCGATCCCCTTCGCGCAAAGGGCGTTTACATGCTCTGCGGGCCGGCGGCGGAAGAAGATCCCGCGGTTTACGATCTCGGCGTGCTCAGCCCGGGGATCGATCCGGAGCTGGCGTTAGGCCGAAATTTTTCGCGCAAAAACATCCCGACGATCGGCGAGCTCGAGCTCGGCTGGCAATTTTGCACCGTCCCCGTCATCGGGATCACCGGCACCAACGGGAAGACGACGACGACGGAATTGATCTCGCAAATGCTCAACGCCTGCGGGCAGCGCACCGTCGCCTGCGGGAACATCGGCAAGCCGCTCGTGGAAGCAGTGCGCGAGAAGGAAGACTACGTCGTCCTAACGGTCGAGGTCAGCTCGTTCCAACTCGAAACGATTCGCGAATTTCATCCCGAGATCACGGTCTGGCTCAACTTCGCGCCCGATCATCTCGATCGTTATCCGTCGATTCGCGAATACCGCGCGGCCAAGCTCCGCATCTTCGAAAACCAAACTGCGGACGACACCGCGGTGATCAACGTCGCGGAAGATCTGCCGGGCCTGAAGGCGAAAGTGACCACCTTCAGCGCCTGGACGAACGACGGCGACTTTTCGTTAGCCGAGGGCTGGATCGCCTACCGGCAAGAGCCCATCCTCAACCTCGCGGAGGCGCAACTGCGCGGGCCGCACAACGCCGAGAACATGATGGCCGCGCTCGCCGTCGGCCGGGCGCGCGGCTTGTCCTTTGCCGAAATGGTCCCGCCGCTCTGCGCCTACCGCGCGCAGCTGCACCGGCTGGAATTCATCCGCGCGATCGCGGGCGTCGACTACATCAACGATTCCAAGGCGACCAATCTCGACGCGCTCGAAAAAGCACTCCTGAGCGCGACCAAACCAATCGTCCTCGTCGCCGGCGGGAAGGACAAAGGCTTTGCCTTCGATTCCATCGCCCCGCTCGTCGCGCGCAAAGTGCGGCACGCCGTCCTCATCGGCGAGATCGCCGAGAGCGTCGCGCACGACTGGCGCGAGGCGACGGAATGCGAACTCGCCTCCTCGTTGAGCTCGGCCGTCGATCGCGCCCAGGCCGCCGCGCGCGAGGGTGAGATCGTTCTCTTTTCCCCAGGCACTTCCTCCTTCGACATGTTCAAGAGCTACGCCGACCGCGGCGATCAATTTCGCGCCCTCGTGCGCGGTTTATCCGATCCAACACTATGAAAATGCCATCCATCCTGAAACGAAAGAAACTCCAGGCCTCGACCGCGCGCCGCTCGCGCTCGCTCGGTCTGCCCGACGCCATGGATTACGAGCAAATGGCGGAGCCGAACATGAAGTTGTCGCGCGCGCTGCTCATCGTTCTCGTCCTTCACATCGTCGCGGTGGCCGGGATCATCGCTTTCAACACGATTAAAACCCGCGAGACGATGGCGACGGCGAACGCACCCGAACCCGTCACGGCGCCCGCGGCGCCAGCGCTGGCGACGGAAGAACCGGTCGCGGCTGCGCCTAACGACGTCGCCAGGGTGGCGGCGACGAAGACGACGGAAAGCAAGACTGCGGTTAAGCCGACCGAACCCGCCAAGACAGTCATTACCACCCCGGCCATTCTCGATTCCGGCAAGATCTACACCGTCGTGAAAGGGGACAATCCGGTCACGATCGCGCGCCATTTAAAAGTCTCGGAAGCCGATCTGCTTGAGCTCAACCAGATCACCGATCCGCGCAAATTGCAGATCGGCCAGAAACTGCACATCCCGGTGCAAAACAGCGACAAGGCCAAGGCAGACTAACGAGAGCAGACCCGCCCGAATGCAACGGAAGAGCGCCTACATCCTGTTTCTCGCCGTCCTGGGACTGCTGGCCATCGGCATCGTCATTCTTTTTAGCACCGGCGCCTTTGCCCGCGACAGCCACAACGACGTCTATTATTTCCTGCGCCGGCATTCGATTTGGCTCGGGATCGGGCTCGTCGGCTGCACCGCCGCGGCCCTGATCGATTACCATTTCTGGGAGCGCACCTGGGCGATCTGGTTCGGCCTTTCCCTCCTCGGCCTGACGCTCTGTTTTCTCCCGCCTTTCCGGCACAAGATCAATGGCTCCTGGCGCTGGCTCGAGTTTGGGGGCATGACCTGCCAGCCCTCGGAGTTTGCCAAGCTCGCGGCCGTCTTCTTTCTCGCCTTCTGGTTTGCGCGTTATGAAAAGGAAAGCAGCAGGATCCTGCGCGGGTTCGTCTTCCCGATGGCGATCGTGAGTCTGCTCCTTTCCCTCATCATCACCGAGGTCGATCTCGGGACTACTGTCCTGATCGGCGCGACGACTTTTGTCGTCATGTTCATCGCCGGGACCAATCTCGTCCTCCTCGGCACGCTGTCGTTAGGCGGAGTCGCGGCCATCCTTTACGTCGCGACCCACATCGCGGAACGAAACGGCCGTCTTCTCGCCTTCCTCAATCCCGAGCAGTACAAACTGACCGCCGGCCTGCAGCAGCTCCAGGCTCTCATCGCCTGGGGCAGCGGCGGAATCGAAGGCCTCGGGCTGGGCAACGGGCGGCAAAAAATGTCCTACCTGCCCTATGCCCACACCGATTTCATTTTCCCGATCGTAGGCGAGGAACTGGGTCTGCGTTTTAGCCTGCTCGTGGTTTTTCTTTTCGTCCTCGTCATCATCTGCGGGATGATGATCGCGCTCCACGCGCGCGATCGCTTTGGTCTCCTCCTCGCCAGCGGGGTCGTCTCCCTGATCGCTTTCCAGGCCGCGATCAACATCGGGGTCGTGACTTCGCTTTTGCCGAACAAGGGCCTGCCGCTCCCGTTCGTGAGCTATGGCGGTTCAAATCTTGTGGTGGCGCTATTCGCGGTTGGGCTTCTCTTGAATATCTACCGCCAAGGCGTGCTCGAGCCCGCGCCGCGGAAAGAAATGGCACTCCGGGCGCGGGTCACGCCGAGGATCTGAATGGATTTCTTTCGCCACCACGAAGGACACGAAGCTTCCCCGAAGAGATTTTGTTTCCGCTTCGTCCTCTTCCCGTCTTCGTGCACTTCGTGTCCGTTCGTGGTGCCAAAAATATGAACGCCGTGATCGCATGTGGAGGAACAGGCGGGCATCTCTTTCCCGGTCTCGCCGTGGCAGAGGTGCTGCGGGAGCGCGGGCACGAGGTGCTGCTCTTCATTTCCGAGAAGGAGATCGACACCCTCGCGGCCGAGGGGCGGTCGGAATTTCGGTTCGAGAAACTCCCCACCGTTGCGCTCCCCTCGCCCTTTTCTCCGGCCATCCTTGCGTTCGTTAGGCGATTCAACGAGAGCCTCTCCCTCTGCCGCGGGATTTTTCGCAAGTTCAATCCCGACGTCGTGCTCGGGATGGGCGGGTTCACTTCGACCGCGCCGGTCATCGCCGGCCGGATGCGCGGCATCCCGACTTTCATTCACGAGTCCAACGCCTTTCCCGGTAAAGCCAATCGCCACACCGCGCGCTTTGTCCGCGCCGTCCTCCTCGGCTTCCAGGAATGCGCCGCATTTTTTCCGAAAGCGCGAACGGAATTTACCGGCACGCCGATTCGTTCCAGCCTGCGCCGGCTCGATTCCAGGGAAGCGCTCGCCAAACTTGGCCTGGAACCCGGCATCCCGACCCTGCTCGTGATGGGCGGAAGCCAGGGCGCGAGCGGAATCAACCAGACGCTGATCAAGGCGATGACCTCGCTTCAGGGCGTCCCGTTGCAGGTGATTCATCTTTCCGGGAGCCGCGATGCGCGCCTGCTCGAGGATAATTATCGACGCGAAAACATCCCGGCCTTCGTTGCGGCCTTTCATCACCAGATGGAAGAAGTGTACAGCGCGGCTGACTTCGCCATCGCCCGCAGCGGCGCGGCCAGCCTGGCCGAGCTGGCCACTTTTGGCCTGCCGGCGCTGCTCATCCCCTACCCCTATGCGGCGGACGATCACCAGACGCGCAATGCCGAGATCTTCGTCAAGGCCAAGGCGGCGCTGCTTTTAAAGGAATCCGAACTGACGGGCGAGCTGCTCGCCCAGAAAATTCGCGAGTTGCTGAACGACATCCCAGCCCTCCGCGCCATGGCGGAAAACGCCAGCGCCCTCGCGCCGAAAAACGCGGCCACCAGGGTTGTCGAAACGATGGAAAAATATAGCCTGCCGAATGACGCCGTCGCCGCCTGATCTTCCAAAATTCCTGACCGCGGAACGGCACGCGATCCATCTCATCGGCGTGGCCGGGAGCGGGATGAGCGGGATCGCGGCGCTGCTTCTCGAGCTCGGGCACGACGTTCGCGGCTCGGACAAGGCGCGCACCCAGGAAACACAGCGGCTCGGCCAGCTCGGCCTGCGCTTTTTTTCACCGCACCGGGCGGAAGACACCAGCGACGCCGAAATGATCGTTTTTTCCTCCGCGATCAAGGACGACAACCCGATCCTGGTCGCGGCCCGCGCGCAGAAGATTCCGACGATCCGCCGGGCCGAAGCGCTCGCCGCCATCATGCTCGGCAAACGCGGCATCATCATCGCCGGGATGCACGGCAAGACGACCACAACCGCGATGACGGCGCATGTTTTGCGCGGGGGCGGCCTGCATCCGTCGCATTATGTCGGGGCGGAGATTCCGATTCTCGGGAGCAACGCGCACTGGGACAAGCGGGGCGAATATTTCGTCGCGGAAGGCGACGAGAGCGACGGGACGCTGCAGCTTTTCCAACCGGAACACGCTCTCATCCTCAACGTCGAGGAAGAGCATCTCGATTTTTACAAGGATCTCGCCGCGATCGAGGAGGTCTTCGATAAACTGCTCCGCCAGACCAAGGGCACGGTCTTTTATTGCGCGGACGATCTCCACGCCCCGCGCGTCTGCAGCAAACATGCGCGAACTGTTTCCTACGGCTTCAGCGAAGAGGCGCGTTATCGCGCGACCGGGCTCGAGCTGAAGGATTTCGCCGCCACGTTCTGCGTCGAGCGCGGCGACGAAAAATTGGGCGACGCCACCCTGAGCGTGCCCGGGAAGCACAACGTGAGCAACGCGCTCGGAGTCATCGCGCTCGCGACCGAGCTTGGCATTCCGTTCGATAAAATCGCCAGGTCGTTAGGCACGTTTCGCCATGCCCGGCGCCGCTTTGAGATCAAATACCAGAGCGATCGCTTTCTCCTGGTCGACGATTACGCGCATCACCCGACCGAAATCCGCGCCACCCTCGCGACCGCGCGCTCGGCCGGGCGGAAACGCGTCCTGACGATGTTTCAACCGCATCGTTATTCCCGGACGAAGGCGTTGCAGCACGAATTCGGCGCGGCTTTCGACGACGCGGACCAGGTCGTGATCACGGACGTCTACGCCGCCAGCGAACTTCCGCTCGCGGGGATCAGCGGGCAGACGATTGCCGACGCGATTTCCAAGCACGGTCACCGCGCGGTCGCGTATCAGCCGCGGCTCGATCGGCTGCATGGTGATCTCGGCCGGATGCTGATGGAGGGTGATCTCATCCTCAGTCTCGGCGCGGGCAACGTGCACGAACAATTGGCCAGGCTCGCCGCCGAGCTCGTGATCGCGGAGCGGTTGAAAGAGATCGTCGGACCGGAAGGCGAGGTCCGGCTTTCCGAACCGCTGGCCAAGCACACCACCCTGCGTGTCGGCGGCCCGGCGCAGTTCTGGGTCGAACCGAGAACCGAGGAAGCGTTTGCCAAACTGATCCGGTTTTGCCGGCGCGAAAATCTTCCGCTCTTTGTCATCGGCCGCGGTTCGAATCTGCTCGTGCGCGACGGCGGCATCCGCGGCGTGGTCGTTCATCCGAGCGGGGGCGAGTTTGAAAAAGTCGAAACCGACGGGCCTCGAAGTGACCGCCGGGGTCGGGGCAAAACTGAAGCAGATCGCCTACGCGGGCAAAGCCGCGGGCATCGGCGGCTTTGAATGGATGGAAGGAATCCCCGGCTCGGTCGGCGGCGGCCTGCGGATGAACGCGGGGGCGATGGGAGTGCAAACGTTCGATCAGGTGGCGCGAGTGCGTTATCTCGACCGCGAGGGCGTGGCGCACGAAAAAGCGCCGGCCGAACTGGAAGTGCATTATCGCCATGTTCCCTCGCTCGACGAAAATTTCGCCGTCTCCGCCGTGTTTCGCGGGGAGAAATCTTCCACCGAAGAGATCGTTAGGCGTTTGGACGCTTCGCAGGAAAAACGCCGCACCACCCAACCGAGCGCGAAGAGCGCCGGCTGCATCTTCAAGAACCCGGCCGCCTGCCCGGCCGGCAAGCTGGTCGACGAACTGGGCCTGAAAGGTTCGCGCGTCGGCGACGCCCGGGTTTCGGAAGTGCACGGAAATTTCATCGTCAACGAAGGCGCGGCCACGGCCGACCAGGTCCTGGAGTTGATCGGGCAAATCCAGGCGACGGCGCGCGAGAAACGGGGCGTCGAACTCGAAACCGAAGTGCAAATCGTGGGGGAACCTGCTTAAACCGATGATCGATCTAAAGGGCAAAAAGATCGCGGTTCTAAAAGGCGGCCCCGGCTCCGAGCGGGCCGTCTCCCTCGCCACCGGCGCGGGCGTGGCCAGGGCGCTGCGGTCGTTAGGCGCAGAGGTCACGGAAGTGGATGTGCAAGGCCCGGACTTCGCCTTGCCTAACGACACCGAGCTGGCTTTCATTGCGCTCCACGGCACCTTCGGCGAGGACGGTCAGGTCCAGCAGATCCTCGAGGACCGGGGCGTGCCTTACACAGGCGAGGACTTGGAAGGGAGCCGGCTCGCTTTCGACAAAATCGAGTCGAAGAAGAAGTTCTCACAACACGGGGTAGCGACACCGACCTGGGAAATCATCCACGCGGGCGAACAACCCACTCTCCCCATTCCGTACGTGATCAAGGCCCCGCGCCAGGGATCGACCGTTGGCGTTTACATCGTGAAAGAGCAGTCCGCGGTAGCAAAGGACCTGAGCGAAGCCGCCAATTACGACAACCAGCTTTTGATTGAGCAGTTCATTCCCGGGCGCGAGCTGACCATCGGGGTGCTCGGCGACCTCGCCCTCCCGGTCCTGGAGATCATCCCGAAGAGCGGCTTTTACGATTTCAACGACAAGTATCCGTTCCTCAATCCACAGGGTGGCGGCGGCGCGCAACATGTCTGCCCGGCCGAGATCCCGGGCGATCTCACGAGCAAAATCCAGGACCTCGCCCTCCTCGCCACCCGTTCGTTAGGCCTGAAAGTCTATTCCCGGGTCGACGTCATGCTCTCGGAACGAAACCAGCCGTCCGTCCTCGAGATTAACACCATCCCGGGCATGACCGAGACCAGCCTGCTCCCGGACGCCGCGGGCGTTGCCGGCATCAGTTACCCGGAACTCTGTCGCCGCATCATCGAACTCTCACTCGCCGCCCGGCCGCCGAAAAAATGAGAGCGACAGCAAACAAAAACCAACCGCGCACGGGCAATCGCCGGCTCTCGACTTCACGCCAGCGCAAGCAGCAACACTTGCTCGACGTCAAGGTCCGGGCGCGGCGCGCCTCGCACCATCGCAACCGCCGCGTTCTGCTCGTCCTCTCGAAAATTGCGCTCGTGATCGCGCTCTGCGCCGGCGCCTACTATGGCGTCCGCACCGGGCTGAATCGTTTCTTTTTCGACAACCCCGACTACAGCCTGAAAACCATCGCCGTCCAGACCGACGGCACGCTCCAGCGCGACCAGGTCCTGAAAGCAGGCGCCCTCCAAGAGGGCTTGAACATCTTTTCGGTCAACCTCGCCCAGGTGCACGACCGCTTGCAGCAGCTCCCGCAGGTCGACGACGTGCAGGTGGAGCGAAAAATGCCTAACGAGATCGACATCACGATCACGGAGCGCAAACCGATCGCCTGGATCACGAGCGAAGCGGCAATCTCCGATCCGTTTGCCTCTGAGGCGGCCTTCCTCGTCGACGCCCGCGGCATTTTGATGAAGGAGAAGAAGCTCCTCCCGGAATACCTCGCCCTGCCCCTGATCACCGGCTGCACGAGCGAGGCGCTTGTCCCGGGCCAAACCGTCACTTCCTTCGAAGCCAAGGCCGCCCTCGAACTTCTCCGCCTAACGACCACGAGTTTCATGCAGACGCGCTTCCAGATCCGCGATGTCGATGTCTCGAAAGGCTATTGCCTGCTCGTGACGGACAAGAACCACACCCGGGTCATGTTCGGTTTCGAAAACCTTGACCAGCAGATGCAGCGCCTCGAGCAGTTCCTCGTCTACAGCGACGACAACCAGCGCCCGATCGAGACGGTCAATCTGCTCGTCGCGCGCAACATCCCGGTCACCTTCGCCCAGCCCGTCTCGGCCGTGATCTCGGAGCTCGAGCCGGCCGAGGAAATGATCCCGCCGAAGCCGCCGCAGGAATCGAAACCTGCGCCCAAGGAAACCAAAGCAGCCGCGAAAGAACCGGAAATTCGCAAAGCGAAAGCGGTCCGCCCGGTGCCGGTGAAAAGGGCGCTCCCCTACAGCCCGGGCGTGAAAAAATTCCACTCCAACCCCGCGCCTCTGCCGACGCGGCGGGCGGTCCCACTTCAGCGTTTTAACCAGGAAGGCAACGGTAATGGCTAGCAGCAACTTGATGGTCGGTCTTGAAATCGGAACCTCGAAAATTTGTGTCGTCGTCGGCGAAGGAAAGCCGGACGGCACGATCAAAATCCTCGGCGTCGGCCAGGCGCCCTCGCGCGGCGTGCGCAAGGGCGAGATCGTGGACTTCGAGACCGCGATGAAATGCGTCCACGAAGCGGTCGTCGACGCCGAGGAGAAGAGCGACATCATGATTCGCAGCGTCTACATCGGCATCACCGGGGCGCATATTCAGAGCTTCAACAATCGCGGTTGCGTGACCCTGCCGGAGGATCGCGACGAGATCGACGAGCAGGATGTCGACGACGTGAAGATCAACGCCCGCGAGGTCAGCATCCCGGCGCAAAACGCGTTTCTGCATTCGATCATCCAGAGTTATCACATCGACGGACACGACGGCGTCCTCAGCCCGGTCGGGATGCTGGGCCAGCGGCTCGAGGCTGATTTCCACATCATCCACGGAGTGCGGAATCGGATTCAAAACACCATCCGTTGCGTGAAGGAATTGCCGCTCGATGTCGAAGACGTCGTCTTCACGCCCTTCGCCGCGGCGCAGGTCGTCCTTACTCAGCACCAGAAAAATCTCGGCGCCCTCGTGATCGATATCGGCGGCGGGACGACCGATTACATTCTCTACGTCGACGGCGCGGTGAAACAAAGCGGCGTCCTCGCGGTCGGCGGCGACCACATCACGAACGACATCTCGATGGGTCTGCGCATCCCGATGACGCGGGCGGAAAAGCTCAAGATCGAAGAAGGCAGCACGGTCCTCGGCAATTGTCTGCCGGGCGAGACCGTCCTGCTCAAGGACGACTCCGGTTTCGCCGGGAAAGAAGTCGAGCGCGAAACGCTGAACACGATCATTCACATGCGGCTGCGCGAGACCTTCGAGCTCTTGAAGCGCCGGCTCGAGGACGAGCCGTATCTCGATTACCTCGGCGAAGGCATCTTCATCACCGGCGGCTGCAGCCAGCTGAACGGGATCGACAACCTCGCGGAGGACGTCTTCGGCCTCCCGGCCCGCTCCTCGCACGCTCGCACCATGTCGGGTCTGACGAGCGCATTTGAAAACCCGCAATTCTCCGCCGCCATCGGCCTGATCAAGTACGCCCAGGCGGTGCAGGGCGATCGCCCCTCGCGGACCGGAATCCGCGGGATCTTCGGAAAACTTTTCCAGGGAATGCGATGACGCCTTCCCGCGCCTGCCTAACCAAAAGCCAAAACCAATGATCCAACTCAGCCGCAACTATAGTCTGCCGGAAAAAAAGGAGGACGACCTCGCGATCAAAATCATCGGAGTCGGAGGCGCGGGCGCAAACGCGCTCGACCGCATCGTCCTCGACGGAATGGAGCACGCCGAAATGATCGCGATCAATACCGACGTGCAATCGCTCGCCAGCTCGGTCGCGACGCAGCAAAGTGCAGATCGGCCAGGAAGTCACCCGCGGCCTCGGTGCGGGGGGCGATCCGGAACTGGGCTACAACGCGGCCAAGGAATCGGCCGGCGAATTGCGCGAGACGATGGAAGGCGCGCGGATGGTGTTCGTCTGCGCCGGGCTCGGCGGCGGGACCGGCTCGGGCGCGGCCCCGCTCATCGCGGAGATGGCGCATGAGAGCGGCGCGCTCGTCGTCGCCTTCGCCACCCTGCCGTTTGCCTTTGAAGGGAAACGCCGCACCGCGCAGGCGATGGAAGCCCTGAGCGAATTGCAGCGCGTCGCCGACGCCGTGGTTTGTTTCGAGAACGACCGAATGGGCGACATTGTCCTGCCGAAGGCCGGAATCCACCAGGCTTTCGCCGTGGCCGACACCACCATCAGCCAGAGCGTGCGCGCAATCGTCAATGTCGTTAGGCGGCCGGGGCTGATCCGGATCGGCTTCGACGAGCTGATCGCGGCCCTGCGCAGCCAGAACAGCCGCTGCCTTTTCGGTTTTGGGGAATCGGATAGTGATAACCGGGCGCACGAAGCCCTCGCCCTTGCCCTTAAAAACCCGCTCATGAACCGGGGCAAGATGCTGACCGACGCGCAGTCCGTCCTCGTGCAAATCTCCGGCGGCCCGGGGATGACGCTGACCGAGGTCGAGATCGTGATGCAGGAACTGAATCGCCACGTCGAGGATCACACCCAGATCCTATTTCGGCACTTCGGTCGACGGCAAAATGGGCAACCGGATGAGCGTGACCCTGATCAGTTCACTCTCCGCCGAAGGCACCGTGCCAGCCGCGCCGATGCGAACGGTCAAAAAGCCGCAACGCAAAGCTGCGGCGCCGATGATCGAACCGGAGCCGGCCTCAGAACCGGGGCCGGCTTACGAACCGGAACCGACATTTGCCGCCGAGCCTGCGCGGGTTCCGATCGCGACGGAATACGCCACCCCGGCACCGGACCCGGCCGCGGATCTCCTGCCCGAAGCGGAGCCGGAACCGTTCACGGAAGAAATTTCAGAGCCGGTCATGGAAGAAGAAGAAGCTGCCGCGGTGGCCGAAATGCCTCCTCCGGTTCGGAAAAACAGGAAGCCCGCAGTCCAGACCGAGGTGGAACCAGCGCCCGCCGTCGCGCCGGCGAAAAAAGACAAATTCGTCCACGCGCGCCAGGAAGTGATGCAGTTTGAGCCGGTGACGCGCGGGCGTTTCGAGAAAAGCGAGCCGACGATCGTGGAAGGCCAGGATCTCGATGTGCCGACTTTCCTGCGCAAGAATGTGCGGGTGAAATAGCGGCTGCCCGGCCACCTCGGCGAAGTGGAGGTGGAATATTCGGCCAGCCAGGGCACTCTCATGGTAACCATGCACAAACTTTTCCTCGTTCTCGCGCTCCTCGGCCTCGCCTTCACCGCCCAGGCTGAAACCAAAGACCGCCATCCTGGCCGGCGGTTGTTTCTGGTGCATGCAGGAACCGTTCGATCAGGTCAAAGGCGTCACCAAAACCGTCGTCGGCTACACCGGCGGCGACAAGGAAAACGCCGACTACACCGCCGTCTCCGCCCACAAAACCCAGCATCGCGAAGCGATCGAACTCACCTACGATCCGGCCCAGGTGACCTACGACCAGCTGCTCGACGTTTTCTGGCGCAACATCAATCCCGACCCAGGCCAACGGTCAGTTCCACGACATCGGGCTCTCGTATCAGACTGCGATCTACTATGGGAACGAGGAGGAGAAAAAAATCGCCGAAGCCTCGAAGGAGAAGCTGGGGAAATCAGGCCGCTTCGAGAAGCCGATCGTGACCGAAATTCTTCCGGCCAAACCCTTCTATGCGGCGGAAGAGAATCACCAGAAATATTACCAGAAAAACCCCGCCGCCTACGAGGCCTACCACGTCGGGTCCGGCCGGGTCAGCTACCTCGCAAAAATCTGGGGCAAATAATTCCGGCGGCTCGGCCTAACGAATTATTTTTTCTGGGTCGAGACGACGCGGCCTTTAACGGCGTCGACCTGGACCGTCTGCTGATGTTTCCCCTGCGCGATCTCGATCACCCAGATTTTTTTGCCCTCGATCGTCTCGAGTTTGGCGGCGGTGACCCGGGCGTCCTTGTATTGTCGCAGGGCGATGTGTTGAGCTTCGTTCCTGGTGATTTTCGACCCGGGTTCCTTGGGCAGCGGGTTCGCCCAAACGAGGGAGAGCCCGAGAAAAAGCAAAAACGCGGAAAGAGAAAGGACTTTCATTCCTTCACCAAGCCGAGTCTGCGGCGATTTTTCAAGCAAAACCATCCGGACCCGGTTGCTAGGGTGAATCGTTAGGCTGAAGACCGCGCCCGTTGCGCCGGCAAACTTGTCGCAGAAAAACTCCGGTCAGCGAAAGGTTGCGCGCGACCGTGGCACACCCGGTGCTTAAAGAGGAGTGCGAGCTAGGAAGTCACTACTGCAATCCAAAAACCAAGTTACGTTACGTTCCTTCAGCCTTCGCGCGCGGTCAGAAATGGCCGCGCTTTTTTTTGCTCTGTCGGGCAGCCGTCCGGCGGAATCACGCTCCGCTAAAACTTGTAGAGTTCCGATTTTTTCGGCTCGATAAACTCCGCCTGGGCCACGGTGAGGTTCTCGTTTAGCGCTTTGGAGAGCCCGGTCGCCAGCGCCGCGGCGATCGCCTTCGGGTCGCGGGTGTAGGTCGGGAGCGGAAACGAGCCCCCATTACGGTCGTAGCCATAGATGGTGCCGGCCGTTTCCCAAACGCAGTAGGCGTGGCCGGCGGGACGATCCTTGTAGCGAACGAGGAGAATCTTGGCCCAGAAATTCGGCTCCAGGCTGTGCTGAGTTTCGACCACCGCGAGGTAGTTGCAGGCTGAAATAACGCAGCCGTTGAGCACGACGAGATCGTTTTCGCCGGGAACCAAAATGACTTTCTGCGGCTGACAGGCTCCGAGAGTGAAAACGGCCAGAAGCGCGAGGAGAATCCGTTGGGGAGCGATGGCGAATGATTTAATCATTTATATCGGATTTATGGTGGTTATAGCACTTTGCCCGCGCTTTTGGGAAGCGGTTCTTTCGTCCGCGTCCGCCGTTCGCCGCGCTTTCCCGTTCTCTTCGACCGTTTTTGGCCTCGCCCGGTTCAATCATGCAGGCCGAAACCATCCGGGCCGTGTGCCTTCGGTTCCCGGGCTTCGGCCCGTCCCTTGACATCTCCCGCGGGCGGCAGGTACTTCGCACCTGCCCGTGAAACCACGATTCCCGCTTCCACCGCCGCTCCTCAGGCTGGCCCTGGGCCTCGCCGCGCTCCTGGTTTGCGCCGGTTGTAACCGGAGCGACGACCAGATCACGGTCTATCGTATTCCGAAGGAAACGCCGACCCCGGCCGCTCCTCAGCCGGCAGCGCCAGGCGGCGCGGCCCCCCTGGCGATGCACTGGACGGCGCCCGCGGGTTGGGAAGAACAGGCTCCCTCCGGTTTTCGCAAAGGCAGTTTTCTCGTGACCGGCGCCGATGGCAAAAAAGCGGACGTATCGGTCATTTCCTTCCCGGAAGCGGCTGGCGGTCTGCTCGCAAATGTAAATCGCTGGCGCGACCAATTGAAGCTGGCGCCAATCACGGATGTGGTGAAAGCGGGCACGCCGATGGAGGTGGCCGGGCGCGACATGTTTTTCGTCGAGCTGCTCAGCGAAGAGCCGCTCTCGCCGGATGGATCGAAGTCGCGCATTCTGGGCGGGATTTTTCCAGCGGGGCCGGAGACGTGGTTTTTCAAGATGATCGGTCCCGATGCGCTGGTCGATTCCCAGCGGGAGGCGTTTAAGCAATTTCTGCAGAGCGTGCATCCGGCGGAGGGCGATGGCGCGGGCGGTCATACGCACGCCCCGGCGAGCGCCAACTCCGGCGGCGCCGACACAATCGCTCCGACCGCGCCGCTGGCGGCAGCGGCTCCGGGCGCTGCGGTGCGATACACCCTCCCGGCCGGCTGGCAGGAAAAACCGCTCTCGCCGATGCGGCTGGCCAGCTTCAAGGCGACCGCGCCTAACGGAAAAGAAGCCGATATCTCAGTCGTCGCCCTCGCCGGGAACGGCCGGGGGCGTTCTGGACAACGTGAACCGCTGGCGCGGACAGGTGCAGCTCGCGCCGATCGATGAGGCGATGCTGGCGAAGACGGCCGAGCATGTGCAGGCCAACGGCCATGATTTTTTGCTCTTCGATCTGGCCAGCGAGCAGCCGATCAACGGCGAGAAGCAGCGCATCCTGGCCGCGATCCTGGATGAGAATCAACAATCCTGGTTTATCAAAATGACCGGCGAAGACGCGGCCGTCGCGTCGCAGAAAAGCGCTTTCACCGATTTCCTGCGCGGACTCAAAATCCCCTAACGAATCATGCCCGAAGCCGTCGTCCGTCCATTTCCGCTGAAGTCGCCGCTTCGCATCCTCTCCTCGCTGCGGCTGACGGTGGTCTGTCTCGGGCTCGGGATGCTGATCGTCTTTCTCGGCACCCTGGCCCAGGTCCACCTCGGGATTCACGCGGTCCAGGCGCGCTATTTCCAGAGCCTGGTCATTTACTGGTCGCCGCCAGGCGCAGGCTGGAAAATCCCGATTCTGCCCGGCGGTTACCTCCTCGGCACCGTCCTCCTGGTCAATCTGATCGCGGCCCACTCCGTCCGCTTTCAGTTCACGAAAAAGAAGACCGGGATCATCCTCCTTCACCTCGGCGTCATCCTGCTCTTGATCGGGCAACTCCTGACCGGGCTTTTCGCGCGCGAAACGCAGATGCGGATTGATGAGGGCCAGACCGCGGGCTATTCGGAGGCGCCGCGCGAGGTGGAGCTGGCGGTGATCGATAAATCCGACCCGAAATTCGACCAGGTGGTCGCAATCCCCGAGGCGGTCCTGGCCCGCGGCGGAACGATCCAGAATCCGACTCTGCCCTTTACGCTGAATATCCGGCAATTCATGGGCAACACGCACCTCGCGATGCGGGCGCAGGCGCCGCAGGCGCGGCCTTCGCTCGCCACCGCCGGCTTCGGGCCCAAGATCGTGGCCGAGGAAGCGCCGCGCACGGTGAAGGATAACGAACGCGACCTCAGCTCCGCCTTTGTCGAAGTGAACGGGGTCCAGGGCTCGTTAGGCACGTGGCTCGTCTCCAACGCCATCCCCGATACGCAACCGCTCACGGTCAACGGCCGAACCTACGAGCTGGTCATGCGGCAGCGGCGTTTCTACAAGCAATTCGCGCTCACCCTGCTCGATTTCGCGCACGATCGCTACGCCGGGACGGATATCCCGAAAAATTTTTCCAGCCGCGTGCGACTGGTCGACCTGGACCGAAACGAAAACCGCGAGGTGCTCATCTCGATGAACGATCCGCTGCGTTATCGCGGCTTCACTTTCTATCAGTCGGGTTTCGACAACAACGACCAGACGACGATCCTGCAGGTGGTGAAAAATCCGGCGATGCTCCTGCCCTACATCGCCTGCGGCCTGGTCGCGGCCGGTCTGCTGGTGCAATTTTCGATGCACCTTTTCGGCTTCGTGAGAAAGAGGGCTCGATGAAAACGGGACGGCGATGGGTTCTCTGGCTGGTCGTGGCGGCGACGCTGCTTTACGTGATCGCGCCGCTTTTCAAGCACGACAAACGCGGCGGTTTTGCAATCGAGAAGTTCGGCCGGCTGCCGGTCCTGCTGAACGGCCGGATCAAGCCGCTCGACACCGTCGCGCGCAATTCGCTCCTCATCATTCACGGGAAGCAAACCCTCCGGACCGACCAGGGCTCGATGACCCCGATGGATTGGCTGGCCGAGGTGATGATGAAGCCGGCGCAGGCCGATGAGCGAAAGGTTTTTGTCATCCGCAACGCCGACACCCTGGCCGCGCTCGGCTGGAAACCGGACGAGGAAAAGTATTTCTCCTTCCAGGAATTCATCCCGCACCTGCAGGAGATCGACCAGAAAGCGGCCCTCGCGCAGAAAGTGGAGGCGCCACTGCGCTCGCCCTTTCAGCGCGACATTATCAAGTTGTTTGAGCGGCTGACGCTCTATCACCGGCTCTCAAATAGCCTCGAAGTGAAAGGCACGATCGATTTCAAAAGCCAGATCGACGACCTGGTGAAAAACATTCGCCCGTCGCCCGTGCCGATGAACAGCGGCATCTCGACCGAGGCGCTGCAGAGCCTCGGGTTTCTGGCCGAGACCGGTTATTTTTTCCCGATCCCGCCCTTCCCGCCTAACGACGACCCGTTGCAGTGGCGGAAGATGGGCGAGAGCCTGATCACTTTCCTCTCGGACGGAAAATTGCATCCCGCGGTCGGCGTCTGGGCGACGCTCGCGACCGCCTACGCCGCGAACGACCCGGCTGCCTTCAACCGCACGGTCGACACCTATTCCGCGCAGTTGGAGAAGGATCTGCCGCGGCGCGTCTTCAAGGCGAAGGTCGAGGCCGTCTTCAATCAACTCCAGCCGTTCTACAGCGCGATGGTGATTTACGTCCTGATCTTCATCCTCGCCGCCGGTTCGTGGCTGGCCTGGCCGCAAACGTTAGGCCGCTATGCGTTTGCCCTGCTTCTCGCTCACCTTCGTCCTCCACTCCGCCGGCTTGATCACGCGGATGTATCTCGAGGGCCGGCCGCCGGTGACGAATCTTTACTCGTCTGCCGTCTTCATCGGCTGGGGCGCGGTCCTGCTCGGCATTTTCCTCGAGCGTTTTTTCCGCAACGGCATCGGGAGCGCGACCGCGGCCATGATCGGTTTCATCACCCTCCTCATCGCGCATCATCTCTCGATGGATGGCGACACGATGGAAATGATGCGCGCCGTGCTCGACACCAACGGCTGGCTCGCGACCCACGTCGTCTGTGTCACGCTCGGCTATTCCTCGACTTTCCTCGCCGGGTTTCTGGCGCTGACTTACATCGTGCGCGGCGCCTTCACCCCCTCGCTCGATCGCGACACCGCCCGCTCCCTCAGCCGGATGGTTTACGGCATCGTTTGTTTTGCGACGCTCTTCAGCTTTGTCGGCACCATCCTGGGCGGGATCTGGGCGGATCAATCCTGGGGCCGCTTCTGGGGCTGGGACCCGAAGGAAAATGGCGCCCTCCTCATCGTCCTTTGGAACGCCATCATCCTGCATGCGCGCTGGGGCGGGCTCGTTAGGCAGCGCGGTCTCATGGTCATGGCCATCTTCGGCAACGTCGTCACGAGCTGGTCGTGGTTTGGCGTCAACATGCTCGGGATCGGCCTGCACTCCTACGGTTTCATGGACAGCGCCTTCCCTTGGCTGATCACCTTTGGCGCGAGTCAGCTTGCCTTTATGATGATCGGCCTCCTCCCGCCTCATCTCTGGCGGAGCCAGCTCGAGTCGGCGGCACCAAAACCGGACGCAACCCTGGTGGAAGTCGCGGGCTAAGCCCGAGAGAAATTGCGGGCGCCCCTCGGCCGGGCGGCCGTGCCTGGAAGCACCGCCAAGGGCGCCTCCAGGCATGTCGGATCAGGAGATCCGGGGACTAGCCTTGGTACTGACACTAAATGTCATTACCTTTTCCATGTCTAAATTTTCCCCCGCGTTGCAAAAATTCGCAAAAAAAGCGAAAACGTTTTCCGGTTAGTAGGCAGTCGGGGGCTCCGGCCCGGCCAGGATCCGCTGAAAATGGGGATCGTGCCGGAGTGGATCCCATTGCCAGCGCAGACGGAGATCCGAGAGCGTGAGCGAAGCTTCGTTCAAGGGCGAGACGCAGCCCGGCTGGCGGAGGAGCGACTCGATCATCGCCACCGCCTCGGCGGTATTCCCGACCCAGGCGTGGATCAACGCCAGATGGCAGGCCCAATGGTGGCCGTCGACCGCATCTTCCGAGACCGGAGTCAGCTCGACCGCGCGTTGTCCTTCACGCAGGGCCTCGGATTTTTTCCCGAGGTAGGCGTAGAGAAGGCCGAGGCGGGCATGGCGCATGGCGTTGCCCGGCTTGGCCACGGTCTCCGCTTCGAGCGAGGGCCGGGCCAGTTCCAGTGCCGCCTGCGCCCGCGCGCGATCGCCCTGCGCCAGCCAGATGCAACCTCTCAGGTAGTTTTTCGGAATCGGCGCGCCCAGCACGGTCGGCAACGTCTCGAGCGGATAATGATCGACCGCAGCCTCTGCCGCGGTAAAATCACGCGCCAGCAACGCCACGTCCCAGCCCGCCCAGGTCGTGTCTTCTTTGACGTCCGCCAGGACCTTCGGATCAACCAGCTTTTGCAGCGCCGCCAGATCGCCCTTTTGCCAGAGATCGACCAAAGCCCGTTCCGCCTTCAACTGGGTCACTTCCGGCGCCATCGCGAGCGCGAGATCGGCGTAGCGCGCCGCCGCCGGCCAATCCCGCAGCAGACAGGCGGTCGCGTGCAGTTCCTCCAGATACCTTCGATACTGCGGGTCGAGTTGATGCGCTTCCTCGAGGCCCGACCGGGCTTCGCGCCAGCGGCCCTGGCGCCGATGAATCAGCGCGATGTAAAACCGCGGCGCGGCGTCGTTAGGCAAATGGCGCCGCGCGATTTGCAGCGCGTCCAGGGCGCGCTCAAAGTCGCGCTCGATCCGGTAAAGGTTTGCTCCCCTGACCAGGTGCGCTTCGCCCAGATCGGGCTGCAAACGCAAGGCTTCGGCCGCCTCCCGCGCCGCCCGGATCCGCAGTTCCTCGCTCGGACCGCGAAAGCGATAAAGCAATCCCAGCGTCCCCGCCAACTGCGCGTGCGCGAGTGCGAAACCGGGATCGAGCGCGATGGCCTGGCTGTAAAGGGCGGCCGCGGCTTCATAGTTCGAGATCTGGGTCGTCACGCTATTCTCCAGCTTGCGCCCGCGCAGGTAGAGGACGTAGGCGTCGGGATTCAAGGTCAGGCTCGCCCGCACCCCGGAGCGTTCCGCCGCGGTTAGCTCGACGTCGAGCGCTGCCGCGACATTGCTCGCCAGTTCGCCCTGGAGATTAATCGCGTCCTTCAACTGGCGATCGTATTTCTCCGCCCAGATCTGTTGTCCCTTGCTCGCATCCAGGAGGAAGACATCCAGCAAAACGCGGTCGCCCGCGCGCCGCACGTCGCCGCTCAGCAGGTAGCGGACGCCAATCTTGCGGCCAAGAGCAATGGGATCGGCCGCCGGACCCGACGCGACACCCGTCCGCGGATGATTGATCACCTTCAGGTCGCGGATCTTGACCAGGCGCGAAACGATATCGTCGCGGAGACCTTCCGCGAAAAAAGCGGCGGCCGGATCCTGGCCAAGGTGGCGAAAGGGCAGGACAGAAATCGATTTGTCCCGGGACCCAAACCAGGTCCGCGCCGGCAAGGCCAGGCCAAGCAGAGCGGCGCCAAGGAGAACACCGCCGAGAATCGCCCAGCGCCGCTGTCGCGCGGCGGCGGCCTCGCCTAACGACTTCAGCAGCATTTCCATTTCGCGGGTGAAGGTGCCAAGCGAAGGGCGCGGGTTTTCCCCGCTCCGTTCGAGCAGGGCGGCAAGGGCAGGCGGAATTCCCCGGGCCCGCCGTGGTGCCCCCGCCGCGGGACCAACCGCATCCTTTTGCCCGCTGAGGGCAAAGCGCAGGATTCGGCCTAACGAATCAAGGTCGGCGTCCGCCGAACCGTCTTCCGGCTCCCGCAGCGAAGCCGGCTCGAGACCGAGGTTGATCACCTTCACCCAGACCGCCGGGCGCCGCTCCGCCGCGGTCGGAGCGATCGGTTGTTCGCTTGCGAGCATGACGTTCGCCGGCGTCAGCCGGCGCCGGGCGAGGCCGCGCTTTTCCGCCTCGGCCAGAGCCCGCGCCACCTGCAGCGCGATCTCGAGCGCCAGCAGCGGCTGGAGCGGTCCGAGCCGGCGGACGCGCTCCTCGAGCGACTCGCCCTCGACGAATTCCATCGTGTAAAAGCACTCGCCACCAGCCGGCTTCTCCTCCGTGCTCGCCGCCGGTGTTTCGACAATCCCGAAATGGAAAACCCCGGCCACATTTGGATGATGCACACGCGCCGCGGCCTGGACCGCCTGCCGTAACTCCTCCCGCGCTTCCGGCCGCGACGAAAAATTTTCGGTCACGACTTTCAAGGCCACCAAGGTGCCGAGGTTCACGTCCTGCGCCTTGTAGGTGACTCCTTGCGCGCTGCGCCCTAATTCCCAGGGCGTACCATCCGGTCGCGCGAGAATTTCATAGTGGAGATAAGCGCGCTGCGGTTTCCGATTTTGGGAGAACGGTGGCATGGCGAATCGCGCTCAGTAAATCGTGACTGGCTCGGCCGCAGCCAGGAGTTTTTGGAAGCGCGGATCGCTCCGGAGCGGGTCCCATTGCCAGCGCAGACGGAGTTCCCAAAGGCTCATGCTCGCCTCGTAGAAAAAAACGCCGCCGGGAGTACGCAGGAGTTTCTCGATCGCCGAGATTGCCTCCTCGTTGTTCCCCAGCCGGGCGTGAATCAGCGCGAGATTGGAGAGCACTTCCGGGCCTTCAAAATGATCGACCGCGATCGGCTTCAACTCGACCGCGCGCTGACCTTCGCGCAGAGCTTCCTCTCTTCGCCCCATGTAGGCGTAAAGCAGGCCGAGCCGCGCATGGCGCAACGCATTTTCCGGATGCGCCAGGGCTTCCGCTTCGTAGGCCGGGCGCGCCGCCTCAAATTTCTCCCGCGCCCGCGGCTGGTCGCCGGTGGCGAGCGCGATGCAACCTTCGAGGTAGCTCTTCGGAACCGGTGCGCTGTAAACCGACGGCAGTGTCTCGTACGGAAAAGCATCAATCGCTTCCTGCGCCGCCGCAAAATCGCGCCCCATCATGGCCGCATCCCAGCGCATCCAGGCGGTGATTCCCTCGGAATCTCCATAAGTCGGGATCGCGGCAAAGACCTTTCGCAGGGGCTCGAGGTCACCATCTTTCCAGACCGCGACGAGCGCGCGCTGGACTTTGAGCAGCGCCTGCGTCGGTCCGAGCGCCTCGGCCCGAAGCGCGTTCAACTCCGCTGCCGGCCAATCCCGGACGAGGTAGGCCGTGGTGTAGAGCTCTTCCTGGTAAGTGACATTTCCAGGGTCATGTTCCACACAACGCGCCAGACCGGCCCGGGCCGCGCGCCACTCGCCCCGGCGCCGCTGGATGTAGGCGATGAAGCTTTCCGCCTCGGCGTCGTTAGGCAAAAGACGGCGCGCTTTTTCCAGCGCCGGCATCGCCCGGTCGAAATCGCGATCGATGCGATAACTGCAAAGCGCGCTGACGAGATGGGCTTCCCCCAACTCCGGCTGCAGGCGGAGCGCCTCGCGCGCCTCTCCATAGGCGCGTTCCCGCAGCTCTTCGTTCGGCCCGCGCACGCGATAGAGCACGCTCAGAACGGAGGCGAGCCGGGCATGGGCGAGGGCAAACCCCGGATCGAGCGCAATCGCCTGGCTGTAGAGCGTCTCCGCCGCTTCATAGTCGGAGATGGCGTAGGTCAGGCTGGCTTCAAATTTGCGGCCTCGCAGGTAGAGGACGTAGGCGTCGGAATTGCGCGTCGGCGTCTCACGCACGCGGGCGCTTTCCTGCGGGCTGAGGGTGGCATTGAGGGCGTCGGCGATGTCGGTCGCGAGCTCGCCCTGGAGGTTGATCGCGTCCGCCAGGTTGCGGTCGTACCCTTCCGCCCAGAGCTCTTGTCCATTGCGCGCCTCGATCAACGCGACATGGAGAAAAACGTGGTCCCCCGCTCGCCGCAGGCTCCCCTCGACGACGTGGCGCACCCCGAGCGCGTTCCCGATTTCCTGCAAGTCGCGCGGCCGGTCGGCAGGATAGCGCGCAACCCCAGTCCGGCTGATGACCTTGAGATCGCGGATTCTGACCAGGCGGGAAAGGATATCGTCCCGGATGCCTTCCGCGAAAAAAGCGTTGGCCGGATCGTTGCTCAGGTTCCGGAAAGGAAGAACCGCGATCGACTTGTCGCGCGGTGCCCCGCCCGAGATGAAGAAGATCGCCAACGCGACGAGGCCGGCAGCGATTCCGGCGGAAACTGCCACCCGCGGCCAGCGCCGCCTCGGCGGAAAAGAAAGCACCTCCGCCAGAGGAGCGCCGTCCAGCTCATCGAGGCACTTCTGCAGGCGCCGGCCAAATTCGAGGGCGTTTGGCGGACGCTGGCTTGGATTGGGCGCCACGGCCGCGGCCAGGAGCGCCGCCAGCGGAGCGGGCACGCCGCGCGCCTCGAGGAGAGCGACGGAAGGCGCCGCCTGCAGGAGCGCCGACTTGGATTCGTTAGGGAGATCTGCCGGCCGCGGAGGCTGGCCGGTGAGCGCATAGCAAAGGGTCGCGCCTAACGAGTAAATGTCGGACCGGGTATCGATCTCGCGCCCCTCGACCTGCTCCGGGCTGGCAAAGGCATATGTCCCCAGGAACCCCGCCGCCGGCTGCTTCGTTTCCTCCAACTGGGCGAGGCCGAAGTCGATCACCTTGACCCAGACATCTCCCGCCCCGGGCCGCACTTCGTCGCCGGTCGCGAGCATGATGTTGGCCGGTTTCAGGTCGCGATGCACCAGGCCGCGACGCTCGGCCGCGGCCAGCGCGCCCGCCACCTGCACGCCGATCGCGGCCGCCTCCGCGGGAGGCAAAGGCCCGCTCCGGCGCAAGCGTGCCTCGAGGGTTTCACCCTCGACGAATTCCATCGCGTAAAAGCAATCGCCCGCCTCCGCATTTTCCTCCGCGCTCGGCGTCGTTCCTTCCGCCGCCGGCAAGGCATTGATCGTGCCGAAGTGGAAAACGCTCGCCACATTGGGATGGCGCAAATGCGCCGCGGCCCGCGCTTCCTGCAAAAACCGCTGGCGCGCACCAGGCCGCGCGGCATAGCGGGCATTGATAATCTTGAGCGCGACCAGGGTATCGAGATTGATGTCTCGCGCTTTGTAGGTCACGCCCATGGCACCGCGGCCCAACTCCCAGCGCGAGCCGTCGTCGCGGGTGAGAATTTCAAAATGTTGATAGAAGCGCGTCCCGAGATCGCCGAGCGCGGCCGCGCCGGCAGCCTCCTCCGAATCGAAGCCGGCCATCAAAAGACAATGCAGGCAATCGTTCTCTCCCGCCCGGCTCCGCAACGGCGCGCCGCATTGTTCGCAGAGGAGCGTCTGGTTTTTGGTCGAGGGAGCCATCACAAAACCAGCCGGCGGCAGAGAGAGGCTCCTAGGATTGCGCAATCAGGATGCGGCAGAGATAACGGAGTTCCTCGTCGACCTCCCGCTCGTTCGTCACCGTGCGCAGGACCTCGGCCCGGAGCAGAGCCCGATAACGGGCCCGGATGCGGAAGAGATGACTGCGCAGCGTGTCTTCCGAAAGTCCGAGGCGCGTCGCGGTCTCTTCGTGAGTCGGCAGACCGACGCCGCCGGTCAGGAACGGTCGCAGACCGGTGAAGACCCGCCCTTTGGGGCCGTGCCGGTATTCGGCACTAAGCGCTTCCATCGCCCGCCCGACCAGAGCCGCGGCCCAATTCCACTCAAACAAACGTTCCTCATCGAGCGGCGCCGCGGTCGCCAGGGCGCCGTCGGTTTTCTCCGCGACCTCGTCGAACCGGTCGCTATCGAGATAAATCATCCGCTCACTGCCGCCGCGTTTCTGCCGGTCCTGGTAGGAGCGTTCGGCATTGAGATAGCGCTTTAAAATGAGGAGCAGGAAAGTGCGGAATCGCCCCTTGCTCCGATCGGGCGTGGAGTAGGCCTTTTTCTCCAGCAAATAAGCGAAGAATCCCTGCGTCAGATCCCTGGCGTCGTCCCGGCTGTAACCGCGCTGTCGCACAAAGCGGTAAAGCGGCGGCCAATAATCGCGGCAGAGCCGGGTGACCGCGGCTTGGGCGCGATCGGGCGCCGTTTGTTCGAGGGAAAAATCGTCGACCACGCTCCAGTGGGTGGTCATGAAGGCACCGCCCGCGGTTGGAAATGTAATCACGCTCTCGTTCAAGCGGGCCGAGACTACTGGGAAGCGGGACAATTCGTCAAGCTACCGTCACCTGCGGAAAAACTGGAGGCGAGTTGGCCGAGGATTCTTCGCTGGCAGTGCGGTCCGCCTTCGCCAAGCCTTCGGCGTGACAGTTTTCGCGCTCCGCCGCTGCCGGCGCGCGAAAACTGGAGGCGAGGGGAGTCGAACCCCTGTCCTAATCGCTGTCCCCGCGAGCTTCTACATGTGTAGCCGATGATTATTTTTAGATGGTCGGACGTTGCACCGGCACACGCCGTCCATCGAGCCACCACGAAATTCCTTCACCGAAAGGCGCGGTCACTCCGCCGTCCGATTAGCCTGCTGTCCATGTCCCGAGCCGTAGCAGGCGTCCAGCCCGGGACATCGCAGTCAATTAAGCCGCGAGAGCGAGATCTTGGTGATCTGCATTTATTTTTTTTGGTCCGGATTTTAACGAGGCCAACGAACCATCCTCGACATGCCGCCTGCGCTTCAAACAATCAGTCGAAACCAGTACGCCCCCGTCTTTTTTGGGAGACCGGACTCTAGTCGACTCAGTCGATTTTTGCAATCGCGCCGCTCAGCCTTCTAGGCCCGATCTCTCAGCTTCGTTTCGCCATCCGCGCGGGCGCAGTTCGCGCAGCAAAAAATCCCGTCCTTGTCTTCCAGCCCGTGGCCGATGATCCGGCAGCCGCAGTGCGCACAGTGGGGCGCGAGCGCATGAATGGCGCACTCGAAACTGTCGAAGACGTGATTCTTTCCCTGATAAATAACCTCAAACGATTTGTCGTAGTTGTTTCCGCAAACTTCACATTGAGCCATGTAAGTGGTTCGCGCCTGCGCTCCCCAACGGGTCTCTTATTTCGCGGACGTCGACGCGCTCGTCACCTGCTCGACGCGCGCATACATTTCAAAATAGATCCGCTCGAGCGCGGCCGCGGGGTCTTCCAGCATCATGCTTTCCTTGATTTTGCTCGCGTAGATCGGAAAGGAAAAAGGCGAAACGACCGGCAGCTCGCGCAAGGTCCATTCGTACTTCTGGACGTCGTTCAGAAAATCGTAGGCCGTCGCGGCGTCGAGAAAAGTGTGCGTCGCCTGCCGATATGCTTCCTCGAGCAGAGGGTGATCCGGTTCGTGCTGCTCCAGGACACGAAACAAAACCTCCGAGCTCCAACTGAGCTGGCGCGGCTTGCGTTCCCGGCCCGGCAGGTTGCGCGGCACCATCAGACCGGTCTGCGCCACCCCGCGGAATTGCCATTTCACCAACTCCGACCCGCGCAAGGCCGCGTGCAAATCCTCCTCCGCCTCCGCCCGGCGAAAACAACCTTTCCATTGCGCGAGCGGCAATTCCTGGAAGCGGCGCAGCGTTAACAAAAATCCGTAGTCGTCGATCGTGACCAGCGCGTTGCCGCCGATCCGTTCCTGGACGCGCCAGGCTACGATGCGCGAGAGCGCGTCGTTTGCGCTCCGCCCGATGAGAGAGTGGAAAAAGTAGTGGGAGAAATCGTCTTCGCGATACAGCTCGATCAGCAATTTGCCCACCACCGGAATTTCCGAGATGGCCAGTTGCGCGCGGAAGAACTCGACGATCGGCTGCGCGTTGGCGATCGAGATTTGATACGCCTCGACCAGCCAATCGATCGCGGCCGCATCCGAATCGGCCAGGAGTCGTTGATTGAGAGCGGCGCGCAAATCGCGCACCGCCCTGGCCAGGCCGGAAGTAAGCGGCATCTTGGCCGCGTTCCAACGCGGGATGGTCGGAAGATGTCCATCAGCCCGCTCCACGTAGGCCTCCTGCACTCCGGTATCGATCAGCCTAACGACGCGTCCGCCGAGCACGAAAGAGATCGCCCACCTGGAGCTGCTTGATGAATCCCTCCTCGACCGAACCGAGCCGGCGCCGCCCGAGCAGGACGCTGACGAAACCCTCCGAGACGATCGTCCCGATGTTGACCAGGAATTCTCTCGTCACCCGCGGATGCGCGAGCGCAATCATCCCGTCCGCGATCGCGATTTTCCCGAAGAGCCCGGTGTATTGCCGCTGCAACGATTCGCCGCCGCCGGTCAGATATTCGAGAACGTGCTCGAACTCGTCGCGCTCCAGCTCGCGGAAAGGATAAGCCCGCCTAACGACGGCATAGGCCTCCTCGACCGCGATCGGGGCCAGCGCCGCCATCCCCACGATGTGCTGCGCGAGGACGTCGTTAGGCTTTTCCAGGATCTGGATGGGATCGAGCACCGCCTCCCGCACCAGTTGCGCGGTCGCGGTCGCTTCCACGAGGTCGTTGATGTTGGTCGCGACGAGGACGCCATGGCTGCTCTGGTTCAGGGAATGCCCGGAACGGCCGATCCGCTGGATGGCGCGGGAGACACCCTTCGGCGTTGCCACCATCACGACGAGATCGACCGCACCGATGTCGATCCCGAGCTCGAGACTGGTCGAGCAAACGACCGCGCGCAGCTCGCCGTTCTTGAGCCGGTCTTCCACTTCCATGCGCACGCTGCGATCGAGCGAGGCGTGATGAATCTCCACCTGGTCGGCGAGCTCGGGCAGGAGTTCCTTCAGCCGCAAACCGAGCTGTTCCGCGGCCGAGCGGACGTTGGTGAAAACGATGACCGAACGGCGCGACCGGATCAGCTCTGCCAGCTCGGCATAAAGCCGAATGCCGGTGTAGCCGGCGGGCGGATAAGGTTTGCGGCGGATCGGCGAAAAGACTTCGACGATCGATTCCTTCTCCATCCTGGCCTGCGCGATCCGGCAGGGCCGGTCGTCGCCGGCGAGAAATTTCGCCAGCAATTTGAGGGGTGCGGCGGTGGCGGAAAGCCCGATGCGGCAGAGTCCGCTTTTGTAGACGCTTCGCTCTGCGAAGCGCGGGGGACAGGGCTCGTTAGGCGAATCGGCCTCCTGCCCCGCGTCGCCCAGAGGGCGACGTCGACAGAGCCGCTCCAGGCGCTCGAGCGAGAGCACGAGATCGACTCCGCGCTTGTTGCCGGCGAAGGAATGGAGCTCGTCCACGATGACGAAGCGGCAACCCGTGAGATGCGCGGCGAAACTTTCCTGCGCCAGCATGACGGCGAGGCTTTCCGGGGTCGTGACCAGAAAATGCGCCGGCTTGCGCCGGAATTTCGCCCGCTCGCTCGCGCTCGTGTCGCCGGTGCGGACATGGATGAGCAGCTCTTTCTCTAATCCCATCCCGACGACGGGCGCGCGCAGGTTTTTCCCGATGTCGTAGGTCAGCGCGCGGAGCGGCGACAGGTAGAGGCAATGCACGCCTAACGACAAGTTCCCGGCCTCGAGCCGCCGCAGAAAATCATCGAAGACACCGAGGAACCCGGCGAGCGTTTTGCCGCTCCCCGTGGGCGACGTAAGCAGGATCGATTTCCGCTCCAGGATCGAAGGCACGCAGCGCAATTGCGCGTCGGTGAAGCTGCCGTAGGTCACGCGAAACCAGTCCGCAAGCCTGGGGTGCAGTCGCTTAAAAAGCGCTTCCTGGGTTGCAACCGGCGATGGCATCGGAGACTTTCGCGAAAGGCGACCGTCTCCGCCACTCCGGGCCGGGAGTTGCACGCCCGGGGTCGCTGGAGAACGCTTCGGGATGACCAGCGAGGTGCTTTTCGCCGCCGTCCGGCAACACGCGGATTCCGTTTTTGCCCTGCGGATCGTCTTCTCTCTCTGCCTCGTTCTTGTCCTGCTCAGTGGCGTTTACATTTTCAAGATTCGCAAACGGCTCTTCGACCGCGACCCGGAAGTGGCGGCCGACCACTGGGCGGCGCGCAACCTCCGCCTCTGGCAGGTCATCCTCGTTTGGCTCCTCGCCGTCGATCTCCTCGTCATGATGCTCTGGCGGCTCTAGGGTGGCGGCGGAGAAACCGGTTGTGTTCGAGTGAGAGTCGACGACCTTGCCCCAGTATCTCTGCTGCGATTTCTCGGGAACATCTCCAAGTTCCCTATCCCTGTGATGGGAAAAGCATTCGTCGTTAGCCGCGAACTCTGTCGGTTCGTTACCTATGAAAACTCATCTCCTTAAATCCGCCTCGGAAGTGATCCCCAACCAGATGATGCTCGTAAATGTCATCTCGCGCCGCGTCCGCCAACTCGCCCGCGGCCATCGCCCGCTGGTCGCCTGCGCTCCCGGCACCGGCCTCTCCGATGTGGCCCTGACCGAAGTGATCGAAGGCAAACTTTCCTTCGAAGCCGCTCCCCTGCTCAAGGCGAGTGACGAAGAGACTGCGGTCATCCCCTTCCCGGTCAAGGATAGCCCGCGCAAAAAAGCGGCCTAACCTCGCCTAACGTTCCGGGTTCACCGGGAAATGCTTGTTCTTGAGTTTCTCCGGGACGCGCTTCGTTTTTTCCGCCTCGATCTCCTCAGTCGCTGCGCCTAACGATTCGTAGGCTTCGCGATTTTTCTTCGCCCGGCACATGTAGCAGACGGCGTGGGCGAGCGGGATGCGCGCTTCCGGCATCCCGACAAACTCGACCGCCTGCTGGGTCGCGATCGCGAGCGGCAGGGCTTCGACATCGGCCAGCCCGACGTCTTCGCTCGCGAAAATGACGATGCGGCGGGCGATGAAACGGAAATCTTCCCCCGCGTGCAGCATCTTGGCCAGCCAGTAGATCGCGCCTTTCTCGTCCGAGGCGCGCATGCTCTTGATGAAGGCGCTGATCGTGTCGTAGTGCGCATCGCCCGCCCGGTCGTAGACGACCGCCTTGGTCTGGATGCTTTCTTCCGCGACCGCGAGCGTGAAATGAATGATGCCCTTGTCGTTAGGCGGAGTGGTCAGGACCCCGATCTCAAGCGCGTTCAGGCATTTCCGGGCGTCGCCGTCGCTCAGCTTTGCGAGATGGCGTTTCGCGGCGGGGTCGATTTTGACCCGATGCTTTCCCAGTCCCCTCTCCTCGTCCTGCAGCGCGCGCTCGATCAAGCGCTCGAGCTCTTCCACGCCTAACGGCTCGAGCTGGAAAACCTGCGAGCGCGAGACGAGCGCGCTGTTGACGTAGAAGAACGGGTTGTAGGTCGTGGCCCCGATCAGGCGCAGGTTTCCGCTTTCCACATCCGGGAGCAGGATGTCCTGCTGCGCCTTGTTGAAATGATGGATCTCGTCCACGAAGAGGATCGTTCTTTTCCCGGAGGTGCGCCGGCGATTGGTCGCGGCGGCGACGACTTTGCGCATGTCGCCGACGTTGCTTTCCACCCCGCTCAGGCGCTCAAATTTCGACTCCGTCATGGCCGCGATGATCTGGGCCAGCGTCGTTTTTCCCGTCCCCGGCGGGCCGGACAAGATGACCGACGGCAGGCGGTCGGCCTCGATCGCGCGGCGGAGCAGTTTGCCGGGCGCGAGAATATGTTCCTGGCCGACGAATTCCTCGAGCGAGCGCGGCCGCATCCGGCTGGCGAGCGGCGCCGCGGTGTCCACCTTCGCTTCCGGCTCGGCCTCGCTGAAAAGATCCTGCACAGGTCAGGATAACGAACCGACTCGCCTTTTCCAACTGCTTGACCCTGCCGCGCGCTTTCCGCATTCTGGTGGCAGGCAGCGGAGCCGACGCCATGAAAAGAATCCTCGTCCCGGTCGACTTCTCCCCCGCGATGGAGGGCGTGCTCACGCAGGCGCGCGAGCTCGCCGGCGCTCTCGGGTCCGAGCTGCACCTCGTCCACGTGCGAGAGATCGCGGCCGTCCCGATCTTTCCCGCGGCCACCATCGGCTATCCCGGCATCGGCATGCCCGAAATGGGAATGGCGGGCGGCCTGCCCGTCGGCAGCCCCGGTTACCTGCCGGAGGATGCGCCTAACGACAGGGGGAAAAGCCAGCTCGAGACTCTCCGGGGCGAACTGACCCGGAGCGGGCTGCACGCCATCGCGCACGAACGGGAAGGCGCCGTCGTGGAAGAAATCCTGAAGACCGCGCAGGAGATTTCGGCCGACCTCATTGTCATGGGTTCGCATGGCCACGGCTCGGTCTATTGCCTCCTCGTCGGGAGCGTGACCGAGGGCGTTTTGAAGGCCGGGGAACGCCCGGTCCTCCTCGTCCCCGCCGCCGGAAAATAGCGTTCCGCCTTGCGCGGCACTGCATTTGCTCGAAACGTTTGGCAGATGCGCGCGCTTGGAATTTCACTCGCACTTCTCTTTTGTTTCGGCGCTGGTGCCGGCTGGACGGAGGCCGCGACCCTTCCGTTCAGCACCGTCTTCAAAGGGCGCGAGAAGTTCGATTACCTCGTGCAACAGGCGCGGGCGAACGACTGGAAATCGCTCCGCATCGGCGAGCGGACCGCCACCGTCGGCCGCGCCCTCGTCGGGACGCGCTACAAATCGTACACGCTCGAGATTGACGACCGGATCGAGGCGCCCTCGGCGAATTTCATCGGGATGGATTGCTGGACGTTTTTCGAGATCTCGCTCGGCTTCGCCCGGATGTTGAACGATCCCGAAGTCTGGTGGACGCCGGAGCGACTGCTGCATTACATCGAGCTCGACCGTTATCGCGGCGGACAATGCACGGGCGAATATCTCTCGCGCCTGCATTACCTGGAAGATTGGCTGGCCGATAACGACCGGCGCGGCCTGGTAAGCGATCTCACCCGCCAGCTCGGCGGGGTGCGCTCAAATCACGCCGCGCACGAGATGACTTTCGGCTGGCGCCATTATCGCTACCTCAAAGCGAACCCTTCCCTGCTCGAGCCGTTAGGCCGGATGGAGGCCAAAGTGACGGCGCGGCCGCTTTACCAGATCCCGAAAAATCGCGTCGCCCGGATCGAATCGAAACTCAAGAACGGCGACATCATCGGGATCGTCTCGCGCGACCGGCCCGGTCTCTACTCGACTTCGCACGTCGGGCTGGCCTACCGAACGAAAGACGGCGTCCTCCATTTCATGCACGCTTCTTCGCCGCGAAATGAGGGCAGGGTCGTGGTCGACGCCCGGCTTTCGAGTTACCTCGCACGTTACCGGAGCAATAGCGGCATCCTGGTCGCGCGACCCTTGCGCTAATCTGGTCGCTTCACCCGCGAGCCGCCTCGGCCTGGCCCCGGGGCAGCTCGACGATGAAAGTCGCGCCCCGGGAGAGCCCGGCGCTCTCGGCGTGGATCTGGCCGCGGTGCAGGTCGACGATCGCTTTGCTGATCGCGAGCCCAAGACCGAGACCTTCATGCCGTTCGCTTACCTGCTCGAAGGCGTCGAAAATTTTCCGGAGATGTTCCGGCGCGATCCCGGCGCCGGTATCGCTGACCGAGATTGAGATCGTTCCCGGCGTGCGGTTTTCGGTTTTGACCACGACCCGCCCGCCGGGCTGGGTAAACTTGGTCGCGTTGCGCAGGAGATTCCAGAAAACCTGCTGCAATCGCGTCGGGTCGCCCTCCATCTCCGACTCCGTTGCGCCCAGCTCGACCTGCAAATCGAGGCCCGGCGGACAATCCCCTTCGCGCACGATTTCCAGCGCATGGCGCAGGACTTCATGGACATCGGTCTTCTGCAATTGGAGGCGAAGCTTGCCCCGCGCGATCCGGGTGAGATCGAGCAGGTCGTCAATCAGCCGCGCTTCAAGCTCGATGTTGCGGGCGATCATTTTCAAGCCGTCGCGCAGCTCTTCCGGCAAATTAGGATCGTGCAACATGCCGCCGGCCCACATCAGCACCGGGGTGAGCGGCGTGCGCAATTCGTGGCTGAGGGTGGCGAGAAAACGGTCTTTGGCGGCGTTGGCCGCCTCCGCCATTTCCTTGCGCCGCTGCAACTCGACCTCGACCTGGCGGCGTTCAATGAAATGCCCGACCTGACTGCCTAACGAATCAACAAGAAGGAGCAAATCCTCGTCCGGTTGCACGGGCTCGGCGCTGAAGAGTTCGATCACCCCCTTGATCTCACCAGCCGCCGCCACCGGGAAGGCGAAAGCTCCGGCCAGACCGGCTTCCACCGCCGCACCCGCCCGGGCAAAGGCGGAATCATCTTTGACGTCCGTGACCCAAATCGCCCTGCGAGAGTCGAGGACGCGGCCGGGCAAACTATTCGTCCCGGAGAAGACCATCGCGCGCGAGACCTCGGCAAACTTTTCCAAAGCGGGAAGGGATGTGTGCCAGATGGACGGACAACGCATGGTCGCTTCGCCGGCATCGAGCAGCCAAAGCGCGCCGTAAATCCAGGTTCCGCTTTGCGCGATCTTCGCGATGACCGGGGCGGCGAATTCCTCGATGCTGCGGGACGCCGCCAGGATACTGGCGACGGCATACTGAGCGTCCCGGCGTCGCTCGGCCCGGACACGTTCGGAAATATCGCGCAGGTAGGCGGTGAAAACCTGGGCCTCGCCGATGTGAAACGCCGTGATTGCGAGTTCGACCAGGAGGCGGTGGCCGTCGGCATGCAGGCCGGCGATTTCAATGCGCCGGCCGAGGACCGGGCCTTCGCCGGTTTTCAGGAAATGAGCGAGCCCCTTGCGATGACGTTCCCGCAATTCCGGCGGGATGATGAGCTGGGCCAGTTCGCGACCGACCGCCTCATCGCGCGCGAAGCCGAAGGTGCGCTCGGCCGCGGGATTCCACTCCTGCACGATGCCGTTCGCGTCCATCGTGATGATGCAGTCGAGCGCTGACTCCAGGATGGCGCGGTTCAGTTCTTCGAGGCCGCTCGGAGCCAGAGCGGGCCTGGAATCGTTAGGTGCCACAATCCTAAATCGTTTCGCGATCGTGATTAAGGCGGGTCCGTTTTCGGGGCACGCCATAGCCGAAGCGGGGATCGAGTATTTTCAGGGCGGCAGCGGCGTATTCCTGATCCTTCGGCGAGAGGTAATCCTGGAAGCCGCCGATCTTTCCGCGCCGCACCTTGAACGATTCCGGATCGCGCGCATCGCCCGCCCGCAGAATTTTCGAATCAAAAGCGCCGGCGCTTTCCATCTTTTTCATTTGTCCGAAATCGGAAAATTTGAGCGCCTGGGCGAGGGCGGTTTCCTGCGCCGGCTGCTCGCCGAGAAGCCGGAGGAGGGATCGGAATCCCGGCTCCGGGTCCTGGCGCAAAGTCTCGTAACGCAGGAGCAAAAAGTTGGTCCGGCCCGACCATTCCGCCAGCCAGCAGTTCATCACCTCGACCATCGAGCGAATGCCAAAAGCCGGATCGCGCAGCAGCTCGGTCGCGCTTTTTTGTTTCAAATCCTCGGGCGTTTCCTTCGTCCGACGCGTGAGCTGGATGTGGAGCGAGACAAAGGCGTCGCGCGGATCGCGCGCCAGGAGAATGATCGGGAGACGGGCGCGTTCGCGGCGGCGGAATGAGATATTTCCCGCGCACCTTGTCCCAGCGATCGGCTTTCGTCCGTTGCTCGAAAAGATCGTGGGTGTAGATGACGCGCGGGACCCCGGGAAATTGCTCCGGTTCGAGCGAAAATGGCTGCCCGACCTTCTCGCAAAAGTAGGCGCAGAGAAAAGTCCGGACCCAGGTGCGGCCGCTCTTTGGAATCGAAACCAGAAGCGCGTCGCCGCCGGAGAGTTGGCGTGCGCGTCCGCTCACATTCCATCTCACGATGCGCCTCATATCAGCTCGATCGGTTTGTTCTTTTGCGCGGCCAGGGCGCGCCGGAGCCGGCCTCGCCCGAGCGCGCGATAGCAGGCGTCGCTGCCACGAGCGCGTGGGAAAAACCGGACGAAAGAAAGGATCGATCTTCACTGAATGCGCCCGGCAAAGCTCAATCGCATCCGGCATCCAGAGCCCGCGCGAGATGGCCGACATGAGGTAACGAATCGGCGCGTTTTCCCGGCTGGCGTAGGAAAGGATTTGCATCTCCTGGGTGCGGGCGCTGCCGCGCGCTTCAAAATTCCACGCCGTCTCGCCCTCGCGCAGGATGGACTGAAGCGCGCTCCGTTTCCAGAGCGTCACCTGGCAGCGGGTGCGGCCGTCGGAATCAAGCGGCACGATCGCCAAAACGATCGTTTACCGGTTGCGGCGCGGCTTCCGGTTTGGAACGGGCGCGAAAGCAAAGTGAATCGGCCCCGCCATTGATGACATGGGCAAAATCGGCCGCCAGTTGCGCACGCTCCACCGGCGCCATCAAAAAGTAATCTTCCTGGAAATAGAGCACGTAGGGATGCTCGATTCGCTCGAGCGCAACGATGAGATTGCTCGACCACCCGCGATCTTCCCCGACGGCGATGCCGCGGAGACGGGGCGAGCGGATTTCGAGCTCGTTCGTGAGGAGAAAAGTATCGAGCGGGCAATCGTCCCAGAATTTCTCGAAAAAGGCGGCGAAAGGACCCCAGGCATCGAAGAAGGCATCGCAACTGGAAACGACGAGCGCGACGGAGCTTTTGAATTCATCCAGCTCCGTCATGCAGGATTGGTCTCGCACACTCGCGCCCCGAGCAAGATTTTTCGCGGAGTGGTCTCATCGTAATCGTGCTCGTTATCCAGCTGAGTGTAGCGGCGGCTGTGTCAGCCGCAGGCGACGCGCTTTGCGGGCGACACCCCTCCGCTACACCTTCGGCTCGGAATTCGATCACGAGCATGAGCACGAGCACGATTACGATTGGGGAGAAAAAAAGAGGGCGGACCTTGCGATCCGCCCCCCCTCTCACCGAGCAAGCTTCTCCCTAGCTTTTGCTCTGCGAAACTACTTCGTTCAGCTTGAAGATCGGCAGGAACATCGCGATCACGATGCCACCCACGATCACGCCGAGGAACACGATCAGGAGCGGCTCGATCAGCGAGGTCAGAGCGTCGAGCAGGGCCTCGATCTCTTCGTCCCAGAAGTCCGCCATCTTCTCCAGCATGGTGTCGATACGACCCGTCGATTCACCGGCCGCGACCATGCGCAGCATCATCGGCGGGAAAATTTTCTTCTTCGAAAGCGCGACCGAAAGGTTGTCGCCTTTCTCCACATCGGTGCTCACACCCTTGATGCTCTCCTCCACCACATGGTTGCCGGAGGTGCCGCCGACGATGTCGAGCACTTCCAGGATCGGCACACCGCTGCGGATGAGCTGCGCGAAGGTGCGGGCAAACCGCGACATGCAGATCTTATGGATGAGCGGGCCGAAGACCGGGAGCTTGAGCTTCCATTTGTCGCTCAACTGCCGGCCCCGGGTGGAGCGGAGGAAGGCACGGAGCCCGAAAAAGGCCGCGCCCATGCCGAGGATCATGAAGTACCACTTGGCTCGGATGAAGTCGCTCAGGTCGATCAGGAATTGCGTCGGAGCCGGCAATTGGGCGCCGAAATCCTTGAAGATTTCTCCGAAAACCGGGACGACCCGGACGATGAGGAAAGTCGTGATCAGAAAGGCGATGCTGATGACGATGACCGGATAGGTCATGGCCGACTTCACCTTTTTGCGCAAGCGCGCGCTGGCTTCGAGGAACCCGGCCAGCCGATCGAGAATCTCCGAGAGCAGACCGCCCGCTTCGCCGGCTTTCACCATGCTGACGAAGAGCCGGTTAAAGACGCGCGGATGTTTCGCGATCGCTTCGTGGAAGGTCTCGCCGCCCTGGACCCGCGCGGTCACGTCACTGATGACGGTGCGCAGGTTCTTCTGGCGTTTCGGGTCGCACTGCTCGTAGAGCGCGGTCAGCGCCTGGACGAGCGAGATGCCGGCCTCGATCATGGTGGCGAGCTGGCGCGTGAAAAGGACGAGGTCGGTTTCTTTGACCGTCCAGACCTTATTTTTGGTGCGGGTGGCAGCGGCTTTCTGCTGTAGGGAAAGCACCATGAGCCCGCGGCTCATGAGACTGGTGACAGCGTTGTCCTCGTTGATCGCGTCCTGAATACCGTTTACGATATTGCCGGCGCCATCGCGAGCTTGATAGGAGAAGGTCATCATATGGTGTTTCTAGTAATTATATCTCTTGTAGCAGCTACGGTGCCACGCCCTCCCGCCCTTTTCTTAAATCCCCATGCCTCAGGCTTCTGAGTTCACCCGGCTCACCCCCTCCCTCGCCCTCTGGCAGGCTTATGATCCCGCGGTGAAGTCCGATCTTTTCGCCACCGCGGTCAAAACCCAGGCCGGACTCTTCCTCGTCGACCCAATCCCGCTCCACCCCGCCTCCCTGGAGGAATTAACCGGCACAAACCCGGTTGCCGGGATTTTGCTTACCAATGGCAATCATCTCCGGGCCGCGGCGGCCTTTGCGGAGCGCTTCCACGCCCCCATTTTCTCCCCACTACCCGATACGGCGAAGTCCACGCCGGGCAGCACAAGGCCAGTCGCGGATGGCGAAGAAGTCAGCCCCGGGGTTTCCGCCATCGCTGTCCCCGGGGGCGCGCCGGGCGAGACCGCTTTTCATTTCGCGGAAGAGGGCGGGACGATGGTGGTCGGCGATGCCCTGATCCATTTCGAGCCCTACGGTTTCGCCCTTCTGCCGCCGAAATATTGCATCGACCAAAAAGAGATGCGGCGCTCGCTCCGGCGATTGCTCGACTGGCCGTTCCAGCGCCTGTTCTTCGCCCACGGGGTGCCGATCCTTGACGCAGCCCGGGACCGGCTGGAGACGCTGCTCCGATGAACCCCGCTGCCAACGAAAGCGGGCTGGTCCGCTTCCTCCGTCTCATCCGGTTCTCGCATACGGTCTTTGCATTGCCCTTTGCGCTGGGCTCGTTGCTCGTCGCCACGAAGGGCCGGCCTTCGCTCCGACTGCTATCGCTCGTTCTTCTCTGCATGATCTTCGCCCGCACGGCAGCGATGCTTTTTAACCGGCTCGTCGATTGGAACCTCGACCAGCGGAATCCCCGCACCGCATCACGGCATCGGCTCCTGTCGCGGTCCGCAGTCGGCTTCTTGCTGGCGGCAAACTCGGCCGCCTTTGTTGTCTCCGCGGCGGCGATCAATCGGGCGACCCTGCTTCTTTCACCCCTCGCGCTGGCGATTGTCTTCTTTTACTCGCTGACGAAGCGTTTCACCGCCGCGAGCCATTTTTTTCTTGGGCTCGCGCTTGCCGTCGCGCCCGCGGGGGCGTGGATCGCCGCCACTGGCCGCCTCGCCTTCGCTCCGCTTCTTCTCGGCGCCGGGGTCATCGCCTGGGTGGCGGGCTTCGATTTGATTTACGCGACGCAGGACCTCGAGTTCGACCGGCGCGAAGGTTTGCGCTCCCTCGTCGTGCGCCTTGGGATCGAGCGCTCGCTTCGGCTGGCGCAATTTCTCCATCTCGCCATGTTCGCGGCCCTCCTCGCCTTTGGTTTCGCGGCGTCGTTAGGCACGATCTACTTTATCGGAATGGCGCTGGTCGCGGGCGCGCTCGTTTACGAACACCGGAGCGCGGGCCGGCTCGACCTGGCCGGGATCAACCGCGCCTTTTTCCAGAGCAACGCGTTTGTTAGCGCGGTCTTCCTGGTCAGCGTCTGGTTTGCCCTGTAGACGCTTCCCTCTGGGAAGCGCGGGCGTTGGTTTGGAATACCTGCAAAACTCCGATCGACCCTCTCCCCCGCGCTTCGCAGAGCGAAGCGTCTACAAATCGAGCTGCGCGATCCGGGCACTGTGCCGGCCGCCTTCGAAATCGGTCGTGAGCCAGATCCGCACGATCTCGAGCGCGAGCGCCTCCGGCATCATCCTTTCGCCTAACGACAGGACATTGGCATCGTTATGCTGGCGGGAAAGGCGGGCGCTCTCCTCGTTCCAGCAGAGCGCGCAGCGGACTCCGCGGACCTTGTTCGCCGCCATCGCTTCGCCGTTGCCGGAACCGCCGAGGACGATCCCGCGCTCGCAGTCCCCGCGCGCGACCGCTTCCGCCGCCGGGCGGATAAATTTCGGATAATCGACCGGCTCCTCGCTCGTTGTGCCGAAGTCCTCGACCTCGTGCCCTAACGACAGCAGGAGCTCTTTGATTTTCTCCTTGTAACGGAAACCGGCGTGATCGGAGCCGAGCGCAATCTTCATCCGGGTCTCTTAGCGGAAGCGCGGTCGGGCTGTCGAGTTTAGACGCTTCGCTCTGCGAAGGCCTCTGTTTAGCGCCGGTCGCAAAGATCGATCGCAGCGCTGAAGGAGAGGGCCTACCCGACGGAGGTGAAAAGAAGAGGCTGGCCCTGAATGAACCGAACTGCGAGAAAAGCGAGAAGCGCGAGAAGCGCGCTAAACGCGAGAACCGCGAGAACCGCGAGAACCGCGAGAACCGCGAGAAGCGCGAGAACCGCGAGAAGCGCGAGAAGCGCGAGAACTGCGCTAATCGCGCTAATCGCGCTAATCGCGGAAAGCGTTGACCGATTGGCTAAAATTGCGGCGGAAAAAGAGGGGCTCGAATGCTTAAAGCATTCGAGTTTTAGAAACCCTCAGCGCTCTTTGCCCGGGCGACCGATGGATGGAGGCAGCGCGGAAATCGACACTTCTATGCTGACGTTTTTCGATCGCCGACCGCCGATGGCGGGCTTGATTTCGATGCTGACGTTTTTCGAGCGCCGCTCGCCGATGGCGGGCGTGACTTTTGGCCGGGCCGCCTTTGGCATCGGTCTGAGCGAAACCTGACACACAGAGAACACTTCCTCTGTCGACCAACTCGCGCCTATCTCCCGCGCCGGAGCCAGCTCTATCGACGCTTCTTAGAAGAGCTCCACTCATCAGACTTTCCCCGCGCTCACAGATACCTGCGAAGCGCGGGGGGAAACATCCGCTCGTCCTTTTAAATGCAGCGAAACGCACGCCCGCGTTTCGCAGAGCGAAACGTCTACAGCGCCGCCAGCTTCTCCCAGAGCGCGCGCTCGGCTTCGCTCAACTCTTTCGGGATCGCAACCTGCGCCACCACATAAAGATTGCCGCGCCCGCCCGTCGCGGTCGGAAGTCCGCGGTCGCGCAGGCGGAAACGCTGGCCCGCCTGGGTGCCGCCGGGGATTTTCAGGCGGCGAAATCCTTCCAGCGTCGGCACCTCCAACTCCGTCCCGAGCACCGCCTGCGCCGGAGTCAGCGTCGCTTCGTGCACGAGATCGTTTCCCTCGACTGTAAAATCGGGATGCCGCGCCAGCCGCACCCGGAGAAAAAGATCGCCCTTTTTCCCGCCGCGCGTTCCCGGCTCCCCCTGCCCCGCCAACCGAATGCGCTGCCCTTCGTGCACTCCACGCGGGATTTTGACCTGGTAAGTTTCGACTTTCTCCGAGTCGCTCCGGCGCAGCGAAACCTGCCGGGCGGAACCATGAAGCGCTTCCTCGAGCGTGACCATGATGTCGGCCTCGACATCCTGCCCGCGTTCCGCCGTCGCGGGTCGCCGGCCGAAACCGCCGCCCCCGCCGAAAGCCGATTCGCCGCGCCCGCCGCCAAAGAAGGCCTCGAAAAAATCGCTGAACCCGGTGCCGCCGAACTCAAACTCGACCCCGCCGCCATTGCCGCCAGGGTGACGACGAAAGCCGCCGCCGGGTCCGCCCCGGCCCCAATCGGGCGGCGGCTGAAATCCGCCCGGCTGGTTCCAATCGGCTCCGAGCTGGTCGTACTTCGCGCGCTTCTCGGGATCGCTCAGAACCTCGTAGGCTTCGTTGATCGTCTTGAATTTTTCCTCGGCGGCCGCTTTCTCTTTCGGCTTGGCCAGGTCGGGATGGTGTTTGCGCGCGAGCTTGCGAAAAGCGCTCTTGATCTCGTCCGCGCCGGCCGTTTTGGAGACGCCGAGGGTCTCGTAATAATCCCTGAATTGAACCGCCATAAAGTGGGGGAAACTTATCTAAAATTCGAAATCCGAATATCGAAATTCGAAGGAAGTTCAAATTTCCGAAATTGAGGAAAGGTGAATTAGCGGCCGCGCGGCCGTTTTCGGCTTTTCGAGAATTCGATTCCTTCGAATGCCGATGGATTTCGGTATTTCTTCAGCGGTCGTTGAAAACGGTCGCGCTGACGTCGGCGGCGTCGAAGGTAAAACCCTGGCTGCCGCTGCGGTCGAAAGATTTCAAGAGCTCCGAGACGGCCAGGGCCGTGGCGGTGGAATAAAAGCGAACCAAACCCACCGTCGTGCGCGGTCCGAAGACCGTGATCATGATCGTGTCGTCATCGACCGAGTTCATGAAAATGTGGCTCCCGTTGCCCTGGTGATAGAGAGCGTTGAACTCGACCTCGCCGATGCGGCGGGCCAGCTCCTTGGTCGCGGCAAACGAGCCCGCGGCGAGCGCGGCGATGATCGTCACGTCCATGACCGCGACGTCGCCGTACTGCGAAATGACGTTGCCGCCGCGATCGATCACGACCGTCAGCTCCGCGTCCGACTTGGTCAGGAAATCGGCCAGGATGCCGTCGAGGTTGGCGACGTTTTCGATCGTCAGCGCCGGGATGCAGTTCATGAGTTGGCCTGGATAGCGAGCTTCGGCGCCGGAGTGGGTTCGACCGGCACGGCGACGGGTGCGGCGGCGCCGTTCGGCGCGGGGTCGCCTTGTTTGCTGAACTTGTGCAGGAGCATCTGGGAGACGGCGTTGAGCGAGGCAAAAACATTTTGCCCGGTGCTCGAGACGACCTCGAAACTCTGCGAGCGCTTCTTCCGATTGTTCATCAGGAACTCGAGATAATTGATCGGCGCGACGTTGTTCAGGTCGCGTTTGTTGTACTGCAGGACGTAGGGGATCTCGTCGATCGAGAGATTCTGCTGGGCCAGGTTTTCCTCGAGATTTTTAAAGCTCTCGACGTTTTCCTCCATCTTCTCCCACTGCGAATCGGCCACGAACACGACCCCGTCGACGCTGCGCAGAACGAGCTGCCGGGTGGCGTTGTAGATCACCTGGCCGGGCACGGTGTAGAGCTGGAACTTGGTCACGAAGCCTTTGATCACGACCGCGTTGAGCGGCAGAAAATCGAAGAAAAGGGTGCGGTCGGCCGCGGTCGCGAGCGAGACGAGGTCGCCCCGGTTGGCCGGGCTGATGCGCTCGTGGATGTAGGCGAGGTTGGTCGTCTTGCCGCAAAGCGCCGGCCCGTAGTAGACGATCTTGAACTGAATCTCGCGACTGGCGTAGTTGATGATGGACATGGTTTTTTTGTTAGGCGTTAGGCAGGCTGGGCATACATCCGGGCGAGTTCCCGCGCCGCACAACTGAGGCGGGCGCGAACATCGGAGGCGATCTCCCCGTCCGAGTGGAGCACGGCGAGGCAGATATTTTCGTGGGCGAAAAAGCTGACCGGCGTTTTCGCGCAGTAGAGCGTGATCCCGTCGAGCGGGCCGAGCGTGGCCCCGACCATCTGGTCGTTGATTCGTTTCATGATCGAGGGCGCGAGGGCGCAGAGCGCCTCGGTCTGGTACTCGGCGGGGATATTCCCGGCGAGGCTGAGTCCGTCGGAGAAAACAATCGCGCAGGCGAGCACGCCCGGCAGCTTGCTGGCGTGGGCGACCATCGTTTTGGCGTCGAGGGTTTCGTCGGTATCGAACGCGACCTGGAGCGCGCTGCGTTCCGCCGGCGCCACCGGCGCCTGTAGCGGCGGCGGTGTCGGCCGCAGAACGAGGTTTTCGGGGGCGGAGATTTCCGGCTCGGTGGTTGGCACAGCCGCCGCGACATTCGGGTCTGCGGCTGACACAGCCGCCTCAACACTTGGCTCTGCGGCTGACACAGCCGCCTCTACACTCGCTTTCGCGATCGGGCCGGACGACACCTTCATCCGGGCCGCGTCTTCCGCGGCTTTGGTGCTGAACGGCGTCTCAAAAGTTTCGGTGAGGACGATTTCCTCCTGATCGCCCCGGAGCTGCAGGCTCTCGTGAGGCAAATTTTGCAGCACTTCCTGGAGCGGCAGAACGACCGGCATCTCACTTTCCTCGAGCTTGAAAAGGGCGCGGAATTCTTCCGGCAAGGCAGCCTGGAATTGCGCCGGCGAGACCGCGATTCGCCCTAACGACAACTGCGGCTCGATGATCGAGTAAGGAATCTCGACCATGGCCGTCTCCGGCACCTGGTCGACCGGACCGGACAACTGGAAGGGCGCGATGCCGCGCAGGACATTGCGCAGCGGGAGGCGGACGCGCGGTCCATCCGGAGAAAAGGCGACCGCGGCTGGTTTCGGCAGCGGCGTGGATTCGGCGGCTGGGGCCGGCGTGCGCAGATCGTTCGAGGGCGGGCTGACCTTGAACGGGATCCGCATCGGCGGCGGCGGCGCGAAGGGCGAGGGCAAAGGGGTGGGAACAGGCGGCCCACTTGAGGCTGGAACTCTCTCAGTGGCGGGCACGCCCGTTCCGTTCGGTGAAATTTTCCTCGGCGCAGGCGCGGCGGCTTCGGCCGGGCTCGCCTGGGCTTCGTTAGGCAGAGGAAGCCGGAGCGGACGAATCGTCCTGGGCGCGGCCGGCGCAGCGGCCGCAGGTGCGGGCGCGGGCGCGGGCGCAGGTACGGGTTCGGGTTCGGGCAGGGCGGCTGCGACCGGCGGAATTTCCGGTTCAATCGCGGCCGGGACGACCGGCGTCGGCGCCGGGATGGGCGCGGACGCTTTGCCAAAGCGCTGACCGTCCTCCAGCGTCATTTTCAGGAAAGGCGTTTCGAGCTGCGGCACCGCTTCGTCGGCCACCTGGTCGGGGCGCACCTGGAAGGCGGTAAACTGCTCGAGCACTTTGCCGAAGGGCAGCACCACTTCGCGGGCGTCGTCCGCCGCCACGTCGCTCACGAAAAAGTCCGGCGCCTGTTGAAAAATGGAACGGAGCGAGACCGCCGGGCGACCGCTCGCCATCCCGCGCTCGAGCTCGGAGGCCTTGAAAATGACGCGCTTTTCCGGATCGACCGGGGTCGGTTGCAGGACGCCGGCCGGCATCTGCTCGACCAGGTCGGCCAGTTGCAGCGCGATCGTGCGTTCGCCCACCGGGCTGCCCGCGGCGGCGTTCGGCGCGACCGCGATGGCGCCGTCGCCCCCTAACGAAATCTTGCGCGGCCCGGCCGGGGCCGGGGCGGACGACCGATTGGCGGAGGGCATCGGGAAACTCTCGCGCGGCGCAACGCCGACGATGCGGGAGGCGTTTGGCATGACGGTCTTGCCGAAACGTTCCGAGGCCGGTTTGGCGATCGGGGTGACGGGCCGCGGAACCGGCGCGACGGCCACGCCGCCGCCACTGTCGGAGCCTTTGTCCTTCTTGAAATTAAAGTATCGGAGAAACGGTAAGTTCATTCTAGTGATCCTCAGCAGTGACGCGCCAGACTTCTTCAAGGGTGGTGATGCCTTCCATTGCCTTGTCGATGCCGACCATGCGCAAAGTTTTCATCCCTTCGGCGATGGCCTGGTTCTTGATCACCGCGGCCGAGGCGCGCTTGATGATCAGACGCCGGATCGCTTCGCTCACCGGGAGCGCTTCGATGATCGCGGCCCGGCCGGAATAACCGCGGCCTTTGCAACGATCGCAGCCGACGCCGTGGTAGAAGACCGCGCCTTCCGCCGGCTCCATCCCGAGGCGTTCAAACATCTCCGGTTCCGGGACAAATTCTTCGCGGCAATTGCTGCAGACCCGGCGGATGAGCCGTTGCGCGCAGGCCATGATGACCGAGCTCGAGATGAGGAACGGCTCGATCCCCATGTCGTCGAGTCGCGCGATCGCGCCCGCGGCATCGTTCGTGTGCAAAGTCGAGAGCACCTGGTGACCCGTTAGGGCCGCCTTGACCGCGATGTCGGCCGTTTCGTTGTCACGAATTTCGCCGACCATCACGATGTCCGGATCCTGCCGCAGAATCGAGCGGAGCGCGGAAGCGAAATCGAGACCGATATCGGGCCGGGCCGCGACCTGGTTCACGCCCATGAGCTCGTATTCGATCGGGTCCTCGACCGTCACGATGTTGTAGTTCGGGCTGTTCAGCTCCTGGAGGACGGAATAAAGCGTCGTCGTTTTACCGGAACCAGTCGGGCCGGTGACGAGGATCATGCCGTGCGGCGCGTCGATCGCCTTGCGGAAACGGCGCACCGTTTCCTCGTCCATCCCCATCGTGTCGATGCTGCCGGCGAGGGCCGACTTGTCGAGGATACGGATCACGACTTTCTCGCCGTGCGAGGTGGGCAGGATCGAAATACGCAGATCGACTTCTTTCCCCATCACCTTGATCCGGAACCGGCCGTCCTGCGGGACGCGGCGCTCCGCGATGTTGAGGCCGGCGAGAATTTTGATACGCGAGGTGATCGCGAGCTGGAGCGCCTTGGGCGGCGATTCGGCGGCGATCAGTTCGCCGTCGATACGGTAGCGCAGCTTGAGCGATTTCTGGAACGGCTCGATGTGAATGTCGGAAGCTTTTTCCTTGATCGCCTGGGCCAGGATCAGGTTCACGATCTTGATCACGGGCGCGTCTTCGCTGTCGTTGGCGAGGCGATCGAGATCGATGTCTTCGCGCTTGTTCTGCTGCACCTCGACGTCGTTGGCCGCTTCTTCCGCGACCTGCTTGAGCACCTCGCTCATGTTCGTGCTCGCCCCGTGCACCCCGCTGAGCGCTTCGGCGACCGCTTTCTCGGTCGTGATCATCGGCACGATCTCGAGCTGCACCCGGCGCTTCAGGTCGTCGACCGCGAGCACGTTGGTCGGGTCGGCCATGGCCACGAAAAGTTTGTTATCGAGCCGCGCCACCGGGATCAGCTTGTGCGTCTTGGCCATGTCGCGCGGGACGAGATCGAGGATCGCCTCCGGCACCCGCACTTTCGAGAGATTGATCGGCGGCGTGTTCAGGCAGCGGCCCATCGAGAAGGCCATGTCCTGGTCGCTGACAAATTGCTTGTCGGTTAAAATCTTGAGCAGCCGGCCGCCCTGCTGCTTCTGGATGTTGATCGCCTCGTCCAGTTGGTTAGGCAGGAGAAGACCGTCCTCGATCAGGACATCCGCGATCCGTTCGCCGAAAGATTTGCTCCTCATTTCGACTCCAGCTTGTAGATGTCCTGCAGCGTCTTGATGATCACCGCCGGCTTGGCCAGATACCAGGTGACGGTGTAATCGAGCGACTGCTGCACCGCCTCGCGCGCTTCCGCGTCGAAGGGATTGCAGACCGCCACCATGATGGTGCGGCTGATCAGATCGAAGGGGACAAAGAGCCGGTTGATCGTCAGGTCGTCGGGCAACATCTGCACCACCTGGCGATCGATATCGTAATATTCCAGCGGCACGTAGGCGAACTTCGTCCGGTCGATCAAAGCCGAGAGCACCGCTTCCATTTTCTTCTCGTTGCCCTGGCAAAGGAGCGCCAGGAGCGAGCTCGCCAGCATCTGGCCCGTCATCGCCTTGTTTGCTTCTTTCACCGCCTCGAGCGCGGCGTTCACCTCATCCTCGGGAAACATCTGCTGGAGGACCAAAAACTTCGCCAGTTGATCGTTCCCCTGCTCGGCATCCTGGAGTTTGGCGCTTTTGCGCTTCTTCCCGGTGTTGCGCCCGCCGACTTCGAGCAAACCGCTGTCGGCGGAGGGCGTGGCGGCGGTGTAATCGGCCACCAGAGCATTGTGAGAACCGGCCTGCGCCGGCGTCTTGCCCGCTGACTGAAGGCGGGTTTCGATCTCGCCCAGCATGGCCACGATCTCCGGCGTCGTCCGGTTCGATCGCGAGGACCGCCTCGCATTCCTGCATCGCGAGAGAATAAGAGCCGACCCCGAAATAAGCCTCCGCCAGGCGGCGGGAAATGCGCAGCGCCTCGTCGGTTTTGCCGAGCTTTTGGTAGGCGACCTTGAGGATCTCGAGCGATTGATAATCGTCCTGCTGTGTTTGAGTAATGACCTCAAACATCTCGATCGTTTGGAGGATCTGGCTCCGCTCCTCTTCGGATAATGTGTGTTCCAGCACGGAGGCGTAAAAAGCTAGAACCATGC
>CAVYJY010000012.1:0-61812 GCA_963768965.1 uncultured Verrucomicrobiae bacterium | reverse complement strand
GCCTGCTCGACGTCTGCGAAATGAAAGGAACCCGCTTGCGCCTGAAAGGCTGGGCCGTGCGCGACGGAAAGAAACCGGCGCCCTTTGTCCTCCTGGCCTACCGCGCCGGCGGTCGCAGGCTGCGTTTCCGTTCGCGTCGCACGCCAACCGGAGATTCGAGTCCGGGCCTCATCCGTCACGGGCGCCGAAACTCGGGTTTCCAAATCGAGCTCGCACCAGACCTGCCGCCTCGGGCACAGATCCAACTTCAGCGCCTGGTCGATCGATCCGGAGCGGAACGCGGTCACTCAATTGGCAGGGCCGCATTTGCTTGAGATCCCGCCGCCGAAGTAACTGAGGCCGGTATTCGCCTTCTCCCGCAAAAAAGATCTGGACTTGGAGGTCTAATCTGTTATTTCTGTTCTGACAGAAATGACTCATATCTGCAAACACACTCGAACCCTTGGCGCAACAGTTCGTCCTGCACTGGGGCGAAATGGGGATGCGCTGGGGGATTAACCGCACCGTTGCGCAAATCCATGCCCTTCTCATGATCTCGGATCGCCCCCTCCCGCGCCGATGAGATCGCCGAAACCCTCGGTGTTGCCCGTTCCAACGTCAGCACCAGTCTGCGCGAGCTGCAGAACTGGGGCATCGTTCGTCTCGTCCATCTGGCCGGCGATCGGCGCGATCACTTCGAGTCGATGCAGGACGTCTTCGAGATGTTTCGCGTCATCGCGCGGGAGCGGAAGAAGCGCGAGGTCCGATCCGACGGTCCGCGTTCTGCGCGAATTCATCGAGGGCTCGGCCGAAAAGCCGGGAAAAAGCGACCCGCGAGCGCCTGCAGGAATTGCTCGAATTCTTTGAGCTCAGCACGCAGGTCTACGATCAGTTGGAGAAACGTCCCACCCCGGCGCTGATCAGGATCGCAAAGTTAGGCGAGAAGGCCTTCCAGCTTCTCGGCCGGACGGGAAGGGCGCGCAAATGAGCAGGAACGGTCGCGTCGTCCTCGCCGGCGGAAGTGGCTTCCTGGGCCGCTCCCTTTCCCAGACGCTCGTTAGGCTGGGATACGAGGTGGCGGTGTTGAGCCGGCGACCGTCTGCGCAAAAGGGAGCCGTTCGATTTCTGCAATGGGACGGCAAAACGATCGCCGCCTGGGCTTCGGTCTTCGAGGGCGCCCGCGCGATCGTGAATCTCACTGGCAAGAGCGTGAACTGCCGCTACACGCCGGAGGCGCGGTCTCGGAAATTCTGGCTTCGCGGGTCGATTTGGTCCGCACGGTGGGCGAAGCGATAACCCGTTGCTCGCAACCGACACCGGTCCTGGTCCAGGCCAGCTCGCTGGCGATTTACGGAAATTCCCGCGAACGGATCTGCACCGAAGATTCGCCGCATGGCTCCGGTTTTGCAGTCAACGTCTGTGAAGAATGGGAGGCCGCGCTCAATGCCTTGCCTCTTCCCCAGACCCGCAAGGTCACGCTCCGCATCGGCTTTGCGCTCAAGCGCGGCGAGGGCGCGCTGCGAACCCTGGAAAAAATCACCAGGCTCTTTCTCGGCGGGACCGTGGGGGACGGCCGCCAATACATCAGTTGGATTCACATTGCCGACCTGGAACGGATGTTCGTCTCCGCGATCGAGCAAGACGATCTGGAGGGTCCTTTCAACGCCACCGGCCCGACTCCGACAACGAATGCGGAGTTCATGGCCGAGCTGCGGCGCGCTCTGCATCGGCCGTGGAGCCCGCCGGTGCCGAGTCCGCTTCTTCGCCTCGGAGCCTGGGCGATGCGCACCGAAGCCGACCTCGCGCTGAACGGGGTGCGTTGCCTCCCGCAGCGATTTTTGGAACGCGGCTTTCGCTTCGATTTCACCGACCTCCGAGCCGCACTTGCCGACGCCTATGGAACTGACCAAACCATCGCTGCTTGAGCTCGGATTGCGCGCGGCCGCGATCGCGCAATTCGGCATCGCCCTGCTCAACTTCTCGTTAGTCCGAATCATGAAGTGGAAGCCGGACCTCGACCGTTTGCCGCTGCTGATCCGTGAGGTTTTCCAGGTCCACCTGATTTTTATCTCGGTCACAGTCGCGACGTTTGCGGTTTTGACCTGGCGTTTCGCACGCGAAATGGCGACGGGCACAAGCCCAATCGCGGTCTGGCTGGCGGCGGCGATTGGAATCTTCTGGGGTATCCGCGCCGTCATGCAGTGGACCTTTTACAGCCGCTCGCACTGGCAAGGCGACGCCGCTCGCACCCTGATGCATTGGCTGCTCTTCCTCGGTTACGGCGCGCTCGCGCTCGTCTATTTGGGGGCCGCATTTATGCGACCATGAACTCGTCTCGAATCACGCGCGTGAAGCTGACGGCACGAATCGCCCTCGGCCTGATCTGGCTCTACGAAGGCATCGTGCCGAAACTCTTGTTTCTGCACGCGGACCAAATCGAGCTGGTTCGCCGATCGGAGATCTGGTGGCACTCGCCGCAGGCGACCTTGCAAATGCTGGGCGCGGCGCAGGCAGTCGTCGGTTGCTGGCTGCTGAGTGGACTCGCGGAACGAGCCGCCGCCGCGTTCGCAACGATTTGGATGTGCGCGCTGATTGTTCTCGTCGCGAAAAACAATCCCGGCCTCCTCGTCGATCCCTACGGCGCGCTCGTAAAAGACCTTTCGCTCATCGCGTCCGCCTACGCCGTCTGGGTGTTGTCGGACAAAACACGGACAGCCGCCACTGCATGAAGGCGTCGCTTCGCCAGCGCCTCCAGCGGCATCCCATGCCTGTGACCGCCTTCTTTCGCCATTCCCTCGTCCTGACCTACGCGCTACCCCGGGAAGTTCTGCAACCGCTCCTTCCTCCCGGACTCGTCCTCGACTCGTTAGGCGAGATCGGCTTCGTCGCCGTCGCAATGGTGCAGACGGAAGCGCTCCGGCCCGTCGGCTTCCCGCGCGCCTTGGGGCAGGATTTTTTCCTGTGCGGCTATCGCATTTTCGTACGGTTCCGGACGCGTTCCGGCCGGATGTTACGCGGTCTCAAGATCCTCCGCAGCGACACCGACCGGCGCCTCATGATGGTCTTCGGAAATCTTCTGACCCATTATCAGTATCGTCTCGCGCAGGTAAGCGTGGAGGCCAACGACCAGCGGCTGGAAATCGAGGCCGTCACTCGGGACGGGTCCGGCGATTTGCACGTCATCGCGCACCTCGATCATCCGGCGGTCGGGTTGCCCGCACACTCGCCGTTTCGGGACTGGCACCAGGCGAGGCTCTTCGCGGGCCCCCTGCCCTTCACCTTCGACTACGAAGCGGAAACGCATTCGATCGTCGTGATCGAAGGAGTTCGGCATCAATGGCACCCGGCGCCGGTCGCGGTCGAGGTCCTCAAGAATACCTTCTTCGATCGCAACCCGTTTCGAGCCGCACGGCCGATCCTGGCCAGCGCTTTCCACGTCGAAAACATCCCTTACCGCTGGAAGCGCGGCGTGGTCGAAACCTTGCCCGCCGCGGCCCAATGACGGCTCATCGCGGAAAATATCAGGGCGTTTTCCAGATCGTCCGTTTCAACTGGCCGATGTATTTCGTCGCCGCCCTCGTCATCATCGCCGGAACCGCCCTAACGATGATCGTTGGGCTCCCGGATCTCGTGCAAGCGGTCATCCGCGCCGGTCTCGGCGCTGGCCGGCTTCTGGCTGCTCCTTTCCCTGCTCGTCTCGCACTACGTCTACGATCGCTCCGGTCTCTACCGGGCGGAATGGCTGCGGAGGATTTTCCCGAGCCCGCCTCGGCGCTATGCCACACTCCATGTCGGGCTGGACGAGTTCAGTGAAATCCTGCGTGAACATTTCCCGGAGAGCGAATCGGTCGCGGTCGATATCTTCGCGGCCGAAGGAAATGACCGAGCCTTCGATCCTGCCGCGCGCGGCGGGAAAACGCCACCGCCCTGTCCGCGGTCCTCCGGGCCGACTTCCGTGCTCTCTCATTTCGCGAGAACGAATTCGACGCCGCCTTTCTCATCTTCGCCGCCCACGAGCTGCGCCGGGGCGATTCGCGCCACCGCCTTTTCCGGGAGCTGAGTCGCGTCTTGAAGCCGCGTGGCAAGATTGTCCTGGTCGAACATCTGCGCGACGCGGCCAATTTTCTCGCTTTCGGTCCGGGATGTTTTCACTTCCATTCCCGGGCGGCGTGGTTGCAAGCGCTGGCGGAGACCGGATTGTCGGCGGCGGACGAGTTTGGCTGCACGCCCTTCGTTCGCGTTTTTGTCTTCGAAAAAAATCTAACCGTGTTTGAATTACTGACCACCGATCGAGCCACGAAAGCCCGTCGCGGCCGCCTCACGACCGCGCACGGCGTGATCGAGACCCCGGCCTTCATGCCGGTCGGGACGCAGGGGAGCGTGAAAGGCGTCAGCCCGCGCGAGCTGCGCGCGCTGAAGGCGCAGATCATTCTCGGGAATACCTATCACCTTTTCGTTAGGCCAGGGATGGAGGTGATGCGGCACTTTGGCGGGCTGCATCGCTTCATGAACTGGGACGGACCGATCCTGACCGATAGCGGCGGTTATCAGATTTTTTCGCTCGCCAAGATTCGCAAGATCACGGAGGAAGGCGCGCATTTTCAAAACCATCTCGACGGGACGCCGACTTTTATCTCGCCCGAGATCGCGATGGAAATTCAGGCCACGCTCGGGCAGCGACATCGCGATGGTGCTGGACGAGTGCCCGCCTTATCCGTGCGAGCACGATTACGCGGCGCGCAGCCTGGAGCTGACCGCGCGCTGGGCCGAAAGGTGCAAGGAGGCAACGTTGCGTCGAACGCTGAACGTCGAACGTCGAACGGGAGGTGGCGCGCACTTCTCTTCGGGATCGTGCAGGGCGGGACCTTCGAGGACCTGCGCCGGGCGAGCGCGGAGGCGACCGTGCAGATCGGTTTCGACGGCTACGCCATCGGCGGGGTGAGCGTGGGCGAACCGGAGCCGGAAATGATGCAGGCGGTGGAATGGAGCGAGCCGTTTTTGCCTAACGACAAGCCGCGTTACGCGATGGGCCTCGGCACGCCGCCGCAACTGCTCGAGCTGATCGCGCGCGGGGTCGACATGTTCGATTGCGTCCTGCCGACCCGACTGGCGCGCAACGGAACCGCTTTCACCGCCGGCGGCACGCTCAATCTCAAGAACGCCGAGTTCACGATGCAGAACGGCCCCATCGAGGAGGGGTGCACCTGTCCGGCCTGCCGCGACTTCAGCCGCGGTTATCTGCGCCATTTGCTCAAGGCGGAGGAGATTCTCGGGCTGCGCCTCGTCACCTTGCACAATCTCCATTTTTATCTCGACCTCGCGCAACGGGCCCGAACTGCGATCGAAGCTGGCCGGTTCACCGACTTCCGGCGTGACTTCGTCGCCGGGTATCGAACCAACAACTAGCGCGTCGTCCACCCGCTTCGGTAGCACCCGGGTGACCCAGAGGAGACTGGCACCACAACGGCGCGGCAACCCGGAAACTGGCGGGCCAGCCTAACGAGCAGCAATCGGCGCGGCGGCGCCTTCTGCGTAAATTTTATCGAGCGCGGCGAGGGCGTTTTGCGGGCCGAGATATTTCTCGCCGTCATAACTGCTGGCCACGATATGGCTGCCACTGTCGAGCACGACGAGGGACGGAATACTTTTGCCGCCCAGGTCCTTGATCCCTCCCAGCTCTGCCAACTGGTCGTAATCGACCGCCAGCCACGGCATTTTCGCGTCCCGAATGTAGGTCTCCCAACCAAAGCGCGCCCGATCGGAACTGACGAAGATGATTTCGAAATCCGGATGCGCGGCTGCGACGCGGTGGTAGAACTCGACCAGTTGCGGGGTGAACTTGCGGCAGGGCCCGCACCAGTGGGCGGAGTAGTAAAGCGCGACGTATTTTTTCTTCTCCAACTCGGAGCCATCGACGCGGGTCGTGGTCCCGTCGCGACAACGGACCAGCCGCGATTTCAAGGCCTCGAGGATCGGCGTCTCGCCCGCCGGCGGCGCGGCCGGGGCCTGGGCGCGAGCTTGCGCGCGCTGCGCCTGCAGCAGGGTGTTGAGCTTTTGATCCTCCGCGATCTGGACCTGGCGTCTCGCCGCGATCTCTGCTTCGCGCGTCTTGGCGCGGTCGGCTTCGAGATTGGAGACGATATAGGCGCCGCTCTCGAGCGCGGTGAGGAGCTGGGTGCTGGCGCCGAACTCGAGCATCGTTTTCCTGGCCGCGGGGTCGAACGGCTCGAGCACGCGCCGGTTCTGCAATTCCGCGAAGACGCTCTCGCTCGAGTAGCCGGAACGAAGCATGAGGACGATTTCCTTATTCGTCAGGGGAGCGGGCCCGGCGACGGCGGTCGCGAGCAGGAAAATGGTCAGGAGTCGAAGCCAGCGCATCCCTCCAGGGGAGCAGATGACGCGCCAGCTACTTTTTCGCCTCTGGAAAATAGCGGGGCAAAAGCTCGCGAAACTCCGCATGCGCCTCGGCCGCCTTGCCCGCGAGTTCCTGCGCGATCTCGCGCTGCCCGGTCTGGGCGGCGAAGACGGCGCTGAGCCACTGCCGCTCCGGGATATCCGAAGCGCTGGGGCGCGCGAAAGCCGTCGCCATTTTCAGCAGCATCTGGGGAGAGAGATTGAGCCAGTCGGTCATGACGCTGCCATAGCGGGTCTTGAGCTCCAGTTTGTCGGGTGTGGCCCGGCGGACCGGGCCGTCGTAGCGCATGCCGTGGATGTCGGTCACCGTGCCGCCGTAGCCGGTCTGGTTAATGTCGCTGATCAGTTTGGCCTTCCATTCCGCCAGCCACTTCACCCGCTGAAGTTCCTGGTCGCGCTCGGTCTGGAGCGACTTCGCCTCGAGTTTGGTTGATTCCAGGAGCGCGCGTGCGTTTTCAAAGTGGTAGGTCGCAAGCGGTTTGCGCGCGGCCGCGAGCGCAGCCTGCCAGCGCGGCGCCTCGGTCGCGGCGAGTTTCTTCTCTTCCGCGGCGCGCTTTTCTTCCTCCGCCGCCCGCCGGGCCGCCAGCTCTCGCCCCTGCGCGGCGATTCTCGCTTCTTCGTCCGCGACCCGGAAAGCGAGCGCGCCCTTCGCTTTCAGTTTGCGGGCGAGCGCGCGGATCGATTTCAAGGCGGCCGCCTGATCCTTCGTCGCGTCGCGCTTCTTTTCCCATTCGCTATAGAGCCGGTAATCATCCAGCCGATCCTGGGCGAGCCGGCGCGTCTCCTTGAGCCAGGCCAAACGGGGCGGCGGTTGATATTTCACGAAGCGCTCGAATATCGCGGCGGCCTGGGCGAAATCGCCGCGTTCCCAGATCTGCAGCCCGGCGCACAGCTCCGCCGCCGGTTCGATCGCAGGATCGATTTGCCCGAGTTCGCGGAATTGCGCTTCGGCCGTCCCGTAATTGCCGGCTTCGAGCTCGCGCCGGACCGGCTCGACCTGCGCTTGCAGATCGGGAAGCGGCGTCACGGTCCCGCCTGCGCCAGCGGGAAGGCGGAGGGTTGGGCGGGGCAGATGTTTCCAGCCGAGCGAAAGCCCGTAACCGATCGCGCCCAGGAGGAGAAGCGTGCCTAACGACACCGCCACCCGCCGCGGCCAGCCCCAGCGGGCGCGCAATTCCTCCTCCCGCGCCAAAACCGCGGCGCGGGCCGACTCCAGTTCGGTGATCAACGTCTCGTAGGAACTTTGGCGGTCGGCCGGATTCGGCCGCAGCATCCGGTCGACGACCGCGGCTGTCTCCTCGGAAACTTCCGCTTTTGTGCGCAGCCCGGGCGGATTCGATTTCAACTTCTTCAGCTCCGCCGCCGACTGGGTTTCCTCTTCAAAAATCGGATGACCGGAAACGGCGTGAAAGAGCGTGGCCCCGAGACTGTAGAGATCGCTCAGAAAATTTTCTTTCGCGTTCGTGAGGCGCTCGGGCGCGACGTAATAAGGCGTGCCCCAGATTTCGCCTTCGGTTTCGGCGTGGGCGGCGGCGAGGAGAGCGAGGCCGAAGTCCACGATCTTGGCCGTGTGCCGGTCGGTGAAGAGAATGTTGCCCGGTTTGATATCGCGATGGATCAAACCGGCCTTGAGCGCCGCCTGCAATCCCTTCGCCACCTGGAGCCCGACCTCAAGCATCTCCATCTCGGAAATGCGCTTTTCGTCTTCGATCCGATCGTCAAGGCTGCCGCCGTCGACCAGCTCCATCACGACGTAGAATTGCCCGTGGTCTGCGCCGACCGAATAGACCTCGACGACATGGGGGTGTTTGATTGAAGCGGTGATGCGCGCCTCGTCCTGCAACTTGGCCGTGAACTCGGCGTCGCCGGCGAATTCCTTGCGCAGAAGTTTGAGCGCGACGAAGCGGTTGAGCCGGGTGTCGCGCGCTTTGTAAACCGAACCCATGCCGCCGGTCCCGAGCGGCTCGACCACGAGATAGTTTTCAAAAACCCGCTCGACCCGCAGCTGGTGACCACAGGCCGGGCAAGCTACTTTTCCGAAAGGCTCCAGGCCGGCCGTCGCCACGGCCTCTCCGCAGCCAGAGCAAGACTGCACCTGCCCGTCGCGGTCAATCGAGCCCATTACCGGCATACTAACACCGCTCCACCGGGCGGCAATCAGGGCCGGCGAGACGAGGAGCAGGCGAGGCCCTCCTCGTGGGTGCGCTGCGCCGGAATCTGGTTGCGATATGTTTGGAAGCGTTTCTTGTTTTGCCCATGAGTCTCCCGGCGCAGGCCGCTCTGCTGCTCGGCCATCCTGGTCACGAACTGCGGATTTATCATTGGCTGGAACTCAATCGCCCGGTGGTGTTTTGCCTAACGGATGGCTCCGGTCATGCCGAAGTGCCGCGGATGGACTCCACCTCGCGTCTGCTCGCGCAGGTCGGTGCCAGGCGGGGAACGGTTTACGGCCGGGCTTCGGACAAAGCGTTCTACCGCCTGCTCATGGAAGGGCGGGCGGATTATTTCGGCGCTCTGGTCGATGAATTGGCACGGGCGTTGATCGCCGCCGAGGTCACAATGGTGGCGGGCGACGCCGCCGAAGGTTTCAGCCCGACCCACGACCTGGCCAGATTCCTTCTCGATGCCGCGGTCGCGCGGGTGCGGCACCTAACGAACAAGACGCTGCCGAATTTTGAGTTTACCCTCGAAGCGGCGCCGGACGCCTGCCCAGCCCATCTGCGTGACCGCGCGATCTGGCTGCGCCTGAACGAGGAGGATCTCGCGCGCAAGGTGGCGGCGGCACGCGATTATCCCGAGTTGCGCCCCGAGGTCGAGACAGCGATTCAGCATTTCGGGACCAAGGCCTTCGCGATCGAGTGCCTCTATCCGGCCAATACGCAAAGCATGATCAGACAATGGGAAGACGAGCCGCCGGGCTACGATCAATTGGGACGTCAGCGAGTGCGGGACGGACGATATCCCGAAGCCATTAGTTATCGAAAACACGTCTGGCCGATCCTGGAGGCGATCGAAGGCGCGGTTGCGCGAGCCTGAGATCTCGGCCTTCCCACCATGCAAATCGTCGCCGTCCTCGCGATCCGAAACGAGCGGCCGTATCTCGCGAACTGTCTTTCCCACCTCATCGCCCACGGCGTTGATTACTATATCGTCGACAACGCCTCGGACGACGGCTCGGCCGAGCTCCTGCGCGAGGCGCGATTTGCCAAACACCTTGTCGGATATTGCACCCGCCCGTTTGACGGCTGGTTTAACTGGGAAGATTTGATGCGTGCGCGCGAGACGGCCATGACCACTTTCGAGGCCGACTGGATCATCACCGTGTCTGCGGATGAAATTCTCCATCCCTACACGCCGGAGGAGACTCTGGCCGACGCCATCGCCCGCCTCGACCGCGCCGGCAACGACGTGATCGACTGCAACGAATTCGTCTTCCTCCCGATCGATGGGGACTACGTGGTCGACAGCCCGCAACCACAGCCGCTCCGTTGGTATTACTTTTTCGAGCCCAGAAAACCCCGCCTCATGCGCGCCCGGCGCAAGTCGCTCCAGGCCTCGCACCTTAACCACGCGGGCCACATCCTTGAAGGCGAGCCCTTCGCCCTCGCGCCGGAAAGCTTCGCCCTCCGCCATTACCTCTTTCGCGATCAGGAGCACGCTTTTCGCAAATACGGCGAGCGAAAGTTCCGCCGAGAGGAAACCGACCGCGGCTGGCACGGGAATCGAGTAAGCCAACCGCGCGCGAGCTTCGCTTTCCCTCGGGCGAGCGAGCTCGAGTTTCTGGCGGATCCGGCCCAGCGCACTCTCGACCGCGGCCGGCCGCGCAAGACTCACTATTGGCAATGGCCGGATCGCAACTCTCCGGGCGTCGGGTAATGCGATGGACCTGACCGTGCCTAACGACGCCGCGGGCGAGCGTTTCGATCGCTACCTCGCCCGGGCCCTGCCGCAATTTTCCCGGACCCGCCTCCAGGCCTTGATCCAATCCGGCGCGGCCCTGCTCAACGGCGAAACCGCGCGGCGGCGGGAGCCAGTCCGGGCCGGAGATGTCGTTAGGCTGATCGAGCCGGTGGTGGTGGAGATCGAAGACCAGGCGGAGGATATGCCGCTGGCGATTCTTTTTGAAGATGACGACCTGCTGGTTTTGAACAAGCCGGCCGGGCTCGTCGTGCATCCCGGCGCGGGCAACCAGACCCACACCCTGGTCAACGCTCTGCTTCATCATTGCCCGAACCTTTCCGGCATCGGCGGCAAGCAGCGGCCCGGGATTGTCCATCGTCTGGACAAGGAAACGAGCGGCTGCCTGGTGGTGGCGAAAAACGACGCGGCCCACCAGGAACTGGCGCGGCAGTTCGCCGAGCGAGAGGTGAAAAAGATCTATCTCGCGCTCGTCGCCGGGACTTTGAAAAGGCCGCGCGGCACGATCAACGCGCCGATCGGGCGGCATCCGGTGCAGCGCAAAAAGATGGCGATCGATCAACGGAAAGGCCGCGAGGCGATCACGGAGTATCGCGTTTTGCAGGCAGGCGCGGGGGTCAGCCTGGTCGAATGTGCGCTGCACAGCGGACGCACGCACCAGATCCGGGTCCACCTGCATCATCTCGGGCATTCGATTATTGGCGATTCGCTTTATGGAAAAAAGGCCGGCGCCGCGCGCCAGATGCTGCACGCCTGGAAGCTCGGCTTCACTCATCCGGGCAGCGGCGAGAGGCAGTTTTTCGAGGCGCCGATCCCGGAGGATTTCCAGGCCGCGCTCGACCTCGCCTTCAAGCAAGGGCCGACTCGTTAGGCCAAAAAGGCGACGAACCATCGGCGAACGCCGCGGCCACCTCCGGGGAGCACGGGGTGCCACCCCGTCGTGCCCGGGAGTTTCCCGGGCACATTGCCGCTCACGCGGCTACTCCCGGGGATTGCAAACGAGCCGCCGGGAGACTCCCGGCGGCCAACGGGCTGGCAGCCCGTGCTCCCCGGAGGCCAGGCCTCACGCTTCCTGTGGTTCGTTAGGCTGAGGTTTGCGCCGCAGGGCGAAGAGCATGGCCACGATCGGCGGAATGAGGATGAAGCCGCGCAACCACGGCTCGGAATGCCAGGGCAGCAGGAAGAGCCGTTCGTTCCAGAACAGGTAGTAGGCAAAAATCGTGACCGAGAGGACCTGCCAGGCATCGACTCGCCGCCAGGCCGCCAGCGGCAGGATCCAGGTGATATACCAGGGATGCAGGACGGGACTGAGGACGAGGGCGAGGCCCATCGCCCAGAGCAAACCGCGGCGCCAATTGCGAATGAAGAGAAATGAGATCAGCACGACGGCGATGAGAATGACGACGTTATAGCTGAAATTTTTCTGGTGCGGATTGGGCCAGAAAGTCTCCTCGATCAGCCACCAAAACATGTCATTTACCCGCGCCACATAAACAAATTTGCCTAACGACTGCCAAATCGGCACCTGCGGCACGCCAAAAGGCAGGCTGAGCAAAACCGGAATCCCGAGGCTGAGAGCAAGCGCCCAGGCCCGGCGTCCAAGGGCGAAGGCGCAGACCGGCAAAAGCAGAAGCGGAATCAACTTGATCGAAATCGCCGCTCCCATTGCCGCCGCGCCGAGAAGCGCCCAGCGCCATTGCATGCTCGCCTCCGGCGCCTCGCGGCAGCGCACGAAACAAAGAATGCCCGCGAGCATCGGCAGAATCATGAGGCTGTCGAAATGGGCCGCCCCGGCAAAGCTGTAAACCACCAGCGGATTCCAGGCATACCAGGCCGTGTCGAGATAGCGCTCGCGCCCGCCGATCAGGCGCAGGAGAACGGCGATCGCGGCCAGGTCGGCCACGGCAAAGAGGAGTTTGTAAGCGAGCGTCCCCGCCCCAACGCCGCTCAGGCCGGCGAAAATCAGTTCCGTGCCCGGCGGGTAGATGGCGCTGAAATTGCGATGATTGATCTGGCTCCACTCCGGAAACTCTTTCCGCACCTCGGCCAGCCGGTCGTCGTTAGGCGCGAGGAGGTAGGGATTAAAGCCGGCGTTCTGGACCTTGCCCTCCCACTGGTAGCGCCAGATGTCGTCGCCGGGGTGGAGCGGGAGCGCGACCAGGCGCAGAAAAATGGCCACGCTCCAGAAAATCACCCGCACCGTGCGCCCGGTGAAGAGCTGGGCAAAAAAGGAGGTGGCGGCGAAATAGGCGATCCCGCAAAGAACGGCGGTCTCGACAAACCGGACCGGCATCGAGGCATAACGCCAGTCGTCGAAACGGTTGAGGGTGGCGAGAAGAATGAACTCCGCGGAAAGCGCGAGCCAGAAACGCGCCTGCCTAGCGAATAACATCTTCCGCTCCCTTTTTCCCGATCCGTTGCAGGCCGAGGCGATAGGCGGCCACGTCGACGATTTCCGCCACCCGCCGTTTCAGGCGCCGCGCGCGCGTTCCGAGGAAAAGGAGAAAAATTCCGTAGGGAATGAGAATGCGGAGGTCGATCGTTCCGGTATTCAGGTCGCGATAAATGATCATCGCGAGGAAGAGAAGGTTGAGGATGACGGTGGTGGTGACAAAGCGATAACGCAGCCGCACCCGCGTCAAACATTTTGGTCCGCCGTGGTATTCGGTCACGGTTTGGAGGACGACGCTCCAGAAAAAATTGCCGTAGATCTGGATGTCCCACTCTTTCCAGCCGGTATCGGCCGAGTAGCTCCAGCCTTCCTCCTCGAGGAGTTGGAAGATCGATTTCAGGAGCGCATTTCGTTCGACTCCGTCTTCGCTCCAGTAATTGCGCCGCCGCAGGTTCCCCCGCCCGGCTTTGCCAGAAGGCATTTTCTCGTGCGTCCCGATGACGCCGCGCGGAGTGCGCTTGAATTCCAGCCAGGTGAAATAACGATTCCAACCCCTCACGAGCGGTTGGGCAAAGGCGAGGAACATGACGAGCAAGCGCGCCGGAACAGTGTCGAACTTCGGCTCGATCCGCGCCCGCAACATGTAGGAAAGAGCGACGCAAAGCGTGCCGCCGAGCATGAGGTAGGGAACGATCCGGAGGACGGGGAGAAAAATGCCGAGCCCGAAAAGAAAGAGGGTGAGGACGAACCACTCGATGCTGCTGAGGTAGTTCGCGATTTCCGATTGCGGCGAGGGATAGATCGATTGGAAAAAGCCTTCGCCGAAAACCCCGTGGTAGATGATCGGGCGATTGATGAACCAGCTGAAGCGCGGCGAGCCGTAGATTTGCCCGCGCCATTTCGCGGTCCCGGTCGGGCCGAAAAAGATGAGGTGCTTGAAGCGCAGCATCGATTCCGCTTCGCCGTAGCCGGCCTGCTGTTTGCGAAACGCGCCTAACGTAAAGCGTCGATGATGCCAGACGATCGCGGTCGGCGCGAACGCGATGACGTGGCCTTCCTGTTGCAGGCGCCAGCAGAAATCGACGTCGTCGCCCGCCTTGCGATACTCGATGTCGAAGCCGCCGACAGTGTCGAAAGCCCAGCGATAAAACGCCATGTTACAACCCGGGATATGTTCCGCGACGGTGTCGGTGAGCAGAACGTGGCTCGGCCCGCCCGGCGCCGCCGCGACGCAGGCCTGGACCCAGTTTTCCGCCGGCGGCGAGATGTTCGGGCCGCCGACGCCGGCGTAATCGCCGCTCACCAGCGTACCGATGAGATAATAAAGCCAATCGGGATCGGCCATGCAGTCGGAGTCGGTGTAGGCGAGGACCTCGCCCTTGGCCGCGGCCGCGCCGGCGTTGCGGGCGTAGCTCAGGCCGTGGTTGTCCTGCCGGATATAGCGAATGTTCGGATAACGGGCTGCGATTTCGGGCGTGTTATCGGTCGAGCCGTCGTCGACCAGGATCGCCTCGTAAGACGGGTAATTGATTTTGCCTAACGACTCGAGGCATTCCGCGAGGGTCTTCCCGCCGTTGTAAGAACAAACGATGACGGAAACGAAGGGCGTCTTCGGCAGGTCGCGGTGCGGCAGGGCGGAATCGTCCTGGCCGAGTTTTTTCTGGAGCGCGAAGAAGGCTTTTTTCGGGGTGCGATCGCGCCTGACGAGCCCGAACGACCAGTCGGTGATCTCCTGCTCGCCGGTGTACCATTCATCCGTCCAGGAGAAAAAGATCGTCCCGGCGAGGCCGCATTTGACCACGCTGTCGACGTGCCAGCTGAGCATTTCGGCCTGCTCTTCCTCCGGGTTGCGGATCGTATCCATTCCGAACTCGCCCAGCATGAGGGGCTTTTCCTCGGCCAGGTTTTGCAGGCGAAGAAGATATTTTTCGAAGTCGCGCTGGTCGTGCAGGTAAACGTTGAAGCAGCAGAAATCGACGTTCTGCGGGAGGAGATACTCCGTCGGCGGATAACTGGCGTAGGAAAACAAAACATGCGGATCCGCTTCGCGCCCGACCCGGATGAGGGTCTCGAGGAACTCGGTCACGCGCCGCACCCCGAGCCAGCGGACCATGGTGGTGGGAATCTCGTTGCCAACGAGGTAACCGAAGATGGCGGGGTGACCGGCATGGGTCGCCACCGCCTTGCGCACGGAATCGACAATCTCGCGCCGGGTTTTTGCCCTAACGAGAAACTCGATGTGCTTCGCCCACGGCAGCGTGATCAGGACCCGAACCCCGGCTTCGGAGCAGCAATCAAGAAACCAGCGCGGCGGCAGGTGGTAGATGCGAGCGACGTTGATCCCGAGCTCGCGCATCTGGGCGAGATCGCGCCAGGCCTGTTCCGGATTGCCGAGGTAATCGCCCGCGGCATCCGGCCGGAAGGGCCCGTAGGTGGCGCCCTTGACGAAAAACTTGCGGTCGCCCTCGAAGAAAAACTTGGCGAGAGCTCGGACGCGAACGGGCGAAGTCTGACTCACGAGGAGCCTTTCCTAGTGCAGGGCGATGACGGACGCAAAGCTTTTGCGCGCGTCGCGCCTAACGGTTGAGCGCGGCCAGCGCCTCATGCACCACCCGCGCGGTGGCGTCGATCTGGTCCGGTTGATGCGCAGTGGAGATAAAACCGGTCTCAAACTGCGAAGGCGCAAAGTAAATTCCCGCGTCGAGACAATGCGTGAAGAAGCGGGCAAACTTCGGCAGGTCGCTCCGCTTCGCACTGGCTAGATCGGTCACCGGGCCGGGAGCGAAAAAGAGGCAAAACATCGAGCCGATACGGTGAAAGGTCACGGACGCGCCGGTTTTGCCTAACGAGTCGCGCGTCGCCTCTTCCAGCCGGGCCCCGAGGGTCTCGAGCTGTTTCCAGCCGTCGATCCGCTCCAGCTCGCGCAATTGCGCCAGCCCGGCCGCCATCGCGAGCGGATTACCGGAAAGCGTCCCGGCCTGGTAGACCGGACCGAGCGGCGAAAGTTGATCCATGATCTCGGCGCGGCCGCCAAACGCGCCCACCGGCAAGCCGCCGCCGATGACTTTGCCGAGCGCGGTCAGATCGGGACAAATGCCATAGATTTCCTGCGCCCCGCCGCGCGCGACGCGGAAGCCGGTCATGACCTCGTCGAAAATCAGGAGCGCGCCGTGGGCGTCGCACTCCGCGCGCAATCCTTCCAGAAAACCGGGCTGGGGGAAAAACAAACCGGCGTTGGCCGGGATCGGCTCGAGAATAATCGCGGCGATCTGCCGCGGATTATTGCGAAACGCTTCCTGCACCGCTGCCAGATCGTTGAACGGCAGCGCGATCGTTAGGCCGGCAAATTCCTTTGGCACACCGGCGCTGTCCGGCTGCCCGTGCGTAAGAGCACCACTGCCGGCGTGGACCAGCAGCGAATCGACATGTCCATGGTAGCAGCCCTCAAACTTGATGATCTTGTCGCGCCCGGTAAAACCGCGCGCCAGCCGCACGCATGACATCGTCGCCTCGGTCCCGCTGTTCACCATCCGGACCCTTTCGATCGATGGCACCCAGGTGCAGATCAGTTCCGCCATTTCCACCTCGAGCGGATTGGGAATGCCGAAGCTGACGCCGCGGCCGGCGGCCTCGCGGACGGCCTCGATCACGACCTTCGGGGCGTGCCCGAGGATCGCCGGTCCCCAGGTGCCGACGTAGTCGATGTATTGTTTGCCGTCGACGTCCCAAAGATTGGCACCGTGTGCGCGCTCAACGAAAAACGGTTCGCGACCGAGACCGCGAAAGGCGCGGACAGGGGAATTCACTCCGCCGGGGATACGGGCCAGAGCGCGGGTGAAAAGTTGAGCAGAGACGTCGTTCGTCACGCCAGACGTTCAACGTTCAACGTTCAACGTTCAACGTTTCAATAATGAGCAGAGGGCGCGAACTCTACCCGCCACCCTCGCCGCGGAGAGACCCGGCTCATCGCCAGGACTCGCCGCGCACGAGGGTCGCAGGAAGGAAGAGATTAAGGAGTAACGTTGTAAACTTCGACTAAAGCGACGCCAATGATGTCGTTCTTCCCGCGCACGATGGCGGTGTAGCTGGCCGGACTCAGACTCGTTAGGATGGCTGATTCGCTATCTTCCATTGGCGCGAGACCGGTCGCTTCAATCTCGGACTGGCGGGTGTCCTTCCAGTCGTCGTTGGCAGCCATGAGCGCCCCGTCCTCGTTCCGGAGCTCCAGGACCGGATCGGCCAGGGCGTTGCCCACCCCGGCAGCGGCCAACGACGGGCCGATCGCCCGCACGAGCACACCGGTGTCGCTATCGCCGAGGATGATCAATCCACCGATCAGAACGTTATCGCCGGTTTGGACCAGGCCGCGGGTGGAGATGTTGGCCAGCTTCGAATCGACACTCAGATCCAGATCGTAGACTTCGATCAGCGCGGGGCCAGTCGTCCCGCCGACCCCCTGCAGAATGGTGGTATAAAGACCAGGATCGAGTGTCATGAGGATGGCTGACTCATTATCGTCGGCCGGTGCCAAACCGGAATCGAAGATGGCCTGCATGTCGTCGCTTTCCTTCCAGTTGTCGTTCGTCGCGATGATCGCGCCAGCCTGGCCGCGCAGTTCCAGAATCGGATCGGCTAATGCCCCGTCGAGCGGCAGAGATGGCCCGATCGCCCGGGCGATTACTCGCTTCGGTTCCGTGCCGGTGATGATCAATCCTCCGATCAAGACGTTCTCACCGGTCCCAACGGTCAAGCGGGTCGAGATATTGCCCAGCTGCACTGGGAAAAATGGCGTCGGCGTTGGCGAGGGTGATGGACTTGGGCTTGGGGAGGGCGAAACACTGGGGCTGGGCGACGGCGAAGCGCTCGGGCTCGGCGAGGGTGAAGGACTGGGACTCGGCGTCGGCGTTGGGGTCGGCGCAGGATCGTCATTGCCAACGATCTTGAAAACAGCTCCATCGGTCGCGGTTCCGTTGCCGTAAGTGGTGAGATAGAGCTCGCCGCTGGCATCTTCTCCGAAAGAAGTGATCCCAGTCAGGGGGTAACCGCCGACCTTGCTCGGAAACAATAGTGACGTGATGTCGGTGAAATCTGACACCACTCCATTCTCATAGCGCAGGGTAAAGATTCGGCCGGTAAAATCTCCGGTATTCGGCCCAAAACAGTCGCCGAAGACATAGAGACCATCCAGATCGGGAACCGCGCCGGCGTGATAGAGATAACCACCGATCACGCAAATCCCGGTCGTAGCATGCGCATAATCCAAGATCGGTTCCACCGGATCGAACCCGGGGGGCAAGGGCGCTCCATCAAAGAAAGCGTTAGGAATTGTTCCCTCTCGATAACGCCAGCCGTAGTTTTCCCCGCCGCCGGGATTAGTCGCTTTTTGGACGTCGACTTCTTCGCGTTTGGTCTCGCCGACGTCGCCGATGAGAAAGTCGCCGGTGGCGCTATCAAAACTCGCCCGAAAAGGATTGCGGAAACCCAGGGCCCAGATTTCCTGACGGGTCGGAAGCGGCTCGCCGAAGAAGGGGTTATCGGGCGGGATGGTATAAGTGCCGTCGGCCTCAATGTGAATGCGAAGCACTTTACCGAGCAAGGAATTGAGGCTTTGGGAGTTGCCGTAGGGCTTTTCGTGATTGGGCGCATTGTCATTGCCGCCACCGCCGTCACCGGTGCAGATATAAAGATTGCCTTCATCGCCAGGACGTGGACTGAACCCGATCCAGTCGAAGTTGTGATCGGTATCCGGTTGGTCGGCACTGATGATCTTCACCTCGGAGTCCCGATCAGCGACGTCAGGATTAGCGGTGACCGTGTAGCGGGCAACGTAGGAGATTCCCTTGTTATGAATCCCATCACCGGCACTGGTCCAACTGACGTAAACGTGGCCGTTGGTCGCGTAGTCGGGATCGAAAGTCATTCCCAGGATGCCTGGGCCCTGCCCTTGGCCGACCCGGTCTGTCAGATCGAGATAGGGAGTCGCATTCACTGTCCCTGAGGGCAGTTTAATGATCCTGATGAGCCCGTGCTGTTCCGCGACAAAAATCCGGCTGGTGTCTCCTGGTGGAGCACAGACATAGAGAGGCGTGTTAAACCCGGTCGCTACCCGCACCGCCTCGATGCCGGCGTGGCTGGAGGCAACGGTCACGGCCAAGGCAAGGATCGCCAGGAATCCGGCGCCCGGAAAGCATCGCAAGACACTGGCTAAGGATAGGATTCGTCGGTTTGTTTTTATTGTCTTCATGAGTTGTTGGCTTGCCCGTGACGAATGGTGGTCATCTATCAACGGACCGTCAGCGCCATATCCCAAGTCTGGCATGTGAGTTAAGGGCTAAGATTGTAAACTTCCACCAGGGCAACGCCCGTGGTGTCATCTTTTCCGCGCACGATGGCGGTGTAACTGTCCGGACTCAAACTCGCCAGGATGGCTGATTCGCTCTCCTCCGTGGGCGCCAGACCGGTGGCTTCGATCTCCGTCTGCTGGGTATCCATCCAGTTATCATTGGTCGTAATAAGCGCCCCGTCCTTGTCGCGGAGTTCCAGAATCGGATCGGCCAGAGCATTAGCGACTCCAGCGTCACTCAGGGTCGGGCCGATCGCCCGTACCAGCACGTCGGTATCGGTATCGCCGAGGACGATCACTCCACCGATCAGGATGTTGTCACCCGTCTGGACAAAGCCACGCGTGGAGATGTTGGCCAGCTTCGAGTCGACGGTGCGATCCAAATCGTAGACTTCGACCAAGGCGGCCCCGGTGGTTCCACCTACCCCACGCACGATGGTCGTGTAGACCCCCGGATCGAGTGTCGCCAGGATGGCTGACTCGCTCTCCGCGGCGGGATCAAAACCAGCGTCGATGATCGCCTGCTCGTCCGCGCTATCCTGCCAGTTGTCGTTCGTGGCGATCGTTGCGCCAGTCGAGTCATGGAGTTCCAAAATCGGATCGGACAAAGTCCCGCTGATTTGCAAGGAAGGTCCGAGCGCCCGGGTGATGATCTGCTTCGGTTGCGTCCCAGTAATGATGAATCCGCCGATCAGGACTTCATCCCCTGTCCCGACGCTCACGCGAGTCGAGATATTGCCCAGTTGCACTGGGAAAAATGGCGTCGGCGATGGAGAAGGGCTTGGCGACGGCGATGGGCTGGGACTCGGCGATGCAGAAGGGCTCGGACTCGGTGATGGGGAAGGGCTGGGACTCGGCGACGCGGTTGGGCTGGGGCTCGGTGTTGGCGTTGGCGTGGGCGTTGGGGCCGATTCCGGAATGATCTTAAAGACGTCTCCCCCCAGGGTCGTGATATAAAGTTCGCTATTGGCGTCTTCGCCGAAGGAAGTGACACCGCTCAGGGTATAACCCCCGATCTTCGTCGGAAACAACTGCGAGGTGATGTTCGTGAAGTCCGACGCGACGCCTCCCTCGTAGCGAAGGGTGAAAATTCGACCGGTAAAATCTCCGGAACTTGGACCGAAGCAGTCGCCGAACACGTAGACGCCCTGCAAGTCGCTCACTGCGCTTCCGCGATAGACGTAGCCGCCAATCACGCAGATACCGGTGTCGCTGTGCGTGTAGTCCAGAATCGGATAGACCGGATTAGGCGGTAGAGGATCGCCAGCGAAGCGGGGATTCCGAATGTTACCTTCCAACAGGCGCCACCCGTAGTTCTCGCCACCGCCTGGATTCGAAGGGGGGTTCACGTCGACTTCTTCGCGCGCGGTCTCGCCGACGTCGCCGATAAACATGTCGTGGGTGACCGAGTCGAAGCTGGCCCGAAACGGATTGCGCAGGCCAAAGGCCCAAATCTCCTGTCTCTCCGTGGCCGACCCAAAGAACGGATTATCGGGCGGGATCGTATAGGTGCCGTCGTCCTCCATATGGATGCGGAGGATTTTTCCGAGCAAGGTCGTGGTGTTTTGAGCATTGCCGTTCGGCAGGAAATCAACTCCGCCATCGCCGGCGCAAATATAGAGGTTGCCTTCATCGCCGGGGCGCGGGCTAAAGCCGATCCAATCAAAGTTGTGTTCGTGACTAGGCTTATCGACCGTGATCACCGTCACTTCGCTATTCGGGTCGGCGATGGCGGGATTGGCGGTCACAGTAAAGCGGGCGATGTGAGATACGCCCAAGTCGAAAGATCCGCCTCCATTGGTGGTGTAGCTGACGTAGAAATGGCCGTTGACGGCGTAGTTCGGATCAAAGGCCATGCCGAGAATCCCTGTGCCCTGGCCTTGCCCAACTCTGGAAGTGATATCGAGAAACGGGGTCGCATTCACCGTTCCCGCGGGCAGTTTGATAATCTTAATTTTTCCGTGTTGTTGCGCGACAAAGATTCGGCCGGTGTCCCCGGGAGGTGCACAGACGAAAAGAGGAAGATCGAATCCAGTCGCCACCCGCACCGCTTCAATGCCGGCGTGGCTGGAGGCGATGGTCACTGTTAAAGCGAGAATCGCCAGGAATCCGGCGCCCGGAAAGCGCTGAAAGGCACTGCGGAAGGATGGGATTCGTGGGTTTGCGTTAATTGTCTTCATGGGTCGTTTGATGATGGTGATGACTATCTTCCCCCGGTTAACGGAGAAGGCCTACAGTCATTCAGGGTTGCGGTCATTAATGGTCGGTTCGGCCTCGAAAAGATCCTAAGGGTTGAGGTTGTAAACTTCTACCAGGACAACGCCTGTAGTGTCATTTTTTCCGCGCACGATGGCAGTGTAGTTATCCGGGCTCAGCGTCATCAGGATAGCTGACTCGCTATCATTCGCGGGCGCCAGGCCGGTCGCTTCAATCTCCGACTGCTGATCGTCCTGCCAGTTGTCGTTAGTCATTATGAGAGCGCCGTCATTGTCGCGCAGCTCCAGGATCGGATCGTCCAGCACTCCGTCCACCCCTGCATCAGCCAGCGTCGGGCCGATCGCGCGCACCAGCACATCGGTATCAGCGGCTCCGAGGACGATTAGTCCCCCGATGAGGACGTCGTCACCCGTTTGCGTCAGGCCGCGGGTCGAGATGTTGGCCAGCTTCGAGTCGACGGTGCGATCCAAATCATAAACCTCGGCAAGCGCAGTCCCGGTGGTGTCGTCAACCCCGCGCACGACGGTGGTGTATGATCCCGGATCGAGCGTCCTCAGGATTGCCGATTCGTTGTCATCCGTGGGCGCAAAACCGGCGTCGATGATCGCCTGCTCGTCCGCGCTATCCTGCCAGTTGTCGTTCGTGGCAATCGTTGCCCCAGTCGAATCATGGAGTTCCAAAATCGGATCGGATAAGACCCCCGGCACTGCCAAAGATGGCCCAATCGCTCGTGCCACGATCTGCTTGGGTTCACTTCCGGTCACGATAAATCCGCCGATGAGGACGTTATCACCCACTCCCACGCCCAGGCGGGTCGAGATATTTCCCACCTGCACTTCGTAGAAGGGCGTGGGGGAGGGAGTCGGGGTCGGCGACGGCGTTGGGGTGGGACTCGGACTCGGGCTCGGGCTCGGACTTGGGCTTGGTGTCGGACTCGGGGTGGGCGTGGGAGTCGGAGTTGGGGTCGGGACCGGTGTTCCCTTGACGTTGAAGACGCTTCCGTAGGCATCGGTGAGATAAAGCTCACCGGCAGCGTCCATTCCCATCGAGGTCAGCGGGCCTAAATCGAAACCGCCCACCTTGGTTGGAAAGAGTTGCGCGGTAATGTTCTGGAAATTCGAAACGACTCCGTTGTCGTAGTTAAGCGTGTAAATCCTGCCCTTAATGTCGCCAATGCTCCTCGGCCCAAAACAGTCGCCAAACACGTAGAGACCTGAAAGTTCGCTCGCCAAATTGCCGTGATAGACATAGCCGCCGATCACGCAGATGCCGGTATTCAAATGGTCATAATCAAAGATTGGGTCGACGGCATTTGGGGGAACCGGAACGCCCGGATAGACCGGGTTCTGGATAAAGCCCTCCCGGATGCGCCACCCAAAATTCTCGCCGCCACCGGGGTTGGAGGCGGGCTGCAAGTCGATCTCCTCGCGCTCGTGTTCGCCGACATCGCCGATCAGCAAGTCGTGGGTGACCGAGTCAAAGCTGGCTCGAAATGGATTGCGCACGCCGTAGCAGAAAATTTCCTGTTTCTCGGTCGGCGAGCCAAAGAACGGATTATCACTCGGGATGGTGTAGCTGCCATCGTCTTCGATGTGAATGCGCAGAATTTTCCCGAGTAAGGTCTGGGTGCTCTGCGCGTTCCCGTCCGGTTGAAGATGGCCGAAGTCATCGTCATCGGTTCCGCCCCCGTCGCCGCTGCAGATGTAGAGATTCCGTTCGTCGCCCGGCCGCGGGCTGAAACCGATCCAGTCAAAGTTATGATCGGGTTGTGTCTGATCGGCCGTGAGGACGGTGACTTCGCTGGCGGGGTCGGCCACATCAGGATCAGCGGTGACGGTAAAGCGGGCAATATGCGAGACGCCCTTGCCCCAAAATCCGTCGTCGTCCGTGGTGTAGGCGACGTAGAAATGGCCGTTGGTGGCATAGTTCGGATCGAAAGTCATGCCCAGAACCCCGGTCCCCTGGCCTTGGCCCGATCTATCGGAGATGTCGAGAAATGCGGTGGGATTCACCGTACCCGTGGCGAGATTGACGATTTTGATCCGGCCTCCCTGTTCGGCCACAAAAATCCGAGCTTGATCGCCAGGCGGCGCGCAAACATAGAGAGGAAGGGTAAACCCGCTGGCGACAAGGCCCGCTTCGAGAGCGCCCTGGCTGGCAGTTGGACGAGCCAGGCTCAGTGCCAGGAAACAGGAACAAAAAAAGAATCGAATGAGCGGTCTAAGGGACCTCTGATTTTTAGGTTCGCTGCGTTTTCTCCGTAATTCCATAGTCATCTTCGGGCTGAGCGGCAGTCGCCGGTCGCTTAAAGTAAAAAACGCTGCCGACGGAGAGCCTATTTTGGAGGGCCGACAGCAGACGTTGGACTCCTTTCTACAGGAGTTCTCCCGTAAAGCGCAAGGAAAAACTCCTAATTCCTCGTTACAAGACGATGACAAAGGTACTGCCAGGAACGCGTGCTGGAGGGATGAGAGCAAGGCGCCAAGCCTCCCGGTGTGGGCGACTGCAAGATGCGTCGCGTTGACACTTCCGAGGCGTGCGCCTACGCTCCGGTTCGCAATTCTGGGCGGGGTAGCCAAGTGGTAAGGTCGGGGTCTGCAAAACCTCTATTCGCGGGTTCGATTCCCGCCCCCGCCTCCCTCCTCGCGCTCGATGGGCCGGCTTTTTTTCTCCGTCGAGACCGTCGGGCCGTTCGTTGCTACCGCTAAAACAATCGCCTACGATGCCGACGCGTGGGTCGCCCCTGCCCGGACCGGCCCCGGACGAACCGCGATCGCTCTCATCTGTGACCTGCCAACCACATCCTGCATTTCAGAAACTGCAGAAGCTGATCGCAGAAAGCAGCCGCCTGTTGCGGCCCTGGGCAGGCGCCGCTTATCGGGTGACGACCCTCGATTACCCGAGCCCGAAAAGCATTCTCCTCGGGCAGGGAAGTTTCCTTCACGGCGGTCGCTGGAACGCGATCGGCTCCTTCCGCGCGGTCTACGGCAGCACCGTCGACACGGTGGCAGTCGCCGAATCGCGCGCCACCGCCGACTACGCCCTGGTGCCGCAGCCATTTCGCACGCCGCGACTGTTGGTCGCGATCGAGTTTTCGCTTCAGTCGGTCCTGGACCTCACGAGCGCACCGATCCGCGCTCAACTTTCCCTCACTCTGGATGCGCTGCGCGAGGAGGATTGGCGCCGGACGCAGGAAACGGGGCGGGAAAGTCTCACGCAGGCCATCGGGCGCGCGGTTTTTGCGAACAAGGGCGAGGGCCTCCTTGTTCCCTCCGCCCGGGTGCCTGACGGAGTGAACGTCGCCTATTTCCCGGAAAACCAACGGACCGCGAGCCGCGTGACGGTGCTGGAATCGGAAAAGCTGGACCGGATTCGGCTCTTGTAATATCTACATGCATATTTGCATGATAAAGTGCTTGCCTGAACGCGAGCCCCAGCCTACAGTCATTGCATGAAAGCGAAAAAAAAGTCAGGCGTACGCTCCAGCAGCACTGCGCGGGTCAAGGAAGCGGCGGCTGTTTATCACCCGGCGATGAAGGTCGCCGCACCACCTGCGCTCGATAAAATGGCGGAGAAGTTTGGCCTCCGGCAGGAGACGCTCAGCCGCATGACCGGCTTTTCGCTTCGCGCCGTGGCGGGCTGGAGCAGCGGCAAGACGCCTTCCGCGCCGGTCAAGCGCGCGCTGGTCGAGATGGATCGCCTGCTCGATCATCTCTCCCGCTTGATGAAACCAAAAGATGTCGGGCGTTGGCTGAAGGAACCAAACCCGGCGCTCGATGGTTCCACTCCAGTCCAGGTGATCGAACGCGGCCAGACCGATCGCATCTGGCGGCTGCTTTATTTTCTCGAATCGGGCGAGCCCGGTTAAGCGAAGTTTTTCATTTCCATCCTGGCGCGGAAAGCTCACGATGCCGGGAATTAAGCGCGGCCCAGGACGCTTTACCCCGGGCAGAAAAAACGCCCGGCAGAGATGCGGAAACGGTTCTTCGATGCGAACGTTCTGAGTCCAAGATGCGTATTACACGATATGAATGAGCGTTCGCATTCTCCGCACGGCAAAATCAACCTCCACGGCAACGGCCTCGGCGTTCCCTCTCCCGAGATGGTCGAGAAGCGTGCGCGCGAGATTGCGATGATCGATGAGCGCAATCCGGACGAATTCACCGAGACCGACTGGCATCAGGCCAAGAACGAATTGACGGGCGTCGAAGCCTCGCACACCCCGGAAGTAGGCGACGATATGGACGACGACCGAAGCGAACGCGACGAAGTGATCGGCGCTTCCGGTCATCGGGCACCGAAGAACGGTTACGAAGACGAGAACAACGTCGGCGAAGAACTCGTCAGCGGCGGGATCGAAGAAGCGGCGCACGACCAGATGGTCGAAGCCCGGCTCGAAGAACTGGATCACGAGCGCGAATCGCAATGAGTAGCGCATCGATTACCGAACCGGTGGCGCCGGCGACGGTGAACCCGCAGGCGGCCCACAAGGACCGCCGGGTCGAGCATTTGCTCACGCGCTTTCAACAGGTCCGTAAATTTTCCGAGATGCTGGTGAACGCGCTCGAACCGGAAGACTGCGTCGTGCAGTCGATGCCGGACGTGAGCCCGACGAAGTGGCATCTCGCGCACACCAGTTGGTTTTTCGAAACCTTCATTCTCAAGGTTTGGATGCCCAGCTATGAGACCGTGGTGCCGGAGTACGCCTATCTTTTTAATTCCTACTACAACGCCGCCGGCGACATGCATCGGCGCGATCTGCGCGGATTGATTTCGCGGCCGACCGTGGCGGAGACGTTGCGCTTTCGGAAATCAATCGACGCGCACATTCAGGAATTGCTCGAATCGGCCGATGACGAACTGCTGAGCGAGCTCGAGCCGGTCTTCATCATTGGCCTGCATCACGAACAGCAGCACCAGGAGCTGCTCGTGACCGACATCAAGAATGTCTTCTCGCATAACCCGCTCCATCCCGTTTTCCGGAAACGCGACGACCGGATCGAAAAACGCGAGATCGCGCCCGCGGGCTACGTCGACTTCGCCGAAACCACTCTCGAGATCGGGCACGGCGGCGACGATTTCAGCTACGACAACGAAGGCCCGCGCCATCGCGCGCTCGTTCTTCCTTTCTCGCTCGCCACCCGGCCGGTCACAAACGGCGAATATATCGCCTTCATCGAATCCGGCGGCTACACCCGGCCCGAGCATTGGCTCTCGTTAGGCTGGACGACCGTGAATGAGCCCGCCTCAGGCGGGTGGGAAGCCCCGCTCTACTGGACGAAGCGCGACGGCAAATGGTGGAATTTCACCCTCTCCGGAATGCGCCCGGTCGATGAGTCCGAGCCGGTCACGCACGTCAGCTATTTCGAGGCGGATGCCTTTGCCAACTGGAGCGGAGCCCGGCTCCCGACCGAATTTGAATGGGAACGCGCCGTCGCCGGCCTGCCGATCGAAGGCAACTTTGTCGACACCGAACGTTTCCACCCCGCGCCCGTGGCCGCCCAGCCTAACGGAAAGCTGCAGCAGATGTACGGCGACGTCTGGGAATGGACCCGCAGCGCCTACCTTCCCTACCCCGGCTACCACGCGGCGCCCGGCGCGCTCGGCGAGTACAACGGCAAGTTCATGAGCAATCAGATGGTCCTGCGCGGCGGCTCCTGCGCCACTTCGCAGAACCATATCCGCCCCACCTACCGCAATTTCTTCCAACCGGAAAAACGCTGGCAGTTCACCGGCATCCGGCTCGCGCGCGACCCGAAATGAAGGAACCCACCGGCGGAGTTTCCGTGCTCGATCTCGAGCCGGATGCTTCTGAATTCCTCGACCAGGCCATCGCGGGGCTCTCGGCAACGCCCCGCACCCTTCCGAGCAAATTCTTTTACGACGAACGCGGCTCCGATCTCTTCCAGGAAATCTGCGAGCTGCCCGAGTATTACGTCACTCGGACCGAGACGGAAATTCTGCGGCATTACGGCCCCGAGATTGCGGAATCGATCGGCGAGGGTGCCGAGCTGGTCGGCTTTGGCACCGGCGCCGGCGTGAAGACGCGCATGCTCCTCGGTCATCTGCAAAACCTGATCGCTTATCTGCCCGTCGACATCTCGAAACAGCGCCTCACGGAGTCAGCCGAGGCGCTCAGCCGCGAAATGCCGGCACTCGAGATTTTGCCGGTCTGCGCGGATTACCTGCAGCCCTTTGAGTTGCCGACTCCGTCGCGCAAGCCGGCGCATATCGCGGTCTTTTTTCCCGGGTCCACCATTGGCAACATGCAGCCCGAGGTGGCGCGCCATTTCCTTGGACGGGTGGCGAAACTTTGCGGACACAGCGGCGGCCTGATCATCGGCGTCGACCTGCAGAAATCGAAAGACGTTCTCGAAGCGGCCTACAACGACAGCGCGGGCGTGACCGCTGCCTTCAATCTCAACATGCTCGAGCGCGCCAACCGCGAACTCGGTGCCGACTTCGATCTCTCGCAGTGGCGCCATCGCGCCATCTACAACGAGGACGCGCACCGGATCGAGATGCATCTGGTCAGCGAACGCGAGCAGACCGTCCATCTCGGCGATCGCGAGTTCCATTTCGCCGCGGGCGAAAAAATCATCACCGAATTTTCCTACAAGCACACGATCGAAGGCTTCAGCGCCCTGGCCGCCTCGGCTGGTTTCCAGCTCTCCCATGTCTGGACGGATCCGAAAAAGCTCTTCGCTGTTTTTCACTTCACAACGTTGTAGCCGGGGGCGCTGACCCCGGCCGCGCCCTGACAAGCGGTTGCCGGGGTCGACGCCCCCGGCTACAACTGCCAATCGGCCCCATGGATCCGCTCGTACAATTGATTGGCGTCAGCAAAAAATTCGGCAGCGCCACCGCGCTCCACCCGACCGATCTCGATTTTCGTCCCGGCCTAACGACCGCTTTGATTGGCCCGAGCGGCTGCGGAAAATCGACCCTCCTCCGCCTCGTCATCGCCCTCCTCCGGCCCGACCGCGGCAAGGTTCTCTTCGACGGCGCGGAAGTGACTGAAGCCAACGCCCAGGAGATTCGCCGCCGCGTCGGCTACGTCATCCAGGAGGGCGGGCTCTTCCCGCACCTGACCGCGCGCGCCAACGTTCTCCTCATGTCGCGCCACCTCGGCCGACCCGAGGCAGAGATGGCAGCGCGCCTGGAAGAGCTTTGCGCGCTCTCGCAATTTCCACGTGACGCACTCGACCGTTATCCGGCCGAGCTCTCCGGCGGGCAGCGTCAGCGCGTCAGCCTCATGCGCGCGCTTATGCTCTCGCCCGAGGTTTTGCTGCTGGACGAGCCGCTCGGTGCGCTCGATCCGCTCGTTAGGTCGGCGCTGCAGCGCGATTTGAAGGAAATTTTCGCGCGTCTGAAACAGACCACGATTCTCGTTACGCACGACATGGGCGAAGCCGCCTTTCTCGCCGACGAGATCGTCTTGATGAACGAAGGCCGCATCGTCCAGCGCGGCAGCGCCGCCGATCTGCGCGATCGCCCGGCGAGCGCTTTTGTTTCCGATTTCATCAACGCGCAAAGGAGCGCCGCATTTTGAAGATCGGGTTTCTCATCCTCAGCCTGGTCGCGACCTCGGCTGTCGCGGCGGAACCGATCGTTGTCGGCTCGAAAAAATTCACCGAGTCGTACGTGCTCGGCGGAATCGCCAGGACGGTCCTCGAACGCGCAGGATTCGCGACCCAGGAGCGGGCCGGGATGGGCGGCACGATCATTCTCTGGCAGGCGCTGAGCGGCGGGCAGATCGATGTTTACCCGGAATACACCGGCACGATCGGCGAAGAAATTCTCAAGACGAAAGAGCGGCTCTCCGCCGACGAGATGCGCGCGGCGCTAAAAAAATCCGGCGTCGGCATGTCGGCCGAGCTCGGTTTCAACAACACCTACGCGCTCGTCATGCAACGCGCGGCCGCGGAGAAGCTCGGCATCCACGCGATCAGCGATCTGCAGCGGCATCCGGAGTTAAAAGTCGGGTTGACCCACGAATTCATCGACCGCCAGGACGGCTGGCGACCGCTCGCCGCGGCCTACGGCCTAACGATGCCTAACGTCAGCGGAATCGATCACGCGATCGGCTACGCCGCCCTCGCTCGCGGCTCGATCGCGATCAAGGACGCCTACTCGACCGACGCGAAAATTCAGGAAAACGATCTCGTCGTCCTGCGCGATGACCGTCATTTCTTTCCGGAATACAAGGCCGTCTTTCTTTACCGGCTGCCCCTCGATCCGCGCGCCATCGCGGCGCTCAATCACTTCGGCGGGATCGACGAAACGAAAATGATTTCGCTCAACGCCGCGGCTGAACGCTCGAAGGACTACGCCTACGCCGCGTCGCTCTACTTCCATCCCGCCACGAGTGACGGCGCTCCGCGCCGTGAGCTCTGGCCGAAGCTGGCCCGTTGGACCGGCCGTCATCTCGAACTCGCGGGCATTTCACTCCTGCTTTCCGTGCTCATCGGCTTGCCGTTAGGCATTATCGCCAGCCGCGGCGGGGCGGTCGGGCAATCGATTCTCGCGACCGTCGGAATGATCCAGACCGTCCCGTCGCTCGCGCTCCTCGCGCTCCTCGTCCCCGTCCCGTTTCTTGGCATCAGCGCGACGACCGCGATCGTTGCGCTCTTCCTTTACGGCCTCCTTCCGATTGTGCGGAACACCGCCACCGGGCTGCAGGATATTCCTCCGGCCTTGCGCGATTCCGCGACCGCGCTTGGTCTCGAACCGGGCGCGCGGTTGCGGAAAATTTATCTGCCGCTCGCTTCCCGCACCATTCTCGCCGGGATCAAAACCAGCGCGGTGATCAACATCGGGACCGCCACTCTCGCTGCCCTCATCGGCGCCGGCGGCTTGGGCGAACCGATCCTGAGCGGATTAAATCTGAATGATCACGCCACCATTCTCCAAGGCGCCATCCCCGCCGCGCTTCTCGCGCTCCTGGTGCAGGGATTATTCGATCTGCTCGATCGCTTCCTCATCCCGCGGGGGCTGCGTCTTTAAGCCCGCGCGCCCCTTCCTCCTCTAAGTGTCATCCTGAGCGGAGCGAAGGATCTCTCACTATTTCCGGGCTTATCCGGCGGCGACGAAAAGAAATAGTCAGAGATCCTTCGCTCCGCTCAGGATGACAAATCTGCAAAGCGGCTCGGGACCAGGATCGCGTCGGTCATTCCGTGGAGAAGTTTCTTATCCGCCGGACAGATGGTGGCGAGGGCGCCGCGCAATTTCACACCCTCGCTTTCAACGAAATAATAAGGAGTCAGCCGCACCCGGCCGCGCATCGTTTTCAATTCCTCAGTCGCGGGGTCCCAGTGGGGATGATCGAACAGGCGGCCCTTGTGAAATTTCTGCATGATCGTCGGTTCGCGCTCGAAATTCGACGAGCGCGTCGTTGATCCGCTGCTCCCATTCCGCATGCGGCAGATCGGCCCCGAGCGCGACCCCGCGGCTGCCCCAGCCTAACGGCGAAAACCCGCTCACCTTGAGCAGGAGATCGCGCTCCTTCTGGCTGAAACGCGCCGCTTCCCGCCAATCCTGAATCTCCAGGCGCGGGATGACGGCGTGCTGCGGCAGCGGCGTGGGATCGAGAATCCAGGTGTAGGGAATGATCTTTTGGAAGGTCCGAAAATATTTGTCGCCCAGCTCGCGCCGCCAAAATTCGCGCAACGGCTGGAGCCAGAAAAAAGCGAACCACATTTTCTCCTCGAGATAGGGCTTGAAAGGCGGCGTGACCGTCAACTCGCCGCGTCCCGCCGTTTCCATCAGCGCCGTGATCCCCGGCAAATTCGGCAGATCGAAGAGCTCGAAGAACCGGTAAACATCGCGCCCAACTTGCGGCCGGTAATTTTCCGCCGCCGCCACTGTCCAGGATCGTTCCGGGAAACGTTCGTTCAGGTGCCGGACGATCCATTCCATCTCGGGCCGATAGGTGGCCGATTCCTGCGAGACCACGATGTCGCCGCCATTCGGCAGGACCGTGGCGAACCCATCGAGCATCCCGTCGACTCCGCCGATCACATCCGACCCGAGGCCGGCGTAAGTTTGATTCAACCACGCCGTCAGCCCGATCCCGCCGGGCACGGAATCGACCTCGGCGATCGTCCAGCCTTCATCAGTCAGGACGAGATCGGGGCGAATGACCCGCGGAAGCGCCTCGCGAAATTCCTTCCGGCGCGAAAACTCGATCAGCTCCGGCGGTTTCCCGATATCAAGGTAGCGCGCGACCCAGGCGGGCTGCTTTCCCTTCACGCTCTGCTGGTAGAGCTGGTTGCAGGCGCGCTGAAAAACGAAAAGCTGATGCCCGAGCCGCTCGAGGTCGGCCCGGCTCTTTTCATCAATCGCGAACGGTTCCGGCGAAAGGAGCCATTCCTTTTCGGCAAAGAGGCTCTCTTCCGGACGAGCCTCGCGGATGGCGGATAAACGGTCGATTTCGGTCAGCATGAGGGCCCCGCAACTTTCGACGCCCTCCCCCGCTGCGTCCAACCGGGATTCGCCCGCACTTTCAGGTGCGTCGCTGTCAGGAGCGCGGCGGCGCCTCCAGTTTCGGCAGGGCTGCCTCGATCGCGGCCCGGTCTCCTTCCAGCCACGGCGGCAGAACGAGACTCTCGCCTAACGAAGCCGTGGCTTCGTCGACATGAAACCCGGGACCGTCCGTCGCCAGCTCAAAGAGAACCCCGCCCGGTTCGCGGAAATAGACGGACTTGAACCAGAAACGATCGATCACCGGAGTCGGCTGCGCGCGGTGTTTCGCCACCTGCTCCCGCACTTCCAGCTCGTGCGCATCGTCCTGCATTCGCCAGGCGAGATGATGGACGCAACCTGTGCCCCAGGCCCCGCGACGCGCCCCCGGCAGCGCGCGCAGATCGACGTACTGCCCCGAAGTCCCCTCGCCCAGGCCGTAGCGCGACCAGCCTTCTTCCTCGCCGATCTTCCGGAAGCCGAGTCCCTCGGTCAGGAACGCGACCGTCGGCGCCAGGTCCTGCTCCACCATTCGTGCGCTTTCCAGTCCGCGAATCTGATGTTCGACCGGGATCGGACTGCGCTCCCAGGGCGTAAAGGGCCGGCCTAACGACGATTCACTTTCCGTAAGAGCAAGCCGCAAGCCGTGCGGATCGGCCAGCGGCAGGACGCGTTGCCCGAAACGCGTTTCGACGTCGAGCATGGCAGCGCCGGAGCTTTTCAGCCGCTCCGTCCAAAAATCCAGACTCCCCGGCGGCACAGCGAGCGACACTTCCGTGCTCAAGCCATGGCCCTCGCGATGCGGCGCCAGCTCCGCCCAAGGGAAAAAGGTCAGGTCCGTCCCGGGATGCCCCTCGGCGTCGGCGTAGAAAAGATGATACGTGCCCGGGTCATCCTGATTGACGCTCTTCTTGACCAGGCGCATCCCGAGCACGCCCGCGTAAAAATCGAGGTTCTCCTGCGCGGGCCCGGCGATGGCGGTGATGTGATGAAGTCCGGCGATCGGTTGCATGATTGACTCTCGCGCAACTTGCTCGCCGGGAAAACGGGCTATCGTCCGTTAATGAAGCGCGTTCTTTTCTGCCTGGTCCTGATGGCACTCGCGAGCAGCGCGTGGGCCGAGTCGCCGATCGTCTTCCTCGTTCGCCACGCCGAGCGGGCGGCGATCAGCGGCCGTGTTCCGTCCGATACGGGACTCTCAAGAGAGGGCAAGGCGCGGGCGCAATCGCTCGCTAGCGCGCTGAAAGACGCGAAGATCGCCGCCATTTACACCACCGAATTCAAGCGTACCCAGGAAACCGCCGCGCCGCTGGCAGGCTCCTCAGGCATTCGGCCCGAGGTCGTCTCCGCCGGCGATCTGCGACCGCTGATTGCGAAAATAAAAGCGGCCCGCGGCAACGTGCTGGTGGTCGGGCATTCCAATACCCTGCCCCAGATCATCAACGCGCTTGGAGTTGGCGAGCGGGTCGCGATCACCGAGGCCGATTACGACAATCTTTTTCTTATCGCGCGAGAACCGGAGCCGCGGCTGATTCGCCTGCACTTTCGTTAGGCGTAAATTACTTCTGCTCGAAGATCTCGGTCCGGCGCACCCGCTCGCCCTTGAAGAAAACGCTCGAGATGGACGAGAGCGCGCGCACATCCTGCAACGGGTTGCCGTCGACCACCAGAAGCGAGGCCTCTTTTCCTTTCGCGATCGTGCCGATCCGTTGATCGGCCCGGAGGAGCCTGGCCGCGTTGGAGGTCGCGGCCTGGAGAGCGACCTCGGCCGGAATCCCCGCCGCCACCCAGAGCTCGATCTCGCGCTGCACCGTCGGGCCGTGCAGGACGAGGAAGTTCCCCGCGTCCGAGCCGGCTACGAGCATGACCCCGGCTTGCCAGGCCTGGAGCAGATTGCGCCCGCCGATTTCCAGCGAGAGCGGATAATGACTCAGTCCGTCCCGCATCGATTTCATTTCCGCATTACTCGCAGCATGCTCGGTGCCGGTGAGCAGCTCCTTCGTCGTGACCTGCTGGACTAACGATCGCTTGAGCAGGTCGGTTTTCCCCTTGGAAAAATCCGACAGCCCCTCGACCACGCTCAGAGTTGGAACGAACGCGATTCCTTTCGCTTTCATCTCCGCGATGGTGGTGCCCGGAATTTCATCGCGAAAAGATCCATGCTCGATCGAGTCCGCGCCTAACGACACTGCGTCCGTGACATCGCGCGCCTCGCCGGTGTGAATCGCGGCCGGCAGTTTTCTCGCGTGCGCTTCCTGCACCACCGCGCCGAGCAGTGCGAGGTTCATCCGGTTAAAGGTGTAGCCCGGGACGCCCGCCTCGAGCACGCCCTTGATCGCGTTCACGCCCTTGGCCGCCAACTCGTCGACCTCTTTGCGCGCTTCCTCCGGCGATTTCGGGAGGCGCAGGAATTGCGCATCGAAACCGGCGCGCGCCATTTCCGGCATGTTCTTCGCGTACTCGGTCCCGTGTCCGCCCTCGGCGGTAAAGAGCGGTCCGCAGAGAAACAGCTCGGTGCCCAATCTTTCGCCGCTATTAAAACGCCGGCGCAGTTCGATCATGTCATCGACCTTGTCGCCGACGCTGCGGACCGCGGTCACGCCGCAGTAAAGGTAAGCCTCGAGCGCGCGCTCGTTCGCTTTCGCCGGATCGAACTTCGTCCAGTCATCATAGAACCCGCCGGGGCCGCCGACGTGCACATGCATGTCGATCAGCCCGGGCAGAACGGTCTTCCCCGCGCCATCGATCGCTTCCGCGTTGAGCGTTTTGGCGTCGGGAAACGTGCCGTCGTAGACCTCGGCAATCTTGCCACTCTTGATCAAGACCGCGCCCGACTCGATCACCTTGCCGTCGCCGACAAAGATGCGCGCGTTCTCGATCAGCCAGGTCTGGCCGCGGCGCATGTCGCGCGCGAGGATGCGCGCCTTCACCAGATCATGCTGGCTCCAGGCCTGGTAAGCGCCGAGGAAGAGGAATGGGAGCAACACCACCAGGACCCAAAGCTTGGCCGAGGCGCGGAGCTTTTCCTCTTTCTCCCAGCGGAATAATTTCGTCGCGATGAAAGTCCCGACCGCGGTGGTGAGGACGAGCGCCACGACCGAGAGCCAATTTGCCGCAAGCGTTTCCCCGCGCTGCATGATCCCGCCGATCCCGGTCATGAGGTAAGTCGCGGGGATGAACTGCGTAATATTCTGCAGCCAATGCGGCATGTAAGTGATCGGGATGGTCGCGCCGCTCAGGAAAAGCATCGCCATGTAGATCGGCTGGATGAGGATGTTGCTTTCCTGCGAGGAATTGACGACCGCGGCCACGATCAGGCCTAACGAACGGAAGGCGACCGCCCCGAGGCAGATGAAAACGATGAGCGAACCGAGCTGCCCCGGGATCGGCATGCCGTAAAACTGGTGGGCGAGGAACAAAATCAGGACCACGCTCGGGACGAAGAGCACCACCCCGGTGATCATCGAGGCCGCGAGCAGCGGCACCGGCGTGATCGGCGTCACCTTGTAGCGGCGGAGCACGTTCTCCTCGCGCTCCTGGACCGCGCGCATGCCGGCCCCGAAAAGTCCATTCCCGAGAATGCCGAGCACCACCACCATCGCCACCACCTGGAGAATGGCCGAGCCCTGGTTGGCGTCGAACATCTGGGCGAAAATGAAGAAGAACATGAGGGGAAAGAAGTAGTTGAAGAACAGGACCGTCCGGTTCCGGAACGCGAGCTTGAGGTCGATTTTGACCAGGGCGAGGAATGCTTTCATTCGTTAGGGCCGGTTTTCGAGCTCAGGTTTTCTCCCATTGTCATGTTGAGCGAAGCGAAACATCTCTGACTCCTTCGGGACTAAGAGCGCGCGGAAATGGTCAGAGATTCTTCGTTTCACTCAGAATGACAGCTTTTTTGGATGCCCTTTTTTAATCGCGCAGCTTCTTCCCTGTCAGCTCGATGAAGACGTCCTCGAGCGTGGGCCGCTTGAGATGCACGTCTTCCAGTTCGATGCCCTGGGCATCGATCCAGCGGATCAGCTCGACCAGCGTTTTCGCCGGCTGGCTGGAGCTGACCGAGATTTTGCGCCGGTCCTCGCTCACGAGGGTGCGAATGGCGCCCGGCCATTCCGGCAACTCGCGCGGCGGCAGGGGCTGGCCTAACGAAATTTCCACGCCCGATTGCGTCGCGCTTTTTTCCTGCAACTCCCGCGGCGAGCCAATCGCGATGATGACGCCGTCGTCGATGATCGCGACCCGGTCGCAGAGCCGTTCCGCTTCCTCGATGTAATGGGTCGTCATCAGGATGGTGCGTTTTTCTGCGCGCAGTTCCTCGATCAAATCGCGAATCTCCAGGCGCACCTGCGGATCGAGCCCGGTCGTCGGCTCGTCCAGAAAAAGCATCTGCGGATCGTTGATCAGCGCGAGAGCGAGGGCGAGGCGCTGCTTCTGGCCGCCGGAGAGCGTGGCGTAACCGGCGTCGCGTTTTTCCCAGAGCTGTAGCCGGCGCAGAAGGGCGTCGCCATCGACCTTCCTGGTGTAGAAGGCGCCGAAAAGGTCGAGCGCTTCGTGCACCTTGATCTTGTCCGGCAGATTCGTCGCCTGCAGGCAGACCCCGATGCGGTCTTTCAGCGCCTGCTTCTGCCGATCGGGATCGAACCCGAGCACCTTGACGTCGCCGCCGGTGCGCGGTCTGAGACCTTCGAGAATCTCGACCGTCGTCGTTTTGCCCGCGCCGTTCGGCCCGAGCAGTCCGAAGACTTCGCCCGCAGCGACTTCAAAGTCGATCCCCTTGACCGCCTCGAGCGGGCCATACGATTTGCGCAGGCCGCGCGCGTAAATGACCGGCGCTTCCATCTCCTTACCTGTCATGTTGAGCGGAGCGAAACATCTCTGACCATTTCCTTTTACACAGCGCAATCAAATGGTCAGTGATCCTTCGCTCCGCTCAGGATGACACATTTTTTTGATTGGACGGCGTGGCTTTTCGCCTAACGAGGCGTGGCAATTGCGTCAGCAAAAAGAGCAACGCCACCGCGCCGCAGATCTTCGCGAAAAGTTCGCCGTGCCGGACATAAAACGTGATCTGCCCGTCCGTCGGCACCGCCACCTCGCCGGTTAGCACGCCTTCCGTAAACTGGCTCCCGTTGGCGTCGAGCAGCGTCTGGGTGACGCGGCCGAAGCGATTGACAAAACAGGTCACGCCAGTGTTGGCGGCGCGCGCCATCGGACGCCGCGTTTCGACGCAGCGAAAAACGGCGTTGGCGAGATGCTGCTGCGAGCCGGCGGTGCGGAGGAACCAGCCGTCGTTGGTCACGTTCGCGAGCAGGTTGGCCCCGCGCAGGACAAACTGCCGCGTCAGTTCCCCGAGCGTGTCTTCGAAACAAATCAGCGGCGCCACCTTCACCGCCGGATTCGTCAGGTTGAACACCGTTGCTTCTTTTCCGGGCGTGAAATCGGCCGGCACCTGGTCGCCGACGATGCGGGAAATAAACGGCACGGTGTGCCGCCCGGGAACGTACTCGCCGAACGGCACGAGGTGCAGTTTGCGATAGACCTGGATCTTCTCGCCCCCGTCCGAGACGAGAATGGCGGCGTTGTAGTCGCCCCCTTCGTCGGCGTCGATCGTCCCGAGCAGGAGATCGGTCTTGATCGAGGCCGCGAGATCCATGACGAAGCGATAGTTTATCTGGTCGAGCAGCGCCGGCGCGGGCGTCGAACTCTCCGGCCAGATGATCAACTGCGGCGGCGGTTGAGTGGCGAGGCCCACCCGGCTCAGCCGTTCGAATTGCTGGAAAATCTTGGTCTGGAATTCCGGGCTAAACTTTTCGTCGCGCGGGATGTTGGCCTGCACCGCCGCCACTCGCAGCGACTCCGTCTCCGCCGGCATCTGGAGTTGGCGAATGCCGTAGCCGCAGAGCCCGACGATGGCGGCAAGCGTAAGGGTGAAATCATAGTGCGGACGCCGGACCCGGATCCGGCTCTCGATCGTGAATCGCCGCACCGTCGCGACGCCGATGACGTTGCTGAACGCGACCACAAACGAGAGCCCGGCCACGCCCGTGATCTCCGCGATCTGGATGATCGGCAAGACATCGTGCAACGGAACCCCGAGGCCGTTCCAGCCCCAGCCGCTGAACATCCAGCTCCGGACCCATTCCAGCGCGGTCCAACCCGAGGCGAGGACGAGCGCGAGCCCGAGGTTGCGAAAGGAATTGAGCCAGGGCGAACGCGCCTCCGGCGGCGAATCGTTAGGCTGGGCGGTCGGCCAGGCATTGGGACGCGGCGCGGGCGCGGGCAACGGCTGGCGCGGACGCAGCAGCCCGGCCAGCCAGGCCCAGAGCGCAAAATACACCCCCATGTAAAGGCCGACGATGACCAGCCCCGACACGGTCACGGTGTGGAGCCAGGAAAAGACGCCCCAGAAAAAAATCACCCCGGCGAGGTAGCCGAGGAACAAATCGCGCAGCCAGCGGCGCTTCGTCCCCTCGCCCGAAAACCAGACCGCGGTCAGCAGCGGCGTGAGCGCGATCCAGCAGATCCAGGTCTGCTCGAAAGGCGCGAAACAAAGCGTCGTCAGCACACCCGTCGCCATCGCGGCGAGCCATGGCCACACTCCGAGCCAGCTTTTGATTCCTGACTTTTCGCTCACTCGAAAATCAGGAGCGGCGTTTGCGGCGTCCCGTGTCCTCTTTCTTCCGGGATGGATAAACCGCGTCCTTGAGATCGCGGGCGAAGGCCGGATTGACCCGGAAAGAAGCCGACTTCACATCATCCATTGTGCGGACATTGACCTTGTTTGAGACCACATAATCCTGGGAGATCAAGCCGGAGAGAGTGTCGAGGAATTCGGCGCTGTCCATCTCGTCCGCCCGATCCGCCAGCTGGGATCCGGCCATCATGCCGCCGCTCAAGCCGAGCGTTTTCAGGATCGAGATTTCACCGCCATTGAGACTGATGTCGCTCATCAGCCAATTGTGGCCCGGTTCAGTTCGATGTCGAGCGGGCTTCTTGCCCGCGCGGTCTGCTGGTAGACGCCTCCCTCTGGGAGGCGCGGCCTTGCACGACGCTGCCCGGTGCCGGCGGCGATTTCCACCGCGCTTCGCAGAGCGAAGCGTCTACACCCGCTCTTCCGCATCCTCCTGCAGCCATTTCCAGAGCGCCTCGAGCTTTTTCTCCACTTCGGGTTTGATCGCGGCCAGCTCTTCCGGGCTGAATTGCTTCCCCGCCGGGCGGCGCTGCGCGAAAAGGTAATACTTGATCTTGGGCTCGGTCCCGGAGCCCCGGACCGCGATCCGGGTTTCGTCGGCCAGGGTAAAGATCAGCATTTTTTCCCGCGGGATCTGGTCGCCCTCGACGTCGGTGATTGTGTCGGTCTCGAAATTCCGGACCGAGGTCACCGCGCTTCCCAGCATTTCGTCCGGCGGATTCTGCACATAAGTGGCGAGAAGCCGCTGGATTTTCTTCGCGCCTTCCGCGCCTTCGAAAGTGAGGGCGCCATTCTTCTCCTCGTAATAACCAAACTCGGCGAAGACCTGGTCGAGCAAACCGTCGATCGTGAGGCCGAGCGACTTGGCGTGGGCGGCTACTTCGCAGAACATAATCGCGGCGCCATTTGCGTCCTTGTCGCGGACGAAATCAGCGCCGCTGTAGCCGTAGCTTTCCTCGCCGCCGAAGATGTAATAAGCGGAGTGCGCCAAACGCAGGCGGCGCGTTTCTTCCTCGGGAAGATCGCGGTAGTCGCCGCTCGTTTTCGCCCCCAGCGCGCGCTCGTATTTCTCCAGTTTCGCTCCGATGTACTTGAATCCAGTCAGGGTCTCGACGCAGCGCAGGCCAAACTTTTCCGCGATCGCTTTCTGCAGGTCGGTCGTGACGAAAGTCTTGATGATGACGCCGCGCGACGCGTTCTCCGTGTTGAGCACGCCCTGTTCGAAAAGTTTTTTCGCGCGGTAATAGGCGATCAGGGCGCCGATTTGATTTCCCGTGAGCAACTTCATTTCGCCCTCGGCACTCCGCACCGCCACGCCCATCCGGTCGCAATCGGGATCGGTCGCGATGACAAGGTCGGCGTTTTTCTCTTTCGCGAGCTCGATCGCCAGTTTCAAGGCTTCGGCATTTTCGGGATTGGGCGACTGCACGGTCGGGAAACGGCCATCGAACTGATCCTGTTTCTCGACCACGTCGAAGGTGAACCCAAGCCGCTTCAGCATCGGCTTGATGATGACGCCGCCGACCCCGTGGATCGGGGTGAAAACGATCCGCAGATCGCCCTGCGCGCGGACCAATGCCGGATCGAGCACGAGCGTCTCGAGCCGCGCCATGTAGGCCTCGTCGACTGCGGCGCCGATGGTCGTGATCGCGCCGTGCGACTCGTTAGGCGCGGGTTTTTCGGCGGCGTTGACTTTGGCGATGATCCCGCTGGCGTGCGGCTCCACCACCTGCGCACCGTCACCGAAATAAACCTTGTAGCCGTTGTCATGCGGCGGGTTATGGCTCGCGGTCACGACGACGCCGGCATCGGCGCGCAGGTAGCGGACGGCGAAAGAGAGCTCGGGCGTGGAGCGCGGGCCGTCAAAGATCGCGGCGTCGCAGCCGTTGCGGGCCGCGACTTCGGCGGCGAGGCGGGTGAAATCGGAGGAAAAAAACCGGGTGTCGTGCGCGATGACGATTTTCGGCCGGCCGTTCCGGCCTTCGCTCTGAAACCACTCGCACAAGTACTCCGCCAATCCCTGGGTGGCGCGAGCCACGCTGTCGTAATTCATCGCGTTCGTCCCGACGCATGGATATTGCGGCCGCCCGAGCTCGTTAGGGGTGCCGCGTTCCGCGGCGGTCACCACCTTGCCGATGGTGCGCCCGCGAATGCCGCCGGTCCCGAAAGCGAGCGCACGATAAAAGCGGTCGTTCAATTCCGTCCATTGCCCGGCTTCGATCAATTCCGCGATCGACTGGGCGGCGATGGGCGAGGCCGTATTTTCGAGCGTGCGCCGAATGTTGGTCGCGCTCGAGCCGAGCAGTTTTTCCGCCGCCACTGCGCTTTCGATTGCCGCCGCCTTCTCCATCCTGCCACCTTTCCGCAGCGGTCGTTCTTTGCAAGTAGTCGCGCCGGCCTAACGACGAGAAAGGCTTTTCCGCGCGCGCTTCGGGGCGCGGGCATTCTCCCAGGCCTGGCCAAGAATGGGACGGAGCGCCGGGGACTTCACCGAAGCCAGCCGCACCACCGTGCTCCCGCTCCGGCCCCAGGCTCCCGCCGCCGGTCGGAACGCCTCCGGCGCCGCGCGGAGCACTTCCGCCTGCTGAGTTGGAGTCAGTTTTACCATCCCGTGTTGCGGATCGGGATAACCCAGGGTGGCGAAAATTTTGTTGCCTACCCGAAAGTCCGGATGCGCCATGTGCGAGCCCTCGATCGTCTCCGGCAGGCTCAGCGCAAGACGGCGAAATTGGCCGGCAGTCATGACGAGGAAGCAGCGGCGATGGTGAAGGTGATGAAGGCACAGACCGCGACCATCCCGGCGGAGACGGTGAAAATGTGGATGCTGAGGCCGTCTTCCGAGCGCGCGTCTGATCGCGATGTCGCCATGGGCGAAGGCTAAACGAGGCGCGCGCCCGGAACAAGCGGCCCCAGCCTAACGACGCAAGGTGAAGCGATTGTTGGGCGTCTCCCAGAGGCGCAGGCGGACGAGCCGGTCGTCCAGCCGGGCGTTGAACTTCGGCCAGAGAGCGCGCACGATATTTTCACCGGTCGACGGATTTTCGCGGAACTCCCCGGTCTCGAGATCGAGATGCTTATCTTGCCAGGGCGCGAGCGCGCGCTCGAGCCCGTCGCGGAACGCGACAAAATCGTAGAGCGTGCCGCTGCGGGCGTCGTAGGGGCCGTCGATCGTCGCCTCGATCAGGTAACGATGACCGTGCCCGCGCGGGTTATTGCACTTGCCGTAGAGCGCGAAGTTCTCGGGCTCGGACAGGGCCGGGGCGTGCAGGCGATGGGCGGCGCAAAACGCTCGCTGCATCCCGAGGAAATAGTTTCCGCCCGTCCAATACTCCGCGAAAAAATCCTCTCGTTCGTGCAGACGGACGCGATGGACGGGAAGCTGCGCCGCGACCCGGGAATGAAGATACTGGGCGAGACTCTCAGTCGTCTTCGGGAGGTTGGTCAGGCCGGGGACTTCGTGGTTGAGATTTTTGTGATCGAGTTCGGCCCGGAGCGATTCGAGGCATCGCGCCAGCGCGGCTTGCGGGGCCTCGTCGCGAAAAGTCAGCCGGGCGCGGTAGTGATGGCCGTGCCCGTGCGGCGAAGCGGCGGGGCCGAAGAGCGCATCGTTTTCCTCCGCGCTCAGGTTGGGCGACATGGTTTGGCGGGCGGCGGAAAATTCGAACCAATAATTGGCTTCGCTCAGGCCATCGGCGTAAACGGTCGCGCTCCGCTCCGGCGTCTCGACCAGGTGGCAGGCGACGAGTTTGGCCTCGAGATCGTGAAAGAGCGGCTCGACCTCGATAAAAAGCCGGCGCGCGATGTTCTCCGCGGTCGGGGCTACGTCGCGGAAGTGCGGGTGATCTTCGTTGAGAAATTTATGGTCGAAACGCGCGTGCAGGACCTCTTCCACCCGCGCCTTGATTTCGCTGATGTTGACCAGCATCCCGTTCTCCGGGTTGACCTCGCCGCTGAAGACGAAATAGGCGACGTAATTTCGGCCGGTCCCGTACTGCGCCGCGCTTTCCTCGCCAAAGGCGGCGAGATTTTCCGCCGGCGACGAGGCAGGATGGAAAAGCCGGCGCGACGCGGAAAACTCCAGGCGTTTGCTGACGGTGAGCAGCATCGCCCGATTACTGACTGAGGAGAGCGAGAAATTCGCCCCGGGTACGGGCGTCTTCCTTGAAGCTGCCGAGGAGGCAGGAGGTTTTCATGATCGAGTTTTGCTTTTCCACTCCGCGCATCATCATGCAGAGATGCTTGGCCTCGATCACGACCGCCACGCCTAACGGATGGAGCGATTGCATAAGCGCGTCGGCCACCTGGGTGGTCAGTTGTTCCTGGATCTGGAGGCGGCGGGCAAAGACGTCGACGATGCGCGCGACCTTGGAGAGCCCGATCACTTTGCCGTTGGGAATGTAGGCGACGTGCGCCTTGCCGATGAAGGGCAGCAGGTGATGCTCGCACATCGAGTAGAGCTCGATGTCTTTCACCATCACGATCTCGCTCGCGTCGGAATCGAAGATGGCGTCATTGACCACTTCGTCGACGGTTTGGCGATAGCCCTGGGTGAGAAACTCAAAGGAACGCGCGGCCCGGCCGGGCGTTTTGAGCAGACCCTGCCGCTCGCGATCCTCCCCCACCGCGTCGAGCAGCTCTCCGAAGACGCGCTCCATTTCCTGGACGCGATCGGCGGAGAGACGATTGCGCGCCAAGGTCAGGCGCTCGGAGGTATCGAATTCGTTATCCTGCACGGTGGAAGCTTAGTGGGCTGAGCCGCGAGGGACAAATAGCCGTCGTTAGTCGAGCCAGCTCAGCGGATATTTCTCGTCGTCGAGGGCGACGGCTTGCTCGGTTAACTCGAGCGTGTGCTCGGTGTCGAACATGACCGCCAATTCCTCCGTCCGCTGCGCGTCTTTGCTCGCCATGATCGTCCCCGGGTGCGGGCCATGCGGAATGCCGCGCGGGTGGAGCGTCATCGAGCCGGCCTCGATCCCTTTGCGCGAGCCAAAATTTCCGCGGACATAGAAGAGCACCTCATCGGCCTCGACGTTGTCGTGCACCCACGGGATTTTGACCGCGTCCGGACCGTAATCGAGCATGCGCGGCGCGAAGGTGCAGACGACGTAGCCGCGAATCTCGAAGGTCTGATGAATCGGCGGCGGCTGATGGACAAAGCCGGTGATCGGTTCGAAGTCCTGCGCGTTGAAGGTGAAGGGATAAACAAAACCATCCCAGCCGACGACGTCGAAAGGATGATGCGCATGAACCACGCGCGTCCAGCGCGGGCCATCTTTCACGAGGACAGCGACGTCTTCGTCCTTATCGACCACCAGCGTTTCGGTCGGCCCGTGGAAATCGCGTTCCGAATAGGGCGAGCCCATCCGGATCTGGCCGTCGTGATTTAAATAACGCCGCGGAATCCGCACCGGACCGGTCGATTCGAGGATGAGATAATCTTCCTCCTCAATCTTGTCCGGCACGAGCCGATAGGTGATGCCGCGCGGGATGACGATGTAATCCTCCGCGCGATAGCGCAGCTTGCCGAAAGGCGACTCGAGTGTGCCCGCGCCGTGGAAGACGAAGATGATTTCGTCCGCCCCGCCATTGCGGAAGTACTCATATTCACCGTAGGCCTTGGCCGGCTTCTGCCGGTAGGCAATCATGTCCTGGTTGAACAACATTGGGATGCGGCCGGTGTAGAGGTCGCCCTGGCGCGGGACATTCGCGGCTTTCAAATGATGATGGCGCAGCGGCGCGTCGGTCACCTTCTTCAGCTCCTCGCATTTGATCAACTCGATGCTCCGCACCCGCGTCGGCGGGCGGAGGTGGTACATGATCGAGTAAGCCTCGTTGAAGCCCTCGGTCGTGATCACGTGCTCGTAATAGATGCCCTCGTTCTTGTAACCCGGGCCCGCGCCGTTGCGGTGGAACCAGATGTGATGCTTCCGCGGAATCTCTCCCAGTTTCTGATATTGCGGCATAAATCTTTTTTCCTCTCTCTCCTTCTTAAACTGTCATCCTGAGTGGAACGAAGGATCCCTGACTATTTCGGCGCCTGCAGGGCCCGGAAATGGTTAGAGATGTTTCGCTTCGCTCAACATGACAAAAATTCGTTATAGGTTGCCCCGAAGTTCCTGTTCCTTTTCCAAGGCTTCAAAGAGCGCCTTGAAATTTCCTTTCCCGAAACTCTGCGCGCCTTTGCGCTGGATGATTTCGAAAAACAACGTCGGCCGGTCTTCCACCGGCTTGGTGAAGATCTGGAGCAGATAACCTTCATTATCGCGATCGACCAGAATGCCGAGGCGCTTGAGCGGCTCGAGGTCTTCATCGATTTTCCCGACGCGATCGAGCACCGTTTCGTAATAGGTGTTCGGGATGTTGAGGAACTCGACTCCGCGGCTTTGCAGGTCAGTCACCGTCGTGACGATGTCCTTGGTCGCAATCGCGACGTGCTGCACGCCTTCGCCGTTGTAGAAATCGAGATACTCCTCGACCTGCGACTTCTTTTTGCCCTCGGCCGGCTCGTTGATCGGGAATTTGACGTAGCCGTTGCCGTTGCTCATGACTTTACTCATGAGGGCGGAGTATTCGGTCGAGATATCCTTGTCGTCGAAGGAGAGGATATTGCGGAAGCCCATCACCTCTTCGTAAAACTTGACCCACGGATTCATCTGGTTCCAGCCGACGTTGCCGACGCAATGGTCGACATATTGCAGACCGGCGTCCGGCGGGTTGTAAGGGGACTCCCATTTGCGGAAGCCCGGCATGAAGACGCCCTTGTAATTCTTGCGCTCGATAAAGAGATGCACGGTCTCGCCGTAAGTGTGGATGCCGCTGATCACGACTTCACCGTCAGCATCTTTTAACGTCGTCGGCTCCATGTAACTCTTGCCGCCGCGTTTGGTCGTCTCGTTCCAGGCCGAGGTCGCGTCCTGCACTTTCAAGGCGAGGTATTTCACCCCGTCGCCGTGCTTGTAAATATGGTCGGCGATTGGATTATCCGGCCGCAGCGGCGTGGTTAGGACAAAAGTCAGTTTGTTTTGCCGAATTGCGTAACTGACCCGGTCTTTCTGGCCGGTCTCGGGTCCGGCATAAGCCAGGCTTTGAAAGCCGAAAGCGGTTTTGTAAAAATGCGCGGCCTGCTTGGCGTTGCCGACGTAAAACTCGACGTAATCAGTGCCTTCCAGCGGGAGAAAGTCGGTTTCCGGCGCGGAAGTTTTTTTCGGTGCGGCGATGGTGGTTTCCATAAGATGAGTGGTTGCGGAATCGAATCGGCAGAGGTCGCCGAGCGCCCGGTGAGGCGGACCCAAATATAAATCGTCCGGACGGGGTGGCAAGGTTGCTATCGTTTTACCTCCTCCGCCCGGCCGCGGGAAATTGCGGCCACTCGCCGCGCCATGCTAGAATAGCGGCCATGAGGCGGTCGCTCGTTCTTTTCGCCGCGATCGGCGTCGCCGCGGCTTCCCTGGCCGCGGAGAACCCGGTGCTCCCAGAACCGGAGGCCGGGCTTTCTCAAGAGGTCGAGCCCCCGCTTCTCTTTCAAAACCTCGCGCCGGATGAGCCTGCGTCCGGGCCGGGGCGCAGCGCCGTCGCGCTCGAGCGGGACCTGGCCCGCGCCCAAAAACGGGCGGCCAGCGCCGAGCGCCTCGTCCGGGCCGGCATCATCGCGAAAGTGGAAGCGGAAGCGCGCGCCCTGGAAGCGGTGCTCCTCGAATCCCTCCTGGCCGAGACCCGGCTGGCCGAAGCGCAGGCCAGCGCGCCGAAAGCAGACGCGGCCGAGATCGCGCGCCTGACCGAGGCCGCGCGCCTCGCGAGCGAACGCAAACACTCCGCCGAGGTCGAGGCGGCCACGCGCCACCTGGAGCGACTGAAAAAGCTTCTCGCCCTCGGGAGCGCCCGCAAAGCCGACGTCCATCGCGCCGAGGAAAAGCTGCTTGCGCTGCAACGCGGCAATTAAGCGGCGGCAATTGTTCATGCTTCGCCGTTTCTCGAGCGCGCTCATTTTTCTGATGACCCTGCCCAACCTGACCGCCGCCCAAAAAACCATCGCCGATCGCCTGGCCGAGCACGGTGCCGCCGCCCGCGCACGGCTCGCGCCGAGTTTTGCCGCCGCCGGCGTGAGCTATCCGCCGCGAGGCGTCGTGCTCATCGGGTTAAAAGAAGAGCGCCTGCTCGAGCTTCACGCCGCGGGGCCGGACGGGGTTTTTCATTTCGTGCGCGACTATCCGGTGCGAGCGGCGAGCGGTGCGGCCGGGCCGAAGTTGCGCCGCGGCGACCACCAGGTCCCGGAAGGGATTTATCAGGTCGAGGCTCTCAATCCCAACAGCCGGTTTCATCTCTCGCTCCGGCTCGATTACCCTAACGCGTTCGACCGCGCCCGGGCAGCGGAAGATGGCCGGTCCGACCTTGGGGGCGACATCATGATCCACGGCGAAGCCGCCTCCAAAGGCTGCCTCGCGATGGGCAACCCGGCGGCGGAAGAACTTTTCGTGCTCGCGGCGGATACGGGCATGCCCAACGTCACGGTCATCCTCGCGCCGCGCGATCTCCGCCAGCAGTCGTTAGGCGAGGCGGCGCCACTCCCGGCTTGGACGGCCGGCCTTTACCAGCGGATCCGGGAGGAGTTGGCGAAATATCCTAAAAGGCGAAGCCAAAACTGAAATGGAACGCGCCGAAAGCTTCGTTCTCTTTCGGGCTCGGATTCACTCCGTAATCGAGACGCACCGGACCAATCGGCAGGTTGTAGCGCAGGCCGGCGCCGATCCCGTAACGCAGGTCGTTCAGGCCCGGCTCGCTCGCGTCGGGCAGGAGGTTGCCGGCGTCGACAAAAACCGCGCCTAAAATTTCCCCGTAAATCGGGAAGGTGTACTCGACGTTAAAGATGCTGTAATACTGGCCGCCGATCGGGTTGCCCCGCGGATCGTGCGGACCGAGATCGCGCTCCGCGAAGCTGCGCACGGTCGTGCTTCCGCCGGTGAAGAAACGCTCGTCGATCGGAATCGCATAAGCGGCGGGCAGCGCGGCGGTGTCGAGCGGATAGACGATGCCGGCGCGCGCACCGAAGGCGACCAGGCTGCGCTCGAACCATTTCTGGAACGACGATTTCTCCAGGTCTTCGCCGGTCAACTGCACCGGGTCGGGCGCAAACGAAAGGTAGTAGCTGACCCGCCCGGTCGCGCGCAGCAGGTCGATGTCGCTCCCGAGCGCGCTCGTCGCGAGGTCGACGGTGTTATCGAATACAAAACCGCGCGGCGCGACGAGCGGGTTTTTGCGCAGGTCGAGCGTCTGGGTGAACCCGATCGAACTGACAAAATAGGAAGTCCGGCCGAGAAAAACCTCCTTGATCGTGGCGTCGGTGATATCGACATGGCGGCCGCCGTAGACGAGACCGACGGAATATTTGTCGGTGAGCTTGCGGGAGAGAGTGAAGCGTCCCCCGAGCTCAAATTTCGAATAACCGTCGTAATCAAAGCTCAAGGCCGAGAGCCGCGCCTGGAGGCCGAACTCGGTGTTAAAAAGATACGGATCCTCAAACAGGATTTCGCCCTTGTAACTGCGCTGGGTGTATTCGACCGAGGTCGTGATCGGCCGGCCATAACCAAAGAGATTGCGATTCGCATAGGAGGCGCCGACGATCGCGCCTTCGTAGGAGCCGTAGCCGATGGAGAAGCCGAACTCCTGCGACTTCGCTTCCTCCACGCTGATATCGAGGCGCAGCTCATTGCCGTTCACCGGCGTTGGTTTGATTTTGAGGATGTTGAAGAGACTCGTCCGCATCAACTCGCGGAACTTCCGGTCCAGCACCTCCGGGCTGTAGGGCTGGCCCTGAAACTTTTTAAAACGATTGACCAGGTAACTCGGGCGCAACTTGCGCGTCCCGGAAACGGTGATGCCGTCGAAATAATAAACCGGCCCCGGCTCCACCGTGACTCTGACCGGCACCTTCCCGCCGACGGCCAGCGTCGGATCGCCGATCGCCTCCACTTTCACGCCGTAATAGCCGCGCGTTTTGAAATAAGACTGCAATCGCCGCGGAATATCGGCCAGCCGCGCCTCGGTGTAGGGCAGGCGGAGAAGATCGAGCATCTGCCCGCGCAGCGCTTCGCCGCCGTAAATAGTCGGGCCGACGAAATTGATGTTGCCGAAGAAATATTGTTGTCCTTCGTGAATCGTGATCCCGGTCTCGACCAGGTCGGGTTGGACGTAGCGATAGTCGGGCGGCTCCACCACCGCGTCGATGAATCCTTCCGAGATGTAGAAGCGCTGCACCAGATCCGCGCCCTCCGCCAGATCGCCCGGGACAAACGGGAGGAGCGCGGTCGCCTTCGAATAACGCGAGCGGGTCGGGCCAACCGCGTAATCGAAAAGCTTCTCCTCCGGCAACTGCCGCGCGCCGATAAACCGGACCTTGCCGAGATGGACGAGCGGGCCTTCCGCGATGTCGAGCCGGAAACGATTCCCGGAGACGATGGTGTAGCGAACGTCGACCTTGGCGTAGCCGTGTTTCTTGTAATAGAGCTCGAGAAAAAAGGCGGCATCGTCCGCCCGCGCGGTCGTTAGGCCGTATTGCTCGATTGTGGTCAGCTGTTCCTTGAGCTGGGAGCGCAGCTCCTTTTCCGGGAAAGCGACGTTGCCCCGAATCTCGAGGTTGGCCTGCTGCGCGACTTTCTCCTGCACCTTGGCCGCGACCTTCTTTTCTTTCTCCTTCTGCTCCTGTTCCGGGAGCTTGATCGCGCCCTGCCCAAAGACAAAGCCGCTCGTTAGGCAAAGTGCCAGGGCGATAAGACAAATTGTTTTCATCCTAGCGGAATCGAATCAGGTATTTGATCTGCCCGCGAAAACCGCCCGCCACCCCGAGGTCGCCGACGAGCACAATCTGGTCGGTCACCTTGAAGCGCGCGGTCGCGGTCTGCTCGCCGGTCCGCGGATCGGGGTTGCCAAACTCCACGCTCAAGCGGTTGAAAATGGAATCGGTTCTCGGCTCCTCGTTCCCGCCCTTCTTGAAAATCTTCCGGTACAGCTCTTTCCCGAGAAGCAAAATGGCCCGGCTCGCGAGGACGTTGCTGCCGCCGGTCAATTCGTCGCGGGTCGTGCCGGTGGCGAGGAGCGAGATGATCTCCTCCTGCGGCAGCGGCGGCTCGCTGCTGAAGACCGCTTCGGGCGCGTTCGCCGTCCCGTAAATGTAAACGTGGATCGTGTAATCGCGGATCAACGATTCGCCCTGGAGCTCGATCCGGGGGTTGAGCGGATCGTCCGGGTCGAAATAGAGGAACCCGAGCCGGATCGTGAGGGTGCTGAAAGGCAGGGTGGCTTCGAAACTATCGAGCCGCACCTGCCCCTGGAGCTGCGGATGAAGCCCCGTCCCGGCCAGTTTCATGTCGATGATTGCGCTCCCGGTGGCCAGGTTGCCGCGGATCAAAAACGGATCCTTGCTCTTGATCGTGACGTCGAATTTCCAATCGCGCAGCGGCGGATTCGGGAAGGAAAGCGTCGGTGCCGCGGAGGGCGGCTCCGGTTGCGGGGCGGGCCGGCCGGGGAGCCCGATCGGGATGATCTCGATGTTTTTCAGGAAGCGGCTGTTCGTGGTCAGCACCTGGCCGCTCACGCTCGCGCTGTTGAGCGGCCCCACGACCGTGATGTCGGCGTCGACCCGCGCCGTGAGGTCGTCGTTTCGCGCCACCAGCACACTGTTCGCTTTCAGGCGCAGATCGAATTTCGGCTCGGTTAGTTTCGGCAAATCGATTGAGCCGTTCAAAGTGAAGGGCCCGCCCGCGAGATCGCCGCCGAAGCGGTCGAAGGTGAGCCGGTTTCGGCGAAAGTTGAGGAGCGCCTTGAAGTTCGTTAGGGCAGGCAGGGTCGCATTTTCAAAGCGCGCGACGTTGATGTTCATGTCGGCCGACCCACTCAGGTCGGGGCGGGCGATCGTGCCGCGGACGTTGACGTCGAGCGCGACCGTGCCGTCGAGCTGGTTGAGCGCGGGAACAAATTGCCGGACGAAATTGACCGAGCTCCGCGGCATTTGGATGCGGGCGTTTACGGGCGTCTGCTCGTCGAGCTTTTTCGTCTCGATTAACTTGTCCACGTTGAGCGGCAGATTCGCCGTGATCTGGATCGGTTGAATGCGCGGTTGCTGGATATTTCCGGTTCAACTTCAGCTCGTTCTCCTGGAGGCGGAAGGCGAGATTGACCGTCGCCGGCTCCAATTGCTTGACCGCGTCCGAGCGCAAACTCTGCAACTGGAGATCAAGGTTCGCCTGGAGTTGTTCGAGCGGCCCGTCGGCGTCGAGCTTGACCGTCAACTGACCCGAAACCGGGGCCTTGGCGCCGAAATTCTGAAAGAGCTCCCCGAGGTCGAGATTCTCCGATTGGAAATTGATCTGCACTTTCCCGCTCGGCGGGAAAAGCGGCTGCCCAGTGCCGAGGCGCTCCCAATAAAACGGAATCGCGGCATAGGCGGTGGCGTATTTCGACTTTCCCTGGACGATTTGAAGATTGCTGATCTCGAGTCGCCCGTCTTTCGCCTGCACGCTGGTTTGCAGATTGAGTTTGTCGCTCGCGAGATAAATCAGCGGCACCTGCAATTCCTGCGGGTTGTAGTGCGCCTCGATATTGGCCTGGAGGTTTTCCATTTCGGCATAACGGGCTTTCTCCAGCTTGAGCATAAGGTCGCCGGTGTTCTTGAAGGACGAGACTTCGCCGTGCCCATTCCAGTTCACGACTAACGAACCCGCGAGCGGGGTTTTCTTCTCTTCCGTCGCCAACAGCGGCTCGAAGGTTGAGAGATCGGCCACGTTGGCCGTGACCGCGCCGCTGTAGGCAAACGGCTTTTGCAGCTTCAGCGTCCCGTTCGCCCGGACGTAATCCTTCTCGTTCATGGCCGCGGTGAGATCGTTCAGGTAGGCGACGTTCTGCGCAATCGCGAGCTGAGCGCTGAGCTGCTCCACGCGGAGTTTCTGCGCCGCGATTTCCCGCCCCGAAAGATCGAGCCGTCCGCTCGCAATCCCTTTCCGAATCTGCACGCTGCCGTCGGCCTGCAATTCGCCGCTCACCTTGCCGGGCGCGTCGTCCCGCCAGAAATCCGCCAGTTCCGGCGCGCGCAAGGCCAACTCCAGATCCGCCGGCTGGTCCAGCGGCTTTCCGTTAGGCGGAGGAAGCTGGTAAGTTCCCCTGACGACGAGCGAATTGGCCTTCCGTTGCACCGAAACTGGCTCCAGCGAGACCATCGCGCCATTGCTGCGAACCTCCGCCTCGACGCGGTCGACCACTTGCTGGTCGTAGCGCACATCGTTCAACTGCGCGCTGATCGACGAGGTCAGGTTCTCGTAAAACGGTTCCTCGGTCGCGTCCGTCGCGGGCAACTTCTTCGTCGCGGAGATCTTCGCGGTCAGCGTGTTCACCGCCGCCTTGTCGAATCCAATCAGATCGCCCTTCGCCGTCAGCTCCACCCGCGCGATCGACTGATCGGTCTTGATCGTGCCGTTGGCCTGCAGGCTGCCCGTGACCGGCGGCGACATGAAAGCCGTCAGCTCCTGCAGATTGGGCGCGTCGATCTTGAGTTTAAGATCGCCCGGCGTGCGCCGAAAACCTTCCGTCGTTTTCGGCAACTGCACCGTGCCGTCGAGCTGGATGTGATTCATCCCCCGGTCGATTCGCGCTTCGCGGACCGTCGCCGTCCCTTTGTCGGCCACGATGTCGAGACCGACATGATCGAGCGCAATTCCGCCTTGCTTCACATTATCGACTTGGGCGGTGATCGTTCCGGCCCAGGTCTGGGGCGCATCGAGCGTCCCTTTCCAATCCATCGCGAAATTCTTCACCTCACCCGCCAGCGCCCCCGCCGGCCGCCCGAAGTATTCGCTCAATTGCCCTAACGAAATCCCGGTCGCCTTTACCTTCGTCGTCGTCTCGTAGGACGATTTCGTCGTGCTCAGCCCGACATTGCCCTCGATCGTTCCCTCCCCGACCGAGCCGGTCACCTGCAATTCCAGTTTTCCGCCGCCCGCCTTGGAAGCGTCGATGTTGATCGTCTGGAAATGATGGCCCTCGTCGAAGGTCAGGTTCTTGAGGAAAAGATTCTTCTTCGCGTAGGTGGTGGTGGCGGTGATGTTTTTCCAGTCGTGCACATTCGGGATCTGGAGCCGGTCGATCCGCAACGCGCCTTCCTTGTCGGGATAAAGCCCGAGATTAAAATCGCGCAGGATCGTATCCTGCCCGTCGCCGCGCACGGTGAGATTCACATTGCTGACCTGGAGCCGATCGGGGAAATACGCCGGCAGGCTGATCTTCTCGTTCTCCGGCGGCGGCGTCGGCGTGGCCAGCGGCGCCTTCGAGGGATCGATCACCGCGGTCACGTTGCGCACCTCGATGTCTTTCAGGAAATCCGACATGCCGTGGAAAAGCAGATCCGTTAGGCTGTAGTCGGCGCGGATGAGATCGGCATCGAGCGCCTGCACCGCGCTCGGGCCGGTCGGAGTGGCGTGGACGTTGCGGAGGGTGATCCCGCCGAGCACGCTGCCTTCGATCCGGAAATCGAGCTTTAGGTTTTCCCCCGCCGCCACCTTGACCGCGACTGCGTGCAGAACCGCGCGCAGGATCGGGCCATGGAAAACCGTCAGCAGCAGGAAAATTGTCCCGAGGCTGATGAGGAGCCAACGAATCCAACTTCTGCTGCGGTGCCGTTGGATGTTGTTTGTTCCATCGTCGCCCACGAGTTCGATAACCTAATTTCCGCACCCTGTATTCGCAAACCGCCCTCTGCCGGATGCCCTCTTTCTGGACTAACCCGCCGCCCGGCCTAGTTTTGCGCTCGCCTTTTCCGCGACCCGACTTTCATGACGCCCGAGAAATTCTTCGATTACCTGGAAGGAAAATTGCCGCCGCCCGAACGAGAAAAGCTGGAACGGGCGCTGATCGCCGACCCGGAATTGCAGCAACAGTTCGTCGCCGCGCGCCAGATTCACCGCAGCCTGGAGCGCCCCGCCGGCGAAACCGCCGCCACCACCCGCGCCGGCACGCGCGGACGGCAGCTCGCCGCCGCCTTTGCCGTCCTCGTGGTGATGAATGTCGCCCTCGGGCTCTTCTATATCTTCCGCTCCAACCTCCCCACGACCGAGGTGCAGAAGGCGCGGGAGGATGCGCTCCGGCATCAACTCCAGAGCTCGCTCGAGAAATCGGCCGCCGCCACCTTCACCCCGCCGACGCTCGGGCTCGCGCCGATCTCGATCACGGTGCCGCGTGAGAAACAGGACGAAGCCGCGCGGACCATCATCGCCGCGGCCACGCAGGCCGGCGGGTCCGGGACGAAGGACTTGCCTAACGACAGCGGAGTCAAGGTCTTCGTCCTCGTGCCCGGTGCCGCGGAAGCGCAATTTCGGCACACGCTCACCACCCTGGGCGCCCCGGTCACGGCCGCGAGCGGCGCTTCGCCTAACGAGGCGGTCAATCTCGAGATTGTCCTCGCCTCGCCGCGCTGAAGGCTCGCGATGATTGCGGTCACCTTCGCGCTTCCGAGCGAGAGCAGCGATTTCCGGCGGCTTCTGGGCGAACGGGCCAGCGACGTGGCCGTTTTGCATACCGGCGTGGGCGAAAAAATTTGCCGCCAGCGGATCGGGCCATTTCTCGACTCGCAACCGTTCGATTTTGTCATCAGCAGCGGCTTCGCCGGCGGGGTCGAGCCGTCGTTGGGCGTGGGCGACCTCCTCCTGGCGGAAAACTTCTCCGAGCCCGCCCTGCTTGCGCGCGCCCGCCGCCTTTGCATCGGACACGTGACCCGGCTCGCCACCGTCGACCGCATCGTGGAGACGGTCGCGGAACGCGATCAGTTTGCGCGCGCGCACGACGCGGCCGCGGTCGACATGGAAACGCAATGGATCGCGGAGGCCTGCGCCGAGCGGAAGATTCCGTTGCTCGCACTCCGGGTCATCAGCGATACCGCCGCGGCGCCGTTTCCGGCTCCGCCCCGGGTCCTCTTCGACCTCGAGCGGCAGCGCACTTCCCCGCCGCAGCTCCTTGGCTATTTGCTCCGGCATCCGGCCGCGATCGGCCGGCTCATCCGCTTCGCCCGGCAGATTTCGAGCGCGCGCGCGAACCTCGCCGATGCACTCGATCTCGTGCTGCGCGAGCTCGCTTCCCCGTCCGCCACCCAGAGAGACAAGGATTAAAAAACGTAAAGGGCCGAGACGGACAGGATCGTCCCGACGACGAGCCAGAACCAGCGCCGGCGCCGCTGCGGGCTATCGGACGGGAGCGAGTAAACTTCGGGACTGTGTTTTAGGAGGGGAAAAAGCTGGTCGACCGTGCTCCAGGCCGCTTCGCCCTTCGGTTTGCACGGAACTTTGTGATGGAGTTGCCCGTGGCGAACGAGCTGGGAAATCTCCCGCGCATTAAGCGGACTCCAGAGGCCCGCCCCCTTCACGTCAAACAGGTCCATGCTTTGCCGAGTAGCAGTTTGAATGCCTCGGCCGAGCGCGCCGCCGCCAGCTAAAAATCGGCGTGACAGGCCGCGACGTTTTTGCCTAAAAACGTCGCGTCAATTGTTCCATCCTATGAATATTCATTGCCACAACATTGTTGTATCCATCCGCCGTTCCGCTCAGGTCGCGCTCCTGCTCGCCTGTGCTCCTGTCGTAGTCCTGGCCGCTGATCGCAACCAAGCGCCTGCCAATAGCGCGGGAGCGCCTCTCCTCAGCGCAGAGGGCGATCCCATCAACTATTCCCCCGCTCAACTCGCACCGAGCGGGGGAGCGACCGGCGTCGATGGCAGCATCGCCGCCGCCGCCCCTGCTGCTTTCGCGCCCGCCGATGCCACCCAACAACCATTCTGGCAATATGCCGTCTTCGGTTCCGCGATCGGCGCGAGCAATATCCTCATCGGACCGCCTCCCGCCGGCGGCGGCGCACCCGAGGTCGTGCTCGGGGGAAACTCCCTCAATCACTTCGGCGCCGACGACTTCTGGCAATCCATCCGCCGCAATCCGGTGACGGGCAATTACGATCAGGTGTTCGTTAGTCCGCTTTACAGCGCCACCATCGCGCGCCTCGCGCTCGGCAACGTGACCGGCGACACGAATCCGGAGATTGTCGTTATGCTCTCCGACGGCCGCATTTATTTCTACGACTTCGCGACCAAGATCTCGCTCGGCTTTCTCAGGTACTGGAAAAAGCGGTCTGCTCGGACTCAGCCTGACCGATCTCGACGGCGACGGCGTGGCCGAGTTAATCGTGACGACGCTGAATGACCTCTTCGTTTTCAACAGCGCCGGCACCCTTCTCTGGCAGGTCACCGGTGCCGGAGGTTACGACGTGGTCGCGGGCCAAATGGATAACGACGCCGCGCTCGAGATCGCTGCCACCAGCGGCAAAGTGGTCGATGCCGCGACCCATGCGATCCAATGGACCTTCACCAGTGGCTTCGGCGTTCGGCTCCGGCTCGCACCGCTGGCGGGTCAGACTTATCAGCAACTCGTGACCGCGCAGGCCTGGCAGTACGTCAACTCTTACGACGTGGTGAAGAAGTTACCTCTCTGGTCGATCGTGACCGCGCAGGACATAGGCGGTTTGCGCATCGCCGATGTGACCGGCGACGGCACACCGGAAGTCCTCATCGGCGATAATCAATGGGGCAGCATCCACGTTTACGACCTGAACACTCGGGCGAAGCTCTGGTCGGTCAGCAATCCCGAGCACGGCGTGACCGATATCGCGGTGGGCGATGTCGATAATGACGGCACGGTCGACCTCCTCTGGGGCGCGGGCTGGAGTTCCACCGGCGCCGACTTTCTTTACGTCGCGGCCACGACCGGGTCGCACGCGATTAAATGGCAGAGCATCGACTTGGAAGGACCTTTTCTCGGCCCGCTGCTTGGCGACCTCGACGGGGACGGCCAGGCCGAAATGGTCGTTTGTTCGACCTACTCCAACTCAGGTTACAACAGCGGCCGCATCCTGGTTTTCGACCTCGCCACTCTCGCCTTGCGCGGGATCTCCGCTCCCGTCGTCAACAACTTTGCCTGGACGGGCGTGCACGATCTCAAGCTGTGCGACCTGGAAGGCGACGGGAAAATGGAAATCATCCTCGGGGCCGACTACCTCTACGACGGCGCGATCGAGATCTATGGCTTCAGTGCGAGCAATGTTTTCACCCTGAAATGGAGCAACACGACGCGCCCATCCGGATCGCCCTTTCACCGGGTCGCCGTGGCCGACCTCGATGGTAACGGCACCCAGGAAATCATTGCCGCCAACAGCGTCGCCCATACCGGCTCGGTCGGCGTTTATGTTTACATCTACGATTACCCCTCGGGCATCAACCCGTGGCAGTCGGTCCTGCTCGCGCCGATTTTCAATTCTGTCGACGGTCTCGTGGTGCAGGATCTCGATCGCAACGGCAGCCTGGAAATCGCCGCCCTCGTTTCGACTGGCGATCTTTACACCTTCGATGGGCCGGCCCGCGAGTTGCGCAACCTCACCCAAAACCCGAGCTACACCCTCCTCAGCAGCCAGACCAGGCCCGCCAATCTGATCGTCGGGGATGATTCCGGGAGCGCGCATTTCCTGCGCTATCGCAATGAAAGCTACCGCCAGTCGAGCGCGGTGTCGTTAGGCACAGGCCAGCTCGATGGAGTGACTGCAACCTCCGATGGGCTTTGGATCGGCGACGAAGGCTTCCTCACGCTGCGCCGGGCTCCGTCTTACGTCGTGCTCTGGGAGAGCCCCTTGGTCGGAGCCGGCTTTGGCCGCACCGTCGCGACCGACCGCCGCTCCGGCCAGAAACGCGTCTTCAGCTCTTCCAGTTATTCGGTCCTGGGCTTCACTTACACCACCCAGTAGTGGGAACGTTTTTCCTGACCGAGTCTTCGCCGCCTAAAAGCTGCTGACAGCCGGATGGGTGCTACGCGGGCTCGATGTGCACGAGCACGTCCGCGATCCGCGGGTTGGTTTGCCGGATCGCGTCCTTCACTTTGTGCGCCAGCTCGTGCCCTTCGCGCACCGAGATTCGTTCATTCACCCCGACATGGAGATCGACGTAATATTCCAATCCCATTTTGCGCACGAAACATTTGTCGATCTCGATCACGCCCGGCACCGCCGCCGCCGCCGCGCGGACTCCCCCGATGATTTCGCCCCGCGGCGCGGTATCGAGCACTTCGTGCAGCGCCGGATAAAAAAGCCGCCAGCCATTGGCCGCGATCAGGACACAGGCAAAGAGCGCGGCCCAGGCATCGGCGCTCTGCCAGCGCGGCCCGCCGAGGAGCGCGATCGAGATCCCGATAAAGGCCGCGATCGGAAGTGAGCGCATCGGTCCGGTGATGCCAGGCATCGGTCTGGATGGCGGTGCTCTCGGCATCTTTCCCGAGGCGATTGACCGTCCGGAAAAGCAGCTCCTTCACCACCACCACGACGACGAGGACAATGAGCGTGAACGGCTCGGGCGCATGATGCGGCTGGAAAATTTCCATCACACTCCGGGCCGCGATCACGACCGCGGCCGCGAGCACGCCTAACGAGACGATGATGGCCGCGACTGGCTCGGCTTTGCCGTGGCCATACGGGTGGGTTTCATCGGCCGGGCGGGCGGCGAATTTCAACCCGCCCCAGATGATGGCCGAGCCCGCAATATCGAGCGCGGACTCGATCCCATCCGCGATCAGGACGTAGGAATGCCCAAGGGCGCCGGCGAGAATTTTCGCGGTCGCGAGAACGACGTTGGCGGCCATGCCGACGAGGGCGACGCGGGCGCCGGATTGGAGATTGCCGGCCGGAGTGTACGCGTTAGGGTGCGGGGCCATCGAATGAGCGAAAGTATTAAGGCCATTGTCTACGAGGCGCACGGAAAACCAGCAGAGGTGCTCCGCCTCGAGGAGCAGCCGCTGCGCGAGATCGCCGCCGGCGAAGCGCTCGTTCGCGTCCTCGCCGCGCCGGTCAATCCCGCTGACCTGAACCAGATCGAGGGCAAATACCCGATCCGTTTTCCGCTCCCGGCGACGCCGGGTTTCGAGGGAGCGGGCATCGTCGAAGCCGTCGGACCTGAGGTGCAGGATCTCGCCGTCGGCGCGCAGGTCATTCTCCCGCATGACCTCGGCACCTGGCGGGAAAAAGCGGTCGTTGCGGCCGAGCAAACTGACCGTTGTGCCTAACGACATCGCGCCGGAGCAGGCCGCGATGCTGAAGATCAACCCGATCACCGCCTGGCGGATGCTGCACGATTTCGTTCGCCTGGAAAAAGGAGACTGGGTCATTCAAAACGCGGCCAACTCCGCCGTCGGCCGCGCCGTCATCGTCCTTTGCCGCGAACTCGGCTTCCGCAGCGTCAACGTCGTTAGGCGCGCAGAGCTGGTCGAGGAACTCCGCACGGCCGGTGGCGATGTCGTCCTGCTCGACAACGATGAACTGCGCGACGCCGTCGCCGCCGCCACCGACGAGGCGCCAATCCGGCTGGCGTTGAACGCGGTCGGCGGGGAGAGCGCGTTGCGTTTGGCCAAGGTCGTGGCTCCGGAAGCAACTATCGTCACCTTCGGGGCGATGGGCCTGCAACCGCTGCGCGTGCCTAACGGCCTGCTCATTTTCAAGAATCTCAATTTCACCGGCTTCTGGGTAAACAAGTGGTATGAGCACGCCAGCGCCGAAGCCCGGCGAGAGACTTTCGCGCCATTGATCGACTTGACCCGGCGCGGCCTCCTCGAGACCAAGGTGGAACACGCCTACTCGTTAGGCGATTTTGCCGCCGCGGTCGCCCGCGCCGGCGAAGGCAAACGCGCCGGCAAGATCATCTTCCGGATGTAACTAACTCCCCGGGCGGGTATTTTGGCTTTGCTTCCGGGCTTTGCGGTGGCATTTTTTCAACAAATCTCCGTCGGATGCAATTCCGGAAGCAGCCCCTGCTCGCTTCGAATTGGTTGCTGAATGGAATTTCATTTTGCCGGGACCAAGGAAAATGAAAACACCTCATACCAGCCAAGCTCATCGTCGCTTCCTTTCACGCGGGCTCGCGCTCGCCTTCTTCGTCCGGAATCCTTCTCCTCGCCTCACCGCCGCTCGCCCGCGCGCTTGAGCCGGGCGATCTGCGCGCCGCCGGCAAAGTGGATTTTCCCAGTCACCTGCACGCCGGAAGTGCAGCCGGAATTCAACCGCGGGGTGGCGCTGCTTCACTCGTTTTTCTACGAGGAAGCGCGCCGGATTTTCAACGAGATCGCGGAGAAGGATCCGGCTTGCGCGATGGCGCAGTGGGGCATCGCGATGTCGTGGTGGCATCCGATCTGGACGCCGCCCACTCCGGATGAGATGCGCCAGGGGAAAGCGGCGATCGACAAGGCAATGGCCGCGGCGGGCAGCTCGGAGCGCGAGCGGCAATTCATCACCGCGCTCAATGTTTATTACAACACCCCGGAGGGCGCGCCCACGGGCGAGGTCGGCCAGTCGTGTCACGGCCCGGTCGGACCGCGCGACCGGGTGCTGGCTTATGAAAAGGCGATGCGAACCGTCGCCGCGCGGCTGCCGGATGATTTCGAGGCGCAGGCCTGGCACGCGCTCGCCGTCCTCGCCGTCGGCTACGCCACGCCTAACGACGCCAAGCTTTCCCACCAACTGCAGGCCGCAGGCGTCCTCGAGAAATTGTGGAAACAAAATCCGAAGCATCCCGGGGTGACGCATTACCTGATCCACAGCTACGATTACCCCTCGCTCGCCCGGCGCGGGCTGCCGGCGGCGAACGCCTACGCCGCGATCGCGCCCTGGGTGCCGCATGCCCTGCATATGCCGTCGCATATTTACACCCGGCTCGGCATGTGGGAGGAAGCGATCGCGTCCAATCGCGCGTCGGCCGACGCGGCGCGGGATTACGCCGCCAGTCTCAAGCGAGATGTGACCGAAGCGCAGGAACTGCACGCGCTCGATTACATGGCTTACTCTTATTTGCAGCAAGGGCGCGATGCCGAAACCAAAAAGATCGTCGACTACGTCGCGACCGTGCGGCAGACCAATCCCGAGCTCGAGTTCAGCGCCGCCTATGCCCTCGCCGCCGTGCCGGCGCGCGATGCCCTCGAGCGCAATGCCTGGTCGGAAGCGGCGGCCCTGCGCGTGCCGGAAGTGCCGCATTGGAAGTCCTTCCCGTTCATGGAAGCGCTGGTCGAATACAGCCGCGCCCTCGGCCGCGCGCACCTCGGCGACTTGGAAGGCGCGCGGACCGCGCTCGAGCGCATGCGCGAGCTGCGCGGCGCGACCTTGGAACCGCGGTTCGATTATTTCCGGCAACATCTCGACCTGCAAATGCAGGCCGTCTCCGCCTGGATTGCTCATGGCAAGGGCGAGAAAGAGGAAGCGATCGCCACCCTGCGCCGGGTCGCGGACGCGGAAGACCTGCTCGGGAAGCATCCGGTTTCGCCGGGCGCGTTGGTCCCGGCACGCGAGCAACTGGCGGGATTGCTCCTGGCCCTGGATCGGCCGAAGGAAGCGCAGCAGGAGTTTGAAAAGGCGCTGAAGATTTATCCCGGCCGGTACCATGGATTGTACGGCGCGGCGGAGTCGGCGGAGCGGGCCGGGGACAAAAAAACGGCGACACGCTACTACGCCAAACTGGTGCAGCAGACCGCGAAGGCGGATGCCTCGCGCAAAGAGCTGGTCCGCGCCCGCGCATTTCTGGCCGCGAACGATCCGGCCAAATCGGAGAAGACCGCGCAGGTTAGCGATTAGCAGCAGCCGAAAAGCGGTTGCCGGAAAGTGCGCGCAGCAGTTTCTTGCCCGATGAAACGCTTCTTCCTTTCGTTCGCCTGCCTCGCGATTTTTGTTCTCACTTCGTTCGATGCGCCGGCGCAGGATTGGGCAAAGGAGCGCCTGAATAAATCGCCCCGCCACAGCGAATGGGTCGACCTGAAACAGGGCGACCGAACGGTGAAAACGTTTGTCGTTTATCCCGAGGTGAAGACGAAGGCGCCGGTCGTGCTGGTCATTCATGAGATCTTTGGCCTAACGGATTGGGCGAAGAGCCTGGCCGACCAGGTGGCGGCAGCCGGCTACATCGCGATCGCGCCGGACTTTCTTTCCGCGCCCGGAAAAGAAACCGCAAGTTATCCCGACCAGGGGGCGGCGATGAAGGCCATTTCTGCTTTGTCCGATGCGCAAGTCATGGCCGATCTGGATGCCGCAGCGAGAGTACGCGGCCAAGTTACCCGCGGCCAACGGCACCATCGTCGTGACCGGTTTTTGCTGGGGCGGCGGGAAGGCGTTCAACTACGCAAGTCACAATCCGAAACTGAAAGCGGCGTATCCATTTTACGGTCCGGGGCCGTCCACCGCCGCGGAGGCGGAGAAGATCGCCGGCCCGGTTTACGGATTTTACGCGGAGGACGACGCGCGGATCAACTCTGGGCTGCCGGAAACGGAAAAGATCATGAAAGAAGCGGGGAAAACCTTCGAGCCGGTGAT
>CAVYJY010000011.1:0-217838 GCA_963768965.1 uncultured Verrucomicrobiae bacterium | reverse complement strand
CGGGCAATCGCTCGACCAGCGCCTCGGTGTGCGCGGTGATCTTACGTTCCTCGCGCGCCCCGGTCCGGTCCATCGCGCGAGTCGCGCGTAGTTTTTGCCTAACGAGACGATCCGTTCCAAAGACGAAATAAAAGAGCGGACCGACATAGGGAAAAAGAATCACCGCCCAGATCCAGGCCAGGGTCGCGGCGGGCGGTTTATTGCGCAGGAGAATGTGCGGAATCGTGGCCCAGGTGAGCAGATATCCGAGCCAGGCGAGCGACCAGTGCATTTGCAGAAAGAGCGGCGGCTTAACGCGACCGCGCTCCGATCGTCTGTTGTATCACCCGCGGATCGGGAACCCCACTCGTTAGGCCAAGGACGCTCGAGCGGGCGACGGCGATGGGCACGCTGACCGCCGGTTCGGCGAGCGCGACCACCACTTCCTCGCGCGGTTTTTCCGGCATCCATTCGAGCCGGGCCAGGCGGCCACTCAGGCACAAGCTAATGTCGCGCCTCTTCATTCCGGAAACGACCAGCGCATAGCACCGATACTTACGCTTCTTTGTCTTGACCGCGAGCACGATGATCTGGCGCGGCAACGGCTGGCCGCCGGCGGAGGTCGCGAGCCAGATTGCGGCGGCGCCGTGAGCACGCTTGAAGTCTTGGAATCTGCCACCCGCTGGCGGCGCCACCTCCGGTTGACCTCGGTCCGACCTTGCGGTATCGCTCCCTGCCCCTGATGACTTTCCTGCGCCGCTGCCCATCCATTCTACTCGTTGTCGTACTGCTCTTTACGGTGGGACATGCGCATCAGGCGTTTGGCCGGTTCCTCGTGCATCACCACGATGCGGCCGCGGCCCGGGCCCATCATCCGCATGACGGCACCGATCCGAATCATCTCCCGGATCAGCATGATCAACAAGATGCGGAACACATGGCCGAACACGCGGCTTTTGCCGCGATCGTGCCCAGCCTCGATCTGCCGATGGCGATCGAGCTGCATTTGCTCGCGGCGGTGAACGTCACGCCCGCGCGGGGCTTTGAGCCTCTCGCGGTCGGGATCGATCATCCGCCGCAACTTCTCGCCTAACGCCACGCCCGTGGTGTGCCCTCGTGGGACGAGGGGTTTCCAGCACTGCTGGCGGAGCGGCCTCGTCCGCGACTTGCGCGCGGTCTCTCGCGTCTTCGTCGGGCGATTTCCTGCAACCTCAATTTTTCACATTCCATCCATGCATTTTCGAAAAACCATTCTCGTTCTTCTCCTCGGCGCCTTTGCCTCCGCGTTGTGGGCGGGTGAATCGTCGGTCGTGCGCGAGACCGAAGGCGCACTCACCCTGCGCCAGGCGGTCGTGCTCGCGCTCGTGCATCATCCCGATCTGGCGGTTTTCGCGCAGGATATTCGGATTGCGGAAGCGCGCCGGATTCAAGCGGGCCTCGGGGTGAACCCCGCGGTCCATCTGCGGGTCGAGGATGCCCTCGGGAGCGGCGACTTTCGGGGTGGCGACCGCGCCGAGACGACGCTGGAACTGGCGCAGATTCTCGAGCTCGGCGGGAAACGCGCGCAGCGGACGCGCGCGGCTTTGCACGGGCGGGAACTGGCGGAGTGGGATTACGCCGCGAAACGCCTCGAGGTCGCGACCAAAACCACGCAAACCTTCGTGTCTCTGCTCGGAACTCAACGTCGTCTGCGGCTGGCGCGGGAAACGTTGATGCTCGCGGAAAAGTTTGCGCCTCGCGCGCAGGAGCGGGTGGATGCGGGCCGCGCGTCGCCGCTCGAAGTGTCGCGCGCCAATCTTGCCCTGGCCTCGGCGCGGATCGCGGTGGAACAGGAGAAAGGCCAGCTCGCGGTCGCGCGCAAACGACTTTCCGCGCAGTGGGCCAGCACCACTCCGCGCTTCTCCGCTGCGGTCGGCGACCTGGAAGATCTGCACGAGGAACTGCCGCCGCTTGCGGTTGCGACCGATCAGTTGCAAAACAATCCGCGCCTGGCCCGCGGCGAAACCGAAGACGCGCAGCGCGCCGCGCAGCTCGCCTCTGAGCGCGCGAAAGTGTGGCCCGACCTGACCTTGAACGGCGGCGTGCGCCGGGTGGAAGAGTCGCGCGACACGACCGCGGTCCTGGGATTTTCGCTCCCGCTTCCGCTGGTGAATCGCAACCAGGGCGGGATCGCGGAGGCGCGCGCTGCAATCGAAAAAACGCGCGGCGAGCAGCGCGCGGCGGAGGTGCAGTTGAATACTGCGCTCGCCATCGCCTACGAGGAGCTGGAGGACGCCGGAATTCAGATCAAGGAATATCGCGCTTCGGTTCTGCCGCAGATCGATGAGTCCTACCGGCTGAGCAACGAAGGCTACGAAGCCGGGCGTTTTAGTTACCTGGAAGTGCTCGATGCCCGCCGCTCCGCGGCCGAGGCGCGCGCCCAATATCTCGATGCGCTCGTCCGCTATCACTCCGCCGCGGCGGAGATCCAGGGCCTCATCGGCCACACCCTGGCCGCCAATCCCAAGCCCTAACGAATCATGAAAACAACATTCAAAATCATCGGCCTCATTCTCATCCTCGTGGTGGGCATTGTGGTGGCGCGAAAGATTCTTCGCTCCGAACCTCACCAAGCCCACGCCGGGGACGAACACGAAGAGGACCACGCCGCGGAATATCCGCGCGGACCGCACCACGGACGGCTGCTGACCGACGGCGATCTCGGCCTCGAAGTCACGATCTACGAGCCGGAGATTCCGCCGCAGTTTCGCGTTTTTCCTTTTAGAAACGGGAAGCCGCTCGACCCGGCGGAAGTGAAACTCGTGATCCATCTCGACCGGTTTCTCGACCGCGAAGACACGATCAATTTCAAAAAAGAAGGCGACTACCTCGTGGGCGACAAAGTCGTCGCGGAGCCGCACTCCTTCGATGTCACGGTCACGGCGGAAGACAACGGCAAGAAGTCGGAGTGGAAGTATGAATCCTATGAAGGCCGGGTCACGATGCACGAGGCCGCAATCAAGACCGCGGGAATCAAGATCGAGGAAGCCGGGCCGGCGAAGTTGCGCACGCTCGTGCAGATGACGGGCAAGATCGTGGCGGACCCCGACAAGGTGGCGCACGTCACGCCCCGTTATCCGGGCGTGGTGCTCGAAGCGCGCAAGAAACTCGGCGATCCGGTGGCGAAGGATGAAGTCCTCGCGGTCGTGGAAAGCAACGAGAGCCTGCGGCCGTACGAGATCAAATCGCAGATCGCCGGGCGCGTGATCAAACGCGACGCGGTCCTCGGCGAATCTGTCGGGCAGGATACGACGCTCTATGTCGTGGCCGATCTCGACATGATCGCGGTGGACCTCGCGGTGCCAAAGCAGGACTTCGCGAAACTCAAAGAAGGCCAAAAGGTCGAGGTGCGCGGCGACGGTGACCTGAAAGGCGAGGCCACGCTGAATTATCTGTCACCCATCAGCTCCGAGACGACGCAAACGCTGATGGCGCGGGCCGAAATGTTGAATCCGGAGATGAAATGGCAACCCGGTCTCTTCGTGACCGCGGAAGTGGTGGTCGATGAAACCGAGGTGCCGATCGCGGTGAAAGCCAGCGCGCTCCAGACCTTCCGCGACTGGGATGTCGTCTTCATGAACGACGGCACCTCGTTCGAGATCGCGATCCTGGAATTGGGCCGACGCGACGGCGACCTCGTGGAAGTCGTCGAAGGCCCGCTCAAGCCCGGCACGAAATACGCCACCGAAAACAGCTTCGTCGTGAAAGCCGACGTCATGAAATCCGGCGCCAGCCATGACCACTGATCTTTTTTGCACCACGAAGGACACGAAGAAACACGAAGGAAGATTTAAGAGATGGAATTTGATGAATTGTCGAAACGCGTAATCGGATGCTCCCCCTTCGTGATCTTCGTGCCCTTCGTGGTTAAAAATCATGCTCGATAAACTCATCCAGGTCTCCATCCGCCACCGCTGGCTCATCGTTCTTGCGGTTTTGGCTATCGCCGCGCTCGGCGTTTACAATTATCAGCGGCTGCCGATCGACGCGGTGCCGGACATCACCAACGTCCAGGTGCAGATCAATGCCGAGGCGCCCGGTTACTCGCCGCTCGAAGCCGAGCAACGCATCACCTATCTGGTCGAGACCGCGCTCGGCGGGTTGCCGGCCTTGGATCACACGCGTTCCATCTCGCGCTACGGCCTCTCGCAAGTGACGGCGGTTTTCCGCGACGGCACGGACATTTATTTCGCCCGCCAGCTCGTGAACGAGCGCCTTCAGGAAGTGAAAGGCAAACTGCCGCCCGGGATCGAATCTGCCATGGGCCCGATCACGACCGGGCTGGGAGAAATCTACATGTATCTGGTGAAGGCCGAGCCCGGCGCGAAAGACGAAAAGGGCGAGCCCTACACGCCGATGAGCCTGCGCACTTTGCAGGATTGGGTGATCAAACCGCAACTGCGCACCGTGCCCGGGGTGGTCGAGGTGAACACCATCGGCGGTTACGAAAAGCAATATCACGTCGCACCGCGTCCGGAAAAGTTGATCGCCTACAATCTCAGCTTCCGCGACATCATGACCGCGCTCGCGAGCAACAACGCCAACGTCGGCGCCGGTTACATCGAGCGGAACGGCGAGCAATATCTCATCCGCGCGCCCGGCCAGGTTCTGACCTTGGAAGACATCGGGCTGATCACGGTCGGCACTTTTGATGGTGTGCCCGTTCATCTGCAAGACGTGGCCGAGATCAGCATCGGCTCGGAATTGCGCACCGGCGCCGCGACCGCGGAAGGCAAGGAAGCCGTCCTCGCTACCGTTTACATGCTGGTGGGCGAAAACAGCCGCACCGTTTCCCAGCGCGTCGCGCAACGCGTGGCGGAGGTGAACAAAACGCTCCCGAAAGGAGTCGTCGCGCATACCGTTTATGACCGCACCGATCTGGTCAACGCCACGATCGAGACCGTGAAGACAAATCTCTTCGAGGGCGCCGTCCTCGTCGTCGCTGTTCTCCTGCTCCTGCTTGGGAACGTCCGCGCGGCCATCCTGACGGCACTCGTTATTCCGCTCTCCATGCTTTTCACGATCAGCGGCATGGTCACGGCGAAGATCAGCGGCAACCTCATGAGTCTGGGCGCGCTCGACTTCGGCATCATCGTCGACGGCGCGGTCATCATCGTGGAAAATTGTATCCGCCGCCTCGCGTCCGCGCAGGCTGGGATTAACCACGAAGGACACGAAGAGCACGAAGGGGATGGAGATAAGGGAGCCAAAAAATCCTTCTCTCCTCTTCGTGAACTTCGTGCTCTTCGTGGTTTAAAAAAGTCAGCACTCCCGCGCGAAGAGCGTTTCCGGATTGTCTTCGAAGCCACCCGCGAAGTCGTGAAGCCGAGTCTCTTCGGCGTCTTCATCATCATGGTCGTCTATTTGCCGATCCTCACCCTCACCGGGGTGGAGGGGAAAATGTTTCACCCGATGGCGTGGACCGTTCTCCTCGCGCTCACCGGCGCGATGATCTTCTCGGTCACGTTCGTGCCGGCGGCTGTCGCCATTTTCATGAGCGGCAAAATCTCCGAGAAAGAAAACTTCGTCATGCGCGGTGCGAAATCGCTTTACGCTCCGCTGTTGCGCTCCGCTCTCGCCAATCGCGGGTTGGTCGTGACCGGTGCGGCGGTTCTCGTCGTGCTTAGCGTGCTTCTCGGCTCGCGGATGGGGAGCGAGTTCATCCCCAATCTCGACGAAGGCGATCTCGCGGTGCATTCGCTCCGCATCCCCGGCACCAGCCTGACCCAGGCGATCGACATGCAAAACGCGGTGCAAAAGAAGTTCCTCGAATTTCCGGAAGTGAAAGAAACTTTCGCCAAGATCGGCACCGCCGAAGTCGCGACCGACCCGATGCCGCCGAGCGTGGCGGACGGTTTCGTCATGATTAAACCGCGCTCCGAATGGCCGAACCCGCGGCGCAGCAAGACCGAATTGGTCAGCGCGATGGCGGAAAAAATGGAAGCCGAAGTGCCCGGAACGAGGTTTGAGTTTCTTCAGCCGATCCAGATGCGCTTCAACGAACTCATCGCCGGCGTGCGCAGCGACGTGGCGGTGAAAGTTTTCGGCGACGACCTCGAAGAACTGCTCGAGGTCGGCAAACGAATCGGCAGCGTGCTCGAAGCCGTCCCCGGCGCGGAAGACGTCAGCGTCGAGCAGATCACCGGTTTGCCGTTGCTCACCATTCAGATGGATCGCAAAGCGATGGCTCGTTTCGGCCTCAACGTGGACGACGTGCAGGAGGTGATTCAGATCGCGATCGGCGGCAAGGAAGCGGGCGAAGTTTTCGAAGGCGATCGCCGCCATCCGCTGCTCGTGCGTTTGCCGGAAAAGCTGCGGACCGATCTCGACGCGCTCAAACGCATCCCGGTTTCGTTGCCGGCAGATTCCACCACGAAGGACACGAAGAGCACGAAGGAAATTGCGGATTCGTCTTCCTTCGCGTCCTTCGTGCCCTCGGTGGTTAAATCCATCCCGCTGGGCGAGATGGCGGATTTCAGCATCGCGCCCGGTCCGAATCAGATCAGCCGCGAGAACGGAAAACGGCGCGTCGTTGTCACCGCCAACGTGCGCGGACGCGATCTCGGTTCCTTCATCGGCGAAGCGCAGGAGCGAATGGAATCGGTCGAGATTCCGGCCGGCTACTGGATGACTTGGGGCGGCACTTTCGAGCAACTCCTCTCCGCCACGAAACGGCTGCAAATCGTCGTTCCGGTTTCGTTGCTCCTCATCTTCACCCTGCTCTTCATGGCCCTCGGGAAGATGAAAGATGCGCTGCTCGTTTTCTCCGGCGTGCCGTTGGCCCTGACCGGCGGCATTGCTGCGCTTTGGTTGCGCGACATTCCGCTTTCCATCTCCGCCGGCGTTGGTTTCATCGCGCTTTCCGGCGTCGCGGTCTTGAACGGCCTCGTCATGATTTCCTTCATCAACAATCTCCGCGAATCCGGCACGCCGCTCGCGGAAGCAGTCTTCAGCGGCTCACTCACCCGGCTGCGCCCGGTGCTCATGACCGCGCTCGTCGCCGCGCTCGGCTTCGTCCCGATGGCGCTCGCCACCGGCACCGGCGCGGAAGTGCAACGCCCGCTCGCCACGGTGGTAATCGGCGGCATCATCAGCTCGACGTTGCTCACCCTGCTCGTCCTGCCGGTGCTCTACCGCATCTTCAATCGCGCTTCACCACGCCCGGCGACCATTGCCTCTGGCAAAGCCTTGCGCACGGCGGATGAGTGAAAGAACGTGTCCGCGCATGAGCGGAAAACTTCAGGCCATCCTCGCCGCCACACTCCTGGCAGTGCTGGCGTTTGCGATCGGGCTTTCCGCTTCGCCGCAAGCGCACCATTGGCTGCACGCCGCCGGCGATTGGGCGCAGCATGAATGCGCGGCAACCATCTTCTCTTCCGGCAACGTCGAGCATTCTGACGGCGGTACGATTCTTCCCGCCGCGCCGTCGGTTTCGGGCGAATCCGCTCCACGCTCAACGTTTGCTGCCCCGGTGCCGGCGGCACTCGAGTTTACGCGACTCGAGCACGCTCCGCCTACGCTCTCCTAAGGCGTAAAACGCTGCCGCCTCGCGAGCGCGAGGAGGCATTCATCGCGCACGCCATTCGTGCGGCCTTTCACCTGTCGTGAAAGCGCCGTCGTCCGTTCCTGCACGTCACTTTCACTTAGGAGAACTTTTAAATGACTCGATCGCTCTTTTTATTTTCCCTCAGCGCACTGCTCGCAGCCACGACCGATCCGGCGAAGGCGCAAACTGCGGCGCACGAGGACATCGTCGTCAGCTCGACCCCGCTCGGCGGCGATCTTTTCGAGCAAACCCAGTCCGTTACCATCCTGTCCGGCGAGGAACTGGAGCTGCGCCTCGCGCCAACCTTGGGCGAGACGCTCACCCGCGAGCCGGGCGTGAGCTCGACGTATTTCGGGCCGGGCGCGAGCCGGCCGGTGATCCGCGGGCTGGGCGACGATCGTATCCGCGTGCTCCAAAATGGAGTCGGCACAATCGACGTCTCCAACGTCAGCCCCGACCACGCCGCCTCGACGGAGCCTCTCACGATCAAGACGATCGACGTCGTGCGCGGGCCGGCTTCGCTGCTTTACGGACCAAACACGGTCGGCGGAGTGGTGAACGTAATCGACAACCGCATCCCGACCGAGGCCCTAACGAAACCGGTGAACGGAAAGCTCGACGGCCGTTTGAGCAGTGCGGACGAAGGAAGATCGAGCGCGGGCCTGTTTGAGTTTCAACTCGGACCGATCGTGGTCCACCTCGATGGCTTTATTCGCCGCGCGGAGGACCTCGCCATCCCCGGCTTCGCGCGCTCGGCGCGGCTGAGGCGGATCGAGCCGCTCCCGCCGGGCGAGACTGAGCCGCGCGATGAGCTGCCCAATAGCTTCACGGAAAGCGAAGGCGGAGCCGCGGGCGCTTCGTACGTCTGGAACGGCGGCTACATCGGCCTGGCCTACTCGGGGTTAGATTCGCACTACGGCACGGTCGCGGAGCCCGACGCCACGATCGGTCTCAAGCAGCGTCGCTGGGACGTGCGCGGCGCGTTCAATCAACCGCTCCCGTTGCTCAAGGCGATCAATTACAAATGGAGCCATTCCGACTACCAGCACACCGAATTCGAAGGATCGGAAATCGGCACCATTTTCGCGATCGACGGCTACGAGGCACGGATCGAAGTCCTGCACGTAAAACTGGGGATGCTCGAGGGCGCGATCGGCTATCAGGGGCAGCAAACAAACTTCTCGGCCCTTGGCGCCGAGGCCTTCCTCCCACCGGTCGAGACCGATTCCCACGCGGTTTTTGTCTTCGAAGAAATCAAGGTGGAGCCGGTGCGACTCCAGTTCGGCGCGCGCTACGATCACCAAAGCAACCAGACCGCGGCCAACCCGATCTTCGGTCCGGGTGTGGCGCGCAATTTCGACGTCTTCAGCACCTCCGGCGGGATTGTCTATGAGCCGCTCGATCCTTATGTGATCGCGTTCTCCGTCGCCTACACGCAGCGGCCCCCGACTTACGTCGAGCTTTTCGCAAATGGTCCGCATCTCGCGACCGCCGCCTTTGAAATCGGGGATCCTGATCTGCGGCGTGAAGACTCGCTCGCCTTCGATCTTTCCCTCCGCAAAAAAGCCGGCCGCTTCACGGGATCGATCAGCCTTTTCTACAACCGCTTCACCGATTTCATCAGCGCGCAGCCGACCGGGGAAAGCGTGGAGGGTTTGCCCGTCTTCGCCTATCGCGCGGTCGGGGCTGACTTCGTCGGCGGCGAATTTGCCCTCACTTGGCACCTGCTCGAGCCGCACGCCGCGAAGGCGGACAGCGGGAAAGATTCGGCGGTGCCCGAGCCCTGGCCGAGCCGGCACGAACTGCATCTCGACACGAAGGCCGATTACGTTCGTGCGCAGGACTGCGAGGCCGGCCGCTCGCTTCCGCGCATACCGCCGTTCCGCGCCAGCGCGGCGCTGGTCTACAAATGGAACGATCGCATCGGCGCGCGGATCGAGGGACAATACGTGCACGAGCAGGACCGCACCGCCGCACTCGAGCTACCGACCGACAGTTATTTTCTCCTCGACGCCGCGGTCAGCTATCATTTCCGCGCCGGGCCGATCGACTTCGACGCCTACCTGAAGGGGACCAACCTGACCAACGCCGAGGCGCGCCTGCACACTTCCTTCCTGAAAGACATCGCGCCCCTTCCCGGGCGCGGCGGGCTGCTCGGATTGCGGGTTTCGTTTTAGGAGAAAACCTTTGGCCCGCTCGATTGTGGTCGAGACAAACGCAGTACGGACTGCTTTACTCGTCAAAACGACGGTCGATTAATTGATTCATGATTGGCGCGGGAATTCTCAAGGGGATGGCGGTGACGGGGCGGAATTTCATCGGAAGTTATTTCGAGAAAGATCGCCTAACGACCGTGCAGTACCCGGAAGAGCGCGACATTCTGCCGGAAAACTCGCGCAATTTTCCCTTCCTCGTTTACGACACGCACGATCCAGAAGCCGGCCTGCGCTGTGTCGCCTGCAAAATCTGCGAAAAGGAATGCCCGCCGCAGTGCATCTACATCGTCAAGAGCGAGGAGAAGAAGCCCGATTACATGGGCAAACCGCAGTTTTATCCGGCGACCTTCGACATCGATATCTCGGTTTGCATGAGCTGCCAGATCTGTGTCGAGGTCTGTCCGTTCGAGGCGATCAAGATGGACAAGGTCTACGAGCTGAGCCGGCGCGAGCGCTTCGACGCGCTCCTCATGCGGAAGAACGACCTCGCAAAATCAAACGACTACTACCATCGGATTCATCCGCGCGAAGCCGAGGCCGTCGATGCCAACCTCAAGGCCGCGGCGGAGAAAAAGAAACCGGCGCGCCGCGGCTCCGGCACCGCCCGCTACCACGCTCAGCCGGAACCACGCGCCGGCGATTGCGCGGGGCATCGCAATGCACGGCTGGCAGCCCGTGCTCCCCGGAGGTGGAGCGGCGCTTCAGGTGGGTTATCGTGCGCTCGTGAAAATCGGCCGTTCTTTCTGTTTGCTACTTCTCTTCGCCACTCTGCACGAGGCCCTGGCCGCTCCCGATTACTCGCAGATGCTGCACTGGCGCAACATCGGGCCGCATCGCGGTGGACGCGTCCGCGCCATCGCCGGCGTGCCGTCGCAGCCTAACGTTTTCTACATGGCGCAGGTCAACGGCGGCGTTTTTCGGACGAACGATTACGGGCGCACCTGGCAGCCGATCTTCGACGATCAACCAACCGCGTCGGTCGGCGCCCTGGCGGTCGCGGTTTCCGACCCGAACATCATCTATGTCGGGAGCGGCGAAGGTTTGCACCGGCCCGATCTTTCCGTCGGCAACGGCGTTTACAAATCGATCGACGCCGGCAAAACCTGGATTCACCTCGGGCTGCGCGACGGGCAGCAGATCGCGCAGATCGCGGTCGACCCGCGCAATGCCGATCACCTCCTCGTGGCAGTGGTGGGACATCCCTACGGGCCTAACGAAGAGCGCGGGATCTTTCTTTCCAACGATGGCGGCAAGACTTTCGCCAAGACGCTCTACAAGGACGAAAACACCGGCGCGGCCGACGTGCAGTTCGATCCGACCAATCCGCAGATCGCTTACGCCTCGCTCTGGGAAGCGCGCGAGGGTCCCTGGGAAAACGGAGAGTGGAACGGAACCAACGGCGGCATTTTCAAATCCGTCGACGGCGGCACGACCTGGCAAAAGCTGACGAAAGGTTTGCCTAACGACGTCGTCCAGGCCCAGCTCGCGATCGCGCCGAGCAACCCGCGCACGCTTTTTGCCGCCGTCGCCACCCTCGACGCCGGCAAACTTTATCGCTCCGACGACGCCGGCGAAAACTGGACATTGGCCACGACCGATCCGCGGCCGGGCGCGCGGATCGGTGGCGGCGATCTGCCGGTCCTGCGGATCGATCCGAAAGATCCGGACGTCCTTTACGCGGCGAGCGTCGTCTGTTGGAAATCGACCGACGGCGGCAAGACCTGGGAAGGCTGGCGCGGCGCGCCGGGCGGCGACGATTACCAGAACGTCTGGATCAACCCGGATAACCCGCAGATTATTCTGCTCGCGAGCGATCAGGGCGCGATCATCACGGTCAACGGCGGCGAGACCTGGAGCTCGTGGTATAACCAATCGACTGCGCAGCTTTATCACGTCAGCGCGGACAATGCGTTCCCTTATCGCCTTTACAGTGGGCAGCAGGAGAGCGGCTCGGTCGGAATCGCCAGCCGCGGACCGAACGGCGCGATCACTTTTCGCGACTGGCAACCGGTCGGCGCGGAGGAATACGGCTACGTCGCCGCTTCGCCGCAGGATCCGGACATCGTTTATGGCGGCAAGCTCTCGCGCCACGATCGCCGCACCCAGCAGACGCAGAACATCCTGCCGAAGCCATTTCGTTCGGATGAATTCCGGATCATCCGGACCGAGCCGGTGATTTTTTCGCCGACCGATCCGGCCACGCTTTATTTCGCCGCCAACAGCCTCTGGCAGACCCGTTCCGGCGGGCGGAACTGGCAGGAGATCAGCCCGGACCTGACCCGCAAAACTTTCGAAGTCCCGGCGAGCGTCGGAAAATTTCGCGATCGGCCCACCGCTCAACCGCGCGCAGCGCGGCGTCATCTACACCGTCGCGCCCTCCCCGCTCGAGGGCAGCCGGATCTGGGCCGGGACGGATGACGGCCTGATTCACCTAACGACTAACGCGGGCAAGAATTGGACGGACGTCACCCCGCCGCAGATCGGGCCGTGGTGGAAAGTGTCGCTGATGGACGCGAGCCATTTCGATGCGAAAACCGCCTACGCCGCCGTGAACACGATCCGGCTCGACGATCTGCGCCCGCACATTTACCGGACGCGCGACGATGGCAAGACCTGGCAGGAAATCACGAACGGCATACCAGCGGACGAGAACGTCAACGTCGTGCGCGAAGATCCGCAGCGTCGCGGGCTCCTTTTCGCCGGGACGGAACGCGGCGTTCACGTTTCCTACGACGACGGCGACCACTGGCAGTCGCTCCGTTTGAATCTCCCCGCGACCTCGGTCCGCGACCTGATCGTGAAAGACGACGACCTCGCGATCGCGACCCACGGGCGCGGCTTCTGGATCCTGGACAACATCACCGCCCTCCGGCAACTCCAGCCTAACGAAAAGACAACGCTCCTGTTCAAGCCGCAGACCGCGCTCCGGGTGCGCTGGAATTCCAACACCGACACTCCGCTCCCGCCGGACGAACCCGCCGGCGAAAACCCGCCGGAAGGGGCGATGATCGATTACTCGTTAGGCGAAAAGAGCAGCGGCCCGGTCACGCTCGAGATCAAAGATGCCAAGGGAGAAGTGGTGCGGCGCTTTGCGAGCAACGATCCGGTGCCGCCGGAAGACCCGCAGCCGAAAATCCCGCGTTACTGGGTGCGGCCGCCGCAGGTGCTTTCGGACAAGCCGGGTCTGCATCGTTTTTATTGGGACATGCACGGCGCGCCCTTGCCGGACACGAAAGCGGAATACCCGATGACCGCGATCTACCGCAAGACCGCGCCGCAACCAACCGCGCCCTGGGCGTTGCCCGGAAATTATTCGGTCGTCCTCACGGCCGGCGGGAAAAGTTTTACTCAGCCTCTGAACCTGAAGTTGGATCCGCGGCTAAAGGTGACCGGCGCAGAATTGACGAAGCAATTTGTATTGTCGAAACGGCTGCAGGATTTGCGCGCGACGCTGGCTCCGGTCGGCCAAAGCTACGAAGCGCTCGCCGGCGAACTGGAGAAAGCCCGGGAACGCGCCGGCGAAAAGGAGGTGCAGTCGGAGATTAAGAATCTGCGCCGCAAGCTCGAGGAGTTTGCCAATCCCGCCGCGGTCCGGAACGGCGACGCACTGGAACTGGATGTCCTGAACAAGGTCGTGAAACTTTTCGGCGACCTGCAGGAGGTCGATGCCGGACCGACCGCGCAGCAGGAAATCGCCTGCGGAGATTTGCAGCGCGACGCGCGGGTGGTTCTGGAGCGCTGGCCCTCGATCCCGGCAGAAGTGACGGCTTTGAACGCGAAACTTCAGACCGCCGGCATCGAACCGATCAAGTTTCCCTGACCTCAGGTCCGCGCCGCGCCCAGCCACTCGTTAGGCAGCGAGGCTTTTCTGGCAGACATGGGGCACGAGTTGCGTTCGCTCGCGCGCCGCTTCCACGCGCATCTGCGAGCCGCTCTCCGCCACCTGCCGCCGCGCCTGCGCGACCATGGCCTCGATCTTTTCATCGTCGTGCCCGGGATCGTGATGAAAAAGAACGAGGCTGCCGGCGCGCGCGCGCAGGGCGAGGTCGACGCTGTGATCGAGGCAGCCGTGGCCCCAGCCGATATGGCTGGGGTATTCCACTCGGTCGTATTGCGCATCGAGGATGAGCAGGTCGCAGCCCTCAAGAAACTCGAGCAGGGCGGTCTGCGCCCGTGCCGCGGCCGCCGCCACCGCATGATCGGAAGAAGCGAGCGCGACCCGATACGATTCGTGGTCCGGCAGATAGGCCACCGTGGCATCGCCGGCGCGGATGCGAAATCCCGTGCAACCGCCGGGATGATTGAGAGAAATGGTCCGCACTTCGAAACTCCCGAGCGTCGCCGGGGCGATACCGAATTCCTCGATCCCGGCGATCCCGGCGAGGGCCTCGAACGGGACGGGGAACTGGAGTGGATCCATTTGCCGGACGAGCGCGGCCTCGAGCCGGGCCCGGGTTCCGGCCGCGCCCAGAATCCGGATGCGATTGGACGGCGCGTAAGCCGGGAGAAAAAAAGGCAGGCCCTGGATGTGATCCCAGTGGGTGTGCGAAATGAGCAGACGGAGGTCGAGCGGTTTTGCCTGGAGCTCGCGCGCGAGGGCGAGCCCGAGGGGCCGGAGGCCGCTGCCGGCATCGAGAATGAGGACCTCGTTCCCGAAGCGCAATTCGACGCAGGAAGTGTTACCGCCATAGCCTGAGGTCTCGGGACCGGGGGAGGGAATGGACCCGCGCACGCCCCAGAATTGCACACTCAATTCCAGGACACTTTGGTGGATCGAATCAGTCCGCATGAGGGCGCCGGACGATTGGCATGTCGTAGATGATTAGGCACATAGCGTGTTTCCTAAGAGCAGCCATTGTGCCTCCCCGCCCGAAGTGCCGGCCGTCCCGCGATGACGATGTCTTCAAGTCCGCCCGCACGGGTATGGTTGCTGCTTTTATCTGACGGGACGATTCATCATATGAGAGCCGCTATTGCAATGTCATTCCCGTGCTGCTCGCTGCCGGCGGCACCGATCACGAAAGTCAGCGCCCAGGAAACCTCCACCCAGTCACTTCAGGTGACCCCCGGATTCTAATGCTGGACGATTGCATTTCCGACGAGTTCACGAATGGCCGCGGCATTCCCGCGGCCGCGAGCGAGTTGAACAATCTCCTCCAGATCGTTTCCGGCACCGTCTCGATGCTGGAGAACGTCTGGGAAGGCGCACCCGGTTCGGAGAAATATTTCGAGATGCTCCTGGTCAGCGTGGAACGCGCGGCCAAGGTCACGGCGCAGCTCGTGCAGCAGGTCGGCGGTGCCCACGACAAGATTCTTTTGCATCCCTCGCTCGTGGCGGAATTCAAAACCAAACCGGTGACAAGACGCGCGCCGGTTTCGCGCTGCATCCTGATCGTGGATGACGAGCCGATGGCTCTTACCCTGGGCGAGAGAATTCTTTCCCAGGCCGGCTACACCGTGGTCGTGGCCCAGTCCGGTTTCGACGCGCTCGATCTCTTCCGGGCAAACCCGCGCAAGTTCGATCTCGTCCTGCTCGATCTCACCATGCCCTTCATGGACGGCGAGGAAACGTTCAAGCGGCTCCGCTCGGTCGATCCGCAGGTGGCGGTGCTTCTCAACACCGGCTTCATCGAAAAAAAACGGCTCGAACGCATGATCGCGAGCGGCCTTTCCGGATACCTCAGCCGCCCCTACCGCCCTAACGACGTCATCGAGCAGATCGAAATCGTCCTGCAACAGGCAGGCGACCGCAGCCGCGTCCCGGCCCCGCCGCCGACGGCGGCGCGTAATCTCTTTTCATGAACTCCGCCGTCGCACAAATTTTTGACGGCCTCGCCAGCAATCGAATTTTCGAAGGCATCGAACCGCATGTGCTGGAAGAAATCGCGCCCGAGGTCGGGGTGGTGGAGCTCGCGCCGGGCGAGATTATTTTCCGCGAAGGCGACCCGGGCGACCTGCTCTATCTCGTCGGCCAGGGCTCGGTCAAAATCTCGAAGTCGGGCCGGGGCGGCGAACAGGAGACCCTCGGTTTCATTCAACCGGGAAACTTTTTTGGCGAAATGGCGCTGCTCGACGGCCAGCCGCGTTCCGCCATGGCGACCGCGGTCGACGCCACCCTTCTCGGAACGGTCGACGAACCGACTTTCCAGCACATTCTCGCGCTCGCGCCCAGCCGGCTGCACATGAATTTCCTCCGCTCCGTGACCGAACGGCTGCGTTCGGTCAATTCCCATTTCATCACTGAAGTGATGCGGACCGAGCGTCTCAGCCTCGTCGGCTCGATGGCCAACAGCATCATTCACGATCTCAAAAATCCGATCTGCATCATCCGCGGCTGCGCCGACCTGATCGCGAGCGAGACGAAGGATCCGCGCCAGTTGCAGCTGACCAGGATGATGGACAAGGCGGTCGACGGCATGCTCTCGATGACGCAGGAGCTGCTCGATTACGCGCGCGGCCAGTCCGCCCTGGAATGCCAAACGGTTTCTGTCTGGCGTTTGCTCGAGGAGCTCAACGTCCAGTCGCTTTGCCTGCACCGGGGCGAAAAAATCCAGATCGCGAAGGAGATTCGCTACGAGGGCAATCTCCACATTGACCTCTCACGCTTTGTCCGCGTCCTCGGCAACCTGATCAAGAACGCTCTCGAAGCGATGCCTAACGGCGGCCTCCTCACCCTCGGCACGGACCTCGCCGACGGCGAGGTCGTCTTCCGCATCTCCGATACCGGGATTGGCATTCCGCCCGAGCTTCTGCCGAAACTTTTTGAGCCCTTTGTCACGCACGGGAAATCGCACGGCACCGGTTTGGGAATGGCGATCGCGAAATCGATCGTGACCGGACACCAGGGCACGATCGAGGTCACGAGCCAGCAGGGCCGCGGGACCACGGTCGAGATCCGCCTGCCGCAGCCGGCCGGTTCCGCCTAACGATTCTTCGCCGGGCTCCTCGTCGGTCGAATAAGTTGCCAAACTCCCGCCTCCGATCGCAGGTTGGGGGACGTGATTGACCTGAGCGATTATCTCCGCGCCGCGCGCCGGATTTTCATTTTCACCGGCGCCGGGATTTCCACCGGCAGCGGGATTCCCGATTTTCGCGGTCCGGACGGCGTCTGGACGCGCCGGCAGCCGGTTTACTACCAGGATTTCATGAGCTCGGAGGCGGCCCGGATCGAGCACTGGGATTACAAACTGGAAGCCTGGGAATCGTTCCGGAACGCCCAGCCTAACGAGGTCCACCGCGCCATCGTCCGGCTGGAAAAGGCGGGCCGGGTCGCAATGGTAGTGACGCAGAACATCGACGGCCTGCACAGCCTCGCCGGGACGAGCGCGGCGCGCCTGGTTGAGTTGCACGGCACCAACTCGCTCATCGAATGCCAGAGCTGCCAGCGCCGGAGCGAGCCCGAGCCGCATTTCGAATTCTTCCGGACGCACCGCACGCCGCCGCTCTGCGACTGCGGCGGCTTCTTGAAGCCGGCCACGATCAGCTTCGGGCAAAGTCTCGAGCCTAACGAACTGGAACGAGCCCGCCACGCCGCCGAGGAAGCTGACCTTGTCGTGGCGCTCGGTTCCACCCTTTCGGTTTATCCGGCGGCGGCTTTTCCGCTCCTGGCCGCGCAACGCGGCGTGCCCTACGTGATCATCAACCGCGGCGCGACCGAGCATGACGGCGAGCAGTGTGTTTCGCTCCGGCTGGAAGGTGAAGTGAGCGAAATTTTTCCAACTGCGGTGGCAAGAGCGCTCATCTGACAACCGAACGCCTCCGTCTCCCCCCACTGTCATTCTGAGCGTAGCGGAGCGTAACGCAGCCGCAGGCAGGGCGAGACCGGGCTTTCCACCAACGATCGCGCTTCCCTTCCCCCCGACTGTCTTCCCCCCGACTGTCATTCTGAGCGGAGTGATCCTTCGCGCTGCTCCGGATGACAATTCTGGATGGGAGCGCATGGTAGGGTGTTTTCGATGCGATTAACTCTTTGTCTTCTCTTATTGGCAGGCTGGGGCGCCGGTGTCGCACAGGGCGTCGAGCGAGAGTTCCGCGGGGCCTGGGTGGCGACGGTTTACAATCTCGATTGGCCTTCCAAGCCGGGCCTGCCCGCCGCCACCCAAAAGGCGCAACTGCGCACGCTCCTCGACCGCGCCGCGGCGTTGAAGCTGAATGCGATCCTGCTCCAGGTGCGCCCGGCGAGCGATGCGCTGTACGCCTCGAAAAAAGAGCCGTGGTCGAAATTCCTCAGCGGCAGCGCCGGTGTGTCGCCCGGTTACGATCCGCTCGAGTTCGCCATCGCCGAGGCGCACGCGCGCGGGATCGAGTTGCACGCCTGGGTGAATCCTTTTCGCGCCGCCGTCAGCGCGGGCGACAAATTGCCGCCGAATCATGTCGCCAAAGCGCACCCGGAATGGGTCCGACGTTTCGGGAAACAACTCTGGATCGATCCGGGCGAACCCGCCGCTCGTGCTTATGTCATCGATGTCATCACCGACATCGCGCGGCGTTACGACGTCGATGGCATCCATCTCGACGATTATTTTTATCCCTACCCGCTCAAGCCCGGCGACGCGTCGTTTCCCGATGAAGCAAGTTGGACGCGCCATGGCACGAAGAGCGGGATGAGCCGGGCCGATTGGCGCCGGGAAAACATCAACGATTTCGTGCGCTCACTTTATCGTTCGGTGAAATCGAGTAAACCGCGGGCGCGGGTCGGGATCAGTCCATTCGGCATCTGGCGACCCGGGGTGCCGCCAACGATCGAGGCGCAGCTCGATGCCTATGCGCAACTTTTTGGCGACTCGCGCAAGTGGCTCGCGGAAGGCTGGGTCGATTATCTCGCACCGCAGCTCTACTGGGGCATCCAACCCGCGAAGCAGAGCTTCCCGGTCCTGCTCGATTGGTGGCGGGCGCAGAGCCGCGGCAAACCGGTCTGGCCCGGAATCGCGACGGAACGGATCGGCTCGAAACGGCCGGCGCGCGAGATCGTGGAACAGATCGCGCTCACCCGCCGCGGCACTTCCGCGCCCGGGCACATTCACTGGAGTATGAAAGCCCTCCTGCAAAATCAGGGCGGGATCGCCAATCTCCTCCAGGCCGGACCTTACGCCGAAAAGGCTGACGTGCCTCCTCGTTAGGCGGCTAACGATCTATTCTCCTTCGACACGGAGGACACACGAGACCTCCGTCACCGCCTCGAGATGCTGAAAGGTTTCGAGCGATGCCGCCATCGCGGCTTCGGTGGTGAGTTTGGTGACCCAGAAAATTTCCGCGGTCGCGCCATCGGAATGTTTCTGGACCAGGGAATCGATACTGACCCCGTGCTCGCCGAAAACCGCCGCAATTTTCGCCAGCGTTCCCGGCTGATCGACGACCTGGAGCCGGACGCAAAAGCGGGTCTGGATGTCCGGAAAATTGCGGTGGGCAGCCGGAGAAAACTTCCCCGCGCTGACACGGCCGGTCGAATGCGTGCGAATGTTTCGCGCCGCCGCGACGAGATCGCCGACGACGGCGGAACCAGTCGGGTCGCCCCCCGCACCGCGGCCGTAAAACATGACGTTGCCGACGGCGTCGCCGGTGACGAGGACGGCGTTGAAAACATCGTTCACGCTCGCCAGCGGATGACTCTGCGGCAGAAGCGCGGGATGGACACGCAGCTCGATCTCGCCGTTCTCGTGCCGGCGGCCGAGCGCGATCAACTTCACGACATAACCAAGCTCGCGCGCATAATCGATGTCGCGCGCGCCAACTTTGCGAATGCCTTCGCGATAGATTTTCTCCAGCTCGACCGGCGCGTTGAAAGCGATGCTGCCGAGAATCGCGAGCTTGTACATGGTGTCGAAGCCATCGACATCGGCCGAGGGATCGGCCTCGGCGTAACCGAGCGCCTGGGCCTCGCGCAGCACTTCGCCGAAGTCAGCGCCTTCGGCGGTCATTCTCGTGAGGATGTAATTCGTCGTGCCGTTGAGAATGGCCATCAATTGCACGACCCGGTTGCCGACCAGGCTTTCGCGCAACGGCGCGATGAGCGGGATGCCGCCGCCAACGCTGCCTTCAAAAAGAAAATCCACTCCGGCCCGATCGGCGGCTTCCAGAATTTCCGGGCCGTGTTTCGCGATCAACTCCTTGTTCGCGGTGACGACCGATTTGCCGGCCGCGATCGCGCGCAGAACGTAATCGCGCGCTGGTTCGACACCGCCGATCAACTCGGCCACGAGATGAATTTCCGGATCGCTCAATAGTCCGTCGACGTCGCTGCTCACGATCTGCGGATCGAATTGTACCGGCCGCTTCTTGTCCGGCGTGCGGGTCACGATCCGCGTCACTTTCAGGTCGCAACCGGCGCGCTGCGCGATGAGCGCGCGATTGCGTTGCAGGAGGTTGAGCGTGCCGCAACCGACCGTGCCGAAACCGAGAATTCCGATGTTAATTTGCATGAGTCGGCTGGGCTTCGGCGTGGGAGGGAGCCGTTTGGAATTGCGCGTGCGCACGAATCAAATCTTCGAAAGCGGGCCGCTCTTCCATCGCAATCTCGGCCGGGAATTTGGCCTGGGAACGATTCCAGCGAGCGAGCCAGGTGCGGTCGAGCAATTGGTAGGGATGAGCCGATGCGACCGCGGCGGGCGTGAGCGCGATGGTGGTCTCTTCCTTCACCCCGGCACTGCGCCCTTTCGCGATGAAGAATCCCGCAGCGAGCAGCGCGGCGCGTGAGGCGGTGGAATGGGAGTAGGTGAAAAGCTCCACCGCTCGCCCGGCACAGGCGGCGAAGAGACGGCGGAAACTTTCCAGCGTCCATTGTTCGCGATGAGTGCGGCTGGAAAACATGTCGTAAAAGATCAGGTCGGGCGGGCGCGGCGCCTGCGCGACGGTTTCGAGAAAATCGCCCCTAACGAGTTGCCAACTGAGACCGGGGTATTGCTTCGATTGCCACGCGCCCCGTTCCAAAATCCCAACCGGACCGCCGTGCCGGAGATAGAGGAATTTTTCGTCGTGCCGCAGCGCGAGGGTGAGCGAGTCGAGATCGTTCTCGAAACTGATGAGATGGAGCGGCCGAACGGGACTGATTTTTGCCTGCGCTTCGTAGCACTGGATCGCGGCCATGGCGTTGGCCGCGGCACCGAGGCCGACGTCCCAGATCACGAGCGGCTCGTCGGAAAAAGTGAGACGCTCGGCCAGCTTCGATTGCTCGACGTAAAGGCTGTGCGCTTCCTCCATCGGCGGGGTGCGCATGTGCATGATCTCGCCCGAGGAAACCTGCCGAACGCTGGCGAAACCTTCCTGCGCAATGTGAACCTCGTAATTGCCTAACGACATCGACTTGACCCGCGCCGGCTTTGGCCGGAGGGCGGGATATTCCCGGTCGGACTCCTGCAGGACCTCGCGTTTCTCCCGGTAAAACTGCATGAAGCGGCCGCCTAGGATGCTGGCCCGGATGTCGCGCATGAGCTGGTGATAGAAATGGATGTTGTGCTTGCCGAGGAGCTGCCAGCCCAGGGTCTCGCTCGCTTTCGTGAGGTGATGGAGATAGGCGCGGGAGTAGCGGGCGCAGGTCGGGCAATTGCATTCCGGGTCGAGCTTGTCGTTGGAAAATTTGTAAACTCCGCGGCGCATCTGGAGGAAACCGCGCGAAGTGAAAACCGCGCCGCGCTGCGCGAGCTGGGTCGGCATGATGCAATCGAACATGTCGACCCCGCGGTGGACGGCTTCGAGGATGTCGAGCGGCGTGCCCACGCCCATGAGGTAGCGCGGCCTGTCGTTAGGCAACAGCTCGGCGGTGTATTCGCAGATGTCTTCGCGCTCGCTCCGGCCTTCGCCGACCGCGAGCCCGCCGATGGCAAAACCATCGAAGGCCATTTCGCCTAACGCCGCCGCGCTCTCCCGCCGCAGGTTCTTGAAAAGCGCGCCCTGGACGATGCCAAACATCGATTGCGGCGAATCGCCCCGCGCCGCCAGGCTGCGCGCCGCCCAGCGATGCGTGATCTCCATCGCCGCGCGCGCGCTCGGCTTCATCCGCGGTCGAGGCGATGCATTGATCGAGCGCCATCATAATGTCGCTCCCGATCGCGATCTGGGTCTCGATGCTGACTTCCGGGCTGAGCAGGATGGTGCGGCCGTCGAGGTAACTCTGGAAGCGCGCGCCTTCCTCGCTCATGGCGCGGGAGTGCGGGAGGGAGAAGATCTGGAAGCCGCCGGAATCGGTCAGGACGCCGCGATCCCAGCTCATGAACCCGTGGATGCCGCCGGTGCGGCGAAAAACTTCCGGGCCGGGCCGCAGCAACAGGTGATAAGTGTTCGCGAGCAGAATCTGCGTGCCGGCTTCCTCGAGCGTGCGCGGGAGTTGCGCCTTCACCGTCGCCTTTGTGCCGACCGGCATGAAGAGCGGGGTTCGCACTTCGTTATGCAAAGTGCGAAAGGTCGCGGCCCGGGCGCGCGAGCCGGCGCGCCTCGGCTTCGAGACGGAAATTAAGGCGCGAAGGAGTCATCGGACGATTTCGTTTGAAAAGGTTCTGTCATTTGGGCGAAGCGACGAACGCAGAAATGGTCAGAGATCCTTCGCTCCGCTCAGGATGACAGATGGAGTTGGGACGCCGACGACGAATGGGGAGCGCCAGATTACGCCTTCTCATGCGCGAGTGTTTTGCGGATCTTTTCCAGCTCTTTGCGGTGCGCCGGATCGGGTTGCGGATAGGACATTTTCAATTCCTTGAGCGCATCGGCGATGGCGTCGGCGATGATCAGGCGCGCGTTCTTTTTATCGTCGGCCGGGACGGCAAACCACGGCGCTTCCTTTGTGCTCGTCGCGCGCAGGCAGGCTTCGTAGGCGGCCATGTATTTGTCCCAGAGTGCGCGCTCGTCGAGGTCGCCGGCGCTGAATTTCCAGTTCTTCTCCGGTTCCTCCAGGCGGTCGAGGAAACGCTGGCGCTGTTCTTCCTTTGAGACGTGGAGGAAAAATTTCAGGATGCGCGTGCCGCTGCGGAAGAGATGGCTCTCGAGGTCGTTGATCGAACGATAGCGCTCTTCCCAGATCGTTTTTTCATCAACCGCTTCGGCGGGCAGCGATTGCGCGCGCAAAATTTCGGGATGCACGCGCACGATGAGCACCTCTTCATAATAGGAGCGGTTGAAAATTCCGATCCGCCCGCGCTGCGGCAGGCAGCGCGTCGTCCGCCAGAGAAAATCGTGGTCGAGTTCTTCCGCGCTCGGGTGTTTGAAACTAAAAACCTGGCAGCCCTGTGGATTCACGCCCGACATGACGTGCTTGATCGCGCTGTCTTTCCCGGCCGCGTCCATCGCCTGGAAGATGAGAAGGAGGGCATAGCGATTGTGGGCGTAAAGCAGGCTCTGGAGCTCGCTGAGTTCATCGACCTGGCGGTCGAGCATTTTGCGGTAGTGCGATTTCGATTTGTAGAGGGGCTCGATCGCGGTCGGGGCTTTGTCCAGGCGCCAGGGACCATCTGGCGGGACAAGAAATTTTGCAGAGTTCACTTTCACGAGGCGCAAACTACCCAGAAAGCCGGGCGCGGCACGTCCTCCCCGAGGGAAACGCCCGGCGCGAAAGTTCTCCCGGCGGCACTTGAGGTGCTTCGATAGATCGCGATGGATTCTATTTTGAGCGCCCGCCTGCGCGCCCGTGCGACCGGAAAGAGAACTCTCTCCCGATGAAGGACGACCTTTCCACCAGGGCGCGGGCGAAACAGGCCGGCGACCTGCTCCCGGCAGCCGCGAGCGAGATGAATAATCTGCTCCAGATCATCGCCGGCACGGTCAAGCTGCTCGAAAAAATCTGGGACGGCGATCCGCGGGCGGGGAAATATTTCGAGATGCTCCACCTGAGCACGGACCGGGCGACCGAAGTGATGAGCCGGCTGGTCGCACAAGCCGGCGGGAGCGAACGCAAGATTTTGCTCCATCCCTCGTTTGCGAACCCGGGCCGGCCGGGCGCGGCGTTCGGGAACGGAAGGTCGCGCTGCATCCTGGTGGTGGACGATGAACCGATGGCGCTGGTTCTTTCGAGGCAGTTTTTGGTGCAGGCGGGGTTTGAAGTCGTGACCGCCCAGTCCGGGCTCGAATGTCTCGAACATTACCAGTCACGCCCGGGACGTTTCGATCTTGTCCTGCTCGATCTGACCATGCCCCTGATGGACGGAGAAGAGACCTTCCGCCGGCTGCGCGAGATCGACGCCAAAGCAGTGGTCGTCCTCAACACCGGCTTTATCGAGGACGAGCGGTTGGCGACGATGATGGACGCCGGGTTGGCGGGATTTGTCCGCCGGCCCTACCAGGCCTCGGAAGTGATCGGGCAGATCCGATCGATCCTCGCGACCGCTGCGAGGACGGGCGGCGGCGGCCCGGGAATCTCGCCTCTCATCCCCTTCTAGGAACGAGCCGCCGAGATCCGACCGCTCTCCGGGCGCGGAGTTGAATTTGCGAATTGCCGTTTGCGCTCTAAAGATTCGTAGCGCGGCCGCGGCGAAAAATGCCGGGCGCGGCGGCGAGCATCGATACCCCGTGGTGTAACGGTAACACAGCGCCCTTTGGAGGCGTTATTCATGGTTCGAATCCATGCGGGGTAGCGCGTTTGTCGGGATCGACGATCGCTCCCTAGAGTAGCTGCGGATGAGTTATCGCCTGAAAGAAGATGAAGCGCTCGCGCCCGGCATTCGCCGTCTCGCGCGCGAGCAACTGGAACGGGCTCTGGGCGAAATCAAAGCCCGCTCGCACGAGGACGAAGGCGCTGCCGTCTTTGCGACCCGCAAACACATCAAGCGAACCCGCGCCCTTCTCCGACTCGTCCGGCGCGAGCTCGGGCGTGGAATTTTCAAAGGGGAGAACCGGCGTCTCTCCGGCGTGGCTCGAAGTTTTTCGGGCTCGCGCGACGCGCGGGTGCAGCTGCAAGTGCTGGAAAACCTGCGCCGGGACGCGGCCCAGGAAACGGGCGCCTTCCCGGATACGGCCGCCGCCCTCCGGACAGAAATTGCAAATCTCGCGGAAACGTTCGGGAGCCGGCGCGAGCAAGCCGCCTCGGCCCTGCAACAAGTCTGCGACCGGCTCGAAGGCTGGCCCCTGGAAAATCTCGCGACCGGGGATCTTGCCCGCGCGCTGAAACGCACTTACCGGCGCGGCCGCAAATGTTTCCGCGCTGTGCGGTCGGAGCCGGGCACGGAAAAATTCCATTCCTGGCGCAAGCGGGTGAAGGACCTGTATTACCAGGCGCAAATTCTCCGCGATCTTCACCCCGGCCTGCGCGAGACCGCGGCGGAGGCCAAAGCGCTCAGCCGGCAGCTGGGCGAACTGCACGACCTCGCGTTTTTCCGGGAACGGCTCGAAGGCAGTCTGGAATTTCCGGAAACCGAACGCGCCCTGCTCCTCGGCCTCCTCTGCACCCGCGAACGCGAACTGGAGCGGGTCGCGCTCGACTGCGGGGCGCGATTTTACGCGGAAAAACCCGGCGTTTTTAGCCGTCGCCTGCTCGCCGATGCCGCGGGTTCCGCCTAACGAGACGCTTTGCGGGCGATCAATTCCCGGCCCGGCAAAAGTCCAAATTATGCCGTTTCCGCGACGGGTACAGCAAAGAGGCTGCGCGCCTAAAAGCATGCTTGACGTTTTTTTGCAAACCGCTAAAAGCGCTGAATGTCCAAATCCGTTCTTGGTTTAGCATTCTGCTCTTGCCTGGTCGTTGGCTGCGCCGCGCCTCAGCCAGTCGCCAACTCTCAATCCGCGGCAGGTGCATCCGCCACCGTCTCGTCGGTCGACTCTGCCCCGGCGGGCGATCAACAGGAATACGATACCGTTTATGTTCCACCACCAGTGGGCAGCTTGCTTGGAGGCGGCTCCGTCCGCGTGCCGAAAAAATATGCCGGCACGGATGAGAGAGCGCTTAACGGCAACATCCGCAGCCTCAATGCGGCTGCCGGCTCGAAGGAGGAGCGTCCATTTGTCGTAAGCGCGGTCGCCCGCGCCACCGGCGTGAGCGAGCAGGCTCTGCAAGCGCAACAGGATAGCTTGCGGCTGCGTTTCGGCGAACTCTGCGCCATCAACGCCATCGCCCGCGGCAATACCAGCAAAGTGCGCGAGCTCGCCGGTCTCCGCTCCCAGGGCCGGAGCTGGACGGATTTAGCCAAAGCCAACGGCTTAAACGTCGCGACCGTGGCCCAGGTGACTCGCAATGCCTCTGAGCTGACGGCCTCCAGCTTCTCAAATAACGCGGAACGGAGAAAGGGCGGGAAGCGCAAGTTGCACGAAATGGGGGTACGCGACAAGGTCCGCCCCGGGACTTAATTCACGCAGCGGGGGCCGACGGATCTGTCGGCCCCCTTCTCCCCGAGAATTCTCTGCGGCCTTACCGGGCGAGGCATTTTTTCGCCTTGACGCTTTTGCGCGCCGAGCGGTATAAACCGCCATGCACAAGCCGCTTGTCGGTATCGTTGCAATCATGGGCCTGGTCGCCAGTTGCTCTGCTCCGCAGCAGTCCGCCAACCCTCAAGTCGTCGCTACTCAGTCGTCCGCCGTCGGCACGGCGGACTCCGCCGCCGAAATTGAGAACGATTACGAAACCATCTATGTCCCGCCACCGGTCGGCAGTCTGCTCGGAGGCGGTTCGGTGCGGGTGGCAAAAAACTATTCCGGAAACGACGAACGTTCGCTCCTTGGTAACATTCGCCGCCTCAACGCCGCCGCCGGCACACCGATCGAACGTCCCCATGTCGTGAGCGCGATTGCACGCGTCACCGGGGTAAGCGAACGGGAATTGCAGGCGCAACAGGACACCCTTCGCCTGCGTTTCGGCGAGCTCTGCGCGATCAACGCCATCGCGCGCGGCAATCGCGGCAAGGTGCGGGAAATCGCCACCCTGCGAGCGACGGGCCGCAGCTGGACCGAGCTCGCGCGAGGCAACGGCCTGAGCGTTGCGACCGTCGCCCAGGTCACGCGCAACGCCAACGAACTCACGATCACCTCCTTTACCAACTCCGCCGAAAGGAAAAAAGGCGGTCAGCGCAAGATGAAGGAGATCGGCGTTCACCCTCAGCCAAACGTCAGACCAAACGGCTGACCTCGGCCCTCGCTACGGACTCGGCGTCGGCGTGACAAGCGGAGACGTCGTCGGGATGAGCGAAGGCGCAGCCGTCGGCGAACCGGGCGGCGAATCGCCTGGCGTCGGGAAAGCAAAAGTCGGCGCGACCAGCGGCGTCGGCGTGGGTGTCGCACTCTCGTTAGGCGAGGGACTGGCGCTCGGCGCCGCCGATGGTGTCGGCGAAGGGGAGGGTGTGGGGGTCGGCGAGGGAGTCGGCGTCGGGGTCGGGATCAGATTCTCCCAGCGATGCAGCGGCACGCTCGCGCCGCCCATTTCCTGCACCAGTTTTTCGCAGCGGGCCTGAATCTTTTCCAGGTCGGGCGGGCCGAAAGGCGTCTCCGCGGTGCCGGGGAAAATCAGGTAGCTGACTTTCAAATCGCTCACCGGCCGGCTGTAAGCGCTCGAGACCGGGTTGATCTCCTTCGAGATCCGGAGCGAGGCTTCGCCCACTTTGTCGCGCGGGCCGACGTCGCCCACGATCGCGGGATAAATCGCGTTGCCGTAAATGACGACGGCATAATCGCCCACCTTCCCCGCGTCCGGCGTGCTGGTGAAAATTCCCGGGAGCACGATGTAGGGATCGGTCGACGCGATGAGAAAACTGAAACGCTTCAGCGAATCGACCTCGGCTTTCATCCGCTGGATGCCGATCCGCAGATCGCGGTTGCGTTCCAGGGTCAGGCCTTTCTGGGCGAATTCCGCCTCGTAACGGCGCAGCTTTGCTTCCGCCGGGGGAAGGAAGGTGCTTTGCTGCGTGGTTTTCTTTTTCCAACGGTAACTGGTGAAGGGCTGGAAGTTTGCCGAACTCCCGTCGACTCCCGGCAACCGGTCCGCGTCGGACCCGTCCGCGTCGACGTCCATCTCGGCTTGGAGGAGGATGGCGCGCCGTTTCGTTTCCGGATGCTGCAGGCGGAGGATGGTCTGGCAATCGTAGAAATTGTGTCGGGAGAGGAGCTGATCCAGCCTAACGAGATCGTCCCGGAGGGACTGGACCTTGAGATCGTAAAGCTGCTGGAAGAGGGGCGAGACCGGGTCGGGGCCGATGGTGGCGGCGAGTTGCGGCAGGAGTTTGGGCAACTCCGGCGTCACCGTGGCCAATTCCTCGACCGTGCGGTTCGGCGTCGGCACGCGCACGTTTAATTTCAAATCGAGGACGTAACTCTGGGGGTCGCTCCGCTCGATCGAGGCCGGGCCGCCCGGAGTCGGCCGTACCTCCGCCTGGACGGTAATCCCGCTCCACAGTTTCGCGGTGTCCAGTTTCCCGCCGATGACGGGCGGACGCGTCGGGCTCGGAATCGGGGTCGCGCTCGGCGTCGGGCGAAGGGGCGGGCCGAGCTTTTGCCAGCCGAGGCGCAGGCGCTCGAGCGAAATCCAGCGCAGGACAATCGCGCTGAAGAGGCCGAGGAAAAGGAGAAGCGCGAGCCAGCGCAGCGTCCGCAGTCGGAATTTCCGCACGCGCAGCCGCTATTTGCGAAGCCAGGCCGCGATGGCGAAGACAACCCCGAGGATGCTGAGCAGCGCCATCATTCCATTCGGCATCATTTTCCCATCCCGGAAGAACGCCGGTAAAAATCTCGCGGCCAGCAAAAGCGAAACGATGCCGCCAAGGGCGAGCCCGACCACGACGTGGCTGGGTAAAAGTAGCGCCGCCACGATCAGGAGAATACCGCTGACCCCGCCGGCGATGAGCGAAGCCGTGCTCCCGGCCTTGACGTAGCCCATGATCCCGCCGGCGATCGTGAGAAGACCGAAGACGATGAAGTAAATTTTGGTCGGACTAAACATAAGGTGAACCCTTCGGGAATTCGTTAAGCCAGATCACCGCTCGTGTCTAGCGCGCGGCAAGTTGTAGCGGCGGTCATAGACCGCCAGCTACAAGACAAACGTCTCCCCGATCTCGCGCAGCGCGATCCGCTCCGGCTCCCCGGCCATTGCCCTAACGAACCGCTCGATCGGTTCCCGGAACGGCTCAAAGCTGAGCTTGAACGTCTGGTGATGCACCGGCATGAGGAAACGGGCCCCGGCCTCGTTTGCCATCGCCACCGCCTGCTCCGGATTGCAATGCGCTCGAATCCACGGCTGATACGCGCCCACGCCCATGATCGCGAGATCATAGGGCCGTTCGTCGCGCAGGTCGGCGAAACTTTTCGTTAGGGCGGTATCGCCCGCGAAGATGATCCGGTGCCCGTTCCGTTCCAAAACGTAGCCGTTATAGCCGCGAAATTGATCGAACTGCATCCGCGCGCCCCAATGCTGGACGGGAAACGCCCTAACGAGAAGCGAACCGGCTGCGGTCGCCACCGTCGTCGCCTCGCCCCAGCCCAGCTCGGTGATCCGGCGCAGCCTCGTCCAGCCGAGCAGGTCGCGCGTGCGCGGCGCGGTCACCACCTGCGTCTCACCGTCGAACCGCCGCAGGGTCCGCCAATCGAGATGATCGAAGTGCGCGTGCGAGAGCAGAATGAGATCGATTGGCGGCAGCTCTTCCACCGTCAGCGCGGGCGCGGTCAGGCGCTTCGGCCCGATCGCGGTGAAAGGCAGAGGAATCCCGATCCGCCGCAATAGCACCGGATCAGTCAGGATGGTGACGCCGAAGAAGTTAAGCAGGACGGTGGCGTGGCCGAGCCAGGCGGCGGTCAGGCGGTCGTCAGGCCATTCCGTCGGGGTCGGGCGCGCGGCGGCGGGCGCAACCGGCCGGCGGAGTTCAAAAAGCCATTCGTGCCAGAGGTGCGCGATCCAGTTGCGCGCGACGCTCATCCGCGAGCAAGAGATTCGATTCGGGCCACCCCGCATTGTAGCCGCGTTGCCGGGCGAAGGAGGGACTTTTCGCGATAGCTTTCGGAGTGCGGTACGTCTTCGCACCGCTTTTTCGGGATGGCCGGAGCTGGAAAAATTCTCCGGGGTCAGAAAGCGACGCGGGGACGCGGTCGCACTCCAAAGCTTGCGCGAAAATTGATGCGCATTTAAGGCTTCGCGACCCGGGCCGAGGGAGGCGGCAGGTTGTACGCTTCCACCAGGCCGACCCCTGTGCTGTTGTCTTTGCCACGCAGAATCGCAGTGTAAGCGCCGGGACTGAGATCCCTCAGGATGGCGGCTTCACTTTCGTCGTCAGGCGCGAGGCCGGAGGCCTCCAACTCGGCTGCTTGCGAGTCCTGCCAATCGTCGTTCGAAGCGAGGAGCGCACCTTGTCCATCGAAGAGGTCGAGAGTCGGGTCGGCCAGTACATTAGCCACGCCCTGCGTGCCTAACGATGGGCCGAGCCCGCGCACAACCACGGTCGTGTCGCCAGTCGGGCCACCGAGGATGAAACCACCGATCATGACGTTATCGTCCGTCCCGACCGAGCCGCGGGTGCTGATATTGGCCAGCTGCGAATCGGCCAGGGCGTCGAGATCGTAAGCTTCCACGAGGCCGATTCCCGTTCCATCACCCTGTCCGCTCACGATCGCGGTATAGGCGCCCGGCTCCAGCGTCGCAACGATGGCGGACTCGAGATCGCTCGCCGGCGCCAGACCGGTATCGTTAATTTCCTGTTCCTGGGAGTCGCGCCAATTGTCGTTCGTGATCACGGTGCCGTCGGGTTCGTGCAATTCGAGGACAGGATCGGCCAGGACTCCATCCAGCAGCAGCGAAGGTCCGATCGCGCGGAGGATGACGTTCTTGGGATTGTTCCCTGTGATGATGAAACCGCCGATCAGAACGTTGTCGCCGGTTCCGATCTCCCCGCGGGTCGAGATGTTAAGCGGTTGCGCACTCGCGGCGGGTCCATCGGTTAGTAACGGGCGAGAGCAAAATCGCCGTTCACACCGCCAAAGCCAGCGAGCGACAATTTTTCCGTCGGGTTGGAGAACCATATCATTCCCGACATCGCTACTGCCGAAATCGGTCCTAAGTTTGCCACCGACACCGAACGCCGAATCGAGCGATCCATCCACCTGATAACGGGCAAGGGCAAAATCCTCACCGCTTGCCGGAGTGGCATACCCTCCGGCGATGATCAGGCCATCCGCCTGGATCTCGACCTTGCTCGCAACGTCTCCAGCGGCCGAAAAATCGGTCGTCACCGTCCCACCGGAGCCGAAGCTGCTGTCGAGGATGCCGTCGGCATCGTAGCGGGCGAGGGCAAAGGCGCTATCGATCCCAAAGAAGTCGAGATATGTGTATCCGGCCGCGACGATCGAGCCGTCAGACTGGAAAACAACCGATCTGATAATACTGGCGTTATTCTCAAAAACGGTACCGACCTTTCCGGTCCCATCCGGACCAAACGTGGTGTCGAGACTGCCATCCACGTTGTAGCGGGCGAGAGCAAAGCCCCCATTAGAGCCCGCGGCGATAATTTTTTGATCCGTCTGGAAGAGGAGAGCATGGACGATCGCGCTGCCGGAAAAGTTCGTCGTGACCATGCCACCGGAGCCGAAAGAGAGATCGAGGCTTCCATCCACATTGTAGCGAGCCAGCGCGAAGTCATAGAGTTGGGACCGGTCGCTCGTCCCGCCGCGACGATCTTTTGATCCGCTTGAATCGCAACAGCGAGGATTCGGGATATTCCCGACGGGAAAACGGTCCTGACCATTCCTCCTGTTCCAAAGGTCGGATCGAGGTTGCCGTCGCTATCGTAGCGAGCGAGGGCGAAGTCGATCCCGGAGTCGTTTTGCGAGCGACCGGCGGCCACGATTTTTCCATCGGCCTGGATGGCGACGGCGGAAGCGAGGTCGAAATTTGCGGCAAAATCGGTGATCACCCGGCCGGCGTTGCCGAAGCTCGAATCCAAAGTGCCATCGGCCTCATAGCGGGCGAGAGCAAAATCGGCGCTCGCCTCATCGATTCCGGAGCGCGCGAGGCCCGCGACCACAATCCGGCCGTCCACTTGCAGGGCCACGGCAGCGCCGTTGTCTCCGTTACCGGAAAAGTCGGTCAGCACTTTGCCGTCAGTGCCGAAGGTGGGATCGAGATCGCCGGGAGCGCCTTGGGCCGGTTCGGGAACAAGGGCGGCGAGAAACAAACCGCTGGCGATGGTTACGAGACACACTCTGGAGAGGAACGCTGTTTTCATAGATTGTTATTGTTGAGCCGTCGAAAGTATCACAGCGCCATTCGACGCTGCCAGAAATCTTTTCAGAGGCGCGGAAATTGGTTCGCGTTCGTCTGAAAACGACGCACCCGTGGGCGCGGTTGTTCTGCCCTGCCCCGAATCAGCCCGCCGTTGTTATTTCACCACGCCGATTTCAGCCCGGCGATTTTTGGCCCAGGCGGATTCACCCGAGCCGGGATCAGCCGGCATGTCGGCGCCGAAGCTGACGGTCTGGATGTTCTGCGCGTCGGCCCCCATTGCGATGAGGGCTTCGCGGACGGATTGCGCGCGGCGTTCGCCGAGGCCGCGGTTGTATTCCGCCGTCCCGCGCTCATCGGTAAAGCCGGCGATGATGATTTGGGCGCTGCCCTGCTGGAGGAAGCTCGCGACCTGCTGGATTTTTTCGTTCTCAGCCGTGCGGATGGTCTGACTGTCGAAGTCGAAATAGATCGGCTGAAATTGACTGCGATCGACGTTGCCGCTGAGAAACGAAGTGCCTTCCTGGCGGTCGGGCAACGGCGTGCCGGTGACGTAATCGCCGGTGCTGCCGGCGTCCTGGCCGCCCTTCTTTTTCGAGCAGGCCGGGAGCAAAAGCAGGCCGACGAAGAGAAGAAGCAGGAAGCTGAGCCTAACGAGAAGGAAACGGGATTTTTGATTCATAAGCGGGCAGCGCAGCATAGCGGCAGGGCTTGGCCATGCAAGCAGTGTAGAGGCGGCCGTGTCGGCCGCTGGCGCAGGGTTTCGCGGCGATTCAATGGCCTCGACCCTTTGCAAGTGATACTCCGAAAGCTTCGCGAGCCAGCGCCCGCCGCGACACCGCCGCGGGAGCGGCGGCCTCCGATTCGTTAGGCGTCTTTTGCCGCACCGAAACCGTGCAGGAGGCGGTGGAAAAATCCGCCCTCCGCGTCTTCGTGATCGACGATCTTCCCCGCCCGCGCCACCAGCACCGGACAATCGGCCCGGTTCAGAATTCCGCGGGTCAAATCGCCCATGATGTAATGGCGAAACGTGCCCCGCGCCTGCGAGGTGCCGGTCACGATCAGGTCATGCTCGCCCTCGCGCACCTCGGCAAAAATCTGGTCGAGCGCGAGCCCGTGGCGGATGCGGACCTCGGCGGCCAGGCCCATTTTTTCGAGGCTCTCTTTTTGTCCGCGCAAGTTGCGCCCGAGCTCGGAATCGGACGCAAGCAGGCGCTCGACGTCTTCTTCCAGCCGGACGAGATCGGCATAGATGGCGGGGGGTTCCGCCATGACATGGAGGAGCGTAACCGTGGCCTCGACGCACTTCGCGATGTCGCCCGCCAGTTGCACCGCGTCATCGATGTATTTTTTCCCGCCCGTGCAAACGAGGATGCGCCGGACCTGGCGGCAGGCCCCGATCGCGACCAGGACCGGCGGCGGGACGGCCTTGATCACTTCGTAGGTTTTCTCCGGGCGCCAATAAAGTCCGCCGCTCCCTTTCCGGCGCGCGCCGATGACCGCGAGGTCGTACTCGTTCGCGGTCGTCTCGGCCAGGATCTGACGAATCGGCTCGCCCGAGCGGACCACGATCTCGGGAGTGACATTCATCTGCCGGAGCATCTCGGCTTCGCTTTCAAGGGCCTGGCGCAGCGGCGCCTCCTCGCTCTCGTTCTCGGCGATGCCGAGCAGAGTCGTCTGGGAATGACAGGGCCCGCCGATCAGTCCGCCGAGCCGGGTCGGATTATCCGCCGGGTCCGTTCCATCGCTGCAAATAAGGAGGCGCATGGCGGCTACAATTTCTCCCCCGTGATCAAAGTGTAAACCACGATGGCGACGCCGATGAGCGGCAGCGGGACGAAGAGGAGCCGGATTTTCGGGCCGGCGAAATACTGGGTGAGAATGGCGCCGATCTGGGCGCCGATGGCCGCGCCGGTGTTCATCACCAGCGCAACCATGATGTCGACATTGCCTTTGATGGCATGGCTGAAAGTTCCGTAGCTCGCCGAGATGATAATTTCAAACAGATCTGTCCCGACCGCGAGATGGGTCGGAACGCCGAGCAGGTAAACCATCATCGGCATCCGGATGTAGCCCGCGCCTCCGCCGAGGAAACCGCTGAAGAGTCCGCCAATAAAAGAGACGATGATGATGACCCAGAGCGAGATCGATTTTACCCCGGAGGTCGGGAGCGAAACCATCGGCCAGAGCGGAATGCCTTGCACCGCCCGGGTCACGCCTTCGAAGGAGGTTTCGTCCTTCGCCGCCCGCCCTTTCTGCCCGGTGTCGGTCCCGCGGAGCTTCTGCTGACGGACGGTCTTCCAGCTTTCCCAGATCATGAAGGCGGAAATGCTGAAATAGATGCAGATCGAAACGACGCTGACGACCAGGTCGACGTTGCCCTGGCGTTTCAGCAGTTCGATCAACTGCGCGCCGCACTCCGCGCCCCCGACCGTGCCCAGGGCCATGATCAAGCCGAGGCGCAAATCGACGTTGCCCAGCGCGCGGTGGCGTTTCGCGGCCACGACCGATTTGCCGACGATGTGGGCGAGATCGGTCCCGACCGCAAAATTCCAGTGCATCCCGATCGCGCGCAGCGCCGGGCCGGCGATGAAGCTGCCGCCGACCCCGAAGAAGCCGCCCATGATCCCGATGAGGAACCCGATCACGACGAGGTAAATCGGGCTGATCTCCGTCCCCGAGATGGGGAAATGCATCGCCAGAAAACTCATTCGGTGCGCCCGCGCATGAGCCGGAAGATGAGGGTCGTGACCGACTCCAGGACGACGGCCTGGCCGATGATCAAGCCGATGGCGACGAAGGCGTAGAGTTTAACGTTTTCCTTGTTCAGGTTGGCCAGCCAGTCGCCGAGGAAATGGAGGACGAGGAAAAAATAGGCGACGACGAGGATGCCGTAGACCACGAGTTCGCCGGCAAAGGAGTAGAGCGTCTTGCGCGTATCGGATTTCATAAAGACGTCAGGACGCTGTGCGAAAGAATTCGCGCACCGCTGATTTGACGGCTGCCTGAGCTTCCGTCAAACAGGAAAATGATTGCGTGAACAGTGAATCTTCCTACGTTTCGAGCCCGAACCCGCCCCGGAGTCCATTTATGGCTGATGTCGCTAACAAATATACCGAAAACGTAGACGGCAAATTCTACGTCGACGACCAGTGCATCGATTGCGATCTCTGCCGCGAAACCGCGCCCGCGAACTTCAAGCGGAACGATGACGGGGGCCATTCCTTCGTCTACAAGCAGCCGGAATCGCCCGAGGAAGAATCGCTCTGCAAAGAAGCCATGGAAGGCTGCCCGGTCGAGGCCATCGGCAGCGACGGCGGGTAGGTCGTAGCGGCGATTTGAAATCGCCGAATCGGGATGGCGAGGGAATCAAATCGGCGCGCAGCGGTCGCTCTCACCATCGCCGGCTCCGATTGCAGCGCCGGCGCCGGCCTCCAAGCCGACCTGAAAACTTTCGGCGCGATCGGCGTCTTCGGTCTCACCGCCGTGACCTGCGTGGTCGCGGAAGTGCCGGGTAAAGTCTCCCTCATCGACGGCGTCGACCCGCAAAACGTACGTGAGCAGATCGAGCTTTGCCTCGCGAATTTTCCGGTCGGCGCGATCAAGACCGGGTTGCTTTATTCGCCCGAGGTCGTGGAAGTCGTGGCCAGTGTTCTGGAGAAACATCCGCACATTCCGCTCATCGTCGACCCTGTCATGATCGCGACCAGCGGCGACGCCCTCCTCCAACCGGCCGCGGTCGAAACTTATCGCGCCCGCCTCTTTCCCCGCGCCACCCTGGTCACGCCAAACATGGCCGAGGCCGCCGCCCTCACCGGCCGGCCGGTGAGCAACCTGGAGGAGATGCGGATGGCCGGCGAGCAATTGGTGCGAGAGTTCGGGACGCGGTTTTTGCTGAAGGGCGGTCATCTCCGTGCCGGGGAAGCGACCGACCTGCTCTTCGGCCAAACGGCCGTCGCAGAATTTTCCGCGCCGTTTGTGGAAGGCGTTTCCACTCACGGCACCGGCTGCACCTATTCCGCGGCGATCGCCGCCCGGCTTGCGCTCGGCGACGAGCTCGAGGAAGCCATCGCGCGCGCGAAGAATTTCGTTAGCCGCGCCATCGACGAGCATTTCGTCTGGCCCGGTTCGTCAGGCGAGATTCACGCTCTGAATCATCGTAGCGACGGTTTATAACCGTCGATCGCCCTGCTGCGAAATAACCTCTTTTTATCACGATCAGCTTCCCTGCCACCAACCGCCGGCGGTTACAAACCGCCGCTACGTCCGCGGAACCGCGCCGCCTTCCACTCGTTAGGGCACAGTGCTGTCGATTTTTTTGACCCAGAGCTGGCCCTTCAGGGCGGCCAGGGCCGCCGCGGTCTCAGCGTGTTTTTTACTGCGGCCACTTCCTTCCCCGAGGACCTGGCCTTCCCAGACGACCCGCACCTCAAAGACGCGCTCATGCTCGCGCCCCTGCTGCGAGAGAAGCTCGTAGGACGGGCTGCGGGGCGAGATCGCCTGGAGCAATTCCTGGAGCTGCCCCTTCGGGTTGACCTCGAGCGGCTCTTCTTCCAGGCGGTCGAGGTCGGCCTTCATTTCCTCGAGAATAAAACGGCGGACGGTTTCGAGATCGCTGTCGAGATAGATCGCGCCGAGGAGCGCTTCAAAGGCATCGCCGAGGGTGGAATCGCGCTGCCGGCCGCCGCTCGCTTCCTCCCCGCGGCCCATCAGGAGATGGCGCCCGAGATCGAGCGCGGCCGCCCGCACCTTGAGCGATTCGCGCGAGACGAGGCGGGAACGGCGAGTCGTGAGGCGGCCTTCGCCGGCTTCGCCATAACGCGCGAACAAATGCTCCGTGATGACGAGCTGGAGGACGGCGTCGCCGAGAAATTCGAGCCGCTGATTGTCGAACTGCTTTCGCTTTTTCTCGTGCACCACGCTCGGGTGGGTCAGGGCTTCGAGCAAAAGCTGCGGGTTGCGAAACTGGTAGCCGATTCGTTCTTCCAGAGGATGCACGGCGGGTGCTCGTTAGGGCGCGCGGCTGGTCTGCTTTTCGTAGACCTCGATCGAAGTCACGAGGTCGACCCCGCGCTGGAGGACGGTGTCGTGCAGGGCGAGAGGCTTGGGCCCGTTCTGGCTCCGCCGCTGCTGCTGCGCCGCCTGGGCGGCATCGATCTCCGGGTTGGTCCCGGCGATGAGGGCCGCTTCGTTCAGGCGTGGCCGGTTCGTCTCGAAAACAAACGGCGCCATTCCCTTCGTCAGGCTCTCTTGAAAAATCTGCTTCTTCGCCGCGGCGGCCAGCGCCACCGGCAGATCGGGCGGTACGCCCTCGGGATAACGCGCGCGTTCGTCCGGCAGGATCGCTTCCGCCACCGCCACGCGGAGGATGCGCCCGCTCGGCAGCGTCAGGTCGGAATAATCGACCGCGCCCGCGGCGGTGGTCTCCCCGATGATGATGGCGCGGTTGGTGAAACGCAGAACCGCGGCCAGGACTTCGGTCGCGCCTGCGGTCTCGCCGTCGACGAGCAGAACGATGAATCCCTGGTAGAGCGGCGCCTGGTCGGAGACAAATTCGCGCACGGTCTTTCCGCCCGGGCCGCGAAGCGAGAAGAGCGGCCGGCCCTTGGGCACAAAACGTTTCGCAAACTCCGCCGCAGTCGCGAAGTCGTTCGTCTCCGCGCTGCCGCGGAGATCGAGGATGATGGCGCCGATCTTTTTCCCGCTGAAACCGCGCAGAGTGGTGTCGAGTTCCAGTAACTGCGGCCGGCTTAAATCGCCCGGGCGCAAATAGCCGATGTGGCCGTCGATGATCTCGCGGTAAAACGGCGCGGGCGCGGGGGCCGGTCCGGTCCGGGCGGGGAGGAGCCGGACCTGGCGGCCGAAATGATCGAGAATGCCGGCGAGTGTGGCCCGTTGCAGTTCCGTTTCGCTGAGCGCGGCGGGATTGAGGTAATGCTGGCGGAGAAGCGGGAGAGCTCGCTCCAGATCGGCCGGCGTGAGGGCCTCGAGCTCGGAGACAGGAGTTGACTTGGGCGCGGGCGCGGGGGTTTGGCCGCAGAGCGCGCTGCAAAAGATAATCGTTAGGCTAGCGCTGAGAAGAGGCCGGACCATCGGTCGCCTCGACCTTAGCCCCAACCGCGGCAAGAGCAATGTCGCGCCGATATTGGCAGCCCTCGAACTTGATTCGGCCGACGGCGGCGTAGGCGCGATCGCGCGCCGCCGCGACCGTTTCGCCGAGCGCGGTCACCGCCAGCACCCGACCGCCGCTGCTCAGGACCCTGTCATTTTCCCGGCGTGTCCCGGCATGAAAAACGACGACGTCCGGCAACTGCGCGCATTCCTCGAGACCGGAAATTTCCTTGCCCGCTTCGACCTTGCCCGGGTATCCGGCCGAGGCCATGACCACGGTGACGGCGGCGCGATCGTCGAGTTCGAATTTCACCTCCTCGAGTCGCCCGTCGATCGTGGCTTCGAGCAGCGGCAGGAGGTCGCCTTGCAAGCGCGGCAGGATGACTTGCGTCTCCGGATCGCCGAAACGGCAATTGAATTCGAGCACGCGCGCGGTCTGGCCGGAGATCATCAGCCCCGGGAAAAGGAGCCCGGAGAATTGAATCTTCTCGTCCTGCAGCCCGCGCAAAAGCGGCCGCATGATTTTCTCGTGAAGTTGCGTTTCCAACTCCGCGTTCCAAGCCGCCGCCGGACTGTAGGCGCCCATCCCGCCGGTGTTCGGACCTTCGTTTCCTTCCCTGAGCCGCTTGTGGTCGCAAGCCGTGCCGAGAAGTTTGTAGTGCCCGCCCGAGACCAGGACATGGAGGGAACATTCCCAGCCCTCGAGAAATTCCTCGATCAAAACGCGCGAACCCGCCGCTCCGAATCGCCCGCGGTCGAGCATGTCCTCGACCGCTTCCATCGCGCTCGCCGCATCCGGCGCGATCACCACCCCTTTGCCCGCGGCCAGTCCATCCGCCTTGACCACGATCGGGTAGCGCAATTTTTCGAGGAACCGGCAGGCCTTTTTGCTGTTCTCGAAGACGCCCGCCATCGCGGTCGGCACGCTCGCGCAGCGCATCACCTGCTTGGCGAAAACTTTGGAAGATTCCAGCCGCGCGGCCGACTTGGTCGGACCGAAGATGCGCAATTTTTCTTTTTGAAACTCATCCACCAACCCGCCGGCCAGCGGATCGTCCGGCCCGACCACGGTCAGCCCGATCTTATTTTTCTTCGCGAACTCAACCAGCCCGCGCGTGTCATCGGGGCGGAGCGGCACGTTTTGGCCGAGCGCTTCGGTGCCGGCGTTGCCCGGCGCGCAAAAGATGGTGTCGATCTCCGGCGACTGCTGAAGTTTCCAGGCCAGGGCATGCTCCCGTCCGCCGCCGCCGACGATGAGCACCTTCACCGGTGCCGCCTCCTAATCTTTGCCTTAACCATGGGAAGAGCGTCCGGGGAGCCATGTCGCGCAAAGGCGCGACGGGGTTGCTGGTGGTCTCGTCTCCCTGGGGAACCCATCGGGGAGGAGCGATAACAGATATATCTGTACTGCCAAGAAGAAAAATCTGCTTTTCCCGTCCAATGTCCTGCCGTGCCTGCAGGCAGGCCGATACCTCCCCGCCGGAAGGTCACTCTCTATTTGCGCGCTGGAGCGGGTTCCGTTAAGAAAACTCATGCCTCCTCGCGCCAAAGCCGCCTCCGTCATGAACGCGCATTGTCTTTCCCGCGTCATCCTGAGCCGGATCGCGGACAAGTGGACCGCGCTGATCATCCACGTCCTCGCCACCGGCACCCGGCGTTATGCGGAACTGCAGCGTGAGATCGGCGGCATCTCGCAAAAAATGCTGACCCAGACCCTGCGCAGCCTCGAGCGCGACGGATTGGTCGCGCGCAAGGTGCACCCGGTCGTCCCGCCCAAGGTGGAATACGCCCTGACACCGCTCGGCCGGACCCTGATCGAGCCGCTCAATGCCATTTGTCATTGGTCGGAAAAACATTTGCCCCAGCTGGAGGCGAACCGGGCTCGAGCCCGGGCGGCGGTCGCGCAGACGGCTGCCCGCGCCTAACGAACGCCGCGGAGCCGCGCATGCACCACGCCGAGCCGGTTGTGCTCCTGCTTGTGTTGGTCGCGGGCCTCGTCGTCCTCGCAAACAAGCTCAAGGTTCCCTACCCCGTCCTGCTCGTGCTCGGCGGCCTGGCGCTGAGCTTTGTTCCGTTTCTTCCGGTCATTCGGCTCGATCCGAACCTCGTCCTCTTTTTCTTTCTCCCGCCGCTGCTTTATCCGGCCGCGCTCTTTACTTCCTGGCGCGATTTCCGGCGCAACCTGCGCCCGATTCTATTTCTCGCCATCGGGCTCGTCCTCCTGACCATGACCGTGGTCGCGTGGGTGGCGCACTCCGTCATCCCCGGCCTGCCCTGGGCGGCGGCGTTTGCGCTCGGCGCGATCGTCTCCCCGCCCGACGCGGTCGCGGCGGAAGCGATCCTGAAACGACTGCGCGTGCCGGCGCGGATCCAGACCGTCCTCGGCGGCGAAAGCCTGGTCAACGACGCGACCGCGCTCGTGGCCTACCAGTTCGCCGTCGCGGCGATGGTGACCGGGCAGTTCTCGTTAGGCGCGGCCAGCGTCCGTTTCGTCCTCGTCGGGGCCGGCGGGGTCGCGCTCGGTTTGCTCGTCGGCGTTCTCATGCGCTGGATCCAAAGACAGCTCGACGATCCTCCGGTCCAGATCACGATTTCCCTGCTCACGCCCTTTGCCGCCTACCTTTTGGCGGAACGCTGCGCTGTTTCCGGCGTGCTCGCGACCGTGGCCGCGGGCGTCTACCTCGGCTGGCACTCGACCGCGCTCTCCGCCCGCACCCGGCTCCAGGCCCAGGCTTTCTGGGAGATGATCGCCTTCCTCCTCAACGGTTTTATTTTCATCATGATCGGGCTGCAGTTGCCCGGCATCCTGCGCAACCTCAGCCACGAGCCGCTCTCCCGCCTAACGACCTATGCGCTCATCATCAGCGCGACCGTCGTGCTGGTGCGGATCGCCTGGGTTTTTCCGGCCACTTATTTGCCGCGCTGGCTGAGCCCGAAATTGCGCGCGCGCGACCCGATTCCGCCCTGGCAACACAGCGTGCTCATCGCCTGGGCGGGCATGCGCGGGGTCGTTTCGCTCGCGGCCGCGTTCGCCCTCCCGCTCCTCTTGCCTAACGGCGAACGTTTCCCCGGCCGGAGCTACATCCTCTTCCTCACCTTTTGCGTCATCCTGACGACGCTGGTTTTCCAGGGGCTGACGTTGCCGGTTTTGATCCGGAAGCTAAAAATCGAAGACGACGGTTCGATCGACCGCGAGGAGCGCGATGCCCGGCTCCAAGCCAACGAAGCCGCGGTCGACTTCATCGAACAGAAAGCGCTGGAGGAACATTTCCCGGAGGAAGTCATGGTCCGGGTGCGGGCCGAGTATTGCGATCGAATCGAGCAGCTGAACGTCTGCTGCGTGGAGACCGGCAACCCCGGCGGAGTGATCGCGACTCCCATTTACCAGCGGCTGCAACAGGGCGCCCTGCAGGTGGAACGCCGGACCATTATCGCGCTGCGCGATTCGCAAAAGATCAGCGACGACGCCCTGCGCCGGATCCAGCGCGATCTCGACCTGGCCGAGTCGCGCCTGGCCGGCGCTTAGCGATTTTCTTGTCAAGCGCGCGGCCGCTCGCTATCAACAATCTTCGGTGAAGATTCTCTCGAAATGACAACCGCCGAAGCCACCCTGCCACGCCGGTCCTTCGGGCAAACGATGCGGACCGATTCGTGGTGGGCGCAGCCGCTCGTCATCTTTCTCGGGCTCGGCGCCTTCGTCGTCTATTCGACCTGGGCGGCTTTCCAGGGGCAGAATTATTTCTACGGGCCTTACCTTTCGCCCTTTTATTCGCCGGAGATCTTTGGCGCCTCGCCGCACAGTTGGCTCGGACCGAAACCAGGTTGGTGGCCGGCCTGGCTGATCTTTTCGCCCGCGCTCCTCGTGCTCTGGGCCCCGGGCGGTTTCCGGCTCACCTGCTATTATTATCGCGGCACCTACTACAAATCTTTCTGGGCCGACCCGCCCGCCTGCACCGTCGGCGAACCGCGCAAAACCTACCTCGGCGAGCGCTCGTTCCCGCTCATCATGCAGAACGTGCATCGTTATTTTCTCTACCTCGCGCTCCTTTTTATCCTCGTGCTGTTGAGCGACGTTTGGAAAGCGCTCTGGTTTACCGACCCGGCGACGGGCCAGACTTCCTTCGGGATGGGCGTCGGCACTCTCGTTCTGGCGATGAATGTCGTCCTCCTCGGCGGCTATACTTTTGGCTGCCACTCGCTCCGCCACCTCGTCGGCGGTTTCCTCGATCAATTTTCGAAATCGCCCGCCGCCTATCGCGCCTACGCCTGCGTCGGATGTTTCAATAACCGGCACGGGCTCTGGGCCTGGATGAGCCTCTTCTGGGTCGCGTTTTCCGACGTCTACGTGCGCCTCTGCGCCGTCGGCACCTGGCACGACTGGCGGATCTTTTAAAGAAGCCGAGGGACCTCGAGCATCCCTCCATGACCAGCGCTGATCAGCTGGTGCGCCGGCGGAAGAAACGGCGGCCGCCGATCAGCGCAAGCAGACCAAGACCGACAAACGCCGTCGTGCCGGGCTCGGGGACAGGACTGGAAACAACAAAATTATCCAGCACGATGTCGAGGTTGGGCGGGGCGCCGGGAACCGTCGCGACGATCGAGAGTCCGGTGATGGGGGTGTCGGAGATAAAGCCGAGGAACTGGAGCGTCGAGCCGTCCGGGATGGTCGTAGAAACAAAGCTCCCGAGGCTGATCGCACCCGAAAACAAGCTGAAGGTAAATGACTGCGGGATGAGCCCGGAGCCGGAAGGGCCGTTCGACGTGTTCTTAAATTCGAAACCGAGCTCGAAGACTCCGGGGCCGAACGTCACCTCGGCCGTGGGCAGCGATTTGTTGGCGGCCATGCTGAGATAAAGATCGTTGCCGCCCTGGCCGAGATTGAAACCATCGACGATTTGCTGGGTGTAATTCGAGCCGGCGTGGAAAGTGACAAAACCCAGTTCCGTGAAATCCCCCAGCGGACCCGTGCCCGTTCCCGAGGGGAGACCGCGCTCGAAATCAATCGTCAAAGTCGCATTAGTGGCCGCGGCTTCGAACAAGGTGCGGTTGTCAAAGCGAACGGTCTGCCCTTGCAGCGAACTACTGGCCGCGCAGAGCAGGCCGGCGACAAAGACCGGGAGAAACGAGCGGCAGAAAAGAGCGAAGGAACAGACAGTTGAATTAAACATGGGACGGTTTCTAAAGATTGACCGTAATTTGTCAAGCCTCTAAAAAGGTCGTCTGAACACCGCTCTTTTCTCGCCACGCCGCGGGTTCTTATCTGACGTCTCGCCGTAGAAGCCAGTCGAGCGTCCCATCCAAGGCCGCCATTTCCTTCTCCTCGATCGGGGAATTGTGCCCTGCGCCGGGCAGCCGAATGACGCGTTTCTCGCCCGCGTAAGCCTCCACCACGAGCTGCTGAAAACGCGGCGCGACCACTTCATCGGCTTCCGCGAGGAGGAAGATGGCGCGCCCGCGCACCGCCCGCGCATTGGCGACGCTGTCCAGGTCCGCCGGAATTTTTCGCGCCAGCGGAGCCGTCAGCAATCGCAGATTCCACCAGCCAAATTGGCCGTGAATGATTTCCCGGATCGGCGGCGGGTTTTGCAGGATCAGGCCTGCGACCGGACGCTGCGCGGCGATATGCAACGCGACCGTCGTGCCCAGACTCGTCCCGAAAACAACAATCGGGCGTCCCTCCGCGATTTTCTGCAAGGCGTCGAACGCGGCCAGTGCCGCGGGGCCGAGTCGGGCAAGCCGGGCCGGACCGGTGCTGCCACCGAACCCCGGATAATTCACGCCCCACACTTCGACCGCGCGCCCGTTCCACATTTCCGCTTCCTCCGCCGGCCAGTATTCCGCGCGGTCGGCATTGCCATAAAAGCGGAGCACATAAAAGTCGGGCCGCCCGCTGCTGTGCGCGCGCTTCGAGGCGGCGCGCCAGACTTCGACTTCGCCGCCGGCAAAAGGCACGGCCTGCCGGGTCGCGCCCGCGGGATCGATCCGCTCGGTCGTCGGGAAAAGAATCAGCCGGTCAACCAACGGCGCGAAGGCAGTCACCGCCCAATAAACGGCCGAGGAGCGCGAGCGCGAAAATGATTCTCCGTTTCATGGAATGGACGACTTCAGCGCGCCGCCCCGCCGCGGCTGCGCTTCGTTCGCGGCCGTGCAGGCCCAGCGTTTCGAACAACCGATACAGCTCGGCAAGAAATGCAGCGGCATCGATTTCTCGACCGCCGGGTCGTGCACATCGCGAAACGCCACCATGTCGTCGAACCGGTCCTCCCGCCAATCTTCATAGCCGCAGCGGCCGCGAAACTTCGCCGGATTTTTGAAGGTGCCGAAGAGCATGTCCCAGATCGGGAGGTCGGCGAAGTTGTTCGTGTGGTGCCGAAATTGATGATGCACGCGATGCGATTCGGGCCGCTGGAAAAGATAACCGAGCCAGCGCGGCGTCTTGATATTCCAGTGATAGAAAAATTCGCCGAGCGCGATGAAGAGCGTGTAATAGCCGGCCGCTTCCACGCTGCAGCCGAAGAGCGGAAAGACGATCACGCTGCTGAGCAGGGAATTGATCCAGATCTCGACCGGGTGCTTGTAAAAGCTGGTCAGGATTTCGAGGCGGCGGGCGGAGTGATGAATCTGGTGCAGGGTGCGCCAGAGAAACTGCGATTCGTGGCGATACCGATGCCACCAGTAATAAACGAAGGTGGAGAAGACGTAGACGATGAGCGCGGAACTCCACGGGCCGAGATGCTCGCTGAAGTGGAAAAGCGACGCCTGCGCCAGCCAGCGATTCCAGGTCTGCCCGGCGAGGAGTGTGATGCCGAGTTGAATGGCGTTGATGAGCAGAACCCGGGGCCACCAGGCCCGGACGCGGGGAAGTTCCATCGCGGGCCAGAAATATTCCGCCACCATGCAGCCGGCGGCGACGGCAAAGATGAGAATGATCATGCCCCGAGCCTAACGGCCTCGGACTGCATTGCGTTAATTGATAAACTTTGACGCTAACATCGTTTTAAACGATGAAGCATTTCGGTGAACATTCATCACCTCGAGCTCTTCTATCATGTCGCGCGGCACGGCGGAATCAGCTCCGCCACCCGCAAGATGTCCTACGGCATCCAGCAGCCGGCGGTGAGCGGTCAGATCCTTCAGCTCGAAAAATCGCTCGGCTTGAAATTGTTCCAGCGCCGCCCTTTTGCCCTCACGCCCGCGGGGCGCGAGCTCTTCGCCTTCGCCCAGCCTTTCTTCAGCCGCATCGGCGAAGTTTCCCGGCAGTTGCGCGCGGAAGAAAACACCCGGCTCCGCCTGGCCGCGCCCGCGACCATACTGCGCGGCTATCTCCCCGCCCTCCTGCGCGAGCACCAGCGAAAATTTCCCGGGCTCACCCTCCAGCTCCACGACGCCAACCAGGCGGCCGCCGAACGACTCCTGCAAAAACATGAAATCGATCTCGCCGTCACCGAGCTGGAGGGAAAACCGGCCGCCGGCCTGAACTCGGCCGTCCTTTTCAAGCTGCCGCTCGTCCTGCTCGTGCCGCGTCGCTCGAAGATCAAAGCCGCGGCCGATCTCTGGCGCGCGGAAAAGCGGGAAACGCTCATCTCACTCCCGACCGAGGAAGTGATGGTCCGGCAATTTCATTCCCGCCTGAAACGCCTCGGATTTCACTGGCCCACCAGGGTCGAGGTGAGCGCGATGGATCTCATTCCGATCTACGTTTCGCTCGGGTTCGGCGTCGGACTTTCCGTCAGCGTGCCGCGGGCGAAAATGGCCCGCGATCTCCGCGTCCTGCCCCTGCCGCAATTCCCGCCCCTCGTTGTGGCCGCGCTCTGGCAGAAAAATCTGTCGCGCGCCAACACCGCTTTTCTGGCCCAGGTCAAAGCGCGGGCGGCGGAACTGGAGCGGCAGGTTTTGGATTAAATCAGGGGCCCGAAGAAAAGTTAGGCGTTGCACAACGAGCGCGAGAACGCTTTAACCCTTCAAAGTTTAACGCTTCGCACTTTCATGGCCGACTACGCAACTTTCACTCACGACGTCCTCGTCATCGGCGCCGGCGGCGCGGGCTTGCGCGCCGCGATCGAGGCTTCGGCCGCGGGAGTGAAAGTCGGGATGGTCTGCAAGTCATTGTTAGGCAAAGCCCACACCGTCATGGCCGAGGGCGGGATCGCGGCCGCGCTCGCCAACGTCGACGATCGCGACAATTGGCAGGTCCATTTCTCCGATACCATGCGGGGCGGGCAGTACGTCAACAATTGGCGCATGGCCGAGCTGCACGCCCGGGAAGCGCCGGCGCGGGTGCGCGAACTCGAGGCCTGGGGCGCGGTCTTCGATCGCACCCAGGACGGGCGGATTTTGCAGCGCAATTTTGGCGGCCACAAATATCCGCGCCTCGCGCATGTGGGCGATCGCACCGGCCTGGAAATGATCCGCACTTTGCAGGATCACGGCATTCACCAGGGGATCGACGTCCACATGGAGCACACCGTTCTCGCGCTCCTGAAACAGGACGGGCGCGTCGTCGGCGCTTTCGGTTACGATCGCGAGCGCGGGCGGTTCAAGGTTTTCCGGGCCAAGGCGATCGTGCTCGCGACCGGCGGGATCGGGCGCGCTTTCAAGATCACGAGCAACAGCTGGGAATACACCGGCGACGGTCACTCGTTAGGCTACAACGCCGGGCGCGGAGCTGGTCGACATGGAGTTCATCCAGTTCCATCCCACCGGCATGGTCTGGCCGCCGAGCGTGCGCGGCATTCTCGTGACCGAGGGCGTGCGCGGCGAAGGCGGCATCCTGACGAACAAGGAAGGCCGCCGCTTCATGTTTGACGACATCCCCGACAACTACAAAGCGCAGACCGCCGACAACGAAGAGGAAGGCTGGCGTTATTGCCAGGGCGACAAGAACGCGCGCCGCCCGCCCGAGCTCCTGACCCGCGACCACGTCGCGCGCTGCATCATGAGGGAAATCAAGGCCGGGCGCGGAAGTCCGCACGGCGGCGTTTTTCTCGATATCGCCTGGATCAAAAGCAAGCTTTCGAACGGCGAGGAATACATCAAAAAGAAACTCCCGAGCATGTATCACCAGTTCAAACAACTGGCCGATATCGACATCACGCAGGAGCCGATGGAGGTCGGGCCGACGACGCATTACGTGATGGGCGGGATCCGGGTCGATGCCGACACCCAGATGTCGCGCGTGCCCGGGCTCTTCGCCGCGGGCGAATGCGCCGCCGGGATCAATGGCGCCAACCGGCTCGGCGGAAACTCGCTTTCCGATCTCCTCGTTTTCGGAAAACGCGCCGGGGAATTCGCGGCCCAGTTCGCGAAGGAAACTTCGTTAGGCGAAATCGACGCGGGCGCAATCGATGAGACCGCGCGGCAGGCGCTGGCGCCGTTCGAGCGCGAGTTTAACCAGGCCGATGGCGCCTACCAGGTGCAGAAGGATTTGCAGGAAATGATGCAGGCCAATGTCGGCATCGTTAGGCGCGAAGACGAAATGCAGACCGCGCTCGAAGGCATTGCCGCGCTCTGGCAGCGGGCGGCGAAGGTCGGGGTCGATGGCAACCGCGAGTTCAACCCCGGCTGGCACACCGCGCTCGATCTGCCCAATCTCCTGACCGTCTCCGAGGCCGTGACCCGCGCCGCCCTCGAGCGGAAGGAAAGCCGCGGGCGCGCAGTTCCGCGAAGATTACCCGGAGAAAGAGCGCGGAATTTGCCAAGGTGAATACAATTGTCTGGAAAGACGAAGAGGGGCGGATGCAGATTCGACGCGAGCCTCTTCCGGCGATGCGGGAAGATTTGCAGAAGGTGATTGAGGAGATGAAATGAAAACGGAACTTCCGGCTGTGCATGGTGGAATCGATCGGCGCCGCTTCCTTTTCGGAACCGGGCTGACGGTTGCCGGGATGGCTTTGACCCTGCGCTCGTTCGCGGAGCCGGCCGGGACGCCGCCCGCCGCGCCTAACGATTTGAGCAGCTGGCCGAATGTGCGCGCGCAGTTCGCCGTCGCGCCCGACCTGATCAACATGAGCGGTTTTTTTCTCGCTTCGCATCCCCGCCCGGTGCGCGACGCGATCGAAAATTATCGCCGCGCGCTCGACGACGATCCTTACGCGGTGGTGGAGAAGGTGGAATTCGGCAGTCGCCTCCGAGTCGAGGGATTGGTCGCGGAATATCTCGGCGGCGAAAGCCGGCGGAAGTAGCGCTGACCGACAGCACGACGATGGGACTCGCGCTCGTTTATCACGGGCTGAATCTGAAAAAGGGCCAGGAAATTCTCACGACCGAGCACGATCATTACGCGCAACACGAATCGATCCGTCTCGCCACCGCGCGCTCGGGCGCGACGTTCCGCAAGATCAGGTTGTACGACGATTACAAATCGATCTCGGCCGACGAGATCGTGAGCCGGATTCGCAAGGCGATCGGTCCGTCCACCCGCGTCGTGGGAGTGACGTGGGTGCATTCCAGCAGCGGGTTGCGCCTGCCCATCCGGCGGATCGCAGATGCGATTGCAGAGCTCAACGGCAAGCGCAGCGAAACCGACCGGATCCTGCTCCTGGTCGACGGCGTGCACGGGCTCGGCGCGGTCGATGAAACCGTCGCGGAAATGGGCGCCGACTTTTTCGTGGCCGGGACGCACAAGTGGATGTTCGGTCCGCGCGGCACCGGAATTATTTGGGCAAAAGCGGAGAACTGGAAATTGCTCCAGCCGGTCATTCCCTCGTTCGCCGACGGCCCCTACGGCGCCTGGATGGAAGGCCGGTCGCCCGGCGAAACGGAGGCGCAATGGGTTTCTCCCGGCGGGTTTCATTCCTTCGAACATCGCTGGGCGTTGCCGGCGGCCTTTGCCTTCCATCGCCAGATCGGGCGCGCGCGCGTCGCGCAACGCATCGCCGCGCTCAATCGCATGGCGAAAGAGGAGCTCGCAAAAATCCCGGGCGTGCAGGTGCATACCCCGCGCGATCCCGAGCTCTCGGCCGGGCTGATCTGTTTCGACATCGAGGGGATGAAACCGATCGCCGTCGTCGAGAAATTGCTCGAGAAAAAAGTGATCGCGTCCGAATCCCCCTACGCCAGATCGCACGCGCGCCTTTCGCCGAGTCTGTTGAACGACGAGAAGGAAGTGGAAAAAACGCTCGGTTACATCCGCGCCATGACATGAAAAGCGCGACCTTCCGAATCTGGCGTGGCGATGCGAAGGGCGGCGAGTTCCGCGATTACACGACGGAAGTTTCGGAAGGCATGGTCGTGCTCGACGCCGTGCACGACATCCAGGCGACGCAGGCAAACGACCTCGCCTGTCGCTGGAACTGCAAGGCCGGCAAGTGCGGTTCCTGTTCCGCGGAAGTGAATGGCATGCCGAAGCTGATGTGCATGGCCCGCCTGAACGATCTCCCGCTCGAGCGCCCGGTCACGATCGAGCCGATGAAAGCCTTTCCGCCGCTGAAAGATTTGATCACCGATGTCTCGTGGAATTTCGCGGTTAAAAAGCGGATCAAGAAATTCAAACCGCGCCCGCCCGATGCGGCCGACGGGACCTGGCGGATGCAGCAGCAGGACATCGACCGGGTGCAGGAATTCCGGAAATGCATCGAGTGTTTTCTTTGCCAGGATGTCTGCCACGTCCTGCGCGATCACCAGATGCACGATCGCTTCATCGGCCCGCGCTTCCTTGTCTACGCGGCGGCGCTGGAGATGCATCCGCTCGACACCGAGGACCGGGTGAAGGAATTGCGCGAGGCGCAAGGCATCGGCTATTGCAACATCACCAAGTGCTGCACGAAAGTCTGCCCGGAGGACATTCACATCACCGACAACGCCATCATTCCATTGAAAGAACGGGTGGTGGACGATTACTACGACCCGCTCGGCTGGATCTGGAAAAAAATCCGGCGCCAGAACGAACGCACACCGGAGCGGCCTTCGGCCTAACGAACATGCCTGAGCTCAAATCCCTTTCGCGCGAGGCCATCCCGACCGCCCTGGAAAAAGCGGAGCGTTACCGGCTCCTGAACGAGCCGGGCGAAGCGGAAAGCATCTGCCTCGACATCCTCGCGACCGACCCGGAGAACCAGCCGGCGATTATTACTCTCCTGCTCGCGATCACCGATCGATTCAGCAAGGGCTATGGCGTGAGCGACACGCAGGCGAATCAATTGCTCGCGCGAATCAAAGGCGAATATGAGCGCGCCTACTACGCCGGGATTCTGGCCGAGCGCCGGGCCAAGGCGAAGCTGGCCCAGGGCAGCCCGGGGGCGAATCATTACGCCTACGACGAACTTTGCGAAGCGATGCGGCAATTTGAGCGCGCCGAAAAAATTCGCCCGGCCGGGAACGACGACGCGCTTCTGCGCTGGAACACCTGCGCGCGGATGATGACGAGAAACAAGCTGGCCGCGCGCGAAGAGGACCGGACCGAGCCGGTGCTCGAATAAGCGCGCCGACCGTGGCGGATCCGCAGGCAGCCGATCGCGATCCGGCCGCGGTCCGCGAAATGTTTGAGCGGGTCGCGCGGCGCTACGACCTGGCCAATCATATCCTCAGTGGCGGGCTCGATTTCTGGTGGCGGGCGCGCGCCTCCGAGATCGTTAGGCAATGGCAGCCGCGCCGGCTGCTCGATCTCGCCACCGGCAGCGGCGATCTTGCCCTAACGATCCAGCGCAAATTGCCGGAATGCGAAATTACGGGCGCCGATTTCTCCCCCGAAATGCTGGCCGTGGCGCAACGCAAAGGCCTCCAGAAAACCGTCGTGGCCGATGCGCTCCATCTTCCTCTTGCCGACGGCAGCTTTGATGTCGTGACCGTCGCGTTCGGTTTGCGCAACATGGCGGACTGGTCGGCGGCGCTCCGGGAAATGGGCCGCGTCCTTCGTCCTGGCGGGCACCTGCTGGTGCTCGATTTTTCCCTGCCGCGGGGCGCGCTCCGTCCGCTCTATCGTTTTTATCTGCACCGCTGCCTGCCTTGGATTGCGGGCCTCATAACCGGCGAACGCGAAGCTTACCAATACCTCGGCGCCTCGATCGAACAATTTCCGAGCGGACCGGCAATGTGCGCATTGCTTGAGAGCAGCGGCTTTAGCGACGCCAAAAACGACCCGCTTTCCGGCGGCATCGTCACGATCTATCGCGCGGCGTTGTAGACGCTTCGCTCTGCGAAGCGCGGGCACTGGGTCTCGACAGAATGGGAAAATAACGAGCGGAGCTTTCCCCCGCGCTTCGCAGAGCGAAGCGTCTACAATGCCGGGGTCGGTGAGGTGGCCGGCGTCGCGCTGGCCGAAGGCGCGGCCTCTTTCGTTAGGGGCAGCCGGAAGGCATTCAGGTCCGGCTGGTTCACGACGAAGGTTCCGTCGCGGCCGTCGATTTTGGCGAACCACATCTGGTCCTCGGTGGGATTGCCAATGGTTAGTTTGTGCAGCGCCTTGTCGTCGGGCGAAGTGGTGAAAGTCAAAACCAGCAACGGTTTTTCGAAGCCGTGTGTCGGCGTAGTGGCGCCGGCCCAGCGCACCGCACGGAGCGAGGCCAGCGTGTTGAGGAGCGATTGCAAGTCGGCGGTGTCGATTTCGCCGCTGCCGGTGATCCATTTCCAATCCTTCGGGCCGTTGCGCACGAGCGACTCTTCCCGGTCGGTTACGCGCGAGACGCGATGGATGTCGTCCGGTTTGAAACTGAAAATCGGCAGGGCCTGCCAGCGCAACGGGTCGACCCAGATCTGGTCGAGGAGCGCGCGCTGGACCGCGACGATGAAAGGTTCTTCTCCGACCCGCGCATAAACTTCGTCGCCTTCGACTTTGCCGAACGAGAGGGTGAGGAAGGGATGTTCCCCGGCTTTGCTCTCGGCCGTATTTTCCGAGGCAAAGGAGCTGAAGGTCAGCTTCACCGGCGGCTGGTCGAGGCCGTATTTCGGCAGGTCGGATGCGGTGTCGGCGACAAACTTCGTCACCTCCTGGTTATTTAAGGTGTCGAGCAGGCGCCGCACTTCGTCGGCGTTGGCGGGCTGGTCGTTCCGGCTCGCGAGCGCCCAGTTCTGATCCTTGCGGGCGAGGACAATTTTGGGTTGCCCGCTGCCCTCGATCGTCAGGCGATCCAGATTGTTGGTGTCGAGTCGGACAAGATGGCGATCGCGGAGATCGTTAGGGCGGACCGCCACGAGCTCGGCGGTCTTTTTCGGCAGGGCGTAAACGGCGTCGCGCGGCAAATAGCGCACGTAGATGGCGTCGGCGATTTTCTCGGCGACGGCGCCGAGCTGCAGCGTGCGGCCCTCCTTCTCGTCCGCACCGAAAACCGTGATCGAGCCGCGCGGCTCCGAGAGTCCGTAGGTCTGGAGGTCGCCCTTGTCGTCCGCCACGAATTCCTGGATGCGCGCGTTTGTCACCTGCGCGATGAGGTCGCTGATTTTCTGGTCGTCGCCGCGCGCCTGGAGCGGTTTCACGATTTCCCAATGCTCGTTCTTCTTCGCCAGCTCGATCTCGCCGGCGGGACTTTTGAGGACGGCGCGGGTGACTTGCGCGGTCGTTAGGTCAGTTAATTTGCGGTCCCGGAATTCATCCGCTTTTTTTGCGATGTCGGTCCGGACCGTCTGCGGCGCGATGTAGACATCCTTGGCGTCGGCAAAGCGGACATACATTTGCCCCTCGAAGGCGGTGTCCTTGCCAAACCAGATCTCGGGCGGCATCTCCGGGCCGCTCAGGCGCAGGCGCAGCTTCGGCTGGACGAGCCCGAACTCCGACAGGCGGCCTTTTTCCGCCGTCACTTCCTGCGCCGGGATGCTGCTTTCTTTCCGCCACGCCTCGAGGTCGCTGATGAGGTTGTCGACGACCGCGCCGTCGGCCTGGTCCTTGACCGGCGCGGTCAGGCGCCATTTTCCGGCCTGCTGGCGCAGTTCGATCCGGTCGTCGCCGTTTTGAATGGTGATCCCCTCCAGTTTTTCGCGATCGAAGTTGACGACATTCCCGGCTTCCCGTTTCGCCGCCGCCGTGTTCGGTTTTTTGCTTTCGAAAAACTTGATCCAAACCCCGAGCGCGATGACGAGGACGAGAAGAAGAAGCGTGGTCCTGGTTTTCATGTCCGCGGAGAGTCGTTAGGCGCGACGGCGCCACCAGACGAAGAGCCCGATGATGGCGGGGACGAGCGGCATGAGGACGAGGACGATCCAGCGCATGCTGCGCAGGGACTGCTCGTTCAGGGTGAAAGTGAGGGTCTGCGGAATTTTGGGCGCGATCCCGATCATTTGCTCGCGGCTGAGGAGCCAGTTGATGCTGGCGGAGATGAAATCCAGGCCCTGCTGGTCCTGGGTGAGCGCGTTGTCCTGGATGAAGGTGGCGTTCGCGACCACGACGAGGCGGGCGGAATTAATCTCGACCCGCTCATCCGCACTCCCGCCTTTTTCGACCGAGGCCGCGATCGTGAGAGGATCGCCCTTGTCTTTCGCCGGATCGAACTGGAGGAGCGCTTCGTCGTCGGAAAAATAATCGGTTTCGCCCCAATAACCTTTTTCGGCCTGGGCCAGCGGCGCGAGGTGAATGTTGGCGGGCGCGACCTGCTCGGAGTTGAGGGTGAGGGTGCTGGTCGAGCCGAAGAACGGCGCGCGCACCTCGGCCAGCCGCTTCGTCACCGGATTGTCGGATAAAAAGTGCGCCACCACATCGCGCACCCGCGCCACTTCCTCGATCCCGGTTTTGACCATGGCCATGAGGCGGTCGTCATCCACTTTCACGCCGAGCTCGTTGAGGAAGGCGAGGAGCTTGGGGGTCTTGGCGGCGGGATCGACCAGGAGCAGGATGCGGCCGTCCTTGTTCCAGAAATCGCGCAGCATTTTCATCTCGCGGTCGGAGAGATCGTACTGCGGTCCCGCGATCATGACGACTTTCACATCCTCGGGAATGGCCGGCATCTCGAAAAGATTCAGTTCCTTGAACTGGATGTTCTCATTTTCAATAAACGTCTTCAGGATCCCGATTGGGCTGGTTCCTTCGAGCGGGGGCTCCTTATGGCCGATGAGGTAGCCGACGATGTTCTTCTTCCCCTCCACAATGTCGATCAACGCGCTCGTGATCGCCTGCTCGCCTTTAAACGCGATCACCTTGGGCGGTTCGCCGAGCATGGGATTGCCCTGGTCCATCTCGGCCATTTCCGAGGCTTTGACGGTTTTATTCCGGCCCTGGTAATCGACGATCAGGACGCTTTCGTCCGTCACCACCTTGTATTTGTCGAAGAGCTCCTTCGCTCTCGTTAGGCTGCGTTCCGGGTCGACATTTTCCACGTCGATCTTTCCGCGGGCGGAATATTGATACTCGGTCAGGAGATTCTGCACGTCCCCCGTGATCGGGTTTTGCGAGCCGAAGAAAACGGTGATCCGCACCTTGCCCTTGATGCTCTGGAGAAAGTGCCGCGTCTTGTCCGAGAGCTGGTATTTCTTATCCCGCGAAAGGTCCCAGCGCTTGTAATGCTCGAAGCCGAGATAGTTCACCATCGCGGCGAGAACGATGATGATCGCGATCTGGATGATCAGGTTCAGCCCAATCTGGACGCGGTGAATCTTTTGCGGTTTGGGCGGCGGCGTAACTTCGTCAGCCATGGCTTAAAGCCTCCATTTCCGGGATTGAAACGCCTGATAAGTGAAGACCAGCATCACGATCGTCATGCTGAGGTAGAGGACCATCGGGCGGGTGTCGATCTCGCCCCGGGAAAGGGTTCCCATTTGTTCGATGGCGGAGAAATAGCCGAGCAACTGCCGCGTCTCGGAGCTGATATCGAGGAGGATGAAGGAGACCAGCCCGAGGAAGAAAAGGAGGGTGATGGTGGCGAAGGAAATGATCGCGGCCACGATCTGGTTGCGGGTCAGGACGGAAGCGAAACAGCCGATGGAAAGATAGAACATCCCAAGCAGCAGCAGCATCAGGTAAGCGCCAAAATACGCCCCGAGCGAAGTGCCGGCGGGCTGGTGGGTGATGGCCTGGAAGATGACGAAATAGAGAACGGTCGGGAGCCAGAGCACGATGTAGAAAAAAAGAGCGCCGAAATATTTCGCGAGCACAACCTGCCAGTCGCGCACCGGCGCGGTCATGAGCGGCTCGATCGTGCCGAGCTTAAATTCCTCCGCAAAAAGCCGCATCGTGATGAGCGGGAAAATGAGGACAAAGGCGAACCAGAAAAAGACCGAGTTGAAGAACGCTTCCTGGACCGAATAAGGCACGGCCCGGCCGTTCATGAAGGAGACCTGGAAATAAAAGTCGACCCCGCTAACGAGGAGGAAAAAGACGAGAACGATGTAGGCGATCGGGGAGTAGAAATAGCTCCGGATTTCGCGCGTGAGCAGAGTGAGGAATTTTCTCATGGCTCAGACTTCATCGGCGTGCGTGATCTCGACGAAGACATCCTCCAGGGTGGCACGACGCTGAGTCAGCTCGCGCACCGCCCAATGCCGCTGGCTGGCGAGCCGGAAAACTTCCGGGCGCACATCGGCGCCGGCTTCGGCCCGGAGCGAAAAGACCTGCCAGTCTTCGTCGGTCGTTAGGCTGACATCCTTGACGCCGGCGATTTTCTTCAGCTCTTCGATGCCGTTGTCGTTCCCGGTTTTCGCTTCCAGGACCACGCCGGTCGCGGTCCGCATTTGGTTCAAAAGATTTTCCGGCGTGTCGCAGGCTTCGATTTTGCCTTTGTTGATGATGATGATCCGGCTGCAAGTCATCTCGACTTCCGGCAGGATGTGAGTCGAAAGCAGGATGGTGTGCTGACGGCCGAGATTTTTGATCAGCTCGCGCACCTGCCGGATCTGGTTTGGATCGAGACCGCTCGTGGGTTCATCGAGAATGAGGAGATCGGGCTCGTGCACGAGCGCATCAGCCAGGCCGACCCGTTGCCGGTAGCCTTTGGAAAGGGCGCCGATCAACTTCTTTTCGACTTCTTTTAATCCGCAAAGCTCCTTCACGTCGCCGACCCGCTCGCTGATCCGGCGATGCGGTACGCCCTTGAGCGCGGCGCGATAATCGAGGTACTCGGTCACGCGCATGTCGTTATAGAGCGGCACGTTTTCCGGCATGTAACCGAGATGCGAGCGGGCCTGGAGCGACTTCTCGAAAATATCGAACCCGGCGATCGAGGCACGGCCGGAAGTGGGCGGCATGAAGCTGGAAAGAATGCGCATGGTGGTGCTTTTACCGGCGCCGTTCGGCCCGAGGAAGCCCATGATTTCGCCTTTGCCGACCTCGAAAGTGAGATTGTCGATCGCGGTCTGCCCGGCGTAGCGCTTGGTGAGATTTTCGACTTTAATCATGCGGCGGTGAGTTTTACTGACAACGCCAAGTCGAATCCGTTGGCAACTTTTTTCAACAAAATCGACGCGATAGCCATTTCCCCATTCGCACACTTGCAAAAGAAAGCCGGTCCCTTTTTCCTCCCCGAACTCAACATTCCAAGGTCGACTCCCCTCTGCCTCTGTGATTGCCGATTGGAGCCTAACGGGATAAACTTCTCCAGCATGAGCGTAAAAGAGCAGGTCCTTCAGGCGATCAGGCGACTTCCCGACGACATCGATTACCGCGACGTGAGCGAAGAGATCGCATTCCTCGCCGCCATCCAGGAGGCAGAGAAGGACATCCAGGCAGGCCGTGTCGTCACCAACGAGGAAATGCAGGCTCGGATTGGTGAATGGACCGGAAATTAGTCTGGACTGAGCGAGCTTCGAGCGATTTCGAGGCGATCGTCCGCTACATCGCTCGGCGGGATCGCGCCGCTTCGGCGCGCATCGGCTTGGGCATTTACGATCGGGCGCAAATCCTTCTTCAACATCCTGAGGCTGGCACAATTCTTGACGAACTGCGCGATGGCGGATGGCGTAAACTTATCTTTCGACGGTGGAAAATCGTTTACACCGTTCGCAACGAAAACATCATCGTGGGCAGAATCTGGCCCGCCGCCATGGGCGAAGCCGATCTCAGAACGCCGGTCTGAGCGGGCCGTTATTCCGCGGCCTTTTCCCCCTTTCCGTGGTGACAGCGGTCGCGAGGGATTTCCCCGAGCAGGCGCGAAGCTTGCAGTGGGCGCGCTCGGCGCGCATCGGCGGCACGGTAAATTTCCGGTGCCCGTTTACTTGGGAAGGAACACCGGCGAGTCGATGTGGAAGCCGAGGATTTGCCATCGGTCGCCGTGCTTGATCAAATCCATTTTGATTGTGGCCTGGCCATTCTCGAATTCCCCCGTGGCCTCGTAGTGGGCCGTCGTAGTCCGGGGCTTTCCAATGATCGCAACCGTCCTTGCCTCGCCCTTGACGGGATCGCAATGCTTGAGGTGCCCCAATCGCCTGAAGCTGCCAAAGAGACGGTCACCGTCGTTCGCACTGACAAGCTTGGTCAACTCGGGGCTGGCCCGGTCGAAGAAGGCGTCCACATCCCAATTGGTCACAATCGCCGCGATCGCGGCATCGGCGTAGGCGCGGCTCACTTTGTCGAGCTTCGTGCCGCGGATGGCACTGAAGATGAGTCCGACGAGAGCGAGAACGATGAGCCCGCAGAAGATGGCTCCCATGACCACGAGGAACTTTTTCATCGGGCGGAGAGGAACGTTGTTTCGGGAATCACAGGCGCGGTTTTCTCAGCTTCTGCTTAAAGAGGCAACGGAGAAATGCAGAAGTCGAAGGCAGACGACTGGAGCGATCCTGCCTCACCTGTCGGATGGAACAAATGTTTAAAAGATGAGATCAACCAGGTGGACGCAGGCTCGGCCCGTTTTTTGCGCACCCAAGCGTCAGCGCGCTTCGAGGTTGACCGTCTCGACCCGACGACCGCGGCCGTTCCGGCCCACGAGGCCGACCGCGAAGTCCACACTCGACCCGCTATCGGCCTGCGCGAGCAGTTTCTCGACATCCTTGACCGAATTGACGTCGAATTTCCCGAGCCGATAAATGACCAGCCCGCGCTCGAAGCCCGCCTGGTCGGCCGGGCTGCCGGGCTCGACCGCGCTGATCAGGACGCCTTTGCCCCGGGCCAAACCGAGCGCGCCGGCGAGGTCGTCGGTCAGGTCCTGGAGCTGCAGGCCAAACATCCGTTCCGCGTTGGTCGAGCCGGTTTCCTCCTCGGTCGCGCCCGGCCTCGGCGGCGGCTGTTTGTCGGCGATTTTCTTGAAGGCCTCGACACTTTGCCTAACGATCTCGGCGGGGATGGCGAAGCCGAGCCCCTGGGTTGGCACGCCCTGCGGAGTGAAGGCCATCTTGGCCGAGCTGATCCCGACGAGCCGGCCGGAGAGATCGACCAGCGGGCCGCCGCTGTTGCCGGGATTAATCGCGGCATCGGTCTGGAGGAGATCGTGATAATCGTTGTTGTTGATCGAAATCTCGCGTTTCACCCCGCTCAGGATGCCGCGGCTGATCGAACTCCCGTAGCCGAGCGCGTTCCCGACCACGAGGACGGTCTGGCCTAACAAATTGGGCGAGAGGTCGTGCAGGTTCACAAACGGCAGCGGCTTGTCGCTGTCGATCTTGATCAAGGCGAGGTCCTTCTTCGGATCGCCCGTAATGTAGCGGCCCTTGAAACTTTTGTTGTCGTTCGTGATGACCTCGATCCTGAGATCGGCCGCGCGCTCGACTACGTGCTCGTTCGTCACGATGTAGCCGCTGGGATCGACGATGAACCCGGAGCCAAGGCTCTGCTGAGTCTGGCGGATCTCGCGCGGGCGGTTGCGATAGACCCCGAAGAATTGCGCGGCAAAATCATCGAAAGGATCGCGCACCTGCCGGCGGACGACGCGCTCGGTGTTGATATTGACGACCGCTGGCAAAACCTTCGCCACCGCCAGCACGGCCGGCTCGGAGGCGGGATCGATCGCGGTCGGAGTCGCCTGGCCCAGGGCGCCGGAAACGAAACCGGCCAGGGCCAGGGGAAGAATTAACCGCCGCAAAGACCGAGAAAAACTGTTTGTTTCGACTGTCCGGCTCACTTTTGCAGGCGAACATCGAAGCTGACCCTGCACTGTCAACTTGCCCCCCGGGCAAACGCCGCCAGAGTACCCGAACCATGCGACCCTCTTTTGCGACCCGCGGCAATCTCGACCTGATTGACGATCAATATCGCCGCTGGGAAAGCGATCCGGATTCGGTGGACGCGACCTGGCGCGCGTTTTTCGAAGGCTTCGAACTCGGCAACACGCCCTACCGAAACGGCGCCGCGACCGTGGCCGCGCCGCCGCGCACGCGGCACGGCGGAAGCGCCGCTCCAGACGCGCGTCGACGGTTTGGTTTACGGCTATCGCACGCTCGGGCACACGATCGCGCGGGTGAATCCGCTGGCTGACCAGCGGCCGGAAAATCCGCTCCTCACCCTGCGCGAGCTCGGGTTCAGCGAAAAGGATCTCGATCTCCAGGTCTCGTCGAAATTTTTTCTCCAGAACAAAAAGATGACCCTGCGCGCGATGATCGCGACGCTCGAGGAAATCTACGCTGACGCCATCGGGGCGGAATTCCAGCACATCCAGAATCCGCGCATTCGGAACTGGGTGCGCGACCGGATCGAGTCGCGTCCGACGAAACATCAGGCCTCGACCCAGGTCGAGGTGGCGCTCCTGCGCCTGCTCCTCGAGTCGGAAGCGTTCGAGGTTTTTCTGCACACCCGCTACGTCGGGCAGAAGCGCTTTTCGCTCCAGGGGGCGGAATCGCTCATGGTCATCCTCGACACCATTCTGCATCGCTGCCCGGGCGACGGGATCGAGGAGATCTGCATGGGCATGGCGCACCGCGGCCGGCTCAATGTGCTCGCGAATTTTCTCCAGAAATCGCTCCGGGTGATCTTCACCGAGTTCAGCACGAACTTCATTCCCGAGCTGGTGGCGGGCGACGGCGACGTGAAGTACCACCTCGGCTATCAGACTGTGCGCAAACTCGCTTCCGGCGCCGAGGTCGAGATCCGGCTGGCGGCGAATCCGAGCCACCTCGAAGCGATCGATCCGGTGGTCGAGGGGATTGCGCGCGCGCGGCAACGGATTCGTGGCGACACCGAGCATCGCCGGAAAGTTTTGCCGCTGCTGGTGCACGGCGACGCGGCCTTTGCCGGCCAGGGCATCGTCGCGGAAACGCTCAACCTCTCGCAGCTCCACGGCTACAGCACCGGGGGCACGGTGCATGTCGTGGTCAACAATCAGATCGGGTTCACCACCCTGCCGGAAGACGCGCGCTCGTCGATGTACGCGACCGACATCGCGAAGATGATCGAGGTGCCGATTTTCCACGTTAACGGCGACGACCCGATCGCGGTGCGTTTCGTGACCGAGACGGCGCTCGATTTCCGCCAGGAATTCGGCCGCGACGTCATCATCGACATGTATTGCTACCGCCGTTATGGGCACAACGAAGGCGACGAACCGCTCTTCACTCAGCCCGATCTCTACGCCAAAATCGCCAAGCGACCGTCGGTCGCGCAGCTTTACAAGAGGGAGCTGATTGAAACCAATGTCCTGACCGCGGAAGCGGCTGCGCAGTTGGAAAAAGATCTGCAGGCCCGGCTCGAAAACGCGCTCAAGGAAGTGAAGGCGCTGGAGAAATTGCCGCCGGAAGAGCAGGATCGATTCACCGAATCGACCGCGGTTTTTCAGCCGAAATATTCCGGCCAATCGGGCCCGACCGCGATCCAGCCCGAGATGCTGAAGCAAATCGTCCACGGCCTAACGACCGTCCCGGACGACTTCAACATCCTGCCGAAAGTGAAACGGATCACGGTCGACCGGCAGCGCGAGGTTTACAAAGCGGGAGGGCCTTACGACTGGGGTTTTGCGGAGGCGCTCGCCTTCGGTTCGCTCCTGCTCGAGGGCGTGCCGGTGCGTTTATCCGGACAGGACAGCCGCCGCGGCACCTTCAGTCACCGGCATGCCTTTCTCTATGACGCGAAAACCGGCAAGCCGTATCTCCCGCTCCTCCACCTCGCTCCGAACCAGGCGCGCATCTGCATTTACAACAGCCTGCTCTCGGAAGCGGCTGTGCTCGGTTTCGATTACGGCTACTCGCTCGACTACCCCAACATGCTCTGCCTTTGGGAAGCGCAGTTCGGCGATTTCGCGAACGGCGCCCAGACCATCATCGACCAGTTCATCGTCTCGGCGGAATCGAAGTGGCAGCGCCCGAGCGGCATCGTTCTGCTCCTTCCGCACGGCTACGAAGGCCAGGGGCCGGAGCATTCCAGCGCGCGGCTGGAGCGTTTCCTCCAGGCCTGCGCGGAGGACAACATCCAGGTCTGCAACCTCACGACCGCGGCGCAGTACTTCCACGTCCTGCGCCGGCAGATGAAGCGCGACTTCATCAAGCCGCTCATCATCATGACGCCCAAAAGCCTGCTCCGTTCCGAGGCGGCTTCCTCGCGCACGGAAGATTTCACCGAGGGAAGCTTTGCGGAAATTCTGGGCGCGCCGGAGGCGGGACCGGCGGATAAAATCGAGCGGGTCATTCTCTGTTCGGGCAAGGTTTATTACGACCTGCTCAATTACCGCGCAGCGGAAAAGATCACGACCGCCGCGCTCATCCGGGTGGAGCAGCTCTACCCGCTGGCGGAAGAAAAGCTGACCGCCCTTCTCCAGCCGTTCGCGAAGGCGAAGCAGATCGTCTGGTGCCAGGAAGAATCGCAAAACATGGGGGCCTGGACCTACATCGAGCCGCGGCTGCGGGCATTGTTAGGCCGGGAGATTGTCTATGCCGGCCGCAATGCCAGCGCGAGCCCGGCCGTGGGTGCGCTCGCCGTCCACAAGCAGGAGCAGGCGGCGCTGATCGCGGAAGCCTTTGCGGTCCCAGAGATAAAAAAAATCAACCGCGCTGTTTGAGGCGCGGTTGATTCGAGAGGCCGCGCTGCTCCAGCAACGAGCGCGGGTTGTGGAACTCGATCAGGGATAAGGCGACCAAAACGCCGTGTTGGCGACGTCGGAAAGTGCGAGCCGGGTGGCAGTCGGGACGCGGGGCAGGGTATCCACCGTAAAGGTCGGGCCGTAGGCGTTTCCCAGGACATCAGTGCCGGTGTTGTAGAGGGCGCCGCCTTTTTTCAGGTAGACCTTGAGGTCGTTGAAATTGGCCAGGGAGCCCGTCGATTTGTTATTCTCGATCGCGTATTGATCGACCGAGCTGTCGAGGAGACGCAGGTCGTTGATCACGCGGGTCGCCTGGGAACGCTTGCGCGCCCGGAGAAAGCCGGGCACGGCGATGGAGGCCAGGAGGGCGATGATCGCGACCACGATCATGATTTCAACGAGGGTAAAGCCGCGGCGGCGGCGAGTGTGAAGTAGTGAACTTAGTTTCATAGGATGCGCTTGATTGTGCCCCTAACAAAAGCAGCAGCGGGGCCAAGCGACGGTTCGGGGATCTTTCTTTTTATGTAGTGAAAGTCACTACAGCCGTTGGGAAGGTCTCCCAACCCCGTCGGGCCACCCGTCTAAGCCGCTCTTAGCTCGGCCGACTGCACCCACTGCACCGCCGCCTGCTGCAGCCGCGCCCCGTTTTCCAACTGCAACTTGTCCTTGATCCGCGCCCGGTATGTTTCCACCGTCGCGGCGCCGAGGTGGAGGGCCTCGCTGATCTCCCGGGTGGCGAGGCCGCGCCCGATGAGCTGGAAGACTTCCAGTTCCCGATCGGTCAGGCGATCGAGCCCGGTGGCCGCCTCGGCGCCCCCGGCGATCTGGCCGAGCATCCGCGTCGCCATCTTGGCGCTGAGGTAGATCTCACCGGCCAGCACCTGCCGGAGCGCGGTCATGACTTTGGCCGAGGCCTCGCTTTTGGTGATGTAGCCCTTGGCTCCGGCGCGCAGGACGCGTTCCGCGTAGAGAGTCTCGTCGTGCATGGAAAGGACGAGAACCGGCACGCCCGTGCCCGCCGCCTTCAGATTCTTGAGTAACTCGAGGCCGCTCGAGCCTTGCAGAGTGATATCGACGATCGCCACCTCCGCTCCGCCCCGGGTGATGAGATCGAAACCGTCGCGAATGTTATCCGCTTCGCCGCAGACCTCGAGGTCGGGCTCGCGATTGATCAGCTCGGCCAGGCGTTCCCGGAACATGGGATGATCCTCCACAATCACGACCGCCATCTTTTTCTTCTCGTTAGGCTGCGACATTTTCCTCCTCCACCGACCATGGGCGTTGTGGAAATGAGCAGGCGACCAGGGTGCCGCCGGCGTTCGGCTCGGTCATCGCGAGCTGGCCGCCGACGAGCCGGGCGCGATAACGCATGATGCTCAGCCCCAGCCCGGGCGAATCTGTGACGCTGCGGGAAAGTCCGAGGCCGTTGTCGGCCACGCTCAGGGTCGCGACCGGGCCTTCGGCGCGGAGAGCGATCCGGATCCGGTCGGCCCGACCATGGCGGGTGGCGTTGTTGATCGCTTCCTGGGCGATCCGGTAAAGGTGCGTGGCGGCAGAAGTGTTGCCGATCCGGACCTCACCCTGCACCCGGAAGGTGCAATCGATGTTTTGGAGACGGGTGACCGAGGTGGCGAGGCCTTCCAGGGCAAAGGGCAAGCCGGCTTCATCCATCGGGACCGGGACGAGACCGCGGGCGAGGTCGCGCGTTTGCACGACGCCTTTTTCCAGGAGCTCGGCCAGCTCTTCCGCCACCGCCGCTTCCCCGGGCATGTCCTGGCGGAGCAGATCGGCGCGCAAAGTAGCCGCGGCACAACCGATCGCAGCGAGATACTGGCAAAGCCCGTCGTGCAGATCGCGCCCGATCCGGCGCTGTTCGCGTTCGCTGATCTCGATGATCTCGCGTTCGAGCCGCTGCGTATGCTCGAGGAGCGCGATGCGGGCGCGGACGGCATCGTGTTTTTCCTTCAAGGCCGCGCCGCCGACCGCGACGAAAGCGAAATAGCCAAAGCGCGAAGCCGGTTCCCAGATCGCCACCCAATAATGCGAGTAAATGTGGCCGGCCAGGATGTCGGCCCACCACCAGGTGATGCCGCACAAAATCGCCACCAGCAGCCCGGTTTTCTTATCCCCAAACCAGATCGCGAACATGATCGGGATGCCGTAAAAGAGCGACATGCTGACCTCGAAACCGGAGAACCAATCGATCGTGCCGCAGACGAAGACGAGAAGGAGCGACTCTCCGAGGAAGCCATATCGGGATTGGCGGGCGAAGAAGGGCGGGAATTTCATGACGCGATTGGGCTCCGCCTTTAAAGCAGTTTTTCGGCCAAAGCGGGGACGGAGCGCCCGAGACTGGGCCTTTCGCGGAGCCGATCCGAGCCGGTGAAGAGCGCGCCGGGCGGCGTTCTCCAGCTTGCGCGAGGCGTCGATTTGGCGGTTGTTGTTAGGGCATGAGCGCAGCGGATCACACCTTTACCCTCGGGATCGAGGAAGAGTTCCAGATCATCGATCCGGAAACGCGCGAACTGCGTTCCCACATCCAGCAGATCCTCGGCGAAGGAAAAGTCACGCTGAACGAACAGATCAAGCCCGAGATGCACCAGTCGGTCGTCGAGCTCGGCACCGACGTCTGCGGCAACATCGGCGAGGCCCGCGCCCAGGTCATCCGCCTGCGGAGCGAGCTCGCCAGCATGGCCGGCCGCGGCGGATTGAAAATCGCTTCCGCCGGGACGCATCCGTTTTCCCATTGGTTCGACCAGCACATCACCGAAGGCGAACGCTACGCCACGATCGTGCGCGACTTGCAGCAGGTCGCGCGGGCAAATCTCATCTTCGGCCTGCATGTGCACGTCGGCATTCCCGACCGCGCGACCGCGATCCATGTCATGAACCAGATCCGGTATTTTCTGCCGCATCTTTACGCGCTCTCGACCAATTCGCCTTTCTGGGTCGGGCGCAACACCGGCCTGAAAGGTTATCGCCTCAAAGTCTTCGAGCGTTTCCCGCGCACCGGCACCCCTGACGCCTTCGAGAGCCTTTCCGAGTACGAAGATTTCCTCAAGCTCCTGATCAAGACCGGCTGCGTCGACAACGCGAAAAAGATCTGGTGGGACGTCCGCCTTCACCCGTTTTTCGACACCCTCGAGATCCGGATTTGCGACGCCCAATCCCGCGTCGACGACACCATGGCCCTGGCCGCGCTCATCCAGGCGATCGTGGTCAAGCTGCACAAATTGCAGCGCGACAATCTCAGCTTCCGCATCTATCGCCGGCGCCTGATCGAGGAAAACCGCTGGCGCGCCTCGCGCTACGGGCTCGACGGGAAGCTGATCGATTTCGGCCGCGAAGCCGAAGTCGATACCTGCGATCTGCTCAATGAACTGCTCGAATTCGTCTCGACCGAGGTGGACGAACTCGGCAGCAGCCGGGAAATCGCGCACGTCGAGAAAATCATGAAGGAAGGCACCGGAGCGGACCGGCAAATCGCCGCCTGGGAACGCCAGCACAACATGCACGACGTGGTCGACTTGATCGTCGACGAAACCTACGAACTCCTGACCGTGCCGCAGCCGGATGCGACCGCGGCGCAGGCTTGAAGACGCGTTGCCCCGGCCGGGGTTTCGCGCCATGCTGAGCGTTCGCCGCCATGCCGAATCGCCCTAACCACACCGTCCTGACCGTCGACGCCGAGCTCGTGCCCGGCGCCCGCAACGCCATCCGCGATTGCCTGCGCCTCCAGCCTAACGAGCGCATCACCATCATCACCGACGAGGCGACGCGCGACATCGCCGCCGCCCTCCAGTCCGAGGTCGAGAAAGTCGGAGCCGACCACGCCGTTTTCGTCCTCGAGGAAATGGCCGAGCGCCCGCTCAAAGGCATGCCCCAGGCCGTGCTCGACGATCTCGCCACTTCGCAGGTCTCGATTTTCTGCGCCCAGACCCAGCGCGGCGAGCTCACCTCGCGCATGCAGATGAGCGACATCGTGAACAAGAACCACATTCGCCACGGGCACATGGTCAACATCAGCCGCCAGATCATGCGCGAAGGCATGCGGGCCGATTTCCAGGCGATCGACGCCCTCAGCCAGCGCCTGGTCGAGCGCGTTCGCCGCGCCCGGCGCGTCAGTTGCACGACCCCGGCCGGGACCGATTACACGGCCGATCTTTCCTCCAATCTCCGCTGGCTCAAGACCAGCGGCATCATCACCCCGGAGAAATGGGGCAACCTGCCCGGGCGGCGAAATTTTCACTTCCCCCTTCGACAGCAACGGGGTCTTCGTGGTCGACGGCGTCGTCGGCGATTATCTTTGCCAGAAATACGGCGACATCCAGGCCACGCCCCTCACGATCGAGATTCGGGAAAACCGGATCCATTCCCTCGCCTGCGAAAACAAGGAATTGCTCGAGGAATTCCGCGCCTACACCAGCACGGATGAGAACAGCAACCGGGTCGGCGAATTTGCCATCGGCACCAACACCGCCTGCACCAGCATCATCGGCAACATCCTCCAGGACGAAAAGATTCCCGGCATCCACATCGCCTTTGGCCATCCCTACGCCGAGCACACCGGCCAGACCTGGCTTTCCAAGACGCACATCGATTGCGTCGGCCGCGACTTCGACATCTGGTTCGACGGCGAGCAGGTGATGGAACGCGGGAGGTTTCTCCTCTAGGGCGCCGCCGCCCGCCGCCTCCGCTCCGGGCTGTTCATTTGCTCGTTAGGCCGACCCTCCTGCGCCTAATCCCGGAAAGCCGAATCGGGGAGCGCGCAAATCTCGCGCAGGAGCGCTCGCGCCTCTTCGCTCTGGGGGTTTTCCGGAAGGTAATCGTGAATATTCGCCCGGACCCGCTCGCGGTAATCGGCCTGCCAGCGATCGAGCGCGGGAATGGGCGAGACGATCGCGATCTCGAGGGCCGCGACGACAAAGAGAAAGATCCTCATTCCGAAGCCGGGCGATGCGCCGGCTTCTGCTCGAGCCGGGAGAGGAATGTCTGCGGGTGCACGAGACGGATTCTGCACACAATTACTGAGCGCAAACAAGGAGAATCCCGGCCTCTTCCCCTCCATGCCGCCGGCGCCGGCCGAGTCTCCCTTTGGCACAGGAGTCGCTCCCTCCAGAGCGATGTTTTCACCGACCCTAGTGCATCCCCGGCGTCTCCTCGGAATTCTGGCAACCGGAGCGTTGCTCGCAGCTTCTTCGTCATTCTCCCTCGGCTCAGGCGAGCCAACCGCCGTGCCACCCGCGCATTGGCTGGCGAAAATGCCGCCACCCGGCAACCAAGCCACCGAGCAAAAATGGCTTACGACCCAGATCGGCCGGCAACTTGCCGAGACGGTCGCCTTCGCTCATACCCGGAAGCTCCCGGATTCCTCCGGACTGACTTTCTCGTCCACCCCGCAGACCATGGGCGAGAGGTTTGCCGCCACCATGACGGGCGCGCCGGAAGTGCGGAGCGACTTCATCCTTTCCGACTACCTCTGGGCGCCGGCCAATTTCATCCCCTGGACGCAAAAGTTGCTGGCCACTTGGACCGCGCCGGTGCCTCCGGCGGCAGCGCCCGATCTCGCGATCTTCCAACGCCTCGCCACCCCGCGGCAGGATATGCTGGTGCGGGAAGATCGCCGGCTGAGCGAAGCGTTGACCAAAGCCCCGCTCGACCCACAACTGCACGAAGAGGCGGCGCTGCTGATCGGGAGCTTTGCCCTGCGCGAAGCGGCCGCGGAATTTTGTGATACCCGCCGCGAAATGTGCGCCATGAGCGCGCATCTCGCCCTCGCCCGGGCGATTCGCCGGGAAAGCAGCAGTGCCGGTGAGCTGGCCGAGGCCATCCTTTGCACCCTCTCAGGCCGCGAAGCCGCGGCGAGCGCGTTCCTCACCCGGTTGCGCCTAACGGCTGAAGCACCCGGCGGGATGACTCTCAACCATGCGCAGACATGGGAGCGCGCCCTCCAGATGCGGAACACAGGTGACTATCGCCTGCTCGATAAGCCGCAGAACTATTCACTCCTCGAACGGCTGGAATACTTCCGCGCCCTCCGGAGCAGCATCAGTACGGCGGCGGCCGAAAACTACCTCTTGAAATCCAAGCCGGAAAGGCTCGCGGAATGGCCGCTCGTCATCCTGGCCGGAGATATCACGGTGGCAGATGGGAACCATTGGACCCAGATGGCGCTGGCCGCCAACCTGGAAGAGGCGGCGAGCGAATATCAGTCCTACTTCGGGAAAGCAGCCTCGGGAGACGAACTCGTCGACGCGCTGAACGCTGAGCCAGCCTACTTTATTCTCGGGCGCGAGAACCAACCTGCGTGTCAGGTTCTGGGCTGGGGATCATGGGCCCGTCTCCGTCAACGTCAGCTCTGCTCTCTCCTCACCACGACATGGTATTGGATCGATCAGAGTCTCGGCCTGCCCGAGCAGGCCAGGGAGTTCCGGGAAAAGTTGGCGGACAAGTTTAGCGGGCTCGACCTTTACCCGCTGGTCAAGTTCTTCCAACCAGAGAAAGATGCCGCCGCCCAGCGTGATTACGCCGCGGCGGTGCAGACGCTTCTGCGCGAACATCCCGACCGCGTCACTTTCCGTCTCGCGCGCGACATCATCGGGCCGGCGGCCATGATTTGGTTTTCACCTATCCTGCCCTTCGGCACCACTTACGATCTGGGTTATCGGAATGTCTGGCATCCTTTGCAGATGATAAGTCCGGCAGAGTTAGACCGGCTGAAAGCTGCGGCGCCGCACAACTACATCGTGCTTAACCAGCACGCGCTCACGACTCATCCGCCCAGTCCCACTTCCGCCCAGTTACGCGAAGAGTTTGCCCCCATCATGTATCACACCGACGCCCTTTGGCGGATAGCCAACGCTTCGAAAAATGATCCCGCGGCCTACCAATCGGTTTTCGCCAGGATCTGCGAGCTGGATCCCGATTACTACACCACGCTGGGCCAATACCTGGTCGAACATAACCTGGCGGAAGCCGCCGCCATCGCCTACCAAAAAGCGGTCGACTTCGCCCGCGACCGGGTGCGCGTGGCCAACCAGTGCCGCTGGCTGGCGGATTATTACTACGATCGCGGCCGGCGCGAGGAGGCGCTCGCGATCGCCGACATGGCTGCCGACGTTTTTTCCTCCGCCGGGCTGCAGACCGCCGCCCACATCATGGAGCGCGACGGTCGCCTCGACAAAGCCGAGGGATTTCTCCAAAAACAAGCGGAACGCTATCGGCAACCCGGCACCCTCACCGCCTTCTACGCCCGCCATCGCGAAAAGGATCCGCGGTTCGCGACCGAGTACGACAAACATCTCGCGAAAATCTTTCCCGAGGGCATGCCGAGGCCGATCGATCCCGGCTCACTCACGGGCGCGCCACCGCGCGGCATGATGCTCCGCACCGTTAACCCGAAAGCCGCCGCGCTCGGGCTCAAGATCGGCGACGTCATCGTGGCGATCAACGGCACTCCCGTTACCACGATGGATCAATACACCCTCGTGATCGATTCCGCGCCTGACTCCCATATCCGTTTCACGACCTGGAATGGGACGAGTTATACGACCGCCGCCGCCGATCTGCCCGACCGCCGCCTGGGTGTGGATCTCTTGCCGCTGCACCGGTAAGAGCTCCGCCACGAGGACACGACGAGCGCGATCAGCGCGCCGCCGCGCCGGCTAGTGATGATGGGCGTGCTGGGTGTGCGGATTGGCGCCGGCCAGACTGGTGCCGCCATCGCTCATCGGGCGGCGACGGAGACTATTCTCCACCAGCCTGATCCGCTGGGACGCGATCTCGACCCGGCTGACGAGGAAGGCGGGGCTGACTTCGAGCTGGTTCGCGAGTTCGCCCCAGGTGCGGGTGCGGCGGCGCATCTCCACCACTTGTTCGAAGCTCTGCCGGCTTTTCTGGGCGAGGACGTTTGCCAGAAGAAGCTCGCCGTAACTCAGGCCGGTCGCGGCCTGCTGCTGGATGACTTTGCGCATCGGCAGCCTGCTTTGCCAGGCGACCGCGGACGGGACCAGGCCAAAGCCTCGCACCCGGAGCATGCCGAGCCCTTCGAGCGACTCGATGGCGCGGCGCAATTTCGGGTCTTCCTTCCCGATCGTGCGGGCGCGAATGTTTGTCAGGTAGGTGCTGGTATAACCGCGGCCGAGCAGGCTGCCAGTCGAGCCCGAGACCCAGACGGTGATGTCGCGGGGCTTGGAGGCGGGGGCGGTTTGCGCTCCATGGGTAAGACCGGGGGCAAGGGCGAGTCCTCCGAGCGCGGCAAGGAATTTATGGAATGTCTTCATACCTTCTAATGCAACAACCGGCCGCGAAAAGGCTCATGCCGGAGGCGAAATTTCGATCCTGGACGCCGCTCACCAATCCGCCCCATACTGCCGCGGGAGCGCGCACCGATGCCGAAGCAATTTTCACGACGAGAGGCCGCGAAGTTGATCGGCGCGACGGCGGCGGGCGCTTTCCTGCCGGTCGGTGCGGCGCAAGTTTTCGCGGCCGCGGGCGAATCAGCCCGGCTGATTTTGCGCGCGATCCCGTCGACGGGTGAAAAGCTCCCGGTCATGGGGCTCGGGAGCGCGCTCACTTTCGACGTTCGTTCCGGCTCGGCCGCGGCCAGGACGGTGGGCGAAGTGATCGCCCTCTTCGTTCAACGAGGCGGAAAATTAATCGACACCTCTCCCGCCTACGGCAACGCGGAAAGCCTGATCGGCGATCTTGCCTACAAGGCTGGCCTAACGAAATCGCTTTTCCTCGCGACCAAAGTCTGGACCCGGGACAAGCTCCAGGGCTTCGCCCAAATGGAGAAATCGCTCGAGCGTTTTCGCACCCGCACGATCGATCTCATCCAGGTGCACAACCTGGCGGACGTCGATCGCCAGATGACCTCGCTCAAGGATTGGAAAGCGAAGGGGAAAATCCGCTACACCGGCCTGACTCATTCCGAGCGCAAAGGGCACGGCGAGATGGAGCGGGCGATGCGGGTGCATAAGCCCGACTTCATCCAGATCAATTACTCCCTGATGGATCGCGCCGCCGCCCAGCGCCTCCTCCCGCTCGCGCGGGAAATGGGGATCGCGGTCCTGATCAACCGGCCGTTTGGCGGCGGCGGCATCTTCCAGATCCTGGCGGGGAAGAAAGTCCCGGAGTGGACGGCCGAGTTCGATTGCCAATCCTGGGCGCAGTTTTTGTTGAAATGGATCGTCTCGCACCCGGCCGTGACCTGCGTCATCCCGGCGACGAACGATCCGAAACATCTCGTCGATAACATGGGCGCGGGAGTGGGCCGTTTGCCCGATGCAAAAACGCGCGAGCGCATGGCCGCGCTCTTCGTCGGGTTCTAGCTCCGGGGCGGATTGTAGGGCGTGCCATTTTGGCCGCCCGCGGAAGAGACGCGGCCGAAATCTCTCCCGCGCTTCCAAGATGGCGCGCCCGACACGCGTTTTGTCGTCTGCGGCGGTCTGTGCCATGCTGCGGGCCGATGGAACCAACCCAGCGCGCCCGGTTTAACGGCGACTTCACGCAGGAACAATATGCCGCCCTCGTTCGGGCGGTGAACGAGACCGAAGTTTGGCCGGCTGATTTTCGGATCTCGGAAACGCCCATCTTTCTCACCCCGGAATTCACCCGGGAGATCACGGGCGCGGCGCGCGAGCTCATCGCCCAGGTGCAGACGCCGGAGTTCCGCGCCCATGCCGAGAATGCGATTCCGCCGCGGTTGGTCGTGCCTAACGAGAATCCGCACCCGCTCTTTGTCTCGATCGACTTCGCGGTCTGCGCCGGGGAGGACGGCCGCCTCACCCCGCGTTTGATCGAGCTCCAGGGATTTCCCAGTCTTTATTCCTATCAGCTTTTTTTCTGGCGCTGTCTGCGCGAAGCGTTTCCCAACCTGCCCGCGGGCTGGCAGCCATTTTTTAGCGGACTCGACGGCACCGCTTACCTCGCGCTCCTGCGCCGGGTCATCGTCGGCGACGCCGATCCGGAGAACGTCGTCCTGCTCGAGATCGAGCCGGAGAAACAAAAGACCCGGATCGATTTCGCCTTCTCCCGGAGCGACGTCGGGGTCTGGCCGGTTTGCCTGACGAGCATCCGGAAACGCGGCCGGGAGCTTTTCTACGAGCGCGACGGCCGCGAGATCCGGATCGAGCGCATCTATAACCGGGTCATTTTCGACGAACTCCTGCGCCGCCCGGAACTCAAGCCGGGCTTCGATTTTCGCGACGATCTCGACGTGAAATGGGCCGGGCACCCGAACTGGTATTTCCGGATCAGCAAACATTCGCTCCCTTTCCTCAAGAGCGCGCACACTTCCGGCGCCTTTTACGCGGACGAGTTTCCGCCTAACGAATCGCTGGAGAATTACGTGCTCAAGCCGCTCTACTCCTTTGCCGGGCTCGGGGTGGAGATGGACCCGACCCCGGAAAAACTGGCCGCATTGGACGATCCGCACACCTGGATCCTGCAACGCAAGGTCCAGTACGCGGAGTTTGTCCCGACGGTCGATGGCCACCGCTCGAAAGCGGAAATCCGCATGATGTTCCTCTGGCCGGAAGACGGCGAACCGGTCCTGGTGAACAATCTCGTTAGGATGAGCCAGGGCAAAATGATGGGGGTCGATTTCAACAAGGACAAGACCTGGGTCGGCTCCAGCATCGCGCTCCACCAGGTGCCGGGGCCATAGGTCCCATCGCTGTCCTCGAATAGGCTCTCTCTGGTCCCAGCGTCCAGAAAAAGACTTGTCAGACTGCCTTCCCGTTTGTTAAGAATCGCACGCGCGTGAAGTTTGTTAGGCGAGCCCCGCGCAAGCCTCTCCTTCCCGTGGCGAGACCGCGAAATCAAAACCCTTCGCGGCTGGAAAGGCTTATATGAAAAATCTGCGTTGGCTTCCGGCGTTTTTGTTTCTCGGCTCGGTTTCCACTTTGCCGGCCGCGGTCTTCACGGTCATTAACACCGCCGACGCCGGCGCGGGCTCTCTCCGTCAGGCGATTCTCGACGCTAACGCGCTGCCCGGCCTCGACACGATCGACTTCAACATTCCCGGCAACGGCCCGCACACCATCGCTCTCCTCTCCTCCTTGCCGGCGATCACCAGTCCGGTTGTGATCGATGGCTACACCCAGGGTGACAGCACCGGCACGACCGCCGATGACGCCCTCGAAAACACCAACGCGACGGGCGGATTGAATACCGTTCTCAAGATCGTCCTCGACGGCGCGAACTCACTCGGAGCGAACGGCCTGACCATCACCGCCGGCGGCTGCACGGTGCGCGGTCTCGCCATCAACGGCTTCGGCTTCCAAGGCATCCAACTGACCACAAACGGCGGGAACACAATCGAGGGAAATTTTGTCGGCACGAATGTCACCGGCACCGCGGTCGTGCAGAACGGCTTCTCCGGGATCTTCATGACCTCGGCGGACAACGTCATCGGCGGCACCACCCCGGCCGCGCGCAATCTCAGTTCCGGTAACTTTCTTTCACGGAGTCGAAATCAGCGGCAGCGACGCGATCGGCAATCTGGTGCAGGGGAATCTGATCGGAACCAATGCCGCCGGCACCGCGAGTCTCAGCGGGACAACTTCCTTCGGCATCTTCATTACGGAAGGAGCGAGCGACAATGTTATCGGCGGCACCACTCCCGCAGCCCGCAACGTCATCGCGGGCAACATCCTGACCGGCATCCTGGTGCGGAATTCTTCCGGGACCCGGATCGAAGGGAACTATCTCGGCACCGACGTCACCGGCACGGCCGCGCTCGGGAACAACGACGGAGTCGCGATCGAGAATTCCACCAACAACACGATTGGTGGGACGGCTTCCGGCGCCGGCAACCTCCTTTCCGGCAACCGGGATGACGGCGCCTCCATCTTTGGCAGCGGTTCCACCGGAAACCTGGTCCAGGGAAACCTGGTCGGCACGGACGCCAGTGGCACGATTGCGCTGCCTAACGGCGACGATGGTTTGACTCTGAGCGGAGCGGCTACTGGCAACACCATCGGAGGCTCGGCTCCGGGAGCCCGCAACGTCGTCGCGAGCGCGCCCGATGACGGCGTAGACATCTCCGGCGGGTCGAGCGGAAATATCGTGCGCGGCAACTTCATCGGGACGGATGTCACCGGCATGGCAGCTTTGGGCAACGGCGGCGATGGTGTGCTGATCGAGGACTCGCCCGACAACACCATCGGCGGGCCAGCGGCGGGAGCGGGCAACGTCATTTCCGGCAACGTTGATGACGGAATTTTTATCATTGGCCCAGCCGCGACCGGCAACACGATCCAGGGCAACCTAATCGGCACCCAGGCCAATGGAACCAGTGCGCTTGGAAATGGGGAGGACGGGATCGACTTCAGCAGCGCCACCCCCGCCTCCGATAACACTGTCGGCGGGATCGGCAGCGGCGAGGCCAACGTCGTGGCCTTCAATGGAGCCAGAGGCGTCTTCGTCAGCGGCGGGACCGGCAACGCGATTCTTTCCAACTCGATTTTCGCCAACGGCGGCTTGGGGATCGATCTCGGCGACGCCGGAGTCACGCCTAACGACGATGGCGACGGCGACACCGGGCCGAATAATCTGCAAAACTTCCCGGTGCTCACGAGCGCGACCGTGGAGGGCGGCCAGACCACGGTTGTGGGTGACCTGAACAGCACGGCGAGCACGACCTTCCGGCTTGAATTTTTTGCCAGCGCTGCCGCCGACCCCAGTGGCAACGGCGAAGGCAGAACCTTCCTGGGCGCAGAGGACGTAACCACGGATGCCAGCGGCGACGCGGGCTTCAACGTCGTCCTTCCGGTCGTGCCTCCCACAGGGCAGACATTTATCAGCGCGACCGCGACCGATCCCGCGAACAACACCTCCGAGTTCTCCGCCACGACGGAGGCGACCCTCGGCGCCGGCCAGCTCCTCAATATTTCGACCCGCCTCCGTGTCCTGACCGGCGACAACGTCCTCATCGGCGGCTTCATCATTCTTGGGACCGAACCGAAGGATGTGATCGTGCGGGCGATCGGGCCTTCGTTAGGCGATGTCGGCGTCGCCGATTTCCTGGTCGATCCGGTATTGGAACTGAACTTTTCCGACGGCTCGGTCGTGAGCAATGACAATTGGAAGGACACCCAGGAAGCCGAGATCATGGCGACGGGCCTGGCGCCAACCGAGGAGGCCGAATCGGCCATCCTCGCCACCCTCGACCCGGGCGCCTACACCGCGATTGTGCGCGGCGTCGGCGGCGGCACCGGGGTGGCCCTTGTGGAGGCTTATGACCTCGAACCAGCGGCGGGCACGACGGCGAACATCTCGACCCGCGGCTTCGTCGATACCGGCGACAACGTCATGATCGGCGGGTTTATCGCCGGGAGCGGCGGGGGCGGCGATGCCACCGTGCTGGTCCGCGCGATCGGCCCCAGCCTGACCGCGCAGGGAGTCCCGGGTGCGCTGGCCGATCCGATGCTCGAGTTATACGACGGCTCGGGCACACAATCTCACCACCAACGACGACTGGATGGACACCCAGCAAGCCGAGATCGAAGCCACCGGCCTGGCCCCGACCGACGATCGCGAATCGGCCGTTCTCTCCACCCTCGCGCCGGGCGCTTACACCGCCATTGTCCGCGGCGTCGGCGATACCACGGGCGTCGGCCTGGTCGAAGTCTATCACCTCGATTAAGTGGTACTGCGCGGGACGAAGGGAGACGAAAAAAAAGCTCGACCGATTTCGCGGCTAAACTTTTCGCCTAACGAGTCATTGACTGATCACGGGGTTGCGGCCGGTAGTGGTGCGCGGTAATTCGCAGCCTGGTGGGGTTTGTTCCAGGCGTCGTAAAGCTTCGCCAGCCGCTGGCTCGCAAGTCGTATTCGTGGACTGTCTGGAGCCTGCGAATTTTTCAGACTTTGGTGACTCTTGAGCAAGAAGGGCTCGGCTTCCGAAAAACGTCCCTGCCCGGTCAGGAATTCACCCAGGGCGCCGTTTGCTGTCGCCCGCAAAAAATGTGTTTCCGGCACGTTCTCGGCGCGAATTTGGACAGCTTCGCGCAACAATTTTTCCGCTTCCGCGGCCCTGTCGGTCTGACTGTAGATCAAACCCTGAATCATTAGCGCTGTCGGGTAATTGACATATTGCGGGCTGCTACCGGCCCGGTAAATCCTGAGCGTTTCCTCGATTTTCGCTTCGGCTTCGGCGTATTGCCGCTGCGCGTATAAGAGTTGCGCCTGCAGCCGGAGATTGTCTCCCAGTTGCATGTTAGAGTCATGATACAGCTTCCGGTAAATTGTTTCCCCGGCGCGCAGGTGCTCGGCCGCTTCGGACAACTCTCCCGTCTCCATCAAGTAACTGCCAAGACTCGTCAGGTTCCCACTCAACGCGGCACTCTCCTCCTTGCTCTCACGAAGTGTCGCAATTTTTTCGCGGACGATTTTTATTCCTTCTTTAAATTTGCCCTGATCGGCCAGGGTAAGAGCCAGGACGCCAGTTCCAGCGTCAAGCGCCTTTCTGCCTGACGCGGAAGCCTCGGAGCGGAGAGCGTCCTTTTCACGCAGGAGCATCTCGGCATCTTTGGAGTCACCTTGCGCCCGCCGCACCAGGGCCACGACATGCAGCGCTTCAATCAACACATCGGCGCTGATGGTTCCCCTCTTTTGCGCCGCACGCAGAGCTGGAAATTTCTGCTCGTAGAATTGCTCCGCTCTTGCGTAATCGCCTCGCACCCCTCCCCAAAGCGACGCGAGTTGGACGAACGTCGTGAGGGCTTCAGGACTCTCCCCGCCATAAATCCTGGTTTGGGCAGCGAGGGCGGCGTTCAGATTTTGCTCGGCTAAATCATATTGTCCCAGTGAGAGGTAGCTCGTTCCTATAATGCGTTGTAACTCCGCTTTGACTCCCGGCTGGCCGGATAAATCTTCCGCGGCGAGCCGGTGCGAGGCTTCGTCCAAAATATCCTTCACCGTTGGGAGGCGACCATCCCCGGGTAAATTCAAGACGTCTGAAGCACTCAACATCCCTTGTAGAAAAGTGCTGGTGGCCTCGGCTTTGGCTCGCTCGCGTTCGGCCGTTCGCGCCTCTCTGAGCGTGGCGACAATGCCGCCGATCAACGTGAACAGAATGATGAGGGCCGCGCTCACGCCCACTTTGTTTCGCCGGATAAATTTCGCGGCGCGATAGGCGACGGTGTCCTGGTGTGCGAGCACCGGCAGACCATCCAGATGCCGCCGGATGTCGTCGGAGAATTGGGCGACCGAGGTGTAGCGGCGCGAGGGCTCCTTGCGCAGCGCCATGAGCACGATGTTATCGAGATCGCCTCGGAGCGGCTGACTGGCGGCGGCGATGGTGCTGGGCCGCTCCGGTTCCATATCAGTAATGGCGCGTTCCAGTTCTTTCGCGCTCCGGGTCGTTAGCCGATACGGCTTCGTCCCAGTCAGGAGTTCGAAGAGGACGACGCCCAGGCTGTAGATATCGCTCGCGGTCGTGATGGTTGCGCCCTGGACCTGCTCCGGGCTGGCATACTCCGGGGTCATGACGCGCAGCTCCGTCATGGTCTGGAAGGCGGCTTCGTCGTCCGCACCGAGCACTTTGGCGATGCCAAAGTCGAGCAGCTTCACCTCGCCCTCGCTCGTCACAAAAATGTTGGAAGGCTTGAGGTCGCGATGAATGACCAGGTGCTGGTGGGCATAGGCGACGGCGGCGCAAACGGTGCGAAAGAGGCCAAGCCGTTCTTTGGTCGTTAGGCTGCGACTTTCGCAATAAGTATGAAGCGGCTCGCCCTGGACATGTTCCATCACGAAATAGGGCCGGCCGTCGTCGCTCGTCCCGCCGTCGATCAGGCGCGCGATATGGGGATGCTCGAGCCGGGCCAGGATTTGCCGCTCGTTCTGAAAACGGCGCAGCACATCTTCCGTGTCGAGCCCGCGCCGCAGGAGTTTGAGCGCGACTTCTTTTTCGTAGGCCGCGTCGGCCCGGGCCGCGAGGTAGACTGTGCCCAGACCGCCGCGCCCGATCTCGCGGATCGTTTGGTAAGCGCCAAACCGCCGGCTCACGAACGGTTCCTCGGGCGGCATCGCCAGCGCTTTGGCGGCCAGGGCGGCCGGCGGAGCCTCGATGAAATCGCGCACGCGCTTCTCCTGACTGAGCAACGACTCCACCTCGGCGTGAAGCTCGGCATCGCCCTGGCATGCTTGCTCGATGTAGGCCGCGCGTTCGGAGAGGTCGAGTTCGAACGCGGCGCCGACTATCTCCAGCACCCGCTCCGGATGGTCAGGTGGCATAGCCCGCTTCGCGTGTCAGCGCGCGGAAAAGCCAGACCTTGGCGAAGCTCCAATCGCGCAGAACCGTCTTTTCGGAAATCTTGAGGGCGGCGGCGATTTCTTTCGTTTCCATTCCGCCGAAGAATTTGCATTCCACCACCTCGCTTTGCCGCGGATAACTCTTCGCCAGGTCGCGCAGCAATTCATCCAGCACGACGAGATCGTCGGCCGATTCTTGCGGGACAAACTCGGCCGCCTCGAGCGACAACCTGGGGACGCCGCCGCCTCGTTTCGCCGTGCGATGCGCGAGGGCATAGTTGACCAGAATCTGCCGCATGACGCGGGCGGCGATGGCAAAGAAATGAGAGCGATTCTCCCAGTCGATCTCCTCGCCCTGGACCAGGCGCAGAAATGCTTCGTGGACGACCGCGGTCGGCTGGAGGGTGTGCCCGGCCCGTTCCTGTCGCAAATATCCGCGGGCGAGAACCCGCAGCTCGTCATAGACCAGCGGGATGACCTTGGCCCGCGCATCGGGATCGCCTCGGCCCATCTCCTGCAAGAGCTGGGTCACATCGTGGGATGAGCTGCTCTGGGCCATGATCGGTCGTTCTTCAGCGTGGACTGGAAAAAGATTACCACCCGCTGTTTCCCACTGACAGGGAAAGATTTTCCCAAATTCCATGTCCGTTCCCCGCGCGGCGTCTTGCAGGAAGGGATGAGGACACTTCCACCGCATGAAATCCACCACATCGACGAACCAACTTGTGAATCTAAAACAACTCCGCCGGAGTGCCGCTCTCTGGATCATCCTGCTGGCCATGGCCGTTCCAAATCGCGCCCAGGCTGCCGCGGGAGATTTGGATCCTACTTTTGGGTCAGGGGGCAAAAGCACCGTTGGCTATCCGCTCGGCGGGGCCAATATCGGGAATGCGGTCGCGCTCCAGCCCGACGGGAAAATTGTCGTGGCCGGTTACATCGGGACCGGTGTGAATGGGAACGCGGATATGGTGGTTTTGCGTTTTAATCCGGATGGCAACCTCGATTCCAGCTTCGGCTCCGGTGGCACCGTCTTCACCGATTTCTTTGCCGAGGACGATCGGGCTTACGCGGTCGCGATTCAGGCGGACGGCAAGATCGTTGTGGCCGGGTCTTCGACGCAGTTTTTTGCCCTCGTCCGCTATAACCCGGATGGCACGGACGATACCAGCTTCGGCGCCTTTGGCGACGGCCGAGTCAGGACTGATGTGTCTGGCGATGGCCCCGCCCAGGCGAACGCAATCGCAATCCAAAGCGACGGAAAAATCGTCGTCGCGGGCAGGAGCGGCGATTCTGCCGCCAATAGCCTCGACTTCGCCATCCTGCGCTACAACACGGATGGCACGCTCGACACCTCCTTTGGCGCCAGCGGCGGGACGAACGTCGATTTCTTTTCCGGGAACGACGCCGCTTTTGCTTTGGTCATCCAGGGCGATGGCAAGATCGTGGCGGGCGGATCGGCCAGCAGGGGCGACGCGAGCAGCCCCGACTTCGCGCTCGTCCGCCTGAATGCGGATGGCAGCTTCGACGCCTCCTTTGACGTCGACGGCAAAGTCGCGACCGATTTTTCCTCCAGCCTCGACGGCATCTATGGGATCGCCCTCCAGACGAACGGTAAGATCGTCGCCGCCGGTTTCACCTTCATCACGAGTGAGGCGAACGATAATTTTGCCCTCGCCCGCTACAATACCAACGGCAGCCTCGACACCACCTTCGGCACCGGCGGGAAAGTCATTACCGACATCCATCCCGTCACCGACGAAGCACACGCGGTCGTGATCCAGTCGGACGGGAAAATTATCGCCGGAGGAATCGCCGGCCCGGGCGGAAACCTGGATTTTGCCTTGGCGCGCTACGATTCCAGCGGCGCGCTCGATCCCACCTTCGGCGGCGATGGCACGGTCACGACGGTCTTCAGCTCGAGCGATGATGTGATCAACGCCATGGCTCTCCAAGCTGATGGCAAGCTGGTCGCAGGCGGGCTGGCTGGCTCCGGCGGAAGCTTTGCCCTGGCGCGTTACCTCACCGGAGGAGCCGGCGCGGCGACGCTCCTCAATATCTCGACCCGCCTGGCGGTGGAGGCGGGCGACAATGTCCTCATCGGCGGCTTCATCATTTCCGGCACGGAACCCAAGAACGTGATCGTGCGCGCCATCGGGCCGGCGTTAGGCAACTTCGGCATCCCAAATTTTCTCGCTGATCCCACCCTGGAGCTGAACGGCAACGGGTTGGTCGTGACAAACGACAACTGGAAAGACACCCAGGAGAGCGAAATCGAGGCGACCGGTCTAGCGCCCACCAATGATCTCGAGTCAGCCATCGTCGCGACCCTCGATCCGGGCGCCTACACCGCGATCGTGCGCGGAGTGAATGACGGGACCGGCGTGGGGTTGGTTGAGACCTACGATCTCGACCCCGCCGCGGGCAGCCTGGCCAACATCTCGACCCGCGGCTTCGTCAATACCGGGGACAATGTCATGATTGGCGGGTTCATTCTCGGCGACGGCGATGACGCGACCGTGCTGGTACGCGCGATTGGACCCAGCCTGACGTCTTTCGGCGTGGCCGGCGCGCTCCAGGATCCGACCCTTGAGCTGCGCGACGGCAGCGGCACCCTCCTCGCGACTAACGACGATTGGAAAGACAGCCAGCAAGCCGAGATCGAAGCCACTGGCCTGGCCCCGAGCGACGAGGCCGAATCGGCCATTCTCGCCGCCCTCCTGCCCGGCGGCTACACTGCGATCGTGCGGGGCGCACTCGACACCACCGGCGTTGGGCTGGTCGAGGTCTATCACCTGCGATAGTCACCACGAGTGCAGACGTTGAGCAACAAACCCCAAACCCCCCAAAAAACTCGCTTGTCTTTTTCCAAGTTTCCAGAGTTAATCGCGCTGGCGTGAATTGGTAGGCGCCCGAATAAGCATCTCCTCCTTCGCGCAGAAAAATTGCGAATGAAGTCATTCGCGAAAACGAAAGGTGTTTATGATCATTCGCTGCTCTGGCTCCCTGGAATGCCCCGCCCTCCTGCAACGCTCCCGTCCCAGCCGGCTGCTGAAACTCGCCTGCCTTGCCCTCGTCATCGCTCTTGGCGGGACGCGCGAGGCGACGGCCGATGATTTCCCCGTCATTAATGCAGACGACTCCGGGCCGGGCTCGTTCCGGCAGGCGATCCTCGACGCGAACGCAACTGGCGGCGCCGATACGATCAGCTTCAACATCCCCGGCGCGGGCGTGCACACCATCACCCCGATCGGCAGTCTGCCGAGCATCACTGACCCGGTGACGATCGACGGCTATACCCAACCCGGCGCCAGTCCAAACACGCTGGCGGACGCCGACAACGCCGTGCTCCTGATCGAAATTAGCGGAGCGAATGCCGGCGTGAATTCTCTCTTCATCGTCGCGGGAGGCAGCGGGAGCACGATCCGCGGGCTGGTCATTAACCGCTTCGGTTCGAACGACGGCATCAACCTCAACTCCGGCGCCAGCAACTGCGTCATCGAAGGCAACTTCATTGGCACCGATCCGACCGGCATGATCGCGCGCCCCATTACCGGCGGCCAGGGCATCCGCTCCAGCGGAGGATCCGGCAACCGTTTCGGTGGCGTCCTGCCGGGGCAGCGCAACATCATCTCGGGTAACAGCTTGAATGGCCTCGAAATCAGCGACGACGATGATGTGATTCAAGGGAACTTCATCGGCGTGGACGCGACCGGCGCCAACGCCCTGCCCAACGCCACCGCCGGCACCGGCGGTTTCGGGATCCGCCTTGACTTTAACGGCAGCGGCAACCTCATCGGCGGGACGACGTCGGGGGCGCGCAACGTCATTTCCGGTAACGCCGGCGCCGGGCTGTCCATCGACAACGGCCCGTTTTCCAACGTGGTGCAGGGAAATTTTATCGGCACCGATGCGACCGGCACCAATCCGCTGGGCAATGCGGCGGATGGAGTCCAGGTCGTCAATTCCGACGGCAACCTCATCGGAGGAACCACGCCGGAAACGCGTAACATTATCTCGGCCAACGGAGCTCGCGGCGTGCTGGTGCAAAACGGCGGCGATACCGTCCAGGGCAACTTTATCGGCACCGATCTCACCGGCACGATCCCGATGGGCAACGCCTCCGAAGGCGTCCTCATCATAAACGCAGACGAAGTCACCATCGGCGGCACGGCGGCCGGCGCGGGCAATCTCATCGCGCACAACGGCGACGCAGGCGTCAGCATGGCCGGGGACCTCGCGACAAATAACCGAGTCCTGGGCAACTCCATCTTCGACAATGCCGAACTCGGCATCGACTTGCTCCCGAGCGGCGTCACGCTCAACGACCTCGGGGACGCCGACACCGGCGCGAACAACCTGCAGAATTTTCCGGTCATCACCGGCCTGACTTTCGGTCTCGGCGAGGTCACAATCGACGGCACCTTCAACAGCGAAGCGAGCAAGACTTACCGGCTGGAATTTTTCAGCAACGAGAGCGTCGACCCGAGCGGCTACGGGGAAGGCCAGACCTTTCTCGGATTCGAAGACGTGGCGACAGACGGAGGTGGTGACGCCGTCTTCAGCGTCACCTTTCCGGTCGTCGGCACCTCGACCGCGTTCACCGCGACCGCGACCGATCCGGACGGAAACACCTCGGAGTTCTCCGCCGCTTTCACGACCAAGCTGCTCAACATCTCCACCCGCATGCAGGTGCTGACCGACGACAACGTCCTCATCGGCGGATTTATCGTCACCGGCATTTCGCCCAAGCGCGTGATCGTGCGCGCGATCGGGCCTGCGCTGACACCGTTCGGCGTAGCCGGCGCGCTGATGGATCCGACACTGGAACTGAACGGCTTCGACGGCTCGGTCACGACGAACGACGATTGGAAGGACGACCAGCAAGCGGAAATCGAAGCGACCGGTCTCCAGCCGACCAACGACGCCGAATCCGCCATCGTGCAAACCCTCGCTCCCGGCGCTTACACCGCGATCGTGCGCGGAGCGGGCGGAACCACCGGCATCGGCCTGGTCGAAGCCTACGATCTTGACCAGCCGGCCGACTCCAAATTGGCCAACATCAGCACCCGCGGTTTCATCGACACGGGCGACAACGTCATGATCGGCGGCTTCATCATTGGCCCGGAGGGATTAGGCGATGCCACCGTGCTGGTGCGCGCGATCGGGCCTTCGTTAGGCAACTTCGGAGTCGCCAACGCCCTTCAGGATCCGACCCTCGAGTTGCGCGACGGCAGCGGCGCCCTCCTCACGAGCAACGACGATTGGAAAGAGAGTGAGCAAGCCGAGATTGAGGCCACCGGCCTGGCTCCGAGCGACGATGCCGAATCGGCCATTCTCTCCACCCTCCCGCCGGGCGGTTACACCGCGATCGTGCGCGGCGCGCTCGACACCACCGGGGTCGGCCTGGTCGAAGTTTATCACCTGGATTAATCGGCCTAACGACCGACCAGGCGATTGTCGAAAGCGAATTCGACCGGCTTGTGCCGGCGCAGTTGGCGAAACTTCGGGTGGGCGGGGTTAAGGAGAAAATTTCTCTCGGAGGGGAGAATCACGCTCGGGAGAGCGAGGACGACGGAACGCGCTTCCTTCACCCATTGATCGCCCAGCTGCATCGTCGCCGGCCCGGGCGGCGAGGACCGCCAGTCGGGAGGGAGCTTTTTCGGGGAGAGCGTTTCCATTTGTGCGTCATCCCATTCCACGAAATACGCCAGATAGTTCGCGTGCGGGAGGAGCGGCTGGAGGTGGACGAAAATCTCGAGGGCGGCGAGCGATTGATGCTCGCTCAGGTAAATCACCGCCACGCCCGGCGAATTCCAGCGACCGCCAAAACGTCGCGCGCCTTCTCCGGAAAACGCTTCGCGGCCCGGCTTGTCGATCCGCCAGCCGGAAGGCATCAGGAATAAACGCCGTAGTCGATCCGGCCGAGAAGATTTTCCACTTCGCGCGCGCCGGTCTCGGTCTGTGCGTAGTCGAGCGGGATGGCGCCGCCGAGCCCGCGTTGCGGCGCCTTCAGCCACTGTCGCGCTTCCTCGATGGTGCCGAAGAGCTGGACCGCCTGGCCGAGCAGCCGGGCGAACCGGAGCACTTTATCCGATTCGTCGCTCGTTAGGCGACCGCTCACTTTGCGCCGATGCAGCGTGGCGCGGGCGAGGCCGAGTTGCGCCGCGAGACGATCGAGCGGGAGATCGAGCTGGTCCCGGAGCGATTCCAGCTCGGCAAAATCGAGCCCTTCCTGCACCACCTGGATCACCTGGGCCGGCGGCGGGTTCGGTTTCTTCGTCGCGATGTGCAGGGCGACCAACCCCGTCCCGACCGACCTGGCTTTCGCTCGTTTCATGTGAAGCAACATATCATCTCAGGTGAAACAGAGCAACCTTGCTGGCAGCCGCCTTTTTTCCGGGGTAGCGCGCGCATTCTGCGCGCTGGCGACGGCGTTCCGCCGTCGCGAACTTTTCCATCGATCGACGATCCCTGGGAAATGGAAGCGGAAAGGGAAAGGTCGTCGCGCTGGAACAGCGCTACCCGGCCAGCTCAGCATTCGTCTCGGCAAAAGCCTTGACCGCCAGTTCCAGTTCCGCGCGCGAATGCGCCGCCGAAACCTGTGTCCGTACCCGCGCCGTCCCGTGCGGCACAACCGGATAAAAAAAGCCCACGACGTAGACGCCTTTCTCCAGCATGTGGGCGGCAAATTTCTGCGAAAGCGCGGCGTCGCCCAGCATGATCGGGACGATCGGATGCGTCCCAGGTTTGATCGTTAGGCCGGCGTCCCTCAGGGCAGCGCGGAAGTATTTCGTGTTCTCCGCCAGCTTGTCGCGCAGCTCGGTCGAGCTGGTGAGAAGCTCGAGCGCCTTGAGCGACGCCGCCACGATCGGCGGCGCGACCGTGTTGGAGAAAAGATAAGGCCGCGAACGTTGCCGGAGGAGCGCGACGATCTCTTTCCGCCCGCTGGTGTAGCCGCCGCTCGCTCCACCGAGCGCTTTGCCCAGCGTTCCGGTGAGGATGTCGATCCGGCCCTGCACCCCGCAATGTTCCGGCGTGCCGCGACCCTTCTCGCCGATGAAACCTGCCGCATGCGCGTCGTCCACCATCACCATCGCGTCGTATTTTTCCGCCAGATCGCAGACGCCTTTCAGGTTCGCGATCGTGCCGTCCATGGAGAAAACGCCGTCGGTCGCGATGAGCCGGAAGCGCGCATCCTTCGCCGCCTGCAACTGCGCCTCGAGATCGGCCATGTCGGAGTTTTTGTAACGAAAGCGCTGCGCTTTGCAGAGCCGCACTCCATCGATAATGCTGGCGTGATTCAGCTCATCGGAAATAACCGCGTCCTCCGCGCCTAACAATGTCTCGAACAAGCCGCCATTGGCGTCGAAACAGGAGGGATAAAGAATCGTGTCCTCCGTCCCGAGAAATTTCGTCAGAGCCGCTTCCAGTTCCTTGTGGATGTCCTGCGTGCCGCAAATGAAGCGCACACTCGCCATCCCGAAGCCGTGGCTGTCGAGCGCTTCCTTCGCCGCTGCGATGAGCGCGGGATGGTCGGCCAGCCCGAGATAATTATTCGCGCAGAGATTGATCACCCGCCGTCCATCCGCGATCGGGATCTCGGCATTCTGCGGCCCGGTGATGATGCGCTCAGTTTTGTAAAGCCCCTGCGCTTTAATTTCCTCGAGGGTCTGGGAGACGTGGTCGGCAAATTTCGCGAGCATCGAGCAGCTTCCGGCAAAGCAACGGCGATGCAATGTAGACGCTTCGCTCTGCGAAGCGCGGGGGAAAACGCCGAAGTTAGATGTCGCGATCCGCACGTACGCGTTTCCCAGTGGAAAGTCCACGCCGAATTTATATGTCGCGATGCGCAGGCCCGCGTTTCCCAGAGGGAAACGTCTACAGAAAACCCTGCTTGTCGGGGTTGTGAATAACTGTTAATAACTTTCCGACTCACTCGGAATGAGAATCCTTTCTTCCCTGCTCGCTGTCGTTGTCGGAATGTCGTTAGGCGCCTGCGGCACGACGCGCAGTCTGCCGGCCTACGAGCAGCCGCTGGCCAGGGCCGAGTTCCAGCAGGTGCGCACGACCGCTTACACCCACACCGAGGCCGATCACACGCAGTACGGAAACCGCACCGCGCTCGGCGGAGTGCTGCGTGCCGCACCGGTTCCAGCCGTTCCACGCGCTCTGCCGCTCGCGCCGCAGAAGGTCTTTCGCGGGCCGGAAACGAGTTACCAGCCGGTCGCCTATGTCTCGCGCCTCCAGCCTTTCCAGTCACCTGACTTTTCGGACCAGGTCTACGGCAGCGCCGCGGCCGATTGGGCGCGCTGGCCGGCCGGGACGATCTTTCGCGTCCTTTCGACCGGACAACTTTACCGGGTGGAAGATTACGGCTGGGCGCTTTCCGGCCGGAACACGATCGATCTCTACATGGCGACACCGGGCGAAATGAATCGCTGGGGCGTGCGGAATGAAATGATCCAGGTCGTGCAATGGGGCGATCCGGAAGCGAGCCATCGCCGGCTCGCCCGGCACACGAAATACCGCCACATCAAGCGCATGGTCCTGGAGCTCGAAGGCAAGCACCGCGCCGCCGCCAATCTCGACTAACGATCGCCCTGCGGAATCGGTTGTTCGCGATTCGTTAGGCGCGTGATCGCGCTTTTCAGCCGTTCCCAGTCGACCGGCTTGGTCAGGTGCTCGGCGAATCCCGGCGGCCCGACTCGCGGCCAGGTCCTCATCGGTCCCGAAACCACTCAGCGCGATCCCGTGCAGGCCGTAAGTCGCGCTCAGGTGTTGCATCAATTCCAGCCCGCTCCCGTCGGGCAAGCCGACGTCGCTGATCACGAGGTCGAAACTCTTGCCGGCCGCGAGCGCGCGCGCATCAGTCACGTTGTTGGCCAGGGAAACGTCGTGCCCGGCCTTGGCCAGGATGCGGCGCAGGACCCGCGCGGTGTCTTCGTGATCTTCCACGAGCAGGATTTCAATTCCCTTGCTTTCCGCGAGGTCGCCAGCCAGATAAGTCGCCGGGCCGTCGAGGAGGGAAGTCTCCATCGCGTCGAGGGTGATGGTGAAACTGGCGCCGTGGCCGCGGCCGTCGCTCGTGGCGGTGATCGTGCCGTGGTGGAGATCGACCACCCGTTTGCAAATGGCGAGGCCGAGCCCGAGCCCGCCAAACCGGCTTGTGACATCGCGTCCGCCCTGTTCGAAGGCCTCGAAAATGCGCGGGAGCAGCTCCGGTTCCATCCCGACGCCGTTGTCGCGCACCACGATCTCGATCGAGGTCGGGTTGAGATTGCGGGTGATGATTTCGATCCTGCCCCCGGGCGGGGTGAACTTGACCGCGTTCTTGACCAGGTTCCAAAAGACCTGCTGGAGCCGGGCGGCATCGCCCCAGGTGTGAAAATGTTTCGCCTGCAGTTGCCTAACGATCTCGAGCCGGCGCCCGGCCGAGTCGCCTTCCGCGATTTTGAGCGCGTGCTCGATCAGGGCATGCAAATCGACCGCGGTGCTGTGCAGCTCGAGCTTGCCGTGCGCGATGCGGGTGAGGTCGAGAAGGTCGTCGATCAGGAGCGCTTCGAGCTCGATGTTGCGCTGGAGCATTTCCAGGTCGCGGAGCAACTCATCGCTGAGCGAGGGGTCGCGCCGCAGGGTCGCGATCGTCATCAGGACCGGCGTCAATGGCGTGCGCAGCTCATGCGAGAGCATGGCGAGAAAATGATCCTTCGCCTGGTTGGCTGCCTCCGCCTCCTGTTTCGCGCGTTGCAGCTCGAGCTCGCCTTGCTTCTGCTGCGTGATGTCGAGGACCGTGCCGATGAAGCGCGCGGCCGTGCCGGTGAGATCGAAAAAGACCAGTCCCTTCGCCGCGATCCAGCGCTCTTTTCCGTCCTCGATCCCGATCGTTCGATACTCGGTGTCGAAACGTCCGTCGCTTCCCGGCCGGAGCGTGCAGTCGACGGTTTCCGCGACCCGGTCGCGATCCTCGGGATGAAGTCCGCGCAGGAAAGTGTCGAAATTAACCTCCGCCTCCGGCGGCAACCCGAAGAGTTCCTTGCAGCGATCCGACCAGCGCAGCACCCCGCTGAGCGGATAGAAATCGAAAGTCCCGGCATCGACCGCCTCGACCGCGAGACGCAGCCGGTCTTCGCTTTCCTGAAGGAGACTTTCGCTTTTGCGCATCCGTTCTTCCTGCTGTTTGCGCTCGGTGATATCGGACCGAAAAATGACGAGGCCATCCTCCGCCGGATAAATGCGCGTCTCGAGCCAGACGCCCCATTGTTCATGGAAATGATCGAAATGGTCGGGCTGTTTCTCGGCCAGCGCGCGCAGGCAACGCTGATGAAACTCGGTCCCGACAAGCTGGGGAAAAAGATCCCAGATTTTGCGCCCGATCATCTCCTCGCGCCTGAGTCCGGCATGTTCGGTCACGCGGTCGTTGAGATAAGTGTAGCGCCATTCCGAATCGAGCGCGGAGAAGGCGTCGCTGATGCTGCTCAGCACCTGTTCGCGTTGCGCGAGAAGATCGCGCACCTCGCGCTGGCGGCGCCGCGCGCGCAAAGCGACCCGGGCCGTGCTCAGGAGCGTGATGACCCGGAACGGCCGCTCCAGGAGGACGACGTTCGCGCTCGGGCCGAAAATCTCGAGCGCGCGCAGGCTGACCGCGTCGCTCCCGCCGCCGCTCGTGAGAACAATGACGGGAATATCCGACCAGGCCGGCTGGCGCGAGAGCACCTCGAGCAGGAGAGGCAACTCGGAGGCGACCAGCGCTTCCTGCGCGAGGAGGAGAGCGTCGGTCGATTCGTCGCAGCGACTGGCTACTTCCGCGACGCTGGCGCAGGCGTCGGCCGCGATCTCCGCCTGGCGCAGAGTGGCCACCGCCAGCGCGCCGTCCTTGCCGGTCGGGGCAAGAACGAGGACCGCGCTGCCAAGGTCATCGCTTTTCATCGCCACGCTTGGGTCCGTCCGGCGGCGGCTTTACCTTCAGCATCTCGGGCGTTCCACTCAGGACACCGCGGAAATTTTTCAACGGTGGCCCCACTTTGATGCCGGTGTCGGCGATCTTGAGTTCCCGGATGGTGCCCTCATGTGAGCCGGTCCGTTTCTTGACCACCGAGAGCGCCTTGTGCACCGATCCCTGCGACTCGAAATAGCGCAACATCACCACCGTGTCTGCGAGATAGGTGATGTCGACCGGCGTCTGCATGTAACCGATGAGCCCGTGCTGCGCGAGGACGAGGATGGTGATGACGCCCTGCTGGTTGAGATAGGTCAGCAACTCATGCAGTTGCAAGCTGAGCGCACGCTCGTCGCTCATCGATTGCAGATAGCCGTTCAAGCTGTCGATCAGGATAAACTTCGCGCCTTCTTCCTCGACCGCCTGGCGAACGAGCGAATTCAACTGGCCCGGAGATAACTCCGCCGGATCGATCTGGGTCGCGCCGACCGTTCCTTTCTCGAGGAAATCCGTCAGGCCCATTTTCAGGCCCTCCGCCCGGGCGCGCATGGTTTCGAGGCTCTCGTCGAAACTGTAGATCTGGCTCCGTTCCCCGCGCGCCGCGGCCGCGAGGACGAAGTGGAGCGCGAGGGTCGATTTGCCCGAGCCGGGCGGGCCCATGAAGAGAGTGCTCGAGCCGCGCGCCAGCCCGCCGCCCAGAAGCGCGTCGATCCCCTTCACCCCGCTCGAGACGTTCTCGTTCTCGAACGAGCGGTGATGCTCGGCCGCGACCAGGCGCGGGTAAAAGATCAGACCGCCCGTCGCGATGATGAAGTCGTGGTAACCGCCGCGGTACGTGGTTCCGCGAATTTTCTTCACCAGAAAACGGCGCCGTTCCGCCCCGTAATCGGGCGCGGTTTGATCGAGCGAGACGACGCCGTGGGCCAGGCTTTGCACGTGGGAATCGCTCCCGGCCGTGCTCGTGTCGTCGAGCAGGAGAGTGGTGCAATTGCGACCCGCCAGGTATTGCTTGAAGGCGAGGATTTGCCGGCGATAGCGCAAGGCCGATTGCGAAAGGAGCCGCAGCTCCGAAAGCGAATCGAACGCGAGCCGGGTCGGCTTCACCCGCTCGACCGCGTCGAGCAGCATCGTGGTCGTTTCGGTTAACTCTACTTCCGCGGTGTGGAAAAGCGTGTTCTGCGCTTCCGCACTGAGCTGCGCGTCGATCGCGGAGAGCTCCACGATTTCGAGACCATCGAGCGACCAGCCGTGCGAGTGCGCCACCTCCTCGATCTCCTCGCGCGTTTCGGAAAGGCTGATGTAGAGAACTTTTTCGCCGTGGCGCGCGCCTTCGAGCAAAAACTGGAGCGCGAGCGTCGTCTTGCCCGAGCCCGGCGCGCCCTGGATGAGGTAAAGGCGCCGCGGGGGAAATCCACCGCGCAGAACATCGTCGAGACCGACGATCCCGGTTTTGACTTTGGTTTGTTTTGCGACGCTCATGCGGAATCTTCCGGACGCTAACGAGGTTTTGATAAAACGCGAGCGCGAGGGGTTTCGGCTGGAAAAATCTCCTACGTGGGGCGGTCTGCATTGCTCCGGCGCCTGAAAGCTCCATCTTGGAAAGACGATGGGAGGGCTGGAGATCAACTTGGTCGTGCCGGATCTCTGGCAACAGGAGGCGGTCCGCGCGCTCCAGGCCGGGCAGGATGTCGTCGTCCACGCCCCGACCGGTGCGGGCAAAACTTACATTTTCGAGCTCCTCTATCCCTCGCTCAAAGGGCAGGCCGTCTTCACCGTCCCGACCCGCGCCCTGGCCAACGACAAGCTCGCGGAATGGCGCGCCCGCGGCTGGGATGTCGGGATCGCGACCGGCGATCTCGCCCTGAACCTGGACGCGAAGGTCGTCGTCGCCACCCTCGAGACGCAGCGCTCCCGTTTTCTCCGGCGGGAAGGTCCGCGCCTGCTGGTGGTCGATGAATACCAGCTCATCGCCGACCCGGTCCGCGGGGTGCATTACGAACTCTCGCTCGCCCTCGCCCCGCCCGGGACGCAGCTTCTTTTGCTCAGCGGGAGCGTGAACAACCCGCAGGACGTGGTCGAATGGCTGCGCCGGATCGGGCGCGACGCCGTGCTCGTTAGGCACGACCAGCGCCCGGTGCCGCAACATGAAGTCGACCTGCGCAATTTGCCTGAGGTCGGCTTTCTCCAGATCCGGGAATTCTGGCCGCGCATGATCGCGAAAGCGCTCCATGCCGGGCTCGCGCCGGTCCTGGTTTTCGCGCCGCGACGCAACGCGACTGAGGAGATGGCGCAGGCCATCGCGAGCTCGGTGCCGGTGCGCGATCCGCTCCCGCTCTCGCCGCAGCAGGAAGCGCTCGCGGGCAAACGCCTGACGAAACTGCTTGCGCAGCCGGGTCGCGTATCATCACAGCGGCCTCAGCTACGCGGTCCGCGCCGGGTTGATCGAGCCGCTGGCCAAGGCCGGGCAGCTCAACGTCGTCGTCGCGACGATGGGTCTTGCCGCCGGGATCAATTTTTCCATGCGCTCGGTCCTGATCACCGATACGCGTTATCTCTCGGGAAATTTCGAGCGCCAGGTCGAGCCCGATGAACTGCTCCAGATGTTCGGCCGAGCCGGCCGCCGCGGACTTGACGACACCGGCTTCGTCCTTTTCACGCCCGATCAGCCGCGTCTGAGCTTCGCCCGGCCGCGGCAGTTGAAGCGCGCCACGCAGGTCGACTGGCCGAGCCTGATCAGCGTCATGCGCGGCGCCGCCGAGCGCGGCGAACAGCCTTTTGCGGCGGCGGTCGAAGTGAGCCGCTCGCTTTTCAGCGCGCAACGCGTCCCGCTTGGAGTCGAGCACTCGCTCGCCACCGGCCCGAAACCGTGCGGGCTTTGGGTCGATGCGGAACGGGCCCGTTTCGTCCGGCGGCCGATCGTCGAGATCCTGAACAGCGCCGAGGCCTGGGAGCCGCGAGGCGAAAAAGTGCTGTCGTCGTTAGGCGAAGCGCTCTTCCGCGAAGGCGAGCGCTGGGTTCCGCCTCTCCGAATTCCGAAAACGATCGATCGTTTCCGGCTCGGGAATCTTTGCCGGTTGCCGGAAAAGAAAATTTACGGGCGCGAAATGCCGCTCGCCACCGCCGTCGCGGAGCAACCGGACCTGCAACTGGTCAAGCCATTGCGCAAAACGCTCCAGCTAAAATCGCTCCCGGAAGCCGAGCTACGCGCACGCGTGACCGAGTTAATGCCGCAATGGAGCGGGGGCGGCGCGGTCTCGGAGTTCGTCAGGCGCGGAAACCTGCTCACGGTGCGAATCGACTTTTCGGAGGTGCCGGTCGAAGCCTGGCGCGATTCGTTAGGGAAATGTCTCGTCGCACCGCCGGAGCGCGCCGCGCTCCCGCTTCCATGCCGCGGCTGTTCCGAGCTCGAGCACGATCAAACCGTCGACATTGTGGCGTCGCCCGCCTACGCCTGGCGCCGGCTCGGGCTGGTCGAACGCGATGGAACGCCGACGCGGCGTGGAATCGTCTTCGGCTTTTTCCAGGGCGGCGAAGGCCTCGCCATCGCCGCCGCGCTCGAGGACGAAACCTACCCGATCGACGATCTGGTTTTCGATCTCGCCAACATCCGGGCCGGCCCGCGCTTTGCCGGCGACGACGCCCCGTTAGGCGGACGCCTGGGCGCGCTTTGCCAGCGCGTTTACGAACGGGCTGACCACCCCGGTTACCTCGAAATGGGCGTGCCGATTCATTACGGCTCGGGCGCGTCCGAGGTCATTCGCGAAGTCATCACCAATCCGACCGGCCGTTACAAAATCACCTCCGAATCGCTGCGCCACGGCGACGTCGAGCGCGCCCTGATGGAATGGCGCAGCCTGGTCCGGCACATCGCGGGTGCGCCCGATTTGGAATGGGATCGCTGGCGCGCCCTAAAGGCAGCCGCGGAAGAATTGCTCGGCCGGACGACCTCGCCCGCCTTCTTCGATTTCCCGCCGCTCCTCGCCGCGCAACAGCGCCGCGCCTGACAAGCCCCGTCGACGCGCGCGGCTAACGACCGGCCTCGCGATTTCGCGGCCGACCCGAAAGCGACGCGAGGACGCGTGCGCACTCCCAAAGCTGACGCAAAATCTTTTCGCACGCAGTGCTTTCGGAGTGCGCACGCGTCCTCGCGTCGCTTTTCAGGCGATGCTATTCTGCCCCTGTTATGCCTAACGAAAAAACGCCCGCCGCGCTCGGCTATCGCATGCCGGCGGAATGGGAACCCCATGCCGCGACCTGGCTTTCCTGGCCGCGGCGGGAGGGAATCAGCTTTCCCGAGGCCTACGACCGGGTGATGCCGGTGTTTCGCGCGATGGTGGCGGCGCTGCTCGAGTCCGAACCGGTCAACATCAACGTCTGCAACGGCGCGCATGAAGCGGAAGCGCGCGCGGTGCTGGATGGTTTGCCTAACGAGCGTCTGACTTTCCACATGATCCCGACGAACGAGCCGTGGTGCCGCGATCACGGCCCGATCTTCCTCACCCGCGCCGAAGAGCCGCGCCTCGCGGTGGTGGATTGGGATTACAACGCCTGGGGCGGGAAGTATCCGCCCTGCGATCTCGACGAGGTCGTGCCGACGCGGGTGGCGGAGAAGCTTGGCCTGCCAATTTATTACCCGCAGATGATTCTGGAAGGCGGGTCGATCGAGGTCAACGGCGCCGGCGCACTTCTCACGACCGAAGCCTGCCTGCTCAACCCAAATCGCAACCCGCAGCTCGGCCGCGAGCAGATCGAGCAACGGCTGCGCGATTATCTCGGCGTGCGCGAGATCCTCTGGCTCGGCGACGGGATCGAAGGCGACGACACTGATGGGCACATCGACGACCTGACCCGCTTCGTCGCGGAACGCACGGTGGTGACGGTGGTGGAAGAGGACGAATCGGACTCCAACTACGCGCCCCTGCAGGCCAATCTCGAACGGCTCCGCGGCCTAACGATAAGTGGAAATCCGCTCGAGGTTCTCACCCTGCCGATGCCGGAAAGGATCGAGCGCGAAGGCCTGCGCCTGCCCGCGAGCTACGCCAATTTCTATATCGCGAATACGAGCGTGTTGCTGCCGACGTTTGCCGATCCGAATGACGAAGCAGCGATCGAAGTGCTGGCGCGCGCCTTCCCGACGCGCCAGGTCGTCCCGATCGATTGCCGCGAGCTGATCTGGGGCCTGGGCGCGTTCCATTGCCTGACTCAGCAGCAACCGTTACCACTGTAGACGCCTCCCTCTGGGAGGCGCGAGACGGACGATCGCGGCAAGCAACGGCCGCCTGTTCCCCCCGCGCTTCGCAGAGCGAAGCGTCTACAATCGCGACCGCGCGCGCAACGCTTGCGGCGCCTTAGCTTTTCCGCAGGACCCGCTCCAGCACCGGCCACACATTGGCGGCCAAAATCTTCTGCCCACTCGCGTTGGGGTGGATCATGTCAGGCTGATTCAGGTTTGGATTCCCCGCGACGCCGTCGAGGAGAAATGGAACGAGCTCGGCGGAGTTGCGCCGCGCGATCTCGGCATACATCAGGCCGAAAGCGGTCAGGGAATCGTCGACCGCGGTTTGCGGGAGTTGCATTCCGGCCACGATCACCCGCACCTGCGGCGAATGGGCGCGCGCGAGGTCGATGATCTTTTGCAAATTGGCCGCGATCGTCGCGACCGGGACGCCGCGAAAGATGTCGTTGATCCCGAGCTCGACGATGAACACATCTATCGGCCGGTCGAGCAGGCGCGGGAGCCGGCGCAAACCTCCGGCGGTGGTGTCGCCGCTCACCCCCGCGTTGATGACGCGCAGCCGCTGCCCCGCAGCCTCCGCCTTTTCCAAAAGCAAAGCTGGGTAAGCCTCGGTCCGTTTCAATCCGTAGCCCGCGGAAAGGCTGTCCCCGAGGACAAGAACGGTCGGAATCTTACCGCTGGCAGCGACCTGTTTTTTCGCCAGGGCCGGAGCCGCGGTCAGACAGAGCAGGAGAAAAGGGATGAGGGAGCGCATGAGCCGTTCTTCGACTGTCTCCGGGACGGTTTTGTTCATTCACTTGCCTGACCTTTCGGGGCGTTCTAATGGTAAGCCCTCTCGGCTCGTAGCCGGCGCTCAACTCTCAACTCCAAACTCTCAACTTCTTCTATGGCTAACTTCGGCATCAACGGCTTCGGCCGCATCGGGCGCAACGTCTTGCGCGCCATGTCCCAGGACCAGGTCGGGCAGGTCCGCGCGATCAACGACCTCACCGACACCCACACCCTCGCCCATCTCCTGAAATGGGATTCGGTCCATGGGAAATTCAACGGCGAGATCAGCTACGACGACCAGAACATCATCGTCCGCGGCCACAAGATCAGGATTTTGAAGGAGCGCGACCCGGGCAAGCTGCCGTGGAAAGACCTCGGCGTGGACGTCGTGCTCGAGTCGACCGGCTTTTTCACCAGCCGCGACAAAGCGGAGCTGCATCTCGCGGGCGGCGCGAAAAAGGTCCTGATCAGCGCCCCGGCGAAGAATCCGGACGCGACCATTTGCCTCGGGATTAACGACGAGATCTACGACGCGGCCAAGCACACCATCATCTCGAACGCGAGCTGCACGACGAACTGTCTCGCGCCGCTGGCCAAGGTGCTTAACGACAATTACACGATCGTGAACGGCTTCATGAGCACGATCCACAGCTACACCAACGACCAGCGCATCCTCGATCTGCCGCACGAAGATCTGCGGCGGGCGCGCGCCGCGGCGGTCAGCGTCATCCCATCGAGCACCGGCGCGGCGAAAGCGATCGGCGAAGTTTTACCCGCCCTCAAAGGCAAGCTGAACGGAGGCTCCTTCCGCGTCCCGACGCCGGATGGTTCGGTGACCGAGTTCACTGTCATCCTGGAAAAGGAAGCGACCGCGGAAGCGATCAACGCCGCCTTCAAGAAAGCCGCGGCCGACGCGAGCTACAAAGGCGTGCTCGAATACAGCGACGAGCCGCTGGTTTCACGCGACATCGTGGGCAACCCGCACTCCTGCATTTTCGATAGCGGCCTAACGATGTCGCAGGGCAAATTCGTCAAGGTCGTCGGCTGGTACGACAACGAATGGGGCTACAGCAATCGCTGCGTCGAGATGCTGGAAATGATTTCGAAGTAACGGCGATGGCCAAGCTCCGTCTTCGCGATCTGGAAGTGCGCGGGAAGCGCGTGCTCGTGCGGGTGGATTTCAATGTCCCGACGGAAGAGCGCGACGGAAAAATCGTCATCACGGACGACACCCGGATGCGGGAAAGCCTGCCGACGATCAATTACCTGCGCGAGCAGGGCGCGAAGACGATCCTGATGGCGCACTTCGGCCGGCCGAAAGGTCAGCCGGTGGAGAAATATTCGCTCCGCCCGGTCGGCTTGGCCTTGCACGATCTGATCGGGCACCCCGTCGCGTTTGCTCATGACTGCATCGGCGCCGACACCGAGGCGATCGTCGAGGACATGAAGGAAGGCGACGTTACGCTGCTCGAGAACGTGCGCTTCTACGCCGGCGAGGAAGCGAACGACCCGATGTTCGCCGAAGAGCTGGCGAAATTGAGCGACGGGATCTACGTCAACGACGCTTTCGGCGCCGCCCACCGCGCTCATGCCTCGACCGCGGGCGTGACCAAGTTTGTTCAGCAATCCGCGATGGGATTCCTGATGGAGAAAGAACTGAAATATCTCCACGAAGAACTGGCTCAGCCGGCGAAACCGTTCGTCGTCATCATGGGCGGCTCGAAGGTCTCCGACAAAATCGGCGTGATCAAAGCGCTGATGGAAAAAGCCGACACCATCCTGATTTGCGGTGCGATGGCGAACACGTTCTTCAAAGCCCAGGGCATCCCGGTCGGCGCCAGCCGGGTCGAAGCCGACAAACTCGATCTCGCGCGCGAACTGCTCGATCTCGCGCAGAAAAAGGGAGTGAAATTTGTCCTCCCGGTCGACGCGCTGGAGACGGACGCGATCAAGGCCGGCGCCACCACGCACGCGACCGGACGGCTTTCGCCTAACGACGGCGTGCGCGAGGGCTGGCAGGCGGTCGATCTCGGGCCGGAATCGATCAAACTTTTCCAAAACGAGATCGCGCGCGCGAAAACGATTTTGTGGAACGGCCCGCCGGGCATTTTCGAGATCCCGGATTTTGCCGCCGGCACGATCGCGACCGCGCAGGCGCTGGCGCAATCAGACGCCACCACCATCATCGGCGGGGGCGACTCGGTCACGGCGGTGAAGCAAGCCGGCCTGGCGGAAAAGATGACCTTTATTTCCACCGGCGGCGGTGCTTCGCTCGAGTTGATCGAAGGCAAGGAGCTTCCGGGCGTTGGTGCCTTAAGCGAGAAATAACCCACCAGTCATGCGCAAAAAAATCATCGCCGCGAATTGGAAAATGCACATGACCGAGAGCGAGTCGGAGGCATTCATCACCACTTTTCTGCGCGAGATCGGCGACCTCGATGAAGTCGAGATCGTGATCGTGCCGCCGTTCACCGCGATCTCGAAAGTCTCCGCTCTGCTCACCCAGACACAGAGCATCAAGGTCGGCGCGCAGAACATGCATTGGGAACGGAGCGGCGCCTTCACCGGCGAGATCAGCCCCGCCATGTTGCGCGAACTGTTTGTCCGTTACGTCGTCCTCGGCCACAGCGAGCGGCGGGCGATGTTTGGCGAGACGGATGAAATCGTGAATCGCAAGCTGCGCGCGGCGCTCGAGGAAAAATTGCGCCCGATTCTCTGCGTCGGCGAAACCCTCGTGCAACGCGAGAAGGGCCAGGTCGAAAAAGTCATCTCCAGCCAGCTCCGCGGCAGCCTGGCCGAAGTCGACAACGCGGGATTTCACGAAATCGTGATCGCCTACGAACCGGTCTGGGCCATCGGGACCGGCAAAGTCGCCACGACGGAGCAGGCCCAGGAAGTGCACGCCTTCATTCGCCGGACGCTGGGGGAAATGTCCGACGAATCGACCGCGGAAAAGATCCGCATCCAGTACGGCGGCAGCGTGAAGCCGGACAACGCGCGCCAGCTCCTCGAGCAGCCGGATATCGACGGCGCGCTCGTCGGGGGGGCGAGCCTCGACCCGCGCAGTTTTGCCCAGATCGTGCAGGCGGGCGCACTTCGGAATGATTCCGAATGACTAACTCCGAATGACCAATGACGAATCAATGGCGAATGACGAAGTCCGAATGAGCCGCCGGGAGATGACGCTTCATTTGGCATTCGAGCTTGGGAATTGATTGGTCATTCGTCATTCGGAATTAGTCATTTCACATCTCCCCTAACGAGGATGCATCAGATCGAGCGCCAGCTTCCACTCCCCGGCCCGGTCCTTCCGCCAGATCCGCATGTAATAACCGCTCGCTTCCGTCGCCTTTCCCGTTGTGGTACTCGCCCCAGACGTAGCCGAGGTCGCCGCCAGCTGACACTTCGCCGCCCTTGGGCGCTCCGAACTTGATCGGGGCCGCTTCTTTTTTCAAAGCGGCGGAAGCTTCCGTGCTTCCGATGATGGGAAATTGCTTCGGCAGATAGAGCCGGATGTTCTCCTCCGCGCAGCCGGCGAGTTGCCCGGCCCGGTCGGCGGCGTAACGGCCGTCATGCGCCCGCATCACCGGCTGCGCATCTTCCGCCGCTTCGTTCGGGGCGTGATTGTCGGCGAGCTGCAATTCCGGCGCGGGCGCGGTCGGCGCGGGATTCTCCGAGCCGAGATCGAAGGACAATTTCCACTGCCCATTTTCCCAGCGCCAGATGGAGACGAACTGGCCATGGCTGGCGGCTTCCTTATCGGCGGGGTCGTTCTTAAAACTCCAGGGGCCGGTGGTGTAACCGAAGTCGCCCGTCGTCGAGGTCGCCGCCAGGACGGGCTGCCATTGCAAGACCGCTTTCGATTCCGGCTTGGCTCCCCAGCCTTGCAATCCATTCACCGGACCGGGCAGGAAGACGGTGCTCTCCTTGGAGAGCGCATGGAGAAACGCCGTCCGCGTTCCTTTGGCGAGCGCTTCCGCGGCGAAAGCCGTCTCGGCCGCGGCGAGGGATTTTGCGTTGCCGGTTTTCGCCGCCTCCTCCGCCTCGAGGGAAACCGCGCCACAGACGAGGAAGAGGAAGCAAACGGAAACGGACACAGTTTTCATTTCGTTAGACAAAAGCTGCATTTGGCGGCGTCTCAATCTAAAAGACGTGAAGAAGAAATGGAGAGTGCGCGCAGCGAAGACGATTGGCAGGCCTGTTTTAAACAGCTCGGCCCCGCGCTCCTCCTGTTCGCCCGGCGCTGGACCAACTGCCGCGCCGAAGCCGAGGACGTCGTCCAGGAAGCCTTTGTTCGTTTCTGGCGGCGGCAGCATTCGATCGATAACCGCGCCCTGCTTTACGCCACCGTCCGCTCGACCGCCCTCGATCGCATTCGGGGCGAACAACGCCGCGCCCGGCGCGAAGCGGCCGTCGCCCTCGACGGCGCCGCGCATTTCGAGCCGCAGTTCACGACAATTGATGAAGATCAGCAGCAACTGGCCGCCGCGATCGAGCGTTTACCGGACGAACAACGGGAGGTCGTGGTCTTGAAAATCTGGAACGACCTCACGTTCGCCGAGATCGGGAGCGTCCTCGAGATCTCGCAAAACACCGCCGCCTCGCGCTACCGCTACGCGCTCGGCGCGCTCAAAAAAACTCTGCAACCCCATGAATGATTTTTCCGAGCTCGAAAGTGAGTTGAAAAAACTGCGCCCGGCGCCGGTCTCGGACGAATTGCGGGCGCGCATCGAAGTCGCCCTCGCACAACCGGCCGCGACTCCCACCGCCGGGGTTCTGCCGCGGCCCGCGCGCCGCACCGGTCTCTGGTGGTCGCTCGGTCTCGGCCTTTCCACCGCCTCGGCACTCGTCCTCGTCTGGCTCGCTTTCTTCGCCGAGCCGCCTCCCGCGGCGCCGGTGCTTGCGCAGGAGACGACCAGCCCTGTTCCGGCCGAAGTCTACGATCCCGGCCTGCAACCATCCGCCCTCACCCAGGTCGTCTTTCGTCGTCGCGACGAAGGTCTCGTTTTCTCGCCTAACCAATCGGAGCGACCGCTCCGGCGGGTCCGCTACGACACCCGCGAGACGATGCAGTGGCGCAACCCGCAGACGGGTGCGTCGCTGCGCGTCTCCTATCCGGCGGAGCAGGTCGTGCTCACGCCGGTCTCCTTTCAGTAAACAGGAAAACACGCCATGAAAAAACACATTAGCCTAACGACGGCGCTGGCCGCGCTGCTTCCGCTCGCCGCCATTGCCCAATCGCCGACGCCCGTTCCGCCATCCACCCCCGCGATCCAATCCTTCCCATCGATCCCATCCACCCCTTCGACCCAACCCGCGCCGCCGACTGCTCCGGCGCCGCCGGCCCCGCCGCGCGGACGTTTCCACGAGCGCGACCGCAGCCCGAAGGAACCGGTCACCTTTCTCGGGGTCGAGACCTCCGATGTCCCGCGCGTCCTCTCCGAGCAGATGGGATTGCCGAAAGGCTTCGGGGTCGTGATCGATTACGTCGTCCCAAACAGCCCCGCCGCCGCCGCCGGCCTGCAGCAGAGCGACATCATCCGGATGCTGAACGACCAGCAGATCGTCAACCCGAGCCAGCTCGGGAAACTGGTCCGGAGTTTTGCCGACGGCACTGCGGTTGACTTCACGATCATGCGCAAGGGCAAGGACATGAAAGTCAGCGTCAAGCTGGCAAAGAAGGAAGCGTCCGCCGGCCGCGGCGCTTTCGGCTTCGAGAAGGAATGGAAATTCGACGACCTGGAGAAGATGAATTTCGATTTCCAGGCGCCGGACATGACGGCAGTACGCGAAGCAGTGAAGCGGGCGAAGGACGAGGCGATGCGGGCGGGCGACGAGGCGCGACGGGCGGTCCGCAATTTACGCATCGTCACGAGCGACGATGGCCTGACGAAATCGACCCGGATCGATCTCGGCCGGGCGACGATTACTTTTTCCGACGACCAGGGTGAATTGAAGATCGAAAACGCCAGCGGCCGGAAAATGCTGACGGCGAAGGATGCGCAGGGCAACGAGCTCTACAACGGGCCGATCGAAACGCCGGAAGACCGGGCGAAGTTGCCCGATAACGTGCGTCAACGGCTGGAGAAGCTGGAGCGGCAGGAGTTGCCCGAGGCCCCGGAACCGCCAGAAGCACCGGAAGCACCCGAAGCGCCAGAGGCGCCGGAGGCGCCCGAGACTAACGAGTCGGTCCGGCTGCAAAGCGCGCAGAGCACGAACGCGGTCTATTCGCCTAACGGACGGACGGGCTGGCGCCGCAGCACCTTCGTCCTGTAGACGTTTCGCTCTGCGAAACGCGGGCGTCAGACTCCGGGGAACAAAGGCGGCTCGCCTGTCCTTTTCGGCGGCCCGCCGAAGCGGGGTGGGCGCCACTTGTTGGAAGATTGATTCTCCACTCTCCGGGACCGCACTTCGCCGCCCGGCGGGCCGCCGAGCGGAACAGGCGGGCCACCTGTGCTCCCCAGAGTCGCCGCGACGCGCTTTGCAACAAATTAGAACGCACCGTGCAGCATGACCGCACCGTAGGGCGCGCCGCTTTCGTTGTGGTAGCGCACTTCGGTCCGGTGGTAATCGAACTGCCGATATGGGACGTAGCCGCCCTCGACGGTAACGGAAAAGTTGGAGTTGATCTTCCATTCCGCGCCCGCGCCGACCCGGATTTCTTGATAGCTCAACCAGGCGTTGTTCAGCCCGGTGTCGCCGTTGTTATCGCCAAAATGGTCGCCGGTGCGGAAAGTGCCGCCCTTCAGATCGCCGCCGCCGAAGACGGTCAGATTGCGGTTGACCGCATACTCGAGCCGCGGGGTCGGGAGGGTGGCATTGAGGGTCCAGTTCGGCGCAAATTTCCAGCGCACGCCGCCGCCAGGAATGACCGGGAACCGGCTCTGCACATTCACGCCGACGCCAAAAACGAATTGCACGTCCGGGCTGTAAATGTAGGTGCCGCCGAGGATGAACGGGACGTTGAAGTTGTCGCCATCGAGATCATCGAAGGAGGTGCCGTAGAAACCGGGCTGAGCTTCGATGCGGAAGAGAAGCGAGTCGGAGAATTTCGTGTCGAGGCCGACAATGGAGTTGACCGACTGGAGGGTATTGGGGAGCTGCTGGCCGCCATGAGGGAAGCCGAAGGAGAAGCGTTCCCATTGCGCGCCGAGCCGGAGGATGCCGAACTTGATCCGCGGGGTGTAGACGAAGGAAACGTTCGAGTAATACTCGTCGAAATCATCCACGAGCCGGTTGCCGCGCTGGACGTCGGCACCGCCGATATAGGCCTGTTCGATCGTGAACTCGGCGGAAAATCGATAGGGCTCTTCGACCACGGCTTCGCTGGTTTTGGAATAATCCGTGCCGTCGCCGGCGAGGGCGGTGCTGGCAAAGGCGGCGCTGAGGAGGCCCGCAAGGGCGAGGTAACGTAAGATCATTGGCTACTATGGCGTTGAAAGAGGGTCGCCGCCTTCAAAATATCCTTTCGCATGGCCGATTCCGAGGCGAGGCGCTCGATCCCGTGGAGGTCGCCGAGCGAGTTGGCAGAGATGAAATCGCCCCGCCAGACGAGGGTGGAAGGCTTGCCGCCGATCTCGACCGGCCAGAGCTGATAGAGAGTAAGGGCGACGTTGTAGCCGCCGCTGGCGTAGAAAAGGCCGTCGGCGGTCTGCGCCCCGCCGCCGGCGGTGGAGCGATTGTAAGAAGCGCCGAGAGTGAGGACGCCTTCGTCTTCGACCTCGAGCAGCTCCCAATAAAGGTCGGGCTTGAGCGAGCCCTTGCCACCGAGCAAGCCAGTGCTACCGAGGAAACCGCCGAACTGGCGGTTTACCTTGCCCTGTTGCCGGACGAGCGCGGCAAATTCTTTCCCGGGCTGGACTGCGTTGCGGGTGTGATCGTAGGGCGCCTGCGCCGCCGCGCCGCCGCTGGCGAAAGCCTGGGCGCGCTGTAGCAGGAGATCGGACCAGAATTTGAAAACCGGCTGGCCGGGCGAATAGCTCTTCGCCTCCGCCTGGCTGAGCTGGAGCTCGGGCGACATTTTTTCGGTCGCGGCGGCGAGCGCCTTGACCGCGCTGTTGCCCGGCGGGTTGTTCAGTTTCGCGAAATTGGCAGCGGACGGCGTCGCCGGCAGATCGCTATGCAGATAAACCTTCGACTCGCGATGCGCGGTCGGATCGAAACGCTTCATCGCCGCCATCACCTCGGCGGGCGTTTTCGGAATCACGAAACAGCTTTGCACCGAAAGATGGCGCGCGTTCGACATCGGCGCGCCGGTCGCGGTCTTGATCTCGCCCTTCGCCAGCGCGGCGAGATCGACTTTGCCGAAAACGGAAAACTCGGCCATCTCGCTCACCGGGTCGGCCGCGAGCAGGGAAACCGGGATCAGAAACAGAAAGTAGCGGAGCAATTTCATGCCCAATCGTAGCTCCGATTTGCAATCGGAGCATCGTCGATTGCAAATCGACGCGACCCGGCGCCCTCCCGCTCTGCCCTGGGGCGGTCAACGCGCGGCGCGGCGGTTGCGCTTGAAAAAAAGGCCGTTTCCCCTAGTGGAGGGACCGGATGAAGGGTTTCCCGCGTTTTCTTTGGAGATGAGCGAGCCGATAATCGCCCTCAGCAGCCTGAGCAAGAGCTACGGCGATCTTTGCGCGGTGGGCGATCTCTCGCTCCAGATCAATCGCGGCGAAATTTTCGGCTTCCTCGGGGCGAACGGCGCGGGCAAATCGACCACCATGCGGATGCTCTGCGGCCTGGTGCGCCCGACCTCGGGGCAGGCCACGATCGACGGGGCCGATGTCTGGCAGGAGCGCTACGCGGTGCGGAGGAAGTTCGGTTACATGGCGCAGAAGTTCAGCCTTTACCCCGACCTGACCGTGCTGGAGAACCTGCGCTTTTTTGCCGGGGCCTACCGCGTCCCGCCTAACGAACTGAACGCCCGGATCGAACGCATCCTGAGCCAGATGGACTTGAAAGAAAAACGCGACACCGCCGCCGGAAGTCTTTCCGGCGGGATGCGGCAATTGCTCGCTCTCGGCTGCGCGCTGGTGCACGAGCCGCCGCTGTTGTTTCTCGACGAGCCGACCTCGGGACTCGACCCGGTCCATCGCCAGCAGATGTGGGATCTGCTTTACGACCTGAGCAACAACGGGATCACGATCTTCGTCACCACCCATTACATGGATGAGGCGGAGCGCTGCACCGAGGTCGGGTTTATCCACGAGGGCCGCCTCCTGGCCAAGGCTTCGCCGCGCCATTTGAAGGCGACGTTCAAGGCAAAACTGCTCGAACTCGACGCCAAGCCGGCCATGGAAGCGCTCGTTAGGCTGCGCGAAACCCCGGGCGTGCTCGGTGTTTCCCTGCGCAGCGGAAGTCTGCGCATTTACGCCGCGGAAGCGGAAGCTCTCCTGGCCGAGTGGGAGCGCGCCTGGCCCTTTCCCGAGATCAAGCTGATGGCCCATCGCTGGGCCGAGCCCGACATGGAAGACGTCTTTACCGCCTACTCGCAAGGCTACGCCGCCATGCTCAACCCGGAGGCGCTGCGATGAGAATCGGTTCCTCTTTGCAGGCGATCAGCAGCGTGGCGGTGAAGGAATTCATCCACATCTATCGCGACTGGCGCATTCTCGTTCTGCTCCTGATTCTGCCCCCGGTCTTCACCCTCATTTTCGGGCACGCCTTTGAAACGACCGGCGCGAAGAACGTGCCGGCCCTGCTCGAGGACCGGGATAAATCACCCGCGAGCGAGGTCTTCGTGCGCCAGTTAAAAGGCGAAACGACTTTTCAGTGGAAGACGTCGGAGAAAATCAGCGGCAACCCCGATCTGCTCCGCGACGAGGTGCACGCGGCGCTCATCATTCCGCAGGGCTGGGGAGCGAGCCTGAAGAACGGCGATCCGATTCCGCTCGCGCTCTATCTCGATGGGAGCGACACGAACACGGCGAAGGAACTGGAAGGCCGGATCCAGGAAAGCCTCGGCGTTTTCCAGAAGCAACAGCTCGAAGCCACGGTCGAGGGGTTGCCCGAAGACGTGATCGATCTGGCAAAAAAATTGCCCGTCGATGTGCGGAAGGAATTTGTCTCCGCCATGAGCCAATGGGGCCTGACAACCAAGGTCCTCTACAACCCGGATCAACGCTTCATCGAATACGTCGTCCCCGGCATCATCGGGATCATTCTGCAATTATTGACCGTAACCCTGACCGCCTGCACGATCGCGCGCGAACGGGAGTCGGGCACGCTCTACCAGCTGATGGTGACGTCGCTGCGCCGGGGCGAAATTGTGATTGGGAAAATTTTGCCTTACCTGGCGATCTCGATCCTGCTCATCCTCGTCGTGATCGTGGTCGCGGGCTGGCATTTTCACGTCGTGTTTTATCAGTGGCCGGTGCTTGCGCTCATCTGCCTGCTTTTTCTGCTTTGCTCGCTCGGGCTCGGTCTGCTCATCTCGGCCTTTTCCCGGACGCAGACCCAGGCGATTCAGCTTTCGGTGTTCTTTTTGCTCCCGATTTTCGTTCTTTCGGGAGCGTTCGCTCCGCTGGAGCAGCTTCCGCAAGCCATTCGCTACCTCTCGGAATTATTTCCGCTGACGCACTTCTGCCGGGCCTTCCGGCTGGTGAATCTTTATCACGCCGGGCCCGCCTTTTACGGCGGCGACCTCATTTACATGCTCGGCGCCACGATCGTGACCTTCGTCGGCGCGGCCTTTCTCCTGAAACGCATCCAGGAATAAATGTAGACGCTTCGCTCTGCGAAGCGCGGGGGGAAATTCCCGCTCGCAAATCGATCCTGCCCGCCAGGCGCACGTCCGCGCCTCCAAGGCATCTGTTTAGCGCCGGTCGCAAAGATCGATCACAGCGCTGAAGGAGAGGGGCCTTCCTGACGGAGTTGGAAAAGAAGAGGCTGGCCCTGGATGAACCGAACCGCGAGAACAGCGCACTAATCACGGGAAACGTTAACTGATTGGCGAAAATTGCGGCGGGAAAAAATGGGGCTCGAATGCTTAAAGCATTCGAGTCTTAAAAACACTCAGCGCCCTTTGCCCGAGCCGACCGATGGATGGAGCGGCGCGGAAAATTGACATTTCGATGCTGACGTTTTTCAATCGCCGCTCGCCAATGGCGGGCATGATTTTGATGCTGTCGTTTTTCGAACGCCGCTTGCCGATGGCGGGCGCGATTTTTGACCGGGCCTTTGGCATCGCGAATGAGCGAAAGCTGACACCCAGAGAACGCTTCCCTGTCAACCAACTCGCAGCCCATCTCCCGCGCCGGAGCCACCGCTATCAGGGCCTTTTAAGCAGCTTCACTTATCAGACTTTCCCCGCGCTGACAGATACCTCCCAGAGGCAGGCGTCTACATTAGTTGGCGCGGCCTTCCTGCTCAAACGCATCCAGGAATAGATGTAGACGCTTCGCTCTGCGAAGCGCGGGGGGAAATTCCCGCTCGCAAATCGATCCTGCCCGCCAGGCGCACGTCCGCGCCTCCCAGAGGGAGGCGTCTACATTAACGCTCGAGATGGGCGCGGAACGTCTTGATCGTGTCGAGCGTTTCTTCTGTCATCTGCTTGCCCGCGATGAAGCGATCGACCCCGCCGAGATACGTGCGGAAAGGCGCGGAAACAAAATCGACCTGCCAGACCAGCGTCCCGCCCTCGACCGGCCAGAGCTGGATGAGCTCGAGCGCCATAAAGTAGGTATCGGAGGGATGCATCCAGAAATAAATGTAGACGCTTCGCTCTGCGAAGCGCGGGGGGAAATTCCCGCTCGCAAATCGATCCTGCCCGCCAGGCGCACGTCCGCGCCTCCCAGAGGGAGGCGTCTACATTAACGCTCGAGATGGGCGCGGAACGTCTTAATCGTGTCGAGCGTTTCTTCCGTCATCTGCTTGCCCGCGATGAAGCGATCGACCCCGCCGAGATACGTGCGGAAACGGCGCGGAAACAAAATCGACCTGCCAGACCAGCGTCCCGCCCTCGACCGGCCAGAGCTGGATGAGCTCGAGCGCCATAAAGTAGGTATCGGAGGGATGCATCCAGGAATAAATGTAGACGCTTCGCTCTGCGAAGCGCGGGGGGAAACTCCCGATCGCAAATCGACCCTGCCCGCCAGGCGCACGTCCGCGCCTCCCAGAGGGAGGCGTCTACATTAACGCTCCAGATGGGCGCGGAACGTCTTAATCGTGTCGAGCGTTTCCTCTGTCATCTGCTTGCCCGCGACGAAGCGATCGACTCCGCCGAGATACGTGCGGAAAGGCGCGGAAACAAAATCGACCTGCCAGACCAGCGTCCCGCCCTCGACCGGCCAGAGCTGGATGAGCTCGAGCGCCATGAAGTAGGTGTCGGAGGGGTAATAGATGCAGTTCACCAGTTGCCAGGAATCACGCGACTTCTGGGCCGCAAACAACGCCAGCAACAGAGTGGTGTGGTCGCGCACCTTGGTCGCTTCCCAATAGCCGACCGACTCGCTCGCCGGTTTGCCGCCAGCGACGAGCGGCTGCGCCTGGGTGATCGCCTCGAAATGCCGCGCCGCCTTCGGCGCGAGGGAAAGCAGGCCGCGAAACTCAGAGATGGGAGAGATCGATTTATCGGCACCGTACGGCGGCACGGCCGCCAGGCCGCCCCGCGCCAGAGCCTCGCTCCGCCGGCGCATGATCTCCTGCCAGGCTTCGCTCGGCGACTTCGCTTTTTGACGCAGGATGGTCAATTCCTCGCTCGTCAGGTGCAAATCGCCCGCCTCGCCCGTCCGGGCGGCGCGCGCGGTCTGGTCGAGCAGCCATTTGTCGCCCGCAAAACCGCCGTCGAGCTGTAGCTTTTTGAAGGCGTCGGCCGCACCGGACAAAGGAAATTCGTGGTAAAGACGCACCTCCGGGTCGCGGTGCTCGACCGGGTCCCAATGGAGCAGCGCACTGCCGACCGCATCCATCGGCGCCTTCACGAAATAGCACGACTCGAGATGAATCCCGCGAGAGAAGTCACCGAGCGGTGCGCGCTCGGAAACAATTTTGCCCGCTTTGAGCTGGGCCAAATCGATCCCCGGGAGGAGGCTGAGCGAACGCAATTCCTCGAGCGGGCCGGCCGAAGCCGTCGCCCCGAGCGCGAGGGCCAGCGCGACCAGGAGCGGTATTTTGCCTAACAACAAGCAGGCTCTTCCGGGAGCGGCCGGGAAATTCAAATCAGAAGCTGGCTGACATCTGCATCCGGACGTAGGGCGAAGGATCGGTCCGGTAGGTCTCGCCGGCCCGGCCGAAATCGAACTGGCGCTGGAAGGAAATGCCCGCTCCGAGGTCGACGGCGACGTTGTTCGAGACGCTGTAGGTCAAGCCGAGCCCGGCCCGATAATCGGCGAAATCGACCTGCGTCCCGTTCAATTTTCCCGGGCGAATGTTGCTGTTGCGATCGGTCCGGAACGAACCACCGACCAGTTGGCCGCCGGCCCAGAGATCGAGGCGTTTGGTGGGTGAATAGATGACTTTCGGTTCCGGCAGGACGGCCATGAAGCGCAATTTCTCGGAGGGAATGTAAACCACCCCGGCAAGCGGAAGGACGGGAAGACCGCTCCGCAGAAACGAGGCGTAGGCGCCGGCGAAGATGTAGAATTTATCCTCCTGCACGACGAAAATTCTGCCCAGCGTGATCGGGGCATCGAAGGAGGAGATGCCGATATCGTTCTGGAAGTAAAAACCCGGTCGGACCTGGAAGAAGGCGCCGACGTCTTTGCCGTGCATGTAATCAATCCCGAAAACTCCGGCCATGGCCTGGAGATGGTTGGGGACCGGCGCGCCGGTGCTGCCGAAGTCGTAGCGGTCATAGGCAAAGCCGACGTGCGCGTAGTAGTTGCCCGTGATGAGAAAGCGGTGGCCGTACTCGAGCTCGAGCTGGATCAGATCCTGTTTCCCGAAGCTGCCCCCGTGGTTCAGGTCGCTCTCAAAAACGTAGCCCTGCTCGAGCTTGAAAATGTCGAGCGGGGTTTCTTCGAGCGTTTTCTGGGTGGTGGCGACGGCGGTCTTGTCGTCGACCTCCGTGCCGGCTTTCAAGCCGGGAGTGAGGAGGAAAGCGCCGCAGCAGGCGAGGAGGCAGAGTGAGTTTTTCATAAAAGGTGAATTGTCTTAGCTCATTCGTGCGCCTGGCACAAAACGGATTCGCCCTTTCGCAGAAAACTTTTCCAAAGCCGAAGGGGACGAACCGCCCCGCCTGCGCAGACGGGGCCCGGAGGATAAAACTGGAATTGCGGGCCGAGGCGCGGCTCAGGCCGTCGCGTTTTCCGTCTTCGTCGCCGCCCCGTTGCCGTTCCCATTGGCATTGGCGCGGTCGGCTGCTTCCTTCATTTCCCGGGAAAGTTTCTCGACCCTTTGCCGCATGATTTTGCCCGCCTTGAATTTCACCGTCGCCCGCGGAGGGATGACGAAACTGCTTCCGGGCTGATTGGGATTGCGTCCCACGCGAGGCTTGGTCAGCCGCGGCTGGAAGACGCCGAAATTTCGCAATTCCACGGCCACGTTGCGCGCCAGGCTGTCGGTGATGTGGTCGAGCGTGCGCTGCACCACGTCGAAAACCTGGTGCTGCACCATGCCCGTCTGATTGCTGATCGAAACAACAATGTCGCGTTTTGTGAGCTTACTCATGGTGTACCAGAATCGTCTGTCGACCGTTCATTGAGCGGATGATTTACACGAAAATCTTCCGGTGCCCCCGGTAAAAGTTTCGCGCGCGGAAACGCTTCAACAGAAGCGAGTTCGGTCTGACGTCCTAACGGACCGCGGCGCTGCGCCCAAAAATGGTGCTCAGCGCCTGGACGAAAACACTGCGGCCGAGCAACTCCCGGCGCCGGGCCTTGAGCTGGCCCTGGATGACGCCGACCTTGGTGAAGACCGCGTTCCAATCCGCTTCCAACCGGCGGGTTTCGTCGCCGGAAAGTTCCCGCACTCCGCGAATGGAGGAGGCGCGCTGGAGCACGTTCATGGCTTTGCCGGAAAGTTCTGCGACGAGGTTCAGTTCGCTGAAAACGTGTTCGCTTTCCTGCAAAAGAATCGACCGGATATCGGTGAACTGGCTTTCCTGCTCCGGCGAAATAATCGGCTTCGACTTGTCCAGCGCGTAGGTGATGAAGTCGTGCAGCTTCTTCCAGCTTTCGGTTTGCAGGGTGAGCAGCCGGAGCTGCGTTTCAAGGGTGGTGTCTCTCATCTTTGCGCGGCGACGTCCATCATGTGCATGGTCTCATCGAGTTTTTGCAGGTTATCTATTAAGAGGTGTGTCCAGGGACGATTGACCGTCTGCACCTGGCTGATGATGCCTTCTTCAAAGAAGAAGCGGCCTTGGCGCCAGCGGAAGATTTCCGCGACCGCGGCCTCGCCCTCGACCGAGCCGTAGGAGGCGTGCCGCACCATCCCGTGGTGCAGGTAAATTTCGCTGTTGCCCCGGCCGGATTTGAAAGTGAACCGGCCGCTGCGCTGGCTCAGGCAGCTCATTTGCAGAATTTCAGCCGCCGAAAATTGATTGAGGTTGCCGACCAGCGAATGGCAGGGGTCGATTCCCTCCGCCGCCGGGCCGGAGGTGCGCTCAAAAGCGGCGACGCAGGCGCGCAACTGGCGACGCAGCCGGCGATCGTTGCAGTCGCTTGCGATCAATTCGATATTCTGCTCGGTCGCTTCCTTGACCTTGCCGGCGCTCGCCAGTTCGTCCGTCAGGACCACGATCTCGAGCGAAGGAAAATGCTGCCGGATATGGATCGCCTGCTCGATCGCAACCGCCCCTTCGCCTTCCACGATGAAGAGATCAAAGTCTTCCCGCATCAGGATGTAAACGGCCTCGGCCAGGCTGCGCACGATGCGGGTCTCGACCTTGCGCATGGCGTCGATCATGGCCAGGGCGCGGTCTTGGAAAACCGGATCGCTGTTGAGGATGAGAAGTCTTGTGTCCACGAGCAGTGAAAGGACTAAGAGCAGGAAGCTTGCCGCAACTGCGAAAGCTCTTGCGCCCTCTCGCGGGCTGGGCCCCGATTACCGGCGCCACTCCCGCCGCGGGGCGGGCGCGGCGAAGTGATCCGGCGCGATCTCGTGCGCGGTCCGAAAATGGACCTTGGCGTAGCGCCGCAACCCTTCCGGTCCCTCTTTTTCCACGATCTTGCGGGCCGTTTCCTTGATCGGGGCTGAAACGCCCCGGCCGAGGGTGAGCCCGACCCGTTTCCCGGTGCGCTCGAGCCAGTCGATGAAGGACTCGCGCGCCAGGATCGAGGCGGCCGCGACCGCAAAATCCGATTCGGCCTTGGTCCGCTGGTCGAGCTGAATGTGTTGGCCATGTTGCAAAAGGGCCTTTTCGATCACGCGGGCGTCGGCAAATTTGTCGGAAAGCGCGCGCGGGCAATCGGGCTTTTGCGCGAGCAGATTCTCGATCACGCGGGCATGGCCCCAGCCGAGGAGGCTGTTGAGATTGCCAAATTTTTCGTAAAGATCGTTGTACCGTTCCGGCCCGATCTGCACGACATCGATCGCCACTCCCGGCGTATCCCGGATCATCCTGGCCAGCGCCCGGATCTTGGCGTCGGAACCGATACGTTTGCTGTCCTGGATTCCGTTTTCCAAAAAAGCGCGCGCAATCGCGCGATCGGTAAACGCACCCGCGATCACGAGCGGGCCGAAGAAGTCGCCCTTGCCGCTCTCATCGATCCCGAAATGCGGCTCGAACATTTCCGGGGCATGCACTTCCTCGTAGCCGAGGCGCGCCTCGCCGAGGACCTTCGGCTCGAGCTCGAAACTAACGAACTCATCGATCCCCTTGCCCTGCAGCAGCACCTTCGGCCCCTTCTCATAGACTGCGACGCTCAGCTTGTTTTTTTGCGCGAAGTAAATCGTGTACGGCTTGGGCGAAAACTCGAAGCCGGCGCTCTCGAGCAATTGCCGGAGAGCTTTCACCTGCGCGGCGGTAAGCGGCGCGGTGTAGGTGCGAAGTGGCGGCGCGGGCATGTCGGTGACGTTGCAACGAGATCATCGCTCATCGCCGGAGGCGAGAAATTTTGTCCGAAGAGGCGCCACGGCGGTGGTTCAACGCAGCGGCGACCACTCCTCCGCCGCGACCACTCCCCGCCGCGACAACTCCTCGATCGGCGACCACCCCCCGCCGGAACCACCCCCCGCCGGAACCATCCCCCGCCGTAACCACTCCCCGACCGGCGACTCTCCGCCGCGACCACTCCCCGCCGCGACAACTCCCCGACCGGCAACCACCCCCCGCCGCGACAATTTCCCGCCGCGACAACTCCCCGACCGGCAACAACCCCCCGCCGCGACCATTCCCCCCCGTGACCACTCCAAAAAAAAAGCGTCCCAAAAACAAAAAAATCCCGTTGACATATTTAGATATTTAACTAATTATCCAGTTATTGAACCTTCTCTTTAAAGCTCTGCGCGATCCCACCCGCCGACGCATTCTCGAAATGCTCAAGGAACGCGACCTCACCGCCGGCCAGATCGCCGAGGCCTTTTCCATGACCGCCCCCAGCATCTCCTATCACCTCGATCTTCTCCGCCACGCCCAGCTCGTTTCCTCCCGCAAGAAAGGTCAGTTCGTCACCTATTCGCTTGAAACCACCGTCCTCGACGACTCGTTAGGCTGGATCCTCGACTTGATGAAGAAAGGAAAACAAAAATGAAAAACAAACTCAACTGGTTGGAAATTGTGCTCCTGGCGGCCCCGTTTCTTGCGCTCGCGATTTATTGGCAGGATCTCCCTGCCCAGGTTCCGACGCGCTGGAATTTCCGCGGGCAGATTATTGCCTGGGCCGACAAAACACCCGCCATTCTCATCGTCCCGCTGGCCGCTCTCGGATTGACTGCGCTGCTCCACATCCTGCCCTGGTTCGATCCCAAACTGCGCCGCACGCCCGACCACGAAAGTCTTATGCCGGTCGTTCTTCCGATCGTCCGCATCGCCTCGCTCGCCCTCCTCGACACGATCTTTTTCGTGCAAATCGCAACGTCGTTAGGCCATAACATCCCCGGCAGCCGGATCCTGATGACCTGCCTCCTCGTCTTCTTCGTCGTCATGGGAAATTATCTGGGCAATTTGCGGCCCAATTATTTCGTCGGCATCCGCACGCCCTGGACCTTGGAAAATCCCGAGACCTGGCGGGCCACTCATCGGCTGGGCGGACGGTTGATGTTTTTCGGAGCGCTCATCCTGCTCGTCGCACAGTTATTTCTGAACGAGCGCATCTTCGGCCTGCTCTTTGTCGGCTCGATTCTCGCGCTCGCCGCTTGGGGAATCGCGTACTCGTGGCATCATTGCCGGACGCATGTCGCGACCCGCTGAATCTTCCGCGCCACTCTCCGATCTTCGCTTCTTCCGCCGCAGCTTGCAGGGCTGGTTCCGGCGCCGCGGCCGCGATCTTCCCTGGCGCCGGACGCGCGATCCCTACGCCATCCTCGTCTCGGAATTCATGCTCCAGCAGACCCAGGTCGCGACGGTCATTCCCTATTACGAACGCTGGCTCGCGCGCTTCCCTGATTTCGTCGCTCTCGCGCAGGCGGAAGAATCGGACGTTCTGCATGCCTGGCAGGGCCTGGGCTATTACGCCCGGGCGCGCAACCTGCACGCCGCCGGCCAATTCGTTAGGGACAATTTTGGCGGACATCTCCCGGCGTCCGCCGCGACCATCGCGCAACTGCCCGGGGTGGGTCGCTACACCGCGGGCGCGATCGCCGCTTTCGCCTTCGATCTGCCGGAGCCGATCGTGGAAGCGAATACCAGCCGGGTACTCGCTCGCCTAACGAATTGGCAGGCGCCGATCGATTCCACAGCGGGCCAGGCGCATCTTTGGCAAACGGCCCAGACCCTCCTTCCGCGCAAAGGCGCCCGGGCCCACAACTCCGCCCTGATGGATCTCGGCGCTCTCGTTTGCGTGCCGCGCCAGCCGCGTTGCGGCGAATGTCCGGTCCGCCGTTTCTGCCGCGCCGAAGGGCCTGAATTGCTGCCCCGGAAACGACCGCGCCCGCGGACGGTGACGCTTTTCGAACCCCACACCTTTGCCCGGCGCCAAAACCGCGTTTTGCTCGAGCAATCGAGCGCGCGCTGGCGCGGGATGTGGATCTTGCCCCGTCTCGCTTCCCGCCCGAAAGAAAATCCGCTCGTGAAAATCAATTTTCCATTTACCCACCACCGCATCACTCTCGCTGTCTTTGCCGGACAGGCGACAAATCAGCCTAACGACAACCAGCGCTGGTTCCCGCGCCGGGCCCTCGATCGCCTCCCGCTTCCCTCGCCCCATCGCCGCGCCCTTGCGCTCTTGCTCGCCGAGGCAGGGTCGGGCCGGACCGGGCAAGCTCTGGAGGAGCGCGATGTCTCCAGTGCGTCCTGAGCCCATGCTCGCGCATAATTTCGCGGCAGCTTTCGGAGTGCGGGGCGTCTTCGCACCGCTTTTCGAGAAAGGCATGTGCCCGGACAAAAAATCGCGCTCTCAAAGCGACGCGGGGACGCCGTCGCACTCCAAAGCTATCGCGAAAAGCTTGCAGCCCGCTGGGACCATTCTGGCGCTTTCGGCGGTTTCGGTTTAGTCGACAGGCAAAAGCGCATGTTGCACGGACAAAAAATCGTCGTCGTGATGCCGGCCTACAACGCCGCCCGGACCTTGCGCCGGACTTACGACGAAGTGATGGCGCACGGGATCGTCGATCGCGTCATCCTGGTCGACGACGCGAGTAAAGACGAGACCGCGGCGATGGCGCGCGCCCTGCCTGATGTCCAGGTGGAAGTCCACGGGAAAAATCGCGGTTACGGCGCGAATCAGAAGACCTGCTACCGGCTCGCGCTCGAGGCCGGGGCCGACGTCGTCATCATGATCCACCCCGATTATCAGTACACGCCCGCGCTCATTCCCGCGATGGCTTCCCTGGTCACGAGCGGGCTTTATCCCTGTGTGCTCGGGTCACGCATTCTCGGCGGGGGCGCGTTGCGGGGCGGCATGCCGTGGTGGAAATACGGCGCGAACCGCTTCCTTACCTTGATCGAGAACCTGCTTCTTGGGGCCAAGCTTTCCGAGTATCACACCGGCTATCGCGCTTTCTCCCGCGGCCTGCTCGAGCAGCTGCCCTTGGAAAAAAACTCCGATGATTTCATTTTCGACAACCAGGTCCTGGCCCAGGTCATTGCCCTCGGGCATCCGATCGGGGAAATCAGCTGTCCGACAAAATATTTCCCGGAAGCGTCTTCCATTGGATTCGCCGCCAGCGTGCGTTACGGCCTGGGTTGTCTCGCAACCGCGATGAAGTCGCGCCGGCAAACTCTCGGCCAATGAGCCGGGGCAGGAAGCGCTCCGGGAAAAAGCGCGCAAACTCACTCCGCAAAACCAGCCCGCCGGCCGAGCCGAAGAAAACACCGGCTCCGGAAACGCGCCCGGAGTCGCCCGCGCCCTCGCCCGGTCGCTGGAAAACGCCCGCCATCTGTCTCGGGCTGGTCGCGATCACCTGGGGGATTTTCGGGCGTGCCCTTGGCTACGATTTCTTCAACTACGACGACAGCTTCTACGTCTATCAGAACCATTGGATCAGCGATGGCCTGACCCGCGCTGGATTCGTTAGGGCGTTTACCCATCCGCTGGTCGGCAACTGGCATCCGCTGACTTCCCTTTCCCTCATGCTCGACGCCGAGATCTTTGGGCTCAAGGCCGGCGGCTATCACGGCGTCAATGTCGCGCTCCACAGCATTGCGGTCCTGCTGCTTTTCTTCGTTTTGCGGTCGATGACCGGTGCTGTCTGGCGGAGCGCGCTCGTCGCCGCCATCTTTGCCATTCATCCCCTGCGCGCCGAATCGGTCGTCTGGATTTCGGAGCGCAAGGATGTCCTGAGCGGCGTTTTCTTCATGCTTGGGCTCTGGGCTTATTGTCGTTATGCACAGAGGCCTCACCGGCTGCTGACTTATCTGCTCGTCGCCGCTGCCCTTACTCTCGGCCTCATGTCGAAAGCGATGCTGGTGACGTTTCCGTGCCTCCTTTTGCTCCTGGATTATTGGCCGCTCCGGCGTTTCGCCTTCTCCCCGGCCGGAACCGATGGCCCGCGTTATAAACCGCCCACCGCCAGCATTGCGCGTCTGCTCCTGGAAAAGGTGCCCCTGCTTGGCCTAACGATCGCGATTTCGGTTGCGACGATGTGGGCGCAGAAACAGGCGCTCACCGCCGCGCAGGATTGGCCGCTGCGTTGGCGGGTCGACAACGCCCTCGTCACCATCTGGACTTATCTGCGCCAGATGGTCTGGCCGGCCGACCTCGCGCCCTTCTATCCTCATCCGAGAGGCGATCTCGCTCTCTGGGTTGTGGGCCTGTCGCTGCTCGGCTTGCTCGCCACTTCCTTGTGGATCTTCCTTGCCCGAAAAAAATGTCCCTACCTCGTGACCGGCTGGCTTTGGTATCTCGGCCTGCTCGTCCCGGTCATCGGGCTCGTCCAGGTCGGCTGGCAGGCGCACGCGGATCGCTATACTTACCTGCCGCTGATTGGCATCTATCTCGCGATCGTCTGGGGCGCTGCCGACTTCACCGCCCGTTGGCCCGCTCGAAAACTCCTGCTCGGATCGGCGGCGACCGCGATCATCGCGGCACTGATGGCGCTTTCCTGGAAACAAGTGGGTTATTGGTCGAGCTCGGTCCGCCTCTGGCGTCACACGCTCGCCGTCACGACCGACAACGATGTGGCCGAGCGCGGCCTTGGCACCGAACTACTCCGGCTGGGTCAGGTGGATGAAGCGATCGCTCACAACCGGGCGGCCCTGCGAATCCGCCCCGGCGATACCAATGGCCTGACCAACCTGGCCAACGCTCTTTTGAGAAAGAAGGAGTATCCCGAGGCGATCCAACATTATCGCGAAGTCCTGCAGGCCCGGCCTAACGACAGCGAAATGCATCGCAATCTGGGCAAGGCGCTTTACCAGAGCGGCGCCCTCGACCAGGCCCTGGAGCAATTTCAAGAGGCGCTCCGCCTGCAACCGGGCGATTCCGACGCCGCCTACAGCCTGGGCAATGCTTACCTCGACAAGAACGATCCGAATGCGGCCATCCCTTACTTCAAAAAAGCGATCGCGGCCAACGACAAGAACGTGGCGGCGCATTACAACCTCGCCATTGCGCTCCTGCGCAACGGCCAGCTCGCGGAAGCAATCGCGGAGTTCCAGCGAACTCTCCAGCTCGAGCCGGGGAAGGTGGATGCGCACAATAACCTCGGCATCGCGCTCCTGAAATCCGGCAAGACGCAGGAGGCGATGGCGGAATGGAAAGAGGTCTTGCGCCTCCAGCCCGGAAGCGCGGAGATGCACAACAACCTTGCCGTCGCCCTCCTCACCGAAGGACGCATCGCGGACGCCATCGCCGAGTGGCGCGAGACGCTCCGCTTGCAGCCGGGCCGGCTCGCGACCCAGCTTAGCCTCGCCTGGGTCCTCGCCACTGCGCCGGAAAGCGAGGTGCGCGATGGGAACGCCGCACTCGAATTAGCGCAAAAAACTTCTCGTGCTGCGGCCGCATCAAACCCGCTGGTCTTCCGTGTCCTCGCCGCGGCCTACGCCGAGACCGGTCAATACCCCGCTGCGATCCAGACCGTGCAGGAGGGTGCGGAGGCCGCGCAAGCCGCCGGGCATTCGGCCATCGCGCAATTGTTAGGGGCCGATCTCATGCTCTACCAGCAGGGCATCCCCTTGCGCGATTCCACCCACGGCCGGGGCGGCTCCGAGTCTCCCTAACGCCCGCGTCTTTCTATTTGTTATTCCGGTGGAAACTTTCGAAGCTCCCATCCGATGAGAAGCATGACTGGTTACGGCCGCGGCGAAAGCGACCGCGGTGGCGCCAAGATCAGCGTGGAAGTGAACTCGGTGAATCGCAAACAAAGCGACATCGTGATCAACCTTCCGCGTGAACTGAGCGCGCTCGAGCCGCGCGTCCGCCAGGTCGTGAGCGAGCGCCTCGCCCGCGGGCGCACCAATGTCGTCGTCGCCTTCGACCCCAACGCGCAAAACGCGCGCACCCTCGCCCTCGATCGCACCCTCGCCCGTTCCTATCACGACGGGATGCGGGCCCTGCAAAAGGAACTCGGCGTGACCGGCGAGATCACCATCGGAATGATCCTGCAATCTCCCGGCGTTCTGCGTTTCGCGGAAGACGGACTCGTGCCTAACGAAGTCTGGCCGGCGCTGGAGGAAGCGCTCGGCGATGCCCTTGGTGAGTTGATCAAGATGCGCGAAAAGGAAGGCAAACACCTCGCGAAAGATTTGATTCGGCGGCTCAAGGTGCTGCGCCAGGAACTCAAGGAAGTGGGCAAGAAACATCCCGCGCTGGCGGAGAAATATCGCGTCACCCTCCTCGAGCGGATCGCCAAGGCCGGGGTCGAGCTTCAGCCTAACGACGACCGCCTGGTCAAGGAAATCGCCTTTTTCGCCGATCGCTCGGATGTTTCCGAGGAGCTGACCCGGCTCGAAAGTCATCTCGCGCAGTTCGCCCATCATCTCCGCAAAGAGGAGCCGGTCGGGCGCACCCTGGAATTTATTACGCAGGAAATTTCGCGCGAGCTGAATACGTTAGGCGCGAAGGCAGGCGATGCGGAAATTTCGCGGCACGTCGTCGCCTGCAAGGCCGAGGTGGAAAAAATCCGCGAGCAAATCCAAAATCTTGAGTAAGGAATTTAGTCGCTACGGAATTCTCTTTGTCGTCTCCGCGCCCTCCGGCGCGGGCAAAACCACGCTCTGTGATGCGCTCCGGCAGACGCCCGATTTTGTCTATTCCGTTTCCTGCACCACCCGGGCGCCGCGCGCGGGCGAGATCGACGGCGAGGATTATCACTTTCTTTCCGAAGCGGATTTCCTCGCGCGCATCTCAGCCGGGGATTTCCTCGAGCACGCCAACGTGCACGGCAAATACTACGGCACCCTGCGTGACCCGATCGTGAACCATCTGCGCGAAGGCGTCGATGTCCTGATTGACATCGACACCCAGGGCGCGGCCGCGATTCGCGCCTTCGACGATGCTTTTGTCCGCCAGTCGCTGGCCGATGTTTTCATTATGCCGCCCGATCTCGAGGAGCTGCGCCGCCGCCTGACCAAGCGCGGCACGGAAACGCCCGCGCAAATCGAAACGCGCCTCCAGACCGCGGCCCGCGAAATGGAGCTCTGGCGCGATTATCGCTACACCATTATCAGCCGTTCGATGGAGGAGGACCTGCTCAAGTTTCGCCAGATTATGGGGGCGGAGCGTTATTTGAGCAGCCGCCTCATCACCTCCGAAAGCGCCTAACGAAACATTCGCTCGGCCGCCCTCCCCCCATTTGTCATCTTGAGCGAAGCGAAAGATCACTGACTATTACGAGAACCGCCGGAGCAAGAAAAATGGTCAGAGATCCTTCGTTGCACTCAGGATGACAAATTTTAAGGGGCGACGCTCAAGATGAAAAAGAAAACACGATCCATTATCCTCGGTGTGACCGGATCGATCGCCGCCTATAAGTCGGCCGAGCTCGCGAGTCTGCTCGTGAAACAGGGGCACGACATCCACGTCGTGATGACGAAGGACGCGACCGAATTCATCACCGCGCTGACCTTGCAGACGCTCTCGAAGAATCCGGTCACGACCAGTTTCTACGACGAAAAGCAAAGCTGGCATCCCGGCCACATCGCCCTCGCCGATGGCGCCGACTTGCTCGTGATCGCGCCCGCCACCGCCAACATCATTGCCGAGCTGGCGCACGGCCTGGCCGGTCATCCGCTGGCCGCGATCGCGCTCGCGACCCGCGCGCCGATTTTAGTCGCGCCGGCAATGAACGGAAAAATGTGGGAACATCTCGCGACGAAGGAAAACGTGGCAACGTTAGGCGCGCGCGGCGTCGAGTTCATCGGACCGGAAGCGGGCCTGCTGGCCTGCGGCTATGAAGGGCTCGGCCGTTTGTGGAAAGTGGATGAGATCGCCTTCCGCGTTGAATTCCTCCTCGCGAGTAAGGAAAATCTAATCGCGTGAAGTTCGTCGTCACCGCCGGGCCGACGCGCGAGCCGCTCGATCCCGTGCGTTACCTGAGCAACCGCTCCTCCGGGAAGATGGGCTACGCCATCGCCGCCGCCGCCCTCGAAGCCGGGCATGAGGTTGTACTGATCAGTGGACCGGTTGCGCTCTCTCCACCCTCCGGTGCGGAAGTGGTGCGGGTCACGACGGGCGAGGAAATGTTCGCCGCATCCGTCGCGCCCTTTGCGCGCTGCGATGTTTTTGTCATGTGCGCCGCGGTCTGCGACTACAAACCGGTTCAATACACGGAGCAGAAAATGAAAAAGGAGCGTGAACCATTTTCCCTCGCGCTCGCGCCGACGCGCGACCTTCTTTCCAGCCTAACGAGTGGGCCGCACGCTTGTTTTGTCGTCGGGTTCGCCGCCGAAACGCAGGAGCTGCGGACGAACGCGCAACGCAAGCTGACGGAGAAAAATTGCGACCTGCTGGTGGCAAATGATGTCGCGCGAAACGACATCGGAATGGATTCGGACGAGAACGAGCTGCAGATTTTTTTTCGAGACGGCACCGAAAAAAAACTTTCCCGCGAAAAAAAAACCGCGCTCGCACGCGCTTTGCTAAAAATAATATTGGATGCGCGCGAAAAATGTTTGACAAAAAAAACGTGACGATTAGTGACTCGATGAAAGTGAAGTTATTCACATACTGTTCACAGACCGCTTCTGCGGATTGAAAGGGGGGATTCCCTATGCCAGCAAAGAAAAAGGCCGCCAAGAAAAAGGCACCCGCCAAGAAAAAAATGGCGACTAAGAAAAAAGCAACGGCTAAGAAAAAACACTAAAGCCGCTCTCCACAGAAGGGCGGTGACAGAACCGTTCTTCGTTCATCCTAACTTCAACCCGGGGGAAGAATTCATTTTCTTCTCCCGGTTTTTTTTGCGCAAAAAACTCGCGGGCGAAAACGGAGAATCAGTTAGGGTGCACCGGTGAAAAATTTTCTCGAGGTGGCGAAGGAGGCGGCATTGGCCGCAGGCGAACTGCTCCGCGCGCGCTTCGAGAAACCGCTCACGGTGAACGCCACCACCGCGCACGACATCAAGCTCGAGGTCGATGTTCTGGCGCAGGATTTGATCACGAAAATCCTGCTCGAGCGTTTTCCCGAGCACGCGCTTTACGGTGAGGAAGGCATCGTGGGCGACCAGGCGAGCGACTATCAATGGGTCGTCGATCCGCTCGACGGGACGGTAAATTTTTTCTACGGCATTCCGCATTTCTGCGTCTCGATCGCGCTCCGTTTTCGCGGGGAAGTGATCGTCGGCGTGATCTACGACCCGATGCGCAACGAACTTTGGAGCGGCGCGAAAGGACAGCCGCCGACGATTGAATGGCAAACCGATCCAGGTCAGCTCGCGCGCGCAGCTCGCGCGAAGCGGTGGTCTCGATCGGTTTTGCGAAGACGCAGGCGACGATCGATGCCGGACTTCCGCTGCTCGAACAGATGGTGCACCGGGTGCGCAAGTGCCGCATGCTCGGCAGCGCGGCGCTCGACATGGCCTACATCGCCTGCGGCCGGCTCGATGCCTATATCGAACAGGGAATCAGTCTCTGGGACATCGCGGCGGGCTGGCTCCTGATCGAAGCCGCTGGCGGCCGCGTGGAAATGGAGCCGCGGAAAGATATGCCCGACAAGTTTCGCATTGTCGCTTCCAACGGCCGGCTCGATCTGCGCTAAACTGACGAAATGTTTCGCTCTGGAATTGGTTACGACGCGCATCGATTTGGAGAGGGACGCAAGCTCGTGCTCGGCGGCGTCGAGATCCCGCACGCGCAGGGGCTGGAAGGGCATTCCGACGCCGATGTCCTCACTCACGCGATCGCCGACGCGTTGTTAGGCGCAATCGGGGAACACGACATTGGACATCATTTTCCGAACACGGACGAATCGATCCGCGGGATCAGCAGTCTCGAAATTCTGCGGCGAGTCGGGGAAATCCTGGCGGAGAAAAACTACCGGATAACAAATATCGACGCCACGCTGATCGCGGAAGCGCCGAAGATCGGGCCGCATCTCGAGGCGATGCGGGCGAAGCTGGCTAGCGCGCTCGGGATTGAGGTGACCCAAGTTGGGCTGAAGGCGACAACGAACGAAGGGATGGGCGCGATCGGGCGCGGCGAAGGAATGTCCGCCATGGCAGTGGCGAGCGTGGAGCAGAAATGATAGGGAGACGCTCGACCTAACCAATGGCGCTGCGCTTTTTCAACACCTACTCGCGCGAGATCGAGGAATTCCAGCCGCTCGATCCGGCCGGGCGCGCGGTCAAGATCTACACCTGCGGGCCGACGGTTTACAGCCACGCGCATATCGGAAATTTCCGCGCCTACATTTTCGAAGACCTGCTGCAAAGGCATCTCGAAGCGCGCGGCTACGCGGTCGAGCGGGTCATGAACCTGACCGACGTGGATGACAAAACCATCCGCGGCAGCCGCGCCGCCAACCTTCCGCTGGGCGAATTCACCGCGCCGTTCAAAGAACGCATTCTTTGAGGACGTCGACACGCTCCAGATCAAGCGGGCCAATGCATTTCCCTCCGCGACCGAAGAGCGTTTCATCACGGAGATGATCGCAATGATCGAGAAATTGATCGCGCGCGACCTTGCCTACCAGGCGGAGGACAAATCGGTTTACTACCGGATCAATCGTTTCCCGAAGTACGGCCAGCTCGCGCACTTTCGACCTCGCGGAATTGCGCTCGACCGGACGGGTGAAGAGCGACGAGTACGACAAGGAACACGTCGGCGATTTCGCGCTTTGGAAAGCGTGGGACGAAGAGGATGGCGACGTCTTTTGGGAAAGCCCATGGGGCCGCGGCCGCCCGGGCTGGCACATCGAGTGCAGCGCGATGGCCACGACATTGCTGGGCGAGCAGATCGACATCCACTGCGGCGGAGTGGACAACATCTTTCCGCATCACGAAGCCGAGATCGCGCAATCGGAGGGCTGCAGCGGGAAAACATTTGTCCGCTACTGGCTGCATTGCGCGCACCTCCTGGTCGATGGCCAGAAGATGTCGAAGTCGTTAGGCAATTTTTACACTCTGCGCGACGTGCTGGAAAAGGGTTACACCGGCCGCGAGGTTCGTTACGCGCTGATCCGGGTGCATTATCGCGCCCCGCTTAATTTCACCTGGGAAGGAATGGAAGAAGCGCGTCAGGCTCTCGCCCGAATCGACGAATGGCTGCGGCGGCTGCGGGAAAGCGCCGGGGCGGAAACTTCCGCGCCGGAGATCGTGGACGATAAATTTGCCGAGGCGCTGGACGACGATCTCAATATCTCGGCCGCGCTCGGACATTTGTTTGAGCAGATCCGCGAGAGCAACCGCGAGCTCGATCGCGGGATCGATTCCAACAGGGCGCGGAGCTGGCTGAACTGGTGGGAGAAGGTCAACGCCGTGCTCGCTTTTTCGGCCGAGGAGGAGACGATCCCGGCGGAAATCCAGCAGCTCGCGGAGGAGCGGATGCAGGCGCGGCTTGCCAAGAACTGGCAAAAAAGTGATGAATTGCGCGACGCCATCCTGGCGCGCGGCTGGACGGTGCGGGACACGAAGGAAGGACAGGTCCTGACCCGCCGGTCCGGCGCCTAACGAGCGCGTTGCAGTTTACGTACATGTTTAGCGCCGCCGAATTTTTCGCACTCGAACACACCGCGCATTCGAAATTATTCGAGGCCGACAAATACGTCTGGGAAGCGCTCAAGCAGATCCCGAGTTACCTGCAGTTCCGGCTCAAGCCCGCCGTCCTGGGCGAACTGGTCGGGAAACCGTTCATCAGCGATTCCATTTTCATCGGCCAGGGCACGATCGTGGAACAGGGCGCGATGTTGAAAGGACCGGCCTGGATCGGCGAGAACTGCCACATCCGCGCCGGCTGTTACGTGCGCGAGAACGTCATCGTGGGGAACAATGTCGTGATGGGAAACTCGTGCGAGTTCAAGAACAGCATCATTTTTGACGACGCCCAGATCCCGCATTTCAGCTACGTCGGCGACTCGATCCTCGGCTACAAGGCGCACCTCGGCGCCGGCGTGATTTTGTCGAACGTGAAACTCGATCACGCCGAGATCAGCGTCCTCGCGACCGACGGGATGATCGCAACCGGCCTGCGGAAATTTGGGGCGATCATCGGCGATCGTTCCGAGATCGGTTGCAACGCGGTCCTCAACCCGGGCTCAGTCGTTGGGCGCGACTGCATTATTTACCCGGGGACGAATTTCCGCGGCGTGCTCCCGGGCAACAGCATCATCAAGGTGCGGCAGACGACGCAGGTGATGAGCCGGCGTCAGGGCGCAGAACCAACAAACCACCAATCATCCACATGAAACCTGTCATGTTGAGCGGAGCGCCGTAATGAAATGCGAAGCGTTCGGCCGAGCTTTCCAACATCTCTAGCCATTTCTTCCCGCCCCTTCCCGAAATAGTCAGAGATTCTTCACTGCGTTCAGAATGACAACTTGAGAAGGGGTGGCGGATGGGCAGGGATTCGAACCCTGGTTGCCTTGCGGCAAACACGCTTTCCAGGCGTGCGCATTAGACCACTCTGCCACCCATCCTCGAGGCGCAACTAGAGCTGCAAGCGGCGAAACAGTTCGTCGAGCGGCAGTTGAATGCCAATGTAAAATTCGCCGAAGTCGGCGTAGGCCGCGCTGACCTCGTCGAAGCGCATCTGGTAAACGATGGCTTTGATCTGGAAGGTATCGTGCGCAAACAGGGTCACGCCCCACTCCGCGTCGTCGAGCCCGGTCGAGCCGGTGATGAGCTGTTTCACCTTCCCGGCGTATTGGCGGCCGACGCGGGCGTGGCCGCCCATGAGGGTGCGGCGCTCTTCGTAGGGAAGCGAATACCAATTGCGCTGCTCGCCGCGGCGTTTGGTCATGTTGTAGAAGCAGACGATCGGCCAGTCGGGCAGCGTCGGATACACCCGATCCTGCCGATATTTCTTCATCCGCTCGCGGAAATCCTCCATCCCGGCCTCGAACTCGGGCGTGCCGCGTTTCAGTTTTTGCTCGGTCTCGAGGGTCTCGGCGTACTGCTCCTCGGTCGTGATGTATTCGCTCTCTTCCGTGAGCGAAAGATAGCTGTAGACCGGGACGAGGACATCCGCGCCTAACGACAGCGTGAGCTGCTTCTCGATCCGGTTCGCGGTTTGCAGATCGGGCGTGATGAGCATGAAACCAAGGTCCGCTTTTGGCGTCACCTGACTGAGGGTGAGGAGCTGGGTGTTTTCCAGAGCGCGCGTTTCCTGGACGAGAGTGGAGAGGGCGATCTTGGCAGCGCGCTGCTCGGCGGCGTTGAGGAGCTGCCATTGGCCGTACTCGATCCGGTAAAAAAGATGCAGGCAATGCCAGCCATCCTGCGGAATGAGCGGTGCGGGCGTGGGATCCATCGCGGAAGTTTCCCTGTGCGCGAGGAGAGGGTCAAGCCGTGGCGTTGTCGCCGGGGGCGGTGACCCCGCCTGGAGAGCGTCCGGCCTTCCGCTAGCCGGGGTCGGCGCCCCCGGCTACAACCGCGCTCGGCAGATGCGCCAGGCAATATTCCTCGCCGTCGCGCGAGACGCGGAACTCCAGATTCGGATTGGTCAGCTCGGTCGCGCCGCAGGTGGCACAGCGATGGAGAGCTTCTTCTTCCGGACGCGCCGTTTCTTCAAAACGACGGCGACGATTGGCGGTCTGGTGCCGGGTGCGGGCGGCGCGGATCAGGTCCGGGCCGAAAAAAATGAAGTAATTCGCGAAGGACGCGATCATGGCCATGCGGTACGACATCGGGCTGGTGACAAAGCCAAAGAGAAGCAACGCGGCCGTGGCCCAGGCGATCCATTTCACCTTCGCCGGGAGCACGAAAAAGATGTAGATGACCTCGTCCGGATAAAAACTGGCGAAGGCAAAAAAGAGCGACGCATTCAGCATCGTGTTGGCGAAATTTCCGCCGAAGAAAAACGCCGCGATGGTCGTCCCGATCATCCCGAGGAAATAGAAAAGGTTGACCCGGAACGCGCCCCAGGCCCGCTCCAGCCCCTCGCCGATGAACCAGAGGAAGAGGAGAACGAAAAGAATCCAGAAGGCGCTGTCCGTCGTCGGGATGAAGATGTAGGTGACGAGCCGCCAGACTTCACCGCGCAGGATGGCGCTGCGGTCGAGGGCGAGCATCTGCACAAACTCGGGGTTCAGGCGCGCGAGCAGAAAAACAAGGGCGTTAAAGCCAGCCACGATCCGGATCAGGCCGGGGATGGCAAAGCGGCCGAAGCGGCGTTCGAGCAGATCGAGGAAACTCATCGTCGCGCTCACCGTAGAGGCGGGCTCGCGGCAGTTCAACAGGACCGCCCGCGCGTCGTGTTCATCACTCGTTCTCCTAGTCGTGCTCGTGCTCGTGCTCGATCGCGGCAGAGGAAAAAGCGCGATTACGATCACAAGCAGAAGCACGATGAGGAGGCTCAGATTGACACACCGGACGCAACATCTAGGCTGCCCGCGATGAGCGACGCTGCCGCAAAAACGACTTCGCTTTACGACGAGCACGTGAAGCTCGGGGCCAGGATCATTCCCTTTGGCGGCTGGCTCATGCCGGTGCAATACAGCGGCATCATGGAGGAACACCTGGCGGTGCGAAACGCGGTCGGGGTCTTCGACATTTCCCACATGGGCGAGCTGGTCGCGAGCGGGCCGCGGGCGGGCGAATGGCTCGACACCATGCTCACGAACAACGTCGGCAAACTCGAGGTAGGCTCCGGGCATTACACATTTTTGCTGAACGACGAGGCCGGCATCATCGACGACCTCATCCTTTACCGGATCGAGGAAGAGAAGTTCCTGCTCGTGGTCAACGCCTCGCGGATCGAGGACGATTTCGCTTGGCTGCAATCGCATCTCGCCCCCGGCGTCCAGTTGGAGAACCAGAGCGATCGGTACGCCGGCCTGGCGGTGCAGGGACCGAAGGTCGGCGAGCTTTTCGCCGCGCTTTTCGGGAACGCCAAGGAACTGCCGGCGCGGAACCAGATCGCGCAATTCGAGCTCGGCCCGACCACGCTCTGGATCGCGCGCACGGGCTACACCGGTGAAGATGGGATCGAAGTTTTCTTCCCCGCCGCGGATGCGCCGCGAGTCTGGAACGAAATCCTGGAGCAAGGAAAATCGTTAGGCATTCGTCCCTGCGGGCTGGGCGCGCGCGACACGCTGCGCCTCGAGATGTGTTACCCACTCAACGGCTCCGATCTTTCGCCCGAGCACAATCCGCTCGAGGCCGGGCTCGGTTTTTTTGTCGACCTGACGAAAGCAAACTTCACCGGGCGCGAAAAATTGCTCCGGGAAAAGGAAGCCGGCCTCTCGCGCCGCCTGGTTGCGTTCAAGATGAAAGAGAAAGGCCCTCCGCCGCGGCCGCACTACCAGGTTTTCCGCAATGGCGCCGCCGCGGGCGAGCTGACCAGCGGCACGCTCTCCCCGAGCTTGAACTACGGGATCGGAATGGCTTACCTGACGACACCAACGCCCAAGCCTGGCGAAGAAATCGAGATCGAAATTCGCGGCCAGAAATTTCCCGCCGTGATCGAAAAGAAACCGCTCTACAAAAAATCATGAACGTTCCAGAAGACCTTCTTTACACCGAATCGCACGAATGGGTCCGCCGCGAAGACGACCAAATCCGGGTCGGCATTACCGATCACGCCCAGGCCGAATTGACCGATGTTGTTTACGTCGAGCTGCCGAAAATGGGCGCCTCGTATGAGGCGCGCGGCACGATCGCGGTCGTCGAATCGGTCAAGGCCGCGAGCGACATCTACGCGCCGGTCAAGGGCACCGTCACCGAGGTGAACAAGGCGCTCGAATCCAACCCGGCACTGATCAATACCGATCCCTACGGCGAAGGCTGGATCTATCTCTTGAAAATGGACGATCCCGCCGCGCTCGAGAGCCTGAAAGACGCGGCGGCCTACAAGGCCTCGATCGGCTGACCTCTCAGCCGCCACGTTTCGCCGGAACAGCACTTCGCTGCGGGAAGCTTGCAAGGCCAAGGAGGCCTGCCAAGGTGGCAGGGAACGTGTCTATGGATTCGTCGACTGCCCAATTGGAAGAAATCGAGCTCCTCCGCCGCATCGGCCAGGGCGATCGCACGAGTTTCGAGCAATTCTACGAGCGGTTTTCGCGCGTCCTTTTTTCCATCGCCTTCCGGCTGCTGCGCAACGAGCAGGCAGCGGAGGATGTGCTCCAGGAAGTCTTTGTCCAGATCTGGAAAAAAGCGCCGCTTTACGATCCGGCCCGGGGCAAGCCGATGACCTGGGCGGTCACCCTCACCCGCCATCGCGCGATCGATATCATCCGCTCCACCCAGCGCCGCGGCCAGCTCAACGAGGAGGTCAAACTCGAAACCGAAGTGGGCGAGAAATTCGACGACCGCGATTCCTTCTCGGCCGCGACCTCGGGCGAGCGCCACGATTTTGTGCGCGAGGCGATGCAGAAACTTTCCGACGAACAACGGGAGGCGATCGAGCTGGCTTTTTTCGGTTCGCTCACCCAGGCGGAAATCGCGGAGCGTCTCAGCCTCCCGCTGGGCACGGTGAAAGCGCGAATCCGGCGCGGCATGATGAAGCTGCGCGGCTTGATCGGCCCGCGCCTCTAGCGGCGCGAGGGCTCAGGCCGCCAGCGGAAGCTCGCGCTCGCGCGCGACGATGAAGAGCGGCACGCCGGCATCGTCCTTGATCGGCGTGATCTCGATGTCGACCCAGTAGGGCGAACCGTCTTTGCGATAATTGATCAGCCGTTCGCGGCAGGGCTGGTACTCGTGCACTGCCTTCCGCATGCGCGCGGCGACCACGGGATCGGTTTTCTCGCCCTGCAGGATCGGCCCCAGGGTCTTGCCTTTCAGTTCCTCGAGCGAATAACCGCACATCGCGACGAAGGCCGGGTTGACCCACTCCACCAGACGATCGGGGCCGGTCATGACAAAGGGTTCGGCTGAAATCTGCTGCTCCTCGTTCTCGATCGCCTGCAGGATGGTTGACTTCAACCGCGCGGACGGCGCGGGCGAGCCCGCGGAGAAACGCGAGAGCAGGACGGCGGCGCCGACCTCGAGCGACTCGCCCACGAAGCGCCGCAGTTCGTCGTGAAATTCCAGGATCAACTCGAACTCGTCCCGCTCGCGCGCAGTCATTGCGCCCGACACGTAAAGCGCGGCTCGGTCCTGAAGAAGGTCGTTGATCATGGATTTAAAGAGTGACGAATACCTCCGATACGTCGTGCCCCCGAGAATGGATGCGATTTTGAGGTGTCGGGCAAGAATTCCTTGAATCCGCCCGGCCGCGTTCCGGTCGCGGCATCCCGGGGAGAGCCTCCCAAAGCGGCATTTCACCCTCGCGGCGAGAAGCTTCCGGGCAAGTTTTCGCATCCGCGGCGCCGCCCCAGTCGTTCAACTGTGCAGGGACAAGCGTCCCGTTCTTATGTTTCACAAAATCGATTATCCCTTTCTTATCGGAGCGTTCCTCAGCTTCCTCGCCAGCGTTTCGCTCTGGTTCCTCGTCAGCAGGGACTACGGCCTTTTCGTCGGTCTCTGGGTTCCGAGTATTCTTAGCCTCTGGGTAGGTGTTCGCGTCGTCATTCTCGGCACGGGAATCAAGGTGCGCCGGGGGAAATAAGCGATGGAATATCTCATTGCCATATTTCTCCTCGGCTTGCTTGTGACGTTCGTGGTCGCAAAAGGCGTGATGATGTCGCACGAGCTTGCCGCCGCCGAGCTGGATCGGGAACTCCGGGAAGAGGGACTGCGGAAGGAGAGTGCCAGCGCCACTCTTCGTTAGGCCAGGGCGCAATCTTTCGGCTCGCTTTCGGCCGTAATCTTTGCCACCAAAGGCAGATGCAAAAGATTGCCGGGATGCTGCTTTTTTTGCTCCTGCTGCCGCTGGCAGAAGCCGACGTCATCAACGTCGAATTCAAGTTCACCCCCTTCGTAGGCGATGCGGCGAAGGACGAAAAGGTGAAATCGATCCCGGGCAAGGCCACGATCTTCATCAACAACCTCCCCTTCGTCGAGCAGGAGGTGCGGGAGGAGGAGTTGCCGGTTCTGTTTGAGGAACGCGAGGTCTCGCCCGCGCTCTGGATTCCGATGAGCTCGGTCGGCCAGGTGGTGCGCAAAGGGAAAAACAAGATCCGGGTCGAGTTCACCCCTAACGACAGCGCGAAATCCTATCGCGCCCAGTTTCGCTGGGCCTCGGTCATGGACACGGCGACGGAGGAAATCGAGCCCGGGGGCGGGCGCTCGACCAACCAGGCCGATGAAGGTGTCGACGATCGCAAGGACCTGAAGGGGAAAGTAGTTTTCGAGCGCGAGTTCACCGCCGACTTTGCCCTCGACTTGCCCTGGCATCATTACCCGCCGGTCGCTGCGCTGGCCGAGGAGGACAAACAGAAGATCGCCGCCCTGCTCAAGACCCGGGCGGAATGGTTCCAGCCCGATTTTGCCGGCCTCTACAAGGCGCTGGAGGAAAATGAGTCGCTCAAGGTGGACGACGTGCGCCGGGCGCAATGCCTCGAAGCCGTTTACAAGGCCGGCGTCCGGTTAACGGCGCCGCCGGTGGGCGAGCTCGTATTCACGACCACGGGCGGCCCGGCGGTGGTGGTAACGAAAAAGACCGGCACGCTCTTTGGCCTGGATGAGAAAACCTTCGACCAGATCAAGGACGAGGAGACACAGATGTGCGCCGGAATCGCGCTCTCGTTAGTCTATCCCGGCAAGCTGATCGCGGTGCGCAATCCGGACGGCATCTGGGAAATCGTCAACTGAGCAGCATCTCTCTCCTGCTCCGTGGATTCTCGTAATCGTGCTCCTGCTCGTGATCGATTTCATGCCGATTAATGTGGCCGCGGCTGGATCAGCCGCATTCTGCCCCTAACGACTCGAGCACGAGCACGAGCACGATTACGAGGAACAGATTGACGCCCTTCGCGGAATTTGTTTATTCCCCCCCGTGCCAACCGACATTCGACTCTTCAGCCGCGAATGGTGCTCCTGGTGCATCGATGCCAAGGAATACCTCACCGAGCGCGGCTACAAATTCACCGAGATCGATGTCGGCGACGATCGCGCCGCCTACGAGGAAATGAAGGAGCTGAGCGACCAGACCTACGTTCCGACGCTGGTCGCGGGGGATGAAGTGCTTGCGAATTTCGATACCGACCAATTGGAGAAATTCCTGCGCGAGCACGCTATCGTCCCCTAAATGCTCTTTGGGCTTTTCATCACCCTTGGCGTCGCTGTGCTCAGCGTCGCCATGCGCAGCTATCAGTCGGCGATCTCGCAGAAGATCGGCGCCTTCGGCATTCTTACCGCCTCCTTCCTCGCCATCTATTACATCACCGGGAGCTGGATTCTCGGCCTCCTCAGCGCGCTCAGTTGGCTCCTCCTCCCCTGGCTGGAAATCCTCACCCGCATCCGCACGCTCCGCCTCCCCCGCGAAAAAACGCTCCGGCCCAAGAGCCCGCCTTCCGAGGAAGTCTTTCCGACGCTCGATGAAATCACCGGCCAGATCGAGAGCGAGGGTTTCTCCCACATCAGCGACGCCGGCTGGGACTGGGAGGATTACCGCCAATTCTTTCGCCTCTTTTACAAGGAAGAGGACCGCGCCCAGGCCACCATCTGCCTGAACGAACAAAACGATCTCTCCTTTTACTACCTCCGCATCTCCTCGCGCGCCCAGGACGGCACGATCTGGACGACCTGGAATTATCCGCTCTCCTACGGATTGAAATTGACCCCGCAATTCCGGATCAACCGGCAGCGGCCGGACCAATCTTTCTGGCAGCTCTACCACAGCCACAAGGCGTTCCTGCGCGACAACGCCGTCGCAACCGACATCATCGACCCGCTCGATGAAGACCAGATCCAGCAGGAAATCGAAAACGATTTGCGCGACCAGATCGCGCACAACATCAAGGCCGGCGTGCTGACGCAGACGCCCGGGGGCGAGATCAAGTATTCCTGGCGCGGGATGGTTTATCTTTGGTGCCAGTTCTTGCTCGACCTTGTCCGGCTCTAGTCGGGCTAAATTCGGTTTCGGGTTTGCGGCTTTAGTGCGTCTATTGACTGGATCACGCCATGCCTGAACCCGCGCCGCGCATTCAAACCGAAGTGCAGGTGATGTTTTTCGACACCGATGTCGGCGGCGTCGTGCACAACATCGCCTACCTCCGCTTCATCGAGATCGCCCGCACGCTCCTCGCCGAAAAGCTGGGAATGAAGCTGGTCGAGATGGCCGAGACCCAGCGTTATCCCGTCGTCGTCCGGACCGAGATCGATTATCGCCGCGCCGCCAAATTGGGCGATCGTCTGCGCATCGACGGCTGGCTCGACCGCCTCGAGCGCGTTCGTTTCTGGTGCGGCTTTGAGATCAGACGCATTGCCGATGAAACGCTCATCGCGGAAAGCCGCCAGATGCTCGCGCTCGTGCAAATGCCGGAGGCGAAGCTGTTGCGTCTGCCGGAAACCTGGGAAGAATATCGCGGGCTGAAGCCAGCCCCGGCGCGCCGCTGAAAAAAATTCAGCGGCAGACAACTCCCTCGATCCGAGTAGCCTAACGACCAATGTCATCCGGCAACCCCGCTCTCAGCCTCGACGAGGTCTTCCTCGCCCCGCCGGCCCTGAATCCGCTGCCGGTGCGCCGCGCCCTCTTCATTTTCCTCCTCCTCCTCACCGCCTGCCTGCACGTCGCGACCATCGGCTGGGGCGATCTTTACAATGAAACCGACGGCCAGTACGCCGGCGCCGCGCGCGAGATGCTGGAGTCGCAGGAATGGCTGACGCCGACAAACGACGGCATCCCGCGCCCGCAAAAGCCGCCGCTGCTTTACTGGGCGATCGCGGTTTCGCTGAAAACATTTGGCCTGACCACCGCCGCTGCACGCCTTCCGCTCGCGCTCGCGACCGTCGCCGCCGTCGCGCTCACCTTTCTCATCGGCGACCGGCTCGGCGGCCCCTGGCGCGGATTTCTCGCCGGGCTCATCCATCTCGGCTGTTGCGGCACCTTTATTTTCAACCGCATCCTCATGCCCGAACCGCTCTTCAGCGCGCTCATCGCGGGCGCGATGTATTGCGCGCTGCGCGGCTACGAACGGCGGCAGGGTCGGCGCGCCTGGTTTATCGGCTTTTGGATCTGCGCGGCGATCGCCTGCATGACCAAAAGCCTTCACGGCCTGCTCTACCCGGCGGGGATTCTGATTTTACTCTCCTGCTTTTACCGGGAAGCGCGGATCCGTTTTCGCGAGCTGCTGCGCTGGGACGGCATCCTCATCTTCCTCCTCATCGCCGCGCCCTGGCACATCTGGATGGAAATCCGGCACCCGGGTTTCATCGGGCATTTCACCGCGCGCGAATGGCTCGTCCATCTCGCGGGCGAGACCGACCCCGGCCATAGCTACGACAACGTGCCGCGCGGGATCTTCCTCGGCCTGCATCTCGCCTGGTGGTTTCCGTGGTCGTTCGCGATTCTGCCCGGCGTGGTCATCGCCTGGCGGAAGGTGTTTCGCCCGCGCGAGATCGAGTTTGCCGACGCCCTCCCGCTCTGCTGGATGGCGGTCGTGTTTCTCCCGCTCTTTTTCCTCGGGCAGCGGCAGGATTATTATTCCATGAGCATGTGGAGCGGGTTCGCCATTTTCGCCGCCACGGCCTGGGAGCGGATGCCGCGCTGGACCCGCCTCGTCGGTGTCTGCGGAGTGCTCACGCTCGGTCTCGTCGCCGGATTCATCGCCTGGCGGCTGCCCGGGCTGCTCGAGAACGCCAATGGCCAATGGGGCCCGACCGCGGCCCGCTCCACCGCCTGGCGGACGATCATGGATATCCCCATTTCCACCTGGCTCGGGTTTCGTTCGATGTTTGTCGTCATCGGGCTGGCGCTGATTCTCTTTTCCGGGATCGGCCATCTGGTTCATCTGGCGTTCCCGCCCCCGCCTCGCCCTCACTGCGCTCGCCGCCGCCATGGTCCCGATCGGTTTCAGCATGATGGATGGCGTTGCCCGGATGGCGCCCTACTTCTCCCTCGCCGACGCCGCGGAATTCATCCACGAAGAAATCGCGCCTAACGACAAGGTGATCTACGAGGGACCGATCCACGTCGGGAGCAGCCTGCTCTTTTATCTCGGCCGGAAATTCTACCTCGTGAACCAGGATCCGGCCTCGGAGCCGGGCGCCGCGCTCGGGCCGACACCGGATGTCTTCCTCGACGAAAAGACCGTGCTCGACGCCTGGCCCGGGGCCGACCGCCTTTATCTTCTGGTCGAACAAAGCCGGCTGCCGCATTGGCGGACCCTGCTCGACGCGAACGGCACCCCCGCGTTTCAGCTCACGACCTGCGGGACGACCGCCCTGCTCAGCAACCGTCGTTAGTCGTCCCCACCCTTCCTGCTCCTGCTCCCACCCCTGCTCTTGCTCTTGCTCCTGCTCTTGCTCCCGCCCCGCTCCTGCTTCAAGACTGTCATTCTGAGCGAAGCGAAGAATCTCTAACCTTTTTTCTGCTTCGCCTGCGTTGTGATGGGAAAGAGTCAGAGATCCTTCGCTCCGCTCAGGATGACATCTCTTAGAACGGAATGAGCAAGAGCAAGAGCAGGAGCAGGAGCAAGAGCGAAGACTAGGGCAACGGCGCGCGCACTTCGGACTCAAGCAGGCGACCCCAGACCGCGCTGTAAGGGTGGACCCGAGTGACGCGCTCGCCTTCGTCGTTCACCAGCGGCCGCCGCTCATTCGCCCATTGGAAAATCGAGCCTTCCAGGTTTTGCACTCGCGTATACCCGGCCGCCCGAAGCCGCTCCGCCATCTCGCCCGAGCGATAACCGACCGCGCAATAGGTCACAATCGGCGCGTCCTTCGGCAGACCCTTCGCCGCGCTTGGTGCATCCGCTTTCGGATCCACCTGCCGCGCCCCTTTCAAGTGGCTCACCTCGAATTCAGCCGGCGTCCGCACATCGAGCAGGACCGGCGGCAGGCGATCCTTGTCCGCCAGGCGATTCGCCAGTTGCTCGGTCGTGATCCAACTGATGTCGTTGAATTTACCGTGCAGGCTGCGCTTGAGGAGGAACCAATCGACGCCCCGGCAGGAGACGAGGCCAAAGCAAAGCACGAGGAGCAAAACCGCGCCTAAAAGGAGGCGCCATTCGAACAGGCCCGAGAGCCGGGGCGAGGAAGAAAGGTAATCCATTTGAAAAATCCGCGGGGCCAGTTACCTTGCCCGCTCATTTTCGGAGCACAACCCGGAGCAATATTTATGTCTCAGCATCGCAGTCTCAAAGGCGCCAGCACCATCGCGGCCAAGCGCAACGTCCTGAAACGGTTCGAACGGGTCGACCTGCTCAAAAAGCGCGGCCAGTGGAAAGAGACGAGCAAAGTCGTCGGCCTGCCGAAGACCAAGCCGGACCTCTAGAAACCGTTCATCGTTGAGAGTTGTTGGTTGAGAGCAGGCTTTCGCCTCCGTCTCTCAACTCTCAACTACAAACTCTCAACTAAAGTGCGCCTTAATCGCTTTCTCGCCGCGGCCGGGCTCGGCTCGCGCCGCCATTGCGACGAACTCATCGCGGAAGGCCGGGTCACGATCAACGGCCAGCCCTGCACCAATTTCGCCACCCAGGTCGAGGAGAGCGACCACGTCAAAGTCGGCAACCGCATCGTTAGGCGCGCGGAAACGCTCACCATCATCCTGCACAAGCCGGCTGGCTTCGTCTCCACCCGGCGCGATCCGAACGCGACCGACACGATTTACGATCTCCTGCCCCCGAAATTCTCCCGGCTCTTCAATGTCGGCCGGCTCGACGCCCAGACCGAGGGCCTCCTCCTCCTCACCAGCGACGGCGATCTCGCACAGCATCTGACCCATCCCCGCTACAAGGTGGAGAAGGAATACGAAGTCACGCTCGACAAAATCTGGGAACCAAAGCTGGCCGAGAAACTCAGCGGCGGGGTTTTCCTCGACGGCAAACGCGCGCGGCTGACCCGGCTCACCCAAATCGGGACGACGCGCCTGCGTGTCGTCCTGCAACAGGGCCTGAACCGCCAGGTGCGGCGAATGTTTTTCGCCATTGGCTACGAGGTGAAACGTCTCCTCCGCACCCGCATCGGCCATCTTCGCCTCGGCGACATGCCGCGCGGCAGCTGGCGTCCCCTAACGAAAAGCGAGCTGGCCGATCTCCGTCAATCGAGCTCCGCGCGCAAGACCGCCAGGGGCGGAGCCGAGCCCAGGCCGTAGCTCGTCAGCAAGCCGACCGCCACCGTCAGGCCGGTGACAATGACCGCGGCCAGAAGCACGGGCCAAAGCGCCGGCGTGTAGGCGAGTTTGAAAACAAAAGCCGCCAGCGCCCAACTCGCGGCCAGGGCCAGGACGATGCCGGTCGCGCTCGCGAGCAGGCCGAGAAAGAGATATTCCGCGCCGAGGATTTTCCAGATCTGCCCGCGCGAGGCGCCCAGCGTGCGCAGGAGGACGCTTTCCTTCAGGCGCTGGTAACGTCCGCTCCAGATCGTGCTCCCGAGCACGATCAACCCCGTGCCGACGGTGAAGAGCGACATGATCCGGATAACGAGCGCGACTCGCGTGAGAATGCCGTCGACCGTCTGGATGACCGAGGTCAGGTCGAGCGCGGAAACGTTGGGAAATTTCGCCACGACCGCGTTCTGCAATCGGGCCGAGGCGGCCGGCGTCGGCACGCGGCTGACGAGGACATTGAAAGTCGGAGCGTTTTCCAGCACTCCGGTGGGGAAGACCATGAAAAAGTTGGTTTGGAAACGTTTCCAATCCACCTCGCGCAGGCTTGCCACTCGCGCCTTGATCTCCACGCCCTGCACGTCGAAGACGAGCGTGTCGCCGATCGTTAGGCCGAGATCGCGCGCGATATCCTGCTCGACCGATACCGGCGTGGTTTCACCCGGGCGATAATCGAAATGGCCCACCCACTTTCCGGCGGTGAGCTTTTCCGTTTCGCTCAGCTCGGCGCGATAAGTCGAGCGGTACTCCCGTTCCAATTGCCACTCCGGCGTCTTGCGCTGCGGATCCTTCAGGAGATCGGACGACTTGCGGCCTTTCACTTCGACCAGGCGCATGGTCACGATCGGCGCCGTCTGGATCACCGGAAGCTGCTCCTGCCTGACGAGCTCGGCGACGGCCTGCGTCTGGGCCGGCTGGATGTCGAAGAGGAAAATGTTCGGCTGGTTGTTGGCGTCGATCGAGCTGAACTGGGTCAGGAGCACGTCGCGCGTCAGGTAAATCGTCAGGAGCAGGAAAGTGCCCAGCCCTAACGAGAGGGTGAGAAGCAGAGTGCGATTGTTCGGCCGGTAGAGATTCGCCAAGCCCTGGCGCAGGACAAAGCTCCAGCCTTGCGGCAGAAGTTTGCGCACTAAAAAAATGAGCAGCTTCGCCATTCCGACCAGGACTGCGACCGCCACGCCCAGTCCGCCGGCGACAAACAACCCATCGCGCCACGCTCCCGTCTGGGCGACGGCGAAGGCGGTCAGGCTGGCCGCGATGACGAGGTAAACGAGCCAGCTCACCAAATCGCGCCGCACCGGCGCCGCACTTTCCTCCACCGACGCGCGCAGGGTAAGGAGCGGCGACACGCGCCGGAAACGCAGGAGCGGCGGGAGAGCGAAGAGGATGCAGACCGCAAGGCCGAGCGCCATCCCACCCCAGACCGGCGTCCACGCGATCGCCGTCGGCAGCACAAACGGGATGTAGCTTTGCAGCAGCCCGGGCAGAGTTCGATGCAACGTCAGGCCAAGCGCCGCGCCGGCCAGGACGCCGACCAATCCCATCGCCATCGCCTGCAAAAGGTAAACCGCGACGGTCGTGTGCCCAGCCGCGCCGAGGCAGCGCAGGATGGCCGCGGTCCGCACCTTTTGCTGGAGATGCGCCTGGATCGCGCTCGCCACGCCGACCGCGCCGAGCAGGAGCGAAATGAAACCGACCAGGTTGAGGAAGCGGTAAAGATTTTCGAGCGAATCGCCCAGGTCCTTTTTTCGTTTCGCGACCGTATCGTATTCCAGCCCGGCCTTCTCGATCTGCGGCGCCAGCTTTTGCACCTCGTTCGCGACGTCAACCCCGGGCGCGAACTTCACGTAGTTGAGATAGCGCGCCAGGCTCCCCGGCTGGAGCAGATTGGTTTTCGCGAGGTCCTGCAGCGGGATGTAAACGCGCGGCGCGAAGCTCGCCCCGGGCGAAGCTTCCCCGGGCACTTTGTTCAATGCCCCGGCGATGGTGAAAGTCGCCTCGCCGATCTTGACCGGGTCGCCCGCCTTGGCGCGAAACTGGAGAAGCAGACTTTCCTCCGGCACCGCTTCGCCGCCGTTGCGAAAAGTTTGGGCCGCGGCCGCCGGCGTCGTCTCCATTTTGCCATAGAAAGGAAACGAACCGCCGAGGGCACGCACATAGACCAGCCGGGTGCCCCCGTTTCCGGGGAAGAGCACCATGCTGCGGAAGCGCACTTCGCGCGCCTGCGTCTCGCCCAGGTTTCGGAGCATTTGTTCCTGCGCGGGCGTGAACGGCCGCGAGCTCTCCACCACCAAATCCGCGCCTAACAATGAGCGGGCCTGCTCGTCGATCGCCCCGGCCAGGCTGGCCCGGAACAAACCGATCGCGATCAGGGCGGCTACGCCTAACGAAATCGAAATCGAGAAAAGGAGCAGCCGCCACCGGCTCGAGCGGCTATCGCGCCAGGCCATGCGGGGGATAAATTCGAAAGCGCCAGTCACCGTCGCGCGCTCCAATCAGGTTCCGCCTTCGCTTCCGCCCTCCTCAGATTTGTCATCCTGAGCGGAGCGAAGGATCTCTGACCGTTTCTTCGAACGCGCTCGGAGAAGCGAGAAGTCAGAGATGTTTCGCTCTGCTCAACATGCCAGGGGGGTGGGAGCGGGCGCGGCATCGCGCGGAAGATCGGACTCATATCATCGCTCCGCTGCGCAGCCGGATCGTGCGCTCGGTCAATCGCGCCACGTCGGGGTCGTGCGTCACGAGCACGAGCGCGGTCCCGGCCGTCCGGTTCAACTCCAGCATGATCTCGATCACCTTCTGGCTCGTCTCCGAATCGAGATTCCCCGTCGGTTCGTCGGCGAACAAGATTTTGGGGCGATTGATGAAAGCCCGCGCCAGCGCGACGCGCTGTTGTTCGCCGCCGGAAAGCTGGGCCGGGTAGTGCGTGCTCCGTTCCGCCAGCCCGACGCGCTCGGAGAAGTTCGAGCGCGTGCGCGCGCGCCGTGCGATCGCCGCGCAGCTCCATCGGCACGGTCACGTTCTCGAGCGCGGTCAGGGTCGGGATGAGCTGAAAATTCTGGAAAACAAAACCGACCAGCTCGTTGCGCACCCGCGCCCGTTCGTCCTCGCTGATCTCGGCCAGGGCGATGCCATTGAGCAAAACCGAGCCGGAAGTCGGCAGATCGAGGCCCGCGGCCAGGCCGAGCAATGTCGTCTTCCCGCTCCCGGAAGGACCGAGGATCGAGCAGGTCGATCCCTGCGCCAGGCTGAAGGAGACGTCGTGCAGCACAGTCAGCGGCCCGGCCCCGGTCGGGTAGCTTTTCGTTAGGTCGCGGACGTTGAGAATCGGGAATGAGTTCATTGACGGGTCAGGGCGGCGCGTCTTGCTTACGCGATGGTGATACGGCGCGCATGAGGAAATTGACGCGCCGAGTTCTGCTTTTCCTGGCCCTTTTCCTGGCGACGCCGGCTTTTGGCGGGACGATCCTTTTCCTTGGCGACAGCCTCACCGCCGGGCTCGGCGTGGCCGAGAAGGAAGCGTACCCGGCGCTGATCGAGCAGAAGCTGAAGGAAAAGAATCTGCCCTTCAGCGTGATCAATGCCGGGATCAGCGGCGACACCACCGCCGGCGGCCTGGCCCGGCTGGATTGGGTCCTGCAGAAAAAGATCGACATTCTCGTTCTCGCGCTCGGGGCCAACGATGGACTGCGCGGATTGCCCGTGGCGCAAACGAAAGCGAACCTGCAAGCCATCGTGGAGCGGGTGAAAGCGAAGAATCCCGGGGTCAAAATCGTCATCGCCGGGATGCAGATACCGCCAAACATGGGCGGCGAGTACGGCGCGGCTTTCCGTGCGATTTTCCCGGAGCTGGCGCGCGCGAACCAGACGGCGCTGGTGCCGTTTCTCCTCGAGGGCGTGGGCGGCAACGATGGATTGAACCAGGCCGATCGTATTCATCCGACAGCGGCCGGTCATCGCATCCTGGCCGAAAACGTCTGGCGCGTGCTCGAGCCACTCCTGGGCAAGGGCGGAGCGTGATGCGCCTCGAAGGTTGTCATGCGCTGATCACCGGCGCCTCGGCCGGCATCGGGCGCGAGTTCGCCCGGCAATTGTGCGAGCGCGCGGCCACGCTCGTCCTCGTGGCGCGACGCCGAGATCGGCTGGAAGAATTGCGCGCGGAGTTGCTCGGCCGAAATCCGCGGCTGGAGATCGAGATTCGCCCGGCGGATTTGTCGCAACCCGACGCCGTCGAAGAATTGATCGCCTGGGCAACGACGCGGAAGCCCGCGATCGATCTCCTGGTCAATAACGCCGGGTTGGGCGACCTCGGCGCCTTCGCCAGCGCGGACCCGGCACGCGTCGACCAAATCATGGCGGTCAACATGGTCGCGCTGACGCGCCTGACGCGCGGGTTGTTGCCCCCGATGATTGCACAGAAGCGCGGCGCGATTTTGAATGTGAGTTCGTCGGCCAGTTTTCTGCCGATCGCCAATTTCGCCGTCTACGCGGCGACGAAGGCCTATGTCACCAGTTTCTCCGAGGCGTTGCGAAGCGAGCTGCGCGACGCCGGCATAGCTGTGACTGCGCTTTGCCCGGGCCCGGTTCGGACGGAATTCTCGGAGGTGGCGCGGCGGAATGGACGCGGCACTGTTCCCGGGTCCGGCCTGGCTTACGTCTCGGTCGAAACAGTGGTCGCCGCCGGCCTGCGCGGAATCGAGCACAATCGGGCCATCGTTATCCCAGGCGCGCTGATGAAGTTCGGGATGACTCTCGTTAGGCTCACACCCGCTCCGCTGCTCCGCCTCGCCAGCCGTTGGAGCGCAAAGGCGCCTTAACGTGCGTACTTGATCGAACAACCGTAAGCGCGGGTGGTCGCGGTCGAGACTGGCTTGCCCGCCATCGCTTCGGTCAGGGCCGCTTTGACGAAGTTGGTCGCGCCGTCGATGTCGTTGGCGTTGGCCGTCGGCTTGTCGTCGATCGCGCCGGAGTAGATCAGTTTTCCTTCCGGATCGATCACGTACATGTGCGGGGTGTTGGTCGCGGCGTAGTCCTGGCCCACCTTGCCGGCGGGATCGAGCAGGAGCGCGGTCGGTTTCATTTTCCAATCCGCCATCTGCTTGTTCGCGTCGGCCGGGGAGAGATAACCTTCCTTGCCCTCGGCCGAGGAATCGATCGTCAGCCAGACGACTTCTTTCCCGGTAAATTCCTTCTGCAACTGCTGCATGTTTTCGCTCTTGTAATGCTTGACCACGAAGGGGCAGCCGGGATTGAACCATTCCAGCACGACATACTTGCCCTTGAAATCGCCTAACGAGTGCGTTTTGCCGTTGGAGTCCGGCAGGGTAAAGCCGGGCGCGGCGGCGCCGACCTTGGGCGCTTCGGCGGCAAACAACGCGCCGGTGGTGCAGAGAACGAGAGCGAGCGTGAGGAGTTTTGTTTTCATAAGCTTATGGTTTGTTCGCCAGTTTCGGCGCGGCGGATTCAAAAGATTCAAGAACGAGCGCCTGGGTGAGGAGTTCCGGCAGGATGACGGGCTGAGTCGGGCTGGTCGCCGGGTAGAGCACGTATAATGGGACACCGACGCGCCCAAATTGTTTCAAAGTTTTTGTAATGACCGGATCGGCGTTGGTCCAATCGGCCTTCATTTTCACGATTCCATGGCGCTCGAAGGCGCTCTTCACCGCCGCGCTCTCGAGGACATTGGCTTCGTTAAATTTGCAGGTGATGCACCACGCCGCCGTAAAGTCGATAAAGACGCTGCGGCCCTGCGCCAGCTCCGCCTGAACGCGCTCCGGACTGAACGCGATCCAGTCGCCCTCCGCCTGGCTCGAGGCCGCGCTTTTCGTGGCGGCAAATTTTTGGCCGATGAAATAGAAGCCGCTCCCAAGCACGAGCACGAGCATGAGCACGAGGACGAAGGCCGCGCTGGCGGCCTGAAGAGACCGGGGTGGAAAAGGAGCCAAACATCCAGCAAGCGATGCTGAGCGCGAGAAGAAACGCCGCCACCCAGATGGTCGCGTCGGGTCCGCGCGCAACCCCGAGCACCCAGAGCAAAAAGAGAAGCGTGGCGAGGAGGAGAAAGCCCATGAATTGCTTCACCCGCACCATCCACGGGCCGGGCCTGGGCACGAACCGGAGCCAGCCCGGCTGCGCGCTGAGGAGCAGGTAGGGCGCGCTCATTCCTGCGGCAATGGCGACGAACATGAGCAAGATGATCCCGGCCGATTGGGCAAAGGCGAACCCGAGCGCGGTCCCGAGATACGGCGCGGTGCAAGGCGTGGCCAGCACGGTCGCGAACACGCCCTGAAAAAACGAGCCGGCATAACCTTCCCGCGCGCTCCAGCCGAGCAGTCCACTCGTCGCCGCCGCCGGCAGGGTAATCTCGAAAACTCCGAAAAGATTGAGCGCGAAAACGAGCACGACCGCGCTCATCCCGACGACAAAATAGGGATTGGTAAATTGAAACGCCCAGGTGATCTCGTGCCCGGCGGACTTCAGCACGATCATCAGGGCGGCGAGCCCGATAAACCAGGCGAAGATCCCGAGACTAAAGGCGAGACCGTTTCCAAAGATGCGCGCCCGGCTGTCGCGCGCATGCTGGATAAACCCGAAAATCTTGAGCGAGATGACCGGCAGCACGCAGGGCATGAGGTTGAGAATGAAGCCGCCGATGAAGCCGAAAAGGAGCAGCTTGGCCAGACCGGCCGAGGCCGGCGCGGAGAGCGCGGCAGAGTCTTTCGCCGGCCCGGCAGCCGGTTTACCTAACGAAAACGCCCGGTCCCCCGTCACGATCAATCCGTCGAGCGATTTAATTTCCGAAGCGGCCGCTTCGATCGGGATCGAAAAGACAATCGCACCCTCCGGCCCGGTCTCGCGTTTCGGATGGCCGAGGACGACCGAAGAACTCTCCGGGAGCGGAAAGAAATCGACCGTTTTGGACCGGGCCAGGCTCTTGTCCGCAATCGTTAGGCGAAATTCTTTCGCGTTGCGGGTCCATTGGATTGCGCTCCGCGCTTCCGCCGGGAGCTCGCGCGGGAGCCGGTCGCGGAACTTCTCGAAAAGCTCCTGGTTGGCGGGCGTGGTTTGCGTACCGACCGGCAAATCGAGCTGCACCTCGCCGCTCCCGGGGATGCAGATTTTTTCGCAGACCAGCCAGTCGGCCGTGGCGGCGAGATGAACGGTGGACGCGTCGATTTTCGGCGGGGGCGTGAGCTCGACCATGAGCAGGACGTCGTCGTGGTAGCCGTAAATCTGGATGTTCCCCGGCTCGTCCAGCTTGAGCGGGATCGGCCACTGGATCGGGCCGGCTTTCCAGCCCTCGGGCAGTTGCCATTTGATCTCGGTCGGAATCCCGGCGTCACCCGGAAATTGCCAGTAAGTATGCCAGCCGGGAACCATCTTGAGCAGGAGCCCGGCGGTGAACGGCTGACCTGGCACGACCGTGGCGGTCTCGGCCACGAGCTGCGCCGTGACCAGGTCGCGCCCTTCAAATTTCTGGCTCTGCGCGGCCGTTGGGCAAAGCGCGACCAGAACGAGAAAAAGCGCCAACCGGCGCAAGGAAGCCATCCAACTGTTTACCATCGCTGGGTAAGCGCGGCAAAGGGCCGGCCTATTCCAATCGTCGCGCCGCCGCGCCCGTAGCTCCGATTTGCAATCGGAGATGCCTCGGCGGTTGCAAACCGCCGCTACTCCTCGCCCTCGTAGTAGTCGGCTTCCGCGCCTTTCGCGATAATTTCGCCGCCGCCCTCCTGGAAGGCGACCCACTTTCCGCTGTCGGGATAATAACAAGTGTCGCCCCGCGGATTATCCGCGATCACGAAATAGGTAAAATCTTCGTCGTCCGCGGCGAAAAGCTGATGGGCCTCGCCCGGCGCGAAGATAAAAGAATCGCCGGCCTTCACCTCGGTCGTGCCGGTGCGATCGCGCACCTTGCCCCGCCCGGAAACGACGAGATAGAGTTCGGTCTCCGCGCCGTGCCCGTGATACGGGCAATAGCTTTTCCCTTTCGGAATCCGGACCTGCGCGAGATCGAACGGATGACGTTTGGCCAGATCGAGCGACTCCTTCTCGCGCCCGAGCGCGATCGAGATGTCTTTGACGAATTTGTGGAACTTGCCTTTCGGAGAACGGCGTTCGTCCTCCGCGATTTCGTTCAGGTTAACCTTGCGCATGGCGCATTTTGCCGCCGGCGCGCGGCAAAGGCAACGCTTCCGTTCGACTCGTTAGGGGGAAAACTATTTCTGTTTCCGCCCCTTGGCTTCGACCTTGATAAACTTCCCGCTGTTGCGGCTGGCCAGCCCGCGCAGCATGTCGACTTCGTCCGATTTTTCCTTCCCGTTCAGATAGTAGATGACATGCACCTTGGCCTTCTTCGGCAACTGCTTTTGCCCTTCCTCGGTGATTTTGTAAATTTCCTGCGGCGGAATCGGCTTCAGGCCGCCGCCCTGTTGCGCCTCGGTCGCATTGCCATCCGTCAGCATGTAAACCGTTTCCGGTTTGAGCGAGAAAGCTTCCTTCAGCGCGAGATCGTGCCGCGTCCCGCCGGCCTGGCCGCGCGGCGGTTTGGCGCTTTTATAATCGACCTGGGTCTGAATGTGTTCGATCGCAGCCGCCTTGTTTTCCTCCGTCGCCGCGACCAGCTCCGGTTTCCAGGAGTAGGCACCGCCCGACCAGCGCACGATCCCGAAACGGGTCTGCGGGGTGAGGCTTTGCACGAGCTTGATCGCTTCGTCCCGGACGAGTTGGAAATTTTGCTCCTTCCCGTGTTTCACCAGTTTGCTCGGGTAATCCGCGTCGCCCGTCCGGGTAAACATCGAATCCGAGACGTCGATCATAATCAGGAGGCTCGTGCTCAGGTCGCGGATGCCGAAGAAGTTGATCGGCGTCCCGCCGCCACCACCGCCGCCGCCGCCGCCCACGGCGCCGGCCGGGCCGAAGGCGTTGCCCGTTCCGCCCGCGCCCATCATGCTGCGCGGGGCGCTTTCCGGGCTCTTGATTTCCGGCATCGGCGGCAACGTCACCTTGGAGATGCCCGTGGTCAGAACACGTTTCGGCACCGCCGGCGGCGCGCTGGTCGATTGCGTTTTTTTCTGCAACTGGACGCGGTGCTCGAGCGCCCGCTCGCTCGGGTTGGGCGATTTCGGGCCGGCGTTGAAAGTGAGCTTGCGCGCCGCGCTGTAACGCGACACGACCCAGACCGCGGCCACGCCGCCAAAGAGGAGATGGAAGATCACCACCGCGGCCAGGACCGGTGCCGAAAAACGGCGCAACACCTTCGTCGGCGTCGGGGCCGGCGGCGGCGCTTCTTCAGTCAGGGTCTCCATCGTGCGGCCGGGATGTTAAATGGAGTTTCGCCGCCGTGGCGAGCAGCGAATGCCGGGAAAATTCGCTGTAGACGTTTCGCTCTGCGAAACGCGGATTTACGGGTCGTGAGCTGAAACGATGAGGCATTTTTCCCCGCGTTTCGCAGAGCGAAACGTCTACAGCGCCTTTCGCTTCCGGCTCGCGAGCAGGATGTCGCGCCCGACCAGGTAAAGCATGACGCAGAGCACGGTGAACGGCAGAAGCGCGAGCAGATCGGCATAGCCCCCACGGAAAAATGGATTATTCGCAACGGACCATTCTTCCACCCCGCGGCTGAACGGGAGAAAAGCCGGGACGCCGGCCATGATCGCGATCGCGATCCCGGCAAGGGCGCCGCCCGCGATGTAACCGGAAGCGAGCAATACGCCGGAGCTCTTGTCGCCTTCCGCGACGAGCTCGTCCTGGCTCAGGTCGTGATCCTTGAATTTCTCCTTCCGCAGCCAGCGATCGACCAGCCAGCGAATCATGCCGCCAATAAAAATCGGGCTGGAGGAAGCAAGCGGGAGATAAACACCGACGGCGAAAGCAAGCGACGGAATGCCGCTCATCTCGAGCACGATCGCGATCATCACGCCTAACAAGACCAGCTCCCAGGGCAGCTTGTGGCTCAAGATTCCCTTGATGATGTAGGACATGAGGGTGGCCTTGGGCGCGTCGAATTTCGCCACAACCGAACCATCGGGCCGGGTCGGATGGAGGCCGTTGATGCCGGGATCAACGAGATAGGTCACGTCGCCCTGGGCGTCGACCAGGTAACGCTGGGCCGGACCGCCGCTCGGATCGGTCCGCTGCCAGGCGCGGTAGGATTGCGGATCGGTCACGCCCTGCGAACCCTTGATCTGCTCCGGCGCCCCGAGCTCGGCGTCGTTAGGCGGGCGCAGGTCGGAGGGAAAATTGCGCTCCATTTTGTAGACCACCTCGCCCGCATCGTTGACCAGGTACTCGCCGGGATCGAGCCCGGGCACGATCGATCTCGCGCCGCTCTCGGTGTTTTCCAGGACGCGATAACGCCCGGTCGTGTCCGGCTTCAACTTATCGTTAAACGCCGGCAGGTTCGCCGCCTCGACCCGCGGCGGGGTCGCGCCGGTCACGACTTTTTGAAAAGAGGTCGCGGGCACGTAAACGGTCGAGGCGTTGTTCAGGACGAGGAGAATGGGTCCGAGCGCGAGGGCGGAGGCGAGGGCGCCGACGAGGATGGCGATCTGCTGCAGGCGCGGGGTCGCGCCGACGAGAAAGCCGGTCTTCAAATCCTGCGAAGTGGTCCCGCCGTTGGACGAAGCGATGCAAACGATGCCGCCGATCGAGAGCGCGGTGACAAAATATTTCGGCCCCGTCCAGCCGACGAGGAGAAACACGAGACAAGTCAGCAGCAGCGTCGCCACCGTCATGCCGGAGATCGGGTTCGAAGAAGAACCGATCTCACCCGTCAGGCGCGAGGAAACGGTGACGAAGAGAAAGCCGAAGGCAACAATGAGGAGCGCGCCAAGCAGGTTCCATTGCAGGTGGAGCTGCGGCACGATCATGATCACGACGAGCAAGGCGATGCAGCCGCCGATCACGACCTTCATCGAAAGATCCTGGTCCGTCCGCGGCGCGGCGCTGACGCGTTCCTTGCGCCCTTTCAAATCGGCGAGACCGCCTTTCAAGCCGTGCCAGATCGTCGGCAAGGAACGAAAGAGGCTGATGATGCCGCCCGCCGCGACCGCTCCGGCGCCGATGTAAAGGACGTAGGCGCCACGGATATCGTCCGGGCTCATCTGGCTGATCGGCATCGTCCCGGGCGCGAGAATCGCAGTCGCGCTTTCCCCAAAAAACTTGATCGCCGGGATGAGCACGAGGTAGGCGAGGACGCCGCCGGCGCACATGATGGAAGCGATCCGCGGGCCAATGATGTAACCCACGCCTAACAATGCCGGTTCGATCGTGGCCGAGATCGAGCCGGCCTTGAACGGGGTCCCAAAAACTTTCTCCGGCGAATCCTTCCACATCTTGAAGCCGCCCATCGCAGCCTGATAGAGAAAGCCGATCCCGAAGCCGGTGAAAATCGTGCGCCCGCCGCTGGCCGCTTCGTCCTCCACCTTGCCGGTGTCTTCCAGGCCTTCGCGCGAAGCGGCCGCCTTCAGCACTTCGGCGCAGGCCGTGCCCTCGGGATATTTGAGCAGACCATGCTGTTCCACGATGAGCGCGCGCCGGAGCGGGATCATCATGAGAATGCCTAACAAACCCCCGAGAACCGCCACGAGCATGACGCGGGTGATCTCGAGATCGAACCCGAGGATCATGATCGCGGGCATGGTCACGCCGAGACCGAAAGCGATCGATTCCCCGGCCGAGCCGGCCGTTTGCACGATGTTGTTTTCCAGGATGGTGGCGTCGCGCATCCCGAACTTGGAGAAAAGCCGGAAGAGCGTGATCGAAATGACCGCGACCGGAATCGAAGCGCTGACCGTGAGCCCGACCTTGAGCACGAGATAAAGCGACGAGGCGCCGAAGATGATTCCGAGGAGCGTCCCGACGATGAGCGGGACAATCGTCAGCTCGCGCATCTGCGCGCTCGCCGGGATGTAGGGCTTGAAATTGGCCGCCAGCGGGTTGGACGGCTTCGCGCCCACCATGTCCGGCATTTCGTTAGGCGGATTTCTGCGATCGATTTGCGACATCTGTTTCCCTTCGGTTCTGGCAGAGCAGAGCGGCAACGGCTGGGAAAGGCAATCGCAAATCTGCGCGCCTCCGCCGGCTCATGGCTTTTCGTAACCGAGAATGCGCGGCGCGAGTTTTCCCTTCGCCGGGTCGTGCCGGAAGGTGACCCAGCCCTCGCGCGTCGAGCGCCGCGGCAGATAAGGCAGGTCGAACTGGCCGGTCTCGCTCTCGCCTGCCGCCGTCTCCAGAACCACTTCCACCTGCACGCTCGCCGCAGTCGAATCGCCCCGGTTGGTCACCTTCACCGGGACCGCGAAATAACCGTCATGCGCCTCGGGCACGCCCAGCTCGATCTGCGGATCGGGCGGCTTGTTCTCCAATGAAAACTGCTGCTGCACCAGGACGCCGGCGGTGGCGAGGATGAGGAGAAGGGAGAAGGCGAAGATCGTCCACTCCAGCCAGTTCTTTTTCGGCGCTTTCATTGCACGAGAAGGCGGCCGGCCGAGGCCCCAAGCGTGGTGGCGACCCCGAGGACGACGGTCTGCGCCACCGCCACGAAAATCCCGACCTGATCGAACCGCCCAAAAAACCAAAGCACCGCCGCAGCCGTGAGGAGGGCGACGGCGTAGCTGGCGAGGGTCCCGATCACGACAGAAGTGATTCCATTCCGCCTGACGAATCGTTCCGAACCGGCAAATTCGATGTAATAAAGAATCAGCGCGGTAAAAAGGAGCGAAAGCAACATCAGGGCGAGGAGCTGCGCGACGGAGATCTCGGTCGCGATCACGACCACTTCCTCAGTCGGCGCGACATTGGCCCCGAAAAGCATCGCGCCGCAGGCGGCGATGACGAGTTGCCCGCCGAAGCGCAGATCGTGCTCGAGCGAGCGGCCGCCGCCTTTGCCCGGCCCGGAACTTTTTCCCTCGCTCTTGATCCCAAGCTGCGAAGTGCCGACCGAAATTCCGATCGCCACCGTCATCGCTTCGAGCACGATCTTGCCGATCACTTCGCCGAGCTGCATCTCCGGCGTAATGCGCCCGAGGAGGGAAAGAAGAATGCCCGAGACGAGGAGGCCGATCCCCATTTCCTCGACCGAGTCGATCATCACTTCCGCCCAGGAAGAGTCCTCGTGCATCCCGGCATAGCTGTTGTAGCCGAGGAGGAGAATAAAAGTCGTCGCGAGATAAATCAGGAGCCGGATCGGCCCGGCGACGAAGCCGGTCCACCAGACTTCCATCGTGTAAAGGAGCGGGAGGCTAAACATAAGGCCACCGGCGATGCCACGCGCGTATTCGCGGAGTGACTGCACAATGGTTGGTCGAGCGGACGCGCTCACGTGATGGGAATTATTTTCGTACGGGAGGGCGCGGATTTCATCTGCTCATTAGTTCGCTCTTCGCGGCCCTCACGGTTGCTACGAGCTTGGCCGATGACGCTTCGCCCACGCCCAGCCCGCCGCCCAGCGCGCAGGGGCGCGGGCCGGACGAGCAGATTCTCCGAGCCCAGCTTTTTCTCGATGGCACGGCGTTCAAACCGGGCGTGATCGATGGCAAATGGGGCGAATTCATGGGCAAAGCGCTGGCCCGCTATGAGCAGGCGCAGGGCAAGAGCGACGCCAGTTATGAAGGCGCCAAAGCCCCGGCGAAATTCGATCTCCCAATCGATCCCGCGCGGCCGGTGCAGATCGCCTACCAGCTCCGGCCGGAGGACGAGAAGTTCATCGGCCCGCTGCCAAAGGAGCGTCCGGCGCAGGCCGAGGCCGAAGGGCTGCCCTACGAAAACTTCCTTGAGCTTGTCGCGGAAAAGTTTCACGCCCGGCGCGAATTTCTCCTCCAGCTCAATCCCGGTTTCGATTGGGAGAAAGCGAAACCGGGAGACGAAGTGCAGGTCCCAAACGTCGTGACTCCGTTCGATCTCGAAAAGGTGCTCGAGCGGAAAAAGCAGACCGAGGAAGCGGAAAAAGCGAACACCCTGAAAACCGAAAAGGAAAAGCCGCCTAACGAACAGTTCACCGCCGAGGTCGATGTCGCGGCCAAAATCATGGAGTTGAAACAGGATGGAAAACTCGTCGGCAGTTATCCGATCACGCCTGGCTCCAAAGCGCTCCCCGCGCCCGAGGGCGACTGGTTCATCAAGGGTTTCGCCTGGATGCCGACCTTCCGCTGGGACCAGGCGATGCTGCAGCGCGGGAAACGGAGCAGCGAATCATTCCAGCTCCCGCCGGGGCCAAACAATCCAGTCGGAATCGTCTGGATGGAACTGAGCCACAAAGGAAGCGGCATTCATGGGACAGAAGCGCCGGAAACGATCGGGCGCAGCACGAGCCACGGTTGCATTCGGCTTTCGAACTGGGACGCGCTCGATTTCGGACAGAAGGTCCTGCCCGGCGTGCATGTGCTGATTTTGTAGACGCCGCCCTCTGGGCGGCGCGGGAGTGTGGGTGTTTCTGGAAAGCGGCTTCGATCCGATCGGAGTCGCGTGCCGCGTTTCGCAGAGCGAAACGTCTACAAGCCGCTGGAAGCGGTTTAGAATGGAACGATGAGTAGAACGCGACGATGAAAACCTTCCTCAGCACCACCTGGGAAAAGCTCAGCAGCAGCTACTGGTTTGTCCCCACCCTCATGGCCGTCTTCGCGACCGGCTTCTCCTTCCTCACGATTCACGTCGACTCGATCATCAACGCCACGTGGGCTCGCGAAGCGGGGTGGCTTTGGGCGGGCGGACCGCAAGGCGCGCGCAGCGTCCTTTCTACCATCGCCGGCTCCACCATCACGGTCGCGGGCGTGGTTTTTTCCATTACAATCGTCGCGCTCACCCTCGCTTCGTCGCAATTCGGGCCGCGCCTCCTCCGTAGTTTCATGAACGATCGCGGCACCCAGATCGTGCTCGGGGTTTTTGTTTCCACCTTTCTCTATTGCCTCCTCATTCTGCGCACCGTCCGCGGGGTCGACGCGGTCACGGTCATTCCTTTTCTCTCCGTCACCTGCGGTATTCTTTTCGGCGTCGCGAGTGTCGGTTTCCTGATCTATTTCATCCATCACGTTCCGACCTCGATCCTCGCCGGGACCATCCTCGGCCGGGTCGCGAGCGAGTTGCATTCCACGATCGAGCGCCTTTATCCGGAGGAATTTGATCCGGCAAAGGAGCCCGCCGAAACCGATTCCGGGAAGCGGCTTCCGCCGCGTTTCGACGCGGAAGCGCGGCCCGTCACTTCCACCGAAAGCGGCTTCATCCAAGCCATCGGCAATGACGATTTGCTCAAGCTCGCGTCGCGCGAGAACCTCGTCATCCGTTTGCGCCGGCGCCCCGGCGATTTCGCGGCGGAAAAATCTGTCCTGGCCGAGATCTGGCCGCCCGATCGGATGTCGGACGAGGTGGTGAAGAAACTGCGCGAAGCCTATTTCTTTGGCTGGCATCGCACCCCGACCGAGGACATCGAGTTTGCGATCGACCAACTGGTCGAAGTCGCGGTCCGCGCGCTTTCGCCCGGGATCAACGACCCCTTCACCGCCATGACCTGCCTCGAATGGCTGGGTGCCACCCTCATCCAGGTGGGCAACCGGCGAATTCCGTCCCCTTATCGCTACGACGACGAAGGCGAGCTCCGGCTGGTAGCGGACGAAACGGATTTCGCCGGCATCGCGGCCGCGGCCTTGAATCAGATCCGGCAATACGGCGCCAAGGCCGTGGGCGTAATGGTCCTCATGCTCAATGTGCTCGCACGAGTCGCCGAGGAACTGCCGCGCGCAGCGGATCGCGCCACCCTTCTCAACCATGCCCAGGCCATCCGCGACGACGCCGTGGCGGCCGCGCAAAATCCGCGGGACCGGAGCGACATCGAGCGAGCGTTCGAACTCGCCCAGCGCGCGCTCACGAAAGAGCGTAGCTCCGATTTGTAATCGGAGTCCCCCCGCCATCGCCGATTACAAATCGGCGCGCGACGTTCGTTAGGCGATGATCCCGCCCAAAAGCGGCGGCGGTCGCTGGCCGTGACCGGGCCGGCGATCGGCTAGAACAAACCGAGCAACTTCAGAACGACGACGATGACCACGATCACTCCGATGATGTAAAAGATGTTTCTGTTCATGTTGGGAGGAAGCCATAACACCCCTTGCTTCGGCCTGGCGAGAACTATCGCCGGGACAATTTCGCTCCGCCCGCCGCCGCGGTTCGGATCAACTCCGGCGCGCCGCCAGCGCGCGGAAAATCCGCAACTCCCCGATCTCATATTTTCCCCCAAGCGCGTCACGCAGCCCGGTCAAGTTGCGCGGGCCGGTGCGAGCGAGCGCCGCGCCGATCTCCTCGCGCTGCGCCGGATCGAAGAACTGCTCTTCTTTCAGCGGCGCGCCGGATTCCACCGCCAAGGCCAGATGCCCCAGAATCGTGTTGCGAACAAAGCCGCGACCGCGCGCAATCTCGTCGACCGATTCACCGGCCTGAAAGCGGCGGAGCGTTTCCGCTTCGCTTTCGTTCAGCCTGACCCGGCGGGGCGCGAGATCGTTAGGCGCGAGGAAACTTTGCCGCGGGTTGCTCTGTAAAAATTCCGCGATCGCGGCCAGGAAAGGATCGGCAAAATCTTTCAGCTTCTGCTCGCCCACCCCCGGGATGCGGCGGAACTCGGCCGGAGTCGCGGGATAACTGCGCGCCATTTCGCGCAGGGCTACGTCCGAGAAAATCACGTAGGCCGGCACGTTGCGGGCATCGGCCAGCCCCCGGCGGACCTCGCGCAACTGGGCGAAGAGTGCTTCGTCACACTCGATCTCCCCGGCGCGCGGTTTCGCTCTCGCCGGCGCTTTTTCGACCTGTTTCGTCAGGGTAATGGAAGCGCGGGAGCGGAGCGCGTCGCGCCCGGCTTGCGTGACCTGGACGGTAGCAAATTTTCCCGGCGCCACCTCGAGCAAGCCGAGGCGCAACAACTCGCGACCGATCGCCTGCCAGGCCTCCCGACTCAATTCCTTCCCCACTCCGTAGGTCGAGAGTTGGTCATGCCCGCGTTGCCGGATCGGAGCGGTATCGGCGCCGGAGAGCACCTCGACGATATGATTGAGCCCGAAAGCAAAACCGCTCTTTTGCTGCACCCGCAAAACGCAGGAGAGAAATTTCTGCGCCGCAACCGTGCCGTCGAAAGTCTCGGGCGGGTTCAGGCAGTTGTCGCAACCGTTGCACGATTCGTTAGGCCGCTTTTCCCCGAAGTAGCGCAGGAGAGTGGTGCGGCGGCATTCGCGTGCCTCCGCGTAGTGCACCATCTGGCGCAATTGTTCGCGCGCGATGCGCGCTTCCGCCTCGCTTTTCTCGTCGATAAAATGGGTCTGCTTGACCACGTCGCCGGCGCTGAAAAGGAGGACGCACTCGCTCGGCAACCCGTCGCGCCCGGCCCGGCCGGTTTCCTGGTAGTAGCTCTCGATGTTCTTCGGCAAATCGTAATGCACGACGAAACGGACATTTGGTTTGTTGATCCCCATCCCGAAGGCGATCGTCGCGCTCACCACCCGCACGTCGTCGCGCAGGAACATCTCCTGGTTGCGCGCGCGCTCGCCCGCTTCCAGCCCGGCATGGTAGGGCCTGGCGGGGATGCCGTCTTCGTTCAGTTTCCGGGCGACCGAATCCGCCGTTTTGCGGCTCGCGCAATAAACGATTCCGCTGTCGTTAGGCCGGGTCTGCAGGAGATCGAGCAGTTGATCGTAGGGGGAGGACTTGGGCAGGACTTTGTAGGTCAGGTTCGGCCGGTCAAAACTGGCGACGTAACATTGCGGATCGCGCAACTTGAGTTGCTCCAGAATGTCACCGCGCACCCGCTCGGTCGCGGTCGCGGTCAGGGCCATGATCGGGACGTTAGGCAAAATCTCCCGCAGCCGCGCCAGTTCGCGATATTCCGGGCGGAAATCGTGCCCCCATTCGCTGATGCAATGCGCCTCGTCGATCGCGACCAGGGCCACGTTCCACTCTTTCACCTTCTCGATGAACGACTCGAGCATGAGCCGCTCCGGCGCGACGTAGAGGAGGCGAAACTCCCCGTTATAAAGGCCGCGCAACCGAGCCCGCGACTCCGGGCCGTCGAGGGTGGAATTCAAAAAAGTCGCCGCCACCCCGCTCGCCTGGAGGGCGTCGACCTGGTCTTTCATCAACGAAATAAGAGGCGAAATCACGATCGTTAGGCCAGTCCGGAGGAGCGACGGCAATTGAAAGCAAAGCGACTTCCCGCCGCCCGTCGGCATGAGGGCGAAGACATCGCGACCGGCCAGCGCATCGCGCACGATTTCTTCCTGCAACGGGCGGAAGGCGTCGTAGCCAAAGTGTTTCTTGAGGGCCGATAGGAGAGAGCCGCTATTCATTCGGGGGGTTCCGTCTCAGTTCCTGAAGTTCTGCCCGCAGAGGCTGCCAATACGCCCGGTCGAGTTCGCGTTCGGCTTGCTCTTCTGCCATCAGTGCTGCCTCCAAATGCTCCGGGTCATTGCTCATGGCGAAGGCTAACAACGGTCGAGCTTGCGCGGCCTCTCCGGCCAATTCTGGATGAGCGGCGGTCACGTCAATCAAATAGCTCCCAGTCCGCAACTCGCCCAGCCAAAAACGGATTTGCGCTTCGGTCGGTTGCGACCGGTTTTCGACGTAGTGGGCCTCGACCAGACGGGTGAGCATCGGCCAGTCTTTCGTCCGTTGGGTTTTCTTGGCTTGGACGAGGTCACCGAGACTCAACAGATCGTAGCGTTGCCCCTCTCGATCCTCGATCGTGGTCCGTCGCTCCCAGAGTTTCTCAAATGGATCGACACCGCGCAATTTCGACATCACATCCACTCGCATTCCTTTTGCATCCGGGTGCGCACATTTGAAATGGACACCATGACCGCGGGCCAGTGGCTCAATCTCCAACCCGGGCACATAAACCTGGCGCGCCTCCAGTTCGTCGAGTGCCGCGCGCAACCGGGCCAGATTCTCCGGTTCCGCCAAAAGGACGATGTCGGTGTCTTTGCTAAACTCCGCCGCGCCGTAAAACACGCACGCCTGACCGCCCATGAGGAGCGCTTTGACGCCATGCTTCCGGATCGTCGAAAGGACTTTGATGATCGGGCTCCGGATCAAGCGTGCCTCCCAATGCCAAATAAGTCGCCCAGAGCTTTTGACTTTCCTCCCAACGCTGCAGGGGAGTGAGGTGGTACCATTCGAGCCATTCTTCCGCCGGTCGGTCGTCGAACGCTGACTCTGGGCTGGGCGCTGGCATCTGTCGATAGTTTAACTCGCCCTCCGGAGCTCGTCGAGGAGACCTTGCCTTTGAACCTAATCCAGGGTCTGGCGATAGCGTTTGATCCCGATGGTCAGAGCGACGAGCGCGAAGAGCGCGATCCACCAGAGCTGGAGCGAGATATCGTTGAGGGTGTTTCCTTTCAACAAAATCCCGCGCACGATGCGCAGGAAATGAGTCAGCGGGAACACTTCCCCGATGATCTGCGCCCAGTGCGGCATCCCGCGAAACGGGAACATGAAACCGGAAAGCAAAATCGAGGGGAGAAAGACGAAGAAGGTCATCTGCATCGCCTGGAGCTGGTTTTTCGCGACGGTCGAGAAGGTGATGCCGAGCGCGAGATTGGCCGCGATGAAGACGAGCGCGACGAGGAGCAACAAAACGATGCTGCCCTGCATCGGGACGTGAAAAAGGAAATGCGACGCGAGCAAAATCACGCCGACCTGGATGTAGCCGACCATGATGTAGGGCACGATCTTGCCGATCAGCACTTCGCTCGGGCGGGTCGGCATGGAGAGGAGGTTTTCCATCGTCCCGCGCTCGCGCTCGCGGGTGATGGCGAGACCGGTGATGAGGATCATCGTCATGGTCAAAATGACGCCCATCAGGCCAGGCACGATGTTGTATTGCGTGACCACTTCCGGGTTGTAGAGCGCGTGAATGCGGAGATCGATCGGGCCCTCGCCCGCCCGGAGCGAGGCGAGCGGGCCTTTCAGGTCGTTCTGCAGGGCGTTATTGATCAGGCTGCCTAACGACCCGAGGGCGTTCCCGGTCGCGGCCGGGTCGGTCGCGTCCGCCTCGATCAGGATGGCCGGACGATCGCCGCGCAACAAATCGCGGCTGAAATTTTCCGGGATGCTGATGACGAACTGGACCTGGCCGCGGGCCAGCAGCTCGCGCCCTTCCGCCTCGGTCTGCACTTGCCTAACGAAATCGAAATAGGTGCTGTTCTGCATCGCCGCCAGGACGGTGCGTCCCTGCGGCCCGCGGTCGGCCAGGAGGAGCGCAGCCGGGAGATGGCGCGGGTCGGCGTTGATCGCGTAGCCAAAAAGCGTGAGCTGAATGAGCGGAATGCCGAGGATCATGGCGAAGGTGAGCCGGTCGCGCCGCATCTGGGTGAACTCCTTCACGATGATCCCGCGGAGGCGTTGGAAAGAGAAATGGCCTCTCATCTGGGCGCGAAGTTGTCCGTCGATTCCTGCATCAGGTTGATGAAAGCGTCCTCCAGACCGGAGGGAATCTGGCGCCAGTCGTAAGGCGCCCGGCGAAAGGGAGCGATCGCGCGCTCCAGGCTGGCGGGGTCGTCGCTGCTGACATGGAGCGCGGTGCCGAACGCAACCGCCTGCTGCACGCCGGGCAATTCGCGGAGTTGCGCCGCGAGCTGGAGCAGACCCGGACCGGTGACCGACCACGTCGTTAGGCCAACCTGCGCGATGACTTCGTCGACCGTGCCGTCGGCGAGCAATTTGCCGTAGGAAATGTAAGCCAGGCGATGGCAGCGCTCGGCTTCATCCATGTAATGGGTAGTGATGAGAAAGGTCAGGCCGTCGGCCGCGAGGAGGTGAATTTGTTCCCAGAAATCGCGCCGCGCTTTCGGATCGACCCCCGCGGTCGGCTCATCGAGCAGGAGCAGTTTCGGACGATGAATGAGGCAGGCGGCGAGCGCGAGCCGCTGTTTCCAGCCGCCGGAAAGCTGCCCCGCGAGCTGATGTTGCCGCCCTTCGAGTCCGAGATCCGCGATGCTCTGCCTGACGGCGGCGCGCCGGTTCTTCATGTCGTACATCCGGGTCACGAACTCGAGATTTTCCTGGATGCTGAGGTCTTCCCAGAAGCTGAAACGCTGGGTCATGTAACCAACCTCGCGCTTGATCGCTTCGCTCTCGCGAATGACATCGTGCCCCAGGACCTGACCGCTGCCGTCGTCCGCCCGGAGGAGACCACAAAGCATGCGGAGGAAAGTGGTTTTGCCGCTGCCGTTAGGCCCGAGGAAGCCGTAAATCTCGCCCGCCCGCACCTGCAGATCGACGTGCTCCACCACTGTGCGGGCGCCGAAACTTTTCGTCATCCCGCGCACGTCGATCACCAGTTCGCCGTTTTTCATTCGCCCAGAAACCAAACATCGACCGGTTGCCCGGGATGCAATTTGGCCGCGACCGCCGGCTCGAAATGTATCTCGACCATGAAGACGAGCTTGCTCCGGCTCTCCCGGCTGTAGATGACCGGCGGGGTGTACTCGGCGCGCGGCGAGATGTAGCTGATCTTGCCGTCGAAGTTTTCGGCCACGCCGTCGACCGCGACGCGCGCTTTTTCCCCGACCTGAAGCGCGCCGATCCGGGTTTCAGGAACAAAAGCGCGCACCTTGATGTTGGCCGGCGGGAGAAGCGCGACGACCGGTTTGCCGGCCGCGACCCATTCGCCCTGCCGGAAAAGCGTGTCGTAAACCAGACCGGCCTGCGGCGCGTCTTGCTTCATCTGCGCCAGGTTCCATTCCGATTGCGCGAGCCGTTGCCGATCCTGGTCGCGCGTGGCACGCGCCCGGTCGAATTCCTGCGCGGCCGACGGGCCCATCTTGACGAGCATTTCCTGGCGTTTGAATTCCGCTTCGGAAAGGACGAGCGCGGCCTGGGCCTGATCGCGCGCCGCCAGTTCGCGGGTTCCGTCGAGGGCGAAGAGCGGCGCGGCCGCGCCGACCTCCTGGCCGCGTTGCACCGCTAGTTTTTCAACCGTGCCGGCGAGCGGCGAGCTGACATAAACGAACTCGCCCTCGACGTAACCCTGCACCCGGTCGTCCGGCGCCTTCCGGCAGCCGGCGAGGAGCAGCAACGAAATCGTTAGGCAAAAAAGCGCGCGGGCGACGGACCGTGCCGTATTTTGGAATACCTTCATTGTTTTCCTTTCCCCGGCTGGAGCACACCGCGGAGCACAATCCCAATCACCCCGGCGAAAGCTTCCCGGGGCGAGAGCTGCAGCTCCGCCAATTTCGCCGGATTCATGATCGCCTGGATCGCGGCCAGGATGCTCTCGATCATAAGGGTGGAGGGGATATCGCGCCGGACATCGCCGGAACGCTGGCCGGCACGAAACAAGGCGCCGAAATGGGTCTCGATCAATTTCGCGCGCCGTTTCTGGAGCCGCTCGAAAACGTGCGGTGCTTTCATGCGCATGTCGCGCACGAAGGGCGGCCTGAGCTCGGCCAGCTCTTCCCGCATCGTTCCGAGCATGGCCTGGAGGACGGCGCCGAAATCGCCTAACGAGCCCGCCTGCACTTCCGCGAGCCGGCTCGAGACCCGGGTGAATTTGTCGTTCAAGACGGCTTCGAGCAGGGCATCCTTGCCCGGGAAATGAGCGTAGAGCGTCTTCTTGCTCACCCCCAGTTCCGCGGCCAGGTCGTCCATCGTCACGTTGCGAAAGCCGTGATGGAAAAAATGACCGCGCGCCGCCTCCAGCACCCGGCGGCGGGTCGAGAGCGTGCCGCGCCGTGCGCTGCCCGGGCGCGCGGCCGCCGCTTTCGCCGCGGTGCGCTTCGTCTTCGGTTTTGGTGTCATCTTCTCGGCTATAATACGAGGGAAACTGGATTAGTATAACCAGTTTCCTCGACGACGAAAGAACGATTTTCATGAACAAGAACGCGATCGCAATAGCGCGTTCGCCACGATATTTCGCGATAGCTTTTAGAGTGCGGTGCGTCCCCGCACCGCTTTAAGGGAACAAGGCAAGCCCGCGCGGAGAAGAAAAGCGATGCGAGGACGCATCGCACTCCAAAGCTATCGCGAAAAAAAGTTCGAGCTCGCGACCCGCGAGCAAGCCAGCTCTTCCTGCAAAAGGCGCCGCGCTAGGACTCGGGCAGGCTGGAGTGCCGCGCCGCGTAATGCTCCGGCCGCGCGATCTCGGGATTGATCCACTCGATCACGGCCGCGAAACCGAGGCTTTCCGGATCGTGGTGCAAATAATCGGACGCCACCGCCAGCGGCATGAAGCCCTGCTTGAGCTGGAAATTGAGCGTCGGATCGCTCAACCTCCCGGCCAGCACTTCGAGGACGTATTTTTCCGGCGTCAGCCGGTCGGCGTGGAGATGATAACCACAGAGCCGCGCCCCGGCCCGAATCCGGAGCAGCCCCATCCGCCGGACCAGCTCGCGCCGCGCGGCGTAGATTTTTTTCCCAATGCCGCGGCCTTGCTCGTTCGGCCGGACCATCACCTCGGCGCCGTAAAGGGTGCGGCCGGTCACCTGGTTGTGATTTCGGAATGTCCCGTGATCGGTAAAATCGCGCCAGCTCGCACGCATGTCGTAATCATCCCAGTCCACGATTAGACTCGCGGCCATCCCGACGACGCGGTCCGAGTCTTTTTCCGCCGCGACGAACTGCCCCTCGGGGAAAACCGCGAGGTGGGACGCGAGTTGCTCCACTTTCCATGAAGGACTGTCGTGATAAACCTCCCGCGTCAGGTCGATGATCTGCGCGAAATCTTCCCGGCGCGTGTTGCGAACGATGACCTCGGGTCGCGGCGCCGCCTCTTTCATAATTTCACCAACTCGGTCGTCGCGAGCAGATCCTGCGTGCGTTTGCTGTCGCGCAACGGCAGGACGGTGCCGGACTCGCGGCCTTCCCGGATTGTTTGCAGGTTCAGCTCGCCGATCACCATCATCTCCTGGTTGACCGTGCCCTCGGCCAGAATGCCGTCGCGCGAGAAAGAGAAATCGCTCGGGGTGAGAATGGAGGCCTGCCCGTAATTGAGCGAGACCGCCGGAACCATCGGGAGCGAGCCGACGGTGCAGGATTGGATGACGTAAACCTGGTTCTCGATCGCGCGGGCGTGCGCGCAATAACGCACGCGGAGAAATCCCTGCCGGTCGTCGGTGCAGCTCGGGGTGATGATGATCTGCGCATCCTGGTGCGCCGCGGCGCGGGAGATTTCGGGGAACTCGATGTCGTAACAAATGGCGATCGCGACTTTACCGAAATCGGTCTCGAAAACTTTCAGGCGCTCGCGCGGACTTACATCCCATTCCTCCGCCTCGAAGCGGGTCATGTGCATTTTGCCCTGGACCCCGTACTCGCCCGAGGGACTGAAGAAATGACAGTCGTTATGCAGGGTGCCCTTGGCCTGATCGAAGACCGGGATCGTTCCGGCGACGATGTAAATGCGGTGCTTCTTCGCCAGCTCGCTGAAGAGCTCGATGTAGGGCGGGACGCAGTTTGAGAGATCGACGATCTGCTCGCGGATGGGGCGCTGCACGTTGCCTAACGTGAGCAGCTGCACGCTGAAATATTCCGGGAAAACGATGAGGTGGGCCTTGTAGTCGACCGCGGTGTCGACGAGCGCGCTCACCTGGTCGCGGAACTGGTCGAAGGTCTTGACCGGGCGGATGAAGTACTGCAGCGAGGCGACGCGAATTCGTTCCATCATCTTCCGTCGCAGATTATTGCAGCCGCAGCAATCGCGGGAAGGAAAAAGCGTGCCAGACTGGTCGCATCATCTCGCACCGTGCTGCGCGCGCGGGAGGGGCGAGGTATGTGTTTAGTTTAGCGTCCACGGCGGTTTTTGGAGGGCGGGCGGAGTCCCGTCCGTGTTTGCTCAAACCCGGACGACACGGCGCTTGTCCCTTCAGCGCCTCGCCTTTCTCGCCCCGGTCGAGGTCCCCGAGATCGACGCTAAACAGGGACCGCGGCGAATCGCCCGCTAGCGCTCCGCTGGGACAGTGCGACTTTCGAGATTCGGAGCCCCGCTGCCGGCTCGTGCCGCGGCGCCGGACTTGCGTCATCTTCGTCATACTTTGCAAAGTATGGTTTTTTTCGGGTGGCCATACTTTGCAACGTCCATACTTTGCAAAGTATGGAACCAGAGCGCCAACCTGTGGCGTGAGCGCGATTGGACGTGCTTGCTGCGAGATCGCGTTCCATCCGCCGCACTTTAACGCCCTTCCGAAACGGCCTGCCGGGTCGATCGTTGGGTTTCAAAAACTGCGCGCGCGGGATGGCAGAGTGCGGCGAGGATTACGCTTTTCGTTGAAAGAGCTCTTCCAGCCCTTCAATCAGCCGGCTCATATCCGGGCGGAAATCCGGATTCGGGCGAACGCGAATCGCATTGCGCGTCGCCAGCTTGCGCAACGACTCCGGCAACGCTTCGGCGGCGGGCATTTCCGCCCCGCGGACCAGGACCGGGAATGAGCGGAATTTTGCGCGCGAGCGCACTCTCGATTTCGATCCGCACGTTGTCGGCCGAGTTGTCGAGGCGGCGTCCTCCGGCCTGGTCTACGGCCCCGAGCCAGTCGTCGCCGATGATGGCAAGGAAGGCGTCGCATTTCCCGACGACTTGCTGGATGAATTCGGTGAAATCCATCCCGAGCGGAATGTCCTCCACGTCCTGGAAGACGCTGCCTTCGCCAAAGTGATTGACGAGACGATCGTAAATGCGGCCGGTCACGTCGGCGCTGTCGCTTCGGCGATAGGAGATGAAAATACGGCCCTCGGTTTTGGCCGGCACCGCCGCGGGTGGCGAAGATTCCGGCACTCGCCGGGAGGAAGCGGACCCCGGCAGTGGTGGCGGCACGGAATGACTTCCGCCGACTTCGCCCTCGATCCGGGCCCTGATCTTGTCCACTTTTCCCTGGAGGACGGGCTGTAGAAGTTTGCCGGTGGTTTTGCCGTATTCCCAGGTCGCATTCAGTTGCACTCGCGTGACGCTCCCGTCTGAAGTGAGAAACACGCAAACGTCGTTCGGGTTCGACATCCATTTCATAATCCCGCCCTCTTGTGCGACGAGAGTGGTCGGCGATTGGTCGCGAATGGTCCACTTCAGATCCGTTAAGGCGCGCGCGCAAATCTGGTGTGCCCGTTCCAAAGGCACGGGCAGGATGAACTCTTCGTTGACGGTCAGATCCAGCATTTGGTTTTCCCGGCGGGCACTTGATCGGCCGCCAGAGTAGCGCAACCGGCCGCGCGCGGGCAAGCCATCATCGGCCGCGCTGTAGCAGCTGATTTCGCTTTTGCCTAACGACTTCTTCCAGGCCCGGAAATCTCCTTGCCCCGCCCGGGCGCCAAAGCTGTAATGCCGCCATGACCGCGAGTGCTTCGAGCCCGGCGAAGGTGGCAATCTGCAGTGGCCATATGATCGACGCGCCGGGACGGAAGACGCCGCGATTTCCGGAAGCGAAAGCCGAAGTCGTGCGGCAAAAAATCGCCGGGCAACTTGCGCGCTGGGAGATCGGCGCGGGCGATCTCGCGATCTGCGGCGGGGCCTGCGGAAGCGATATTCTTTTCGCCGAGGAATGTCATCGCCGTGGGGCGCGGATACGGTTGCTCCTGGCCCAGCCGGTCGCCGCCTTCGTGCGTGATTCCGTGCAGCACGCGGGGGAGGATTGGGTGCGGCGGTTCCACGCCCTGCGCGAGACGGCCGAGGTCGCGGTCCTGCCGCCGGAGCCGGCCACCGCGCCTAACGACGTTTCCATTTACGCCCGGACCAATCTCTGGATGATCGAGAGCGCGCGGCGCGAAGCGGGCGATCCGCGCCGGATCTACGCCGTGCTCGTCTGGGATGAGAAACCGACCGGCGACGGCCCGGGCGGGACCTCCGATTTCCAGGAAAAGGTCTGCCACCTCGGCGCCCAGCTCGAAATTATCAACCCGACCCAACTGCCATGAATGCTTCTTTCGATTACCTCGAGCGCCGCCTCCATCCGCAGGAGGGCTGGCACGACAAACGAGCGCGCTTGAACAAGCGGCTTTTCTACACGGTGGAGGTGTCCACCCTTTTGGCCGGGGCGGCGATCCCGGTGGTGAATCTTTGGGTAGTGAAGGACGCCTACCTCGCGGGGGTGCTTTCCGCCGCGCTTGGTGGGGTGGTGGTGATCTCGGCGGCGGTCGGGAAATTGTTCAAGTTTCACGAAAACTGGCTGCACTATCGGGCGCTGGCCGAGGCGCTGGCACGGGAGCGGGAATTGCATGCGGTCGGCGCGGGCGACTACGCCAGAGTCGAAGGCAACCGTCGCAACCGGCTGCTGGTGGAGCGGGTCGAGAACCTGATCGCAAACAAGACCGCGCAATTCATCGAGACCCACAAGCGCGACGGCGGGTCGAGCCCGGAAGCTGATCCGTCGTAGGAAAAAAACGCCGTCCTCAGACGAACGGTCCGAAGTGTTCGATCGCGACTTCCTTTTGCGCGACTGCTTTCCCGACACGCGAAAGATTTTCGATCTGGTCGACCGCGTCCATTTTCTGGATCGCTGTCGGGTCGATCTCGTTCAAGCCAAGACCGTCCAGTCCCTCCCGGCTGAGATCGGCGTTGTAGCGGACGTAACGAAAGAACCGGCCATGATCCGGCGTTTCCGCGGGCAGGATGAGGTTGCCCATTTCCCGGTCAATCTCCGAGCCGTGCACGCAACGGCCGAAAGTCCGGCAATTGACGTCCTGCTCGACCTGGATGCCGTACATCAACTCCGAGGGCAGGTTTTGCATGTTGCCAAAAAGATTGCGCTCGACCGCGTCGGTCACACCCGCGGCCGCGCCCGTGCCGACGGAAACGAGGAGCAGATTTTGCTCGCCGGTTTTCCAGTTCAATCGATAAGCCGGCTGCGTCGCCATGCGGAAGAGGAGGAACGACGGATTGTTGTAAGGCGTCAGCCCACCGTCGACAAAGACGAAGCTCTTGTTCGAGTCGTTAGGATCCCAGTTCAGAATCTCCGGCGGAAAAAAGACCGGCGCCGCGGTGCTCGCGCGCACCAGTTGCCAGAGCGGGATGCGGCGATTGCAATCGGGACGCGTGCTGTCGTTGTACTTGGCAAAAGGATTGGAGCTGATCGGCCAGGGCGAATCGGTCGTCAGGTTGCGGGTCACGACGAGGAGGAGACAGCGCAGTCGCGCACTCGTTAGGTCAGCCTGGCGGCCGTCTTTTTCCTGGAAAATCCCCTGTAACTTCGCCTTCAGCGGCTCGTCGGTGTAAAAACTCTTCAGGCGCTTGAGCAAGGCGTTTTTTTCAAACATCGAAACACCGGCCTCGCGATAAAAGGCGAGCAACTCGGCCGTGCTCATCCCGATCGACAGCCCCGCCGCGATGATCGCGCCCGTACTCGTCCCGCCGATATAATCAAAATAATCGCCGAGACGCGTGACGCCGGTTTTGGCCGCGATCTTCCTTTCGATTTCGGCCAGGATTTCGAGCGAAAGGACGCCGCGAATGCCGCCGCCGTCGAGCGCCAGAAGCTTCCGCGGGCGCTCGGTGCCGAAACGTTTCTCAAGGTGACCCCAGGACATCGCGACCTTTCGTTAGACCGTTCCCGGTGTGTAACGGCTGCGGGGATTTTTTCCAAGCCCAAGTTGCCGCTGGCAGCGAATGTGATTGCCGATCCGACCCACCATCCTGTTAGAGTAGCGCCAGCACGCCAGCCATGAATGACAACCCCTCAGCTTCTGCGAACCGTCCGGGCGAAGCGCCCGCGCAGGGCACCTGTTTTGTCGTGATGGGTTTCGGGAAGAAGACCGATTTTGAAACCGGCCGCGTCCTCGATCTCAACCAGTCCTACCAAAACCTGATCAAGCCCGCGGTCGAGGCCGCCGGATTGAAATGCATCCGGGCCGACGAGATCGCGCACTCCGGCTTGATCGACGTCCCGATGTACGAACTCCTGCTCAAGGCCGACGTCGTCGTGGCCGATCTCTCGACCTCGAATCGGAACGCGATTTACGAGCTCGGCGTGCGCCACGCCCTGCGTCCCTGCACGACCGTGATCATCGCCGAGGAGGAGATGATGAAGTCGCCTTTTTTCGATCTGAACCACATCGTCATCCGCAAATATAAACACCTCGGCGAAGACATCGGGGTGAGCGAGGCGAAGCGCTTCACCGGCGAACTGACGAGCGCGATCAAGGAGATCCTGGCGAAAGAGGAAAAGCTGCGCTGGGACAGTCCGGTTTATAAATTCATCGACCGGCTCACGCCGCCCTTGATCGCGGAAATGGTGCAGAGCGTGAAGGTCGCGGCCATCGCTCCGCCATCAGTCGCGCCCGAGCAGGCGACGCCGGCGCACAGCGAATTGATGGCGCGGGTCGATGAAGCGCAGCGCAAGAACGATTGGCTGAAGGCGAAAATGCTGCTCGAGGAGATTCGCGAGATGCGCAAAGCCAGTCCCGCAGGTGAGCCGAAGGCGGAGGATCCCTACATTTTGCAGCGGCTCGCCCTCGCCACGTATAAAAGCGCCCATCCCACACCTGAGGCAGCGCTGACCGCGGCGCGCGACCTTCTAAATCTCCTCGGCCCGGAAGTCTCGAACGACACCGAAACGCTTGGCCTCTGGGGTGCGGTGCACAAACGGCTCTGGGACCTGACGAAAGAGCCGCGCCATCTCGACGAAGCGATCCGCGGCGCCGAGCGCGGCTATTATCTGCGCAACGATTATTACAACGGGATTAACTACGCCTTTCTCCTCAACGTCCGCGCCTCGATCGCCACCGATCTCGCGGACGCGGTAGCCGATTTCGTCCAGGCCCGCCGGATCCGCCGCGAAGTGATCAAGATTTGCGAACAATGGCTCGCGGTGAATGACGCGAATGGAACGAGCGCGGGGCGTTCCGCGAAATTTTTGGAAACCCGCTACTGGGTTTTGGCCACCCTGGCCGAAGCTTACCTCGGTTTGGAGGATTCGTTAGGCCAAACCAAGCTAGCCGAAGCCTTCGCCGCCGCGCCCCAGGAATGGATGAAGAAATCAACCCGGGATCAGATCGACAAGTTGCAGCCGCTTCTTGCCGGCTCGCCCTTAAAGAAACTTCCCGGCGCGCCCTGATCAGGCCCGCCGCTCTTTGATCGCGGCGAGCAGATCCGTCACAAACTCCGTCCGCGGCTTCGCGCCGACGTTGCCCTGCCCGTGGATGCGCACGCTGACGTTGCCCGCCTCAAGGTCGCGCTGACCGAGCACGAGCATGGTGTGGACTTTCATCTGCTCGGCGCTGGCGATTTTGGATTTGATGTGATCGCTGCTGGCGTCGAGATCGGCCCGGACTTCGTGGGCGCGAAGTTCGGCCTGGATGGCGCGCGCATATTCGATCAGCGGGGCTTCGTCGCCGATCGGCAGGACGCGGACCTGCTCGGGCGCGAGCCAGAGCGGGAAGTTGCCGGCGTAATGCTCGATCAGGAAACCGATGAAACGTTCGTGCGTGCCTAACGGCGCGCGGTGGATGCAGAGCGGGGTTTTCTCGGTGTTGTCGCGGTCTTTGTAAACGAGGCCGAACCGTTCCGGGACGGCGAAATCGACCTGGTTGGTCGCAATGGTGAACTCGCGCCCGATCGCGCTCCAGACCTGGACGTCGATCTTCGGTCCGTAAAAGGCAGCCTCGTTAGGCACTTCCACGTAGTTGATTCCGCTCCGTTGCAGGACGCCGCGGACCATTTCTTCGGTCTTTTTCCAGAGTTCGGGATTGTCGACAAACTTCTGCCCCAGCTTCTCCGGGTCGTGGGTGGAGAAACGCATGACGTATTTCTCGATCCCGAAGATCTTGAAATACTTCAGATACATCTGATTGACGGCGTTGAACTCCTCTTCGAACTGCTCCTCCGTGCAGTAGATGTGGGCGTCATTCATCTGGAGCGAACGCACCCGCATGAGGCCGAAAAGTTCGCCCGACTGTTCGTAGCGGTAATTGCAGCCGTACTCGGCGAGGCGGAGCGGGAGGTCGCGGTAACTGTGCGGCACCGCGGCAAAAAGCTTGTGGTGATGCGGGCAGTTCATCGCCTTGAGGTAATAGCGGTCGGAAGTCGGGCTTCCAGCCTGACTAGGCGGACGGGCATCCTGCCTGTCGGCTCCGGATTCGGCAGGCTGGAAGCCCACCGGCCGAGACAGGCTGGGAAGCCTGTCTTCCGACAACTCCATCGGCGGAAACATCGAGTCCGCGTAATAGGGCAGGTGCCCGCTCGTTAGGTAAAGATTCTCGCGCGCGATGTGCGGGGTGCGGACACGTTGATACCCGGCGGCGAATTCGGTTTCTTTCGCGAGCTTTTCCAGTTCCTCGATGATGGCGGCGCCGCGCGGCAGCCAAAGCGGCAGACCCGGCCCGACGTCGTCGTCGAAGGTGAAAAGCTGGAGTTCTTTCCCGAGCTTGCGATGGTCGCGCTTCTTCGCTTCCTCGAGCATGGCGAAGTATTCGTCGAGCTGGGTCTTGTTCTTGAAGGCGGTGCCGTAGATGCGCTGGAGCTGCGGATTTTTCTCGTCGCCTTTGTAGTAGGCGCTGGCGACGTGGGTAAGCTTGAAGGCGCCGATATTCCCCGTCCGCATGACGTGCGGCCCCGCGCAAAGATCGGTGAATTCGCCATTGCGATAGAGGGTGATCTTCTCGCTCTCTGGAATGCGCTCGATGATGTCGAGTTTGAACTTGCTCGCCTCGGGGCGCGGCCCGAGCGCGGCCAGTTCGCCGGCATGCGCGAGGGCGAGGGCCTCGGCGCGCGTGACCTCGACCCGCTCAAAACGGTGGTTGGCCTTGATCTCTTTCTTCATCTCCGCTTCGATTTTCGCGAAATCCTCCGGCGAGATGCGGTGCGGCAAGTCGACATCGTAATAGAAACCGTTCTCGACCGGCGGCCCGGCAGCGAATTGCGCTTCCGGCCAAAGCCGCAGGATGGCGGTGGCGAGGACGTGCGCGGCGGAATGCCGGATCCGCTCCAGTTCCGTCATTTGCGGACCCTGCGGGGCGGGCGGTCCGTCGGCGGCGGCGACTGTCTTCGGCGACTGAGCGTTCTTCGTTCATTTCAATGAGGAGCGGAAAATTAGCGGCTGCAAAGTTATCAGGCTCAGCCGAAATTGCACGATGGCACTGCACAGAGCCAGAGCGTTGCTTTTCCTCCTCCTCCTCGGCGCGAGTTGCCGACCGGTCGAAACTTCCGGCGCGCGAGTTTGCCGCCGACCGCGAGCGGATGGTAAAATTCCAGGTCGCAATGCGTGGCGTGACTAACGAGCGGGTGCTGACGGCGATGCGCAAAGTGCCGCGCGAGCAATTCGTGCCGGAGGAAATGCGCGCGCGGAGTTATACCGACCGGCCGCTGCCGATCGGCTACGACCAGACGATTTCGCAGCCTTATATCGTGGCCTTCATGACGGAGAAACTGGAGCTGAAACCGACCGACCGCGTGCTCGAGATCGGGACCGGCTCCGGTTACCAGGCCGCGATCCTCGGCGAGTTGGCAGCGGAAGTTTACTCGATTGAGATCATCGAGCCGCTCGGGAAGGGCGCGGAGGGAACGCTCAAGCGCCTCGGTTACAAAAACGTCCACGTGAAAGTCGGCGACGGCTACAAAGGCTGGCCGGAGCATGCGCCCTTCGACGCGGTCATCGTGACCTGCGCGCCTAACCACGTCCCGCGGCCGTTGGTCGAGCAACTAAAGGACGGCGGGCGAATCATCATCCCGGTGGGCGAGGCCGGAGCGCAGGAGCTTTACCTGCTCGAGAAAAAGGATGGCCAACTCCGCCAGCGGGCGGTCCTGCCGGTGCGTTTCGTGCCGATGACCGGTGAGGCCGGACAGCCGCGCTGACAGTATTTTTCGCCTAACGAACAAGGCGGAGCTGCCCGTTCGTTAGCCGCGCTTGCTGAAAATCTTTATTTCCTCCGCCGCCTTCTGCAGCTCGTCGAGGGTGGCGAGGGCGGCTTCCTGTTTCGAGATCGTAGCCGCGTTCGTCGCCTGCATTTCCTGGAGGAGTTGGAAAGTCGACCGCGTGCTCTGCACCTGCGCCGCGTCCGCTGGTGGCGCGACTGCCGGAGCCGGAGTCGCCGCCTGAATAATAATGGGCGCGGGCGTTTGCCCGTGGCTGACCGGCAGAAGCAATGCGCTGAAAATGACCGCGCTGAAAAGAGAAAGGGTGCGGCGCATTTTAGCGTCCTCCCCGGCTGGCATAGATGCGAGCGACCCGAATCGCTTCCCCCAGCGTCACCAGCTTGGCGTCGATCTTGGCCTGATTATCCGCGATCACGAGCTGCTGCGCCTGGATTTCCTTGATCAGCGCTTCCACGCGCTTGGGATCCTCAGGCGCGGGCGATTGCGCACCGATGGAAGTAGCGAAAAGGGCGAGCGCGCCCAGGATCATCAGTTTTTTCATAAGCGGAAGTGTCGGCAGGAGAGGAAGCAAGTCACGTTCCCTCGCCCCGCCGCGGTCGCGTCCAAGGAATGGGAACGGGTCTGCGGCGCGAAAACTGCTTGCTAGGAAAGGCTCAGTCGATACCCTCTGCGCATGGCAGGTCCGGGAATGTTCCAATCACAGAATCTTTCCCTCCAACAGGTCCTGGCGCCCCAGCTCCAGCAGAGCCTGCTCATTCTCCAGGCGCCGCTCCTCGAACTGCGCAACCTCGTGCAGCAGGAAATGGAGACCAATCCCGTGCTCGAGGAATTGGCCGAGGCGACCGATGAGGAGCGCCAGGTCTCGGAGAGCGAGCCGGCAGAGGATAATTTCAAGGAAGAGTTCGACCAGCTGGCCAAGCTGGATGACGAATGGCGCGATTACATGGCGCAATCGGCCAGCTACAGCGGCCGCTCGAAGGAGGACGAGGAAAAGCGCCAGTTCTTTTTCGATTCCATCGCCACCCAGGAAACCCTGCAGCAACATCTCGTCGGCCAGCTCAACCAGACCGCGCTCAGCGGCAACGATCGCAAGACGGCCGAACTCATCATTGGCAACATCGACGACAACGGCTTCCTCCAGACGACGCCGGAAGAGATGGCGATGAACACCGGGATCGCGCAGGAAGATTTCGAGCTCATGCTCACGCTCATCCAGAGCTTTTATCCGCCGGGCGTGGGCGCGCGCGATCTGCGCGAGTGCCTGATGATTCAGCTTAAGCGCGAAGGGCGGGAGAAAAGCCTGGAATACCGGGTCGTCTCCGATCACATGATCGACCTCGGCAAGCGCCGTTTTCCCGAGATCGCGCGCCGCATGGGCATCACCGTCGAGCAGGTGCAGAAAGCCGCCAACAGCATCGCCCAGCTCGATCCCCGCCCGGGCCAGATCTTCGCCGAAGCGCCGCAAAACTACGTCCTGCCGGATGTGACCGTGGAAAAAATCCAGGGCCAATATCAGGTCATCCTGAACGGCGAACAGATTCCGCATCTGCGGATCAGCAACACCTACAAAGACATCATGTCGCAGGACGGCAGCGGCGGGGAAGTGAAGGACTACATCCGCGACAAGATCCGGAGCGGAAAATTTCTCATCAAGTCAATCCACCAGCGTCAGCAGACGATCTCGAACATCGCGCACCAGATCGTCTCGCGGCAGAAAGAATTTTTCGAACATGGCTCGGCGCACCTAAAGCCGATGACGATGGTCCAGATCGCGGACGCGGTCGGGGTGCACGAGACGACGGTGAGTCGGGCCATTTCCGGCAAATACATTTCGACTCCGCAAGGCGTCTTCGAGATGAAATACTTTTTCACCCCGGGCTACCAAACCTCGAGCGGCGTCTCGATGAGCAACACGAGCGTGAAGGAAGCGATCCTCGACCTCGTCAAAGCCGAGTCCGGCAGTGCGCCTCTGAGCGACAAGGAAATCGTCGAGATTCTCGGGAAACGCGGGATCCCGATCGCCCGCCGTACGGTGGCGAAATACCGGACCGAGCTGAATATTCTGCCGAGCAACATGCGGCGGAAATACTAGGAACGGCTGCAACGCCAACCCCGGGCGGCCAAGATGGCGCGCCCTACACGTTGACGCGGAATCCGGCGCCGCGTTTTCAGCTTTTCAGCATTTCAGTTTTTCAGCATTTTTCTTCCATGACTCCATCGCTCCGTCGCGCCGTCATCGCCGAATGGCGAGGCCTGCCGTCCGATCCGCCCCGGCCAGACCGCACGCACTCGACGGCCGACCTTCTGCCCCAGGTCATGCAGAAGCTCGGATTGAAAGAGCGGATGCAGGAAAACGAAATCCTCGGGGCGTGGAAAAACCTCGTCGGAGAATTCATCGCGTCCCATTCCAACCCGATCGCTTTGCGCGACGGAATTCTTTATGTCCACGTCCTCCAGCCGGCGTTGCACTACGAACTCGACCGGGTGAACAAGCCCGAAATCCTGCGCAAACTGAAAAAGCGCTATGGCGGCAAGGCCATCCGCGATCTGCGCTTCCGGCTCGGCTAACGACTGCTCTTTCCCTGTCGCCGCGCCGCCCGCAGATGCTTGGTAAAGGCGCGCAGGGTTTCCGCGCTGACGTGATGCTCGATCCCTTCGGCGTCGGATTGTGCAACGAGCGCGGGCACGCCTAACGACTCCAGAAACGCGACCACGATTTCGTGCCGGGTGCGCGATTCCTCCGAGAGCTTGCTCCCGCTCGGGGTGAGGAAGATGGAGCGGTAGGGCAGGCTGGTGACGAGTCCGTTGCGTTGCAGGCGCTGGATCGTCCGGGCCACGGTCACGTGGGTGACCCCAAGGCGCCGGGCGATGTCGATCACCCGCGCCTCGCCGGTGACGGCGATGAGCTCGGCGATGATCTCGACGTAATCCTGCGCGATCTCCTGGGCATGCTCTTCCCGCGTCCGGCGGGGATGGCTGGGCGGGAGAGCCGGACGACGTTTTCGAGTGGCAGTGGATTTGGCCGGCACGGCAGCAATGAACCCACAAATGCGCCCGTTGACAACCGCCAGATAGATTTGTAGCCTGCGCTACATCTTTAAGCAGGTGCTGCGAGATGTAGATTTCGCTGAATGTCGAATTCAACGCCCAGGGCGCCGGACGCAAAGACAAAAACCTCCGGGGGCTGGCGCCGCACCGGGGGGATGGTTTCCCTGCCGGAAGTGCACCGCAGCATCGTCATCCCGGGACAGGGTTCCTTTTGGCGCAAGATGGCGGCCTTTGCCGGCCCCGGTTTCCTCGTCGCCGTCGGCTACATGGATCCGGGCAACTGGGCCACCGACCTCGCGGGCGGGGCGCAGTTTGGCTACACCCTCCTCGCGGTCGTCCTGATCTCGAACTTCATGGCCATCCTCCTCCAGCATCTCTGCGTGAAGCTGGGCATCGCGACGGGGCGCGATCTCGCCCAAGCCTGCCGCGACCACTACAGCCCGCCCACGATCTGGTTTCTCTGGGTCATCTGCGAGCTGGCGATCGCGGCCTGCGACCTCGCCGAAGTGGTCGGTTCCGCCATCGGGCTGCAACTGCTCTTCGGCATCCCGATCGTCTGGGGCTGTATCATCACCTGCCTCGATGTCCTGGCCGTCCTCTTCCTTCAGAACAAAGGTTTCCGCTATATCGAGGCGATTGTCGTGACCCTCATTTTAACCATCGGCGGGTGTTTCGCCTTCGAGCTCTTTTTTGCCCAACCGAGCCTCACCGGCGTGATGCTGGGCTTCGTGCCGAGCACCGAGATCCTGAAAAACCAGAGCATGCTCTACGTCAGCATCGGCATCCTCGGCGCGACCGTCATGCCGCATAATCTCTACCTCCACTCCTCCATCGTGCAGACGCGCAATTTCGAGCGCTCGCCGGAAGGGAAACGCGAGGCGATCAAGTTTGCCACGATCGATTCCACTTTCGCGCTCATGTTCGCGCTCTTCATTAATGCCGCCATTCTCATCCTGGCGGCGGCGGTTTTTCATTGGTCCGGGCACAAGGATGTCGCGGAAATCCAGGACGCTTATCAGCTCCTCAGCCCCACGCTCGGGGTCGGCATCGCGAGCACGCTCTTCGCCGTCGCCCTGCTCGCCTCCGGCCAAAACTCGACTCTCACCGGCACCCTCGCCGGCCAGATCGTGATGGAGGGGTTTTTGAATTTTCGCATCACGCCGTGGTTGCGGCGCCTGATCACGCGCGGCATCGCGATCGTGCCCGCGGTCGTGATCATCGGCATCTATGGCGAGAGCGAGACCACGGAGTTGCTCGTTGCCAGCCAGGTCGTCCTGAGCATGCAGCTTGGTTTCGCGGTCTGGCCCCTCATGCGTTTCACCGGCGAAAGAGCGAAGATGGGAGAATTCGTCAACCCGGTCTGGGTCAAGATTCTGGGATGGACGACGGCGGCAATAATCATCACGCTGAACGTGAAACTGCTTTTCGACACCTTCATGCCGGATGCGGCGCGCCGGGCCTTCTACGGGTTCTTCGGGCTGCCCGCCGAATAAATTCGCGTGTATCAGCACATTCTCATCCCGCTCGAAAACAGCCCGGCCGACCAGGCCATCCTCGACCACATCAAACCGCTCGCGCGGATGACGGGCGCGACGCTTCTCCTGATGCATGTCGCGGATGGCTGGGTGGCGAGAAATTACAACCGGCTCAACCTGGCCGAGAGCGAAGAAATGCAGAACGACCGTGTCTACCTCGAAGAGCGCGCCGCCGAGCTGCGCGGCGAAGGATTCATCGTCGATCACCTCCTCGCGCTCGGCGAACCGGCCGACGAAATGATCAAGGCCGCCGCGACCCATGACGTCGATCTCATCGCCATGTCCACCCACGGCCACCGCTTCATCAGCGATCTGCTCTACGGCAGCACCGCGGATAAAGTGCGGCACCTGGTCGACATCCCGGTGCTTTTGCTGAAAGCGAAGCGCTGATTCCCGGCGCCGGGTCGTTCGTTAGGCGAGAGGCTTGCGCGCCCTCCGGAGCCGCCAGATGCTCCAGGAGCATGCGCGCGATCGTCATTACTGCTCACGGCGGAGTCGAGGGCATCGGCCTCCAGGAAGTCGACCAGCCGGCCGCGCCCACTGTCGATCGCGTGCGGGTCCGGGTCCGCGCCGCGGGCCTGAACCGCGCCGACCTCCTGCAGCGGGAAGGGAAATATCCCGCGCCGCCGGGTTATCCCGAGAACATCCCCGGGCTCGAGTTCGCCGGGGAAGTGGAAGCCGTCGGCGACACGGTACGGACCTGGAAAATCGGTGACCGGGTCTTTGGCATCACCGCCGGCGGCGGCCAGGCGGAATTCATCGTCGTACCGGAGAGCAACCTCGCGCGCATTCCAGCGGAATTGGATTTCAACGAGGCTGCGGCGATGCCGGAAGTGTTCATCACGGCCCACGATGCGCTGTTTACCCGGGCGAAATTGCAGATGGGCGAGCGCGTCCTTATCCACGCCGCCGCCTCGGGTGTGGGGACGGCCGCGGTGCAGCTCGCGCACGCCGCCGGCGCGATCGTCTACGGCACCTCGCGCACGGCCGCGAAGCTCGAGCAGGTGCAGTCGCTCGGGCTCGACGAAAGCATCGTCGTCGCGGGAGCGCCCGACCAGTTTGTCGAGCGCGTCGCCGCCCTAACGAATGGCGCCGGCGTGCAGGTGATCCTCGATCTCGTCGGCGGCGATTATTTCCCGGCCAACCTCCAGGCACTCGCCCTCGGCGGGCGCATCATCTGCGTCGGGCTCACCGCTGGCCGCAAATCCGAAATCGATCTCGGCCTCGTCCTGCGCAAACGGGCCACCATCGTCGGCACCGTCCTGCGGGCGCGCTCGATCGAGGAGAAAGCAGAGGCGACTCGAGGGTTTGCCGAGCGCGTCCTGCCGCTGGTCAGGCGCGGCCTGGTCCGGCCGATCGTCGACCGGGTCTTTCCCGCGGGGGAAGTGCGAGCCGCGCACCAATACCTGGAATCGAACCGCACCATCGGCAAAGTCGTCCTCGACTTCGCCGTGTAGCGGCGGCCGTGTCGGCCGCAATCGGGGGTGGAAGGACGGGCTCTCTCCCGCCCCCGTTTCTGGATCTCAGGCGACACCGCGCTCGCCTTTCTGGCTCCCAAACGCGGCCGGCCCGGCCGCCCCGACACCACCCCAAAAGTGGCACCGTTGCTGCTTTCTAGTAATTATGGCGAAGTTCCTAAACACCAGCGCAGCCAACTATTATCTGGAGGAGATCATTCGGCTCGCGCACGACCGGCTCATTCTCATCACCCCCGTGCTGAAGCTGAACGATCGGGTCAAGGAACTGCTCGAGGATAAGCAACAGCGCAAGATCGAGGTCCACCTCGCCTACGAACAAAACGAGCTCCTCCCCGAGGAAGTGAACTGGCTCCGGGCCCTCTCTTACATCCGCACCAGCTTCTGCCGCAACCTCCACGCCAAATGCTACCTCAACGAGCAGTTCTGCATCGTCAGCAGCCTCAACCTGCACGAGCTCAGCCACGCCAAGAGCAACGAAATCGGCGTCCTCGTTTCGCGCGAAGACGACGAAGAGCTTTACCAGACCCTTTCCGATGAAGCCGACCGCATCATCCGGATCAGCGAAGAAGTGCGAATGAGCGTCGAGAAAGTGCGCCGATTGAGCGAAGAGAACGCGCCCGAGGCGGCGGAAGAACAGGAAGGCGTCGGCAAACTCAGCACCTCGCGCCTGGCGAAAAAGCTCGGGCTCAAGACCCAGGAACTGACCAACCACCTCGTCCATCTCGGCGCGATCGAGATCAGCGAAGGGCGCAAACAGATCACCCCGCTCGGCCGCCGGCTCGGCGGCGAGCTGCGAGTGAGCGCGCGCTTTGGCCCCTACTTCCTCTGGCCGGAAGCACTCCCCCTAACGAAAGCCTGAATCGTAGCGGCGGTTTGAAACCGCCGTCCCCTTTCTGCCTTCCGCGCGTTTCGGCGGTTACAAACCGCCGCTACGAACCAGCCTTCGCCCGGCCTAGCGCGGTCCGCGTTTCTCCATCTCCTGCAAGCGCGGCCCGACACGTTGGCCGACGTATTTGACCGACCGGAAAAGCAGTCCGTAGAAAACCACGACGGCAAGCAGCGCGATCACACCCGTCGCCCAGTGGTATGACCGCATGCGGCTGAACGACGGCGCAAACGCGAGCACGCCAAAAAGGCCGAGCAACACAATCACTGCATCGAAGCTCGCCCGCTGCCAGTAGCCACCGCCGAGATGCAGCCACATCCCGAATTCATCGAACGTCAGCGCCATCCCGAAGCCGTAAAGCAGCGCGCAAAGTTGCCGCAACCGTACACTCGGCTGGCGCGCAAAGAGCAGGATCGCACCCACGGCCGCGAGCAGAAAAATCCCGTAGTTAAGATGATGCACGTGCGTTTCGCCGAGATGCAAAAACAGATCGGGGATCCGCCGTGTCATGATCAGGATCACAAGCACGCGCGCGGCAATGAAGGTGAGGAGAAACGTCGTAAACGCGATCCGGGCGAGACGCCGCGGCGGCACTTCACCGGCGATCGGCGAGCCGACGGCGGCCGAAGGCTCTTGCGCCTCAGTCGACGTCGGCTTCAAAACGGAATCACCGGATGGCTGTTGCCCCCCGCGCCCTTCATTTCACTTCGCCCTTCACCAGAAGAGGCCCGTTCTTGATGATCTCGCTCGTCACGCCAGCCACACTATCAAAGGTCGCACGCGCCGGAAGACCCAAAATCGGCATCGACGCGCCGAGGAAACCCAGGGACTTCAGAAAGGATTCACCGGTTAGCTCCAAAAGCCGAACGACACCCGCGGCGCTCGCCGCGGATGTCGTCCAGCAGGCTAAAACCAGACGGAAAGATGCGCTTCACCGGCCGAATCTGATCCGACCAAGGTAGCTATGAAAGATGCCGTCTCCGGTCTCGTAACGGCCGGTGACGTAATCCTCGTCTATTGATTCCGCTGACCGAGGTAAAGGTCGCCCCCGGATAGTCGAAGGAGAAGAAGGAGTGGGGCATCTTAAAGACCAGGCCATGCTGGGTGCCGGCCGTATCTGCATATCGTCCCACGATCACGCCGTTCTCATTGATGCCGGAAAGAAAGGTCGTGGAAGCCCCGGGCGCATCGATCGGAGCGGTGAGAGTCCCATCGGGGGCACGGTAAAAACCGTGATAGTTGAAGTTACGGCGCTCATAGTAAAGACCCACTACTTCCTGGGCGTTATTAATTCCGTAGGCGAAACTAGTTTTGGCTTTCGGAATATCGATCGTCACCGTGTTTCCGCCGATTCTGGCATAGGCTATCCCAAAACTGACGTCGGTCTCGTAGGAGACGCCGACCAGATCGTTGGCATCGTTCAGGCCATAAATATAGGTGGAAACGGAGTTGGGGGCGTCAAATTCCGAGAAAGTGTTCCCGGAAAGGAGGAACCCGTGGATCTCGCCGTCGGCTGTTCCGTAAGAGCCGGCCAACGTGCCCAGGTTGTTGATGTCACGCGCAAAGGTGAAGCCATCAGCATCATTGGGCTCCACGATGGGCTCGCTGAAGCTCCCATCACTGTAGCGCACAAAACTGAAGGTATTGCCATCGACTTCATAGGAGCCGGCGATGTCGCCCTGGTCGTTAATGCCCTGAGCGGAGGTGGAAACACCTTCTCCGGGGTAATCGAAAGTCGCCAGGACTTCGACCGAGATGGAGTTTGGTTGAGCGAAAGCTCCCGTCCAGGGAGCGAGGAACAGTGCTGCGGTAAGGATGAGTCTTTTCATTGGAATTACTTTCTATGGTTGGTTGTTCTAGTCGGACTCGTTCGTCAGAACGAATCGTCTTCACCTCCTTCCTTCGATAGAAAATGCGCGCCATTGCAGAAAAAGATGCGCCTGAGGCAAAGTTCTCTCGCGACCAGGGCCGGAGCGTTCGCAGCTATTAATAGCTTTCGACCGGGTCGGAAGCGCGGCTAAGGGCAGAGAGTCATCCGTTGTTCGGAAGACCCCTGCCCTGCGCGCTTCTATAGCTTATCCCTCTCGTTCCCGAGCAGGGAGCCGCTGCCAGCGCCTAACGAGACGCCTTCGTGACCTCTTCGCAGTGGCCCACGTAGGAGCCTGGATGACTGTCCAGGTATTGAGCTAAGCGGTAGTCGGGGATGGACCGTTCCCGGCCCCGGTAACAAACCACAAACACGGAATCATCGGGGTCCGCGCTTCGGTCACCCGAAACGGACCGAAGCGATTGCCTCCCCGTTTCTCGAGGCTTGGGCATTGTAGTTGTCCCTAAATGAACCATGGATATCGGTCTGGGTGGCGGAATCCGGCCCGACGATACCCTCTGCGCGTTCCAGGTTCACGCTACCGACACCCTCGGTGGGGCCAGCTGCTGCAGGATACGCAAAGGACACAGCCAGTAACATCGTTAAGGTAAGGAGGAGTGTTTTCATTTTGATTTTCTTTCTAGGTTGGGTTGTTTGGTTGCATCGTTCATTCGAACGATTTGTCTTCAAGCCATTCCTTCGAGAGAAAGGACGCTACATTGCAGGAAAAAGGCGCAGCGCTGAAATATCTTGCGCTCTGCTGCGGGAAGCGAAGCGGGGATGCCGAAGGTTCCAAGGCAATGGAGCTGCTCCTTCGGCGCCCAGGTGAAACTCTCGGCCCCGCAGGGACGATGCTGGCGGGACTTTACTTCAGCACCATCGGCTTCGTGGCCTCTTCCAGAAGCTTAGCGAAGCGGGGATCGCCGCGGAGAGGATCCCAATTGGGTTGAAGCTTGAGAAGACCGTAGGTCAAATAATTGGGGGAGCGCTGCACTTTGGTGAGCAGTTCGATAGCCAGATCTATCTCGCCAGTCCAAGCACAGATTTGTGCCAGGTTTACGGTCAGGCCGGTACCGCTAATGGCATCTTTCGAGATGGGCAGCAGTTCGCAAGCGCGCCGCCCCTCGCGCAGCGCCTCTTCCTTTCGCCCCAGGCCCGCGTCGATCATACCCAAAAGGCTAAGAGCCTGAGCAGAGGTGGGCTGGTTCTCTACCGTTTTCGCGACGCTTCCGCGCGCGGCCGTAAAAGCGGCTCGCGATTTGGCTGTGTCACCCTGCCAACGAGCGACTACCCCCTCCCAGTAGGCGTGGGGATAATTCACGCCCCCGTAGACAACGCCACCGCGCGGGTAATTTTGGAGTAACCGTTCAGCAGCGGCGTTGCTTCGTTCGCAAAGGGTATAGAACGGATCTTCCAAATCCGGCGCGGCATTCGGATCTTCCGCAATGACCTCGGCCATCGTGGTCTGGTAGGGTTTTATGTCCGCCCGCCAATCGAGCGCAATCTCCGCTCGGGAGATTTTGATAAATGGATCGCCCGGCACAATCTCCAGCGCGCGATCCCAGGCGCGCTCCGCGTCTGCGTAGCGGCGCTGCGGTTGGTAGGTTAAGGCCAGTTGCTGGAGAGAAAGAAAGTTGCGTGGGTCCAGCTCGACCGCTCGCTCCATGCTCTGCGTCGCTTCCTCCCACCGACCTTCGCGGCACGCGGCATAGCTGGCGTACTCGAATACCTCAGCATCATTCGGCAGTGTGCGCCGTGCTATGGCCAACTCGTCGCGGGCGCGCGAATAATCGCGGAAGCCATGGTAGTAATAATAGGCCAGGGCAAGATGCGCTTCGCCCGCATCAGGATGAAACCGCAGGGCGCCATCCACCGCCGCCTTTGCCAATTTGAGACGGTCCGGACTGTGGTCGTGCCCGAAAAAGTAGATTTCGCCGTGGACCTTGCTCAACAGGCACCAGCCAAGGAGGAAGTGGGAGTCGCGGGCGACAGCTTCGTCGAGCAGGCGCGCCGCTTTGGGCAGCTTCACCATCGCCGAAAGGTTGCTGGTGGTGTCGGCATAGAGGGCGCGGGCGCGCGAATACAGTTCGTAGGCGGCCAGATCCGTCGTCGCCGGTTTCTCGATCGCGGCTTTTTCCGTGGACGAAAGCTTCGCATGGAGTTGCCCGGCAACGGTCTTGGCGATCTCGCTTTGCAGTGCGAAAATGTCAGCCTGATCATGCTCGTAGGTGTGGGCCCAGGAGTTGGTGTCAGTCCTCGCATCAATCAACCGGACGCGCACTAGGACTTTTTTCTCCAAGCGCTGGACGCTGCCTTCAAGGAGGTGCGCGACGCCCAGTTGCGCCCCAATGTCGCGCACGTTGCGTGCAGCCCGGTCACGGTATTGCATTCCGCTGGTGCGGCTGATCACCTTCAAGTCTGCCACCTTCGCAAGGCCGGTGAGAATTTCTTCCTGCACGCCGTCCGCGAAGTAGGTGTTTTGCTTGTCGTCGCTGAGATTCTCAAACGGGAGGACCGCGATGCTTTTGTCGGGCACGGGGAGGTTCTCCCTTCCGGTCGGAGCGGAAGCTTTTGGGAAACTGAATAAGAACATTGCCGCGATCGCAGAAAGTGCCGCGACGGAAACGAGCGAGAGGCAGGCGAGCATGGGATTGCGCCGCGTCCACCGCCAGGTGCGCTTCGCCGGACCCGCGGGCCGGGCGAGAATCGTGCGCCCTGCGCAGAAGCGCTCGAGATCATCCGCCAGTGCTGCGGCGGAGACATAGCGCGCCGTTGGTTCTTTCTCCAAACATTTTAGGCAGATCGTCTCGAGATCAGGCGGGATGTGGCGATTGGTCAGCCGGGGACGTCGCGGTCTTTGGTTCGCGGCCTGGTGGAGTACCTCTAGAGGCGTGTCCCCCGAGACGGGCGGATGACCGACGAGTAGTTCATAGAGGATCGCGCCAAGGCTGTAGAAGTCGGCCGCGGCGGTGACGGCATGCGAGTCGGTCGCTTGCTCCGGCGCCATGTAAAACGGAGTGCCAAGGATGGCCAGCGTCTGGGTGAGATCGCTCTCACGCTGCATCCATTTGGCGAGACCGAAATCGCTCACGTACGGTTTCCCCTCGCTGTCGAAGAGTACGTTGCCGGGTTTGAGGTCGCGGTGGAGAATCCCGTTTTCGTGCGCGTAAGCGACGGCGCGCGCGACCTTCGCGGTGAGGGCGGCGGCTGCCCGCGGTTGGTCGCGAAATTGATCCCGGCGCGCAGAGAGCGTGCCCCCCTCCGCGAACTTCATGCTGTAGAAGGGCGCCCCGTCGTGCTCGCCCACCGCGTAAATGGGCAGAATGCCTTCGTGTTCCAGACTGGCCGCCGCTTCCGCTTCGGCGCGAAAACGATGGACTGCGCCTAACGAATCGAGGTGCGCGGGCAGAATCATCTTCAGCGCCACGATCCGGGCTGGCGCTCGCTGGCGCGCCCGATAGACAATCCCCATCCCGCCGCGCGCCACCTCGCCGAGCAACTCGTAATCTTCGATCCGGCTGCCCGCCACGGGCTGTTCTTCTACTTCCAAGGCCGTCCGGAACAGACACGCCGGACAAAATCCACTCTGCGCTTCCCCCACGAGGGCGGCGCCGCAGGTTGAACAAGTTCTTGTGGGTGCGATCTGCATGGCTAGGAGACGTCGCGCTGGTGGCTGGCGCCCTCCGGGAGGATGCTTCCCCAGCGCGCTGCGAGGGGTTCGTCCGGGGAAGCCATAGAGTCGTTAGGCTTGGGCGAGTACGTGGCAGAGGTGACGCAATTCTTCCTCCACTTCTTCGGCGTTAGTCAGCGTCCCGCGCACTTCTTCCCGCAGCACGACGCGAAAGCGGGCCCGCAAACGGGCCACGTCACTGCGCAAAGTCAGGACGCCGCGATCGAGTTTCCGCGCGACCTCCTCGTAAGGAATGGCTTCGTCGCCGCCGGTCGGGAGATAAGCGCGCAAGGCTTCGAAAAGTGCGGACTTTCCCCTCAGGGCAAATTCCTGGGCGAGCCGGTCGAAAGTTTGGCGAAGAAGCGACGCCGCCCACTCGCGCTCGTAGGCCAAATCCGCGTTGCCGCCTTGCGACGAATCGATCTGCGTCTCGATTTCGCGCATCGTTTCTTCGTCGAATGGTTCGAAAAATTGGTCGCCGCCGCGCTTCTGCCGTCCTTCACGGGCACGCGCGTCTGCCACGAAATGCTTCAAGGCGCCCAGAAGAAAGGATCGGAAACGCCCTTTCTCCTGATCCGCTCGCTCGTAAAAGCGCGTCTCGATCAGATCGGCGAAAAAGCCCTGGGTCAGATCCTGTGCATCGGCCACGCCGTAGCCACTTCTGCGCAGGAAAAGATAGAGCGGCCGCCAATAGATGCGACAAAGCTCCGAAAGCGCATCGAGCGACTGGCTGGGGGTGGCATCCGTGGCGTGGGCCGCGCGCACCAGGGTCCATCGTGTCGCATGGAAAGAGCCAGCTTGCGTGGTTTTATTTCGGAGGGAGCACGACATGTTGCCTTTCCAGGTTCGGCGCGGACTGGCCGAGATTCTGTTTTGAATCCATGGCTCTGGCAGCGTTTCAGCTCGGCGCGGTTTTGGCAATGTGCCGTTCGGCACATTTTTTCCTTGTCGAAAATAACTCTTCTTAACAACCTCAGTCGACATCGGTCGCTATTCCCACCCAATGAGACTAAGCCACGCGGACTATCGAAGGTTCAACGAAGGCGTCGCGGCTATGTATCGGCTCGCTTTCACCCTCGGTCCCTGCGCGGCCGTCACCGCTGTCCTGGAGAGAACCATCGGCGGCCTGACCCAGGCGGCGACTGTGCGCGGGAGTCAGGTGATCGATTGCGCGCTCTCGGAAGGCGAACTGGAGATGCCGATGCGGGAAATGACCCCCGCGATGATGCGTTACCATCCGCGTTTCCAGTCGAAGGAATTGCTCGGGTTCGTTCTCCAGATCTCCGATTTCCTCAGTCAGCCAGCCTGGCACGAGAACGAGTTGCGACAGGTAGCGCGACCTTATGTGCGGGTCGAAGATGATCTCGGAGTGAGAATCGCCCTAACGAACGGTGGATTCTTTGGGGCGTGTGTATTGCGCGAGTCGCGCACCTTTCGGGAAGAAGATCGTTTGATTTTTTCCCTGCTCCTGCCGCATATCCGCACCCTGCTCGAGCCGCTGCCGGCTCTGCCTCACGAGCCGGCTCGTCTCGCAGCGCTCGGTCTGACGCGGCGCGAACAGCAAGTCCTTTTTTGGATTTCGGAGGGAAAACGCAACTCGGAAGTGGCGGCGATTCTTGGTATTTCGTCCGGAACGGTGAAGCGGCACCTGGAGAATATCTATCGCAAGCTCGGAGTGGAAAACCGTCACGGCGCGGCCCGTCGCGCGCTCGAGGAACTACAGCCTTTCCGCTTCCAGAATGGCAGCTGGGCGAATGGCCGTTCGGTGCTCCCCGGATCATGCGACTAAGCCATTCCGATTTCCGGCGCCTCAACGACGCGATCGCGGCGATGTATCGGCGCGCTTTTACCCTGGGTCCGGCGGCGGCGATTACGGAGACGCTCGTAGGTTCGTTAGGCGGCATTAATGCCGTGGCCGGTTGTCTGCGCGGAACGGAAGTGGTGGCGTTTCATGCCACCGAGCCGGCCTTTGCCGCCATGCTCATCGCCACCACCCCCGAAGTCGCGCGCTACCATCCCCGCTTTCGACACGTTGATTTGGCCGGCAATGCTTTGCTTCTCTCGGATTTCGTCAGTCGCAAGAATTGGTCTGAAACGGAACTTTACCACACCGGCTGGGGCGAGCTCGCCTACGAAGACGATCTTGGAATAAACATTGGCCTGACGAACGGCAATCTCATGTCGGTGGCGCTGATGCGCGAGTCGCGGACCTTTCGGGAAGAAGATCGGGAAATCCTTTCGCTTCTCTCTCCGCACCTGCAAACGCTCTTCTCACCACCAGCCAACGCTGATCCTTCCGCCCTCGAAGGTCTTGGCCTGACCCGCCGCGAACAGGAAGTTCTCTTTTGGGTTTCGGAAGGGAAAAGAAACTCAGAGATTGGCCAGATCCTCGGAATTTCTTCGGGAACCGTGAAGCGGCACCTGGAGAATCTTTATCGCAAACTCGGGGTGGAAAATCGCCACGGCGCCGCCCGGTCCGCTCTGGAGAAGCTACATCCCTTGGGATAGCGCGTTTCACTCGATCTATTCCAACGGCGCACCCACCGCCGCTTGGGCGTTGATGAAACCGTAGCCATCCAGGACCGAATAACCCTCCCCGATTCGATTCACGAAGATCCCTGAAAAATAACCGCTACTCGTGGTGCCGCTAAAGGTCATTCCACCCGGGGCGACAATACCTTCAGGGATCAGAACGTTTGCGCCGAGGAGGTCGGCGGAGTTGCCGCCGGCAGTGCCACTCGGTCCATAGCCGTCGGCTTCGTCTCGATCGATCCCGAAGTCGAAGCCTTCTCTGTTCGTGAGCGAGCCGGGGTTAATGTCGATCGTGAGAGTGTAGAAGTGACTTCCCACTACCGCCGGCGGTGGCGCCTGATTCGAGAGGGCGCTCGTAATGTCGCTTGCTTGCACCCCACGCAGGTGACCCAAAGTAAAGGGGAAGCCGATTTCCGGCGGTCGGTTATCGAAGACCAGGCCGGGACGCGAAGTGAAACCGACCCGGGCGATGAACGGCTCGGTGGTGTCGCCCCCGGTGGAATCCGACCCCTCCGGATTTAGGACCAGTTGAGTAAGACTATCCGGCCCGGTAAAACGAACCTGAAAGGCGTGGGAACTAGCCAGCACACTCAGCAGGCTGCGAGCATCCGACATTATTTGCAGACTGATCGTTGAGTTACCCGAGCGCGCGTTGGCGGTCGCGCGATAGGGATCCAGATCGTGCTTAAAAGCGCTTCGTTGGAGAACACTGCGCATTTGCTGCGGTGTGACCGAGTCAGGGCCGCCATGAGCCTGCAGCACAAGAGCGGCAATGGCTGCGGCGTGCGGAGCTGCAGCGGAGGTGCCGAAGAAGTTAGGGAACAAATCTCTATCCTGGGCTGCGTCGGAGACGAAGAACGTAGTATTGGCGCCATCCATGGCCGAGATATCTGGCTTCTGGCGAACTTCCGGCATTGGGAGCCGATTGTTATCGTGGTCGAACGCTATGATAGACGGTCCCGGGGAAGTAAAACCTTCCGGGATATAGGGCGGATAAAAGGCATAAGCGCCGACTCCGATCGCGCCAGCGGCCGCGCTATGGCCGAAGGTGATCGGCGTTCGATTGTAGCTGAAATATTCCTGCGGCTCGCCCGAGATAAAGCAGACATACTTCAACTTGCTCGCCGGCTGGGGATTGGGCGGCGGCTTATTGGATCGGGCGATGACGACCTGGACGATATTGCCTGCGGTTGTCTGGCTCGGGAAAATCTGCGCGATCTCGATGGGACGATTAGCGATGATATTATCGAGTCCACTGGCGCCGATGAATGCTCCGTCTCCGTCGAAGAACAACATGTTGAAATCGGTGCTGACCAACTGCGGACCGACTGCTTCGTCGACCGAGTAGTCGTAATCTCCGCCCTCGGGAAGAAAGCTGGTGACCCGCACGATATAGATGCCGCTTTGGGGAAGCGTGATCAGGAGGATTTCATCCGTGCCCGTATCCTGGGTGATAAGGGAAGTCCCGTCCGGGGCGATGACTTCGACGACCGCATCGAAATTCGGCGTGGCTGGATTTGCCGAAACCGAGATTTGGACGCGTTCTCCAGCCGTGCCCGGAAAGGTGAAGTCATCGAAGCCGCCGGGCGGAACGGTCTGCGTCCCTCTGACGATGTTATCTCTCACGATCAGATTCACATCATAGGGATCGTCCCATTGAAAATCGAATATGGCAGGATCTGTCCCGGCGCTGCTGTTCCCAATCAGAACGCTTTGCGCGATGTCCTGCTGGCCGGGTTCGGGATTGAAGTTGTGAAACCCACCCGCATATAACTCCGGCGGGACGCCGGCCAGGTTGAGATTCGTCCCGTTTGTCGCGTTGCCGTTATCCGGCACGAGTCGGAAATCCGAGTAGTAACCCTGAGTGGCCGGAGTATTACCTGCGGACGAAAAATAGGAAATGCCACTTTGAGCCAGTTCATCCACCACCCGGGCGGATAGGGTGTCCTGGAACATCCCTTCCTCGAAGTAAAAGACATCGTCGACGATTACATCGGCGCCAGCAGCGGCCACAGCGCGGAGGTTCTCGGCGAACCCGACATCGTTTTCCGTCGTGGTGGAGAAGATCAGCTTTGCGGCCGGGGCCATATCGAAGACGATCTGACACATGGCGCGTCCTTCGTCCGCATGTTCCGGCAGATCCTCCAGCACCAGCACAGGGTCGGGGTTGTTCGGATTACCCGGCCCAGGGAGGTCGCCGGAAGCGATATCCTGCGCCTCTTTGATTGGGCCGCTGCTGGTGTTAAAGGAGTCGGACATGACACCGACGGTGATCCCGGCTCCGGTCAGACCTGTCACGGGACTTACCTTTTGGTTGGTGATTCGATCGACGCGATGTTGGTGGACACCCTGGGTCGTGGTTTTACCCACGTTAAAGATGGGCTTGAGCGCCAGGAAAACGCTCGAGACACCCTTGGCGTTTGCCAGGTCAGCGACCCGTTCCGCAGGCAGGTAGACACTTAGCGCGCCGCCCTGGTAAGTCATCTCTTCAGCAGCGATCTTCACATCCTTAAGCTTGGCGATCGAATCACGGCCAGCCGGATTGCGCAGATACACCGTAACCAGAATGCGGCCATCGGCGTCGTGGATGGCTCGGTCGCCGGCGTCCACCGTCGAGCCGACACCCGGAGCGTCGAGAGTTTGACCGGCTTTGGCGGCCAGCTCTCGAGCGACGACCTTATCGAGGCCATTGCCGAGATTCTTGGGATGCCGGGTGGCGGCAAAAAGGGCAGCCGGCATCGCCAGAGAGGCGACACAGAGCGTGCTCAGGACGACGGACGTTTTCATGTGGATGTGGTTTCTAAGGTTGGTGATTGGCCGTTCGCTCCTGCGAACGATTTGTCTTCACCTCCTTCCTTCGAGGAAATGCGAAGAGCATTGCAGGAAAATTGAGCCCTACCGCAAATCTCAAACGGCGCTTGCTAGTTCAGCTTGTAGAATTCCACCAGGGCTACACCTGTGACGTCATCTTCTTTGCTCCGCACAATCGCGGTATAATTGCCCGGCTCGAGCACCACGCTGAGCGCGCTTTCCCGAGGAGCAGTGGGAGCCAGCCCTTCGGTTTCGATTTGCTCGGCCTGCGTTGTGTCGTCAGCCCAATCGTCGTTAGACGCGATCTGCACGCCGGAGCTGTCGTACAGTTCGAGGGTGGGATTAAGCAAGGCTGCGGTCACGCCTTTGTCCACCAGGGAAGGACCCAGGGCGCGCACTATGAGGTGCCCGGCTTCGCCTTCCTCAATGATGATGCCGCCAATCAAGACGTTTTCGCCGGCTTCGACTTGGGCGCGGGTGGAAATGTTCGTTAGCTCTCCGTAGGCCGGCTGTTGGTCGAGGTCGTAGAGTTCGACCAGCCCGACGCCTTCGGTTTCCCCCACGCCGCGCAGAATCACGGTGTAACTACCAGGGCCAAGCGTGGCGATGAGGGCGCTTTCCTTCGGGTCAGTAGGCGGAATGCCAGTCGCTTCGATCTCCGCCGGCTGATCCTCCTGCCAATCGTCGTTGGTCATGATGCTCTCACCCGCGCCGTCGAACAGTTCCAGGCTCGGGTTGGCCAGGACGCGGGAGATTCCCCTGGCTGCAAGGGAGGGACCGATCCCGCGCACCAGGATCTGTTTCGCATCGCTCCCGCCAATGATGAAGCCGGCGATGGTCACGTTATCGCCCGTGCGCACGAGAGCGCGGCTGGAGAGGTTGAGGAGCCCGGCATGTGGGAGAAACTCGGAGAGGACCAGCTTGTTGTCGTCGTAGGTGGCGCGGAACGAACCGCCGGGCGTGAAGTCGGAGTCCTTCACCGCGGACACGCGTCGGCCGCTGGGAACGTTCGTGAAGGATCCGCCAATGCTGGCGGCGGTGAGAACCGTCAGGCTATCGGAACCGGTCACCGTCGCACCCAAGTCGTCGAGCACCGTCACAGAAAGTGTGCCATCGAATGTTGCCGTTCCCGCCACGTTGATTAGGGCCTGCGGCGAAGTGCCAAATACGTCGAAGGTTAATATGCTCGACGGCTCCAACCTGAGCGTTCCGGCGACATTCAGTTCGGTGTCCTGCGCCGGGGGATCGATCGGCAGCGGGAAGTTGACACCCGAATACAACAGATAGGGATTAAGCGTCGAAACATTGAGGAACCCACTGTTCAAAAGATCGCCTGAAACGGTGAAGTTTGAATCTCCCAGAATGACGAGACTGTCGATGTTGGTGAAGTCACCCGCCGTCGTAAAGCTTCTGGCTCCCATTTGGATCACCCGGCTATTGATCGCCAGGTTGCGAAAGGCATCATCTCCGTTCTTGTCGACGAAGCCGGTATTCTCACCTTCCAGGACAACGGCGGCATTGTTGTTCACAATGTCGAGGAGCGGTCCGCCCAGAACCCGTAACGTGTTAGTAGCGCCATCGATCGAGCCAAAAAAGTAGCGACCCTTGTTCAAGGTTTTGCCCGCAGCGTCGTAGTTGGGAAGGACTCCGTTGACCACGATCAAGGAGTTTTCACCGGCGCGGGAGAGACCGTCGAGATATCCGACGGTCCCAGGATCACGGCGGTCTCCGACGTTAGTCAGGTCGCCATTCACGGTCAGGGTTGTTCCCGCGTAGTAAAGAAAGTAACCGTCGTTCACGAAGTCACCCGGCGTGGTAATGTTCTGCCCATTCTGCAGCTCGATGTCGCCAGCCACGGTATTGAGCGCGAGGTTGGCAAAGGCATCGTTCCCGCTTTCGTCCTGGGCTCTCGCCCCCGCCCCTTTGAGATAAATGGCGGCGCTGTTCGTCCGGATGTCGGCGCCATTGAATCTAAAAGTCGCGGTCTGACCCTCCGCGGCCAGGAACTGATAGAAACCGCCCGTCAAAGTAGTGCCGGAGAAATCCGCCAGGTTTCCCGCGTCCATCAGCACATCGCTTCCTTCCGCCGTGAAGTCGAGCGTCCCTGCCGGGGTCACGCTCGTGGCGGTTGAGGTAAGACTGTGATCGACGGAGAAGAGTGCCCCCGAGTCACCTCCCAAAGCGAGACTGTCGATCGTCGCATCGATATTCAAGGTCACGGATAGATTAGTGATCGAAACGTCGAAGGTCATCCCTCCACCGTTGTCGGGAACGATGGCGGGTGACCAGTTGGCGGCGGTTCCCCAGTTGCCCAGATCCGGCCCAGAGTATGCCGAGTCGGTGGCCTGAGCGTCTACGCTCACCGCGGCAACGGCGCAGACAACAAGGAGTTTTCGGAAGTAGAATGTCTTCATAAGCATTGGTTGTTACCCATTCCTTCGAGAGACCCGGGCCGACATTGCAAAAAACTTAGCAGATTGTCTGGAAACTCCGGCTTCTTCTCGTGGCGGGCGCCCGCCAGAGCGGAGAAGCGCTTTCTTGCTTTAACAGGAACGGCAGGTCCACGAGTGGACCTGCCGTCTTTGGGGGAGTTGTCCGAGTCAGCGCCTATCGCGGCCGCGGCTAACCGCATCAGTCACGGAAGGAGGTTCGGCGACGCGGCTGCGATGGAGTGGAGGCCGAACTGTTGGAGGTAGCCGGGAGATAGTCGGAAAGAACCAGCCTCTTCCCCTTATAAGTGACGAGGAAGGACCCAGCGGGCGCTCCGTCAAGGTCGTGCGCGTCGATCCTCTGGCCACTGGGGACATTTGTGAAGCTGCCGCTCAGCTCAGCGGTCACAAGGACGACGAACCTGTCATCCGCCGTCACCGTCGCACCAGCGGGGACGGTGACAATCATTGTACCATCAAGAACGGCCTGGCCTGTCACCGTGATCACCCCTTTCGCGCTCCGGCCATAAACGTCCAGTTCGAGAGTGTTCTCCGGACCGAAGACGAGGTCGCCTTGGACATTGAGCTTCGTGTTCAGCGCAATCTTATCGCTCGGAACACCAGGATATCCGGGGTAGCTAACGTTGTAGGCGTTGGCGGGGGAAAAGAGGAGATACCCGTTATTAGTGAGAGTGCCCGAGACGATGAAGTCGCTGTCTCCATAAATAACGAGCGAATCGTTAACCAGCAAATCCCCAGCAGTCGTAAAGCTCCGGCTTCCGACTTGCAAATTTCGATTGATGACAGCCAGGTGGCGCAGAGCGTCGTCACCGTTTTTGTCGAGTAAGCCGGTATTCGGCCCGTAGAGAACGATGCTGCCGTTGTTATCCACGATATCTAGAAGATCCCCTCCCAGGACCTGAAGCGTGTTGGCAGCCGGGCCGACCGCAGTTTGATAGAACCGGCCGCTGTTCAACGTTTGGGAGGCGGAATCGTAATTAGTCAGCTCCCCTGTCACGACGATGCGCGCGTCCTCTCCCTGGCGCGCGAGACCAAAAAGGTAGCCCAGCGTGCCCGGGTTGCGCCGGTCCCCGATGGACGTGAAGTCGCCCTCGATCGTCCAGTTTGATTTATCGTGAAAGACATAGCCCTCGTTGACCAACGAGCCCGTGGAAAAGTCATGGCTTTGCAGGGCCATATAGCCGTCGAGTAAGACATGACCAAGCTGAGTGAGCGCGTCTTGATTGCTCTCGTTCACAACCTGTGATTCGCCCCCGATGAGCCAGATAAAGGCGTCGAGGGTTCGAATATCCGCCCCAGCAAAGCGAAGTGTCGCGCTATGACCTTCGAACGCCTGGATGACATAACTACCGCCGGTCAGGGTGGTCCCGGAAAAGTTGGCCAATTGTCCCGCATCCATGACCACGTCTCTGTTTTTGGCCCTTAAATCAATCCCAGTGGGTGCCGCCAGGCTCGTCACCGCGGACGAGAGGTTGGAATCGATCGAGGTCAGGCCGACTAGAGAATCCCCGAGAATGGTGAAGCTGCTGATTGTCACGTCAATGTCGAGCGTGGCCGAGCGGTTATCGATCGTGACGTCGAAGGTGCGATGTCCATGATTATCCGGCACCCTGGCCGGGGACCAGTTGGACGCCCTGCTCCATCGGGCGTCCTCGGCGCCGATGTAGCTGGAGTCGATGGCGTGCGCATGGGTCGCGAAGATCGCGAGTGAGCTGACCAGGAGAAACTTCTGTAGGAATGTTTTCATAAGGATTGGTTGTTACCCATTCCTTCGCGAACTTTCCGGTCGCATTGCAGAATTTTTGCCGCCGAATCAGATTTTCGACTTCTCAGATCGGCGGCGGCGAGCTCGTTTCCTGAAACACCATGTTCAACGACTTCAGCAATCCGAGTGCGCGCTGAAGGCGTGAGCGCAGCTCGGGAAGGTCGCCGCGCTCGCTCAGTGAGGGCGACGACGCCGGCGGTAAAAGGTTCCCGGGTCGTTGCGCGCCTCCCGCGATCCCGAGCGTGCCCCGAGTATCAGCCAACCTTTGCCGCAGGCGTTGGGGAAGGCGTGGCCGAAGGCACCGGCCCCGGCTCGGCCGCTTTCGGCATCGCCTCGAGCCGCTTCCGAATCTCCGCCGCCATCTTCGCCACCTTTTTTTTGTCCTGTCCCTGATCGGTCGCTTTAAGAAAGGCATCGATGTCCGCCTGCGCGGCATCATATTTCGCCTGGCAAAGCGCGTGCACTCGCGCCTCGAGGCCGGCCATTACTTCCTCCTTGGCTCCACCGCGAAACTCCGGCCAGCCATCCGGCGGCATGATCGCCAGCTCCCGCGCGCGGATCTCACTCAGGTCGAGAATGGCCTGCGCGATCGGCATTTCATCGCGCATCCCGCGAAAACCCTTGCGGCGATAGGAAGCGGTCTGGTTAAACCCGGAAAAGACCCGCCAGGTTTTGATGTAGGCGTGCACCCAGCCGCGGTTGTAATGAAGGAACCCCTCGTAGCGCGGCTCGATGAACGCCTGCACGTAATAATCATCCCTCCCTTTGGCGACCTCCTGCACCCGGAAATCGTCCACCGTGAGCTGGTGATAAGGAAGGAACCCCTGCTCCTTCCATTGCGCCCAGCTCGGAAAGATCGTCGGCGTGGGCGACGCGGCCGGGCTCGGCGCCGGCGATTGACCCAGGACGGCGGGCGCGCCCAGCACCAGCCAGAGAGCCAGCACAAACCATGGCCGCCGTCGCCGGCCACCCTCGCTCCTGCCTAACGAGCGCAATTTTCGGAACCGGCCCTAGGATTTTTCTTCGGCCGATTCCGGCACCGCTTTTTCCGCGGCCTCGAACCCGACCTTGGAATGGGTCCCGTCGCAGAACGGCTTCGTCGTCGAAGCGCCGCAGCGACAGAGCGCCATCCGTTTCTCGACCGGATAGCTATTGCCATCCGCGTCCTTCATTTCCACCTCGCCCTTCACGATGAGAGGGCCGTTCTTGATGATATCGATCGTCACGTCAGCCATGCCGCTAGCTTCGCATTGTCGCGCAAAAAAAGAAACTCTCGCGGCCAACACGCCTCCGACGTTCAACGTTTCTGCCATCCAATTGTTGGCAAACTGCACGAGCTGAAACGGCGCATTTAAACCCTAGATGTTACGGATCATCTGAAAAATGAGTGTGGCGGGCGTTCGTCGCCCGCCACACAGTCGTCCAAACGGTATACGCCCGGTCGAATCAGAACTACTGGATCTTCTCGATCACGGCGTTAAGGCCGGTGCTATCGTAGTTGTAGTCGAAGTCCGAGCCGTATCCGACTTCGAAGTCCAGAGTGTCGCCCCTCTTCATTTTGAATTTCCTGCAATTGGTGAAGCTCGTGAGCGGGATGCCTCCCAGGTAATCCAGATTGCCAGAAAACAGGGTGCTGCTGTTCTTCAGGACGATCCAAACGTCTGTGGTCGTGCCACTGCCGTTATCATCAAGCGCGTAGAACTGACCGCTCACCAGATAGGTGCCGCTGGCCGGAGCCGTGAACCGGAGCACCGCGTATTGGCCGATTGGTCCCGGATGCAGGACGAGCGCTCGCGGGGGCAGCGTCACCACGAATCCCGAGCCAATCGTCGTGATGGCATGGACGTTGTGCGCCACGATCGGAAAGCCGCCGGGATTGGTCCAACCCGAAATATCGGCGCTCGGGTTAAATCCATTCGCGAAGACGGTGAACGCGCCGAGCAATGTCGGTTTCTCACCATAGCTCCAGACCCCGGAAGGGTTCGCCGTACTGGTGTTGACCGTATCGTTGAACTCGGAGGCCACTTCCCACGAGGAGAAACTGGTGATCGTGGCGAAAGCCAAGGAAGGAGTTAGGAACATCGCGAACGCGAGGCCGATTGCGGTCATCCAAGGCGTCCACCTCTTCGATGATTTGCCAATAAGTTGGGTGCTATTGATATACTGATTTGCTTTCATATGTTACTTTCTTTCCCCTTGGTTTTTTGTTTAGCGAGGCCGTTCCGGGGAGCCGAGCGGCCGAGCCAACGTCCTAATCCTTTCGTTATCGAAGGCTTAGTTGTTTCCTATTCCTTCGGAATATTCTGATTGCCGTTGCAAGAAAACCGCAGCAACCCATGGTATTGCTTTCTGAGCCGACGGAAGCGATCAAGGGATCGTCTCTTTAGGGATGGTTCGCCCGGCGAAATCTAGGAAGACGGTCGCAACCCAATAATGTCAGCGACCCGTAGACGCCGGCCTTCGGTCGCCGCAGGTTGGCAGGGCTGGACACACCTTGACCGTGCAGCACGAAGCCTTCTTCGACATCAAGGTGACAAAGAAGCAGACTTTGCTTCCCGGCTTCACCTTTCCGATCTTTACGCTTAACGTCCCTGACTGGCCGTTCTGCAGCGGCGAAGACAGATTAAAAAGCTGCTGACTGAGCGCAAAGGAACTGCCCGCGACAGGTGAGAGAAGAATTTGCGGTACATCGTTGCCCGTGCCGTTCGCCACACTAAAACTGTAGCTATAACTCCCGTCTGGCTCGCAACGGATACCTTTTTCTGTAACTTGAACACACCCAGATTCAGTCGGCGTCGGCGTCGGCGTGGGCGTTGGAGATGTCGGATTGCACTCGGTCTCATACCTCACAAATCCTTCATCGAAATTCATGAAATTGTCCATGCTGACAACAAACGAATAGGTTGTATTTGCGTAGACACTCACTGTAAAGCTAACCGGCGTCCAAGTCGTCGAATCGCCCGGTAGCAATGTGATTTCGTTGGTTGCCCCGACTACGGGCAGTGTTGGATTTGTCCCCGTTCCCACGCCCTGCACAATCTTTACGGATCCCTTCCCCTCTCCAAGTGCACGTGTGGAGAAGAAGCCTCCAAAGGTTACTTGGCCGTTACATTGCGGGGTGAAGCTCTGGTAGAAATCATTCTCCCCGCGATCGATGTCCAGATAATGTCGTACGACATTCAGTGGGGAGCCGGAAGCGTCAAAGTGCGGGCCATCGTTTCCATAATTCCCAGCGATAGCGCCGGAGAATGTCGTGCCATCGACGGTTACGACGTTCGGCTGCTGGCCGTTGAGGTCTACGGTTATTACCCATGGCTTAATGTCGTGACCGAGGTGGTTGCCAAGACCGGCCGGCGGCGGGTTGTCTTCGAATCCGCCGTTGACGAGGATGTTTGGGCCGGTGGCGGAGGCCTGAGTTGTGACAAATGCTAAAGCGCTGATAATGAAGACTCGCCGCCACAATCCGTCGTCGCAGCTTCTTGACCATGCCGTGAGGCAGTTGAACAGACGAGATGTCGACAGCCAGAGATCCTTTACTATTAGGTCCAGCGCCTCCCTGGCGGCCGCCACTGAGGTTGATGATTTGTTCATAGAAATCTTTCTAAAGGAAGCCATTACCTCGGTCTCGGTGCAGGTGAAGGTCTAGTCTTTCGTCGGAGGCCGTCTGGATTTAGAGTCGGCCCGGCGTCCTTACAATTCGACTGCGCCTCTTCCCGAGAGGCATAGCATTGAACGCCCCTCAAGCGTGCCTGGCCGGCCTTCAGCTGGACGACTCGTCCGTTCAGACACACCCAGCAGGCGCTATCTGCGACTCTCTCTTTGCAGTTCTGCTGGGCTTCCTCGCGGGAAGCAAAACATTCAACGCCCTGGGCTCGCGCTTGCGCTTCGGTCAGTTGGACGACTTTGCCGTTCACGCAACTCCAGCAGAGTTTTTGCTTACAGTTCCGCTGCGCTTCCTCGCGCGTGGTGTAACACTGGGCGTCCTGAGCGCTGGCCTGCTCACGAGTGAGCCGGACGACTTTCCCGTTCTGGCAAACCCAGCAGGCTTCGTCGGATTTGCAATTCTGCTGTGCCTCTTCTTTCGACTCATAACACTTGAGGCCTTTCGCCCGGGCCTGCGCCTCACTCAGCTGGATAACTTTTCCGTTGACGCAGGTCCAGCACGTCTTGATTTTGCAATTTTGCTGTGCTTCTTCCCTGGTTGGATAACACTTTAGATCCTTCGCCTGCGCTTCGGCAGGAGTCATGCGGACTACTTTTCCGTTGACGCAGGTCCAGCAAAGGCTCGTCTCACAGTTCCTCTGCGCTTCTTCCTTAGTGGCGTAACATTGGGCGTCCCGCACACTGGCCTCGGCAGCGGTGATCTGGACGACTTTCCCGTCGATGCAGGTCCAGCAAAGTTTCGGTGTGCACGTCCTTTGAGCGGCTTCCTGGGTAGGATAGCATATCGTGTTTCTCTCCCGGGCTTGTGCCTCAGTCATCTGGGCGACCTTGCCATCAATACAGGTCCAGCAAAGCTTACCGCAACTCTGTTGTGCCTCTTCGGCCGAGGCGTAGCAGAGGAGTCCCTTCGCCCGGGCTTCTTCTTTGGAGACTTGGACGACTTTCCCGTTCAAACAGACCCAGCAAAGCTCTTTCGAGCAATTCTTCTGGGCCTCTTCCTTGGTCGGATAACACCGAAGGCTTTTCGCCTTTGCTTGTGCCTGAGTCAGCCGGACGACTTTGCCGTCAAGGCAGACCCAACAAGGTTTTTCGCAATCATTCTGTGCCGCTTCCTCAGACTCGTAGCATCGACCTTTGGCCGAGCATTCCGCCCATGTCGTCTGGACCACTTTTCCGTTGATGCAAGCCCACCAGCATGACATGCAATGCCTGATCGCTTCCTCTTCGCTGCGGTAGAAAGGACCGCGTGATCGCCTCGCCTCGCCCGCATTCAGTCTGATGACGTTGCCGTTGACGCAAACCCAGCCAAACCCGCCCGGGGGTGGGGTCCAGTCTGGGTTCGCAGTCCCGTTCCCGCCTGGAGGTACTCCACTCGAGACTCCGCCACCAGTTACCGTCCCAAATGTATCGGTGCCGCCAGTCCCTGAGCCGCCTGTGCCAGTCCCGCCAGTGCCGCTACCGTTTGTCCCCGTGCCTCCCGTGTCGGCACCTCCGTCGGACCCCGCGCCGGAGCCCGAACCCAGGCAACCGATTTGTGACGGACAAGGCAGTGGGGGTAACCAACAATGCGGCGGGAGACGTGGGGCGGGCGGATGATTACCTGGAGGACCATGCCAGGTGTAGGAGCGACTGTCCGTATCCCACCACCAGCCGCCGTCTTGTTTCCACGTCCAGCGACAGCAGGCATACGACCAGCAACCGCCGTCCACCAGCGCAGGGGTGAGGAGAAAGGTGTGTTTCTCTCCAGTTTTTGTTATCCCTTCGCCCACAATGACGCAGGAATCGCTGATCGTATTTGCCCGGGTCAGAACCTTGAAGCTACTTTTGGGCAGATCGCAGAGCGCGTTGAGATCGTGCATCTCGCCGTCCAGATAAAGGAAGGCATGCTCGCTTTTGTCCTTCAGGGTCGAGGATCCGACGATGATGCCGGCCGCGTTCGGCACCATGCTGCCACCGCCGTTGGCGCCAGTCGTGGGGCCGCCCAAGGTGCCGAGGTCGGCGATCTCATAGCTGAACTGAGCGTCGGCGCGCGAAACGGCAACCAGCAGGCAGAGGAATGCGGCGAGGCGGATGATGGATTGGGTTTTCATGTTGAAGGTCCGTTTGCCCGCGGCCGCGCCGTACGCGCAACCTCAGGCTCAGGCATTCGGTCGAACTGGCGGACTGTTGTTCTTTCCGATTCCTTCGGAATTTTCTAGCGGCCGTTGCAGAAAACTCTTCGAGCGCGCGAGGTTTTTTTGAGCGCGAGCGAGGCTCAGGGAGAAACTGCGCTTAGCGCGTTGCCACCCCGAGGGTGTTACCTCAAAAGGGCCCGGTGCTATCGGTGAGCCCCGCTGAAGGCTTATCAAGCTTCTCGATCAATGCCATCAGGCCTGTTGAATCGTAGAAGTAATTCTTGTTCGCGCCGTAGCCAACTTGGAAGTCCAAGGTGTCTCCTTTTTTAAAGTGGAACACGGTGCTGCTGAAGCTGGCCGTCTTGGGTCCGCCTAAATAATCGACCTTCCCGGAAAAAGCGCCGGTCTTGGCATTGTTCTGCAGAATCCACACGTCGGTCGTTGTGCCGGTGGCGTTGTCATCCAAGGCGAAAAACTGGCCGCTGACACTATAAGTGCCGTCGGCGGGCGCGGTAAAACGCAGGGCGGCGTATTCGCCATTCAGCCCGGGATGCATGCTCAGCGCGTGCGGCGGAAAAGTGGTGGTGTTTGGTCCATTCATCAGAGCTGGGACGGCTCGCACGGTATGGCAGATCAACGGAAATCCGCTCGCGTTGCACCAACCAAAGCGAGAGGGAGGATCGCTGAAGGGTGTGGTCCCGAGGAAGAATTTCCCGGTCAGAGTTTTCTTCCAACCGTAACTCCAGACCCCGGAAGGATTGGCCGCGTCCGGGTTGGCGCTGTCGTTGAACTCCGAGGCGGCATCCCAACAGGTGACTTCGACCGCGGCAAAGCTTGGTAAGTTCGCCAGGCCGAATAGGAGGAGAACGCCCGCGACGAATAAGCGCTTCCGTCCGCGTTGCACCCAGCTCCTGTCCTGGAAGATGATACTCATGATCGATCTTCCCGGCATCTTGCGAATCCAGCCGCGGGTGTGTCCACCCCTGCGTCTTTGTAGCCGGGGGCGGTGACCCCGGCAGATAAAGAGTCGGTTTTGCACCAGCCGGGGTCAACGCCCCCGGCTACAGGTGTCCGTCCGCGGTCACTTCCTGGCATACGGAGCGAGGGAGGCAATGACTTTTTCGAAACGCGGATGCCCGCGCAGTTCATCCCAGAACGGCGAGAGCTTGAGCTGCCCGTAGCTCAGCGTTCCGGGAATTTTTGTTGCGGCCTCGAGCTGCTCGCAGGCCAGCTCCGGTTTGCCTGACCAGGCATAGATGACGGCGAGATATTCGATGAGGTGCGCGCCGTTGATCGGGTCGCGGCTGAGCGGAAGCATCTCCACCGCGCGACGCCCTTCCTCGATCGCCTCGGCGTGCCGGCCAAGTCCCGCGTCGATCAACCCCAGGATGCAAACCCCGGGCGCAAAGTCGGGGGCAGCCGCCACCTTGGGCTCCTGCTCCGCACGGGCCGCGGCAAAGGCGCGCTCCGCTCCGGCTTTGTCGCCGCTTATCTTTGCGGCCAGACCTTCCCAGAAAGTCTTGCGCAACTGGATGGCGTCCGGCCCAAAGCTGCCGTCACCGAGCGCCGTGATCGCGCGCTGCGTCGCGGCCTGGTCGCGTTCGCAGAAGGCGACGAAAAGCAGCCCGCCCGCCAGGTCCGGCGCGGCCGCAGGATTTTTCGCCAGGATCGAGTTCAGAAGAGCGTGCAGAGGGCGCGTGTCGGCTCGCCAATTCAAGTCGACTTCGGCGCGGGCGAGGCGTATTTCGATGCTGTTCGGCGCGATTTTGAGGGCGCGGTCGAGAGCGTTCGCGGCATCGGCATAGCGACGGATGAGATTATAAGAGATCGAAATCTGCTGGAGGGTGTAAATGTTGCGCGGGTCGAGGCTGAGGGCGTTTTCAAATTGGACGGCGGATTCGTCCCACTTTCCCTGCCGCCGATAAATGTAACCGCCGAGAGTAAAGACGCCGGGATAGTTAGGCAATTTCTCGCGCGCGATCGCCAACTCGTCGAGAGCCGCGTCGTAGGCGAGGTATCCCTGGTAAAGGTGGCGGGCTTTTGCGAGGTGCGCTTCGCCAGAGTCGGGCTTTAACTTGAAAGCCGCATTGACCGCCTCCTCGGCCAAGGCCAGGCGCTGCGGTGTGCGATCGAGACCGAAGAAATAGAGCATGTCGTGCACTTCGGCGAGTTGACAGTATGCACCCAGGAAAGTCGGGTCGCGCGCCACCGCCTCCGCCAGCAGTTGCCCAGCCTGAAGGAGCTTTTCCTTGCTGCGCGGACTGAACGAAGTGGCTTTAAGCAGGACATTCGCCTGGGTGTTTAGCGCGAAGGCGACCATGTCGTGCGTCGGCGTCTCCTCGATCGCGGCTTTTTCGTTCGGCGAGATACTGGCGTCCAACTGCTCGGCAATCGTCTGCGCGATCTCGCTCTGGATGGCGAAGATGTCGTCGATCGGCCGCTCATAACTCTGCGCCCAACGATACAGATTGGTGCGCGCATCGATCAACTGCGCGCTGATCCGCACCTTCCCGCCAACCGTTCGGACCGCACCTTCCACGACATAAGCGACGCCCAACTCCCGCGCGATCGCACGCAGGTTGCGATCGCCGCCGCGGCCGTACTGCATCACGCTGGTGCGGCTCACCACTTTGAGATCAGCGATGCGGGCCAGTTTGGTTAAAAGCTCGCCTTGCACGCCATCGGTGAAGTTCGCGCTCCCTTTCTCCTCGCTCAGATTTTCGAACGGCAAGACCGCAATACTTTTGGCCGCGATTGCTGGCGGTGGCGCCGAGGCGGGGGGCCGTGCGCGCTGAAAATAGGTCACGGCCACAAGCGCCGCGATGACGAGCCCGGCGAGAACAAGCCCGATGCGCGCATGATGCGGCGGAGTCGGGGTGAGGCGGGCCGCGATGATCCTGGCAGAAGGGCGGGCGGCGGGCTCGGTCGCGAGCATCTCGAGGAGGAGGGCAAGAAAAGGTCCGGGCACATGTGCCGCCTTAAGTTGATGAACCGGCGGCCGGGCCGACGCGCCATGGCCGAAAGGGAGCTGGCCGGTGAGCAAATACCAGAGCGTTGCGCCTAACGAATAAATATCCGACCGGACATCGACCGGGGAACGCGCCAACTGCTCCGGGCTGGCAAATGCCGGCGTGCCGAGGAATCCACCCTCGGTCAGGGTGCGCGCGTCGCTGGTTTCGCCGAGCGCCTTGGCCAGACCGAAGTCGATGATCTTGACCGTGATCTTCTCCGCTTCGTCGCTTTCCATGATCATGACGTTGCCCGGCTTCAGGTCGCGGTGAACGAGGCCGTGTTTGTCCGCCACGACGAGAGCGGAAGCGATCTGACGCGCGATCTCGCGCACGATCGAGACGGGGAGCGGACCGGAACGCTGGACGCGTTCCTCGAGCGTTTCGCCCTCGATCAATTCCATCGCGCAAAAACATTGGCCGGTCTCTTCGTCGATCCCGAATTGGTGCACGGTAGCGACATTCGGATGGCGCAGGGAGGCGGCGGCGCGCGCTTCCCGCAAAAAGCGCTCGCGCGCCTCCGAACCGCGGTGGCAGTATTCCGAGTTGACGAGCTTCAGCGCGACCATTCTTTGCAGCGAGACATCCTGGGCCCGGTAAGTCACGCCCATCGCGCCCCGGCCGAGAATCCAGGGCGCGCCATCGTCGCGCCGTTCAAGCCGATAACTTCCTAACGACTCCGGAATGTATTCGACGGGCGGTTCGGTCGCGCCCGTCGAGTCGGCCAGGCCGGAGCGAAGCCAGCAGGCGAGACACCCGAAATCGCCCGAGCCCGTGGTCTCGACCCGCGCTCCGCAGGTGGGGCAGAGAACCGGAGGCTGGAGGGGAGGAGTCATGACAGTCGTCAGACTTGTGCGATCACCTGGCAGAGATAACGAAGTTCATCATCCACTTCCCCCGGCTCCTGCACCGTCCCGCCCACCTCCTCGCGCAGAATCGCCCGGTAGCGGTTGCGCAGACGGGCCACGTCGCTGCGCAAGGTGACCGGATTACGACGCAGCCTTTGCGAAAGCTCTTCGTAGGGAATCGCTTCGTCGCCCGCGCCCGCGAGAAAGGGACGCAGACTTTCGAAAAGCGGCGTGCGCCCGGCGAGAGCAGACTCCTGCGCGAGCCGGGCGAGCGTCTGCCTGAGCAGGGCGGCCGCCCATTCACGATCGAAAAGCGCGCTCGCGCTCCAGCGGTCCGCGGTCTGCACCTGCGCCTCCACTTCCGCGAGCGCATGCTCGTCGAAGAGCTCATGGATTTTTCCCCCGCCGCGTTTCTGGGCCATGCTGCCGTCGCGCGCATCAGCCACGAAATGCTTTAGGGCACCGAGGAGAAAGGAACGGAAACGCCCTTTCTCGCGATCGGCCCGCCGATAACTGCGATCACTGATGAGCTTGCCGAAAAATCCCTGGGTCAGATCCTGCGCGTCCTGCGAGGAGTGGCCCTGGCGACGGAGAAAAAGATAAAGTGGCCGCCAATAAAGCCGGCAGAGATCGGAGAGCGCATTCCAGGCGTCGGCGGAAGGAATTTGAGAATCGCCAGCCGCCAGGACCATCGTCCAGCGCGTGGAAGCAAACTGACCACTCACTGTCGTCGCACTGCGCAGGCCCTGGGGCATGCGGCGTTTCTATCGGTGCCGAAAAATGAAGACAAGCCATTAATCCAAACCCTTGGATTACAATTTGATAAGCCTCCGAGCGGAAATACTTCATCGTCCCGGAGTCGGACCGCGCCCGCACGAAAGTTGGGGCGCGGATCGCCGATCCCGGCTCCCGCGCCGCGTCGCAGATCGCGCCATTGTAGCGTCCGCTGTCCCTAGCGGACACGTTCCACCGATGCGCTGAGGACAGCGCACGCTACAAAAAGAGAGCGCGCCGATTTCTCCAAGAACGCCTGAAAACGCGCGTAAACCGCCACAAAAGCGAGTAGATCGACCCCGAGCGCGTCGCGACCGGCAGATTCGCCGTGTCAAACCAGTCTTGCGCGAACTGAAGGCCACGTTGGAAGACCTTGAGGATCGACGCGAACTCGCCGCGGCCAAAAAGCGTAACGGGGCCAAACCCGGAACCCTGCTACGCGACGTCGCCAAAGAACTCGGACTTTAATTCTCCCAGGCGCGCGGCGGCCGTGCGATCCCGTCGCACCGCTGCAAAAACGCGTGGCAGCGATTGCCAGCCCTGATTTATTTTCGGCGTCATGCCTGCCAGATCCGAGCCGCCGGCCGTTCAATTACGCGACGTCGAAGCGGACGACCTGCCATTTTTCTTCGAAAACCAGCGCGATCCCGTGTCCGTAGCGATGGTCGCCTACCATTCGCGCGAGCGGGCCGCCTTCGACGAGCATTGGGCGAAGACCATGACCGACACGACGGTCCTGAAGAAGACGATCATTGTAGCGTCGGCGGTGTCAGCCGATCCCCCGGTCGAGCAGATCGCCGGGAACATCAACAGTCGGACAGTAAATGGTAAGCGCGAAGTCGGCTACTGGCTCGGCCGCGCCTTCTGGGGCCGCGGCATCGCGACCGCAGCGCTCACCGCCTTCCTCCGCCTGGAACAGACCCGGCCGCTCTACGCCAGTGCAGCGATGCACAATGCCGCCTCGCTCCGCGTCCTGCAAAAATGCGGCTTTACCATCTCCCGCTCCGCGGCCGAGCCATCCAACGACACCGATGTTCCGCGCGTTCACCTCACGCTTATTACTTCCGCGCGGTAGCTTTCCGCGTCGGCGGGTCTGAGCGCGGTGGCTTCAAGCGTCCAGATCGCCGGCTTGGGAGAGGTCGCGGATTGCTCCTGGGGTGCGCGGCGCCTTTGCGGATTATCTCTCTCACGGCTCGATAGAGCGGATGCTTCGGGCTCGCACGATAGAACCGGTGATAACCATTGCTCCGGCTAACGATCAGATTCGCAGCCTCGAGCTTGGCCAATTCATCCTGAACCGTTCTCAGCGCGAGGAAGCTTAAGCGCGCCAGCTCGCGCGTATACAACTCCTGTCCAGGGTTGGTAAAGAGCAGTCGCAAGACCTCGGCGCGGACAACCGGAAACAACCCGTGCAGCAGCGTCTGCTTCATGGTCCTTTGCATATTCGAATGCTTTAAGCAGTCAAGTGCGCCTCGCGTCTGGGACTGGCGTTCGCGACGTATTCACAGGACTGGCGCTGGCGACATGCGCAACACGAACCGAAGAAGTACCGCCTTGGAATTATGTCAAATCGCGGGCCGCGCCCGAGGGCGCATCACTCGGTCGTCTTCTGACGCAAGTCGAATGCTTTAAGCATTCGATCTTCATTGCGAGAACGGCGCAGCGGCGAAGACGGCGGGGTCTGACAAAAGCGCGTCGATCGAAAGCTGATCCTGGATGGCCCCGCCAGCCGCGGCTGGTTTCGCTCCGGGGGATGACCAGGAAGCGGCGCTGATCATGGATCTGCTTCCGGGAAGCCACACCACGTCGTTCGCGGGCAGGCAACATGACCGGCATCGCTCTGGTCGAGGTTACCGGCTCGAATAGCAGCAACCCGTTGTAGCCCCGGATGCGTTCGAGGTGGCCCCCAGGGGAAAAGCCGATGCGCTGAGGACAGCGCACGCTATAAAAGAGCGCGTTGCGCGACAAAAAGAGCGCGTTGCGCGAGGAATCGAGCGCGCCGGAGCGGTGCAAGAGGCCGACAGCCACGTTGCAAGAGCGCGGCGGGCGGCTAAAGATGCGCGTCAGGCAAAAGAGCGCGTCAACCGGGCAAAAACGCGCGCGCGTTGGAGCGGCAAAAATGCGCGTGACCGGCCACAAAGCGCGTAGATCGACCCCGCGAGCGCGCCGCACCGCTGCAAAAGCGCGTGTGCCGCCAAGTACCAGTTCGCGGCCGATGAGCGACGCCTATTGCTGTAGCGTCCGCTGGCTCAGCGGATCCCCCCGCGCAGAATCAGGTCACCGCGGGCAAAAGTTCGTTTTGGCGAGGCGTCAAAACCAGCACGCGAGGCGCGTGCGCTCCCCGAAAAGGACCGTTGCGTTCGCTACGACAGGCGACGCGCCTAACGAGGAGAGAAGCTAAAGCGCCTGGTGCGGATCCTCACGGTTTCGACACTTTGACCGTGGCCCGGTAACCCAGCCGGCGAAGGACCTCCTCGCAGTCCTGTCAGCGGAGGCAGAATTCAGCAACGTCCGCCAGCACGAGGCGGCCGACGATTTTCTGACGGAACGCCTCTGGGCGGATCGGCGCCGCCACGGTATTGGCGCCGTTTGCCGCAGAGCAATCGCAACATCTTCTCTCAATGAAGCGCCTGTAGCGCGACTACTTACGGGCCAACATCCCGTCCCGTTTGGTTAATCGATCGCCGCGATGTTGATCGTGGACATCGCCAGCTTTGTCAGCTTCTGGTCGGTCGCACCTTCTTCATCGAGGGTCTTTTGCAGGATCTTCGCGTCTTCCTTGTGCCCCAGGATTTGCGCGTAGGAACGGGCGCAGCCGTAGCCGGCCATCTCGTAATGCTCGACCCGTTGCGCCGCGGCGATGAGACCGGCATCGCGCACTTCCTCGTCCGCTTCTTCTTCGATCATTTCCTTGCCCTCTTTCAGCAGACCTTCCATCCCTTTGCACTTCGGGCCGCGGGTGGTTTCGTCGTGGCGCTTGAGGATTTTCTCGAGCCGGGCGGCGTGTTCCTTGGACTGCTCCAGGTGCGCCTTGAAGCCTTGTGCCAACTTCGCATTCGAGGCGGCCTTGGCCATCTTCGGCAGGGCCCTGATGATTTGATTCTCTGCGCTGTAGAGATCCTTGAGTTCGTGAATAAAGAGATCCTGTAGGGTTTCGAGTTCCATATTTTTGATTCGGAGTTCGCCCCTGTTTCAGCCCTATTTTTTGGACTCGTTAGGCAGCGACCCGGCAGGAAAAGCAATCCCCTTCTTTCGCCATTCATCGCTGCCAGCCTTAGCGTAGGGACATGAAGATCTTCCCGAATTGGGACAAGGAAAGGCGCGCGCGGGCGGATGATTAAATTGATTCCGGGCTGGCTGCGATGGGCGCTGCTCTCTGCCGGCGCCGTCGTCTTGCTCCTGCTCATCTGGGGTGTCGCGATTGAGCCGCGCCTGATTGATCTCCGGGAAGAAAACGCGGTCGTGCCGAATCTCCCGCGATCGTGGGAAGGCAAACGTCTCGCGTTGATCGCGGATTTCCAGGTCGGGATGTGGCTCGGCAACGAAGCGACGGTGACGCGGATCGCCCAACGAATCGTGCGCGAACGTCCGGCGGCGGTTTTGGTCGCGGGCGATTTCGTCTACAAGCCGACCGACGAAGACGAGCCCGATGATGTCGAGCGGGAGGACACCCATCATTTCATGAAGGAAGTGAACCGCTCCGTTGCGCTCCTGCATCCCCTGACCGCGGCGGGAATCCCGGTTTACGCGGTCCTGGGCAATCACGACTACGGGATGAATCATGCCTCTTCGGTCAGGAACGAGCGGATCGCGGCCGCGTTGCGGGAAGCGCTCGAAAAAGCTGGCGTCCCGGTGCTGGAGAACAGAGCGCTTCGTTTGCCGGAAAGCGCAAAAAGCGGCGATCAGCAGGAAAATTCCGGTAACAATCCCGGCCTCTATCTCGTCGGGCTCGGCTCGCGCTATGCGGGGAACGCCAAACCGCAGAGCGCCCTCGCCAGCGTGCCGGAAAACCAGCCGCGCATCGTCTTCATGCATAATCCCGACTCCTTCCCGGAGTTTCCCGCGCACACCGCGCCGCTCGCCCTGGCCGGGCACACCCACGGCGGACAGATCCGGATGCCTTTCACGGAAAGCTGGTCGTGGATGGCGCTGGTCGCGGAGGAGGAAATTCATGCCGACGGCTGGATTGACGGCTACGGCAAACCGGGCAACCGGCTCTATGTCAATCGGGGGATCGGTTTCAGCAGTTTTCCGGTCCGCATCAATTGCCGACCGGAGCTGACGCTCTTTACCCTGCGGCGGGAGAACCGGTAGGCGGCGACGAACTGGTCCCCTTCACATGGAGCGGCGTGGAGGACCTTTGATCGCGCCGCCGCGCGATCTAGCATTAATCCGGAATGATCGTTCACCTCATCGACGGCACTTACGAGCTCTTCCGTCACTTCTACGGTTTGCGCCGGTTTACCAAAGGGAAGGACCGCCCTTACGGCGCGGTCGTCGGGGTGCTGCAGACCGTGCTCCAGTTGATCGAGAGCGGCGGGATCTACCTCGGGGTCGCGACCGACCATGTGATCGAGTCGTTTCGGAATCGGCTATGGGCGGAGTACAAGACCGGCGCCGGGAATCGAGCGCGCGCTCCGCGCGCAGTTTCATCCGCTGGAGGAGGCGCTGGCGGCGATGGGCGTGGTGGTGTGGCCGATGGTCGAGCTCGAAGCCGACGATGCGCTCGCTTCGGCCGCGCAGCTCGCGTCGAAGGAGAGGAAAGTCGACAAGGTCGCGATCTGGACGCCCGACAAAGACCTGGCGCAATGCGTGCGCGGCGAGCGCGTGGTGCAGATCGATGGCCGGCGCAAGATCATGCGCGACGCGGCCGGGGTGCGGGAAAAGTTTGGGGTCGATCCGCCGCTCATCCCGGATCTCCTCGCGCTCGTGGGCGACGCGGCCGACGGCTACCCCGGCATCCCCGGGATCGGCGCCCGGGGCGCGGCGCAACTCTTAAATCAACACGGCCCAATCGAGAATTTCCCGCCGGGCACGCTCGGCGAACGGCGCGAGCTCGCGCTGCTCTTCAAGAAGCTCGCGACCCTGCGGACCGATGCGCCGCTCTTTAAGAAGGTCGAGACGCTGCGCTGGCGCGGGGCGACGCCAGAATTTGCGGCCTGGGCGGAACGGATGGAAGCTCCGCGGCTGCTCGAGCGCTGTGAAAAGGCGGCGGGCTTACTGCGCTGAAAAGCTAAACCGCAGCGCCTTGCGCAGGCGGCTCGGCAATGTCGGGAGATGCCGGCGTTCGATGAGGAAGGTGATGACGCCGGCCAGTTCCTTGAAGATGTAGTTGCGGTTGACCGCGCCCTGGAGGTACTGCTCGCCGCTGCTCCCGCCGGTGCCGACGCGGGTGCCGATCATGCGCCGGACCATTTGCAGGTGGCGATAGCGGAAGGTGCCGAGTTGTTCGTCGATCTCGATGAGGGAGTTGAGCAGGGCGAAAGGGAGGCGGAAGAGCGGCTCGTCGCGGTAGAGCATGATGAAGAGCGCGCCGCGCAGGGCGGTGGGTCGGAAGGCGCCCCAGCCGGTCTGGAAAAAAATGTCGTCGAATTTGCCTAACAAGTCGGGTTTGTCGTCGCGCTCGGAGAGGCTCTGCTCGTAAAGGGTGCGGTAGCGATTCCAGAAGGGGTTGGTTTCGCGAAGGTTTGCGGGCGACACGCCCGCCGCTACATCAGCCGCGGGCTCGGCGGGCGCGCCTTTCCAGTCGCGCCAGAATTCTTCGTCGAAGAAGGGCATGCGCTCGAGCCAGTTCTCGACCATCTCGAGAATGCTCGGCCGCTGCTCGAACTCGGTGATCTCGGCGAAATCCGCCTGGTTGAACCCGCCCAGCTCGGTGTGCTTGTAGTAATCGGGCCGGAAACGGTTTTCCATCTTCAGGCCGAGCGCCGCCTCGATCTCGCGGAATTGTTTGCTCTGGAAACCGGAAGCGCCGTGGAGGAGTTCGCGGAACTCGAGGAAATCGAGCGGGGTCATGGTCTCGAGGACGTCGACCTGGTGGTTGAGCAATTTCCAGATCTCGACCACGCGCTTGAGGCGGTGCACGACCACGCTCATGTCGGGGCCGTCGTCGTCGGCGGCGGGTTTGCCCAGGACTTCGCCGCAGGCGGTGATCTCGTGCAGGATCTGTTTGAACCAAAGCTCGTAGGCCTGGTGGATGATGATGAAGAGCATCTCATCGTGCGCGATGAGCTTGCCTTCCTGCAGGCTGAGCGGTTTTTGCAGCTCGAGGAGGCGGTCGATGCCGAGGTAGTCGCCGTAATATTGCGGCTCTTTCCCATGATTCATCGGGCATTCCACGCCGCAGTGTCGCGCAGGCGGCGGGCGGGAGTCAATGCGGGGAAGATCCGGTGCGGCGTTGTAGACGCTTCGCTCTGCGAAGCGCGGGGGGAAGCTGCGCTTGTGCGGGAGGGTGTTTGGTGGCGAAGCGCGGGCCCGCGTCGCCCAGAGGGCGACGTCTACAGAGGATGCGCCTAACGACGGCGCCGGCCGAAGGAATAGCCGCGGTGGGTGCGGCCGCCGCCGATGGCGCGTTTACCGCCGCCGGTCTCGGGCTCGAAGAGGACGGTGTAGATGTAAGGGAAATTCTCGATCTTGAGGCGCGGGATCTTTTGTCCGATGAAGCGCTCGATCGCCTGGAGGGCGGGGAGTTCCTCGCCATTCATGAGGGTGAAGGCGTCGCCCACTTTTTGCGCGCGGCCGGTGCGGCCGATGCGATGGACGTAATCTTCCGGGTGCTCGGGCACGTCGTAATTGATGACGTGACTGACGCCGGCGATGTCGATCCCGCGGGCGGCGATGTCGGTCGCGACCATGACTTCGTATTTGCCGCTCTTGAAGCCTTCCAGCGCCTCGACGCGTTCGCGCTGAGTGCGATTGGAATGCAGGACGGCGACGGAGTGTTTCTCCTGTTTGAGCTGTGAGGCGATGCGATCAGCGCCGTGTTTGGTGCGGGAAAAGATGAGGGCGCTGTCGAAATTCGTGCGCTCGAGCAGGGCCATAAGGAGATCGTATTTTTGTTCCGCCGCGACCGGATAGACGGCATGCGTCACGGTCTCGGCCGGGGAACGGCGCGCGCCGATTTCGATCACTTCCGGTTCGTTCAAAACCCAGCCGGCCAGCCGCTCGATCTCGGGCGGAAGCGTGGCGGAAAAGAGGAGCGTCTGCCGATCGGTCGAGATCTGGTCGACGATCCGCCGCACGTCGGGGAGAAAACCCATGTCGAGCATGCGATCGACTTCGTCGAGAACGAGGATGTTGACGTCCTTGAAATTAATCGCGCGCTGCTCGAGCAGGTCGAGCAGACGGCCAGGCGTGGCACAGACGATGTCGGTGCCGGCGGCGGCTTCTTCCTTTTGTTTGCCGTAGCCGACGCCGCCGTGGATGACGGAGACGCGCAGGTCGGTGTAGCGGCCGTAATCGCGGAAGGCGGTCTCGACCTGGGCCGCGAGCTCGCGGGTGGGCTCGAGCACGAGACAGCGAAAGGCGCCGTGCTCGGCGAGCAAGGTCATGATCGGCAGGGCGAAGGCGGCGGTCTTGCCGGTGCCGGTTTGGGCGGTACCGATTAAATCCTTACCTGAGAGAATGATTGGAAATGCGCGGAGCTGAATCGGCGTCGGCTCGGAAAAGCCCATCGCCTGTGTTCCCCGCACGACTTCCGGGGAAAGCCCGAAGTTGTTGAAAGACACAGGTCTGAACAGTAGCGCCTCGCAGGAAGGACGCAAAGGATGGGGGAGGAAAATATGATGGCCACCCGCGGAAAAGTTCGAGACGATCATCTTTCTTTCTAACCAAACCGCTTCTTTCCATGATCACTTCCACCATCGAAAATCGTCTCGTCTGCCGGTTCCTCTGCGCCGGCGCGCTCATTCTTCTTTCCGCTCCCGCGAGCCTGCGGGCCGCGCCTGACGGTGCCGCCGCCGTCCAGGTGAAAATTGTGCCGGTCGGGGTTTCGCCCGAGCAACTGGACGCGGTCGACCGGCTGCTGCCGCGGTCCGCCTCTCTCGCGGCGCTGCTGCGGGGCGCGAACTCACCGGCATCTCTACACCGAGGCGACGGCGCCGGACCGTTTCCGCGCGGTCTACTACGATTACACCGGGCAGCGCACGATTGTGGCCGAAGGGTCGTTAGGCGCGCCCGCCGCGGCCGAGGCGCGGGTGGACCCAGCCTGGATGCCGATGACGGTGGACGACGTGGAGTTCCAGGACGCGGTCGGGGTGCTGATGAACGATCCCGGTTTCAAGCCGGCCTTTGCCGCCGGCCAAGCCACCACTTACCAGCCGATGCCGCCGGTGCAGGAATTGCACGCGGATGGCAGCCGCCGGTCCGACCGGATCGTGAATGTCGGTTTTCTCCCCCGGCCGGACGCGAAAGATCTCCGGCATGAAATCGTGGGAGTGAATCTCGGCACCAACAGCGTCGAGCGTTACCCGGGAGGCGCACCGCGCCAGGCGAGCGCGATCAACGAAGCGACCTGCGGCAACCCCTCGGCCGGCCAGTCCACCACCCGCCGCGGGACCGCGGGCCAATATCAACTCACCGTCCTCGACACCGATGAGACGGTCCTCTGGGACATGCTGGTGCTGCGCCCTTCGGTTTCCTCGGGCACCAATGCCTCCGCGATCGAGCTGCGCGATATCAAATACAAGGGCCGCTCGGTGATGAAGCGGGCGCACGTTCCGATCCTGAATGTGCAGTACACCGACGACGAATGCGGGCCGTATCGCGACTGGCAATATCAGGAGGGAATGTTCCAGGCGGACGGGACGGATATCGCGGGCGCGCCCGGTTTTCGCGACTGCGGCACGACGCCAGCCACGACCGCGGTCGAGACGGGAATCGACGCTGGGAATTTCCGCGGCGTGGCCGTTTATCGCGAAGGGAACGAAGTCGTCCTCGTGACCGAGATGGAGGCGGGCTGGTACCGCTACGTCCATGAATGGCGTTTCGATTTGAATGGCACGATTCACCCGCGCTTCGGTTTTGGCGGGACGGCAAATAGCTGCACCTGCTTCGGCCACACTCATCACGTTTATTTTCGTTTCGACTTCGATGTCGATGGAACGGCCAACCAGATCTTCGAGCTTGCGCTGGGCGCGCGGACGGAGCGAGCCAGAAACCGGATCGCGACGGAGCGGAAAATTTCCCGGAACGAAAGCGCGGCGAAATATTACCGGATCCGCGGCGGGAAGCGGAGCTACTATCTTTATCCCGGGCCTAACGACGGCGTGGCGGACAATTACGCGCACGGCGACATGTGGTTCCTGCACTGGCACGACGGCCCGACCAATCTCGCGGCCGAGATCGACGACGGACACAACTTTTTCGACCCGACCGACGCGGACCTCGACCAGTTTCTGACCGGCGAGTCGCTCCTGAACGAGGATGCCGTCGTCTGGTATCACGCCAGCTACACCCACGATCCCGACAATGAAGCGGACGGTGCGCCGACGGGCGCGAGTCATTCCGGTCCCCGCATCCTGAGCGGGCCGGAAGTGGTCGGCCCGGATCTGGTTCCGGAAGGCTATTAGTTGTCGCCGGGGGCGCTGACCCCGGTGGTTAACTGTTGCGGCACAAACATCAGCCGGGGTCACCGCCCCCGGCTACAATCTTTCATGCCGCTCCGAATCTTCGTCCTGGCCGACACCCACAATCATCTTCCCGGAAAATCTTGAGCAGCTGGCCGAGGGCGCGGACGAGATCTGGCACTTGGGCGATGTCTGCGCTCCCAGCCTGCTCGTTAGTCTGGAAAACCTCGGGCCGCCCGTCACCCTCGTGCGCGGCAACTGCGACGGGAATTTCGACTGGCCGCTGATGGTTGACCTGAAGCGGAACGGCGTCCGCTTCCGGCTGGTGCACATTCCCCCGTCGCGCGCGCCTAACGAGATCGATGTTGTGTTGCACGCGCACACGCATGTCCCGAGAAACGAACGCCAGGAGGGCGTGCTCTTCCTCAATCCCGGTTGTGTCACGCGCCCGAACCGCGGCGCGCCGGCCAGCGTGGCCCATCTCGAGATCGCAGCCGACGGCACCCTGGCCTGGAGCCTAACGAAGCTGCGCCGGTAACGTCCGCGCTCCGCGGAACGCGGACGCTACCTTCAGCGGCACCGTTTTACAGAAACGCCGCGACCTTCTGGGCGTGCATCACCCCGATTTCGGCGAAGGTGACCGGTTCGCGGCCGAACTGGTAGATCGTCGCCACCGTGGCGAGGACGAGCAGGAGATAAACGAACGCTTCCACGAAACCGCGCCCTTTCTCCTCCGAATCCATCAGGAGTTGGTAAGTGCTTTCTTCGTGAACTTGTGTGGCAGGTGTTTGGTTGGTCATGGTGTCCTTTCTTGAACACCACTTCCTTATGCATCGACCGTGCCATCCGGTTCATCGCCGGCATAAGCCCAACAGGACGACAGCTTTAAAAAAACAGACCGGCTGGCGCTCCCAGCCCCGATGTGCCGGGGCCGGGATGCAGCCGTGTCGAAAGCGGGACGCCGAACCGCTTATTTATCCGCGTCTTTTTTCTTGTCGTCGGGCTCGGTCTTTTTCGCCTTGGCCGCCGGTTTTTTCTCCGCGGCAGGCGTCGCTTCGCCCTTGGTGGATTTCTTCTTCTTGGCCTTGTCGGTCGCGGGAGTTTCCTCCACTACGACCTCGGGGGCGTCCACCCATTCGAGGAACGCGACCGGAGCCGCGTCGCTCTTGCGCTGGCCGAGCTTGATGATGCGGGTGTAGCCGCCTTTGCGATCCGCGCTCCGCGGCGCGATGTCGTCGAACAATTTCTTGACCGCGCCCTTTTGCCGCAGAACGGCGAGAGCGGTGCGGCGGGCGTGGAGCGAGCCGTTTTTGCCCAGCGTCACCATCTTTTCGGCCAACGGCCGGACCGCCTTCGCTTTGGCGAGGGTGGTTTTGATCCGTTGATGCTCGATCAAGCTGCAGACCTGGTTCGCGAGAAGCGCCTTCCGATGCTCGGCGGTGCGTCCCAATTTGACGGTTTTATTTTGATGCCTCATAGCTGCTTCTCCCGGCGAAAGTTTTCCCTAACGATTTATTCCTCGGCCGCGCCATTGGCGCCGTCGACATTGATCGGAATCTCGACCAGACCCGGATCGAATTTCTGGCCCAGGCCAAGGCCGAGCTGGAGAAGTTTATCCTTGATCTCGTTGAGCGATTTCTTGCCGAAGTTGCGATACTTCAGCATCTCCGCCTCGGTCTTCTGCGCGAGCTGGCCGACGGTGGTGATGTTGGCGTTGTTCAGGCAATTGGCCGCGCGCACGCTCAGCTCGATTTCGTTCACGCTCATGTTGAGCAGCTTCTTCAGCTTGACGTTTTCTTCGCTGACCCCGGCCGGCGTTTCGTCGAACTCGATCACGTCTTCATTGAAGTTGACGAAGACGTCGAGGTGATGGCGCAGAATGGCGGAGGCCTGGAGCAGGGCGTCGTCCGGAGTGAGGCGGCCGTCGGTCCAGACTTCGAGAATGAGCTTGTCGTAGTCGGTGCGCTGACCGACACGGGTGTTTTCGACCGCGTATTTCACCCGGGTGACCGGCGAAAAGATGGAATCGATCGGGATCAAACCGAGCGGCTGGTCTGGGCGCTTGTTTTCGTCGCCGGTGGCAAAACCGCGGCCGACGCGGACGTCGAGCTCGGCTTCAAATTTGTGCTTCTTATCGAGGGTGCAGATGACCTGCTTGGGGTTCAGGACTTCGTAACCCTGGACGAGCGAGATGTCGCCGGCGGTGATTTCGCCTTCCTTATTCACGCTGAGCGAGAGTTTGCGCGCTTCGTGATCGGTGGCCTTGAATTTCACCCGCTTAAGGTTGAGCACGATGTCGGTGACGTCCTCGACCACGCTCGGGAGCGTGCCGAATTCATGCTGGGCCCCGGTGATTTTCACCGCGGTGATGGCGGCGCCTTCGAGTGAGGAAAGAAGCACGCGGCGGAGCGAATTTCCGACCGTGTGTCCGTAGCCGGCTTCAAACGGCTCGGCGACGAACTTGGCGTAAGTGGCAGTGGAGGAAGCCTCGTCTTTGACGAGGGTCTTCGGCATTTCAAAACGACCGTAACGAACTGACATAAGTGCGGGATAAAGGAAGAATTACGAATTTAGAAACGTGGGCGCCTGACGGCACTGCATCTTCTGCCTTCTTACTTCTTCCCTCCAAAAGCACCGGGTTCCCCCTGGCGAGCGCGGTTTCGCGTCAAGCAACGGAAACCCAGGGACCAACGGCGCAACGTATTAAAGACTCGCTGCGGAGCGGGGAATGAACACCATCGCGTCCGCTTTGCAAGTGGCGCGCCCGCGCTGCCCGTTTCGCCTCCCACGCGCTCCTGCCCGCGCTCGAAACTTGAACATTCCCGGCGGCGGGGCGCTGGACGAAGCGGAATAGTCGGAGATTCTTCGCTCCGCTCAGAATGACAGCCATCGCCGCCGAGGGTCGGCGTCTGGCCGCCTAACTCTCGAGGACGGTATCAGGAAGCTCGTTGCGATCGTCGGGACGGCGGGGAAAATGTTGCGCCAGGAGCCGGCCCGTCTCCCGGATCGCGAGGACGACGGCATCGGTGAAATTCTGCGCCTGGAAATGAGTCCGCATCGCCAGAGTGAGCTTCTGCCAGAATGGGTCGCCGCATCTTTCGTGCACACCCTTGTCACCGATCACGGCAAACTTTTGCGCGCGCGGCGCGACGAAGATGAGGACGCCGTTGCGGTCGCGGGTCTGGGTCATGCCGAGCCGCTCGAATTGTTCCCGCGCCGCCCCGACCGGGTCGGCGACTTCGCCGTGCTGGACGAAAACGCGGATCTCGCCGGAGGTGGTTAGTTCTGCCCCGGCGATCGCTTTCACGATGCGGTCGTTCTCTAATTTTTCGATGAATTCCTTCGTCCTCATAATTTTACCAACTCGACCCCGCGCCCCCGCCGCCGAAGCTGCCACCGCCGCCGCTGAATCCGCTGAATCCGCCTCCGCTGCTGCCCCCGGAACTGCCGCCGCCGCCAAAACCTCCGAAGTATGGCCCGCCGCGGCCGTTGTATCCATAACCTCGCCGCCCGCGCCGTCGCGGACGGAAAGCTATGAATAGGAACACAATAATCAGCAAAATGACCAGCGGGATCGGCAGTCCGCTGGAATTGCCTTCACTCTCCTTGCGTGTTTTGCCGGTGCCTTTGTATTCACCGCGGACCGCCTGCATCATCGCGGTCACGCCCGCCCGTAATCCGCCCGGGTAATCCTCCTGTTTAAATTGCGGCGCGATGACGTTGTGCGTGATGTCCCACGCGGTCGCATCCGGCAGCGCGCCTTCGAGGCCGTAGCCGGTCTGGATGAACATCTGGCGATCGGCCACGAAAACGAAGAGGACCGCGCCGTTGTTGCGGCCTTTCTGGCCGACGCCCCAGGTCTGGGCGATCCGCTGGGTGTAATCGGCGACCGAGGATTCGCTCTGCATCGATCGGTAAATCGCGACCAGGAGCTGAGTCGAAGTCTCGCGCTCAAATTGCGCCAGTTGTTCGTTCAACTCCGACGCCGTCGCCTGGTCAACCACACCCGCGTAATCATTGAAATAGCGGTCCGGCTTTGACGGCATCGTCTCGGCCGCGAGCAGGCCAATCATCCCCGCGAAAATCGCGAGAAAGACCAACCGTAAACGCAGTCGCGTCATCAAAAACCCCGAGCGCGCGTGGCTCTCGGACACGGCCTTATGGCGTTGCGGCAGCAGTCGCAGCGGGCGCGGCGGGCGCAACCGGCGCGGAAGTTCCGAAATCGAAATTTACCGCCGGCGCCTTATCGCTCCCCGGTTGCGCGGCAAAGAACGGCCGCTCCTTAAAACCAAACATCTTGTTCAACATGTTGGTCGGGAACCGCTGCATGTAGGTGTTGTACTCCTGCACCGCGGCGTTGAAGTTATTTCGTTCCACGGAAATTCGGTTTTCCGTTCCCTCGAGTTGCGCCTGCAACGCCTGGAAATTTTCCGTGGCGCGCAGTTGGGGATAATTTTCGGCGACCACGAGCAGCCGGGAGAGCGCGTTGCTCAGTTGACCCTGCGCGGCTTGGAACTGCTCCAACTGGGCGGCATCGGTCGGTGCCTTGTTCGGATCCAGTTTCACCTGGCCGACGCTGGCGCGCGCGTTTGTCACCTCGGTCAGGGTCGATTTCTCGAAATTTGCCGCGCCCTGCACCGTACTGACGAGATTTGGAATCAAGTCCGCCCGGCGCTGATAGACCGACTGCACATCGGCCCATTTCTTGTTCACGTTGTTCTCGAGGGTGACGAGTTTGTTGTAACTCCCGCAGCCGGTGAAACTGAACATCGTCAACGCCGCAGCCAGCACTCCGAGACTTCTGAAAAGTGTTTTATTCATCGCAAAATATTTTACCGCATCAGAATCGCTCTCCCTGCCGGAATGTCACGCTTCAACTCGCTCGGAGGAGTCGGCCGGCTGGTCGGCGATTTCCGCGGGGGCTGCCTCGGTCGCCGCTTCCGGGGCGGCCGGGACCGGCGCCTTGGGCAGCTCGCGCCGCTTCAGTTCCTCGGAGTTCGGGAGTTCGTCGAGATTGCGCAGGCCGAAGTGCTCAAGGAAAAATTGCGTCGTTTCGTAGAGCAGCGGTCGACCCGGGATCTCGGCCCGGCCCGCGATTCTGACCAGCCCGCGCTCCATGATGGTTTGCAGGACGCTGTCGATCGCGACCCCGCGGACGGCTTCGACATCGGCGCGCGTGATCGGTTGCCGATAGGCAATGATGGCGAGCGTCTCGAGCGCGGGCGGGCTGAGCCGCGCCGCCTTCGGCGCCGGGAAAAGCTGGCGGACCCAGCGGGCGTATTCCGGATCGCTCGCGAGCTGCCAGCCTTCGGCTTTTTCGAGGAGCTGAAAAGCGCGCTGCTGCTCGATGTATTCGATCTTCAATTGCTCGAGCGCGGCCGAGACCTCGGCTTCGTTCGTCTTCGCAAATTCGTTAGGCGTAAGCTCGTCCTCCGCCCCCGCGCCCTTGATCGCGGCGACCAGTTCGCGCGCGGTCAGCGGTTTTTGCGCGCTGATGAGGAGTGCTTCGACAACTTGGGAGAGATTCATGGAGACGAATGAGGAAAGCAGGCCGCAACGAAGCGCGCAACTGTAGACGCTTCGCTCTGAGAAGCGCGGGAGTAGGTACCGCGGCTCGAGACACGTCGTTTGCGATCGGCGCCGGTGCCCGCGTTTCGCAGAGCGAAACGTCTACAGCCCGATCGCTTTCTCGATCGCCTGCGCGATCTCGTCCGCCTGGCGATCGATCTGCGCCTTGTCCCGGCCTTCGATCAGGAGCCGGATTTTCGGCTCCGTCCCGGAGTAACGCAGCAGGACGCGGCCTTTGCCGTCCAGGCCCTTTTCCGCGGCCTGCACCATTTTCGTAATCTCCGGTAGCGTCTCGAGCGGCGGTTTCTCTTTCACCCGCAGGTTGCGCTGCGCCTGCGGAACTTCCGTCGGCATTTTTTCAGCTCGCTCAACGGCTTCCCCGTCGCCTGCATGATCCGCAAAATCTGGAGCGCGCTGATGATTCCGTCGCCCGTGGTCGTGAAGTCGCGAAAGATCATGTGCCCGCTCTGTTCGCCGCCCAGGTTTAGGTTTTGCCGCACCATCTCTTCGATCACGTAGCGGTCGCCCACTTTTGTCCGGATCACTTTCCCGCCATGCGCGGCGAGGGCTTCATCGAGCCCGAAGTTGCTCATGACGGTGGCGACCAACGTCTGTTGCGCAAGCTCGCCCCGGCCTAACAAGTCGACCGAGGCGATGGCGAGAATTTCGTCGCCGTCGACCAGCTCGCCCTGCTCGTCGCAGAGGAGCACGCGATCGGCGTCGCCGTCATTCGAGATTCCGATCATGGCGCCGCTCTCTCTCACAAGGCGCTGGATCTCTTCCGGGTAAGTGCTGCCGCAGTTGGCGTTGATGTTCGTCCCGTTCGGCTGGTCGTGCGCGACGGTCAGCTCCGCGCCCAGTTCGCGCAAAATGCAGGGGGTCGATTTGTAGCCCGCGCCATTCGCGACATCGACTGCGATCCGCATTTTCTCGAGCGACATTTTTCTCGGGAAACTCGCTTTCGCATACTCGACATAGCGCCCGAGGGCGTCGTCGATCCGGGTCGCGCGCCCGATCTTCTTCGCGGTCGGCCGGATGGAATCGATCTCGCCCGTGAAGACGAGCTGCTCAATTTTGCGCTCGATCTCGTCGTCCAATTTGTAGCCGTCGTGCCGGAAAAACTTGATCCCGTTATCCTCGTACGGGTTGTGCGAGGCGGAGAGGACGATCCCGGCATCGGCCCGGAGCGAACGGGTGATGTAAGCGACGCCCGGGGTCGGGGAGCGGGCCGATCAGCAACACATCCACGCCTAACGACGTGATCCCGGCGACAAGCGCGTTCTCGAGCATGTATCCGGAGAGCCGGGTG
>CAVYJY010000010.1:0-139497 GCA_963768965.1 uncultured Verrucomicrobiae bacterium | reverse complement strand
GGGGGTCGCCATCCGCGAAGTCCGCCTCAAAGAAGGCCGCTGCGACTACCTGCTCCTTGTCGATCGCAAGCCCGTCGGCATCATCGAAGCCAAGAAAGCAGGCACCACGCTTTCCACCGTTGCCGATCAATCCGGTCGCTACGCCGAGAACCTTCCGGACTTCCTGCGCGGCGATTTAGCGGCAAACTTCCCTTCCTCTACGAATCCACCGGCATCGAGACCTACTTCCGCGACGAACGCGATCCGCACCCGCGCTCGCGCCGCGTCTTCGCCTTCCATCGTCCCGAAACTCTCGCGGAATGGCTCGAAGAGCCCGACACCCTCCGCCACCGCCTCGCCCAGATGCCCTTCGCGCATCCGTACAACGGCGAGAACGTCCGCGTCTGCCGCGTCGAAGCCATCAGCGGCCTTGAGCAATCCTTCGCCGAAGCGCGCCCGCGCGCCCTCATCCAGATGGCCACCGGCGCCGGCAAGACCCTCACCGCCTGCGCCTTCACCTATCGCCTCATCAAGCACGCCGGCGCGCGCAACGTCCTCTTCCTCGTCGACCGCGCCAATCTCGGCCGCCAGGCCCTCGCCGAGTTCCAGCAATTCGTCACCCCGGACACCGGCCGCAAGTTCACCGAGCTCTACAACGTCCAGCACCTCACCTCGAACCGGCTCGACCCGGTCGCGCGCGTCACCATCTGCACCATCCAGCGCCTTTACGCCATGCTCCGCGGCGAAGAGCTGCAGGAAGACCTCGACGAGAAATCCGGCTTCGAGATCGCGAGCGCGCTCGGCAGCAGCGCGCCATCCCCCGAAGTCAGGCTTCCAGCCTGACTCGGCCGCAGGCGTCCTGCCCGTTGCTTCAGAAAACGCAGCGACCAGGCTGGAAGCCCGCTCGCCGAGACAGGCTGGAAGCCTATCCTCCGGCCGCCCCCTCGAAGTCGCCTACAACCCCGCCATCCCGATCGAGACCTTCGACTTCATCATCGCCGACGAATGCCATCGCTCCATCTACAACCTCTGGCGCCAGGTCCTCGAATACTTCGACGCCTTCCTCATCGGCCTCACCGCCACGCCCGGCAAACAAGCCATCGGCTTCTTTAATCAGAACCTCGTCAGCGAATATCCGCACGAGCGCGCCGTCGCCGATGGCGTCAATGTCGGCTACGACGTTTACCGCATCCGCACCCAGGTCACCGAGCAGGGCGGCCAGATCGACAAAGGCCTCTTCGTCGATCGCCGCGAAAAAAAGACCCGCCGGCTCCGTTGGGAACAACTCGACGACGACCTCGCCTTCACCGCGAAAGAGCTCGATCGCTCCGTCGTCGTGAAAAGTCAGATCCGCACCGTCCTGCAAGCCTTCCGCGACGCGCTGAATAGCGAACTTTTCCCCGGCCGCTCGTTAGTCCCGAAGACCCTCATCTTCTGCAAGGACGACTCCCACGCCGAGGACGTCGTCCACCTCTGCCGCGAAGTCTTCGGCAAAGGCAACGACTTCTGCAAAAAGATCACCTACCAATCAAAGCATCCCGAGACCGGCCGGCCGGCGCAGGGCGAGCAGCTCATCCAGGAGTTCCGGCTCTCGCCCCAGCTCCGCATCGCCGTCACCGTCGACATGATCGCCACCGGCACCGACGTGAAACCGCTCGAGTGCCTCGTCTTTCTGCGCGACGTGCGCAGCCGCGTCTATTTCGAGCAAATGAAAGGGCGCGGCACCCGCGTCCTTTCGCCCACCGATCTGCAAGCCGTCTCCGGCGCGGAAGCGCGGGCCAAGACCCACTTCGTCATCGTCGATGCCGTCGGCGTCTGCGAGAGCGACAAGACCGATTCGCGCCCGCTCGATCGCAAGCCGACCGAGAAACTCGAAAGCATCCTCCTCGGCGTCGCGCTCGGGAAACGCGACGAAGACACCCTCACGACCCTGGCCTCGCGACTCGCGCGCATGGAGCAAGCGCTCGATGCCGAAGAGAAATCCCGCATCACCGCCGCGACCGGCGGCAAGACCCTCTCCGAGATGGCGAACAAACTTCTGCAATCCGTCGATCCCGATAAGATCGCCGAGCAAGCCGCGCAGAAAGCCGGCGTCGAAGCGCACGAAGTCTCACCCGAAGCGCTTGGAGCAGGCGCGCAAGGAACTCATCGCCGAAGCCTGCTCGCCGTTCGACAAACCGGAAGTCCGCGACACGCTCGTCACGCGTGAAACGCGAGAGCGAACAAACCATCGACGTCACCACCATCGACACCGTCCTCGCGAGCGGCTTCGACGCCGCCGCGAAAGACAAAGCCGAAGAAACCGTCCGCTCCTTCCGCGACTACATCGCCGCGCACCAGAGCGAGATCGACGCCCTCCAGATCCTTTACAGCCGTCCCTACAAACAGCGCCTCACCGAGCCGATGCTCAAGGAGCTGGAAAAGAAACTGCGCGAAGTCCACGCCGCCTGGACCGAGGACCGCCTCTGGGACGCCTTCGCTGTCACCGCGCCCGGCAAAGTCAAAGGCCGCTCCCAGGCCGGCCGCTTCGCCGACCTCGTCGCCCTCGTCCGCTTCGCGCTCGAGCAACAACCCGTCCTCGCCCCCTTCGCCGACTCCGTCTCCGAGCGCTTCAACGAATGGCTCATGGACAAAGCCAAAGCCGGAACCGTCTTCACGCAGGAGCAACTCGCCTGGCTCAACCTCATGCGCGATCAAATCGCGACCAGCCTGAGCATCGAGCCGGATGACTTGGATCTTTCGCCGTTCAATCAGCGCGGCGGCTTGGGCAAAGCGCATCAGCTCTTCGGCGAACAATTGCCAAAGTTGCTGGAAGAACTGAACAACACCCTGGCTGCATGAAGATCCAGGATGTCATCGAGATGCTGAAGCAGAATGCAATCCCACGGCGTGATCGAGCGCTACGCCATCGGTGGCGCGGTGGGAGCGACCTTCTACTTGGAGCCAGTCAGCACGCTTGATGTTGATGTTTTCGTCGCCTTCAAATCAGAACCGGGAAGCGTTCTTGTCTCGCCTCTTCCCATCTTCGATTACCTGAAGCAGTTCGGTTGCAAGATGGAGGGTGAGTATATCGTCATCGCCGGGTGGCCGGTCCAATTCCTCCCCGCTGACTCTCCGCTACTGGCGGAAGCCCTCGCGCACGCCGTCGAATCCGACGTGGACGGAACACCTACTCGCGTCTTCACCCCCGAGCATCTTGCTGCCATCGCTCTGCAAACCGGACGCACAAAGGATAAAGCTCGCTTGCTCGAATTCATCGAGTCCGGCGCGCTCGACGCCGCCCGTTTCGAATCCATTCTCGACCGCCATGGATTAGCGGAGGCATGGCAGAAGTTTCAGCGCCAGTTTCTCAGCGACACGCCATGAGTATTGATCTGCAAACGATGCTGGAAAGCAAACGCGCCTTCCGTCACAAGTTGGCGACGCTGCCTATTGCCGAAAAGCTCCGCATACTCGATGCGCTTCGGGAACGCCATCTGACCATCCGCGGAAGCAAGCCATCGAGTATTGTGCGTGAAGAACCTGATCCTCCTCGCCCTCCCTCGCCATGACTGCGAACGCCCAAACGATCGCCCCATCGGGGCAAAAGAAATTTGCCCGGGGCAAGGATCCCGCGACTGCGGGAGACGCCGCCCCGGGTCGCAAATCCCAAAACACATCGAGCCCTGAAAGGGCGAAAGATGGCACGTGGCCCGTCGTTCCGCTGGGCGAGATCGCGGAAGTTAAACTCGGCAAGATGCTCGACAAGGCGAAGCACAAGACAGGACGGCGATTGCCGTATCTCCGGAACGTCAACGTGCGATGGGGGACCATCGAAACGGACGACCTGTTCGAGATGAATTTCGAGGAAGATCAACTCGACCGGTTCGGACTCAAGCGCCAACGACGTGCTCGTCTGCGAGGGCGGTGAACCTGGGCGCGCGTCTGTATGGAATGGACATCTTCCCGAGCTGAAGTTTCAGAAGGCCGCTTCACCGCGTTCGCTTCAACGTTCCATTCGAGCCACGCCTACTCGTTTATCTGCTCGAACTCCTCGCGAAAACCGGAGGCTTGGAGCGCCGTTTCACTGGCAGCACGATCAAACACTTCACCCGCGAAGCATTCGTGCAGTTGCCCATTCCGTTCCCCCTGAAGACGAACAGCGGCGGATTGTGGCGGAGATTGAGAAGCAATTCACGCGGCTGGAGGCGGGGGTGGCGGCGTTGCGGCGGGTGCAGGCCAACCTCAAACGCTACCGCGCCGCCGTCCTCAAAGCCGCCTGCGAAGGCCGCCTCGTCCCCACCGAAGCCGAACTCGCCAAAGCCGAAAACAGGAAATTCGAAACCGGCGAAGAACTGCTCGCCCGCATCCTCACCGAGCGCCGCAAGAACTGGCAGGGTCGTGGGAAATACAAAGAACCCGCCGCCCCGGAAACCGATTGAGCCTTCCGCCGCTCCCGGACGGCTGGACGTGGGCGACAGTCGAGCAGCTTTCAACGCGAGTTCAATACGGCAGTTCCGCCAAGACGAACGAAGATTCAGCCGGCGTTCCGGTTCTGCGAATGGGAAACATCCAAGAAGGGAAATTCGATTTCGACAAACTGAAGTATCTGCCGAAAGTCGCATGATGAATTCCCCGAGTTACTGCTCGCGAAGGGCGACTTGCTTTTCAATCGCACGAACAGCGCCGAGCTTGTCGGCAAGACGGCGGTGTTCCGAGGACACTCCGCAACCGTGTTCGTTTGCATCGTATTTGATTCGCGTGCGCCTCTGTGGCGAGGCTGCCTCCCCGACTTCGTCGCTACTATCATCAACTCGGTTTTCGGTCGCGCGTGGATTGCCGATGTCGTCAGCCAGCAGGTCGGGCAAGCGAACGTGAATGGCACCAAGCTTCAGAGCCTCGCGATTCCACTCCCACCCCTCTCGCCGAGCAAGCGCGGATCGTGGCGGAAGTGGAGCGGCGATTGAGCGTGGTGGAGGAGTTGGAGTCGGTAGTGTCGGCCAACCTCCGGCGTGGCATCGGGCTTCGTCAGTCAATTTTGCAGGTAACATTTGGAGGAACGTAACAACATCATGAGAATCAAACCCAACCTAGAAGCGAGAATTGATAGTAAAATCGGCGACGTTCGGACAGACGCCCTGGACCTTAGCTTCGGTGAGATAGCGAACCTGAAAAAGGAAGCAGCTGATCCATACGACCGTATCAGCGCCTGTTTCGCTGGTCTGTTGAACAAAAATCCAGATTGATCGAATCCATTCTTCTAGAGCTACCAATTCCCCAAATCTTTGTCATCGAAAACAGCGATGGCGTTTACGAATTGATCGACGGACTCCAGCGAATCAGCTCAGTGCTTCAATTTGTGGACACCCCAACCCTTAGTCTCGATACGTATTCGCTCGACGGATGCGATATCATCGAAGAACTCAATGGAAGTGCCTACGCTGATCTGCCACTGAGTCTCAAACTTCGCCTCAAACGTTCGACGTTGCGAACAATCGTTATCAAACGACAAAGTAAATCGTTCTTGAGGTATGAAATGTTCAAGCGGCTCAATACAGGCGGGTCTCTTCTGTCTCCGCAAGAGATTAGAAATTGTTCTGCCCGTATGCTGGGAGATAAGGGCGCCCAGTTTTACGCTCTCCTGAAGGAATTGGCGGAAAATTCGGATTTCAAGCTGACAACTCAGACTATTGCTCAAGAAGATATGGAGCAGAAGGCTAACGAAGAACTAGTCCTTCGATTTTTTTCTGCGAAGGACGCAAGAGACTTATTCAAAGGCAGTGTCCGTGATTGGTTGGATGATTTCATGGAGGGCATCCTCTTAGAGGAACGCGAGTTCAAAGCTGATCGCGAGTCGAAGCTTTTCCGGGATCTGTTCAAAAATATTGCTGCAAAGTTGGGAGAAACGGCATTCGTCAAATTCCGCGGCAAGAAACCACTTGGTGGGCTGGCGCCCGCCTATTTCGAAGCGGTCTCCATCGGCTGCTTTGAGGCTGGAACGACCTGCAGAGAAAGCCAGCGAAAGACGTTCGGAGGGCGATCACAGAGATGGTTCAGAGCGATGAGTTCCGAGCCGTCACGAGCCAGGCGCAAACAATAAAACGAAGTTGGAGACCCGCATCCGGCTTGCCCGTGACGCGATCATGGAGGCATGACACCCTCAGAGCAAATCGAGCAAGATCTAGCTTGGCGCGAGGCAGAGATGGGGACGCTTAAACTGCTTCTCGCTTCTGCCCCTAGCAACACCGATAGGCATCGCGCACTGCTCAGGGCTTGTTCGGCAATGCTTTATGCCCATTACGAAGGGTTCTGTAAGTTCTGCTGGACGTTAATGCTTGATACGATTTCTTCGGGATCGCATCTGCGATGCGAACTCGTGGAACCGGTAGCACGTAGAGCTATGGCGACAGTGTTCAAGATCGTTCCGCGGAAACACTTCGGACGATAATCTTTGGCAGTTCGGCGCCGGTGGCTTTGAGGGGGAGCTTGAGGAGATAGCTGATTTTCCTGACGAAATAGACACTCAGTCGAATCTGTGGCCCGATCTTGCCCGAAAAATCAACGGAAGCGTCGGCCTGCAGTGTCCGACGTTTGATGCACACGATGCGGAACTCCGCCAACTCGTTGGCCGCCGGAACAAAATCGCTCACGGTGAAAAGCTCGAAATCGCGAGCCTTGAGCAATTTCAGCAGTTCGAGAATGCTGCAATCTTAGTGATGCACGATTTGGCCATCTCGGTGGTCGATTGTTTAGACAATAAGACTTACCTGCAAGGTGCTGTCGCTCCCGCAGCCGCCGGTGCAGCGGGCGTCAATCAGACTCCCTAATATATGACGCTTGCGCCTGCCGCCTTAGTCCAAAAACTCTGGAACTACTGCAATATCCTTCCTCCTTCACCAAGGCTACGGCGGACGGGACGGATAAGCCGGCCGGAGAAAAGGCTGAAGTAGGAATGCAGAATGGAGCGAGTGGGGACGAGCGACATGGAAGGAATGCCGCGAGGTGGCTCGGTGATCGAGCTGGGGGCGAGAGATCAAGGAAGAAGTTCAATGCGGATGAGCAGTTCACAGGGTCGGGGCTCGCGTTGGGCTCTTTCCGCTCTAAATTTGGTTCATGAGCGGCGTCGTCACCCAAAATCCTGAAATTCTCGGCGGTGAACCGGTCTTTGCCGCACGCGTTCCCGGCGAGGAGTCTGTTCGATCACCTGGAGGCGGGCGATTCGATCGAGCAGTTCCTGGAGGGCTTCCCCAGCGTGAAGCGCGAGCAGGTCATCGCTCTCCTCGAGGAATCGAGGGCGCATGTGCTGGCGGGCCACTAATGCGCATCCTTCTGGACGAAAACCTGGACTGGCGCCTACGGCGCGATCTCCCAGGACATGAAGTGGAGTCGGTGCCGCTGCTCGGCTGGGCCGGAATCCAAAATGGCGAACTGCTCCGCAAGGCGATCGCCGCCGGATTCGACGCGATCCTCACGATGGATGGCAACATGGTCCATCAGCAAAACATTGCTGCGTATGCCATCGCCGTAATCGCACTGCGAGCGAAGTCGAACCGGCTCCAGGACACCAGCCCTCTCATGCCCCAGCTCCTGGCAATCCTGCCAAATGTAAAGACGGGCACGGTAACTTTTATTCCAAGACAATGAGCGGCGCTCAGCTCGTCCAGAAGCTCTGGAACTACTGCAACATCCTGCGGGACGACGGCCTGTCCTACGGCGATTACGTCGAGCAGTTGACGTTTCTGCTGTTCCTGAAAATGGCGGACGAGCAGTCGAAGCCGCCGTTCAACAAGCCGTCGCCCATCCCGCCGGAATACAGTTGGCCTGCGCTCCTGAAGCTGGATGGCGACGATCTCGAGATTCATTATCGCCATACGCTGGAGGAACTCGGCAAGCGCTCGGGCATGCTCGGCGTCATCTTTCGCAAGGCGCAAAACAAAATCCAGGACCCGGCCAAGCTCCGCCGGCTGATCGTGGACCTGATCGACAAGGAGCAGTGGTCCAGCCTTTCCGCCGACGTGAAGGGCGACGCCTACGAGGGGCTGCTGCAAAAGAACGCCGAGGACGTGAAAGGCGGCGCGGGCCAATACTTCACCCCGCGTCCGCTCATCGCCGCGATGGTCGACGCGATCGTCCGCAACCGTCCGAAGCCGGACACGAGACGATCTGCGATCCGGCCTGCGGCACGGGCGGGTTCCTGCTCGCGGCGCACGATTACGTCGCGAAGCATCATCAGCTCGACCGGGCGCAGAAGAAGCAGCTCAAGAACGGCACGCTCTTCGGGATCGAGCTGGTCGACAGCGTCACCCGCCTCTGCGCCATGAACCTCCTGCTCCACGGGATCGGCGGCGAACTCGAAGAGAACCTGCCGGTCGTGACCAAGGACGCGCTCGCCGCCAAGCACGGCGAATACGACATGGTCCTGACCAATCCGCCCTTCGGCAAGAAGAGCAGCGTCACCATCGTCAACGAAGCGGGCGAGACCTCGAAGGAAGCGCTCATCATCAACCGCGACGACTTCTGGGCGAGCACGAGCAACAAACAGCTCAACTTCCTCCAGCACATCAAGACCATCCTCAAGATGAACGGCCGCGCCGCCGTCGTCGTCGCCCGACAACGTCCTCTTCGAGGGCGGCGCCGGCGAAACCATCCGCCGCGAGCTGCTCAAGCAGGCCGACGTCCACACCCTCCTGCGACTCCCCACCGGCATCTTCTACGCCCAGGGCGTGAAGGCCAACGTCCTCTTCTTCGACCGCAAACCCGCCCAGGAAAAGCCGTGGACCGAACAAGCTCTGGATCTACGACCTGCGCACCAACATGCACTTCACGCTGAAGGAGAACACGCTCAAGCGGAGCGACCTCGACGAGTTCGTCGACTGTCTACCAACCCGAAGAACCGCCACGACCGCGAAGCCGACCTGGAGCGAGACGACGTCAAAGGCCGCTGGCGCTCATCGACTACGACGAGCTGATCGAAGCGCGACAAGATCAACCTCGACATCTTCTGGCTAAAAGACGAAGCCCTCGAAGACTCCGCCAACCTCCCCGACCCCGACGTCCTCGCCGCCGAAATCGTCGACGACCTCGAAGCCGCGCTGGAGCAGTTCGCCACGATCGCGGATGATTTGAAGCGTTAATCAAAATGGCACTTCTGGGAGAAAGTCTGGTTGAAGAATGGCTGAACCGGGAAGGCTTCTTCACCATTCGTGGGGTCCGTCACGGTGTCGACGAAATGGATCTTCTGGCGATTCGACGCGAGCCGAACGGAAAAATCATCGGCTGGCACGTTGAAGTCCAGGTTAGCTTTCGCCCGATTGGTTTCATCGCAAAGCTCCCGAAAGGAGACCCGAATCGCCAATCCGTGAGGGCGCGCAGCAGCGCTGAGGTCGAAGAATGTGCTCGGATCTGGGTCCAGGCCAAATTCAAAGCTGAATCAAAGCAAAAGATGCGCGACAAGCTCTGGCCCGGCATCAAATGGAAATATCATTTTGTCCACGGAGTTGTCCGCGAACCGCATGAGCTAAAGGTCATCGCGAAGGAAGGCGTCGTCCTGCACACATTCCACGACATTTTGACGTCTCTGAGTGACCGAAAGAATCACTCATTCTCCGGCTCTGCGGGAGGCGATATTGCAGAAATCGTGGCCTATTTCAAAACCCACGCCGCCTAGACTCCGGCCAAACTAGCATCGCACTATGCCCAAACACGAAACACCAATGACCCTCTGGTTTTGGAAGCAGACAGGCGGTACAGTTAATCGAAGAATTCTACGCTGTACCCCGAGCCCCCGGCTGCGGCCCGAGATGTATCGATGGAGTCATCATCAAAGGCGGCGAGCATCAAAGAGTCAAAAAGTCTGAGGTCGATTTGGCAGGTAAAGACATTGTTGTGATTCAGGCGAAGGCCTCCAGGCTCGGGATGAACGTCATGGGCCAAGCTCTCTTTTCCAAGCATCTGCTAGAAAGATTCAACCCGCGCTCGATCGAATCGGTCGCTTTGGTCGCCAAGGACGACGACGTTCTACGCCCGATCTTCGAGAAATACGATGGCATGCGCGTCGTCGTATGTCCGCCTGAAATAATGCTCCAGGTTCAGGCGGCTCAGCCGCGGTCCTCTCTTCCGATTCGCTAAGATCCTCTTTAGCCTGAAAAATTAACCATGTCCAATGACGCAATCTTTCTGGTAAATGATGCTGGCGAGCTCCAACGGGTCGAGCATCAGCTCTACTCGAGCGAAAACATTCTGCAGGAACTAGTGGCGAAACATCCGGAGTTGCTGGCAGGCGACCAAATTGATCCAACCGCGCCGCCACGCTGGCTTCTCCTTCGTCGTGAAGCAGGACTACCCGGATGCGATCGATGGCCATGATCGCTGGGCACTCGATCATCTGCTTCTCGATCAGTTTGGGGTGCCGACGCTGGTTGAGGTAAAGCGCAGCACGATAGCAGAATCAGGCGGGAAGTCGTCGGTCAGATGCCTGGACTACGTGGCGAACGCACAAGCGCATTGGGCAGCTGGACGAATGCGCGAGATGCTTGGGGCAGAAGCCGGGTCGCTCGACGAGGGCGACGCGCGGCTTGCCCGCTTCCTTGAGATCAATGATACGCCAGAGCAAGCGGAAGAAATCAGCCGATTCTGGCAGAGAGTGGAAGCTAACCTCCGCCAGGGAAATGTGCGACTCCTGTTCGTGGCTGATAGCCTGCCGAAGGAGTTACGGCGACTGATCGAATTCCTGAATGAACAGTTTACCAACGTGGAGGTGCTGGGCCTAGAGCTGCGACAGTGACGTGGGCGAGAACATCAAAGCGCTGGTTCCCCGCGTGATCGGCCAGACACAGGCGGCCGTGGAACAGAAGGAACGTTCATCACCCACGCGCGCGGCCCGTGCGAGCGGCACGAGTAATCGCGAAGCATTTTTGGCATTACTGGAACCGGATGCCCAGGCTTTCTTCAATCGGGTGCTGGAGGAAGCCGCGCGCAACGGACTTGCAGTCTCATTTGGGACAAAAGGCTTCAGTGTCCGCACGCCCAATCAGCCGGCCTTCTTCTATTGCTATCCTCCAGGCGCCAACGGTCGGGCGCTGCCAGAACTCGAAATCTACTTACGGGATCTTGGGGATGCCAAATTGGTGGACGAGATTCGGGCCGAATTCGCTTCCATCCCGCACGTCGCATCGGCTGGGAAATTCACCAATCGCATTCCTGTGTCACCGGAAACGGATGCTGCTGCGTCACGCGTCCTGGAGATTTCCCTTCGCTCTCATGGAACGGCAACGTTTGTCTCAAGATCTTCGAATCGGCGGACGCGGCTCAGGTCGAACCGCTACCTAATGGCGCAGGCATATCAGTTGCTGCCAAACACAGCGTGAAATTCTACGATCTGCACGTCGAGGGCTATCACACTCCCCTTTCTCCAGCGAAATAGCCAATCACTTTCGTGCAGGTCGACTCCCGCCAAAATGATCCTTGCCGCGAGGCCGGGCAGCGCGAGTGGCGAACAATTGATAAATTGTTTCCCCTATTAAAATACGATTCCAGCGATTCGGTTGGCAGCCTCCCGCCGAGTCCCAGGCGCGCTCCTGTCATCAACCCTGTAGAAAACAGAGTCGAGAAGCAGGGAATGACATCCGCCCTGAAGGCCGGTTGGGTTTGCTTTGGCATTGGGCTGGCGCTGAGCTGGTTTTTTCCGCTCGCGAACCTCTTTTTCTCCATCGCGATCATCGGGGCCATCGTCGCGATGTGCACTCACCAGGTGAGTCGAGGGCTCATCCTGCTTCTTTCCACCCTTTGCGCGCTCGCGCTGTGCGCGTTCATCTTTTTTCGTTCTGGTCATCGGAACCATTGGCATTGCCGTGGCACCGGGCCTGAAAAAGGCGGACGAGAACCTCAAACAAATGCAGAACGCTCAGACCCGATCCCTTAATCAGGCGAACACGGCATTGCAGCAGCTCCAAGCCTCAACCGCCACTTGGCCAAACCCGAGTGTCGCGCGACCCCAAAGCGGCGTTGGGGCAAGCGACAGGGGCACAACGGGCCGAATCACGGGCTCGCGCCGCCGCAGCCGAAGCTGAACGCGGCCGTGCCCGCACCCGCGAAGCCGTAAGGCAGGCGGAGACACAGCGCGATCGGATCAATGCCAAACAGCAGCGGATCGACCAACTGCAAAAGGCCATCGACTCGGTCCGATCATACGATTCAAGACATCCGCAGCCGCGGTGGCAACGCATCGTTCTGGACCAAACGAAGAGAGCAGCTTCTCTCCCAGAAGTGGGAGCTCCAAGCGGTAACGGCGGTCGGGCGTGGCGATCCAAACGCAGCACCGACGACAAACGAACCTACGTCTCTATCACGTCGGCGATTCGTCGTAGCGCAAAGGCAATCTGGCGGCGATGTCGGAGGATAATGGTAATTAATATCATGTTATCACGGTCTCCTTTCTAACCGGGTGGGGGTTGAGCCGTGAAATCTTCGCAAACGCTCCGGTTAGACCGTAAAACGGGGAGATACATGGAATCGTGTCTCTACTCCGAAGGCTTTGACTCATTCACTCCCATTCATTTCGGCCTACCGGCTCGCCCATCCATGTCGCTCGCGCCCCCGCGGCTCCATTCGCGAGCAGGCTATTTGACATTTCGATCGCGCGATTGCGGAGAAAGTCGCGGTTGAAGCAGGTTCGCTAAACATGACGGGCGCCGCATTGATTGACTCGAACTGCCCCCAGTTCTTGGGCTCCGCCCACGCTTCGCGTGTCTATGTCGCACCGCGCCCGCGGGCTCCATTCGCGCATCACCCATGCGCTCACCCTTCCGGGCTACGTCTATGTCGCACGGTCCCCACCGGCTCCATTGATTGACTCGAACTGCCCCCAGTTCTTGGGCTCCGCCCACGCTTCGCGTGTCTATGTCGCACCGCGCCCGCGGGCTCCATTGATTTCACGCATCTCCCATGCGTTTACCCTTCGGGCTTGACTCCTTCGCGCCCGCTCATTCGGCCTTTGATGCTTCGCACCGCTACCATCGCGGCGCCCCGTCTATGGCTTGGCCATTCAGCTCGCCCATCTATGTCGCGGCTCCCCAGCACGCTCCATTCGTCTATGTCGCTCCGTTCCCACGGGCTCCGTTCGGCGATTGCCCATGCGCTCACCCTTTCGGGCTGCGTCTATGTCGCTCGGTTCCCACCGGCTCCATTGATTCGCGCATCGCCCATGCGCTCACCCTTTCGGGCTGCGTCTATGTCGCTCGGTTCCCACCGGCTCCATTCGCTCCCGCCCACCTGGCGACGTTCGCGCCTTTACCGTCCTTCCCCACGACGGCCAGTCCGCCTCAGGAGGATCACCCGCCTTCCTTCGCCCTCCATCCCTTTATCCCTTTCTCCTGACACCTCCTGATTATGGTAATTCTAAGAGACCGAAGAGGCGGGCATCGGTGCCTGGGAAGGCGGGCAAAATGCCACGCCCTACACGTTGCGCCCTGGGGGGGCGGGCAAGATGCCACGCCCTACACACTGCTGGGACAGCGCACGCTACATCCGAGGCGGCGGGCAAGATGCGACGCCCTACACAGCCATCATCCGTAGTCTGCGGCCGACACGGCCGCCGCTACACCTTTTAGGTGATGCCCTCTTGTTAGATGCGGCTGGTATCTCGCCTCATCCGAGTCCGATCCTGTCTCGTCGGGCTCGGATCTTGTTAGATCAGACGTCGATTCAACCGCGTCCGGCGCGGATCTCACCGCACCCGCGACGAATCTCGCCGCGTCTGTCTCCGATCTCGCCGCGTCCGGTTCGGATCATACCTCATCCGGCGCGGATCTCACCGCGTCCGGCCTGGATCTAACCGCGTCCTTCACGGATCTCGCCTTATCCGGGCGGCATCTTGTTAGATGCGCGTCGCTTCTTGTTAGGAAAAGGGTCGCTTGTTCTGCCCGGGACCTCTCATTCGCCCGGGGCGCGTGGCATTTTCTCCGATATTTTCCTACCCCGAAAGGGGTATATGGCTTGGCAACACGACTGCTCTTTTCCCATGCCAACAGCTGACGCGACGTCCGGAGATCGGACGGGTGATCGGCCAAAAAAACAAACAAGGAGTAGTAAGTTATGTCTCAAATAAGAACCAGCCGGCATTACACGAAGTTTCCTGACCTGGACGTGAGCAAGTTCAGCGGGAAAGTGATCGTGGGGTTGACCGGAAACGTGAAACTGAACGATCCGCCGGAGCCGCCAGCGAGTCTGCAAACGAAGAAGACCAGCTTCGACCAGGCGATCGTCGCGGCCGCCGCCGGCGGTCCGCTACAAACTGCGCTCAAGGACGCGGCCCGGGCCGTGCTCATCACCGCGCTAAACAAGGATGCCAGCTACGTCGACATCAATTGCGACGATGACCTGACCGTCCTGCTCAGCTCCGGCTTTGAGCCCGTGAGCAATAACCGCAGCCAACAGGTGCTGCAGGCGCCTGTGATCGTGGGGGTCGCTCATGGCCCGCAAACCGGCGAAATTAAACTGCGGGTGAAGGGCGATCCCAACCGCAAAGCCATTCAGGGCCGGGCCAAGGCGCTGGGCGGCGAGTTCGGCCCGGTCATCACGTTCAAGAGTGCACGTGAGATCGTGTTCGACGGCTTTGTCGCCGGCACGACCTACATCATGCAGCTCTGCGGTCTGGGCGGTAGCACCGGCCAGAGCGATTGGAGCGAGCCGGTGACCAAGGTCGCACTCTAGGAGTCGCTACCCGGCCGGCCGAGGCGCCTCTGGTGCCTCGACTGGCTGGGATAGTGGGTCCAACGACCAAAGGCCCAAGGTCGAAAAATGCAGACGCATGGAAAGACCGTGGAGGGGCAATCCGACCTCCACGGTCTTTTTCCTGCCCGGGGACGGAGCCCGAACCGAGGGCAAGGGATAACTAACGGATGGACCGGCGACAGAGTCGCGGGTAACCAGGCGGCGGGGATGTTTCGCGAGCGGCGATTTTTCTGCTTGTCAGCTTTGGGCGACTGATAATATTTTTCGTGTTTCTCCTCCGATGCCTCCTGCAAACGTTCCCCACGTCAAGGTGCCCGGACTGGACGCGCTAACACCGCGCGAGCGTGAAGTTGTGTCATGGGTGATCCAAGGCAATTCGAACTGGGCCATTGGCAAGATCATTCATTGCAGCGAGGAAACGGTGAAGAAGCATCTCCAGCATATTTATCGAAAGCTGGGGGTGGAAAACAGGTTTGGCTTGCTGGCGCTGTTCCTGCCCGGCCCGGAATTTCTAGCGGGCGTTGAGTCCCAGCCCGATCCTGCCAGAAGGCTGGAGACGTATTGAGTTTAATCGTAGTTAGGCGGCGCGGTTTTGTTTTGTAGGGCGGGCATTTTGACCGCCGCTGTAGTTCGGGGATGGCGGGCAAAATGCCATGCCCTACACGCGATGCGAAAGGGGTTGGCGGGCAGACATGCCTGTTCGGACGGCGGTCGAAATGCCCGCCTACACCGTTCTTTCCTCCCCTAACACCTCTTGATTATGGAATTCTAAGGGAACGAAAGAGGCGGGTATCGGTGCATGGAAGGGCGGCAAGATGCCACGCCCGAGACGTTGCTTCTTGGAGTGGCGGCAAAATGCCACGCCCTACACATTGCTGAGACAACGGAGCGGCGGTCACAATGCCACGTTATCCACCGTTCGGTTCAATGGCCACCCTATTACGCAGATCTCTCTTTTGTCCCTATCTCTCTATCTCTTCACGCCTCCTGATTATGGTAATTCTAAGGGAACGAAAGAGGCGGGCATCGGTGCATGGGAGGGCGGGCAAAATGCCACGCCCTACACATTGCTGAGATCGACGTGTCACCCCTGCGGCCGACACGGCCGCCTCTACACTTCTTTCGTCCAGAGTCCGCACGGCGGCTAGGACCCGCCCTAATGCGTGACTCGTCCAGGTCAGAATCCTGGAGAGAAGTGCGAGTTCGCCAATCGAAGGAACACCGCGGGTGACGGATCTCCTTTGGCGAAGGGCGGGAAGGGTGTATAAGGACTCTGTCATTCAATAAAAGGAGACTCTATGAAACTTATTCCATTGGTTGGTCGGGTCGTGCTGGCCCTGAGCGTTACGTTCGTGGTCCTTGGCGGTCGCACGGCGATTGCCCAGGATCCGTTAAAGAGCGGAAAACTTCTGCAGCGAACCGAGCTGGCGGAGGCGAAGGGAATGGAAGCCATCCTGATCCTGAGAGAGCTGCCGCCCGGAGGCGAAAGCGGCAAGCATACCCAGCCCGGGAATGAATTTGTCTACATCGCGGAGGGTTCGGTCATCTTCGAGGCGGAAGGAAAAGCTCCGGTCACGCTCAAGGCTGGAGAGTCGTTTCAGACCGCGGCGGGCGAAGTCCATAACGTGAAGAACGCAAGTGCCACCGCGCCGGGGAAAGCGATCGCCTTCTATATCGCAAAGAAAGGCACGCCAATGGAGGAACTTTCCGTTCCGGCCAAGTAAGGGCGAGTTCCAACCGACGGCACCGACAGAGCGGGTGCCCTACAAGGGCCACACGATAGGACTAACAACGCGGCACCGACGGAGCGGGTGCCCTCCAGGGCCACATCGCTCACCCCCAGTCGCTCCATCATCCTTCGCCCCGACCTTCCTTCCTACTTTCAATCTTCTACTTTCTACCTCCTACCTTCTACTTTACCTCCTCATTCCTAGCTTCCCCTGACACCTCCTGATTATGGTAACTATAAAACACGGGGTGGCGGCCAAGATGGCCGCCCTACACGTCGCTGGGAACAGCGCACGCTGCGGCGGAGCCGCGGCCATCTGCCACGTCCTAGATTGTCGGCCAAGGCTACGGCACAACGGCCAGGGCGTTGAGATCTCCGACTGTCTCGCCTAGCTCGGTGGCGGCTCCGGTCGCGGTGTCGATGGTCACAAGCCACCTTTGCCGATCGCTCCCTCGGTTGTTGCCGCCGCCTTCGAGACCGTAGAGCACACCCCCAGGACTAAAGGCGAGAGCACCGACGTAAAGGGACAGGTTGGTGTTTCCCACCGCCGTCGCTGCACCGGTCACCCCATCGTAGATAAACAGAGTCTTATCGTTGACCCCGTAGAGCACACCCTGCGCATTCGCGGTAAAGCCGCCGCCACGATGTGGTTTGAGCAGGGTATTTCCGATGCGGATGCTCAATCCGGTGAGTTTGTCGACGGTGTAGAAATACTTCGAACTACCGGAGATTGCGTAGATGACAAAGGTATCCGGATCAATCGCGAAATCCGAAAGCCTGGAGTTGAAAGGTCCACCCACGTAAGTGACCAGGGCGGTATCGGGATCGACGATGACGAGTGAGTTGGGCGCGGTCATGGAGGAGCCGGTAATCCCGTAGAGCACCCCTCTGCTTTCATCGTAGCGTAGCCCGGTCAGGCCATAGTTATTCCCCGCGGCATCATTAAGCGGTCCGACAAATGTGATGACCGACCCATCGGCCGGGTTGAGGATATAGAGCTCGCCGGTGGAACCGGCAAACCCGGTGGCGGCATAAAGCTGCTGCGCCGCCTGGGCTGAACTAAAAGCAGTGATGGCAAGAAGCAGGATGCAGAAGAGGTGTTTGAGATGAAGCCGCAGAAAAAGGTGATTAGGCATTGAAGGTGGTTGGTTAGGTTGGTGTGATTGGTGGTTAGGTTGTTTTTGATGACGCAACCGCCGGAGGGGGAGACGGCGGGCGCGACAGTTTTGATCTCCGAAACAACGCCGTGGCTCACCTGCCGGCCAGCCGGAGCAGTCGTTTTGGAAATATCGCTAAGGTCTTATCCGCGTTCACATTGCCAACCGATGACATTGGCATGAATTTTTTGCCGCCTGGGGTGAAATCGGGGCGTGCCCGACCACCTCTGGAGGGACGTGCGCCGTCGCGCCTGGAGGGAAATGCGTCATCACGTCCTGTTCCCGCCAGCGGCCAGGATGGCCGCCCTACAGCGTGTCACCTTTCGGAAGCAAAAGCGCGCTTCTCTCCAAAGGAACCTGAGCTTTTTCCTGCGTTCGTGCTTTCCTAATTCTGTGCAACCCCCGACACGCACCCCGCTCACCCTTCGGGCTGCGTCTATGTCGCACGGTTCCCACCGGATCCGTTTCCAGACGCTAGCTATGGATGTCCGTTCAGTTGTCCCTGCGCACCCGCAGCAGGCAGTGGTTTAGTTTGCCGCTAATTTCCCAGACGTAATAGAGTGAGGCGCGGCCGTTGTTGTAGACAAACGTCTCATCGGTTCTCGAGTGGCTGATGCCTTTCCGTTTTTGGACGTTGCCGTAGTGGGCGCCATTTACCCAGATGTCGAAGCTTGTGACGTCGTTGTCGTGCACCTTCACCCGCGCGCTTAAGCCGCTCGGATCTTGAATGACGAAGTCTTCGTCGAGGGGAACGTGGTAGTCCTTCCCAGCCGCCTTTGCTGCTTCCTGCCGTTGGCGTTCGGCGTTTGCCCGCATTTGGTCAGCCCGGGCGGCCTGCTCCCGGGCTGTCTGCTCACGTTGGCGTTTCTCGGCGAGGAGTCGTTCGGTATTTCCGCTCTCACTTCGGAAGGGCTTCGTAGAGGAATGGAATGCCTGCGGCTGGGAACGAGGGCTGGGAGTCATCCGGGCGACGACGGGCAAGATGACTTGAGGCTGGAATCCGGCCGCCGAGTCGGAAGAATGCTGGTTCCAGAAATAAAAGGCGCCTCCTGCGAAAAGGAGGGCGAGCAGCGCGACCGTCACGACGAATGGCCACACCGGACGGCGCGCCGGCGGATCTTCCGAGTCGAAGGAAGGAGCGCGCTGGCCGTACTTTAAGAGGGGAAACACTTCGTCGATCGTGCGCCAGGTCGTTTTTCCCAGTTGTTTACAGGGAAGATGACGATCGAATTCGCCGGCTCGGAAGAGCTCGGCGATTTGCCGGGAGCTGAGGGGCGTGTGGCAGCCCTCGGCCATCACGTCGTAGAGGTCCATGCATTTCCGAAGAGCAAATCGGGTGCCGGGGCTCGGGTCGGACGCGGCTGGACGTCGGAGAGCTTTTTTGTTCCTATCTGGCGATGAACCGGGATGCATTCTTGAAGGGGTTTCATCTGCCGGCCGGAGTTGACCGGGATGTGCAAAATACGCTGATGATCTGGGGGCTGTTGCCCCTTTCGAACAAGGTGTCGGGCAAGGATACGGGCGGGCAGTTCTATGCCTTCGAGCACCGCGATATCGTCCAGGGCGGGCCGCCGCGACATGTCCACTTTGCCCAGGATGAGTGGTTTTATGTGGTAAGGGGCCGGTTCGCGTTTGAGGTGGGTGCGCAAAAGGCGACGCTGACGGCGGGCGCGACGCTCTTCGCGCCGCGCAATGTCCCGCATGGCTGGGCCTGCCTGAGCGGCGAGCCAGGGACGCTGCTCACGATCGTGTCTCCCGTGGGAACGTTTGAAGATTTCCTGCTGGAGACGACGCGGCATCCGACGCTGCCACCGGCGGATGAGATCGAGCAGGCTTTTGCCGCGCACGACATGAAAGTGGTCGGGCCGCCGCTGGAGGTGGATTAGCGTTCGCGGCACCGACGAAGCGGTGCTCTCCAGGGGATGCCGTTCGAACGTCGGGGGACCGCAAGTCACCCATCGCGCGAATAGGATTGACACCTAACGAATAAAACCGCGGAGTGTGGACCATGAAAACAATTCGTCTCCTGCTCACCATCGCCGTGCTGTGCTTCGTCGCGACTGCTTCCACCTATGCCGACAGTGCTCACCTCGGCACCTGGAAGCTGGATGAAAGCAAATCGAAGATCGGGCCCGAGAGCCCGAAGAATCACACTGTCACTTACACCGAGGCGAAAGATGGCATGATGACGCTGACGGTGGACGGCACGGGGAAAGACGGCAAAGCGATTCATTGGACGTGGACGGGCAAGTTCGATGGCAAACCGTACAAGGTGGAAGGCAACACCGGCTTCGACGCGATCGCTTACCAGGCGACGGACGATCGTACCAACACCGGGACGGGAACGAAGGACGGCAAGGTCGTTTTTACCGGCACGATCAAGGTCTCGAAGGATGGCAAAACGCGTACGGTCACGACTGTCACGACCGGGGCGGACGGGAAAACGCAGACCGACAAGGGCTATTACACCAAAGAGTAAGGCGTAGTGTCCGCGTCGTAGCGTAATTGCCGATCGAGGCTTGCCGTTTCAACCGTAAGCTGATCATCTGGCGGCCCGGCCTACGTTCTGCGGCCGGGAAAAAACCAAAACAGTGGCGTGAGGAAATCGAAATCTGAAAGAGCGCGATGAGCGAACCACAAGGCGATAACCGTTTCGCAGGGGCGGTGCCGAAACTTTACGAGCGCTATCTCGTGCCGCTGATTTTCCGGCCTTACGCGGCGGACCTGGTGAGCCGGTTACCGGGCGGCCCGCTTTCGCGCGTACTCGAGACTGCGGCCGGCACGGGCGTGCTGACCCGCGAACTGGCGCACACTTTGCCAGAGAATGTCGAGATCGTGGCGACGGACCTGAATGAGGCGATGATCGAGCATGCCGAGTCGCTCGGGACGGCGCGACCGGTGGAATGGCGCCAGGCCGACGCAGCGGCGCTGCCTTTTCCGGACGACTCGTTCGATGCGGTGCTGTGTCAGTTTGGGGTAATGTTTTTTCCGGACAAGGCGAAGGCGTTTGCCGAGGCGCGACGGGTTCTGCGGCCGGGCGGGGTGTTCCTTTTCAGCACCTGGGACCGGATCGCGGAGAATGAATTTGTCGATACTGTGACGACGTCGCTGGAACCGCTCTTTCCGGATGATCCGCCGCGCTTCCATGCCCGGATTCCGCACGGATACCATGACCGCGCAGCGATCGAGCGCGACATGCTGGCGGCGGGATTCAGCGCGCCGGAGATCACGACGGTGGCGAAGGAAAGCAGCGGCCGATCGGCGCGGGAAGTGGGGATCGCCTATTGCCAGGGAACGCCGCTGCGGACCGAAATCGAGGAGCGCGATGCCACACTGCTGGGCGATGCCACCGTGCTGGCGGTGAAGGCGCTGACGGAACGCTTCGGCAAGGAGAAACCGACCGGAAAAATCCAGGCGCACGTGGTCATGGCGGTCAAGTAAGTCAAGGCAGGAACCAGGAGGAAACATTTATGACTCGAGTGACGGGAATCGGCGGGATCTTCATCAAGGCGAAGGACGCGGATGCGCTCCGGGAATGGTATCGGAAACATCTCGGGCTCGACATCCAGGACTGGGGCGGGATGACCTTCCAATGGCACACGCCGGAGCGGCCTAACGAGAATGGGGCGACGGTCTGGAGCGTGTTTGAGGAGTCGTCGGATTATTTCGACCCGAGCAAGGCGCCCTTCATGGTGAACTACCGGGTGGACGACCTGCCGGCGGTGCTGGAGGCGTTGCGCGCGGAGGGCTGCGAGGTCGATCCGAAGATGGATGAATCGGAGTTTGGCAAGTTTGGCTGGGTGATGGATTGCGAAGGGAACCGGATCGAGCTTTGGCAGCCGCCGACGGCGGGTTGTCCTTCGTAGGAAAAAAGACGCCGCCTGCGGTTGCCCGAGGCGGCGGCTGACTGATTGGCCTAACGGATGTGGTTCATGCAGCGGAGCGTTTCCCCCCGGCGGCCAAAATGGCCGCCCTACAATTGCCGACGCGGGCCGCGTTTCGTCCGAGGCTACCAGATGTTGGCGCGGTCTTTGGCCGGGCGAACCATGGGGCTGTTGTCCGGCAGGTCGAAGGCTTTCTGGAACTCGGCCATGTTGCTGACCGGCCCGATGGTGCGGAATCGGCCCGGGGAATGCGGGTCGGTGTTCAGCCGTAGCATCGTCTCCTGGTCGCGCATGTTCGCCCGCCAGATCTGCGCCCAGGCGAGGAAGAAACGCTGATCGGGCGTGTAGCCGTCGATTTTTTTGTCCGCATCTTCGGGATGCCTGGCCTGCGCTTTCTTAAAGGCGGCGTAGGCAATCTTGAGCCCGCCGATGTCGGCGATGTTTTCGCCCTGGGTGAGCTCGCCGTTTAAGTGCTGCCCGGGCAGAGCCTCGTAGGCGGCGTATTGCGCGATGATCGCCTTGGCTCGTTCGTTGTAGGCCTTGGCCGAGGCTGGCGTCCACCAATCGCGCAGGTTGCCGACGGCGTCGTACTGCCGGCCCTGGTCGTCGAAGCCATGGGTCATTTCGTGGCCGATGACGGCGCCGATGCCGCCGTAGTTCACGGCGTCGTCCGCCTTGGCATCGAAGAAGGGCGGCTGCAGGATGCCGGCCGGGAAAACGATCTCGTTCAGGTTCGGATGATAATAGGCATTCACCGTGGGCGGGCTCAGCTCCCACTCGCTGCGGTCGACCGGTTTGCCGATCTTCTTCATCCGTCGCGCGACTTCGAATTGATCGCTGCGCAAGACATTCAAAACATAGGGGCCGCGATCGATCTTGAGCGCGGAGTAATCGCGCCACCGGTCGGGGTAACCGATCTTGACCGCAAAGGCGGCGAGTTTCTTGAGCGCTTCCTTTTTCGTCGGCTCATCCATCCAATCGTTCGTCTTGATGCTGTCGGCGAGGGCTTCGCGCAGGTTCTCCACCATCTCGAGCGCGCGCTTCTTCGCCTCGGGCGGGAAATGCTCCGCGACATAGAGTTTGCCGAGGGCTTCGCCGATCTCGTCGTCGACGACGGAGACGACGCGTTTCCAGCGGGGCTTGAGCTTTTCCGTGCCGCTCAGGGTCTTGCCGAAGAAGGCGAAATTTTCATCGACGAAATCCTGCGCCAGGGCGGGCGCGGTGCTGTGGATGAAGTGCCAGCGGAGATAAGTCTTCCACTGGTTGAGCGGGACGTTCTTGACCACGTCGTTGGCGGCCTTGAAAAAGTCGGGCTGGCCGACATTGATCGCGCCCGGCGCGGGCAGGCCAACGACCTGCAGATATTCCTTCCACCGGAAATCGGGCATGAGCTTTTGCAGCTCGGCTTCCGACATCTTGTTGTAGTTCTTTTGCGGATCGCGCAGCTCGACCCGGGTGCGGGCGGGCTTGGCCAGGGCGGTCTCGATTTCCATCACGGTCCTGGCGCTGGCCGCCGCGGCCTCGGGCGAATCGCCGAGAATGGTAAACATCTTCGTCACGTGGGCGACGTATTGTTCGCGGAGCTTCTTCGAAGCGTCGTCGTCCTTGGTGTAGTAATCGCGGTCCGGCAGTCCGAGCCCGCCTTGGAAAGCCTGGGCGATGACCCGGGTGCTCTCTTTGTCGTCCTGGGCGGAGGTGAAGCCGAAGAAGGCCCCGATCCCGAGGCTGTGGAGGCGCCCGATTTCTTTGCTGAGCGAGGAAATATCGCTGATGGAATCGATTCGTTTCAGCTCGTCCTTGATCGGCATGATGCGGTCGGCGTTGATCTGCTTTTCGTTCATGCCGCTGGCGTAGAAGTCGCCCACCTTTTGCATTTCGGCGGCGGCGGCAGCTTTTTTGGCGTCCGGTTGGCCGGGGTTATCGGCGGTGGCGGCCGCGGCCTGCTCCGCGATGACGTGCAGGGCGTCGTTATTCTTCTCGATCAACTCATTGAAGCTGCCCCAGCGCGAATACTCCGGCGGGATCGGGTTGTTCTTGAGCCAATTGCCGTTGGCGAATTTGTAGAAATCGTCAGCGGGGTTGACCGAGGTATCCATGTTTTTCGGATCGATCGGCGGCGGGTTTTTCGCGAGCGCGGGCTCGCCCGGCACCTCGGCGGCCGAAGCGGGCGTGGGAGCAATCGGCGGCGGGCTGGGTTTAACGGGGGCGGCGGGCGATTGACCTGGCTCGGATTGCGCGGAGAGGGAAGCGGCAGAGAGCAGGCTGACGGCAAGGGCAAGGACGGTCTTCTTCATAAGCGGAGACAGGAGCAATAGGCGCGAGCCCGCGCGCTGGCAAATCCCCGCCCCTGCCTAACGAACCAGCCGCCGCCCGTGACGGGCGGGTGCGAACTAGAGCTGCTCGATCTTGTAGCCCTTCTTTTGCAGCAGATCGATCACGCTGTTGGTGCCGATGAAGTGCGCACTCCCGGCCACGATCGAAGTCGGGACGCCGGACTTGATCGCGCCTTCGATTTTGCGCATCCAGCGAAGATTTCGGTAATCGAGCAGCCGAAGTTCCGCTCCCATGTTCAGCTCGCGCTGTCGTTGCATGTCAGCCGCCATGGCTGTGATGTCGCCCTTTTTCCAACCTTCACGCATCGCGTTGTAATCGTCCCTGCGCTTATCGCCGCGGACCAGCGCGTCGAGTAGCACCAATTCGGAATTGATATCCGACATCCCGCGCAGAACGTCCACATGCTCCTCGTTGGTTTCCAACCCGGCGCAGGTTTTCCGTGCCGCCGGGCATTGTAGGCGACGTGATAGTCGACGCCGTACCGGCTGGAGATGTCGCTGTAACCATTGATCCCCCAAAGGTAATAGGCGATCGCCCAAGGCCGGATGTTTTGCAGGCCGGGAACGTATTCTTCACCGAAATACCATCCGTTCCCCAGCAAGTTGGAGCGGCGAAATCTCTTCGCCAGGAAATCCCAGGTCTGCGGATGAATGTGGCGGCGGATGTCGTCGCCCTTGGGGTAAACGGCGCCCTTGAGGAAGCGCTTCGAAAAGTCCGCCTCGCTCCGAACGTCGGGATCGATCTCGAAGTAGAACTGTTTGCGAGTCCCGCATCGCCTGATCGTAAGCCTTGGGTAACGGATAATCCTTCCCGCTCAGGGCGTGGAGGGTGCCGACGAGATAGAACGGGGCCGGGGCGTTGGTCACGCGCCAGACACAGGCCGTGGCGGCGGAGGCGGATGGAGCGGCGAGGAGGAAAGCTGCGAACAAAGCGCAGCACACAAGGCCCCCAAAGGGGGAACGATTTTTGAACATGGCGACGGTTTTACCAAGATGCCGGAGAGTCGTCAATAGTTTGCAGGCCGGCCCGGGCGGACCATCTTCGAGGGCGATGCCGGCGATTAATCCCAGAGCCAGACAAAAGGACGAAGCCGTCACCGCGGCGCTGATCGAGGTGAAACGCGTCTATGCGGAGCTGGCGACGCGGCCGGTGGAGCGGCAATGCATTCGGCGGACGGAGTGCTGCCAGTTCAAGCTCACCGGGCTCACTCCTTACCTAACGAAAGGCGAAGCATTGCTGGCGGCGCGGGCCTGGCGGGCGAGCGGGCGGACCAAACTCCCTTCACCTGACGACGGCGCCTGCCCCATGCTCGAGCCGCCATCGGGCCGTTGCCTGATCTACGCCGACCGGCCGTTTGGATGCCGCACCCATTTCTGCGCGGCGGCGGGCGGACCGCTGGCGCGGCGCGAGGTGATCGATCTGATCCGGCGCCTGGAAACGGTCGATGCGCAGCTCGGCGGCGACGGTCCGCACAAATTGCCGGGCGCGGTCGCCGGCGCTGGCGGAGCTGGCCTAACGAGAGCGGCTAAGCGTGTCGACGCGGCGGATGGCGATAGTTAGCTCACCTAACGGCCCCGATGTTTTCGGCGAGGCACCGAAAACAGCACGCCTCCAGGAGCCTGACTTACGGCTCACGTCGCTCGTAGCTCCGATTTGTAATCGGAGTGTCGTCGATTTCAAATCGACGCTACGCTTCTTCCGGCCTTCATTTCGCCTTCCGCGCGCCGTCTTTTCTTTCCCCCACCCTCGGCCTTGGCCAGGCTTTGCTGGAGGATGGAGACGAGGTCGATGACCTTGGAGGATTCTTTCTTCGGCTTCGGTTTTTCTTCGATCTCTTCGCCGCCGGATTCGACTTTCTCCTCGATCACTTCCATGAGCGCGTCGCGATAATCGTCTTTGTATTTCTTCGGATCCCACTCCGAGGTCATGCTCTCGACCAGCGCCTTCGCCATATCCATTTCCTTTTTGCCGGGCTCGGACGTTTTCTTCGGCACGTTTAATTTCTCGCTGTCGGCCAGCTCCTCGGCGAAGTGCATGAGCTCGAGCACAAGGGCGTGCTTGTGCGGCTTCACTCCGGCGAGGTATTGGCGCGTCTTGATGATGACTTTGGCGATCCCGACCTTGCCTGTTTTCTCGAGGGTTTCGCGGAGGAGGACGTAGGCTTTGTCGCCGCCTTTCTGCGGCTCGAGGTAGTACGGTTTGTAGAAATACATCGGGTCGATGTCTTCAACGTCGACGAAATCCTGGATGTCGACGGTCTGCGTCGCCTCGAGATCGACGCGCTGGAAATCTTTTTCGTTCAGGACGACGAACTTGCCTTTCTCGTACTCGAAACCTTTGACGATTTTCTCCCACGGGACTTCCTTGCCGTCCTTTTCCGCGACCCGCTTGTAGTTGACCGGGCTGAGGTCGCCCTCGCGCAAGAGGCGGAACTTGAGATCCTCCCGCCGCGTCGCCGGGTAGAGGGCGATGGGAATGTTGACCAGGCCGAAGCTGATACTGCCTTTCCAGATAGCGCGCATGACATAACGAATTCGCGTTTGCGCAGCTCTTTGCGCGGCTCTCCGTCGCCCCTTGTACTCGTGCTCGCCGGAAAAAGCCGCACAGGCTTCGTTAGGCCGAGCCGAGCCCTTTCCGGTAACAATGTTGCGTCTTGACCCGCGCGTAGCCCATTCGCTCGTAGAAAGGGTGCGAGTCGGACCGCGCGACATTGGAGCGCACCCGGATCGAATCCAGACCGCGGCCTCGCGCCCAAGCCTCCGCCGCTGCGAGCAACGCCTTCCCCACCCCGGTGCGCCGGGTTCCCTGCCTCACGACGAGGCCGACAATTTCTATTTCCTCGCCGAGCTCGAGCAGGATCCGGTATTCCGCCCCGATCCAGCCGAGGAGCGAGCCGGGCGGGCCGTCCGCCACCGCGATGAAATAATCGGGATCGGGCAGGAGGCGAGCCAGCCGGGCGGACATTTCGTCGACGCTCGCCGGATATCCGAGCTGGCCGGAGAGTTCCGCGATCTCCGCGGCATCGCCCAAACGAGCGAGGCGGATCGGAAAAGCGCCTTTTCCCTGGAGCACGGGAGCTTTCGTCAGGCCGCGGCGTGCAACTGCTCGACGCTGATCCCGCGCAACTCAAAGAGCCGGACGAGCGTTTCCTCGATGAGATTGTTTGGGCAGGAAGCGCCGGCGGTGATGCCAACGACGACGGGGCCTGGCGGGAGCCAGTTGTGCGCCACCACTTCCTGCCGCTCGTGCAGGTTGTAGTGCTTGATTTCCTGGTCGGAGATAAGCCGGCTGGCGTTGAGGACGAAGTAGGTCGGCAACTTTTCCTCGCCCATCTCGGCGAGATGCGAAGTGTTCGAACTGTTGTAGCCGCCGACGACGAGAAGCAGATCCATCTTCACATCGAGCAGCTCGCGGAGCGCGTCCTGCCGCTCCTGGGTGGCGCCGCAGATGGTGTCGAAGAAACGGAAGTTTTTCGTCGCCAGCTCGGCGCCGTCGCGATCGGCGATGGCTTTCTGGATGCGGCGCTGCACTTCCTCGGTCTCGCCGCGGAGCATGGTGGTTTGGTTGGCCACGCCGATCGTTTGTAAATGAATATCCGGATCGAATCCGGCCGAGTAGGCACCGCGAAATTTGTCGAGGAAAACCTGCTTGTCGCCGCCGTTGCGGATGTATTCGCAAACGTAATCGGTGTCGGCCAGGGTGAGGACGACGAGGTAATGACCTTTCCCGTCGCCGAGCGCGCGCGAGCTGGTCGCCTTGGTTTCCTCGTGCTCGGCTTTGCCGTGGATGATCGAGGTGGCCGATTCGCTGGCGTATTTGCGGACCCGTTTCCAGACGCTCATGACGTCGCCGCAGGTGGTATCGACGATCTGGCAGCCGAGATCCTTGATCTGCTGCAGGATGGCCAGCTCGGTCCCGAAGGCCGGGAGGATGACGACGTCGTCGGGCTGGAGTTCGGAGATATCGGCCTGTTTGTTCGCGCCGGTGAGGTTCTTGATCCCTAACGACGAGATTTGCTCGTTGACCTCGGGGTTGTGAATGATCTCGCCGACGATGAAGAGGCGCCGATCCTTGAAGACCTTGCGCGCGGCGTAAGCGAGGTCGATCGCGCGCTCGACGCCGTAGCAAAAGCCGAATTGTTTCGCCAGCCGCACGGTCAGGTCGCCGATGGAGACGATGCCGCCGGTGCGGCGCACTTTGTCGACGATGTCGCTCCGGTAATGCGACTCGACCTGTTCCTGGACGGCCGTCATCACCTCGGGGGTGCGGAGGTTGACTTTGTTGCGCGCGGTCGTGCCGCTGGAAATAAGGTTCGCGCTCATGGGGTGGAGTCTCGTTGCCGATGGGCGCAGTCGCAACTGTAGACGTCTCGCTCTGCGAGACGCGGGGGCAGCGTCACGGATGCGAACGCGACCTTTCCGAATGACGACTTGTGCCCGCGCTTCGCAGAGCGAAGCGGAGCCGCAACTGTAGACGTCTCGCTCTGCGAGACGCGGGGGCAGCGTCACGGATGCGAACGCGACCTTTCCGAATGATAACTTGTGCCGCGCTTCGCAGAGCGAAGCGTCTACACTTAGCCGTCGGTCAGGAGCGGCCCTTCCGGGTCTTTAAACCAGGAAGAGGACATCATCAGCGAGCGCGGCGGATCAGGATCGCGGCTCTGGTCGAGCTTCATCACCTGCCGGCTGTACTTGAGGTCTTCCGGCTGGCTATCGGCAATGCTGACGGGCGTCCCGACTTTCACGAGGGCGAAAAGGCGGGCGGCGGCTTCGCGGTGGAGGCGGATGCAGCCGTGGGTCCGCGGCGTCGGGTGGACAAAGCCTTCGTGGAAACCATAAGCGGGCTTGAATTCACACCAGTAAGCCATCGGATAACCGGCATCGGGCTGGCTGATCCGGCGCTTGTTTTTGATCTTGTTCGTGATCCGGAATTTGCCCCTCGGCGTGGTCGATCCCGGTTTGCCCACGGTCCCCTGCACCGCCATGAGGAGGCGGTCGCCTTCCATGACGTAGACGTTCTGGGTCGAAAGCGAAAGCGCGACCCGGACCTTGTCGGGATTGTGCGGTTTGAGCGCGGTGACGTGATATTTCTGCACGGTCGGCTGCATCGTGGTGCAGCTCGTGAGCAGGGCGACCCCGGCCAGCGGCGCGAGGAGAAGGAGACGAAATGAAAGGCGCATAAGTTTCCAACTGGAGAGCGTAGGACGGAGCATTTGTCAACCGCCGCGGTCGCTCGTTAGGCCGCGGGCGCGCTCTTCAGCGGGGCGTCTCGGCATCCTCCACGCTCTCCGGTTTCTTGAACGAAGCCGCCTCTCGCCCGAGCGCCAGTTTTTGGTCGAGCCGCGGGATCCGGTGCGCGTAAAACGGGTAAGGACGGTCCGCCCCGCTCGGCCGGAAACGCCAGTGTTTATACATCCAGAGCCAGGGCGACGGATTTCGCCTAACGACCGGCTCAAACTGGTCCCAGCAGAGTTGCGCGATCTCCTGTTCGGTCGCCCCCGGCGGGATCTCGAGCTTGGGATGAAACACGACCCGGCAGCGCCCGCCCGGGAGCGGTTCCTGGTGCACCGGCACGATCGGCAGCCCGGTGCGGAGATGGAGCCAGGCATGCGCGTAGGTGACCGACATTTTCATTCCGAGGACATCGATCGGCACCGAAGGCTGGCGCGGATGGACCGTGAGATCGACCAGGATCGCGGCCGTCCCGCCGCGGCGGAGGTTCTTGTAAAGTTTCACGATCGCGCCTTCGCGGGGGACGAAGCGGTGGCCGGATTGCTCGCGCAACCGTTGGAAAATGGGATCGAGCTTCGGGTTCTTGAATTCCTGCGAAACGATGGTGGCGACAAGTCCGGCGTAACCGGCAGCGAGGCTGAACCATTCGAAATTTCCGTAGTGACAGGCGGCGATGATGCAGGGCCCGGTCGGCCCGACGGTGCGGCAGAATTCGTCCCAGCCCTTGAATTCAATCAGCCGGCGATAGTTCTCTTTCGTGATCCGCGGATTCCAGAAGAGGTCGATCATCGTGCCGGTAAATTGCTGGTAGGATTCGCGGGTGATCCGGGCGCGGTCTTCCGGAGAAAAACGATCGCCAAAGACCGCTTCCAGGTTGCTCAAGGCCACGCGCCGGCCCGGGAAATCGAGATGCGCGGCGAGCGTCCCGGCGACGCGCGCGAACTGCACCGCCATCGGGCGGGGCAGGCGCGGAATGAGCGCGGCGAGCAGGCTCACGCCCATCCATTCGAGCTGGTGGCGGAGCGACCTCCAAAACGTCCTCATGATCTCGGGGTCGTTAGGGTGAGGGAGCGAGAGGTCATTTCAGAAGTCGCCGGGCGACCGGTTCGTTGACTTGAGAGCGTTTAATTTTACCTTGGCGCAGGCCGCCGCCCTCGCGTCTCGCATCATTGTGAAATACGTCCTTTTTGTCTGTACCGGCAACATCTGCCGCAGCCCCATGGCCTTGGGACTGTTCCGCCGTCTCGTCGGCAATCGCAAGGAGATCGAAGCCGATGCCGCCGGGGTCCACGCCGTCCGGGGGCAACCGCCGAGTGTGCACGCGATCGAAGTCTGCCGGCAGCGCGGGGTCGACATCTCGTCGCTCCGGAGCCAGCCGCTCACCGCCACCCTGGTCGATCGCGCGACCCACATTTTCGCCATGACCGGCTCGCACCTGGAGACGATTCACCTCCTCTTTCCCCAGAGCGCGGAGAAGACTTTTCTCCTGCGCGAATTTGAAGAGCCGGGCGCGACCTGCTGGCGTGATTTGCCCGACCCGATCGGGATGGGCCGCCACGTCTACGAGGAGTGCGCCGATAGTATTGAAAAGGCGTTGCCGAGCGTCCTCGCCTTTGTCGAAGAAACCGAATTGGCCGTCCCGCGCTATGCCGGCGCGAGCGCGAGCCCACGATCCACCATGGAAAATATGCCACATCATCTCGAATCCCAGGCCGGCGACCGGCCCCAGCAAGGCTCGTTAGGCGGACCGCTCCGCAAGGTCGATCCCGAAATCGCCGAGGCCGTGGCGGAAGAAGAACGCCGCCAGCGCGAGAACATCGAGCTCATCGCCTCGGAAAACTTCACCAGCCGCGCGGTGATGGAAGCGCAGGGTTCCTGCCTGACAAACAAGTACGCCGAAGGTTACCCGGGGAAACGCTGGTACGGCGGTTGTGAGAACGTGGACGTCGTCGAGCAGCTCGCGATCGATCGCGCGCTCAAACTTTTCGGCGGCGAGCACGTCAACGTGCAGCCGCACAGCGGCGCCCAGGCCAACATGGCGGTTTATTTTTCCGTCCTGAAACCGGGCGACCGCATCCTAACGATGAACCTCGCCCACGGCGGCCATCTCACCCATGGGCATCCGGCGAATTTTTCCGGCAAACTCTACGAAGTCTCGCAATACGGCGTGAGCGAACAGACCGAGCAGATCGATTACGACGCGCTCGCGAAGCAGGCCGAGGAAGTGCGCCCGGCCATGATCACGGCGGGGGCGTCGGCTTATCCGCGGTTTCTCGATTTTCCGCGGCTGCGGCAGATCGCCGATTCGGTCGACGCGATTTTGTTCATCGACATGGCGCACATCGCGGGGCTCGTCGCCGGCGGCGAACACCCGAGCCCGGTGCCGCACGCGCAATTTGTCACCACCACGACGCACAAGAGCCTGCGCGGACCGCGCGGCGGGATCGTGATTTGCAAAGAAGAGTTTGCGAAAGCGATCGACTCATCCGTTTTCCCGGGCGTCCAGGGCGGACCGCTCATGCACGTGATCGCGGCCAAGGCGGTTTGTTTCCACGAAGCGCTGCAGCCGGGATTCCGCGAGTATCAACGGCAGGTCGTCTTGAATGCGAAAGCGCTCGCCGCCGGGGTGGCGAAGCATGGTTTCCGGATCGTCTCCGGCGGGACCGACAACCATCTCATGCTGGTCGATCTGCGGCCGAAAGAGATCAACGGCAAGGACGCGCAGAACGTGCTCGACCGGGCTGGAATCACGGTGAACAAAAACGCGATTCCGTTCGATACCTACCCGATCTTCAAGCCGGGCGGGATTCGGCTGGGCACGCCCGCGGTCACGACGCGGGGCATGAAAGAAGAGGACATGCTCGAGATTGCCGATCTCCTGGCGGAGGCGCTGATCGGCCGGGAGGATGAGCACGTCATCGCGAAGGTGCGGCAGCAGGTGCAGCAGCTGACGAGAAAATTTCCGTTGCCGGGTTAAGGGGGCGGCGGTGCCCTCTCCTTCTGTCAGCCCGAGTCGGCGAAGCGCGACGAAGGACCTCGCGGTTGCAATCCTCGCACCCTTGTAGCCTGCAAGCGCAAGTTGCAGCTGAGAGGTCCCTCGCCGTCTACGCGGGCTCGGGATGACAACTTGAATCACAAATCGAAATCGGCCCAGACCGCGGCGTGATCGCTCGGGAAAGTGCCGCGGAGCCAGGGGCCTATTTCAAAAGGGGAGCCTGCGAAGGGATTATAGCGCTGCTCGTAGCACTGCAACATCCCTAAGCCAATTCCACAAGTTACATCCGGCCACGGTCTGGAGGGTTTGACAGATTAACCCGATATGAAAAGCTTCGAGCATGAAAATGTTCCTCTCGGGTATCACACTCCTACTCGTCGGCGCAGTCACTGCCTTCGGCGTGACGGTAACGAATAGCGATGATAGCGGGCCGGGTTCGCTGCGCGACGCGATTGCGAATGCCTCCTCGGGTGACACTATCACCTTCGACTTGCCCGCACCAAGCACCATCTCCCTGACCAGCGGCGAGTTGCTCGTCGATAAGGATCTGACGATCACGGGCCCGGGCGCGGATTCACTCACCATCGAGCTAGCCAGTAGCGGAATCGGACTCGGAGCTCCAGTCCTGCACATCGCCGAGGGTGACTTTGACGTGACGATAAGTGGACTCACGATCACGAAGGGATACGGGGGACGGTTCGGCTCTGGCAGGGGAGGTGGGATCGATAACCAGAGTTCCGGCGTCGTCAGTGTCTCCCGCTGCACCGTGACGGACAACTTTGCTGGCGAAGGCGGCGGCCTAAACAATGAAGGCCAGGGCACCTTAAACCTGACTGACTGTCGCATCACCGGCAATACCGCGCTGGGTCTCGGCGGCGGGCTGGCGAATGAGTTTGGAAATGGGAAAGTCACCATCCTTCGCTGCACGATTTCCGGTAACATCTCGGGCGCGAATGGCGGCGGCATCTGGAATGCCGGCTCGCAAACCGTCATGACCATCACCGACAGCACCATCGCGGATAACTCCATCACCGATGTCGACGGCGGAAATATAGCGCTGGGCGGCGGTATCTATAACAATGGCGCGCTCACGATCGAGGGCTCTACCATCGCCAATAACACGACACCGAGAGGCAGCGGAGGCGGTCTCCATAACGATAGCTCTCTCATCGTCACAAACAGCACCTTCTTTGGCAACGTCGCCTCGGACGACGGCGGCGGGATCGAGAATAGCACCATGGCCACGATCACTGCCTGCACCATCACCAATAACACTGCTTTGCAGGACCAAACCTTTAGTCAGGTCAGCGGCGGCGGCGGCATCGCCAGCCTTGGCGGTTCGGCCTTCAACGTCACCACTCTGAACGACACCATCGTCGCGCAAAACACCTCTCCCACCAACCCCGATGTCGCCGGGGAAATCATCTCGACCGGCTATAACCTCATCGGCGACGGCACCGGCGGCGCCATTACCCCGGCCACCGGCGACCAGATCGGCACCGACGCCGCGCCCATCGATGCCATGCTGGGCCCGCTGGCGAACAATGGAGGCTCAACCCAAACCGCCGCTCTGCTTCCCGGTAGTCCCGCGATCGATGCCGGCGATCCCGACGCGCCCCCGCGCGATCAACGCGAGTACGACCGGCAGAACGCGCCCGATATCGGCGCCTTCGAGCTCGGGGCCACCATCTCGCGAACGCTAGGCAACATCTCCACCCGGCTCTTTATCGGCACCGGTGACGACGTCCTCATCGGGGGCTTTATCGTCACCGGAACCCAGGCTAAGCCTGTCCTCGTGCGTGGCATCGGCCCCTCCTTGCCCCTCGATGGCAGCCTGGCTAACCCGGTGCTGGAGTTACACGACAACACTGGCGCGATCATTGCCACCAACGACGATTGGCAAACCAATGACAACGCCCAAGAAATCATCAACACTGGCCTCCAGCCCAGTGACCCGCTCGAATCCGCGCTCCTCGTCCCCCTCGACCCCGGCCTTTACACCGCCATCGTCAGCGGAGCAGGCGATAGCACCGGCATCGGGCTCGTCGAGATGTATGACCTCGACCTGACGACCGATTCGAAGATGGCAAACATCTCCAGCCGCGGCCTCGTCCAGACGGGCGATAACGTCCTCATCGGCGGCTTCATCGTCCTGGGCAGCCAGGATGATGACGTCATCATTCGCGCGATCGGACCCTCTCTGCCCGTTGCCGGCGCCCTGGCCGACCCCACCTTGGAGTTGCACGACATCAATGGCGCAACCCTGGCCACCAACGACAATTGGCGCGACACCCAGGCAGCCGAGATCGCGGCCACCGGCCTCGCCCCGACCGACGATGCCGAATCCGCTATCGCCGCCACCCTCGCCCCGGGGGCCTACACCGCGATCGTCAGCGGCGTGGATGACATCACTGGAGTAGCTCTGGTCGAGGCTTACAGCTTGGACTAGCCGGCCCTGATAGGCCGCTCTTTTTAGTCCTGGCACCGTGATTACTCTTCTTCAACCCGGCCAACTCGCCTTCTTGCAGCCCCCACCAGCTCAAATCCACGCGCAGCAGTTAACGAGAAAATTCCCGCTGCCGAGCTGATCTCTCCTGCTCTTGCTCCCGTTCCATCTTCGTCGCGGGGAAGATCAGGAGCAGGAGCAAGAGCAGGATTAGGAGGAAATCACAAATCGAAATCCGCCCAGACCGCGGCGTGATCGCTCGCGCAATTGCTCTCGCCGGTGACAGTGCTGAGCGGCGGATATTTTTCCCGCGTCTTCTTCGCGTTCGCCCAAACGCCGCGCCGTTCGATCCCCACCTCGCGCAAACGCGGCCAGAGCGCTTCGGAGACGAGGAGGTAATCGATCTGGTCGTTCTTGCTCGGGACGGCGTCGTCGCGATGCGTCCAGCGATCGGCGTCGTTAGGCAATTTCGCGAAGACATTGCGCAAGCCCTCGCGCTGCAGAAGCGGCGAGGAGTGAATCGGAGTTCGGCAATTCGTTAAAATCGCCCGCCACGATGACCCACTGCTTCTTTAAATCGAACCGCCGCAAAATCGCCGCGACCGTTTCCGCCTGGCGTTTTCGCTTCCGCGTCGTTTGAAGCCTTGCTCCCGTAGCCGCGGCTCTTGAAATGATTGACCAGCACCCAGAGATGGCGCGTCCCGGGAAGATCGATCTCAAACTCCGCGCAATCGCGACTGAAGACCGGCCAGTTCGTCACCGGATCGAGATCGTCGGTGTGGCTGCGCATGTCGGTCACCGGCCGTCGCGCAAAGCAGCCCGACGTCGATCCCGCGCTCGTCGTTGCCGTCGATCAGGATGGCGTGCGGATACGGCGCTTCTTTTAAAATCGTTTCGTTAAAACGCCGCAGGACCGGCCGGCTTTCCACCTCGACCAGGCAAAGGACGTCGGCTTTGATTTCGTTGATGATCCGCCCGGTGTTTTCGATCGCCGGTCCCTGGATGAGGTCGCGCCGCCATTCGATCGAGCCGATCCAGTCGGCCCGTCCGTCGGCCACGATCTTGCCGCTGGAATAAAGACGGCGACGCGTTTCCTGGAGAAAAAACGGCCCGCCCGTGCCGGTGGCCTTGTGCTTTTTCAGGATCTCGAGCATGCGCGCCTTGTCCGCCTCGGTGTAAACCTCGTGTGCGATCAGGCGCTGCAATTCCGCGACTGCGGCGAGGACGACACTGGTCTGCTCGGGATCGTCGCCGTTCATCGCGTGGACGCGGCTGAAGAGGTTCTCCACGTTGTAGGTGGCGACCCGCATGGCGGCGCTTTTATAACTGGGAACCGGGCCGGGCGACAATCCCAAAAACCGCGCGCCGGTTTTTCGTTTACCTTTCCCGCGGCGATCTGCCTAAGTTGTCGGAGCATCTCAAGACATGAGCGAAAAACAGCAACCCAATCCCCTCCGCGAAGGGCTCTCGAACCGGGCCGTGCCGCAGCCCTGCGCGATCGTGATTTTCGGCGCGACCGGCGACCTGACCCATCGCAAACTCGTCCCCGCGCTTTACAACATCGCCGCCGATGGCGAACTGCCGCCGGCGGTCGCGGTCGTCGGTTTCGCGCGGCGGCCGAAGACGGATGACGAATTCCGAAAAGAAATGGAGGAAGCGACCCGCAAACATTCCCGGCAAACGGTGCGCGACGAAATCTGGGAGGGATTCGCGAAGTCGCTCTTTTATCACCAGAGCGAGTTTGGCGATGAAGCCGGCTACAAGAAACTGGCGGAGCGGCTCGACCAACTCGACGAGGAGAGCGGGACGCGCGGCAATCGGCTCTTTTACTTCGCGGCCTCGCCCGATCAATTCGAGACGATCATCCAGAATCTGCAGAAAGCGGGCTTGAACAAAGCGCCCGACGGCGGCTGGGCCCGGGTCATTCTCGAGAAACCTTTCGGGACCGATCTCAAATCCGCGCGCCACCTCAACCGCGTCGTGCAGCGTTCCTTTTCCGAGGATCAAACTTACCGGATCGATCATTTCCTCGGGAAAGAGACGGCGCAGAATATTTTGGTCCTGCGTTTCGCGAATGCGATCTTCGAGCCGCTCTGGAACGCGCGCTACATCGACCACGTCCAGATCACGGCCGCGGAAACGTTAGGCGTGGAGAACCGGGCCGGTTATTACGAAGGCGCGGGGGCATTGCGCGACATGGTGCAGAATCATTTGCTCCAGCTCCTCTGCCTGGTCGGGATGGAGCCGCCGACCGACCTCGGGGCCGACAGCATCCGCGATGAAAAAGTGAAAGTGGTGCGCTCGCTCCGGCGTTACCAGGAGGACGAAGTCGGCGCGCAAGTCGTGCGCGGGCAGTACGGCGCGGGCACGATCGCGGGCGAATCGGTCGCCGCTTATCGCGAGGAGAAAGGGGTCGACCCGAAATCGCACACCGAGACTTTTGTTGCGCTCCGGTTGCGGGTCGATAACTGGCGCTGGTCGGATGTGCCGATTTACGTCCGGGTCGGCAAACGGCTGCCGAAATCGGGCACGGAGATTTCCGTTCACTTCAAGAAAGCGCCGCAGGTTTTGTTCAATCGCGAATCGCAGGCGATCGACCAAAACGTGCTCGTGATCCGGATTCAGCCCGACGAGGGCATCTCGCTCCGGATGCAGGCGAAGGTGCCGGGCACGAGTTTCCGGATCGAGTCGGTGAAGATGGATTTTCATTACGGGACCTCCTTCGGCAAGGCGAGCCCCGAGGCTTACGAGCGGCTCCTGCTCGACGCGATGGCGGGCGACGCCACGCTCTTCGCCCGGCGCGATGAAGTGGAACAAGCCTGGGCGTTCATCGATACGATTCATGAGGCATGGGCGGTGAAAGAAGGGGCGCCGAAATTGTGCAGTTATCCAGCCGGCTCGTGGGGGCCGGAGGAAGCAGACGAGCTCATGGCGCGGGATGGGCGCGCCTGGAGGAGGTTATGAGGGGAGAAGAAAACGTCCAACGCTCAACGCCCAACGCCCAACGTCTCAATTCAGAGATTCCTGGCGCGAACAGGTTTTCGCTGCGGAACTCTTCCATTGAAGCGTTGGGTGTTGGACGTTGGGCGTTGGACGTTTCCCCTCTCCCCGCGGAGTGATCGCCATGCCCGCAGCCACCGAAACCTTTTCCGCCGGTCTCCCGGTCGAGGTTGGCCAAATCCATCGTGAGTTGAAGAAACTGTGGGATGCGGCCGACGGGGTCATGACCCGCGCCTCGCTCATCAATCTCGCGGTCTACAGCGAGGCGCCGGACTCGTTAGGCAAAAACACCGCCATCGTCGCCCGCCTGACCGAGGAACATGCCTGCCGCGCGATTGTGATCGCGGCTAACCCAGGCGCAAAGGAAAGCCGGGTCGAAGCCTGGATCAGCGCGCATTGCCATGTCAGCCGGGCCGGGAGCAAACAAATCTGCTCTGAGCAGCTCTCTTTTTCGCTCCAGGGAAAGCAATGCGGCTTCCTGCCCAATATTGTCTTCGCGCAGCTCGATTCCGATCTGCCGCTTTATCTTTGGTGGCAGGAAGAATTCCGCGCCCCACTCGATCCGCAGCTCTGGGCCTGGGTCGATCGCGTGATCTACGACAGCCAGAGCTGGCGGAATTTCGAGGAACAAATGCAATTGGTCGAAGCCGCCCAGCATGAGGCGCGACATCGCATCGTCCTTTGCGATCTCAACTGGGAGCGCCTCGTTCATCTCCGCCTCGCCCTCGCGCAGTTTTTCGATCATCCCGTGACCCATCATCATCTCGACGAAATCAAGTCGCTCGAGATCGAGCACGCCCCGGGATTCCGCTCGACCGCGCTTCTCTTTGTCGGCTGGCTGGCGGGACAACTGGAATGGGAACACCGCCCGGGGAAAACGAAATCGTTAGGCTTCGAGAAAGAGACCGAGGCCGGCCGGCGCAAGATTCGGGTCGTCCTGCAGGAGCGGAAAGGCGAACCGATCAACGGCTGCCAGCTCACGACTGATTCGGCCGAGTTCCGGATCGAGCATCGCGAAGGCGCGGATTTGCTCGACGTCTTTTTCGGCCGCACGGCGGGCCGGAAAATGCAGCAGCGGCTGCCCGCCGGAAAAAACGACGTGGTCGAATTGGTCCAGGAAGAATTGATGCGGGGCGGCCCGCATCGCGTCTACCTGCGCGCGGTCGAGAAGGTGCGCGTGCTCCTGTAGACGTTTCGCTCTGCGAAACGCGGGGGAAAATGTTGCCGCCAATAAAGCGGCGCTTCCCCCGCGTCGCCCAGAGGGCGACGTCTACACGAGCTCGGGATCCTTCAACCGCGCGTCGTAGACTTCCGACCAGGTCTGCTGATTCATCGAGCACATCGGGACCGCGACCCACTCGCCATCGCGTTTGACCGCGCCCTTGAAAACACACGAATCGAGTCGCGCTTTCACGACCGGATCGTTCTCGGCGTTCGCGACCTGGGCCGCGTCCATGAAGTTGTGCATCCCGACGCCGACGGTGTGGACCTGCCCGCGCAACAACGAGCGCAGGATTTCCGGCGGCGCGTTCCGCGAAGTCATGTAACGCGCGATCTGATAGAGCGCCTTCGCCGCCACGACGGGATGTTGCAAAAGGACGCCGAGCAATCGAAACGGCGGCGTGCCCGCGTCATCGTTCACGAGCGAGAGCCCGCCGATCTTGCGCAATACTTCGCCGAGCAGTTTGTCGAACTTCTTGTCGTCCGGGAGAAGCGGGAAGATTTTCCCGGAGGGCCGCGCGACGAGGAGCGAAGCCCAGCTGTTGCAATCGGGGTGACCGAAAATCGAAACATCGCGGCGGAGCGGCAATCCGACGCCTTGGCAGATCTTTTCCCAAACGTCGTTAGGCGTGATCGGGCGCTCGGAGAAGATGGTGCGGCCGGTATCGGCTTCCGGCTGGAAACTGATCATCCGCCAGATGTAGGTCCGCTGCGGATCGGCCAGATACCAGCGCAGCACTTCCGGCACGTCGTCGATGTTCTTGCGCGTGACGGTAAAACTAAGCGCGTACTCCAGCGGCAGCCCGGTCCTGGCGCGCACGCGCAAAGCGAGATCGGTGAAAGCCTGCCTGACCGGATGCAAATCGGCTTCCGATTTGATCCGACCGATGGGATAACCGTGCCGCCCCGCCTGCGTCATATCGACGTGGACCGAGATCTGGCGCAGACCGCCTTCCACGACCAGTCGCTCGAGAAATTCCGGCTGCTCGATCAGGGTCTGGCCGTGGGTCATGAGCATCGGGATGGAGCCGACGGAAATGGCATAACGAACGATCTCGATCAGTTCGTCAGGCCGGCCGGCGCGCCAATAAGCGTCGGCCACGTCGCCGCCGGTGATCTGCAATCCGCCCCCCGGCCCCTGGAAGCGGCGGTTGGCGTCAATCTGTTCCTTCACCTGCGCAAGCGATGGGATCGGGACGGAGTTGGCGTTCTTCGGCAGGTAACAATGGGTGCAATGGAAAGGAGCAGTAACTCGCGCCTAACGTAAAGCCACAGTGGGTCAGGTGGCGGCCGGCGATCTGGTTATCGGTCTGCAATTCCGGCGGGAGCGAAGCCCAGCGTTCCTGCAGGACGCGCGCCTTTTCCTCCGCGATCGGTTGACGAAAAGCCGCCCAGCGCGCCCGCCATTGTTCTGCCGAGGTCATGGAAGAATTTTCACTTCGCCTCGTTCAACGACCAATCGTAATCCTGGTAGGTGATTTTGGTGTCGTTAGGCAGAGGCGGTTTGCGGCGTTTGTTGATGAAGGCGACGGGGCCGCCGACGGCGGCGAAGTCCTCCTTGTACCAGTTGAAAATGGTGGAGATGGCGGCGGTCTTTTTGCCCGCGTTGTAGTCGACGCCGCGGGGCGAATTGACGAAGCCAACCGACAGTTTCTCCAGTTGCGCATCGAGTTTCCCGGCCTGGAAAGCCTCGGGTTGCAAGGGCGGGCAACTCCGGCTCGCGCAGTTGAGCGCGAAATGGATTCGCGGCTCGTTGAACTTCGGCCGGATGATGTCCTTCTCGAGTTGATTGAAGCTCATCTTTTCCCCCGCGACCTGGAGCCGCTTGCCGGTGAAGAAGGTGAAGAGCAAATCCTTCACGCTCTTGGTCGGGTATTTGCCGAGCGCTTCCTGCAGGATCCAGGCGTTGTAGGCATTGATGTAAAAGGCGAGTTGCTCCTGCTTTTTCAGGCCGGAAATTTTTTCCTGCGCGATCCCGTCGACCACTTGGCGAAGGGCTTGGAGGTCGGCGGCGTTATTCTTCCAGGCGGCATACTTGACCCCGTTATTGGTGGCGTATTTGCCGAGGAGACTGTTGTAGGTCTGGATCCATTTCGGAGAATGCTCCGCCCGCGCGATGGAGGCGGATGCAAACAGGAGTGCGAAAAAACCAAGTCGACGCAGAAGGATCGGTGATTTCATGGGAGGAATCTTGAACGTCCGCGCGCGCCAGGGCAAGCCGGGAATAGAAGGTCAAACCGCGCCAAACTCCTGAAAGAGAGCGCTCAAGGCCGCGCCGCTCTTTTCGATCGCGAAGCGTTCCGCGGCGCGCCGGCGGCCGTTTTCGCCTAACGACATCGAGAACGGGCGATCGCTCAGGAGGCGCCCCATGGCGTCGGCCAAAGTGGCGGGCGCGTGCTCCGGCACGAGGAGACCGGTCGCGCCTTCCTCGACCATTTCCGGCACGCCGGCGACGGCGGTCGATACGACCGGCAGACCCGCGGCCATCGCCTCCATCACGACCGTCGGCAGGTTATCCATCCCGCCGCCCGTTTCCGCGACGCAGGGCAGGACGAAGAGCGCGCTTTGCGCCAGGCGCGTGATCACTTCATCCTGCGGCAGCGGCCCGGTGAGCAAAAAGGCGCTCGTTAGGCCGGCGGCGACGATTTGTTCCCGCAGCGCGGACTCGAGCGGACCTTCGCCGATGATCTGGCAGCGAAATTCAACCCCGCGATCGCGCAGGAGCCGGCCGGCCTCGATCAAATCCTCAAAGCCCTTTTTTTCGATCAATCGGCCGATGGAAATAACAAGCGGCGGGCTGCCGGAAAAATCCGCGCGCTGAAATCGTTCCAGATCGATCCCGTTGTAAATCCGACGAAATTTCGCGGCGTCACCCGGGTAGTTCGCCTCCAAAAAACGCACTCCGAAATCGCTCACCGTGACGACGGCGCGGGCGGCACCGATGAGTTTGCCTAACGAAATCTGAAACGGCTTGGGCGCGAAAATGTCGTTGGCGTGCCCGGTAAAACTGAACCCGATGCCAAAAAAGCGCTCGACCCAGTAGGCGGTCCGCGCCGCCAGCCCGGCGAAATGGGCATGGACGTGCCGCACCCCGAGCGCCTGCAGACGCGGCCCGAGCCAGGCGGCCTGGTAGAGGCGGAGGAAATCGGTCTTCCGACCCCAGGCCGCGATCTCCCGCGCCGCGATCTCGGGCAGCCTTCTTTTCCGCAGCGCCCGGTCCACTTCGCGGACGAGGTCGTCATCGCCGGGCAGGTATTGCACCCGGTCGACGATTGACGATTCCCAACCCTGCGGCGGTTCATTGAGCGGGCGCCGCACGGAAAAGATCGCCGGGGCCACGCCCTGGCGCCGCAATTCCGCCATCTCGCGATAGCAAAACGTCTGCGTGAACGAGGGAAAGCGCTCGAAAAGATAGGCCAGCCCGTTCATGGCAAAGGATTAGCGGCGAATGGCGCGGTTGGAAAGCGCTCTCCCGGGTAAAAAACCCATAACCGGTCGGCCTCCCGCACGACTCTTGCTACTTCCCAAAGGATGGTCCAACGCGACTTCTTTGCCTTTTGCAAGTCCCTCCGGCTGGTCGAGCTCAAGGCCATTGGCACGCTTTCGACGGTCAAGCACTTCGGCGAAAACGAGGTCGTCTATTCCACCGACGACCCGGGTAACGAGCTCTTTATCGTCACCCGCGGCGCGGTCGAATTATTCCCGCAAAATGCCCGGCCCGGGACCCCGACGACGGTCCTCTCCCGGGGCGATATCTTTGGCGAGACTGGCCCGCTGATGGAGCACGCGCGCGATCATTCCGCCCGGGCCTGTGCCGCCCTGAGCGTGCAATGTTTCCGCCGGAGCGATTTCCCCGAGATCCTCGACCGGGTGCCCTCGTTCTTTCTCTTCCTCGCCGAGAAACTGGCCAGCCGCCTCTTCCAGGCCCGCGAGCTGACCCAGTCGCCCAGCAACTCCCTCGAGCTCACCGGCAGCCTGGCCAACTTCGACATCGTAACCATTTACCAGACCATCATCCAATCGATGCAGACCGGGCTGCTGACGATCGCGGACGAAGATGGCGAGACCATCTCCACCTTCTATTTCCAGAAAGGAACCCCGCGCTGGGGGCGCTTCCAGCACCTGAGTGGCGAGGAAGCTTTCTGGCAGCTTTTCCTGCACGAACACCAGACCGGTTCCTTCTCGTTCTCCAATGAAACGCAGGTCGGCGCCAACTGGGGCGAAAACAGCGCGCTCACCGGCCAGGGCGACGAGATTCTGATCAACGCCATCCGCATGCGCGACCATTTCGACCATCTGCGGAAGCGGATCAAGGACCGCTCCCAGCGCCTGAAACGGCAGAAGTTGAACCTCGAATGGGAGAACCCCGACCTGCAGGACCTGCGCAACGTGGCGGAAGAAATCTGGCAGCTCGCCTACAACCATGAGCTCTCGCTCGCGGAGCTGCACGGCCGGAGCGCCTTTTGTGATCTGAAAATCTACCGGGTGGTGGATGAGATGCTGCGGACGGGACTTTTCGCTCTTCAGCCTCAGAACAATCAAATGGAACTGGCGGAGAAATGAAGAAAGATTTTTACCAAAACGTTGCCTGCCTCACGGCCGTGGCGATCCTGTTCTCCGGCTGCTCGATGCTGACCGCGCAAGGCCGGCGGGAGCGGGCCTACACGCGTTACGTGCACAAAATGAGCGCCGGGCGGGCGAAGCAGCAGAAGCGCTTCTTTTCCAAAGAAAAGAACACCATGCCCGTCATGCACCCGACCGAGCCGATGATAACGAGCGAAGCTTCGGGGCCGGAATCCTTCGGCGACAGCGGCGGCGAGGCCGGCGGGCAATAGCCTAACGAGATGCTTTTCGCTCGGCCGCGGCGAGCTTTGGAGTGCGACCGCGTCCTCGCGTCGCTTTCCTCGCGCGTAGCTTCTCGCCGAAAAAGCGGCGCGAGGACGCGCCGCACTCCGACAGCGCTGCGCGCGAAAACACATCCATCACTCAGTCGCGCTGGACCGCGACCGGCTTCCCCGCCTGGTCGATCGCCACGTAGGTGAAGACGGCCCGGGTCACGAGCAGCTGCTCGGTCCGCATGTAACGCTGGACCCAGACTTCGACCGGGATTTTCATCGAGGTCCGGCCGATCGATTCCACCCGCGCATAACAGGCCACCGTATCCCCCACCCGGACCGGCTGGAGAAAAGACATGCCGTCGAGGGCGGCGGTGACGACGCGGGCCTTGGCCGTTTTCGAGGCGAGAATGCCGCTCCCGAGATCCATTTGCGACATCAGCCAGCCGCCGAAAATGTCGCCGTTCGGGTTCGTGTCCTTCGGCATGGCGACGGTGCGGGTGACGAGTTCGCCGTTAGGCTTGCTGGGAATTTCAGGTGCGTCCATGGCGCGAGGCTAGCACCACTGTGGACGTTTCGCTCTGCGAAACGCGACACTCCGGGCGGCCAGCAGATCGATTCCGTCGGCCGCGCTCGCCCCCGCGTTTCGCAGAGCGAAACGTCTACAAAATCAGCATGCAATCGCCGTAGCTGTAAAAGCGGTACCGCTCCCGCACCGCCTCGGCGTAGGCGCGCAGGATGAATTCCCGGCCGGCAAAGGCCGCCACCAGCATGAGCAAGGTCGAGCGCGGGAGATGGAAATTGGTCAGCAACCGATCGACCGCGCGAAAGGCGTAGGGCGGATAAATGAAAATATCGGTCGTGCCTTCCTGGGCAACGAAACGATCGTTTTGCCTAACGGCTGCCTCCAGCACGCGGACCGAAGTCGTGCCGACAGCCAGAACGCGTTCCGCCGCATTGATCGCCTGCGCCGCCTCCTCCGTCATCGTGAAGCGCTCCGCGTGCATGCGATGTTCGGTAATCGTTTCGTTCTGCACCGGCCGGAAAGTCCCGGTGCCGACATGCAGGGTGACAAAAGTGTGCCGCAACTGCTGCAGGATCTCCGGGGTAAAATGCAAGCCCGCGGTGGGCGCCGCGACCGCCCCCGGTTCCCGTGCAAAAACGGTCTGGTAGCGGGTCGTGTCGTCGGAATCCGCGGCCCGCTCAATATATGGCGGCAGCGGCATGCGCCCGCCGCGATAAGGATCGATCTCGCGCTCCAGCCTAACGATTCGCTCACCCTCGCTTTCGATTTCCTCCACCGTCAATTCCACCCCGTCGAGCCGCGTCCGCGCCCCGACCCGCATCTTGCGTCCCGGCTTGACCAGGCAGCGCCAGCGTTGCGGCGCGACTTGCTCGAGGAAAAGGAATTCGATCGCGCCGTCGTCGGAGAAGCGGCGCGCCGGGCGGACCTCGGTGTTGTTCAACACCACCAGGTCACCTGGCCTAACGAACCGCGGCAGCTCGACAAACTGCCGGTGCGCGATCGTCTGCGCGGCCCGGTCCAGCACCAGCATGCGCGCGTCCTCGCGCCGGGGGAGCGGGCGGGCAGCGATGAGCCCGGGCGGAAGCTGGTAATCGTAATCGCTTAAACGGGTGCTCATCTCGTTCCTGCCGGCCACGAGGTTAAAGGAATTGCCGTCGCGCGCAAAACCGGCAAACTGCTCGCCGGCATGAGTGAGTTCACGGCAGCACTGGAGATCGCACTCGGCGCGCTGGAAAATCTCCAGCGCACGAGCGATCGCCCGCCGCGGGCCAGCCGGTCGGCGCTCGCCCGCTTGCGCGCGGCGCGACCTGCGCCTAACGACTCGGCCGTTGCCGACAAAAGCACCCGCCTGGGCGAGATGGCGGCACGGGTCGCCGATTGCGTGAAATGCCCCCACCTCGCCCGCTCGCGGACGCAGACGGTTTTTGGCGTCGGCAACCCGGAGGCGGAATTGATGTTCATCGGCGAAGCCCCGGGCGCGGATGAGGACCGGCAGGGCGAGCCGTTCGTGGGCCGGGCGGGTCAATTACTGACCAAAATTATCGCCGCGATGGGATTTGGTCGCGACGACGTTTACATCGCCAACGTGCTGAAGTGCCGGCCCGACATGCCGGCCGGCGAACCGGGCAATCGCAAGCCGACACCGGAAGAAATGGCGACCTGCCTTCCCTATTTGAGCGAGCAGATCGAGATCATCGGACCCAAGGTATTGGTCGCCTTGGGCGCGACTGCGGTCGAAGGTTTGCTGCAGATTCGTGAGCCGATGGGCAAGTTGCGCGGGCGCTGGCATTCCTATCGCGAGACGCCGCTCATGATCACGTTTCATCCCTCGTATCTGCTGCGAAACCAGAACAACACCGAGAAGCGCAAGGTCTGGGAGGATATGCTCCTGGTTTTGGAAAAAATGGAACGGCCGATCAGCGAAAAGCAGCGAAATTTCTTTCGTTAGGCGCGCAAGCTCCGGGTGGCGCGGAGTTGGTGCCGGGGAGCGCGGGCGCCCCGCCCGCTCTTTTCGGCGCCGCGCCGAAAAGCCGCGCAGCGTCGGGCAGAAAATGAAGCGCTTTCCGTGAAGAGCCGGCCGGCGAGGCGCCAGCCGGAGCGGGCGGGGCGCCCGCGCTCCCCAGGCCAGATGCGCGAGCGCGCTTCCAGCCCTCGTTACCTAACGATCCACAAATTGCACGGAATCACGTCCGTCACCCAGGCGATCCGGCTCGAGAGTTTGGGCTTGGCTTCGGCCTTCGTCTCGAGCGGGACGACGAGGAGGTCGGCCTCGACCGACTGGACGAAGTTCGAAGCCGCAAAACCGGTGTTGCCGCGGATGCACCGAGCCTCGATCGGGACCGGGGTCTGGCCGGCGGCGAGAACGAAATCCTGGAGCGCGATCTCTTCTTCTTCCAAAGTCCGGGCCACCGCTTTCGCGCCTTTGCTCCGGCGCGCCGCGCGCGCCTTGTCGAAGCTGGTGTAATTGCGGATGACATAGAGCCGCTCGCATTTTTCCTTCTCGGCCAGGCGCAAGGTGCGGCGGAGCGCGCCCTGGGCATGCTCGGAAAACTCCGCCATGAAAGACGATGTGCCGGAGCGGTTTCGGTTCCAGCTCGGGATGAGTGAAGAGCATGACCGAACATGGAGCCTCGCGCACGAGCCGCCGGGCGACGTCGCCGAGGAACTGCCGATGGATCGGTTTCTTTTCGAGGGCGCCTGCGACCAGGAGGTCGACGGACAATTTGCGCGCGGCCGCCAGGATGCTGCTCCCCGGGTCGCCTTCTTCATAGTGCACGCCGCAATCGCGCGGCATGTTCAGGCGCGTGATTGCCTCGGCAAACTTGCTCTCCGTGGCGGCGTCGTGTTTGCCCACGTAGATCATGCAGAGCCGCGCGCCGAAGCGGTCGCGGACGCGATTCGCTTCGGCCAGCACCTGGTGGAAACGCGGGGAAAACCCGGCCGCCACCGCGATCGATTGGTAGGGGGTTTCGTTCATTTCTTGCGCCTACTCTCCAACGTCAGACGCCGGAGGCAACCGGCGGCCAGTTTGGAGCGTTGAATTTCCCCGTTCCTCTGCGAATTTCCGGCCCATGCGACGCGCGATCTATCCCGGCAGCTTCGATCCCGTGACCAACGGTCACCTCGACGTGATCGAGCGGGCGCGGAAACTCTTCGACGAAGTCGTGGTCGCGATCGCACACAACGACCAGAAGCGGCCGCTCTTTACCCTCGAGGAACGGCTGGATTTTTTGCGAAGCACGACCGGTTCGAGGGCGGGCGTGACCGTCCTGCCGCTCGATGGCTTACTCGTGGAATTTGCGGTCGAGCAGGGCGCGCACGCCGTCGTGCGCGGGCTGCGCGCGGTCTCGGATTTCGAATTTGAATTCCAGATGGCGCTGATGAATCGCAAACTGGAGGCGACCGTGGAAACGATCTTCCTCATGCCGAAAGAGGAATACACCTACCTGAGCTCGCGCATCGTGAAGGAAATCGCGCGGCTCGGCGGCGATGTCGGGAGTTTTGTCCCGGCTTGCGTGGCGGAGGGTTTTGCGAAGAAATTGGGGGGGAGGTCAGACCAGTGAAAATTCATCTCCGCCAAATCCCGGCCGACGGGATGCACCTCGAAGGCGAGGAAGATTGTCCGCTGCCGCAGCTCGATCCGGCGGAGGCGCGGTGCGCGGGACCGTTGCGCTACGATCTCGAGGTGGGGATTTCGGAGGGAGCTCTTTGGGCGAATGGTTCTCTCGTCCAGCCGGTCGAGCTCCATTGCGTGCGTTGCCTGGAGGCGTTCCCGTTTGAAATCGCGGTGCCGGAGTTCGCGATTCACACCGAGCTGGGCGGGCCGGAGGCGATCGATCTCACTCCCTTCATGCGCGAAGACATCCTGCTCAATTTGCCGGCCTATCCGCATTGCGATCGGGAAGGCGGGCGGATTTGCCCCGTGCCGGAAGTTTTGAAGACAGAAGGACGACCCGGGCGTGCTCGAAGTGCGGCCGCCGGATTGGAGCGCGCTCGACAAGCTCGATCTATAGACGTTTCGCTCTGCGAAACGCGGCCCAAGCTCGGCGGCAAAATTGCCTGCGACCCCTCCGCCCGCGCTTCGCGGAGCGAAGGGTCTACATTCGCCAGTTGTTTTTCTCCAATTCCCTGCTTTCGTTCACCGCTCGTATGGGAGTCCCAAAACGCAAAGTTTCCAAAATGCGCCTGCGCACGCGCAAGGCATCGCATCGCTGGCGGGCGCCGCAGCTCAACAAATGCACGCAATGCGGCAGCACTGTCGCCTCGCACACCGCCTGCGCTTCCTGCGGCTACTACAAGGGTCGCCAGGTCCTGACGGTTGACGCCGGTTAAGCCGGTTTTTCGCGGCTCAGAAGCCGCTTCCACATTGGATTTTTGGTTTTGCATTCGCGCGCTGAAAACCGCAGATTGACCGCTCAATGAAAATCGCTCTGGACGCGATGGGCGGCGACTTCGGACCTCCAAATCTCGTGGGCGGCGCGGTCCTCGCCCTGCGTGAGTATCCCCAGATCGACAAACTTTTCCTCGTCGGCGACACGCCCCAGATCGAGGCTGAGCTGAAGAAAACAAACTGCAACGATCGCCGGATCGAGATCGTCCATTCCACCCAGGTCGTCGAGATGAGCGACGGCGCGGTCCAGTCCGTGCGGCGGAAAAAAGATTCCTCGGTCAGCCGCGCGGTCGATCTCGTGAAAAAAGGCGACGCCGCGGCGATCGTGAGCGCGGGTCATACCGGCGCCGCAGTGGCCGCGACCACGATCAAGTTGCGCACTTTGCCGGGAATCGATCGCCCCGGAATCGCCGCCATCATTCCTTCCGAGACGAATATTTTTGTCCTGATCGACGCCGGCGCGAACAGCGACGCGCGGCCCGAGCACCTGGTGCAATACGGCATCATGGGCTCGGTCTATTCCAGACATGTCCTCGGCTACAAGAATCCCTCGATCGGTTTGATGTCGATCGGCGGCGAGGATGTGAAGGGGACCGACCTGACCAAAGAGGTCTTCAAAATGTTGAAGCGCAGCCAGCTCAACTTCCGCGGCAACGTCGAGGGCCACGATCTCTTTGCCCATCCGGTCGAAGTCGTGGTCTGCGATGGCTTCGTCGGCAACGTCATTCTCAAAACTTGCGAATCGGTCGGCGACGCCATTTTCAAATGGCTCAAGCACGAGCTGGTCAAAAGCAAAATACGCATGGCCGGGGCCTTCCTCGCGCAAAACGCCTTTCTCGCGATCAAGAAAAAGGTCAACTACGAAGAATACGGCGGCTCGCCCCTCCTCGGCGTCAACGGCATCTGCATCATCGCGCACGGCTCCAGCACTCCGCTCGCGATCAAAAATGCCCTGCGCGTCGCGGCCGAGTCGATTGAACACGAAGTCAACCCACATATCATTGAAGAAGTAAGTCGCTACAATGAAACGCACGCCCCGCTCGAGCCCGCGGTCAGGTAAACCGCAACGCACTGTTTCGATCGTCGGCACCGGCAGCTACGTGCCGGAACGCCGTCTCACCAACGACGACCTTTCGAAGATAGTCGCGACCGACGACGACTGGATCACCACCCGGACCGGGATCAAGGAGCGGCGGGTCGCGGCGGACGATGAATTCACCAGCGACATGGGCGCGAAAGCCGCCCTCGCGGCGATGGAACAGGCCGGGATCAAAGGTGAAGAGATCGATCTCATCCTGGTCGCGACCGCCACGCCCGACATGGTTTTCCCGGCCACCGCCTGTTTCATTCAAACCAAGATCGGCGCTAAGAAAGCCGCCTGCCTCGACATATCGGCGGCCTGCGCGGGATTTCTCTTCGCGGTCGAGATCGGGCAGCAATTCATCACCTCCCACACCTACGACACCGTCCTCGTCATCGGGGCGGAAAAGCTGACCACCATCACCGACTGGACCGAGCGCAACACCTGCGTCCTCTTCGGCGACGGGGCCGGCGCCGCCATCCTGCGCCATCGCGATAATGGCAGCCACGGACTCATCAGCACGCACATCGCGAGCGATGGCAACTTTGCCGATATTCTCTGGATGCCCGGCGGCGGCTGCCGTCATCCGATTACCAAAGAAAACGCCGACGATCACCTGCAAACGATCAAAATGTCGGGCAAAGAGGTCTACAAACAGGCCGTTACCGCGATGGTCGATGCCGCGAAAAAGGTGCTCGAAAAAGCCGGCCTAACGATCGACGACATCGCCTGTGTCATCCCGCACCAGGCCAACGTCCGGATCATCGAGGCGATCGCCGATCGGCTAAAAATCCCGGTCGACAAGGTCTTCGTGAACCTCGACCGCTACGGCAACACCTCCGCTGCCGCGGTTGCGATCGCACTCGACGAAGCGAACCGGAGCGGGCGGATCAAGGCCGGCGATTACGTCCTCATGATCGTCTTCGGCGGCGGGCTGACCTGGGCCGGGTCGGTCATTGAGTGGTAAGCTTCAATCCAGGCGCGCGAGACTGGCCACGGCCAGGCTAAAAGTATACAAGGTGATTACGATTCCCAGAGCGAGGTAGCCTGCCTCGATCAGGATCGATTTAAGCGCACTGTTCACCCACGACACGCCATAAACACGGCGGCTCGCGATCACGAGCCAGACGACCGTCAGGAACATGCTGATCGAGATCGTGACCGTGTAACCAACCGAAGGTTCCAGCCCGGTCAGGGCAAAGATCGGCCAGGTGAGGATGTTCACCCCGAGCGCGATGGAGGAGAAGTGCAGGGCAAAAATGAGATGCTCCGCGAAATAGCGACGGGTTCGGAAATACAGGATTTGCAGGAGGAGGGCGATCCCCAGGGGATAGATCGCCTGGGTCAGATTCAGGTAACGCTGCCAGCGCGCATTCACTTCCGCGATCGCGACGCTCTCGCTCAGATGCGTTTTCTGCGCGAGCTGCTTCATCTGGGCAGCGATTTCGCCGCTCGAGTCGATCGCTATCATCGTCCTCACATCATAGACCGAGGTCGATTTGAAAAAGGAATAGAGCAAAAAGCTAAGGGCGAAGATGACCAGATAAATTTTGACCGGGCCGACGAAACTCCGGCGCCGGCCGCGCAAGTACGCGCTCGTTAGGGCACCGGGCGCGAAGATGAGAGTCCGGAAGGTGCGGAGCAGCTTGGAGTGCTCGAGGTCGGTCACCTCCTCGAGGGCGGACCGGGCGAAGGCGCTCAACCGGAGCTGCCCACGCTCCAGCCGGCGTTCGCCGCAGCGACTGCAATATTCGGCGGCGAGAGGCGCGCCGCAGTTGGCACAAATAACGATCCCGGGTTCCTCCATCCCGGCACCTTAGCAAAAGCTCGCTCCAAGCTCGAAAAATCGCTGGCAACCGGAAGGCTTGCGCTACCTTCTGCGATGCTGATCGAAACCCACGCCCACCTCGATTATCCGGATTTCGCGCCTGATTTTGATGAAGTGCTGGCGCGGGCCAACGAGGCCGGCGTCACCCGTATCATCACGATCGGCACCTCGGTCGAGAGCAGCCGGCGCGCGGTCGAGCTGGCGGAGAAATATCCGAATGTTTATGCCGTGATCGGCGTTCATCCCAACGCCGCCGAAGAGGTGGCCGACGACGTCATCACGCCGCTGCGCGAACTCGCGCAAAGTCCGCGGGTCGCGGCGATCGGCGAGACCGGGCTCGACTATCATTACCTGCCGAGCGCGGCGATGGCGAAGCAGCGCACCACGCAGGTGATCACGAATACGCTCCAGGCCGAAACCGACGACCAGATCGAGAGCGGGCTCCACGACGGCGCACTCAAGAGCAAACAGGCGAGTCTCTTCCAGCAACAGCTCGACCTCGCGGTGGAGTTGAAACTGAACGTCGTCATTCACCAGCGCGATGCCTGGGACGACACGCTCGAGATCCTGCGCGAATACGGCCGGCAGGTGAGCGGTGTCTTTCATTGTTTCGGAGGCACGAAGGAGCAGGCCGAGGAAGTGATCGCGCTCGGTCATCTCGTCTCCTTCACCGGGATTGTGACCTTCAAGAACGGGGCCAAGGTGCGCGAGGTCGCGGCCTCGCTGTCGTTAGGCGAATTCATGGTCGAGACCGATTGCCCGTATCTCGCCCCGGAACCCTATCGCGGAAAACGCTGCGAACCGGCGCACACCCGCCTCGTCGCCGACAGCATCGCGGCCGCGCGCGGGATCAGCGTCGAGGAACTGGCCCGGGCCACGACCAAAACCGCCGAGGAATTTTTCCGCCTCAACGGAGTATGAGCACCCGGCTGCGTTTCTTTTTTCGGTTTTTCGGCGCCCTCGTGCTCGTCTCGTTAGGCACGTCCTGCGCCACGGTCGATCGCCGGCATCAGGTCATCATCAGCGTCCCGCAGCAACGGATGGCGTTACTGAGGGACGGCGCGCCGCTGGCCACCTATCCGGTTTCGACCTCGAAGTTCGGGCTCGGCGATCGGCCAAACACGAGTTGGACCCCGCTCGGCCGGCTCGAGATTGCGAAGAAAATCGGCGGGGGCGCACCCAGTGGCGCGGCTTTCAAGGATCGGCGGCCGACGGGCGAGATCGTTCCCGTCGACGCGCCGGGACGCGATATCATCGTCTCCCGCATCCTCTGGTTGCGCGGCGAAGAGCCGCAGAATGCCCGCGCCTACGGGCGCTACATCTACATTCATGGCACGCCGGAAGAGCGAAACATCGGCCTGCCGGTGAGCTACGGCTGTGTGCGGATGCGCTCGCGTGACGTGATCGAGCTTTTCGATATCGTCGGCCTGGGGGCGCAGGTCCAAATCGCAAATCAGCCGCTCGAAGCGCTCGTCCCGGGACTGACTCCGGTGACGGACCGGTTTGTCTCGACCCGCAATTTCGCCCCGACGCAGATTCGTTAGGGCCTGACGTTGGTCAGGGAAGCTGCCCGAGGTGCTTTTGCACGGTCGGCTTGGCCAGCAATTCCATGTCGGCGTCGACCATGATCTCGACCAGTTCGCGGAAGCGGACTTTGGGTTCCCAATCGAGCAGCTTTTTCGCCTTTGCCGGATTGCCGATGAGGAGGTCGACCTCGGCGGGGCGCTCGTAGCGCTCGTCATGCTTGACGTATTCCTTCCAGTCGAGGTCGACGCGGCCGAACGCGATGTCGAGAAATTCGCGGATGGTGTGGGTCTCGTTCGTCGCGAGAACGAAATCGTCGCCTTCATCATGCTGCAGAATGCGCCACATGCCCTCGACGTATTCCGGGGCGTAGCCCCAGTCGCGTTTGGCGTCGAGGTTGCCGAGGAAAAGTTCCTTTTGCAGGCCGTGCTTGATCGCCGCTACGGCGCGGGTGATTTTGCGCGTCACGAACGTCTCGCCGCGGCGCGGGCTTTCGTGGTTGAAGAGAATGCCGTTGCTCGCGCAAAGGCCGTAGCTTTCGCGGTAGTTCACCGTCGCCCAATAGGCGAAAACCTTCGCCACACCGTAGGGGCTGCGCGGCCAGAACGGCGTCGTCTCGATCTGCGGTACCTCCTGGACTTTGCCGAACATCTCGCTGCTCGAGGCTTGATAAAAACGCGAGCGAATCCCGGTTTCGCGAATCGCTTCCAGAATCCGAATCGTACCGAGACCGGTGACATCCGAGGTGTACTCTGGGATGTCGAAGCTGACCCGCACGTGGCTCTGCGCGGCGAGGTGATAGATTTCGTCCGGCTTCAGCTCGTAGATCAATTTCACCAGGTTGACCGAGTCGCTCAGGTCGCCGTAGTGGAGAAACATCCGCACGCCGTTGATGTGCGGATCGGCGTAGAGATGATCGATCCGCGCGGTGTTGAAGGTGCTCGCGCGCCGGATGATGCCGTGAACTTCGTAGCCCTTTTCGAGGAGCAGATCCGCCAGGTAGCTGCCATCCTGTCCGGTGATGCCGGTGATCAATGCTTTCTTCATGCGCGCCTCGCTCTAGAGCAAACCCCGTGCTCCGGCAAACATTTTAGCCCTCCGCGGTAGCGGTGCTCGCGAGCACGGCCCGTTGCGCCGCGATCAGATCGGCGATCCCTTTTCTGCCTAACGACAACATTTCGAGCAGCTCCTCGTGGGAAAAAGTCGCCTCTTCACCCGCACCCTGCACTTCGACCAGGGCGCCGTCTTCGGTTGCGACCAGGTTCAGATCGACCGTCACGGCCTTGTCTTCCTCGTAGTCGAGGTCGAGCACGGGCACACCGTCGCTCACCCCCACGCTGACCGCGGCCACGAGCTTCTTGATTGGCAACTCGGCGATCTTCTTCTCCTCCACCAAACGTCGGCACGCGACCGAAACCGCCAGGCTGGCCCCGGTGATCGCGGCCGTGCGCGTCCCGCCGTCTGCCTGTAGCACGTCGCAATCGACCCAAATTGTGCGCGGACCCAGCTTCTCCAGGTCAACAACTGCGCGCATCGACCGGCCGATTAGCCGCTGAATCTCACTGCTGCGCCCGTCGAGCCGCCCCTTCGCGATATCGCGCGGTTTCCGGGTGAGGGTGGAATACGGAAGCATGGAATACTCGGCCGTCAGCCAGCCTCCGCTGACCTTTTGATCCTTCATCCAGCGCGGGACAGACTCTTCGATCATGACGCCGCAAAGGACGCGAGTATTCCCGAATGAAATCAGGACCGAGCCGCTGGCATGAGGCGCGATTCCGAGTTCGAAATTGAGCGGGCGCAACTCATCGGCGCGACGGTTGTTCAGGCGATTCATCCTGCCCAAACTAGATGAACTCGCCTGCGGCGCTATGGTTAAATCGGCTTCGCGCACAATGGTTTTGCAGGATGGCAGAAGGCCCGTCTTGAGGCCCCATTCGGTCGCCCCGAACCCTCGGCCTGCTCGATGTTTGCGGGCGCGAGGCGAAGAAATGGCAAAATTTCTAAAAAAAGTTGCTCTTCCGAGTTGACGAGCCGCAGGAGTGGGATATTTTCGCCATCCCGCATGACGCGGGGCTTCACCAGTCGAGAGACCGACGAAGCATGGTTCTCGCAAATTTTGGGACTGCAAATTGAACTCAATTTTGTCCCGGCATGATGATCGGAAACGAAAATTATCGTCGGCGCCGAAGTTGAGTTTTTTGTCGCCCGGAAGTTGCGCAAACCGCTGGTTCTTTGAAATCTACATACAGGGTAGTAAATACAACTTTTTAGAGCTGAGTCTGAATCTTAATGAAGCTCTGGTCTTCGGATCGGAGCGGAGAGTTTCAGTTATCAAAGATCTCTGGTCCCGCAAGGGATCGGAACAGATTGATCAAGCTACAAAGAGCACATAATGGATGCCTTGGTGCCAATAGGCGATGAAGGACGTGGCTAACTGCGATAAGCCTCGGAGAGCGGTAAACACGCTTTGACCCGGGGATTTCCGAATGGGATAACCTGATCGAATTAATATTTGATCGAGTTCCTGTGAATACATAGCAGGAACATCGCGATACCCGGTGAAGTGAAACATCTCAGTAACCGGAGGAAAAGAAAGCGAAAGCGATTCCGTAAGTAGTGGCGAGCGAAAGCGGAAGAGACCAAACCAGCAGCTTGCTGGTGGGGTTGTAGGAGCCCGATGTGGTAGTGCAACGATTAGATGAAGCGAATGGAAAATCGCTCCAAAGAGGGTGACAGGCCCGTAATCGAAAATCCGCGCACGCCTAGGGATTTCCTGAGTAATACGATGCACGTGAAACTTCGTATGAATCCACGCCGACCACGGCGTAAGTCTAAATACTAATTGGCGACCGATAGTGAACAAGTACCGCGAGGGAAAGGTGAAAAGAACCGCTGTGAGCGGAGTGAAATAGTACCTGAAATTATGTGCTTACAAGGTGTCAAAGCCGGAGCAATCCGGTGATGGCGTGCCTTTTGCTTAATGAGTCTGCGAGTTAGTGTCAGTGGCGAGCCTAAGGCGTTCTGCGCCGGAGGCGAAGCGAAAGCGAGTCCGAAATGGGCGACCATAGTCGCTGGCACTAGACCCGAAGCCGAGGTGATCTACCCATGAGCAGGTTGAAGATTGCTTAACCGCAACTGAAGGACCGAACCCGTGAAGGTTGAAAACTTCTGGGATGACTTGTGGGTAGGAGCGAAAGACTAATCAAACCCGGTGATAGCTGGTTCTCCCCGAAATAGCTTGAGGGCTAGCCTCGTGTGCTGACCTGCGGAGGTAGAGCACTGGATGAACTAGAGCCCATACCAGGGTATCGAATTCAATCAAACTCCGAATGCCGCAGGGTGTAACACGGGAGTCAGTGCGTGAGGGATAAGCTTCACGCGCGAGAGGCAAACATGCCAGACCAGCAGCTAAGGTGCCCAAATACCGTTCAGTGGAAAGGATGTGAGGTTGCTTAGACAGTGAGGATGTTGGCTTAGAGGCAGCCATCATTTAAACAGTGCGTAATAGCTGACTCATCGAGCGATCTCGCGCCGATAATGATTGGCGATAAGCGGTATACCGAAGCTCTGGAAGACGGTTGGTTTCGACCAGCCGGATTGGTAGGGGAGCGTTCTAGCGACATTGAAGCCGAAGCGGAAGCAACGGTGGAGTTTCTAGAAGTGAGAATGCAGACATGAGTAGCGACAAGACAGGTTAGATTCCTGTCCGCCGTAAACCCAAGGTTTCCTGGGGAAGGTTCGTCCTCCCAGGGTTAGTCGGGACCTAAGTCGAGGCCGAAGGGCGTAAACGATGGACAGCAGGTTCAATATTCCTGCACCGACTGTGGTTAAGTTGAATTGTACGCATGAATAGAGACAGTCCGTCGATTGAAAGTGACGGTCCCGCAAGGGGACGCTGAGGCCTCTGGCCAAGGTGGATCTGTTGACGTTTGTGCCAAGAAAAGCAATTCAATGTTCCCACGGTCGCCCGTACCGTAATCCGACACAGGTGGGTGGGTAGAGTATACCCAGGCGCGTGAGTGAAACCTCGTTAAGGAACTCGGCAATCTAGCCCCGTAACTTCGGAAGAAGGGGTGCCTCCAGCAATGGAGGTCGCAGTGAAATGGGTCAACCGACTGTTTAACAAAAACACAGCACTCTGCCAAGTCGTTAAGACGACGTATAGGGTGTGACACGTGACCAATGCGGAAAGATTACGGTAAGTGGTTAGGCGCAAGCCGAAGCTACGAGCCCAAGTCCCCGTGAATGTCGGCCGTAACTATAACGGTCCTAAGGTAGCGAAATTCCTTGTCGGGTAAGTTCCGACCTGCACGAATCGTGTAACGAGTTGACCGCTGTCTCAACGAGGAGCTCAGCGAAGTTGTAGTGGCGGTGAAGATGCCGCCTACCCGCAGTAGGACGGAAAGACCCTATGCACCTTTACTACACGCTGTTACTGTTGTTTCGATTTTGATGCTTAGCGTAAGTGGAAGACTTTGATGGAGCCCTTTCGGGGGTTCCTGAGTCGCCAATGAAACACCACCCTTCGGAATTGGAACAACTAACCTCTTGCCATTATCTGGCAGAGGGACACTGGCAGCCGGCTAGTTTTACTGGGGCGGTATCCTCCCAAAGAGTAACGGAGGAGTACGAAGGTTGGCTCAACCTGGTTGGCAATCAGGTGACGAGTATATGGATATAAGCCAGCTTAACTGTGAGACACACACGTCGAGCAGGTACGAAAGTAGGTCCAAGTGATCCGGTGGTTGAATGTGGAATTGCCATCGCTCAACGGACAAAAGGTACGCTAGGGATAACAGGCTGATCCTGCCCAAGAGCTCATATCGACGGCAGGGTTTGGCACCTCGATGTCGGCTCATCACATCCTGGGGCTGGAGAAGGTCCCAAGGGTCCGGCTGTTCGCCGGTTAAAGTGGTACGCGAGCTGGGTTCAGAACGTCGCGAGACAGTTCGGTCCTTATCCACTGTGGGCGCAGGAGAATTGAGGGGTTCAGACCTTAGTACGAGAGGACCGGGTCTGACGAACCGCTGGTGTTCCGGTTGTTCTGTCAAGAGCAGTGCCGGGTAGCTATGTTCGGAAAGGATAAGCGCTGAAAGCATCTAAGCGCCAAGCCTATCCCAAGATGAGTTCTCCCTGAAGAGTCGTGGTAGACCACCACGTTGATAGGTCACTGGTGTAAGTGCAGTAATGTATTCAGCTAAGTGATACTAATAACTCGTTCGGCTTGGTCATTTACTTTTCAATTAACCCGTCGCGTCGGCTTTAAAACCTGACGCGGCGGCAAATTGAGGGGAATGACAAATTAACAAAACGAAGCCTAGACTGTTGGAAATAACTTCCTGTATGTAGATTTCAGAGAATCGGTGTTCTTTGAGGTAAAAATTAGTGTAGCGACGAAATGTCGTCGCCAGAGATCTGGTTCGGTCTATCCGGGACAGCTTTCTGGTGATCATAGCGCAGTGGCCCCACCCGTTCCCATTCCGAACACGGAAGTGAAACGCTGCAGCCCCGATGGTAGTGCTTCTATAGGTTGTGCGAGAGTAGGACGTTGCCAGAACTTACGCCCGGCATCTTGGAAACAAGGTGCCGGGCTTTTTCTTGCCCGGAGCCGATTCCGCGCTCGCATTTCCTCACGTCCAATCTCATCCTTTTCAACATGGCTCACGCCCTTACCCCGATGATGCAGCAATACCAGCGGCTCCGCGCCAGCGTGCCCGCTGATACCCTGCTGCTCTTCCGGCTGGGCGACTTCTACGAACTCTTCTTTGAGGATGCCAAGGTCGCCTCCGGGCTCCTCAATCTGGCTTTAACCAAGCGCAACGAAGTCCCGATGTGCGGCATGCCGTATCACGCCGCGCCGGGATACATCGCCAAGCTGATCAAGGCCGGCCGCCGCGTCGCGATCTGCGACCAGACGAGCGAGCCGCAGCAGGGCAAGATCGTGAATCGGGATATCACACAGATCATCAGCGCCGGGACCGTGAGCGATCTCGATCTTCTTGAATCGAAGCGCGCCAACTACCTCGGAGCGGTCTACCAGGAAGATGGAGTTTACGGCTTTGCCTATGCGGACCTGAGCACGGGCGAGTTCCGGCTCATGCAAGTTGCGGAATCGCGCAATCTTCTCGACGAGCTTGCGCGCGTCGCGCCCTCGGAACTGCTCATCAGCGACCAGCAGTCCGGCGATTTCGGTGAATGGGCAGGTGCCCTGCCCTACGATCACTACGCGTTCATGACCGAGAACGCCCGCTTCACCCTGTGCGAGCACCTCAAAGTGAAGTCACTCGACGGCTTCGGATGTTCCAACCTGCCGCAAGCGATCGGCGCGGCTGGCGCCATTGTGCATTACCTGAAGCACCAGTTGCGCCGGAAAATCGATCATCTCGCTTCGCTGCGTTGCGATGCACCTGCCGATCACGTCCTGCTCGACGCCGCCACGCAGGCGAATCTCGAGCTCGTCAGTTCCCGCGGGGTGCGCGACACGAGCCTGCTGGCGGCGCTCGATCGCACTGTGACTCCAATGGGTGGCCGAAGATTGCGCAGCTGGATTCTGCAGCCGATTCGCGACCTTGAGGAACTAGAGTGCAGGCAACAATTCATCGCCGACCTCTTGCAGGAGCCCGATCTGCTCGCCTGTCTGCGCGAATCTTTGAAGGCAATTCGCGACCTGGAGCGCGCTTCCGGTCGCCTCAGCCAGGCCTCCGGAAATGCGCGCGACCTGGTCGCGCTGAAGGTGTCCCTCGAGCAAATCCCGGAATTGAAGCGGGAGCTGCAGAAATTTCTCGATCGCCTCTCTTTCGGAACCAATCGGCCGGCGGAATCGAGCAGCGTCGAGTTCCTGGCCGAGCGTTTGCGGAAGCAACTGCACGAGATGCCGGTGCTGGCGAAGAAGTTGAGTGACGCCCTCCTCGATGATCCGCCGATCGCGCTCAAGGAAGGCGGTATTTTCCGGGACGGCTTTAATCCGCAACTTGACGAACTGCGCCAGGGGTCGCGCACGGGTAAGGGCTGGATCACCGACCTTCAGGAGCGGGAGATCGCGAGCACTGGAATCAAATCGCTCAAGGTGCGGTTCAATTCCGTCTTCGGCTATTTCATCGAGATCACGAAATCGAATCTCGCCAGCGTCCCGTCGCACTACACGCGGAAGCAAACCACCGTCGGCGGCGAGCGTTTCATCACGCCCGAGCTGAAGGAAATGGAAGCCAAGGTCCTCGGCGCCGACGAGCGTGCCCGGCATCTGGAATACGAGCTTTTCCAGACCCTGCGCGACGAGACCTTAGGCGAACTCGGACCCATTCAGCAGACCGCCGGCGCGATCGCGACCCTCGATGTCATATGCGCCCTGGCCGAGACCGCGCGGCTTTTCCATTACTGCCGGCCGGAACTCGATACTTCCCTCCGCCTTTGCCTGAAAGACGCACGACACCCGGTCCTCGATCAAAACCTGGCCGAAGAAAAATTCGTGCCTAACGACACCGACCTCGACGGCGAGAAACTTCGCCTCGCCATTATCACCGGACCAAACATGGCGGGCAAATCCACCTACATCCGGCAGGTTGCGCTGATCGTCCTGATGGCCCAGATCGGCAGCTTCGTTCCCGCGGCCAAGGCCGAGATTGGGCTGGTTGACCGCATCTTCACCCGGGTCGGCGCGAACGACGACCTCTCGCGCGGCCAGTCCACCTTCATGGTCGAGATGAACGAAACCGCCAACATCGTAAACAACGCCACCGAGCGCAGCCTCATCATCCTGGACGAGATCGGCCGCGGCACCTCCACCTTCGACGGCCTCTCCATTGCCTGGAGCGTGGCGGAGTTCCTGCACGACAAAATCAAGGCGCGCACCCTCTTCGCCACGCATTATCACGAACTAACGAAACTGGCCGAGGAGCGCAGCGGAGTCTGCAACTTCAACGTCGCGGTCCGCGAATGGAATGAGCAAATCATCTTCCTGCGCAAGATTGTTCCCGGCGGGGCCGACAAGAGTTACGGTATCCAGGTGGCCCGGCTGGCTGGGTTGCCCCAGGAAATCCTCAACCGCGCCAAAGATATTTTGTCACACCTGGAAAAGCCGAACGGCAACAGCGAGACCCGGGAAGCGCCACGGAAAAAACGGAAACGGATTTCTCCGCCCCGCAACGAGAAGCCGCAGTTGGACTTGCTTTAGGCGGGCGCGGGATCCCGGGGGCAAGATTTTTTCCCTGACGAGCCGCAGCTCGTCCTATAATAACTAACGATTCGATCATGGCGGTAAAGAACGAGAAAGACCTAAGCGACCAGCAACGCGGCTACTGGCTCAAGGCGGTGGCCGCAATCGAGCTGCGCAATTTCGGTTACGCGATCGAGCTTCTGCAAAACCTGCTCAAACAGGTGCCGGAATTTCTCACCGGACGCCAGATGTTGCGCCGCGCGGAAGTGACCCGGGCTAAAACCGAAAAGAAAGGCTTCTTCAACATTTCGACCGCGCCACTCGCGGTCATGAAGGCGCAGCGGGAACTGAAGAAGGATCCGGTAAAGACAATCGAGCAGGTCGAGAAAATCCTTGAGATGGGCCCCTATAACCTTCAGGCCAACATGCTCCTGAAAGACGCGGCCGTGGCGGCGAACTTTCCGGAGATTGCCATTTTTGCCATGGAGACCCTGCTCGAGAACGATTCCCGCGACCTCAAAGTTTTGCACGAACTGGGTCGCCTTTACCATCAGTACGACCAAAGCGACAAAGCCGTCGATATCTACAATCGCATCACCGAAATCAACCCGGTCGATCTCGAAGCCTCCAAACTCGGCAAGGACGCCGCCGCGCGCGCTTCGATGAAACAAGGCGGCTGGAACGAGGCGGAAAGTTATCGCGACCTGATCAAGGACAAGGAGGTCGCCGTCTCTCTCGAACAGCAGAGCCGCATCCAGTTGACTGGCGAATCGCTCGAGCAGCAGATCAACGAGACCTTTTCCCGGCACGAAGCCGAACCGCAAAACGTCGATTTGGCCAAGCGTCTCGGCGTCCTGCACGACCAGAAAGACGATCTCGATGGCGCCATCGCCTGGTATCAATACGCCGTCGATCTTACGAATAAAACCGATCCGGGCTTGGTCAGGAAAGTGACCGACCTGAAAATGAAAAAGCTCGAGCACCAGATCCGCGAAGACGAGCAATACCTCGCGCAGCACGGAAATGGCGCGGAACTTTTCGCGGAGAAAACGGCCGAGCTCGAGGCGGCGAAGAGACAACGGGCCGAGATCCTGATCGACGACGCGCGCAAACGGCTCGATCGCAATCCGACCGATCTGCAATTGCGCTACGAGCTGGGCGAACATCTGACCAATGCCGGCCAATACCGCGACGCCCTGCCTGAACTGCAACGCGCGCGGCAAAATCCTAATGCGCGACTTAAAGCGATGAATCTCCTCGGCCGCTGTTACCGCGAGCTCGGCATGCTCGATCTGGCAGCGAAGCAGCTCGACGACGCGGCGCGGGAGATGACCGTTATGGATGTGGTGAAAAAAGAAATCGTTTACAACCTGGGCCTGGTTTACGAGCAGATGGGCGATTCCGACAAATACATCAAAGCGATGAAACAGATTTACGAGACCGATTACGGTTATCGCGACGTCGCCGCCCGCGTCGAAAGTTCCTACAGCAAGTCGGTCGACGATTGAGGCCGGACCCGTTCCCCCTAACCTGCTCCGCAGGCGGCCTTTCGCTGCGGGTCGTATCGGACCGGCCGGTCCGTACCGCACGGGCGCGCGTTACCTTCACGTCCAAGACTCGACCTTCCGACGATAGGTTAATGCCGGGCGTTACCGGCACCAAAAACAACCAAGCTAAAAATAATCATCATGAAAAAGTATCTCTCAATCACATTCATCGCGGCCATCGCAGCCGCCGGATTCTGCCTCGCCTCCAACGTCAAGGCGGCGGAGGAAAAAAACGAGACGGAATCGAAACTCAGCGCGGGTGACAAGCAGTTCCTGAAGAAGGCCTACAAGGGCGGAATGACTGAAGTCGAACACGCGAAAATGGCCAAGGAAAAGGCCAAGGACGACGCGACCAAGGAAATCGCCGAACGCATGATCACCGACCACAGCAAGGCGAACGAGAAAATTCTCGAAATGGCCAAGGAAGAAGATCTCGACCTTTCCAAGGTCGAGGCGAAACCGTCCAAGATGTCGGATGAAAACTTCGACAAAGAATACCTGACCATGCTGAAGAAGCACCACGAGAAGGACATCGCGCTCTTCGAGAAAGAGGCCAGCGACACCGGCTCGAAGGAAGATTCCGACGTGAAGAAGTTCGCGAAGGACACTCTCCCGACCCTGAAAGAGCATCTCCACATGATTGAAGACGCTCTCGGCAAGATGAAGTAAACGACGTTGCTTTGCGCAAATGCGGCGCCTCCGTCCGGGGCGCCGCATTTTTCGCGTACCTTCGCTGCCGGTTCGACTTCCCGGGGGTCGTGCTCTAGCTTCCGCCCTGTCCCCTCGCCCGTCGCCTTTTCGTTAGGCCATGAAGTTTTTTAAATCCATCATCCAGAAATTTGCCGGCAAGCCGGTCGATTGGGATGAGCTCGAGGAGATGCTCATCCGGAGCGATCTCGGCGTCCCGATGAGCCTGCGCATCGTCGAGGCCCTGCAAGAACGCGCCCTCACCCAAAGCATCACCGCCCAGGACGTGGCGGAGGTGGCGCGCGCAGAAATCCTGCGCGTTCTCCCGATCCAGCCGGCCCCGATCCGTCCTCTTCCCGCGAAGCCGAAGGCAATTCTCATCGTCGGGGTGAATGGAACGGGCAAGACCACCTCGACGGCGAAGCTGGCACATTATTTTCAGCGCAATCGTCACAGCGTTCTGCTCGCGGCCGCCGATACCTTTCGCGCCGCGGCGATCGAGCAGCTCGCGGTCTGGGCCGAGCGTTTGAAAATTGAAATGATCAAGGGCCAGTACAACGCCGACCCCGCCGCGCTCTGTTACGAAGCCTACCAATCCGCTGACCGGCGCGACATCGAGTTTCTCATTTGCGACACCGCCGGGCGCCTGCACACCAAGAGCAACCTCATGGCCGAGCTGGAGAAAATAAAGCGCTCCCTCGCGAAGCACGATCCGGATGCGCCGCACGAACGCCTGCTCGTGGTCGACGCCACCACCGGCAGCAACGCGCTCGCCCAGGCGAGGGAATTTCATGCCGCGGTCGATCTCACCGGCCTCATCGTGACCAAGCTCGACGGGAGCGGAAAAGGCGGCGTCGTCATCGCGATTCAACATGAGCTTGGAATTCCCACCCGCTTCGTCGGCACCGGTGAAAAGCTGGAAGACCTCGCCCCTTTCGACAGCCGCGCCTTCATCGAGCAAATGCTCTGACCGAGCGCGGCGCACCAACTATCTGCCACCCGCATTGAGCGCGGGACGATGCTTTGTGGTCTAAGCAAGCATGAAGCTCCCACACGTCTTGCTCATTGCAGCGATCACCTGCGGCCTCGCAGCCGCCCCGGCTCGGGCCGGGAGCGGCCAAATCCACCGGCAAAATTCGATGGCAGATTCGAAGCTCGTGATCAAGCGGGCGGCGAATTTTGGGAATCAATCGAATATCAGCCTGTATATCAACGGCCACCGCGTCGGCACGCTCGGCTACGGGCGCACCTACCGGGGCAGTTTGCCGGCTGGCCTCCACCTCATCACGATGAAGCAGACCCCTCATTTGAACGACGCCTATCCCTACTCGCAGCAATGGATTCGGCTGCACCCGGGCGAAACGTCGACATTCACCGCGATCTGGCGCGGGGGCGGCACCAGAATCGCGCTCGAAGGATCCTGATCCGACGCCGCGGCGACGAACTTCCGAGCAAAGGATGGCAAAGCGCCCTCCCCTGCTCCAGAATAGCGGCCGATGCTTCGGTTCATCGCCATCCGCCTGGCCCAGGCGATCCCGGTCCTGTTCGTCGTTGCGACCCTGACCTTCTTCATGCTCAAGCTCGCTCCGGGCGGGCCGTTTTCTGCGGAGAAGAGCACGACGCCGGAAATCCAGAAACAACTCGAAGCGCACTACGGGCTGAACAAGCCGCTCTTCACGCAATACCTGACCTATCTTGGAACCGTCGTTAGGGGAGATCTCGGCCCGTCGTTTAAATATCCCAATCGCACCGTCAACGAACTGATCGGCCAGGCCTTCCCAGTTTCGGCCGAGCTTGGTTTCTGGTCGCTCCTCGTCGCGCTGTCGTTAGGCCTGGCGACCGGGATCGTCGCTTCGCTCCGGCCGAACACCATTACCGATTACATCCCAAGCGGGCTCGCCATGGTCGGAATCTGTCTGCCGATTTTCGTCCTCGGCCCGCTCCTCGTGCTCGTCTTCGCCCTCAAGCTCGAATGGGTCCGCGTCTCCGGCTGGGACGATTGGATCGACCGGATCCTGCCGGCGCTCACATTAGGCGGATTCTACGCCGCCTACATCGCCCGTCTCACTCGCGGCGGGATGCTCGAAGTTCTCTCGCAGGATTTCATTCGCACCGCCCGGGCCAAAGGTGCCTCGCCGGCCCGCGTCATCCTCCGGCACTCGCTCCGCGGCGGCCTCATCCCGGTCGTAAGTTATCTCGGGCCGACCGTGGCCGGGCTCCTGACCGGCTCGTTTGTGGTCGAGACGATTTTTCAAATTCCCGGCCTCGGCCGCTATTTCGTGACCGCCGCTTTCAACCGCGATTACACCATGGTCGTCGGCACGGTCCTTTTTTATGCCGGCTTCATCATCGTCTTTAATCTCCTGGTCGATCTCGTGCTCGTGCGGATGAATCCGAAACTGCGTTTCGAATGAACCCGCCTAACGAGATCGAAAGCCGCCGCAGCTCGCTCTGGCGCGACGCCTGGCACCGCCTCGCGAAGAACAGGCTCGCCGTCGTGGGCGCCCTCCTGCTCGGGTTTTTGACCCTCGCCTCGGTCATCGGCCCGTCGCTCTTCGGGCAATCGTACTTCGCCCAGAATCTGCAGCTCGGCGCCACGCCGCCGAGCGCACAACATTGGCTTGGCACCGATACCCTCGGACGCGACCTGTTCGCGCGTCTCCTTTACGGCGGCCGCATTTCGCTCGCGGTCGGGCTCTGCGCCACCGCCGTCGCCCTCACCATCGGTGTGCTCTACGGGACGGTGTCCGGGTTCCTTGGGGGCAGGGTCGACGCGGTCATGATGCGGATCGTTGACGTCATTTTCGCGCTCCCGTTCACAGTCTTCGTCATTCTCCTCATGGTTCTCTTTGGCCGGCGCTTCGTTCTCCTTTTCGCCGCCATCGGCGCAGTGCAATGGCTGACCATGGCGCGGATCGTTCGCGGGCAGGTTCTGTCCCTGCGCCGGATGGAGTTCATCGAGGCGGCCGAAGCGCTCGGGCTGTCGAAGGCGCGCATCATTTTCCGCCACATGATTCCGAACGCGCTCGGCCCGATCGTCGTCTACGCCACGCTCACCGTCCCGAGCGTAATGCTGCTCGAGGCGTTTCTCAGTTTCCTCGGGCTCGGAGTGCAACCGCCGATGAGCTCGTGGGGCGTGCTGATCAAGGAAGGGGCGGAAACGATGGAGGAATTCCCCTGGCTTCTGATCTATCCCGGGTTGGCCCTCGCGCTCACGCTCTTCTCGCTCAATTTTCTCGGGGACGGTTTGCGCGACGCGCTCGATCCACAGGCGGCCAAGGATTGATGAACTCGCCTAACGAGATCCTGAGCGTCGAAAATCTGCGCACTTATTTCCACACCCGCGCCGGGCTCGTGCGCGCGGTCGACGGCGTGTCGTTCTCCATCGGCCAGGGCGAGACGCTGGGCATTGTCGGCGAGTCGGGTTCCGGGAAATCGGTCGCCTGTTATTCGCTCCTCCGGCTCATTCCCCAGCCGCCAGGGCGCATCGAAGGCGGCTCTGCCCACTTCGGCCAGCTCGATCTCCTGCATTGCAGCGAAGAGAAACTGCGCGCCATCCGCGGTCACCGCATCTCGATGATTTTCCAGGACCCGATGTCTTCCCTGAACCCCTACCTGAGCATCGGCGACCAGGTCATCGAGCCGCTCCTGATCCACGGGCTGGCTTCGCCTAACGACGCTTTTGCACTCGGCGTCGCGGCTTTGCGCGAGGTCGGCATTCAGGATGCGGCGAAGCGGATGCGCTCCTTCCCGCACGAATTTTCCGGCGGAATGCGGCAGCGGGTCATGATCGCGATGGCGCTGATCACGAAGCCGGAACTGCTCCTGGCCGACGAGCCGACGACCGCGCTCGACGTGACGGTGCAGGCCCAGATTCTGGAGTTGATCCGGCAGCTGCAAAAAGAGCGCGGAACCGCGGTCGTTTTCGTGACCCACGACATCGGGATCGTCTCCGGATTCTGCGATCGCGTGCTGGTGATGTACGCCGGCCGGGTCTTGGAAAGCGGCCCGACGGCGGAGCTTTTCTACCAGCCGCAACACCCCTACAACCAGGCCCTGCAGCGCTCGATTCCCGCCTTGCACGAGCGCGGCGCGGAACTGCACACCATTCCCGGGCGCGCCGCCTGACGTGACGCAGCCCATTCACGGCTGTCCTTTCGCGCCGCGCTGCGAGTTTGCGGAGGAAAAGTGCGTCACTTCCGAGATCGCGCTGAAGGAAGTCGCGCCCGGGCACGCCACCGCCTGCCTCCGCGTGCAACTGGGTGAGATCGACCTCGCGCCCGCCGCCGTTGCCGGGGAATAAAGGGCGGCGTACATTCTCCCACTTCCGATGAACGAAACACCTGATTCCCTGTATCGGCAGACCACGAGCAATGGCAGTCGCCGTTCTGCTCTCTTTACCGGCGCCGCGATCCTGGCACTGATCGCCGCGACCTCGCTTTACATCGGCCGCGCGGGCCAGAAAAATGAGGGTGCTACTCGCGAGTCCTGCGACGGCGGCAAGCGCCAGCCACATTCCTCAAACCACCACCGAAACCAAAACCATGTCTGACACCGAACTGCAGAAAAAACTCACGCCCCTGCAATATCACGTGACCCGCGAGAACGGAACCGAGCCGCCCTTTCGCAATGAATATTGGGACAACCACAAGGCCGGCATTTACGTCGATCTGATCAGCGGCGAGGCGCTCTTTTCCTCGGCGGATAAATTTGAGAGCGGCACGGGCTGGCCCAGCTTCACCAAACCGATCGACAAATCGCACATCGTCGAAAAGACCGATCGGACCCTCTTCATGGAACGCACCGAAGTCCGCTCCAAGGAAGGCAACGCCCATCTCGGCCATCTCTTCGACGACGGCCCGGCGCCGACGGGGTTGCGCTATTGCATGAACTCCGCCGCCCTCCGCTTCATCCCGGTGGAGAAATTGGAGGAAGAGGGCTACGGCCAGTATCTCGATCTCTTCAAAGAGAAAAAATAGTCTGGCGGGCGAAGCCGTCTCGGATTGTCTTGGCAGAGGATGCCTTCGCCATTTTTAGAGGTCTGTGATCTCAAGACCCATTTCCCGGTCGAAGAGAGCGTTCTCTTTCGGCGGAAAGTCGGGACGGTCAAAGCGGTCGACGGCGTCAGCTTTACCCTCGCGCAGGGCGAGTCGTTAGGCTTGGTCGGGGAATCGGGCTGCGGCAAATCGACTCTCGGCCGCACGATTCTTCAGCTCCTCCCTGCCACCGCCGGAACCGTGGTGCTGGAAGGGCGCAACCTGAACCAGCTTGCACGGCCGCGAGCTGCGCCAGGCGCGGCGGGATTTCCAGATGATCTTCCAGGATCCCTACGCCTCGCTCAACCCGCGCATGACGGTTTTCGACGCGCTGGCCGAGGCCCTGCGCAGTCACCGCAAAATTGCGCGCGCGGAACTGCGCCCGCGCGTGCTCGAACTCATGCGCACGGTCGGGCTTTTGCCCGGCGCGCTGAATAAATATCCGCACGAATTCTCCGGGGGGCAGCGTCAGCGAATCGCGATCGCGCGCGCCCTCGCGGTCGAGCCGAAGCTGATCATCGCGGACGAGCCGGTCTCCGCGCTCGACGTCTCGATCCAGGCGCAAATCATCAATCTGCTCGCGCAGATCCGGCGCGAGATGAATCTGACTTTGATTTTCATTTCCCACGATCTCTCGGTCGTTAGGCATATCGCCGATCGGATCGCGGTGATGTACCTGGGCAAAATCGTCGAGCTGGGGCCGCCGGAGGAAGTGCTGGGGCAACCGCAGCATCCTTACACGCGGGCGCTCCTGAGCGCGGTGCCGATTCCCGATCCCGGGCGCGAACGCCAGCGCCGGCGCATCGTCCTGGCGGGTGATCCGCCCTCGCCGATGAATCCGCCGGTGGGTTGTTTTTTTCATCCGCGCTGTCCTTATTGCATCGCCGCCTGCAAGGAAGCGATGCCGCCGTTGGTCGACTGGCAGCCCGGGCATTCCGCCGCCTGCATTCGAGTGCCGGAAATTATCGCCGGGAGCGCTCTGGCCGCAGAACCATCAGGGCCGACGGTCTGACCTCGATCTCGATCTCGCCGGGGTCCGGCTTGTTCCGCTTCTCGTTCGGCCAGAGTTCGTCGTCGAGGTGGAGCGGTGATTTTTTCCAGTTGATCCGGAGCCGTTTGAATCTGCGCGACGGCAGCGGAAAATCCGGCTCCTCTGCTCCGGCCAGGCGGGCCGCGAGATAATCCATCAGCGTCTCGCGCTCCGACTCCCGCGCCAGAACGAGATCGAACCGCCCGTCATCGGTCTTCGCGTCCGGGGCGAAGTTCAGGACCGGGCCGACTGAGCAAATGTTCAGGGCCTCGAAGAGCAGGAAGCGGTCGTTCAGCTTCTCGTCGTCGATCTGCAGCTTCCACTTCCGGGCGCGAGATCGAGAGAGAAGTTTGCGCAGTCGCGCTACGTGCTGCTGCATCTCTTCTCTCTCGGGAACTCCCTTTCTCTTCCTCCAATTTCGGGAGTCGCAAATACTCCGCGAGCAACCCGCCGCCGATGCCTTCGAAAAGGTAACGCCGTCCGCAGGGGCCGCGGACCAGTCCGACATCAAACCCATGCAGAGTCCCCTGGCCGATTTGCGGGAGCAGCTTTTCCACCGGCTGGTCGAAGCCAAGAGTGCGGGCGAGGTTGTTCGCCGTGCCTAACGGCAGCACGCTGAGCGGCGTCTCCCGGCCGATGAGTTGGCGAGCGACTTTCCCGACCGTGCCGTCGCCTCCCGCGACCACGACCAGGTCGGCGCGCCGATCGAGAGCCGCTTTCCATTTCGGCTCCTTCGTTGACCGATAAGTCACGCTGTGGCCGTTCCCGCGCAGGGCCGCGGTCAGACTCTTGCCAGAATATTCTTTGCGCCCGGCCTTGGGATTATGCAGGAGCGTTACGCGCACGCTCTATTCTCGTAACGAACGCGACGGCTGCGCGTATCTCGATCACGATTCGGCCAAAACGAAGCCGTGCACGTTAGGCAAAAAATGTTAGAGCTCGGGGCGCTGGACGACGAAGATGGTAATGGAACTGGCTTTGCCGTCCTCGCCTCGCGCGACCACCCGGATCAACGGCTTCTTCGGCCTCGCGACATCCCAGACCACATTGTTCTCACTCGAGATCGGCGCCTTTTCCACCTGACCGATTTTCACAAAAGGGATTTCCTTTCCCGGCCGGAGAACGCCCGAGATGTATTCGATCCGATCTGTCCGATTCGCCTTAATGTAAACCGAGCTGAAGTCCGACTTGGCTAATTGCCAAACCACCCGGTGCTGTTCTTCTCCCTGCTTTTCTTTTCCATCCTCGTCCTTGCCGCCTTCTTCCACGAACGGTTTCGCCGGATCGGACAAAGGATCCAGCTTTTGGTGCGCCGCCCCGACAGACATGCCCATCTCCAGGCCGAGGAGATCGGTTTGCACCTTGACCGATTCGGCGGCGGCGAGACGCTCCTTGAACGTGGCCAGCTTTGGCGTCGCCACGGGCGTGGCGGAGGGTGCGCTCGTCGGCGAAGGGGAAGAGGCGGGCGAGGACTTTTCGTCACTCGCCCGCCCGCTTAATACCAGCCCAAAGAGCAAAACTGCTCCGAGCAATTCCCGGACTGCCAATTGATGACGCTCTCGATCAGAACGGATTTGTGATCGTGAACTCGGTCCCACCGCGGGTGATGTCCTGCAGTGCGATAGGTACTGGCGACCGAAGAGCTGCCGCGCAATCCGCAGAAGGTGGATCCGAAGCCAACCGTAGGATGGCCCCTGGAAGTAAGGATCGAATTGATCTTCACGCTCGAGAGCCGGACGGTGATTGTCTGGTTCTGCTGGTTGATGAATCCACGGTCCGCGTTGCCGACAATGGTATCAGTGGTGGAGCCATCGAAGTTACGCACCGTGGTGCCATATCGATAGCTGCGGACACCGCTCGCATTGGTCGACGCCTGGACAAAGAACTGGTCGCCATCGTCCGACAAACCCTTCGAATAAGAGTTACCGGCGATAGTTACCAAGCCCATCTCAGGCGCATTCGCGGTGAAGTACATTTTCCACGAGGCGTTCGGTGGGACCACAGTCAGGTCGGAGACTTTCATGGTCGCGGTGATGATCGGTCCCTGGTTCGAATCCTGCGACTTGTAAGCGATCGAAATGATGTCGACCGGGTTCGGCTCAGGCGCGACGAGGAGCAATCCGCTGTCCTGATCCCAGGCGAAGTCAGTCACCTGCTCGCCGCGCGGCCCTGGCTGCATGGCCTGCGGCGTCACCCCGCCGGTCGGAGGAGGAGTCGCGCCTGGAAGAGCGAAGGGTTGCGCGGGCAAGGCGGAACCTTCGACGACCGCCGGGAGATTACCGCCATTGATGGACGGGCCGGTGAGCTGACGCGTGACATAGGTATGACCGTCGAAGTCATTGTGGTCGTCGGTATAACCGATGACCGCAGCGCCCTGCGGATCGAAGTTCACCTGGAAATAATCGATCAGGTTGCGGTTCGGCGATTCGCCGGTGAGTGGCAATCCTTTGAGCGAGATATTTGAGGCATGAATCGAGTGATCGCTCGCCTGCACGATGCGGAAGGTCGGGTTAACCGCATTCGCATCGAAGCTCTGGGCGAAATACACCCTCCAGCGAGCGTTGTCGCTGTTTGACTGGCTATCTGTGCCATACCAAGCCACGCCAATCGAACCCGGCGTCGGGCCCGTGGCGATCCAGGGCATCAGGTTGATTGTCGTTGCCGGATCGGCAGGGTTATTAACCTGCACCGGGTTGGCGAAGGTCGCGCCATGATCCGAGGAGCTGGTGACAAAGATATTCGTTCCATCGGAATAAGTAAGATAGACCGTGTTAGGCGTGCCACCGGTGGGGTGATCATTCGCCACTCGCATTGCGACAAAGATATTGGCCGCATCGGTGGAAACCGGAATGACTTGATTGACGGCGTAAGTGGCGGGAGGCAGGCCCGGCGCGGGCGGAGTTCCGACTGCGAGTTTGCCGTCGTTGCCGCTGATGTAAACGGTGCCGTCAAACTGATCAACATCGAGCGAGCCGGTCTGGGAGATCGTCCCGACCACGGTCGCCGGTCCGTAAGTCAGACCACCGTCGGTCGACTGCTGAGCGAAAGCCACCCCGGCGCCAAAGTTCCGATATTCCAGATAGACAGTGTTAGGCCCGACAAAGCCCATCCACTCACGATCGTTCACCGGCACGCCGCCAGCGAAGTTACCGATCGGATTGAACTGAAAAGTAGCCCCGTGATCAAGCGAACGGCCGATGGTGTTGTTCGCAGCGGTCAGACTGGCATAGGCCAGGGATGCTTCGCCCGTGGAACCGATGCCGGTGTAGGGGCCGAAACCAACCGCGAGATCAATGTCGCCGCCACCCAGCGCGCCGGCGGAGAGCTGGTCCTGGCCAGCGGTCGAAGTGGTCGAGTCGGGCTGGCCGCGGTAGATCGGCACCCGCATTTTCGGATCGAAGTTAGGATTAGCCGCTGCCCCGATCGTCGGCCGCAAATCGAGATACCAGAGGTCAACCCCCGCCGGCACGCCGCGGATGCCGCAGACGTAGTAGTTACCCGCCAGGTCGACTCGGCTGCTCGGCTCGCCGTCGGCATGGGCGGTCTGTGCTTTCATCGGCGAGTTAGGCGAGAAAGTCATGCCACCGCTGATGTAGTTCGCAGTCCGGACCGGCTGCGCGGTTACGACGGTAGCTGTGCCGTGAGGCTGATCGGCTCCCGGCGTATTCGCGAAATAAACTGCGATGACGTTGAAATCTCCGGTGCCATCGTTGTTTGGATTAATGACCGCGTTCTCGCTCGTTCCGGGGACGCCACCGCCGGAGTTGCTCACCAGATCCCCATCGGAGCCATCCGGGTTGCGCTTGTGGATGTAGAGATCGTAATCGTTTGCTGGGACGGTCCAACTGATCGAGATCGCGATCGATTTCCCGGTGTAATCACCGGGTGCGACGGTGAGAATGAAGGTATCGCGGTTGACGCCCTCAATTGCGGCGGTTTCATCCGTCCCGCCGGTGCCGATCGCGGTCCCATCCCACGATAGAGACCCGGCGGTGGTGGGAGTGATCGTGCCGCTGGGTGGAGTGGCCGCCTGCAAAGAAGTAAGACTGAGAAGCGATGCTGCTGTCATGACAGCAAGGCGAAATGCAATTGAGTGAGCGTTTTTTATCATGATTGAGTTGGTCTGATGGCTGCGATCTGGTGAAACCCTGTAAGAGATACGTGTCTCCGATGGGCAAATGTCTTGTTCAAAGGCGAAAAATCTACGATTGAGGCGACCGGCGCCTGACCCGCCACACCCCAACCGCAATCGCTCCGCAGAGAGCAAGGGCGAGGGACGAAGGCTCGGGTATCGGCATGCCGGTAATGGATAAGGTCGTGTAGGCAGGCGTGATCCGGTCAAACTGAGTGTTTGGAATCACCAGCCCATTCGAGCGAGAGATTCCGGTCGAATCGTAAACCGTCGCGGTGAGGAACCCATCCTGCAGCGCGGCGAGGAGCGCGCTCATGTTTTCCGGAGAACCGGTAATAGTGCGCGTGATAAAATCCTTCTGCCCGAACTCGGTCGTATCGTCATACGAATCGAAGCCGTTTAAGAGCAGGTTTTGCCCGGCATAGATGCCGTCGAGGCGAAGAGTGAAGGAGTTGACGTCGAAATCGTCATCGCCAAATTCGGTTCCATCGCCGGGCGGGGGAAAGGGCGTTTCATTGATGCCATTTGCTCCCAGCCCGGTGTCGCCATCGATCATCGTGAGGGTGATCGAGATCGAGGAAATGCTCAGGAGTTGCGACTGTCCGGTGAAATCAAAGGCCGAGGCCGCGATCGCGGCTGACTCACCGGTGCCGATCCCGCCGTTGAAATTACTCTGGAGAAGAGTGCTACTGATCGTCACCTGCCCTTGCACCGCAGCGGTCAGCCATAGCGCCCCGGCGGAGGCCAATCCGAGAATCTTCGCTCGTAAAAGCATCGGGTCTCTCCGGACTGTCGACTAGGAAGTCCGACGGAGACGGCGAAGTTTCGGCGCCAGAACGAGGAGGAGCCCGACTGCAACCAGAGCGTAAGTGCCGGGTTCCGGCACGGCGTCGCTCAGCACCAGCGTGGTGGTGGCATTGAGTCCGTCATTCCCCACGAAGATATCGTTAGGCGAGAGGATCGTGTCGTTGGGGTTGTCGGTGATGATGCTGCCGACAAGGAAACCATCCTGCAGATTGGCAAAGATGGCTGCGCCGATGGTCGAGTTGACCACGCCGGAGAAAGTGAGGGTGTCCTGCAGGCCGTTGCCGCGAAATCCGTTGAGAACCAATCCGGTGTTCACGCCATCGAGACCGAGGAAAAGGTGGTTGTAGTCGAAGCCCTCACCGTCGGTCAGCGACGAATTGCCATCCTGCATCGTCAGCGTGACCTGGATGAACATGACGGAGGTAAGAGACGAGAAGTCGACGCTGAAGTCGTAGCCCGTGGGGGTGGTCAGCTTCGCCGGGTTGGTGGTCGAAAGGGCCTGGTTGGCGCCGTCGCCCTGGGTCACCGCTCCGTTGATCTCGAGGACGGTCGAACTAATGGTGTTGGCCGAAGCAGTGGCCGCTGAAAGCACGACAGAAACAAGAGCTGCTATCGAGATCGCGAAAATCGTGACGGTTTTTTTCATGAATTTTGATTGGTTGCCGCCCCGGTCGTTGAAAGCCGTGCGGTAAATGAGGCAATGGTTATTGTTTGATCGGTTCCCGGAAAACTACCGTGAAAACTCACGCTCTAGATCTCCGGAGGCGGTGTGTTATTTCAGAACCAGTGGAGGATGCCAAGTAAAATTTTATGCGTTTTTAAAAATAACGCAGTTCTGGTTTTTACGCCCCGGGTAACTTGGTTCGAAACTGACCAAAACGTTAGGTCCGAGCAGTCGAGCAAATGGCGTCCAAACCGCAAAACCGCGACGTTCCAATCACGAAAAAGTCGCGGTTTTGGGAGCGGCGATAAGGTCGACGCCCATTCAAAGGGATTGCTCGCAGTCGCCAGGACAGCGGACTCGCCGTCTTGATGTGGCTGGTATCCCGCGGCGGCTGAGGATTCAGCCCTGATGTCCCCCGGGCTCAGCGGGGTGGGCCGCCCGGTAACCGCGCCGCGGATGCGGCGCCTGCGTTTAGATCCGCGCTATGCGCGCGGAGTTGCGCACTGTGATGCTGCTCTTGGCCAGCCCGGTGCGCAGAATAAGCGGGTTCGGGCGGACACTCGATCCGGATCCCAGCGCCTTCAGCGTGTCCCAGATCTTGACCGCCATCAAAGAAAAAGCCACGAAAGGCAACGCCGCGACCCAGAAAAGCGCGGCACCCACGATCAGGGCCGGTTCGAGCAGGGACGTCTTCAGTTCTTTCAAGCTAAAGGCTTGAGTCGTGAGCGCGGAATCTGAGTAGGTCGTGATCATGGCAGTGGTCGTGGTTGACTGGTTCAAGTAAGTTTCGCCCTTATTATGAGCAGGTCGCATGCCCGGCCAGCTCCGCGATCAGGACTTTTTGCCCGGGTGCAAAGGCCTTGGCTTTCCGCTTTTCATTCTCCGCCAGCCGCGCCAAGTTCCGGCATGCGAAAGACGGCGTTGCTGGGCTTTTTCAGCGGAGTGGTGCTGGGCTGTCTCTTTGGGGCGGTCATGGGCGGCGCCCCCGGGGGCGGCGAGCGCCCGCAGCAGGAAATGCTGAGCGTCAACCAGAACACGGGCAAACCGCAGCTCCACATCAAGGGCAAGCCCGAGATCAAATAATCGCGCCGCGGTTTGGCCGCTAGGGAACGAGCACGATTTTCCCAAACGCGCCCGGCTCCAAAACCGTCCGGTGCGCCTGCGGTGCCTCCGCCAGCGGCAATTCCTTTCCCACCACGGGGCGCAGCGTGCCGTCTTCCAGCCCGGCGACGAGCGCGGCGTGCAGACTCGCCAGTTCGTCCGGCGGCGTATTGGGCAAGACCATGCCGCGAATATCGGCATCGCGCGCCATCGTCTCGCGCGCGTCAATTTCCACCCGGCCCCGGTTGCCGATCACAATCACGCGTCCGCGGGGCGCGAGAAGCGTCAGGTCGCTCCCCAGGTTCACGTTTGCGAGCATCTCGAGGATGACGTCAACCCCGCGGCCGCCGGTCGCCTCCTTGATCCGCGCCAGGTAGTCGCTCGCGTGATGATCGAACACCTCGTGCGCCCCCTGCTCGCGCACCAGCTCACGTCCGCGCTCCGTGCCGGCGGTCCCGAAGACGCGCAACCCGTGGGCGAGCGCAATTTGCACCGCCGCCGTCCCGACTCCCCCGCTCGCGCCATGGACGAGCACGGTTTCGTTAGGCTGAGCGCCGGCGCGCTGCATCAACCCGCGAAAAGCCGTCGCGTAAGGCGTTCCCATCGCCGCCCCCTGCGCGAAGGAAGCCTTTTCCGGCAAACGATGCACCTGCGCCTCGCCACTGAGCGCGTACTCGGCATAGGTCCCGCTGCTCGACCCGGCCAGGTAAACCCGGTCGCCCGGGCGAAACTTGCTCACGCCCTCGCCGGTCTTTTCCACCACGCCCGCCCCGTCATTCCCCGGAGTAAACGGCAGTGCCGGCTTCCGCGCGTAGCTTCCGGCGCGAATGTAAGTCTCGACCGGATTGACTCCGACCGCGTGCATCCGGACGAGGAGCTGGCCGGGCCCCGCTTCCGGCATCGGCACCTCGACCAGTTTCATCACCTCGGGCTCGCCAAATTCTTCGACACGAATCGCTTTCATCGCCGGCTATCTTAACGCCCGGTCTTCGACTTTCTACCTTCGAGTTTTTACTTTATCCTCCGGCATGCTCAGCGCGCCCGGTGGATTCGGGAACGACATCACCGTTAACGTGATCGCCTCGATCATCGCTTCCGCCATCTTTCTCGCGATCGGGTTTGTCTGGGGAAAATACAAGGAGCGGCAGCGTTTCGGGAAGAAGCTCGAGGACTACGACTTCTACCCCTACGCGATCAACCGCGAAAATTTCCCCGAGTTCAGCCTGAAGGATTTCCGGCTCGGGATGCATTATTTTCTGCGCAACTTCGATCCGATGGCGGCGCGGCAGCTCATATTCATCGGCGAACAAAACAACGTCCGGAGCCAGCTCGAGCCGGTCGAGCAGAAAGTTTACGCCCGTCTCTTTGCCCGCTACGACGGCAAGAGAATTGCCGACGACACCCGCGAATACCTCGAGAATTTCGCCCGCCTCGTCCATTCCATCGGCAAATCCTTTCCCAACCTCGGGATCGAGATCCTCCTCCACGATCTTTCCAATCCCTCGCGCTCACTCGTCGCCCTCGAGAACAACGTCACCGGCCGTCATCTCCATGACGGCACGACCAACCTCGTCATCGACCTGAAGAGGCGGCAGCTCGCGCATGAAGAGAAATTGAACTACGAGCTCAACCTCGGGACGCGGAAGTTCAAGTGCACCACCATCTCCATTATTCGCCCGGAGTACGGCGTGGTCGGGGCGGTCTGCATTAATGTCGACGCCAATTATCTGACTGAGGAAGTAATGAGTTCCGCCGAGAAAGTGGCCGCTTTTTTCCAGACCTTTTGCCGGACCGAGATGGAGCTCGATGAGAACATCCTCAGTCGCGACGAATATGCCAAGGCGCTAAAAGGAAAGCGGCACTTCAAGGATAACCGTTTCGAATAATCTGATCCCCTGCCACTTCGCGCCGCCGCCACACACGCCGATCCGACCCCTGCTGCGGCGCGGCCGGAAATCGATTCCCTGATTTCAGTGTTTGAGTCTGACGGGTTTCAGTATTTCCTCTCAGCGTGTTTTCTTCCGCCGAGCTGCGCAAACTACGCGCCCTGAAGACGCCACTCGGCGTGCAGCGATTTCTCGACGAGATCCCCTATCATCTCGCGCCCACGGCCTGGTCGCCGCGCGTCGTCCTGCGCGAGCGCACGGCGCATTGCCTCGAGGGCGCCACTTTCGCCGCCGCCGCCCTGCGCGTGCTAGGCTACCCGCCCTTGCTCCTCGACCTCGAAGCCGAGCAGGATACCGATCACGTCATCGCCGTCTTCAAGGTGCGCGGCCATTGGGGCGCGCTCGCGAAATCCAACTTCACCGGCTGCAGATATCGCGAACCGGTTTACCGCACCTTGCGCGAGCTCGCCCTCAGTTACTTCCACATTTATTTCAATCTTCGCGGTGAACGCACCCTGCGCCGCTATTCACGGCCGGTGAATCTCACCCAGTTCGACGACTACGAATGGATGACCTCGGAAGAAAACATCTGGGTCGTGCCGAACCATCTTTGCGACATCCCGCACACGCCGCTCCTCACTCCCGCCCAGGTAAAAGGGCTGACCCGTGTCGACCGCCGCACCATCGCTGGCGAACTCACAGGTTATCGGCGCGACACTTCCAAGCCGGCCCCGCGCATTTTTCGCCAGGCCTAGCTCTTCCGCTCGTTCACGCCCACGATTTCCAGGTCGCCCTCGGCGGCTTTGCGCAAGACCAGCGTCTTGTTCACCTTCCCGGACGATCGCTTCGAACCGTTCCGCAATTCGTAGCGCAGCGGAAAGGTGACGCGCAGCTTCCCATCCGCCTGTCGCGCCACTTCGACTTCGCCCGCAAGCCAGAACCGTCGCTGCGGCCATTGCCGATCGTAGCGCAGGAGATCGCGGCGAACTTTCTCCCGGCTCACATTCGATTCGCCGAAATAATCCACCCGGTCGGCAAAGAACTCCAATTCCGCTCCGATTTGTGGATCGAGGCCGGCGAGGACAAACGCCCCGACGTAATCCCGCAAACGCTCTTTCCCGTAGACGTCGGGCGCCTCCGCCCGCGCGGGCGGCGGCGGGGCTGGTGCGGTCGTTTTCGTTTTGGTGCGAGTCGTCGTCGTTGTCGCGACTTTTGCAGCCGCCGGCGTCGGAGAGACGCGCCCCGGGGCCTTTGGCGGAGCGATCTCGCCCGCATTCAATTTTTTCAGGAACTGCATGTCGCCGTTGCGCAACCGTCGCCAGGTCCCGGCTTCCGGCGCCGGCTCGGTGGCTTCCGTGGTGGTCGTCGCAACGCCGAGCGCCTGGGCGGTGGCGGAATCGAGTCGACCCGAAATGGAAAGACCCTGGCGAATCTGAAACCGGGTCACGGCCGCCGCCGTCGCGCTGTCGTAAACACCCGTTGCGTTTCCGAAATAGAAACCGCCTTCTCTCAATTTGGTTTGGACGGCTTTGACACTCTCGTCCGCGCGAACGGAAACCAGGCAAAGACTCGTCGCGAGCAAAAACAACAACAGCTTTTTCATCTCCAAGGAATCGGATGTGAGGCGTGAATCAGACCTTTGGCGTGACCAGGATTGGGCCCTTTTCGCCTGGAAAAAAAGAACGCCCCGCGCCAGATGGCACGGGGCGTTCCCTTAGTTTCTCGAAAAGATTAGGAGCGGACTGCTTCTTCTTTCGGAGTCGACGACATCGACGAGCTCGTGATGTCATCCGCGTTCGCGTCTTTCATGATCTTCTTCGCGGCATCTTCCTGATCGCCGTCGTGCGCGTGCACTGCGATGAGGTAATTGCCGGTGCGGAGTTTCTCCTCGTAACGTTTGGCCTCGATCTCCGGGATGCCCATCCCGACGAGACCGCCGACAACGCCGCCGGCCGTGCCGCCAATCGCTGCGCCGCTGAGCGCCGCCATGATCGGACCCGCCGCGATGAAGGGACCCACGCCTGGAATCGCCAGTGCGCCGATGCCTGCGAGCAGACCCAGCACGCCGCCGGTCACGCCGCCAGCCGCCGCGCCAGTGGTCGCACCTTCAGGTGCCTTGGTGGCTTTGACATGAGCGATGTCATGCTTGCCTTCGGTGTCCGGCAAGAGAATGGAGATTTCGTTGCTCGGGAAACCGGCGGTCTGGAGGCGCTCGACGATTTGTTCAGCCTGGGAATGGCTTTTCGCGATACAGAATACTTGATTTTTTGACATAATATTTGGTGTTTCTTTCTATTGGGTTTGTTTTGAGTTACTTCGCGGCTTCCACTTCGATCTGATTGTCGATCTTGGCGTGGCCGACCGACTGCGCATGCTTCTCGATCGCAGCCTTTTCCGCCGCAGTCTTGACCGGTCCGCGCAGAGTCACGACACCGTCCGCGGTGATGATCTTCACATTCTTGGCCGCCATGCTGAGGGAATCGTCCTGCATCACGGCGCGCCGAATGGCGGCCGTCATTTCCGTGTCGGCCGCGCTATTGGACTGATCGCCAGGTGTTTTCGTTTCGCCGGAGCGATCACGCTCGTTCCGGCCGGAGTTATCTACCGCCGGGGCCGTGTTGTCTTCCGCAATCACGGAAAACGTCAGGCTGGCGAGACAGAGTAAGGATAGGGTTGTTCTTTTCATATTTTGGGTTGTGTCGCCGAAGTGGCGACACAGGAGATACGCGATCGCCTGTCCCAATGGTCCCATCTTTCGGAGAATTTTTTGGACAAGCTGTGCGCGAAAAACGCTTTCTCACGCCTAACGACCCCGGGGGGGAACGGATGGCAGATTCGAGAGTTATCCGATAACTCCCTCGATACCGGCCACTTCCTCACTCGTTAGGCCGAAATCCGGCGCGCAAATGAAGCCGCCGACCACCTGTCGCTCTTATTTGCCCGCGGCGGCGTCCATCTCGGCGGCCTCGAGCGCGCGCTCCCGCTGAACGTCCCACCCTTGCCGGCGACCGTCGCGTAGATCGAGCGCCACGAGATGCTCGCTCCAGCCGGTCACGCCGTTGACCGTTTCCTGCACAATGCCGTAGAGCAGAAGGTGGCCCGGCATTTGATAGCGATTGCGCAGATCGTGGAATGGCAGCGTCGACGACCACTTGGTTTGGAGATTGTCATCGAGCCGGGTGATCGCCACCCGGCCCTGCTCGTCCAGTCGCGTCCGATGCACCACCAGCACTCCGGCCGGGTCCTCCAGGCGCAGCGGCTGCCGCGTGCCCTGTTGGACGAGCAACCCTGCCTCCAAATATTCCGGCGCGCCGGGCACACGGGTCACGTCAAAGAGCCGGTCGTGCGCGCCCTCGCTGAATTCCCTGGTCTTGCCGATGCGCGCCGTCCAGAAAGTGCGCCGCGCCCGCGAGCCCTCGGGGTAGATCGATTCCGGCTTGGCCAGGTGATCGCCAAACTCGTCGTTGCCGGCGTAGGCCGCCTCTTTCTCTGTGTAAAGGCCGAGCCATTTCCCATCCCGCATCAGTTGGTAGGCGATAAAATCTTTCGTGTGGTACCCGCCATTCCAGCGCGTCGCCATGAATTCCACCTGCCGGAAATAATCGTCGTTAGGCGGAGTGTAGGGCTGGGCGCGAAATTCGGCTCCACTGATCCGGAAACGCCGCGCATCCGCCGCCGTGATCACCAGCCCGCCATCGTAGGCATAAAAGTCCAGCTTGTCCGGAATCAGCCCGCGCAGCTCGGGGTTCTGCTGTTCGAGGGTGTTTCGGTCGGCCAGCGTACTTCCATCCTTGCTCGAGATCGCGACCGGCTGGTTGTTCAGAAAAGTCCAGACGATCTCGCCTTCCTGCCCAAGGATCCGCGCCTGCGCGGTGTGTCCTCCGGCCTCGTTTTTTACCGTGACCAAGCGCTTTTTCCAGAGCCGGTCCGCCGTCGTCGGGTCGTGCGCCTGGAGATCGAAATGAAAATAAATCTCCGTCACCCAATTCCCAATCATCCGGCTGCCGCCGCGGAGGTAGCGCATGCGTTGCTCTTCCTGCTTGAGCATGAGCCAGAAATGCGGCGCGCCCGTCGGCTGCGCAACGAGAGCGGGCGGGCCTTCCCGTTCCACCGGGTCGAACGAGCTTTTGGAGCAGGAAGAGCAGAGGCCAAGCGCGAGCGCGGCCGCAAGAATCGGTTGCAAGCGGTTGATCATGTTTTTGTTTGCCGGAGTTTCTGTGCCTAACGATTTCATGTCGATGCAATAAACCGCCGCCGACGCCGCCTGGCGACGCCGCTCTCCCTTCTCGCGCTGCAAGAACGGCTTGCGTTTTGTGCGCAGACGCTACGTTTCCCCCTCACCAAGCAAGCGAAAGGAAAAAAGAATTATGGGACTGATGAGTTTTATCCGCGGCCAACTGCTCGAGGTCATTGAGTGGACGGATGATTCGCGCAATACGATCTCGTTCCGCTTCGAAGACAACGACGCCGAGATCAAGCGCGGGGCGCAATTGATCGTGCGCGAATCGCAGGTCGCGCAGTTCGTTTATCTGGGCGAATTCGGCGACACCTTCGGGCCGGGCAAACACAGTCTCACGACCGATAACATCCCGATCCTGACCACGCTCAAGTCGTGGAAGTACGGCTTCGAGTCGCCTTTCAAGGCGGACGTCTATTTCGTCACGACCCGTATTTTCACCGGCCTGAAGTGGGGCACGTCCAACCCGATCATGATGCGCGACCAGGATTTCGGCATCGTGCGGGTGCGCGCCTTCGGCACCTACGATTTTCGGGTGAGCGATCCGAAATTGATGCTGAAGGAAGTGGCGGGGAGCGATCACAACTTCCGTCTCGATGAATTCACCGAGACGATGCGCTCCCGCATCGTCAGCATCTTCAGCGATGCGCTCGCGAGCGCGAAAATCCCGGTGCTCGATGTCGCGACGCGTTACCAGGAAGTGGGCGAGGCGCTGCTGCCGCTGATCAATCCGATCATCCAGGCAAAATACGGCCTCGAGCTGACCAGCTTTGTGCTCGAGAACGTCTCCGTGCCGGCGGAAGTGGAGCAGGCGATCGATAAACGCTCGAGCATGGCCGCAGTCGGGAACCTGAACGATTACGTGAAATTCCAGATGGCGCAGGGGATGGAAAAAGGCGGGAGCGCGGGCGGGGTCGCGACCGAGATGGCGGTCGGCCTCGCGATGGCGCAGCAGATCATGCAGCAACAAAACAGCCTGCAATCGACCGCGCCCTCAGGCAGTGCGGCCGCGGCCAGCGGCGGAATGGCCTTGCCCGAACTTCTCACGCCCGCCCAGGCTGCCGAAGCGATCGGCGTGAGCGAAGCCGACGTTCTGCAAAGCGTGGAAAGCGGCGAGCTGAAAGGAAAGAAGATCGGTTCCAGCTATCGCATCACCCGCGAGGCTTTGAACGAGTTCCTGACGAGCTAGCGCGGTGACGAGACGAAAGGTAGCGCAAGCTTCCCTGCTCCGATGAGCGAGCTCACCGCCCGGCAACGTTTCGAGTGTCCCTCGTGCGGAGGCGCGGCGGAATGGTCGCCCGCGAAACAGGCGCTTGTCTGCCCGTTTTGCGGCGCGGTTTCGCCGCTGCAGCCAAATGTCGCGGCGGTCGGTGCAGTGCAGGAGCATGATCTCGCGACTGCGCTCAGCGCCATCCCGGAGAGCGAGCGCGGCTGGGAAACCGCCACCCGTTCGGTCAAATGCCAGAGCTGCCAGGCGATCTCGGTTTTCAAACCGGAACGCGTCGCGCAGAACTGCGACTTCTGCGGTTCGCCCGCGCTCGTTCCCTACGAGCAAACGAAGGCGCCGATTCGGCCGGAGAGCGTGCTCCCGTTTCAAGTCGACCAGAACGAAGTGCGCGACAAAGTGCATGTCTGGTATCGCAGCCGCTGGTTCGCGCCAAACCGGTTCAAGAATCGCGCCTTCACCGACACCATTCACGGGCTCTATCTGCCGTATTGGACCTTCGACGCGCAGGTCGCGGCCGAGTGGACGGCGGATGCCGGCTATTATTACTACACGACCGAGACCTACCGCGACTCGAAGGGCAACTCCCAGACCCGCCAGGTCCAACATGTCCGCTGGGAACCGGCGAGCGGCGCGCTCGAGCATTTCTTCGATGACGAACTCGTCCCCGCCTCTCGCGGCGTGCCGCCGGAATTATTGCGCGGGATCGAGCCCTTCCCGACGAAGGAACTTGCGCCCTACGACGCCGGCTACGTCTCCGGCTGGGTAGTCGAGCAATACCAGATTGATCTCGTCGCCGCCGCGCAGCATTCCCGCGAAGCGATGGACGCCGAGCTGCGCAAACTCTGCGCCGCGCAAATCCCGGGCGATACTCATCGCAACCTGCAAGTCGACGCCGATTACAGCGGGCAGACTTTCAAACACGTCCTCCTGCCGGTTTGGCTGCTGACTTATCAATACAGCGGCACGACCTACCGCATCGTCGCCAATGGCGTGACCGGCGCGCTGGCCGGGAAATATCCGAAGAGCTGGATCAAGATCACGCTGCTCATTCTCGTCCTCCTCATCATCGGCCTGATCATCTTTGTCTTCGCCGAGGGTTGAACCGGTGCCGGGCGATTCGTCCTCCCCGGAACAAAGCGTTGACCTTCCGGCGCTCACCTGCTGAAACTTCCTCGCAGCCGGTGATTTGTAGTCGCCGCATCACAACCATCAACGACCAATCACACTATGAAACAACTCAAACTACTGACGCTTCTTTCCACCGCGGCGCTCGCGTTGACTGCTTGCAACAGCAAGACTTCCGAGTCGGTCGAACAAAAAGCGGAAGAGGCAAAACAGACCATGGAGACCAAGGCAGAAGAGGCCAAGGACGCCGCCGCCAAACAAATCGAGGAGGCGCAGGCAAAAGCCAAGGAAGCCGCGCCCGCCGCCGCTGACGCGGTCGACAAGATGGCCGAACAAGCCAAGGACGCGACGATGAACGCAGCCGAGGCGACCAAGGACGCCGCCGAAACGGCGGTCGACAAGGTTCAGGAGGCGGCGAGCAACGCGATGGACTCCGCCAAGGAAGCGATGTCGCCGGCCGCCACTCCGGACAACGCGCCAAAGCCGTAGCGGAAAATCGGCGGGCAAGATGCCCGCCCTACAATTCCTCCAGCAGCGTGCCGACGGTGCGGCGGTCGCGCACCGGTTCGAGCTGGCTGACGAAGGCGCGGAAGCGGGCCGAGAAAAGCTGGCTCCGGATCTCCCAGTAACGCGCGATGCCGGGCGCAGCGATGTAATGCCGCAACAACTCCTGCCAGCCGTGCCAGAGTTGTTCGTCCATCAGGCCATTGACGTGGTGAAAATGAATCGTCTCCAGCGCCTTGAGAAATTGATGGGCCGCGTGGAAGAAACGCGCCTGGTCTTCTCGCGACAAAGTTTGGATCTCTTCCAAACCCGTCCCCCAGATGCGCGACATCTCGGCATTTTCCATGAAGGTCTTGGTCACCTCGCGGACGGCGGAAGCGGCGGCGTCCTGGGCCGCGACTTTCGCGACGCGGGTGCTGCGGTGCACTTCTTTCGCCAGATAAAGCAGCGACAAAACCACGGCGATGGAACTGACAAATTGCGAAATCGCGTTAATCGCATCCCAATTCATTTTTCGATCGCGGCTGGTTATTCTCAACGACAATAACATGGCTAGCGCGCGCGGCGAGACGGGCACAAGCGCAATCGCGATTGAAGGCGGCGAGGAAGTAGGCGAAAACTGCCGATGCGCCTTCTTCATTTTGCCCTGCTTCCGCTGATCTTCGGTGCCGCCCAGTTGCACGGCCAATCGCCCACGCCCGCCGCACCTTCCGCCGACACGGTGATCCACGCCGGCACCCTGCTCGATCGGCCGGGGAAAGAACCGCGGCGCAACGTCTCCATTCTGGTGAAGGACGGGAAAATCGCCGCCGTCCAGGACGGCTTCGTCCAACCGCCGGCCGGCGGCACGGTGATCGATCTGCGCGACCGCTTCGTGCTGCCGGGCCTGATCGATTGCCATGTGCATCTCGATTCCGATCGCGCGGGCATGGAGGGGCAGCTCGCGAGCGTGACCGATAGCGTGGCGAGCAGCGCTTACGAAGCCGCCTGGAACGCGCGCAAGACTTTGCAGGCCGGCTTCACCACCGTCCGCAACGTCGGCAACTCCGATGGCGTCACCCTCGCCCTGCGCGATGCGATCGCGAAAGGCTGGGCCATCGGTCCGCGCATCCTCGATGCCGGTTCCGGCATTTCCACCACCTCGGGCCACATGGATCCGACGCTTGGTTTTCGCGAGGAATTGCATCCTGCGCTTGAAGCGCACGCCACCACTTGCGACGGCGCGGATGATTGCCGCCGCGCGGTGCGCAAACAAATCAGCCGCGGCGTCGACCTGATCAAGATCGCCACCACCGGCGGGGTGAACAGCCGCATCGGGCTCGGGCTCGGCGCGCAGATGCGCGACGACGAAGTGAAATCGATCGTGGAAACCGCCCACAGCTACGGCAAGAAAGTCGCCGTCCACGCCCACGGCGCGGATGGGATCGCACTCGCATTGCGCGCGGGCGCGGATTCAATCGAGCACGGCACCCTGCTCGACGACGCCGCGATCAAACTCTTTCTCTCTTCCGGCGCCTACTACGTGCCGACGCTCTCCACCATCAATGGCTACATCGAGCGGATCGCCGCCAATCCCGACGCCTACGCGCCCGAAGTGCGGAAGAAGATCGACTGGCGCATCGGGATCACCGGCGAAGCCTTGCGCAAGGCGGTTCCGGCCGGGGTCAAGATCGCTTTCGGCACCGATGCCGGCGTCTCCAAGCACGGACGAAATGCCGATGAATTCGAACTCATGGTGAAACACGGAATGACCCCCGCCGCCGCGATCCAGGCCGCGACGGTGAACGCCGCCGATCTTCTCGGCCTGAAGGATCAGGTCGGAACGATCGAACCGGGAAAAAGCGCCGACCTGATCGCGGTCGCGGGCGATCCGTTAGGCGAGGTCACCGTTTTGAAAAAGGTCGGCTTCGTCATGAAAGAAGGCCGGGTCTTCAAGCACGATCTTTAAACGCTTAGCCGCGCCCCGGCTGGGCGGAAAAGGTTTGCTTCGACGAAGCCGTTCCCCGTACGATCACCGGCATGAAATTCACCGCTCTGCTTTTGCTCATCCTTTTTTCCACCAGCCCGGCCTGGGCGCAAAAGGCGCCGCTGCCTTACCGCATGCAGCCCTACGCGCTGGACAGCGGCCTGCATTCCAGCGTGGCCGGGGAAGCCGCGACTCGGGTTGCCTCGAGCAAAGTCGTGAAGGTGCCAGGCGCGCCCTGGCTGCGTTTGAATTTCAGCGGCATCTCGCTCGGCCGGGCCAGTTATCTCACGATCACTTCTCTCTCCGACGGCGCCCAGCAGCGGCTCGATGCCCGCGCCCTCGCGCAGTGGAAAAATTCCAGCGCCTACTTCAATGGCGACGCTCTCCGGATCGACCTTCATGTTGCTTCCGGGGACCAGAATGTCTTCGCGCGCATGAGCGAAGTGATGGTCGGAAACATGGAAGCGCCCGCCTCGCAGTGCGGCCCGACTGACGATCGCACGGCCTCGACCGATCCCCGGACCGGCCGTCTCTTGTCCATCGGCTGCACCGCCTGGCTCATCGCCGATGGCAGATTCGTCAGCGCCGGGCATTGCGTTTCCTCGGCCGGAAGCACGAACACCGTCGAATTTAACGTCCCGCCTTCTTTGCCTAACGGCACCATCCAGCATCCCGGCCCGGAAGATCAATATGTCGTCGATGACGCCACCCGCGTCTTCAGCAACAGCGGCATCGGCAACGACTGGGGCGTCTTTGAGACCCTGCCGAATTCCCAGACTGGCATGACCGCGCTCCAGGCGCAGGGCGCCTCCTTCAATGTCGTGCAGGATCTCGGGCCCGCGATCATCCGCATCACCGGCTACGGGGTCGATGGCGGCACGGCCAACCAGACCAATCAGACGCACTCCGGCCCCAACGCCGGTTCCTCCGGAACCACGATGCGTTACCAGGCCGACACCGAGGGTGGAAACTCCGGCAGCCCCGTTATCGATGAGGCGACGGGCAACGCGGTCGGCGTCCACACCAACGCCGGCTGCAGCACCGGCGGCGGCGGCAGCAACAGCGGCACCAGCACTTTCAACACCGCCTTCTGGGCGCAAATCGGCAACACCGCCGGCGGCGAGATTGATCTTTCCGCGCGAGCCCGCAGCCGCGGCAGCATGAACACCGTCCTTCTGCGCTGGGATCCATCCGACGGCGGCAATGTGAACGTTTTCCGCAACAACGTCGTCGTCCAAACCACGCCCGACGACGGCCGGACGCAGGACAACCTCGGGAGCATGACCGGGTCCTTCACCTACAAGGTGTGCGAGACCGATTCCAGCGACTGCTCAAACGAAGTCGTCGTCACCTTCCCCTAACGAGTCGGCTGGTTTTACCGGAGGCGGGCGCGAGTTCCGAGTGGGCTCGCCTCGCCTCCGGGCACCTTTCCGGGGGCTTGCCAGGCAGGTTAAGCTTCCAGGATGGAAACGGATCCAAGTTTGGTTGGATTGCCCGAGGGCGTTTCGGCCGCGGAGGCTGCGGCAAAGTTCGAGGCTCTCCAGCAAAAACTCGTCCCGCTCTGGCGCTCGATCGAGGCGTTCAATCAGGATGAACAAACCATCGTGGTCGTGCCCTCGATGTCGATCGACATGGCGATCACCGGCCTCGAAGTCCAGGCCTACGAAGAACGCTTTCTGTTTCTGCTTCTTCTTCTCACCCAGCCGCGGGCGCGCATGATCTATGTCACCTCGCAGGCGATTCATCCGAGCGTGATCGAATATTATCTCGATCTGCTTCCGGGGATCATCCCGCGCCATGCCCTGCGCCGGCTCACCCTCCTCGCGCCCTATGACGATTCGGCCCGCCCGCTCAGCCTCAAAGTCCTCGAACGCCCGCGCCTCCTGCGGCAGATCGAAGCGGGCATCGCGGATAAAGACCGCGCCCATCTCGTCTGCTACAACACGACTTTCCTCGAGCGCAATCTCGCCCTCCGCCTCGGCATTCCGCTCTACGGGGCGGACCCGTGTCATCTTTCCTTTGGGACGAAAACCGGCTGCCGGAAATTGTTCGGCGAGGCCGGGATCAATCACCCGCTCGGGTTCGATAACCTCCACACGATCGAGGAAGTGGTCGCGGCGCTGCGGAAGATGCGCGGGGAGCGGCCTGCGATCGCGCAGGCCGTCGTGAAACTAAACGAAGGCGTCTCGGGCGAAGGCAACGCGCTCGTCGACCTAACGAATCTGGACATGCCTAACGACGCTGCCATGCTCGAGCGCTTGCGCGCGATGCGCTTCGAGCTCGCCGGCACCCGCTTCGAGGAATACTGGGAGAAATTCCGCGAGCGCGGCGGGATCGTGGAGGAGCGGGTCGGCGTCGGCGCGCAGGAAGTGCGCAGCCCGAGCGTGCAGCTGCGCATCACGCCGCTCGGCCAGGTCGAGTTGCTCTCGACCCACGATCAGATGCTCGGCGGGCCCAGCGGGCAGAGTTATCTTGGTTGCATTTTCCCGGCCGACCCGGCCTACGCCGCCGCGATCACGCGCGATGCCGCGAAGGTGGGCGATCTTCTGCGCGACGCCAACGTCATCGGCCGCTTCGCGCTCGATTTTGTCGTCACCCGCGCCAGCGCTGAGGCCCCGTGGGAAACCTTCGCGATCGAGATCAACCTGCGCAAAGGCGGCACGACTCATCCGTTTCTCACTTTGCAATTCCTCACCGGCGGCCGCTACGATGCGGAGAGCGCGACCTTTGCCACGCCTAACGGGAGAAAGAAGTTTCTCGTCGCGAGCGATCATGTCGATTCGCCGCTTTTCCGCGGCTACACGCCGGACGATCTTTTCGACCTCGTCGTGCGCCACGGGCTGCACTTTGGCCAGGTGCGACAAACGGGCGTGGTTTTCCACATGTTGAGCGCGCTCGGGAGCGCCGGACGCCTCGGCCTCACCGCGGTCGGCGACTCGCCGGAGGAAGCGCGCACCCTTTTCGAAAAGGCAGAAGCCGTCCTGAAAGAAGAAGCGCAGTTCGCGCCGCTCTGAGCGGTCTGCCGGCGATTTTTCAGGGCCGCGATTTTGCGGCCGACACGGCCGCCACTACACGCCAGATAGAGAACGCTCATGTCTCCGATTTTTTTCCCTGGCCCGGCCGCCTTCCGGCGCTGGTTGCGCCAGAATCACGCGACTGCCCGCGAGCTGTGGGTGGGGTTTTACAAGAAGCACACCGGCAAACCCAGCATCACCTGGCCGGAATCGGTCGACGAGGCGCTCTGCGTCGGCTGGATCGATGGGATTCGCCGGACGATCGACGACGAGAGCTACCAGATCCGTTTCACGCCGCGGCGGCGTGGGAGCACCTGGAGCGCGGTCAATATCGGGCGGGTCGCCGCGTTGACGAACGAGAAGCGGATGCGGCCGGCCGGGCTGGCTGCGTTTGCCGCGCGGGTCGAGAACAAGTCTGGCATTTACGCCTACGAACAGCGCACCGAGAAGCTGCCCGAGCCCTACGCCGGATTGCTCCAGAGAAACAAAGCCGCCTGGAAATTCTTCCAGGCGCAACCTCCCTCGTACCGCAAGACCATCGGCTGGTGGGTGACGAGCGCGAAGCAGGAAGAAACCCGGCGGCGACGGCTGGAAAAATTGATCGCGGCCTCCGCCAAAGGCGAGCGCGTGCGCTGAAACTCCTGCGGGCATCATTCCGGTTGAAGGGAAGCGGAACAGTTCCAAACTACGCGCATGCTTTCATCTTTCGGGCACGCCTCGCGCGTGCTGTTCTCGGGTCTTCTCGCCGGCGGCCTCATTCTTGGCCTAACGACCGCGGCTGAAGCGCAATCCTCCAAGGCGAAGCCAAAGAAGCCCGAGACGACCCCAAAGTCCGCCGTTTTTTCCAATTCGAGCCCGTCGCCCTCCCCTGCCACGGAGGCCGAGCCGCCGACCGAGAAAAGGAGCCAGTTCGACGAAAAACTTTGGAGCGGGATGAAGTGGCGCGAAGTCGGCCCTTTCCGCGGCGGGCGCGCGATCGCGATCGAGGGCGTGCCCGATGAACCGAACACGTATTATTTCGGCGGTGTGGCCGGTGGGGTTTGGAAAACGACCGATGGCGGCGCGAATTGGAAGCCGATCTTCGACAAGCAGCGCACGACCTCTTCGATCGGCGCGATTGCGGTCGCGCCGAGCGATCACAACACGATTTACGCCGGCGCCGGCGAGTCTGCTCTGCGCGGCAACATCACCTACGGTGACGGCGTTTATAAATCGGTCGATGGCGGCCGCAACTGGCGCAACGTCGGGCTGAAAGACACCCGCCACATCGGCGCGCTCATCGTTCACCCGGAAGACAAGGACGTCGTTTACGTCGCGGCGGTCGGCCACGCCTACGGGCCGAACGCGGAACGCGGCATCTTCCGCACGACCGATGGCGGCAAGAGTTGGACAAAGGTTTTGTTCAAGGACGAAAACACCGGCGCGATCGACGTCGTCTTCGATCCGCATAATCCAAACACGCTTTTCGCGGCGATGTATCAGGTGCGGCGGCAGCCGTGGTTTCTCTCCAGCGGCGGCGAAGGCAGCGGGCTCTATCGCTCGACCGACGGCGGCACGACCTGGCAGGAATTAAAGGGCCACGGTCTGCCCGAGGGCATTCTCGGCCGGATCGGCGTGACCGTTTCCGGCGCGGATTCCAATCGCGTTTACGCCATCATCGAAGCGAAGGAAGGCGGCATCTTTCGCTCCGAAGACGGCGGCGAGACCTGGGAGAAAATCAACGACGACCTCCGCTTCCGGCAGCGCGCCTGGTATTTCAGCAAAGTCTACGCCGACCCGCGCGCGGTCGACACTTTGTATGTCCTGAACACCGGCCTCTTCCGCTCGGTCGATGGCGGGAAGAGTTTCAAGCTCCTCCCGGCGCGGCACGGCGATCATCACGGGCTTTGGATCGATCCGAAAAATCCCGACCGCATCGGCAACGCCAATGACGGCGGCGCGAGCGTCTCGATCGACGGCGGCGAGACCTGGTCGACAGTCAACAACCAGCCGACGGCGCAGTTTTATCACGTCGCGACCGACAACGCTTTTCCGTATCGCATCTACGGCGCGCAGCAGGACAATTCGAACGTCGGGATCGCGAGCCGCGGCGAGAGCGGAGTGATCGGGCGGGAAGATTGGTTCCAGGCCGGCGGCGGCGAATGCGGCTTCGTCGTGCCCGACCCGCGCGATCCAAATATCATCTACTCCAACAACGAGGGCTTCATCACCCGCTACGACAAGGCGAAGGAGCAATATCAGGACGTCAGCGTCTGGCCGCTCGATACCTCCGGCCACGGCGCGGAGAATTTAAAACATCGCTTCCAGTGGATTTCGCCGCTCTTTCTCTCCCCGCACAATCCCGACACGATCTACACCGCCGGGGAAATGGTTTTCAAATCGACCAACCAGGGCCATAGCTGGACCGCGATCAGCGAAGACCTCACCCGCAACGACAAGAGCAAACAAAAACCGAGCGGCGGCCCGATCCAAAACGACATCACCAGCGTCGAATATTTCAACACCATCTTCGCCCTCGCGGAGTCGCCCTTAAAAAAAGGAATGCTCTGGGCCGGGACCGATGACGGCCTGCTCCACGTCACGACCGACGACGGCGCGACCTGGCAGCGGGTCACGCCGAACATGCCGGAATGGAGCCACGTCAGCCTGATCGATCCGTCGCACTTCGACGCCGCCATCGCCTACGTCGCGGTCGATCGCCATCGGCTCGATGACTTCAAGCCCTACATTTTCAAGACGAACGACACCGGCCGGAACTGGACCGCGATCACCAACGGCATCCCGGAAGGCGCCTACGTCCGCGCGGTGCGCGAAGATCCGAAACGGCGCGGTCTCCTCTACGCCGGGACGGAGCTCGGCGTTTATGTTTCCTTCGACGACGGCGCGCATTGGCAGCCGCTGCAAATGAATCTGCCGACCTCGCCGATTCACGATCTCGTGGTGAAAGATGACGACCTCGTCGTCGCGACGCATGGGCGTTCGTTCTGGGTCCTCGATGATCTGACCCCGCTCCGGCAGGTCAACGACCAGGTCGCGCAGGCCGAGATGAAACTCTACGCGCCGCAGACGGCTTATCGTCTTCATTACCCGGGAGAATATGATTCCCGGCAACCGGTCGGGACGAATCCGCCCGCCGGCGCGATCATCAACTACTACTTCCAAGACGCGCCGAAGGGCGAAGTGACATTGGAAATCGTCGATGCCCAAGGCAAGACGGTCCGGCGGCTCTCGAGCGCGGAAAACAAGCACGAGGAGCAGGCGCCGGAATGGCCCGACCAGGTGGAAGCGCCGAAAACCATTCCGGCGAGGGAAGGGATGAACCGTTTCGCCTGGGACCTGCGCCACGAGCATCCTCTGCTTACGCCCGGTCTCTTCTATTTCGGAAGCAGTCCGCGCGGCACGCTCGCCGCGCCGGGCGACTACCAGGTCCGCCTAACGGCTAACGGAAAGAGTGAAACCGCGCCGCTCCGCCTCGCGCTCGATCCCCGCGTCAAAGACCACGCGGAAGGAATCAACAAGGCAGTCGAGCTTTCCCTGAAGGTGAACCGGCGCTTCTCCCAACTCCACCAGGCGATCAACGAAATTCGCGAAACCAAATCGCAGGTTGATGCCTTCCGCAAACGCGCAGGCGACGACGCGCGCCTCCAGCCCGCCCTCACCGCCGCCGAAGAAATGGAAAAGAAAATGGCGGCGGTCGAAGAAAAACTTGTCCAGGTCAACATGAAGAGCTCGGAGGGAAATCTCGTTTACCCGAATCAGTTGAACGAGCAGTTCTACACCTTCGCCAAAGTGATCGAGGCCGACGCGGCTCCGACGGAGTCGCAGCTCGAAGTCTTCAAGATGCTCGATGGCCGGCTTGAGGAGCAGTTGAAAAATTGGGGACAGATCAAGAGCGAAGAGGTGCCGAAAGTGAATGACCTGATCAAGCAGGCCGACCTCCCGGCATTGACCGTGGCGGAAGCGGTGAAGCCCTCGCCCTCGCCCTCACCCTCACCCTCACCCTCACCCGCCGCGACGGCTACGATAACCCCAACGCCGACCGCATCGCCCTCCCCCGACGGCTCGCCGCCACAGAATTAGCTGACCCCGTGATGCACGGTTAGCTTTTGCGCGATGGGTCACTCACACCAGCACGACACCGATTTCGGCCGCGCCTTCGCCATCGGGGTGTTGCTCAACACCGCCTTCATAGTCGCCGAGGTCATCTTCGGTTTGTACAGTCACTCGCTCTCGCTCCTGGCCGACGCCGGCCACAACCTGAGCGACGTGATGGGCCTGCTCATGGCCTGGGCCGCGACCAATCTCTCCCGCCGTAGCCCGACCCAGCGTTTCACTTACGGCCTGCGCCGCAGTTCCGTCCTCGCCGCGCTTTTCAATGCCATTCTCCTGCTCGTCAGCATCGGCGCCATCGCCTGGGAAGCCATCCGCCGCATCCGCCAACCGGAACCGGTCCTCGGCCAAACCATGATCTGGGTCGCAGCCGCCGGCGTCGTCATCAACGGCGTGACCGCCTGGATGTTCGCCCGCGGCCGCAAAGGCGATCTCAACATTCGCGGCGCCTTCCTCCACATGGCGGCGGACGCGGCCGTCTCCGCCGGTGTCGTCGTTGCGGGCATCGTCATTTTCCAGACCGGCTGGTCGCTCATCGACCCGATCAGCAGCCTTGTCATTGTCGTGATCATCCTCATCGGCACCTGGGGGCTGCTGCGCGATTCGGTGAATCTCGTGCTCGATGCCGTCCCGCGCGGGATCGATCCGGCGGCGGTGAAAAGTTTTCTCGAGCAACTTCCCGGCGTCGCGGCGATTCATCATCTCCACGTCTGGGGCTTGAGCACGACCGAGACCGCCTGCACCGCGCACGTCGTGAAACGGGAGCCGCAACTCGACGACAAACTGCTCAAAACGATCGCGCACGAATTGCACGAGCGTTTCGGGATCGAGCACACCACAATTCAATTTGAGCTTTGCGTCGGGGAAGATTGCCCGACCGAACACGACGAGCACAAACACGAGGAGCACGCACACTCGTGAACACCGCGATCACCCGGGCGGTCCTGCTCGCCGCCGGCCGCGGCACCCGCATGCGCGACCTGACGAACGACCTGCCCAAACCAATGATCGCCGTCCGGGGCAAACCGATCCTCCAGCACATCATCGAAGGGCTGCGCGGCGCGGGCGTGAACCAGTTTCTCATCATCGTCGGCTGGCACGCCGAAGTCGTTAGGGAAACTTTCGCCGACGGCGCCAACTTCGGGGTCGAGATCGGCTACGCCACGCAGGTGGAGCAGGATGGCACCGGCAAGGTCGTGGAACTGGCGCGCGATTTCGTCGGGAGCGATCCCTTCGTCCTCAGCTACGGCGACATCCTGGTCGAACCGGCGAATTATTCCCGCCTAACGACTCTGGACGACGGCACCGAAGCCATCGTCACGGTCAAGCATAGCGAGGACGTCAGCCAGGGCGGCGCAGTTTTCGTGAACGAGCGCTTCGAGCTCATCGACCTGCGCGAGAAACCAAAACCGGGCGAGCCGACCAGCCCGTGGTACAACGCCGGGATCTATGCTTTTCGCCCCAGCATTTTCGATTTCACCGCCCGGCTCGAGCGTTCGCCGCGGGGCGAGTTTGAGCTGACCGACGCCATCCGCGCCCTCGCCCAATCCGGCAAAAAAGTGCAGGCGCTCGAACTCAGCGGCGATTGGGCCGACGTGCGCGACCCGGAAATTCTCGCCCAACTGAATCGTTAGGTAATCTCGTCGGTCGCCTCATCCTCGGGCGATTCCTCGCCGATTTCCTCCTCAAAGACGCGCCGCCGCTTGGGCGAGATAAACGGACGCAGAAATCCGTAGAGGAGATAGCTGATGAAAATCACCGCCGTCATCCAGTGGTAGAATTTCACCGTCAGGGCGAGGAGCGCGATGAGGAAAAAGAAGCGCGGGATCGATTGCGTCGTGCGCCAGTTCACCGCCTTGAAACTCGGGTAGCGGAATTTGCTGAACATCATGAACGAGAGGAACACCATCAGGACCGGGAGCGCGTACTTCCAGCGGCCGATCGTGCGCTGCCCTTCATCGAGCCAGAGCATGAACAACGTCAGCGAAGCGATCACCCCCGCCGCCGCCGGAATCGGGAAACCGGTAAAGTTTTTATCCGGGCTGTTCGAGGGACCGGCCGCCGCGACGCAATTGAACCGCGCCAGCCGGAGCGCGCCGCAGGCCAGGTAAACAAACGCGATCATCCAGCCGAGGTTCTGGAATTCGCCGAGCACGATCTGGTAAACCAGCAGCGCCGGCGCCATCCCGAAGGAAACGATATCGGCTAACGAATCGAATTCTCTCCCGAAAGGACTCTCGTGCCCGCCCAGCCGGGCCAGCCGGCCATCGAGCAGATCGAAAATGCAGGCCGCGAGAATGAACCAGATCGCGTCGTGAAAATCGGAGGCCGCTTTGAGGAAATCCGTTTCCTGCGCGCCATCATAAATCCTCAGCACCGCGGCAAACCCGCAAAAAAGGTTCCCCGCCGTCATCAGGTTCGGCAGGAGATAAATTTTTGGCTGACGTGCGTCGGACATGATTTCTAAGAGAGGCGCGCGATCACACTCGCGCCGCCGGCGACGCGGTCGCCCACTTTTACCAGCACAGTCGCGCTCAGCGGCAGATAGACCTCCGTGCGCGAACCGAAACGGATCATGCCGAAGCGTTCGCCCTTCGCCAGGGTATCGCCCACCCGCGACCAGCCGACAATCCGTCGCGCGATCGCCCCGGTGATTTGCCTGACGACAAGCGTGGCGCGCGGATTCTCGAAGGCCCACGTCATCGCCTCGTTCTTGTCCGAGCATTCCGGGTTGCGCGCGTCGAGGCACAGCCCCTGGTGATGTTCCCGGTAAATGATCCGTCCATCGATCGGGGCGCGGTTCGTGTGCACGTCGAAGACGGAAAGGAAGATCGCCACCCGTCGCATCGGGCCCTTCACGATTTCGCTTTCCTCGAGATCTTCGATTTCCACCACCACTCCATCGGCCGCCGCCACCACCAGGTCCGGGTCCTCCGGCGCGACCCGGTCCGGATCGCGGAAGAAGGCAAAGGTGTAAGCGATCAGCGCGATAAAGAGCAGCGCCAGCCACGGCGTGAAGAGCAAGCTGAGGAGCGTGAGGACGACGAGCACGGCCAAGATCCAGCGTGCTTCGAAAAGAGTTTGGACACGCATGAGAGGAAGGAGTGTCGGTTTCCCTGCTGGGCCGGTCAAGGCTCCGCGCTCCGCGCGTTGCACAAAGCCCGCGCCCGCTCCATCATCCGGGAGCATGAGCGCGACCCGGCCCACCGCACCGCAGCTCCACGTGCTCGATCACCCGATCGCCGCGGCGCAGCTTTCCATTCTCCGCGACAAGACGACCGTGCCTAACGATTTCCGGCGCGGGTTGCAAAAGATCGCGCTCCTTCTCCTCGTCGAGGCCGCGCGCCGTTGGGAAACCGAATCCGCGCCGATGGAAAGCCCACTCCGATCCTTCGAAGGCCACATCCTGCCGCGATCCATCGTGCTCGTCCCGATCCTCCGCGCCGGGCTCGGCCTGCAGGAGGGCATGATGGCGTTAATCCCCGAGGCCAGCACCGGTCACGTCGGCCTTTATCGCGATCCCAAGACCCTCCAGCCCGTGCAATACTATTGCCGCCTCCCGGAAAATCTCGCCGCCGCCGAAGTGCTCGTCCTCGACCCGATGCTGGCCACCGGCCACAGCGCGGCCGAGGCCGTCACCCTCGTGAAAGCTGCCGGCGCCACCCGCCTCCAATTTCTCTGCGTCCTCGCCTGCCCGCCCGGGATCGAGACCCTCCAGGGCGCGCATCCCGATGTCCCGATCGTCGCCGCCGCGATCGATCCGGAATTAAACGACGTCGGCTACATCGTCCCGGGCCTGGGCGACGCCGGCGATCGCTACTTCGGCACCGGCTAGAGTCCGCCGCGCCCCTCCGGCCATCGGAGCTTGCCTCCACCCCTCGAACCTGTTTGGAATTCTCCGATGGAGCCGAGCGAACCGCGCATCGAGATCTTCGCCCCTTTCGGCGAAGCCTTTGAGACCACCACCAAGATCCTCTTCCGACCCTTCGACCTCGCGAAGTGGTTCGTCATTGGCTTTGCCGCCTGGCTCGCCACCATGTTTGGCGGCCTCAACTTCAACTTCCGCAGCGGCTACAATAAGAAAGACTGGAACTGGAAAGCGCAGTCCGACGGGTTCCCCTTCTCCTTCGCCGACGCGCCTCCCTGGCTCCTCCCGGTCATCATCGGCGGCGGCATTGTCGTCCTCGCCATCGTTCTCCTTCTCCTGTGGCTCAACTCGCGCGGCCGCTTCATGTTTACCGACTGCATCGTGCGCAACCGCGGCGCGATCGTAGCGCCGTGGCACGAATTCCGCCCCGAGGGCAACCGCTACTTTCTCCTCCAGCTCATCATCAGCGTTTGCAGCACGCTCCTCGCCGGCGGCCTCGTCATCCTCTTCCTCCTGCGCTGGCATTGGAAAACCGTCATCGTTCCCCTGCCCATCCTCATCCTCCTCGCGGTCACCTTCTTTCTCGTTGCGCTCGTCATCGCGCTCATCATGAAATTCATCGTGCCGGTAATGTATCGCCGGCGCTGCGGCGCGACCGAAGCCTTCGGCGAAGTCTGGCGACTCATCGTCGCCAACCCCGGCAGTCTTCATCCTCTTCGGGCTCTTTTACATCCTGCTCTACATCGCCGCCGCCATAATCGGCTGCATCGCCGCCTGCATCACCTGCTGCCTCGCCGCCCTGCCCTACCTCGGCACCGTCATCCTTCTCCCCCTCGTCATGTTTCTCTACACCTACCCGCTCTGTTTCATCCGGCAGTTTGGCGATGCCTACGACGTCTGGGCCGGCGTCAGCCCGGCGGAATTGCCCGCCATCGATCCCAACGCGCCGCCGCCACCGCCCATCCCGCCGATCCAGCAGCCGCCACCTCGCCGCCCGCCGTATGAAGCTCGTCTCCGCCATCGCCCTCACGCCGCTTGCCCGGCGCTGGCGCTTCCTCTACCTCTTGCTCCTCCCGCTCGTCCTTTTGGCTCTCGCGCAGGATCAGCAGGGCGCGCTCCCGGCCTGGTTCCCCTTTGCCACCTCCTGCGGCGCGATCACGGGGTTGCCCTGCATTTTCTGCGGCATCACCCGCGCCATGCATCACCTTCTGCACGGCGAGTTCGCCCTCGCCTTTTATTTTAACTGGCTTGCTTTCCCTCTCCTTGCCGCTGCCGGCGCGCTCTATCTCCTGCACGCGCTCGAACTATTTTCCGCCCGCAACCTCCTCGCCGCACTTCCTCGTCCACGACTGACCCGCCGCTCCGGCGGCGCACTCGCCGCCGGCTTCGTTCTCCTCTGGGGCCTCCAGATTTACCTCGCCGTCTCCCAGGACAAGACCGAGCTCCTCAATCCGCTCGGACCGCTTTACTCGTTAGTCGTGCACTGAGGAGCTGTAGCCGGGGGCGGTGACCCCGGCCTCCCTCTATTTTGCTTCGCCGCCCTGGAGCTCGCCCCGCTTGAAACGCCAACCGATGTGATCGATCTGCCAGCCGTCGCCGATCCGTGAGACCTGGATGTTGACCCAGACGGGCGCACCGGAGTCATAGGTCACGGGCAGCTGGAATTTTCCTTCCACCCAAAGCCGGCGCGCGATCAGCCGGGTGGTGAATTTATGTTCCACCTCCCCGATCCCCAGGGGTGCTCCGAGTTCACGGGTTAACCGCTCGAGGAAATAATGCGGCGTAATGGCGCGCTCTTCATCCTTCAGATTGCTCCGCAGGAACTCTTCGTCATGATAGATGAAGACCTGGTTAAAAGTGGTCGCGGCGAAGCGGAAGGCTTCGCTCTCGACTCCCGAGACGTACGAATAAAAAGCGAAGAGAGCACTGCCCAGGCTCGCGAGCAGGAGCATAAAGACCGCGGCGACAACGAGGCTTTCGCCCAGCTTGATCCGCTCCCGTTGGTGGCGAGCGAAAGCGTAAACCGAAGGGGCCAGGGCGAGATAAGAAAAAAAGATCAGCCCGCCGATTCCCGCGAGCAGCAGTGGACCGTCGCCGTCCCTGATCCCCCAGATGAGACTCGCGAACCCCGCGAGGGCAAAGAAGGGCGCGATGATCCAGCGCGGCCAGTTGCGGCCGACCCAGATGAAGTAAAGGAAGATGCAGCCGAGTCCGCCCAGTCCGGCAGCGAGAAGAAAGATGCGCAAATCGCCCTGCAAGATACTCCAGCCGATAAACGCAGCTTCACCGAGCAGAAGAAAGAAGGTGATGAAACAAATCGCGTCCCGCCCGCGCCGCCACGGCTCGCGATCGGGGATGGCTTCGAGCCAAAGTGGCGGGGGCGCGTCCTCGGGAGTCATGGTGATGGCTCGGGCGGGTCCGGCTCTTTCCATTCCAACGCCAGCAGCTCGATTCGCCAATGCCCATGCCAGCGGGCGACCTCGAGAAAGATGCGGGCGTCGGCGGCGGGATAAGTGAGACGGCTGGTGAAACGCGTGATCGGTCCCGGCACATTTGGATCGTTGTCGCGAGCGGCGGAGGCCACGAGCTTGATCGGTCGGGTCGGGCACACCCAGTTTCGTTAGGCTGGAGATGATGAACCGGCGGCGGTTGGGCGGATAGCCGGGCCGGGCGGCCGAGCTCAGGTTGGTGCTGAAATAGTTGAGGTCGTGTGCGACGACCAGCCTTTCTATCGTCCGCTGGGCATAGGCGCGCGCCTGATCCTCCTCCGATTCGTAGTAGCGCCAGGCCACCCAGCCGCAAGCGAGCACAATCGTGCTCGCGATGATCAGGAGAAGCGTCGCGTCACCGGTCAGAGCCGCTTCCGCGGAGCGCCGGGACCGGAGAGGGAGGCGTTCTCGTTGGAGCTTGGGAAATCTGGAACGCATGCGACCGATTGCGAGCTGATCCGCGTCTCATAGGTTACGACATGCGCATCGATAAGTTCACGGAGAAAATGCAGGAGGCGCTCCAGGCTTCGCAGGACGTCGCCTCCAAGGCCGGGCAACAGGAAATCACGAACGAGCATTTCCTTCTCGCCTTGCTCGATCAGAGCGAGGGCATCACCCGGCCGTTGCTCGAGAAGCTCGGTCTCTCGGCCGAGTCCCTCAAGGAACGGCTCGAGAGCGCGCTGCAAAAACTCCCCCGGGTGAGCGGAAGCAATGTCGATCTCCGGCTCGGCAGCGACCTGCGCAGCGTGCTCGATGGCGCGGAGCAGGAAATGGCGAAGCTAAAGGATGAATTCGTCAGCGCCGAGCACTACCTCCTCGCCCTAACGAACGCGAACGCGCCGGCGGCTCGGACCTTGAAAGAGCTCGGCGTGACCCGCGACAAACTGATGCAGGCCCTGCAGCAGGTGCGCGGGTCGCAGCGCGTGACCGATCAGAATCCGGAGGGCAAATACCAGACGCTGGAGAAATATGGCCGCGACCTGACCGAGATGGCGCGGCGGGGCAAGATCGACCCGGTCATCGGACGCGATGACGAGATTCGGCGCGTCATGCAGGTGCTTTCCCGCCGCACGAAAAATAATCCGGTCCTGATCGGCGAACCGGGCGTCGGGAAGACGGCGATCGTGGAAGGCCTGGCGCGCCGCATCATTTCGGGCGACGTGCCGGAGTCGCTGAAGAACAAAAAGCTCATCGCGATGGACATCGGCGCGATGGTGGCGGGCGCGAAGTTTCGCGGCGAATTCGAAGACCGGCTGAAAGCTTTCCTCAAGGAAGTGACCGACTCGGAGGGTCAGGTCATTCTTTTCATCGACGAGCTGCACACGATCGTCGGCGCAGGCGCGGCCGAGGGCTCGGTCGATGCCTCGAATCTGCTCAAGCCGCAATTGGCGCGCGGCGAGCTCCGCACTATCGGCGCGACGACTCTGAACGAGTATCGCAAATACATCGAGAAGGACGCGGCGCTGGAGCGGCGTTTCCAGCCGGTGATGGTGGACGAGCCGAGCGTCGAGGACACCATCGCGATTTTGCGCGGGCTGAAAGAGCGCTACGAAAATCACCATCGCGTCCGTATCCAGGACGCCGCGATCGTGGCGGCGGCCGTGCTCTCGCATCGCTATATCAGCGACCGGTTTTTGCCCGACAAAGCGGTCGACTTGATCGACGAAGCGGCTTCGCGACTGAAAATCGAACTCGATTCCAAGCCAACGGAAATCGATCAGGTCGACCGCGCGATTCAGCAACTCGAAATGGAGCGGCTCGCGCTGAAGAAAGAGAAAGATGCCGCGAGCAAGGAGCGACTCGGAAAAATCGAAAAAGAGATCGCCAATTTAAAGGAAGAAAGCACGCGTCTGACCGCGAAATGGCAAAGTGAGAAAGCTGAAATCGACAAGGCCGGCACTTTGCAGGCACAACTCGAGAGTTTGAAGATCGAGCAACAACAGGCCGAGCGCCGCGGCGAGTTGAGCAAGGCGAGCGAGATCCAATACGGCCGAATTCCGGAGGTAGAACGCCAGCTGGTGGAGCATAACAAGAAGCTCGGCCAGTTGCAGGAGAGCGGGCAGATGTTGAAAGAGGAAGTGACGGAGGAAGACATCGCCCAGGTCGTCTCGAGCTGGACGCACATTCCGGTTTCGCGCTTGCAGGAAGGCGAACGCGAGAAGCTGGTGAAGATGGAAGAGCGCCTGATGCAGCGGGTCATCGGGCAACAGGAAGCGATCGTCGCGGTTTCGAACGCCGTCAGGCGCGCGCGCGCCGGTCTGGGAGACGAGAATCGGCCGATCGGTTCCTTCATTTTCCTCGGCCCGACCGGCGTCGGCAAAACAGAACTTTCTCGCGCCCTGGCCGAGTTTTTGTTCGACGACGAGAACGCCATGATCCGGATCGACATGAGCGAATACATGGAGAAACACACCGTCGCGCGCTTGATCGGTGCCCCGCCCGGTTACGTCGGATATGAAGAAGGCGGACAGCTTTCCGAAGCCGTTAGGCGCAAACCATATTCGGTCATTCTCTTCGACGAGATCGAGAAGGCGCACCACGATGTGTTCAATGTCCTTTTGCAAGTGCTCGACGACGGTCGCATCACCGATGGCCAGGGGCGGACGGTCGATTTCAAGAACACCGTCATCATCATGACCTCGAATATCGGCTCGCAATTTATCACCGGGGAGTCATCGAGCGAAGAACGCTCGCGTCTTGTGATGGACGCGCTGCGGCAACATTTCCGGCCCGAATTTATCAATCGGGTGGACGAGATCATCATCTTCGACCGCCTGACCGACGACGATCTAAAGAAGATCGTCGAGATCCAGCTCCGTCGCCTAACGAAGCGCCTGGAAAGCCAGAAGATCACGCTCGATTTAACCGACGCCGCGAAAGAGCTCGTCGCCCATGAAGGCTACGACCCGGTTTACGGCGCGCGGCCGTTGAAGCGCGCGATCCAGAAGCAGATTCTCGATCCGCTCAGTCTCCAGATCCTGGCCGGGAAGTTTCACGAGGGCCAGACCATTCGGGTCGACGCCAAAGACGGCGCGATGATTTTGACCACTCCGTAAATGTCAGCGATTGAACACAAACCCGTGACCGATGTCTAAAACAGCCACTATGAAAAAATTGCTTACCCTCGTTCTCGCGGTCGCCTTCGCGGTCACCGCTTCATCTTCCTTCGCCGGCAAGAAGCCCGGCAAAACCTGCTGCGCGAGCGACGCCGGGAAACAGGAATGCTCCGAAATTTACGCCAAGCTCAACCTTTCGGCGGAGCAAAAGACGAAGCTCGATGCCTTCCAGCAGCGCTGTGAAAAGGACGGCTGCACCGAAGACAGCATGAAGAAATTCTTCGCCGAGGCGAAAGGCGTGCTGACACCTGAGCAGTACACCCAGCTCAAGGCTGAGTGCGGCAAGATGGAGAAGCACGAAGCCAAAGCCGACAGCTAATTACTAGCTGAGCCAGGGAGCGAGCTGACGTTCGATCGCGGGCGTCAGCTCGACCCGGCACGGTTCACCGGCCTCAATCCGGACCGTGCTTCCGTTCTCGCGCATTAACATTAGCGTCACCGGCTGTGCGCCCGGTGAAGAGGCCAAAATATCGCGCACCGTGCGCAATTCTTCCGCCGCAATCCCGGCGGCAAAACGCAAGGTGATGGGCCGATCCTCACGCACCCGCGGCGCGTCATGCCCGTTGCCATTGCCATTGCCGGTGGCTTTCTCGGCCAAGTCTTCCGCCGACGCGACCTCAGGTTTGAGCAGCTTCACCTTTTGCGCGGTAGCGCGAACGGAATCGTCGCGTTTGTCGATCGTGCCGCGAATCGCGATTACTTTGCCGGGCTCGAGCAGACTCGCAACCGGGACATAAGTTTCATTCCAAAGCACGACTTCGAGCGTGCCGGTCAGGTCCTCGACAAAGACAACGCCGAACGGTTTGCCTTCCTTCTTGGTGAACTTGCGATCGACCTGCGCGATCGCGCCCGCGATGGTGAAGGTGGCGCGATCGTCCAGTTCGCCTAACGACGTGATGGTTTGATATTTGCCGGAGGCGAAAAGATGCGCGTAAGGATCGAGCGGATGGCCCGTGACGTAGAACCCGAGAAGCTCCTTTTCGTAGGATAATTTCTCCCGCTCGCTCCACTGCGGGTAATCGCGATTCCGCGGCGTGATTGCCGCGGGCGGGAGATCGCCGAAGAGCGAAACCTGCCCGGAGGCGCGATCGCGATGGGAGGAAGCGGCGGAGGCGAGCGTTTCCTCGATGCAGGCGAAGAGCTCCGCGCGATCGCGTCCGAGAAAATCGAAGGCGCCGGCCTTGACCAGGCTTTCGATGATCTTGCGATTCGCGATCCGGGAATCGACCCGGCTGCAAAAATCTTCCAGCGAAGTGAACTCCCCTCCCCGTTCCCGCTCCGCGATGGCGGAGGTCATGGCGCCTTCGCCGACGTTCTTGATCGCGGCCAGGCCGTAGCGGATGGCGTTGCTGTAGCCGGGGTCAGCGCCCCCGGCGACAACGGACACTTCCGGCGTAAACTTCAGGCTGCTCCGGTTCATATCGGGCGGCAGGATGGGAATGCCCATCCGTTTGCACTCGCCCACGAAGACGGAAATTTTGTCGGTGTTGTTGATCTCGTTGCTCAACAACCCGGCCATGAACTCGACCGGATAGTTCGCCTTCAGATAGGCGGTCTGGTAGCTGATCACCCCGTAGGCCGCGCTGTGGCTCTTGTTAAAGCCGTAGCCGGCAAACTTTTCGAGCAAATCGAAAATCTTGTTCGCTTTTTTCTCCGGGATCTTGTTCGTCCGCTCGCAGCCCTCGATGAAGCTGGCCCGTTCTTTCGCCATCTTCTCCTTGTCCTTTTTCCCCATCGCGCGCCGGAGCAAATCGGACTGGCCTAACGAATAGCCGGCGAGCCGGTTGGCCGCGGCCATGACCTGCTCCTGGTAAATCATGACCCCGTAGGTCTCGGAGCAGATTTCCTCGAGCAGCGGATGCTCGTATTTGATCCTGGTCAGGCCTTTCTTGCGCTTGATGTAATCGCCGATCAGGTCCATCGGGCCCGGCCGGTAGAGCGCGATCAGGGCCATGATGTCGTCGAGCTTTTGCACGTCGAGCTGCTTCGAGACCGCGGTCATCCCGCCCGATTCCATCTGGAAAAGGCCGATCGTTTCACCGCGATTGAAGAGGCCGAAAGCGGCGGGATTATCCATCGGGATGTTCTGGAGAGAAAACTCCGGCTCGCGCTGGCGAATCAGGGTCAGGGTGTCCTCCATCACGGTCAGCGTCTTGAGGCCGAGGAAATCCATCTTCAGCATCCCGAGGTCGTTTAGCGGCCCCATCGCGTACTGGCTGACGATGTCGTTCCCCTTCGAATCGCGGCAGAGCGGGACGTACTCGGAGAGATCGCGATCGCCGATGACGACACCGGCGGCGTGCACCCCGGCGTTGCGCGAGAGGCCTTCGAGAAGGCCGGCGTATTCCCAAAGCTGGCGCGTCGCCGGCTCGGATTCGATCGCGCGTTTCAGGTCGGGCGTTTTCTCCGCGGCCTGGGCGAGGGTGATGTTCAACTCGTTCGGGATCATCTTCGCGATCCGGTCGCAATCGCTGTAGCTCAGGCCCATGACGCGCCCGACGTCGCGAACCACGCTTTTCGCTTTCAGTTTGCCGAAGGTGATGATCTGCGAGACGCGGCGCTCGCCGTATTTCTGCCGGACATACTCGAGCACTTCGCCACGGCGCGATTCGCAAAAGTCGACGTCGATATCGGGCGGCGAAATGCGCTCCGGATTGAGAAAGCGCTCGAAGAGCAGACCAAACTTCAGCGGATCGATGTCGGTGATCTCGAGGACGTAGGCGATGAGCGATCCGGCCGCCGAGCCGCGCCCCGGACCGACCGGGATGCCGTGCTGCTTGGCGAAATGGATAAAATCCCAAACGATCAGGAAATAGCTGACGAACCCGGTCTTCTCCAGGACGTCCAGCTCCTTCGTTAGGCGGGCGCGCAGTTCGGGATCGTTCATTGCCCGTTCGCCGAAGCGCGCCCGCATCCCGGCGTCGCAGAGTTCGCGCAGATATTCTTCGCGCGTCTTGCCTGCGGGCGGCTCGTATTCCGGGAACTTCGAGGTCCCAAACTCCAGCTTCAGGTTGCAGCGTTCCGCGATCGCGACCGTGTTCGTGATCGCCTCCGGATGATCAGGAAAAAGCGCGCGCATTTCCGCCGCGGTTTTGAAATAGAGCTCCGGGGTGTAACGCATCCGCTTCTCGTCGTGCACCATCTTGCCGGTGCCGATGCAGATCATGACGTCGTGCGCCTCGTGATGGCTTCGCTCGAGGAAATGAACGTCATTCGCCGCCACCAGTCCGAGCCCGAACTCCTTCGCGATCGCAGGCAGGACGGCGTTGCACTTCTGCTGCGCTTCGATGCCGTGATCGTGCAGCTCGAGAAAGAAATTCTCCGCCCCGAGGATGTCGCGAAAAGTCGCCGCGCTCGCCCGCGCCTTGTCGAGCTGGCCAGCCTGGATGGCCATGTTGATCTCGCCCTTGAGACAGGCGCTCATCCCGATCAATCCCTCGCAATGGCGCGCGAGAATTTCACGATCGATCCGCGGCTTGTAATGCATCCCCTCGAGATGCGCGGTCGACATCAGCTTGACGAGATTGCGATAGCCCGTCTCGTCGCGGGCCAGGAGGGTGAAATGATAAGCCGCGTCGCGCTGCGAATTGGGCCGATCCTTGATCGCCCCCGGCGCCATGTAGGCCTCGACCCCAATGATCGGTTTGATGCTGGCGTCGGTCGCGGCCTGGTAAAAATCAATCGCGCCATGAAGATTGCCGTGATCGGTCATGGCGACAGCCGGCATCTTCAGTTCGGCCGCCTTTTCCATCAGCTGCTTCATCCGCACCGCGCCATCGAGGAGCGAGTACTCGGTGTGAAGATGAAGATGAACGAAGGAATCAGCCGGCATGCGCCGTCACTATAAACTGGCGCTCAGGAGCGGCAAGGAATCGAGTGTTTTCCGAGGCGACTTTCACCGCAGAGAACGCAGGGAGCGCATGAGGAAAACAAATCGGCGCTTGCGCTGCGGGCGCCTTCTCTGATTTTCTGGACGAAGCCGATTGAAAACCGATCGGATGCCACCACCTTAGACGCCCATGAAAAAACTCGAAGCGATCATCAAGCCGTTCAAACTCGAGGAAGTCAAAGAAGCCCTCGCCGAGCTCGGCATCGAGGGCATGACGGTGACGGAAGTGAAGGGTTTCGGACGCCAGAAGGGGCACACGGAAATTTACCGCGGGAGCGAATACACGGTCGATTTCCTGCCGAAGGTGAAGGTGGAAGTTGTGCTCGCCGACGACATGGTCGACAAGGCGGTCAGCGTGGTCGTGAGCGCGGCCAAGACCGGCAAAATCGGCGACGGTAAAGTTTTTGTCCTGCCGGTCGAGCATGCGGTGCGCATCCGCACGGAAGAGATCGGCGAGAAAGCGGTTTAAGAACCCGCGACAGTTTTTCGCGTGGACGCGGGCAGGCGACGACGCCTGTTGCAAATTTTTTACAATCCCGCGCTGGCGCTCCCGGGCGGTGGTGAGATTAAACGTTTTCCAAACTCAACCACTCCGCAGTCTTCACCTACGCCATGGCTAATAAAAAAACTCCGTCAGACGTCAGCAAGATGATCAAGGACCACGAGGTCAAACTCGTGGATTTTAAATTTACCGACCTGCCCGGTGCCTGGCAGCATTTCACCACCACCCTCACCGAGTACAACGAGGACATATTTACCGAGGGTCTCGGCTTCGATGGTTCCAGCATTCGCGGTTGGAAAGTAATCAATGCCTCCGACATGCTCGTCATTCCCGACCCGGACACGGCGTGGATCGATATCTTTAACGCCGAGCCCACGCTCAGCCTCATCTGCACGATCGTAGAGCCGATCACGCGCGAGCCATACAATCGCGACCCGCGCGGCCTCGCGGAAAAGGCGGAGGCTTACTTGCAGAGCACCGGCATCGCCGACACTGCGTTCTTCGGACCGGAAGCGGAATTTTTCATCTTCGACGACGTGCGTTTCAGCAACACCGGCAACGCTTCGTCCTACTCGGTCGACAGCGCGGAGGGACATTGGAACAGCGGGCGCGAAGAGTTTCCAAATCTGGGTTACAAGATCCGCGCGAAGGAAGGCTATTTCCCGGTCGCGCCGGCGGACACGCTGCAGGATCTGCGCAACGAGATGTGTCTGGAGTTGGAAAAAGCCGGCATCCCGATCGAACGCCAGCACCACGAAGTCGCCACGGCGGGCCAGGCGGAAATCGATATCCGTTTCGCGCCGATGAAAATCATGGGCGACTGGATGCAGTACTACAAATACATCGTCCGCAACGTCGCTCACCGGCACAACAAGACGGTGACTTTCATGCCGAAGCCGCTCTTCGGCGACAACGGCTCGGGCATGCACACCCACATCTCGCTCTGGAAAGAGGACAAACCGCTTTTTGCCGGGAACGGCTATGCGGGTTTGAGCGACATGGCGCTCTTTTTCATTGGCGGCATTTTGAAACACGCGCCGGCGCTGACTGCGATCACCAACCCGACGACGAACAGCTACAAACGGCTCGTCCCGGGATTTGAGGCGCCGGTGAATCTCGCCTATTCCGCGCGCAACCGCTCGGCCGCGATCCGGATTCCGACTTACTCGGCGAACCCGAAATCGAAACGGATCGAGTTCCGCACCCCCGACGCGGCGGCCAATCCGTACGTCGCTTTCGCCGCGCTTCTTCTCGCCGGGCTCGACGGGGTGCAGAACCGGATCGATCCGGGCGATCCGCTGGACAAGAATCTCTACGAACTGCCGCCGGAAGAACTGGCCCAGGTGCCGAGCGTTCCGGATTCGTTAGGCGGAGCGATCGCGGCGCTGGCAGCGGATCACGCTTTTCTCCTCCGGGGCGACGTTTTCAATACCGACTTCATCAACAACTGGATCGAGATGAAGCAAAAGGAATACGACGCCCTGCGGTTGCGCCCGCATCCCTACGAGTTCCAGATGTACTACGACGTTTGAGTCCGGTGGCCGCACCCCGACTCGTTCGCTGGCTCCTGGTTGTCGGGCTGTCCTGGCTATCGAGTGATGCAGTGCGGGGCGAAGTGCATCGTCTCGACGGTTCGACGCTGACGGAAACGCAAATCGACGCCGAGGTTCGGCGACTCATGCAGGCGCGCCAGGTCCCGGGCCTGGCCGTGGCCCTGGTCGAGGACGGGCGCGTTGTTTTCACGCGCAGCTACGGCGTCGCCAACGTGGAGGAAAAGCGTCCGCTCCAGAAGGACACCGTCATGTACGGCGCCTCCCTCACGAAGCTCGCTTTCGCCAGCATGGTGATGCAGTTGGTTGATGAAAAGACCCTCGAGCTCGACCAATCGATCGCGAAATATCTGCCCAAGCCGCTGCCGAAATATGAAAAGTACGCCGACCTCGCGCAGGACGAGCGCTGGCGCAAACTGACGCCGCGCATCCTGCTCGATCACACGACCGGTTTCCCAAATTTCCGCTTCCTCAATCCGGACGGGAAACTGGATTTCAAGTTCGATCCGGGAACGCGTTACGCCTATTCCGGCGAAGGAATAAACCTCCTGCAATTTGTCCTCGAGACCGGCCTCGGACTCGACGTTGGCCGCGAGATGCAGCGCCGGGTTTTCGATCGATTCGGCATGAAACGCACGAGCATGACCTGGCGGGAAGATTTTGCGCCTAACTATGCCGACGGTTACGACGAACACGGCAAACGCGAAGGCCATCACCTGCGCAAAAATGTCCGTGCCGCCGGCTCGATGGACACGACGATCGAGGACGCGGCGAAGTTTCTCGCCGGTTTCCTCCGCAGCGAGGGTCTTTCGCCGGCGGCCCGCGCGGAAATGTTGCGGCCCCAGGTCGCGATTCGCTCGGCGCACCAATTCCCCACGATCGACCCGGCCGAGGATCCCGCGCTGGCCGAGATCGAGCTGGCGGCCGGGCTCGGGTGCGTTCTTTTTCGCAGCCCGCTCGGGCCCGCCTTTTTCAAAGGCGGCCACGACGAATGGACCGATAACCTCGCGATCGGGATTCCCGGGAAAAAGCGCGGCCTGCTCCTGCTCTCGAACAGCATCCTCGCGGAAACGATTTACCCCGCGCTGGTCAGGTTTCTCTGGGGCGACACCGGACTCCCGTGGTCATGGGAATACAACACCCCGGGCCTGCCGCCGCCGCTAACAATGGCCGAACCGGGAAAAGTCTTGCAACCCAGGGAGATCGTCCGATGTTCGGTGACGTTATGAATCTGCTCGCGTTTTTGGGCAATATCGGGGGACAGGAATTGATCGTTATCCTGCTGATCATCCTTCTCCTCTTCGGCGCGAAGAAGTTGCCGGAGCTGGCGAAAGGCATGGGCAAGGCCGTGCGCGAGTTTCAAAACGCGAAAGACGAATTCAGCGACGAGCTGCACAACGCCGGCAAAACTCCGGAGAAGCCCGACGTGCGCCAGGCCGACGCCACCGTGCCCCGGATCGACAGCGCCGCGACCGCGCGGGAAGTCCCGCCGCCGCCGGCCGACGAGCCCGTCCGCAGCGCAGACGAGCGCACTTCGCGCGAAGTCTAAGTTTCCCGGCTCCGCCGCCCGCGTTTCTTTTCAGAGACGCGAAACGCCGCCCCCGCGCGATAAGCATGAGACGTGCTTTGGATTATTATTCGATGACATCCGAAAGCTTTTCGTCTAACCATACCGTCCCAAAAATCCCGCACCATGCCTGAGACTGATCTCCGTAACCAAATCAAAGAAATGCTGGTCAAGAACCTGATGCTGCAAACGCCGGCGGATCAGATTGCGGACGACCTCCCGCTCTTTGGGCCTGGCGGGCTCGGGCTGGACTCGATCGACGCCCTCGAGCTGGTGGTGAGCATGGAGAAAACGTTTGGGGTCGGCGTTCCGAATTCGGAGGTCGCAGGCAAGGCGCTGCAGACCGTGAACTCGATCCACGACTACATCGTGGAAAAGGCCGAACGGCCGGCGGCGTAATGTAGACGCTTCGCTCTGCGAAGCGCGGCCCAAAGCGCCGCTCGGGGACCAGGCCGACGGATACGCGATTTCGATCTTTAGAAAAGGTCGCCCGTGCCAGATTTGCCCACGCCCGCGTTTCGCTGAGCGAAACGTCTACAGCGTTTCCGCGAGGTTGATCGCGTCGATCAATTGCCGGTAGCGGCCAAATTGATGCCGGTGCGGCGTCAGCACGAGCCGAGGTAACTCCAGGATCTCCGGCTGATTTTTTTCCTGCGGCAAAGCGTTGCGCTGCTCGATCGAGCCCTCTCGAAGCAAGTCCGCGAACTGCTTGTTTAATTCCACAACCGCCTTGTCGGTCAACCGTTGGCAGATTCGCAAAACTAACTGCGAGCCGACCCAGCGCGACGATTGGTAGTTGCGATAAAAGAGCAGGATGTGCTTCACCGCAGCCTCCACGTCGTGCTCGATCTTGATGAAATTGAAGTCTTCCTGAGAAATGAGACCGAGCTTGAGCAGATGGTCGGTCAGGAACCGCATCCAGGTTTCCCAGTAACTGCCGTCGGGCCGGTCGATCAGGACGATCGGAATGATGAGCGCCTTCCCCGTCTGCATGAGCGTGAGAGCCTCGAAGCCTTCGTCCATCGTCCCGAAGCCGCCGGGGAAAAGCGCGTAGGCGTGGGTTTCCTTCACGAAGTTCAGTTTGCGGGTGAAGAAATAATTGAAGTTTATCAGCTTCGGGTCGCCATGAATGATCTCGTTCGCGCGCTGCTCAAAAGGGAGCCGAATGTTGAGCCCGAAACTGTTTTCCCGGCCGGCCCCGCGCTGGGCCGCGCCCATGATCCCGTCGCCGCCGCCGGTGATGACCATGTAATTGTTCGCCACCATCTGGCGGCCGAACTCCTCCGCCTGCTGCGCTTCCGGCTCGGACGGCACAGTCCGGGCCGAACCGAAGACCACCACTTTCCGCACGTCGCGATAAGGCGCGAAAATTTTGGCCGCGTAGCGCAGTTCTTTGAGCGAGCGGTTCATCAACTTGAGGTCGCCCGTGCCCATCTTGTCGCGCGCCATCTTGAGCGCGGTCACGATCAGTTCTTCGATCAGCTCGGGCGATTTCTCCGCGCCCCAATCGGCCACGAGCTGCCGGACGCGTTCCTGGAATTCCGGCGGGATATTGGAACTTCGGCGGATCGGCTGATCCACCACGGCGCTGCCAGTAAAATCTTCCACGCCGCAAGTTTGGGCTACTTCAACGCCTTCTGACAGGGAAAACTGGAGGCGTTAGGCAGATTTCAGATCGGCCAGGATCTCGTGCATGTGTCGGATCGGAAGCGAATAATGCCCCTCCCCTTCGACCATCTTTCCGGCACAACACGGGAGCCGCGCGCCTAACGAGTGGGCCAGTTCCCAGTGGAAACTCCGGTCCTTTTTCCCGTGCCAGAGGCGAACCGGGACCTCGATTTCCTCGAGCGGAAAACCCCAGGGCTGGGCGTAAATCTCGGCATCGACCATGAGGCCGTCGGCCGAGGCGCGCCAGGCCTGGCGCTGGCTTTCGAAGCAGGCCTCGAAGGCCGCGATGTCGCGCATGACGGTGGCGTCGCAGGGCTGCAGCAGCTTCAGCAGGAGCGGGCGAAAGCGGATCGGGACTTTGACCGAAAGAAACGGACGCGCGGCGTGAAACCCGAATCGGAGAAGCCCGCGATGTCGTGGGTAAAAGAAAAGCAGCCAGCGGTAGAGCGGCAGCAGACCGTTCCGGTCGGGCAGCTCCGCCAGGGGCGGCGCGCTGCTCACAGCCGCGATTGCGCGCACCCGTTCCGGCATCGCCCAGGCAGCGGCAAATGTATACGGGGCGCCGCCGGAAATTCCGAGCATGCGAAATTCGCCGAGGCCTAACTTATCAGCCAGCTCCGCGAGGAGCGGCGGCCAGTCGAGCAGCTTCCTTTCCGGTCGCAGCGTGGAATTTCGAATGCCGGGCCGGTCGGGCGAAATGATCCGGATATCCAACTCGCGCGCCGCCGCATCGGTCAGCTCCGCCATGGTGCGCGAGCTGGGCCAGCCGTGACAAAAGAAGACCGGGGTCCCGGTCGCGACACCGTATTCCGAAAGGGCGACCTTCCCGCCGTGCTCGAGCTGGATTTCTTGAAAGGAAGATCGCATTTCGCGGAGAAACGTAGCCCAGCGAGTGGACGGGGGCGAAGCCGCAGGTTAATTCTAGCGCCGACTCTCCAAAAACGATGCCGCAATTTTCCTATCGCGCCCGCAACGCTCAAGGCGCCCTCGTCGAAGGCACGCTCAACGTGGCGGACCGCTCGGTCGCCATTCGCCAGCTTGAAATGCAGAGTTGCACCCCGATCCGGATCGACGTCGTCGCCGGCGCTCCGGAGACGGTCGATGGCAAACCGGCGCCGGCCGGACCGCCGCCGACGCAAAATCTCAAGGTCCCGCACAGCCAGCTCCTGATTTTCACCGAACAACTCGGCCACCTCATCCAGGCCGGGATGACGCTGGACGAGAGCCTGGGCGTGCTCGAGAAGCGGCTCAAACATCCGCGCGTGCAGCAAATGACGAGCGCGCTGCACCAGTCGCTGGTCGACGGCCGCAGCTTTTCCCAGGCCCTGCGCGATTTTCCCCGCATCTTTCCTCCGCTCTACGTCAACATGGTCGGCGCGGGCGAAGCGAGCGGCGCGCTGCCCGACATTCTCGAGCGCGTCGTGCAGCATCTGATGCAGGAAAAGAGCCTGCGCGACCGCGTCCAGCAGGCGCTGATTTATCCTGCGTTCCTCGCCCTCGCCGGCTCGGTGCTGATCATCATTTTCATCACCTTCATGGTGCCGCAGTTGACCAATTTCATGTCGCAAACCGGCGGCACGCTGCCTTTGCCGACCCGCATCCTGCTCGGCGCGAATCATCTCATCACCGGTTACTGGTGGCTCTTCATTCTCATCGTGATCGGCGCCATGGTCGGCTTCCGCGCCTTTGTCCGGGGCGAGGAAGGGCGGCTGGCCTGGGACAAATTTCGGCTTTCCATTCCGGGCTACGGACGCATTCGCCGGCACCAGTACTACGCACAGTTCTCGCGCACCCTCGGCACCCTGATGGAGAACGGCATCCCGTTGCTCAAGGCGCTCGACCTCGTGACGGAAATCGCGGCGAACAAATACATCGAGGGGAAACTGCGCGACGTCCGGCGTTCCATCATCGAGGGCGCGAATCTTTCCAGCGCCCTGGCGAAAGAAGAACTTTTTCCCGAGCTCTTCACCGACATGATGGCGGTCGGCGAACAAACCGGCCATTTCGCGCGCACCATGCAGACGATCGCCGACGTCTACGAGCGCGAGCTCGATCGCACGGTCAACGTCATCTCGGCCCTGATCCCGCCGGTCATCATCGTGCTCATCGCGGTCGTAGTCGGGTTCGTGGTCTACAGCATTCTCTCGGCGGTCTTCGAGATGACGCATAGTTTGCAGTTTCGGCCGCACTAACATACGCTCGGCGCCGGGATGCTTTTTCGGTTTGTCGCGCTCGCGCTTTTCTTCGTCGGGGTTGCCGCGCTTCGCGCGCAGCAGGCCCTGCCCCCGCCCGGCGCCCAGGTGCTGAAGCCGAGCCAATCGGCGGAAGCGGCGCCGGACAGCGCCTGGCTCGATCTGCGCCAGACCAAGCCTGCAAATTCGAAAATTCAGGCCGCGCCGGACTGGGTCGAATCGGTTTCCTTTGCCCCGGGCAAAGCGGCGGAAGGCAAACCCGCGCAGAGCGTGTTCCGGATTCGCGTCACCCGGCCTAACGAGGACTGCCAGATCCTCCTTTTCCGCCTCTATTTCGACGACAAACCAGAGGCGCAGCCGGAGTTGATCGCCTGGGACGAATCGGGCACGCAGCTCCTGCGCTCCGGCTCGTTAGGGCAGAAAACCGGGCTCGCCACTTCCTCGAGCACGATCGTCCCGATGATCGGCGTGACCTCGATCGACGTGGAAGTGCCGGGTGACGGCCGTTCCATCCGGGGCGCGTATCTCGACTGGATGAAATCGAGCCAGGTGATGCGCCCGGTGCATGATGAGCCGCAGAGCTCGATGCCCGCGCCCTTCGCCGCCGCGCCCCCGCTCAAGGCCGGGGTGGAGGACGCGGAAGTTTTCGGCACCGTGACCGCCCCGCTCACCCCCGACACGATCCTGATGGGCTCGAGCATGCAAAATGGGGCCGCCTTCCAATTCGGGCTCGAGGCGCAGCCGCTGGTCGCGCTTCTCACTTTTGAAGTGGCCAGCCCGCAGATCGAAGCGCCGCCGGAAATTTACGTCAATGGCCAGGACGTCGGCCCGGCCTCGCTCATTCTGCCCGATCTGGCCGACCCGGCCTATCGCGGGCTTTCGCTCTCGCTCGTGCAGACGATGCAATTCCAATACACCGGCTGGGTCCGGGCGCAGAAGATCGTCCCGGCCTCGATCTTGAAGGCGGGCACGAATGATGTGATCATTCTGGCCGGCGCCGGGACTTCGGCCTCGGCCATCCGGGAAACGCAGATTCAGTTGAAATACCTCTGGGATAAATCTGATTATCTGCTTGAACCGTTGAAGTAGCCCCGCTGTCTCTTGTTTTATGCGAAAAAATCAAAGTGCATTCACCCTTCTCGAGATCATGCTCGTGGTCACGATTATCGCACTCCTCCTCGGGACGGCGATCTACAAGCTGGCCGGTAACGTCGAGTACGCGCGCCACAACCGCGTCGCGGCCGACATCCAGAGCATTTCCACTCAGCTCAAACTCTACGAGAGCATGAACGGCTTTTACCCAACGACCGAACAGGGCTTGCAAGCTCTCGTCTCGCAGCCGAGCACTGACCCTCAGCCACAGCGCTGGTATCAGCTCTTCAAGGAAATGCCGAAGGATCCCTGGAGTCGAAGCTACATCTACATCAATCCGGGCCGGAAAAATTCCAGCGGTTACGATCTCTTCTCGGCCGGGCAGGATGGCAAGGCGGATACCCCGGACGACGACTGGGGCGGCTCCTAAGATCCGCCCCGCTCGCCTACCGACACGGAGATCCGCGGCGGCGGCCTACGGTTTCTCGAAATCCAGATCGTCTTCCGAGAGCTCCTGCGGCTGAGGCTGTGCCTGTTGCACGGGAACTTGCGGGGTGCCTTTGCGGCGGATCGTCGGACGCACATGCGGCGGCGGAGTGGGAATCTGCGGAACCGCCATTGGCCGCTGGATCGGGACCTGCGGATTCCCCGTGGCTCCTCGTGCCGGAGCGCCGGGAGGGGGAGGCGGCTGGACCGCGGTCGGCGCCGGATTCTGAATCGCCTGGCTGAGAAGCGCCTCGTTGAACGTCAGGGTCGCAAACTGCCCGTCCTTCGAGATTGTGACCTTGGTTTCGCCCACCTTGTCCGACCATTGAATGCTGGAAATGGAATAGCCGCGCACGGTTTCCTTCGTATTCAGGTATTCTTTCAGGTTCTTATCCGTGGTCGAGGCGATGGTGACGAAATCGCCGTCGGGCGAATGGGCGGCGTTGGCCACGTAAAGGTCCTTCGCGAAATCGGGCGCGGAAGGTGCCGGCGCATTGGCCGTCGCGACCGCAAAAGGCGAGCGTTTCACCATCGGCTCGTAGCGCGCAAACTTCGGCGTCGTCGGGAGATCGTCTTTCGCCAACCCGGAGCTTGTCAGGCAAAGAAGCGTCCCGGCCGTGGCCAGAAGGAGTCTGTGTGTGTTCATGATTTATTTCCGCCCGGGGCGAACCACTTCGCAATCTTGAATCGCCCGCGCATCAATGTCGGGTCAGTCGAGTCGACCATCAAGTTGACACTCTCAAAGACGATGAAGGCTTCCGGCCGCTGCGCATCGTAGAGAAAACGGAGAAGACCTGGCCAGTCGCTCCTGGTTTCGAACGTGGCCGAAACCGACTGATGCGCCGGGGTCGACTCGACCGCGCCGATCTGCGGATTTTCAATCTGGACGTTGTGTTTCCCGGCGATCTCCTTCACCTGCGTGAGGAGGGTCGAGGCTTCGGCGGGGTTGGTCAGATTCGGTTGGTTTTTCTTCAACCAATCGGCCCGCCGCTTCCACATCTTCTCTTCCTTGAGATATATTTTCTGCTCCGTCCGGGCCGCTTTTTGCGCCGCATACTCTCTCCGCGCTTCCCCGCTCATCCCGAAGAGCGCGCTCCAGATGACGATATTGAGGAAGAGAAAGAGAAGCGCCGCCACGCTGAGCGCGAGGACGCGCTCGCGCTGACTCATCTGCGCGATCCAGCGGCCGATCATTTGGTTTTGCCCTCCAGCCGGAATTGCGCGTGGTCGTTAGGGAGAATGCGCGGGGTGCCGAGATTGAAAGTAAACGCCTGGAGGTCGGGATTCTTTTTCACCTTCTCCGCCATTTGGTAGGCGAGCGCGGCCGAGGGCGCCTCGCCCTGAACGGAAAGGTTGCGCGTCGATTGATCGTAGACCGTGATCCGGACATCGGGATTGGGCAGGCTCTCGTGGAGATGGAGCAGGATCTCGATCGGGTAATAATGCGGGTCGATCGCGGGCGCGAGCCCCTTCCAATCCGCCTCCGTGCGGCGGATGAATTCGACCTTGGGCGCGTCGCGCTCGATCGATTTCTTGTAACTCCCGACCTGAAAACGGATGATCGCGACGTAGAGCGCGAAAAGGAGAAAGGCCGCCGCGTAGGCGCCACCGGCCCAGATGAGACGCTTGCGCCATTCCTTTCGCCTAACGAGCGCGGCGCGCTGCTGGCGCCAGGCGGCCGGGGCGAGGTCGAGCTTAACCGCGGCGGGCGGCATTTCCATTCCCATCAGGTTGGGCCGCTGGGAGAAGACGCGCTCGATCGTGTCGCGCAGCGTGGCGGAATTTTCGTCCAGCAGGATGGTCGGGAAAGTGGTGTCGATCCCCTGCAGCTCCGCGCTCAGGGCGAGCTGCGGCAGGTCGCGCTGCAGTTGCTCGGGCCCGCTCCCATCGAGGGTGCGCGCGAGGCTGAGCTTGCCGTTCTCGCTAATGGCGGAGACGAGTTTCTCGCCCTCGCGGTAAATGATCAGGGCGCGCCCGGAAGCGGCGCGGGAGGCCGCGCGTTGCGCCGCGTAAACCGTCACCTGGCGGGGAATAAACCCGCGCTTTAAAAGCGGCGCGGCCAGTTCGGCCAGCTTCGCGTTATGCACCGCGATCGAGGAAATCACGCTCTCGTTTTCCCCCTGCTCGATCAGCTCGAAATCGCTCGTCACTTCCTCGGGCGGGTAAGGAAACGCCTTCTCCACCTGAAGCCGGACCATGCCGCCAAACTCGGTCGGGTCGCCCGTCGGCAAACGCAGGCGTTGCGCGAGCACGGCGTTGACCGGCAGGGCGAAGACGATGTCGTCGCCGTCGGTGAGCAAGCCGGCGGCTTCATTCAGGTCGGAAACGCTCTGCACATCCCAGGTGCCGTTGGCGGCGCGGGAGCGAACCACATTCCAACCCCCGCCGGAGGGCGCGATAAAAACAGGTGTGGATGCGGGTTCGATATTAATATTCCTTCCAACGAATCATCTGGGGCTGCGCTGATTTCCGAATGATCATCTCGACCGTTCGGGTCACAGCGCCGGATTTGCCCACGCTCACCACGCGCACAACCTGGTCTTTGAAACCGATTACGCCCGAAAGCTGCGCAAATTGGTCCGGTGTGAATCCGAGCGCAAGCCGAACCTGATCGAAGGAATCGAAGACCGGATCGTCGTCGGTGCCGTCGATCTCATCCGGCCCGCGGCGGTAGCTCAGGAACCGATCCGCGATCTGGTCGTTAATCCCGGGCAGGGAAAGCAGGACCTCGCGCGACGCCCAGACGAGGTCGACCGGGCCGGTGCTGAAGAGGGTGAAATCCGCGTCCCACCGGGGCCGGGCGGTAAACTTTTCCCAGGCCTTGACCTGTTTTAGTTCCTCCACCCGCTGGAGGAGGGAATTTTTCGGCTGGTAGCCGGACTCCGATTCCGCGCCGTTTAAGCGCGGCAGATCGTTCGGATCGACGAAATCGAGCAGGCAATCGATCATTCGGTCGCGCTCATTCAGATCGATGCCGTTGACTTCGAGGTATTGCCGCAGGATCCCGATCCGCTGCGGATTTTCCCCGGCCAGGATCCAGTTCAGGTTCAACCGCCCGCCCTCGCCGGTGATGCGGGCGTCGTAGGTCTGGTTCTGCCCTAACGAACCGTGGAGGACACTGGAGCCCATCTCGACCGTGGGGCTGAGCGCGACCTCCGCGCCCGAGGCGGCCATGGCGGAAGCTTCCACCAGCCGGTTGGCATCGCCCGAAAGGGTGAGCCGGGAATTGATATCGAACGCCCATGCGATCACCATCGCGCTGAGCAAAAAAAGTGCCCAGAGCGCGAGCATGAGGGCGGCGCCGGAACGGCCGGTCGTGGCGGGTGGTCGCATGATCATCAAAGCGGCGTCCGCCGGAGCGCGAGCACCGCCTCCCAGGGCACGGAGCCGCCCGCGCGATCGATCGTTAGGCGAACGAGGTGCGGGAGTTTGCTCCGGTCGGTCCAGCGATCGACCCAGGCGTTGAGCCGTGGATCGAAATAACGGATCTCCATGCTCCGCACCCCGCTCAGGAGCGAGACCCAGGTTTTGTTTTCCGGCACGGGGTTCTCTTCGTCTTCGGCTTCCCGCACCAGGCCGAGCTCCATCTCCTCCCCGCGCTCGAGCGGCCGCAACCGCATGGTCACGGAATATTCGCCCGTGGCATAACGAGTCAGCAACCCAGGCCCGGCCGAGCAGGTCCACGACATTTCATCGCGTGAGCGGCCGCTGAATTTAAAGGGCTCGCCCGCCAACGCCCCCTGCCCCGGCGGCAAATCCTGCAATTGTTCGGTCAGGAGATTGGCCAACCCTTCGTAGCGGGCGTCGCGTTCGTTCAGCTCGGTCGAAAGACGCACCGCGGTCAGGTTCGTGCTCACGAATCGATAAATCGCCAGCGCCATCATCCCGAGGATCGCCACCGCCAGCGTGACCTCGAGCAGGGTGAAAGCCAGCCTCCGGCGCCGGTCAGCCCGCACGATAGACATAGAAAACGAGTTGCTTGTTTTGGGTTCGGCCCTGGCGGGACCATTCCGCGCGCAGAGTGACCCGGCTGATTCCGCTGACGATCGTATTGTCCGTATCCACCATTTCTTCCGGCGCGCTTTTTTGAATCAGCTTTACGACACCGTACCCGGTATCGACGTTCAGTTCCTTGACCGCATCGGGCCGGCCGGGGCTGGCCTGCAATTCCGCCATGCGATTGGCGAGGAGCTGGCGGACGCGATTCTCTTCTTCGCTGAGCGCGCTCGCGTTCATGCAATTCTCCACCGCCCGGCCGAGCGCGAGGACGCCGACGACAAAGATCGTCAGGCCGAGCAGCACCTCGTAGAGGGCGAACCCGAGCCGGCTCTTACCTCGCCGCATAACGAACAATCTCCGGGCGCGCGTTGAGCGGCGCATAATTTACTTCCCACGCGCCGTCGGATCCCTTGAAGCGGACGTTAGCCGGCTCGCAGGCGCCCGAAGGCCAGAAGATCCATTGCGCGAGCGGATCCTTCTCGAGCGCGGCCGGGAGGCGCAGAACGTAGGCGTGCCCCTTGTCGAGAACGAGGGTGGCGGTCGGCCGGTCCGGGTCGCCTTCCGCGAGCGTTTCCGGGCGCAGGATGACGGATTGCCTTCGCCATTCGATCAAATACGGGCGGCGCTCCTGCACGCTCCGCTCCTGGGCCATGCGCACGATCTGATTCATGGCATCGAGCGAACGTTGCAGGCGGCGATTGGCCAATACGCCCGTCACGCTCGGGATGGCGAGCAAAAGCAGGAGCATGAGAATGAAGACCGCAATCGCGATCTCAATCAGGGTAAAACCCGCGCGGCGTGGCATGCGCGAATTTTACGACGGCGGATGAAAATCACAACCCGCCCGCTGGCAGAGCAGCGCCGGGTGCCATCCGGTACGCAATTCACCGCTAGAGAATAGCAATCTGCCAACAGCAGTTTCGTATCGACGTGATAAAATCGCGACATGATTGCGTCCGCTATGCAGCCAACTGCCCCGCCGATCGAGGTCTCGACCCCGCGTCTGCGCCTCCGGCCGGAGCACAAATTTCTCCTCCTCGTTGCCGCTCTGGGCGTGCTCGGGGCGATGACCTGGCAAGGGCTCACCACCGGCGGTTCGCCCGATCCTACCCGCGCCAACGTCAGCCCCACGGTCGCGATGCTCGACATCGGCATTCTCGTTTTCCGTGAAGGGCTCGAGTGCATCCTCGTCCTCGCTGCCATCACCGCCAGCATGACCGGTGCGCGCAGTTATTGCCGGCGGCCGGTCGCGTGGGGCGCCGGGATGGCTTTCCTGGCCAGCCTCGTCACTTGGATGATTGCCGTGCGCATCATGACCGCGCTGTCGGACAATGTTTCCGCCCTCCATCTGCAAGCCGCGACCGGGTTGCTCGCGGTGGTCGTCCTGCTCGTGATCATGAACTGGTTTTTCCACAAGATCTATTGGGGCGGCTGGATCCGGTCCCATAATCGCCGCCGCAAAGCGCTCCTCGCCAGCGGCGCCAATCCCTCGCAAAACAAACTGATCTGGGGACTGATCCTGCTCGGCTTTACTTCGCTTTATCGCGAAGGGTTTGAGGTCGTCCTGTTTCTCCAGACTTATAATCTTCGACTGGGCGGCGCGGTCGTCCTCAAAGGTACCCTGCTCGGTCTCGGGCTCTCCGGGGTCGTCGCCATTCTCACTTTCGTCCTGCAACAGCGGCTGCCCTATCGCAACATGCTCGTGACCACCGGGATCTTGTTAGGCGGCGTTCTCCTCGTCATGGTCGGCGAGCAGGCGCAGGAAATGCAGCTCGCGCATTGGCTCTCGACCACGCCGGTGCCCGGACTCGTTAGTCTGCTGCCGGACTGGGCCGGCCTTTGGTTCGCGGTCTTTCCGACCTACGAAACTCTGACTGCCCAATTGATGGCCGCGATCCTCGTCATCGGTTCCTACTTCGCCGCCCGGCGGGTCCGCTGCACCGCCGAGCCCGCGGATTGAGGGCGCGGGCCTAGCGGCCGCGCACGATCTTGTAAACGCTTCCGATTCCGCCGCCGAAATCGGTCAGATAAAGTTCGCCCGCGGCGTCCTCGCCGAAAGAGGTGGGGTTGAGCAGCGCGTAATTGCCCCGCCGCGTCGGAAACAAGTCCGCCGTGATATCGGTGAAGTCGCTTGCTCTCACTCCGTCGTAGCGCAGCGTCCAAATCTTGCCGGTAAAATCGCCGTTCTCCCCGCCGAGGTAATCGGCGAAAACATAAAGCCCGCGCAGATCGCGCACCTGCCTTCCGCGATAAACAAAACCGCCGATGACGGTTTGCCCGGTGGTGTGCGGGTAGTCAAAAATCGGGTCGACCGCGCCGGGCGGCGGCGGTTCGCCTTCGAAACGCGGGTTCTGGATGAATCCTTCGCGCACCCGCCAGCCATAGTTTTCGCCCCCGCCGGGATTGGAGGCTTTTTGCACGTCTATCTCTTCGCGTTCGCCCTGGCCGACATCGCCGAGATACATGTCGCCCGTTTTGCGGTCGAAACTGTTGCGCCAGGGGTTGCGCAACCCCCACAGCCATATTTCCTGCTTTTCGGTCGGGGAACCAAAGAACGGATTGTTCGCCGGGATCGAGTAGGTGCCCGGCGCGTCTTCGATGTGAATGCGAAGGATTTTTCCAAGCAGGGTCCGCGTGCTTTGCGCGTTGCCGCCCGGTTCGATATGACCGATCCCGGTGTCGTCGAAGTGCCCGCCGTCGCCGCTATGAATGTAGAGGTTGCCTTCGTCACCCCGCCGCGGGCTGAAGCCCAGCCAGCCACTGTTGTGGTTCGTCTGCGGTTGATCGAACATCAGCAGCGTCCGCTCGCTCGCCGGATCGGCAATGTCCGGATTGGCGGAAACCGTCAGTTGCGCGATGTGACTGACGCCGTTGCCAAAACTTCCACCAGGCGCCGTGTAGGCAATGTAGAAGCGGCCGTTGACCGCGTAGTTCGGATCGAACGCCAGGCCCAGCAACCCCTGCTCGGTCCCCAGCGCTGTGATTCTGTCAGAGACATCGAGGAAAGGAGTGGCGTTCACCGTCCTCGACGCGAGCTGGATGATCTTGATTTTTCCGGTCTGTTCGATGACGAAGAGACGGCTGGTATCCCCGGGCGGGGCGGCCAGCCCGAGCGGTTGCTTAAAACCGGTGGCGATACGTTCGGCATCGATCCCGGCCTCGACCATGGGCGCGGCGAGAAAGAGCAGCGCAGAGAAAGCAATTTGAACCAGAAAATAAACTGCGCGCGGGGACGCACCGGGAGTTGAGTCGATGTCTCTTGTCTTCATGAAGCCAGGATTTCATTTTAGCAAAAACAGCTATGATAGGGCCACTCGAAAGGCCCGCTCCATCTTCTGAACGACTCATAAAACTTTTCCTTAACCTTCCTACCTTCGACGTGAAAGTGTCTCTCCTCATCTCGAGCTGGCTCCTGGTGGCGTCCAGTTCGCTCTCCGCCAGCCCATCCGGCTTGCCGCGGCTGGAGAACGAGGCCCTGCGCATCGAGCTCTCGCTGCGCGACGCTTCGATCACCGTCTACGACAAGCGCACCAAACTCACCTGGCGGCAGAAGGTGGAGCCCGGATTCCAGGTCGCGCCGGATTCCCTCAGGATCACGCCCGTTTCCATCTCCGGCCGGGTTTCCGGTCCTGGCGAAACTTGCGACCTGACGATCGAGTTGAAAGGAGCTACCGCGGCCGGCTTTGACCTGACCGCGGCCGTGCCTAACGAGCATTACGGGACCTTGCCGGCTTATCCTTTTCATTTCGTCGCACCCGACAGCGGCTGGTCCTATGTCCAGAACACGAGTGGCGAAGGCATGCTCATGCCGCTCGATCGACCGAACGAAATCAACAAACCCTATGGCTGGAGCGGCAGTCAACCCTGGTGGGGTCTGACTGATCTCGAGCGCGGCCTGGCCGTGCGCCTCGATACTTTCCGCAACCCCGACACTCGCTCCGGGCCGGACGACGCCACCGTCTACGCTTTTCCGATGCGGCTGCGCTACGACTTTGTCGCCAGCGGCGGCTATGTCGCCCTGGCGCAGCTCTACCGCGACTACTTCCTCGCCGCGCAGCCAGAGATGGAACCGTTGCGCGACCGAGTCGCCCGCAGGCCACCGGTCGGGATGCTGAAGGATGGAGTCTATGTCTATCTCTGGGGAGAAAACCCTACCGACGACCTCCAGCTAGTGGCCGAGATGAAGGCCGCGGGAATCGATCGCGGGTTCGCCGTTTTCTACGGCAAACACCCGATCGACCGGGCACTCTTTGACGGCATCAAGAAGCTCGGCTGGGTTCCCGGCTCCTATCGCATGCCGACGGGCAACCTCTTCCGCGTTGGCCGCCGTGGCTGGCCAAATGCGATTCTCACCGGTCGTATGTCGGAGGAAAAACTCCGCCGGGAAAGCAATTCCAAAGGATGGGAGCGCATCTGTGGGAGATTCCAACGGCCGCGCTGGCTGGAGAAAGCAAAAGAGGCGATCGCGAGCTATGGCACCCAGCTTTTTTACTTCGATACTCTCATCGTCCAGCTCGCTCCGTGTCTAAGTCCGGATCATCCTTCCAGCATCGAAGAAAACCTGGCCGCCCGCCTGAAGCTGGCGCAGGAGACACGGGATTTGGGCACCATCGTCGGCTCGGGCGAAGGCGCCTCCCCAACCTGGGCGCTTCCCGGGCTCGATTTTTTCGAGGGTTCAATGTCCCTCCGCACTTACGCCGATCCCGACCTTAAAATTCCCTCGGGCGGTTACGACACCGACCTCGGCGATAGTTATGCCGCGGATGCCGCCGTCATCCTTGATGAGAAGAGAAGGATCCCGCTCTATCAACTCGCCTTTCATGACTACGTCGCCAGCACCTGGGTCTGGCGCGACACAAATTTTCAGAGCCGGCCGTTCGCGTGGAAGAAGGACCTTTTTAACATTCTCTACGGCACAATGCCGATCTGGCACATCAATCGAAAACTCTGGGAAAGCCACAAAGCCGACTACGTTGCGAGTTATCGCGCCGTTGCTTCCGTCCGTTCGCAGGTTGGTTTTGCCCGCATGACCGGTCACGGCTGGCTCACGCCCGATCGAAGCGTGCAATACACCGATTGGGAGGGCGGGCCGAGAGTTATCGTCAATTTCGGCCCTCGACCCTACCCGCTCACGAACGAAACGACGGTGGCGGCCAAATCCTTCGCCCTCGCGCCACTTCCTGGCCGCTAGCACCGGCAACTGGTGACACGGGCGGCCGTTTGCGTCCCCTCTGCGCCGCCTGTACCATTCGGCTGATGACGCCACGGCTCCGTAACCTTCTCCTGCCCGCCGGCTGGATTGGCGCCGTTTGCTTCCTTTGTCTTTCGGCCACCGCCGCCAGGCCGTTCGGACCAAAAGCGCTTGTCGTCCGCGGCGTCGGCCTCGTCCCGTCAGGATGATTCGCTCATTCTCCACCCGCCGAAAGACCTTGCCCTGCGTCCCGAAGGCGAACGCAAGGCCCGGGCCATGATGGATTACGTCCTGGCTCTGGATCTGCAGGACGATGGCGAAGGCGAGAAAGCCCTCGAGGCTTTCGAGCGCGTTTTGGCGATTGACCCGGGTGAGATCAATCTCGCGACCCGGGTTGCCTTTCTGCTCACCCAGGAAGGTAATTATCCGCGGGCCATCGACATCCTGAAGGACGCGGTCAAGGCCGAACCCAGGGAACCCGGCCCCTATCTTCAACTGGCTTACATCTACGCCAAGTATCTGAAGAAAATGGATCCGGCCGTTCGTTATGCGGAAGAGGCGGTGAAACTCGCGCCTAACGAGATCGAAGGCTACCAACGCCTGGCCGAGGTCCAACTCACCGCCCGCAACCGCAAAGGCGCGCTCCAAACCCTCGATCGCGCGGCCCGGGTCACGACCAATGTCCCCGCTTTCTGGACCCAACTGGGCAAACTCTATCTCGCGCTCCTGACCCAGGGCGACAAAGCGCCCAAGCCGGACGAGGTGGAAAAAGTGAATGGCGTTTTCCGCAAGGCGCTCGCCCTCGCCCCGAGCGACGCCTCCGTCCTGACCGACGCGGCCGATTATTTCGCCGCTTCGCAGCAGGTGCAGGAAGCCATCCCGCTCTATCTCCGCGTGCTGGAGCTCCAGCCTAACGACTCTAACGCGCGCGAAAAACTCGCCACCGGCTTCATGCTGACGAACCAGCGCGGCAAGGCGATGGAGATGCTCCAGGAAATCATCCGCCAACATCCGGAGAAATATCAGCCCTACGAACTGCTCGGTCGCGTCCTGGAAGAGGATGCCAAGGCCCTCGCCCAGGCCGGCAAGCTGGAAGAGGCCCGGGCGGCGTATGCCAAGGCCGCGGCTAACTTCGAACAAAGCCTCCTCATCAACGGAGCGCAGCCGGATAACTACCTCCACCTCGCTGAGCTCCTCATCGGCCGGCTGCGCGAGAACGAGCGCGCCGTGCGCCTCCTGGAGGAGGCGCGCCGGCGCTACCCTTCCGCGCCGCAGCTTACCTACCTGCTCGCGATCGCCTTGCGCGAGGCGAAGCAGAGCCAGGAGGCGGTCACGACTTTTGAAGAGGCCCTGCACGAGAGTGAAGCCAGCGGCCAGGAGGTGGTGAGCGACCGCTTCTATTTCGAATACGGCGCGGCCGCGGAACAAGCCGGGCTCTACGATAAAGCAGCCGAGCTTTTCAAGCGCTCCATCGCGCTCGACCCGGACGACGCCGCCCAGGCCTACAACTATCTCGGCTTCATGTGGGCCGATCAAAACCGCAACCTTGAGGAAGCGGAGGATTACATCAAGCGCGCCCTCGCCGCCGAACCGGAAAACGGCGCTTATCTCGACAGCCTCGGCTGGCTCCATTATCGCCAGGGCAAATACGAACAGGCCCTGGCCGAGCTGATGAGCGCTTCCATTGCCCTGAAGGAAAGCGACCCGGTCGTCTTCGAACACATCGGCGATACCCATGCCGCCCTCGCGCAGACGGAAAAGGCCATCGAGTTCTGGCAAAAGTCGCTCGCGCTCGACAAGGAAAACAAAAGGCTCACTGGGAAAATTGCGGACGCTAAGACCAAGTTAAACAAAGGCCAGGCCCCCGGCCCGACTCCGACCAAGTGAAGAAATATCCCACGCCCTGGCAGCGCAAAACAATGTGGGCCTCGCTCACGGCGATCTTTGTCGTCGTCCTTTTCATGATCGTCGGCACCGTCGTCTATCTCAGTGCCAACCTGATTGCGTTTCTCCAGCCGATCCTGATCCCGGTCGCGATCTCCGCCATCCTGGCGTATCTGCTCGACCCGGTTGTCACTTATCTGGCGAGGCGCGGCTTTGGCCGGACCAAGGCGGTCTTGACCATCTTTCTCATCGCCTTTCTGGCCATCGCCGCCTTGTTCGCCTGGATCGTGCCCCTTATCTCCCTGCAAAGCGCGAGCCTCGCGCGGCAATTGCCCGCGTTGACCGAGCGCTCGCGCGACCGCGTGGTCGACATCATTTATCGCTACGAGCACACCTTCGGTCTCAGCTCCGAAACCGGCAAATTCGGCGCCGCGCGAGGCCTCATCAACTGGCTCCTCGATGGTCCGACGCCGACTCCCGCGCCCAACCTCGCCCCCACCCCGGCGCCCAGCCCCCCTTCCATCAGCGGCGAAGTGATTTCGCCCGCGCCTTCCAAGCTCACCTCGGCCGATCGGCAACGCATCCAGGATTGGGTGGAAAAGCAGCTGCCCGCGATCGAGAAACAACTGCCCGATCTCATTTCCAAACTCTGGTTACTGGTGAAATCCAGCGTCGGCGGCTTCCTCGGTGTGACCGGCTTTTTGCTCAGCCTCATCATGGTGCCGATCTATTCCTTCTTCCTCCTCAAGGAACGGCCCGCGATCGAGGCGCGCTGGCGCGAGTATCTGCCTTTGCGTAACTCTCCGCTGAAAGACGAAGTCGCCAACACCCTGGCGCAGATCAACAGTTATGTGACCGCCTATTTCCGCGGCCAACTCCTGGTCTGTGTCGTCGACGGCATCCTCATCGGCACCGCCCTCACCATCTTCGGGTTGAACTTCGCGCCGCTCATCGGGCTCATTGTGATTCCCATGACGATGATCCCTTACCTCGGCATCGTCATCTGCTGGATCCCGGCCGTGATTATCGCCGCCGCGCAATGGGGCGACTGGTGGCACCCGTTCTGGGTCACGATCATATTCATCGTCGTGCAGAATCTCGAGGGCCTCTTCTACGCGCCGCGCATCGTCGGCAACTCCGTCGGGCTCCATCCCATGACCGTGATCGTTTCCATTTTCATCTGGGGTCTGCTCATCGGCGGCTTGCTCGGTCCCCTCCTCGCCATCCCGCTCACCGCCACGATCAAGGTGCTCCTCGCCCGCTACGTCTGGGGACCGCGGCTGCGCGAGGAAGTGATGGAGAACATCGAGGAAGTGCCGGTCGTGGCCGAAGCCGAGCCGGAACCGGCTCGTTAGGGCGGTTTTGCCGCCGGCACGCTGAAACTTCTCGGTGGTTGCCAAGCGCCCCGGGTCAATCTAGGGAACGGGGCGAATGTCGATCAAACCAAAGCGCGTCCGGCGCAAACGCCGCCGGCAGGTTTCCTGGCTGCAGAACCTCCAGCTCCGCAGCGGGCTGGTCATTTCGATTTTCGTCGTCCTCGGTTTCGGCGTCGGGCTCTTCGCTTTTTCCTCCGTCCGCAAAGGCTGGATCCGCTGGCACAAAGCCAGCCTCCTCACCAAAGCGACCGATCGCCTCGAGCACAATCAACTCGCCGAGGCCGAGACGATGGCGCGCAAGGCCCTCGCGATCGACGCCAATTCGCTCGTCGCCGCCCGCATCCTGGCCGAGTCGACCGAGCAACAAAACCGGGCCGAAACCGTCGCCTGGCGGGCCCAGATCGCGCGGCTCGATCCCGGGCTCGATAGCCAGCTCAATCTCGCCTCGGCCGCCCTTCGTTTCGGCCAGCTCGATGTCGCCCGCGACGCTCTCGCCAAAGTCGAGCCCGACGACCACGACAAGGCGCCCTTCCATGTCGTCGCCGGCTGGCTCTCCCGCGCCCAGGGCAACATCGCCGACGAAGAACGCCACTTCGCCGCCGCCGTCGCCCAGGAACCGAAGAACGACACTTACCAGTTCAATCTCGCGGTCCTGCAGATCCGTTCTCCCGATCCGCAAAAAAATGCCGCCGCCCGCAGCCAGCTCGAGCGTCTGAGCAAAGTCGCCCAGTTCCGCACCGAAGCCCTCCGCGCCCTGCTCGATCACGCCCTGCGCCAAAATCAGACCGAGGCGGCGAACGAGCTCGCTCAGGCCCTGCAAATGAGCCCGCAGGTCACCTTCAGCGATTATCTCCTCTGCCTCGATCTCTACCGGAAACTAAGCCCGAAACAATTCGACGCCCTGCTCGAGAAAGTGAAACCGGTCGCGGCCCGCGACAGCCGCGACCTCGCGCAGTTGCTCAGTTGGATGAACAAGAACGACCTCGCCGAGACCGCCCTGAAATGGAGCGACAAACTCCCGGCCGACCTAACGAGCAAACCACCGGTCGCGACCTCCGTCGCCGAGTCCCTCGCCCAGACCAAGAACTGGTCGCGCCTGAAACGCTGGACCCGGAGCGGTTCCTGGGGCGACGACGATTACCTGCGCCTCGCCTACCAGGCCTACGCCGCGCGCCGCTCCCGGCGCACCGCCGGCGAAGCCATCGCCGAGTTCGAAGCGCTCTGGAATTCCGCCGAGGAAGCCGCCCTCGAATATCCCGAGCGGGAAGTCGCCCTCGCGCGACTCGCTTCCGCCTGGGAACTCACCCGCGAAGCAGAACAACTTTGGCTGCGCGTCGCCAAAACCCCCGCCACCCGGCGGGAAGCGCTCGATGCCCTCTACGCGCTCTATCGCGAGACGAACGACCTGCCCAATCTTCATCTCACCGCGCAACGCCTGCACGAGAGTTCACCCGCCGAGATCGGCCTCGCGGCGAACGCGGCCCGTTTCGCGCTCCTCCTCGATCGCAACACCGCCGCCGGCCGCGCCCTCGCCGAGCAGGCCTACGAGAATGCGCCTAACGACGCCAACGCCGTCGTCACCTACGCCTTTGCTCTTTACGGCACCGGCCGCACCGCCGAGGCGATCGAGGTCCTGAAGAAACTTCCGCCCGAGCAACTGGACGACCCGCACGCCGCCGTCTACGCCTCTCTCCTCTTCGACGACGCCGGCCAGGTCGACCTCGCAAATAAATACCTCGACCTCGCCCGCGGCGGCGCAATCTTCCCGGAAGAAAAACAACTCCTGGAAGAGATCACTCTCCGCCGTCAGACCTCAGCCACCGCGCCCAGCGAACCATCCCCGACGGCGTCGCCGCGACGGAAAAATTAGTCGCCCACATCCGGGCACATCGCAAGGCTCGTTAGGCTGACGCGCCCTGCACTGGTCGCGGCAGCTCGCCCCGCATTTTCCAGACGATGAACGCCCCGCCCACGCTCGTGATCGCCAGACCAATCCCGAACTCGTCGATCAAATACGCGGTCTTGCCCTTGTTCGTCGTCATCGGGGTAAAGATCATTTGGATAAACATGTTGTGGCTCCCGTGGAAGAAGACCGCGGGCCAGACACTGCCCGAGCGCAGCCGCAGCCACGCCGCGATGAAGCCGACGGCCGTGATCATCACCGTAAAGCACCCGAGCGCAAACCAGGCCGGAGTGCCGGCGTTGTAGTCGCTGAAAAGGATGAGCGGGAAATGCCACAAGGCCCACATCGCACCGCTGACCAGCCCGACCCCGGTGAACCCGGTCACCTTGAAAAGCTCAGGGACAAGAAACCCTCGCCACCCGATTTCCTCACCCATCGCGCGCCCCGCCTTGGCGATGAATCCGGCCGTCATCGCGAGGAGGAGATAGGCGACACACGCCACCGGACCAGGCAGCGCGGCCAGGCCGAAGTCCTTCGCCACGGTCTGCACATAGCCCACCGCATTCAGCCCGCCCCACCCGCTCATCCAGACCGGCACATAGACCGCCGAGCACATAGAGCAGCGGGATGAGATAACCCCGGAGCCGATAGCGCGACGCGCCCCAGCTCCAGCCAAGATCGCGCAGGTTTTCGCTAAAGATCCATTTCGTAAACACCGCCGCCAGCGCCGGCGACCACATCAACCCGGTCACGAGCGTGACATCGCTGCCGTAGGAACAAAGATACCAAAACGGCGCGCTGATCAGCAGGGTGAGCGCGTAGAAAATCCCGATCTTCTGCCAGGTGCGCGCCTTTCTCTCGGTCATGGCGTTCACGCCTAACGGGAACCCGCGTTTAGCACAAGAGCGAGATGCCGCGGCCGGCCCGGTTTTCGCCAAAGAAGAGTCGTGACCGTTCACCGCGGCGCTCGGCCAGGCATTTGCGGCCGGCAATTTATCGGGCCGGTGCCAATAGCATGCTTCGTCGGAGAGACCGACCAGCACCTCCGCGCCGACCGGCGTCGTCGCCGCCGTGCCGCGAACTCGACGGAGAGATTCCCTTCCAGACGTGAACGTCCTGCCCGGAGTGACCCCACGGATCAGGGCGGCCGGCGTTCGTTTGGCGTCTGGTGCGGGAAGGCGCCGTCGCCGTAGGAACGCACGACCTCGGAGATCACGATGTGGTAGCCGTTATACCAGCGTGAATACTGGCGCTTGGCTTCCAGGTGGACCGGATGGGTGGAGAATTCCTTCAAGGCCTCGAGGCTGTCCCAATAGTAGGTCGTATTCTTCCTTTTCCCGTCCGGTGAGACCCATGACTCGGCGCCGCGGAAGGCGGTCATGGAGCGCGCGACTCCGTCAATGATGGCGTTCAGCCGATGAAATTCTTCATCGTACTCTCCGGGCTCGAAAATAAAGGCTGCTGAATGCATGGGATGATTGGCAGGCCGTCGGAACGGCGATGCGTGATCCTCAATCCGAAAAGTGCGCACTGCAATGCAGCTTCACAGAAAAGTCAGAAGTATGAAGGATGAAGGAAGAAGTCCCGGAGCGACGAGGAACTCGTAACCGTCATGCCCGGGCATGCCAATGTCACTCAGCACGATGTCCGGTAGGAACTGCGCAAACTCAGCCAACCCTTCCTCCATCGACGCTGCAGTGCGGACTTCCGCGCCTGCGTGCCCGAGGATGCGTTTGACGATCTCCAATGAATCTCTCTCATCGTCAACGACCAGCACCTTGACGCCTTGCAAGTCGGCGGGCATCGCAGCTTCATCCATCTCTACATAGCGTTGTGTTTGGGCCAGCTCTTCTGGCACGTGGCGCACCGACTGCAGCGGAAGGCTGACAGTAAATGTTGCGCCTTTTCCTACGCCACCGCTCGCGACTCTGACGCCGCCACCGTGCAATTCCGTAAGATGTTTCGCAATCGACAAGCCGATCCCCAGTCCTCCATGACGTCGCGTTGACGAAGGGTCGGCTTGCCGAAAACGATCGAAAACATAGGGGAGAAACTCCAGTGCGATCCCCTGGCCGTTGTCAGAGATGGAAATATCGACATGCGAATTGCAGCGCTCGATCACCACGTGAACCCGGCCACCCTTGGGCGTAAATTTCACGGCGTTGATCAGCAGGTTCCAGAGGATCTGCTGGAGCCGGTTCCGGTCGCCAGTGACAATTCCTCCGAGGCTGGAGAAGGCCGAGGTGAGACGAATTTCTTTCCCTTGCGCCGCCGCCTGCACCGTCTCAAGACTGGCTCTCGCGATCTCTTCCAAGTCCACTGGCCGCATGTCCAGGCTTACCTTCCCGGCTTCGATCGCACTCATGTCGAGCAGATCCTCGATCAACTGGGCCTGCGCGCGGACGTTGCGTTCGATGACGGGAACGCCTTCCGCCAGATCCTCCGCGGTGGCGCCCTCCTTCAGGATTTGCACCCAGCCGAGAATGGCGTTCAACGGCGTCCGCAGTTCGTGGGAAAGCGTGGCCAGAAATTCTGCCTTCATCGTATCGGCCCGCTTCAGCTGCTCGTGGGCCTGCGCCAGTTTGCGGAGCGACTCCTTTTGCTCGGTAATGTTGCGCGCTATTTTTGAAGCACCCACCACCTGCCCGGTCTCATCCCGGATTGGAGAGATGGTGAGCGATACGTCAATCAATGTTCCATCCTTGCGCCGACGCACGGTTTCGTAATGATCCACGCGCTCCCCGCGTTGCAACTTCTCCAGGATCCGTCCCTCTTCCTCCAGTCTGTCGGCCGGAAGGAGCAGAGTGATGGAGTGGCCGACGATTTCCTCTGCCGAGTAGCCAAAAATCCGCTGCGCCCCCGTATTCCAGCTCATCACGATACCGCGCAGGTTTTTGCTGATAATGGCGTCATCGGAGGAATCAACGATGGCGGCAAAAAGGAGCTCGGTCGGAGATGAAACCGGATTTCTCGTTCAAGACATATTCTTCCGTTAGTAGGTTGAGTCGCGCGTGACTCGCCCAGCGTAGCGGAAGAATAGGTGCCCGATCAGCTCTTGCAAAGCCTTCAATTTGAAAGGTTTTTCACGAGACCAAAACCGCCGCTGCCATTTGGAGGGCACCGCTCCGTCGGTGCCGGGGGTTGACGCGGCTAGGGGAAGTGGCGCGCCATCCGCGGAATCGACGGAGCGATTCCCTCCAGCGGTTTTCGGTGATGGCGCGCCACTTTTGGTCGTCAGGCCGCTGCGGCAATCACCGTTTTTCGTCCGGGATCTTGCGCTGGCCCGATCGCTGATCAGGTCTGGGGTGATCACGCACCAAAGTCTCCGAACAGGCTGCGGCGAATCGCCTCTGCTTCGGCCAGCTTCTCTGGATCAACGAAGACATCGATTTGCGCGTCGAGGCCAAAGCTGCGCTGGACGATGGCCGAAGAATCGATGCCATCATCAAACTTCGCGCGGAAGTCTATGGCGGCCTGCTCCAACGCGTCGAACAAACGCTGTGCCTCGGGAGGGCTGAAATTACCGATCGAAGCGAAATGCGAGTCGTCGGATTCAGGAACGGCGCCCATAGACTTGGAACCCTAGCGTTTTTCGTCCGGGATCTTGCGCCACTCTTCCCAGCTGATCTCGCGCCCGGGGAAAGCCACCTTCTTGAACGGCCATTCCTTCGCCAGCCACTCTTTCACGGCCGCGAACAGCCTCGTCTCCAACCCGCCGGCGAGTTCGCTTTGCCGGGCCCAGAGATACACCACCGCGTCATAGCCGCGCTTCGGCGTGGGATTGATGTAGACGCAGCCCGTCACCTCCGACTCCGACGGCGTCACCACGGTGTAGGCAAAGGAGGTGCGCCGTTGAAATTCCTTCTGATGCCAGCCGAGATCGATCAGGTCCTGCTCAAAGGTGAGGCCGTCCGGCCACGACCCGCCGGGCCAGACGGTCTTGAGATGTTCCACGCTGGTCATGACCGCGTCGTAGTCCTTCACGACATCGTTCACGGTCAGCATGCGCAACCGGAACTCTTTCGTCTCGAGCTTTTCCGGGACCTTGAATTCCTTCGGGACAAAAGGCATGGGCGACTGCGCGCTCGCGTCTGAAAGACATCGCCCACGCTAGCACAAGTGCCGTGAGCAGTGGCGCGGCGGTGGATTTGGAAGGCAGAGGCATATTCTTGGTGCCCGGTCGACTAAACTCCTGCTTCATTTCGAGGTAACGCCTTTGTTTTCTTTGCTGGTTGCTTGGTCTTTTGCTTGCCCTTGTTGCGCTCGGCAATGTTGAGCAACTCGAGGCCTAGCTTGTGTGCGGTGCCGGGCTGAAGACAAAGGGCGACCTTAAAAGATGGTCTATTAATATCCTGCTCGGTAGGCACACTGCGTCGAAGCTGTAGCCAGATGCAGTGCTCGTCGCTGTAAACGTGAACAGCGTCCGTGGCATTGACGGGCAATTGGATTGCTCTCATCCCTTTTGGTGTGGCCATGTGATCTACAACCGCGGTTTATCGGCAGCCAAGAAGTCGAAAAGCGCGGCCGGATCGTGTCGATGCAATTTGGCTTAACAGCCGCGGCAGTGTTCCCCTCACGATTGCCTTCCGGGCCAAATGTCAAATGTTCAGACACGACCCCGTTGACGCGCGCCGGTTGAACTCGCGAGATACCCGAGATTCAAGCTCTGACCCCGGAATGCCCGCGTGGTAGAGTCATCTCGTAAGCCCCCCATATCATACGACCGTTTACCACCTGTAAATTAGACTTAGGGTTCATCTCGATTCGGGCGGTTTGGGAAGCATAAGCGATACAATTCCAAACACCATCGCCTCCGCAAGCCAGATAACTGACAGCAACTGAATTAAAATCCACATCGGAAGAATCGTGACGCTGCTCTATCAGGTTCACAATGCACGCCGAAGCGACCCATCCCCATCCGATAGACCAAAAAACAGCACCAACACGCTCGTAAGTCCGATAACTCATCGGGGCGGATTCCGGTATTGATCTAGCGTTTTAGCCATTACGCCACGCCATGACCATCGCTCGTTCTCGTTCCTGTTTCATGGTTTTCCATTCCTCTGCCGCGTGTAGATAATCTCCAGCTTGGCCGGAGTCCCATGTAGCGGGAAAAGTTGCAGGGGTCAGGAGAATATTCTTGCCGTCGATTGGCCGCTGGCGGCGAGTTCAATGCATTAGTATTAATACTCCTGACCCCTAATCCTGCTCCTAATCCTGCTCGCTCACCTTCGCCGCCTTGGCGATGTTCCATTTATCTTTCAGGCCGGGCACCGCGGGCGGCACATTGCCGGGACCAGCGGCGTCCCGACCAGCTCCGCGAGGATGGCGCGCAGAGCGGCCTCGTCATTTTGTTTCAGGTTGATCGCTGCGCCGTGGGTTTGGGCGCCTCGGCGGCGTCTTCGAGCATCTCGACGATCAAGTCGAACCGTTTCGGAATTTCATTGCTAGCCATAGGGTGTTTAACTGGGTTGGCTACGGGGCACCATGCCTCGCGGCACTGGGGGGTATGGGGGTTTTCGTTTTTTCGCTGGCAAGAAAAAACGATGTCGGGATGAGTTTTTTTGCTCCGCCCAAAGACGTCGCCGGTGTTGCGATGACATTTTGGGGAGCAAAAAATACCGTGGAAGCAGCTGCCAGGACCTTTCGGGGAACAAAAAATACCGTGGAAGCAGCTGCCAGGACATTTCAGGGAGCAAAAAATGTTATGGAAGCAGCTGGGACGACCCTTCCGGGAGCAAAAAATCCCGTGGAAGCAGCTGAGATGACATTTCGGGAACCAAGGAACACCGTGGAAGCTGCTGCGACGACCTTTCGGGAGCAAAAAATACCGTGGAAGCAACAGGGGCGACTCTCCGAAGAGCAAAAAATGCCGTGGAAGCAGCGGGGACGACTTTTCGGGGAGCAAAAATTATCGTGCGTAGAGCCCGAAAATCCTCCAACGCAAAGCCTTAAACGTTTTATCGCCCAGCGTAGGGCTGTGAATGGTCCCGGTGGAGCGCTCCAGAATCTCGCTCTTGTGAACCACGACCAGCGGCTCTGGCAAATGTCCACTCGCATCGGAGTGCTGCGCGGAGGAGACAGCTGGCCAGCTTCGTCATCGGGATGCCGCGTGCTCGGCTCGCGATACAGCGCCGTGATCAGGTCCCTGTCCAAACGTGGAGAGTAGTAATGTTCCATGGCTGGGATTTCGGATGAATCACGCAACCTCGTCAATACGGCCACCGCCGTAGATCATCTGTCCGTGTGGCCTCTTCTTCAGCTCTACGCAGGAGCGAACCGAGTGTGCATGCCCAGAAGTGGTGATCAGCGCGTAGCCCTCGGTAAGCCCTCGTCCCCAAGGTGCACTTGGGGACGCGCTTTTCGCGAAGTTGCACCTCGCCCTCGCATCGGCGGGTCAGCGAAGTGCAACTTCGGGGATCGGCGCGTGCCCAAGTGCAACTTGGGCATGACGGCGGACGAGGGCGCGCGTCGCTCGGAGTGGAAGTGTGGACGCCATCTCAAGAGTTGAGCGTACGGCGGTCCGCCGTTCGCTCCATCGCATGGTTAGGCCTTGGGTGATTTGCCATAGTGGATCAATGCGGCAGCGCGGTCGCTGACTGGTACGAACGGACGTGAGGATTCGGCGATAAATGCTCTAAGTGCTGTTCGAGACGCGTAGAGATCGACGAAATACGCTGCTCCGGCTGAAACGACCAGACCTGCCAGCATACAGAGCGGGAGGCCGACCGCTGGTGAGTCCGCAAAGAGCACCATGCCCACAATGACGCCGACGATCTGACCGGCAAAAATGCAGTATGCCATGCGACGAGATCGGTGGCGGGAGGAATCGCTGAGGCTGAAATTTACGAGGACGGTCCGACGCTCCACAGGCGAGAGCTGCGCGAGCTCTGGAAGTTGATGGCGACTGAGATAGATCACGAACGAGTAGGGCCTAACGAGACGAAGCTCAGCCACCGCTGGCGGAAGCGAGCTTTGCTCCGGATTTCAATGTTGAAGTCATGTGAAAGCTACTCATCGGGCCGGCCAGCGGTTGGCTGCAGCGATTGGTTAGACCTGTTCGTCATCCACTCCGCTTCTGCGTCGCGAATGAGGCGCCGTTGCCGCGGAATCTTCGCAAATGTGGTGAGCCCTGTAACCACAAGCGCCGCCGCCAACAGCTGGTAAATCTCGGGAGAGGAAGACCGCGACGCATATAACAGCGAGCACAGCCCGAGCAAAACAGCGACAATGCCGATGCCAACGAGACCGCCAACCGAGCAGAATCGCTTTGGTGTGGCGCTCGGGACTTCCTGTTCGAGGTCCATAGGTCTAACGAGAACAAGATGAGCTGCTGCGAGCGAGAGCGCGCGTGGCAGCGGGTGAAGGGTGGAAGTCATGGAAAACTGGATCGTACGGCGGCCCGCCGTTCGCTCCATCGCATGGTTAGATGCCTCCGCATCATGCCGAGCGTTCCAGAACAAATTGGATGCGTGGCTTGGAAGCGCAAGTGCGCCGATGAACGATCAAAATCTGTACCACAGGCAATGACCGTCAATGACAGCTGAAGTCGCCACCGCCTCCATCTCGCCGCGGCGTGAACAACTGCCACTGCGAAATCCTCCCGCTCACCGCCGGGATAAGTGAGCTGCACAAAAAGGCAACGATCTTGAACACGTTTTGCATTCGCGGACAACGCCGTCGGGCAACAGGAAATCGCGACCGCGGTGGCGCGAACCGAAACAAGCGGATTCCAGCAAATCGAGAACGCAGCGCGCCCGCGTTCCTCACGCCTTGCTAGATCGTCGAGCACGGACGCGTTCGATCGCCGCATCGAAGCGACAAGATCTGCCGCAGAGCGATAACAGCAGCATGCGCAGTCCGTGACAGGCGATAGTCGACGCAAGCGTCGCACGGGCGGCGTGGTCAACTCCAGCTGGCTGCGCTTTAGCCACCATGCCAAATCGCCGGCCGATTGCGATGAAACAGATAGCCACGCGACTTAGCGCTCGCGCAGGCCGGCGCCATCCACGCAGCATGACCATCGAACGAGCCGTCGGAACTGCAAAGGCGGTCGAAAGTGCAAACAAAGTACTGCGTCGAACCGTGCGCGACGTCGCGTGATCGGAACGTCGAAAGCACCTAAACCAGCGGCGAACTATGCAATACGCGACTGCAGATGCGATCACAGGGCAGGTAACACGCACCTAACGAGAACAAGATGAGCTGCCACGAGCGGGAACGCGCGCAGCAGCGGGTGAATGGGAAGTAGTCACGGAAAGCAAGGTCGTACGGCGGCTCGTGGTCGGCTCCATCGCATGGTTAGACGTTCGGGGCGCTCAACTTCGGCAGGCCACAGTGCACGCATCGCTTCGGATAAAGAAACCTCTGCGGCTCGCGCGTCCCAAACATAGGAGGAAGAAACGGCTCCCCGCAGCGGGGGCAACGGAACCGCTGCACCCAGCCCAGGGTGAGAACGAAGGCGACAGTCCATACGAACGACGCCGGAATGATGAAGACCAGTGCGTGTCCAAAGAAATTCGCGAGGAGACAAGCGAAAGCAACGAGGCCGAAGCCGCCAAACCAAGCGGCGAAAAAGCTGACTCGGCGAAGCGAATAGTCACTCCATTGAGAGGTCATGGCATTTCCGT
>CAVYJY010000009.1:0-439413 GCA_963768965.1 uncultured Verrucomicrobiae bacterium | reverse complement strand
GCGGCCAAGGCCGGGGAAGTGACGGGGGCGGCGATCACGGCCCAGCAGGGCGTGACCACGGCGGAGCAGGCGCTGAAAGCAGCGGGCGATGTGCGCGAGCCGGCCAAGGCCGATCTCCTGAAACTCATCAGCACGGTGATCGCGAACCTGGATAAGAAGCTGGCAAAGGATGATCCGCGCTGGCTTGCCTTCGGGTTGCAGTTGCCGTCGACGCAGACGACGCCGGCCGCGCCGACGGGTCTGCGGGCGACGATCATGGGGTCGCAGGTCCTGTTGGAGTGCGATGCGATGCCGCTGGCGACGCGCTACCGTTTCCGCCGCAAGATCCTGGGTCTCGACACGAGCTACAAGCGGGTGGCGAGCTCGCTCACGCCGATGGCTGTGCTGGAAGGCTGTCGCAGCAGGGATCACGATGGAGATCATCGCGCAGGCGGTGAACGGTGGCTCGCAGAGTGTGGCGAGCAACCCGATCCTCGTCACGATGCCGGCGGAAGAAGCGGCGCCGGAAGCGCAGCCGGAAACGGTTGCGGCGTCCGACGCGGAGTTGTTGGCACCGTTGTCGGCGATCGCGCCTAACGGGAATGGAAATGGCAACGGCAGTCATGCCGTGAACCGTCTCAGTTAGTCCGTCGGGATAACATCAGGAACAGAGAGGGCCCGCGTCGCCGGAAGGTGGCGCGGGCTTTTTTCCTGGCTGGAGCCGGCCGGCGTTTCAGCGATCGATGCGGCCGCGGCCGAGGACGGGGCCGAGCTGGAGGTAGATGGCGGTGTTGCCGGTGCCGGAGGCGCCTACGCCTAACGACAATGAGCCGATCAAGGTGTCGGCGCCGAGAAAGAGGCTGCCGCTAATGATGGTGTCGCGGAGGTCGATGTCGCCGGGATCGGCCCAGACGTTGCCCGCCTCGATGGAGGCGCCGCCGAAGACTCCGCCACCCAGGACTTGCGGGAGTTTGCCGAGCTCGCGGTAGTAGATGAGCTGGGCGAGGGCGGCGTTCTGATCGTAGAGCTCGGACCGGGTGTAGCCGGAGAGGTTGAGGAAGCCGCCGAGGGCAAAGCGATCGTAATAGGGCAGGGTGCCGCCGCTGGTGCGCAGCCCCGCCATGACGCGCGGGACGATGATGTTCGGGCCGAAGGAAATCGGCTTGTAGAGTTCGCCCTGGACGCGGCTGTAGTCGTCCTCCCCGCCTAACGAGCGATCGGAGACGCCGGCTTCGAGCCGGGCAAACCAGCCGCGGCGGGGAAAGGTGACGCGGTCGAGGGTGTCGATCGTGGCCGAGGCGCGCAAGAGGCCGCGCTCGCTCGTGCCGCTGGTCTGGCGCGGGAGATTGAGGGTCTCGCTAATGTCGCTGAGGCCGTGGGCGTAACCGAGCCGCACTTCGCCGATGCGGCCGAGGCGCAGGCCGGTGTCGAGCTGGCCGACGAGCGTCTGGAGCCGGAAGCGGCGGCGGTCGTCATCGGTGTCGAGGGCGTCGATGAGCTCGCTCGCATAACGAATGGAGGGCGAGAGAAACCAGGTGCGGGACGGTTCCAGGGGCTGGTACCATTCCGAATAGACGGTGGTGAGGTCGCCGAGGCGAAGGATGCTTTCCCATTCCGCGCCTAACGAGTTTAACTGTGTCATGCGCCAGTCGAGCAGGACATTGGCGTCGGCGGTGCCGGGCGTGCCGTAGGCAAAGTCGGCGCCGAAGCTGAGAAAGTTTGGGCCGCGCGATTTGCGGCGGGGTTGGAGGAGAAGGCCGTATTCGCCGTCGCGTTCGAGGACCCGGAAGTCGGCGACTTCGTAATCGCGCATGCCTTCGAACTGGACGAGGTGCTTTTCCAGCTCGGAAAATTCGATCCGTTCCCCGGGGCGGAACGGGATCGTCTCCTTCAGTTCCTGTCGTTCCGTGGCGGAGGCGCCTTCCACTTCGATGAAGGAAATGCGGGCCGAATCGGGCCGGGCGCGCCGCTGGCTCGCGAGGTAGCGGGCAAACTCTTCCGGGCCGACGGCGAGCGCGCGCAGAGCGGGCGCGCGGTCGCGCGTGCGGGCGTAGCCTTCGGGGACGTTGTCGGTGGAGTTGACGAAATCGGCCGAGGAAGCGCCGGGCAACTCGAGCCGGATGAGGACGTCGCCCGGGCGCAGCTGCTGCAACTGGGCGGCGCGATTCTGGCCGATCATGATGTCGAGCATCTGGTTGGTGACGGAGAGAACGGAATCGAGTTGGTCGGCTTTGAGGAGGACGGGGCTGACGTCGACCGCGATGACGATGTCGGCGCCCATGGCCTGCACGGTCTCGATCGGGAGGTTGCTGGTGAGGCCGCCGTCGACCAGGGTCTTGCCGCCGATGCGGTAGGGCGAGAACGCGCCGGGCACGGCCATGCTGGCGCGCATCGCCTCGGCGAGGCTGCCGCGAGCGATGACGACTTTCTGGCCGGTCTCGATATCGGTCGCGATCGCGCGGAAAGGGATCGGCAAGCGGTCGAAGTCTTCGATTCCGCGCACGGGCAGGGTGAGCTCGCGCAAATTGACGAGCAGCTTGCGTCCCGCGACCAGGCCTTCGGGTAACTGGACGGCGCCGCTGCGCGAAAGACTGAGCTCGACGTTCTGGTCGAGGTCGAAATCGCGCTGTTTGCTGCGGAAGGTTTCGCTTTCGCGCGGCGAGGAATTGGAAAGGAGGTAGCGCCAGTCGGCTTCGCGGAAGTGGGTCTCGATCTGCTCCGGCGACATTCCGCTGGCGTAGAGTCCGCCGACGACGGCGCCCATGCTCGTGCCGGCGATGTAATCGACCGGGATGTCGAGTTCCTCGAGCGCTTTGAGGACGCCGATGTGGGCGACGCCGCGGGCGCCGCCGCCGCCGAGGGCGAGCCCGACTTTGGGCCTTGCGCCTAACGAGTAGGAAAAGATGGAGAGCTGGGCGCAGAGGAGGCCGAAAAGAAGGAACGATCTTGGTCTCATGAACGACAGCTTTTCACGAATGCGGTCGATTACCAAGCAGTCGCCGGCTCTCGCGCCAGGGCGGAGTCCGTGGTAGCGGCGGTTGGTGGGCAGGCGTTCGGCGGTTGTAAACCGCCGCTACAATGGGACGAGCGGTCGGCGGTTTTAAACCGCCGCTACGATGCCGCGTTTTTTTTACTGCGCGTTCAGCTGCTCGTGCGCCCAGGTGATGACCTCGGGGTAACGGTTCACATCGCTCTGGTAGATCTCGATGAATTTTAATCCGTAATCGAGACCGTTCTGGATCGACATGGTGAGGGCGGTCTCGGGATCGAGACCTTCTCCGCAGGCCTCGCTGTCGAAACAGATGTTGACCATTTGCGCGCCTACCTCGGGTTGGAGGTCCCAGATCATCGACCAGAGCGAATCGGTCCCGGGAGGGGCCGGAGTGGTGGCCGAGAGATTGTTCCGCTGCGCGATCATTCTCTCGCCGTAAACGAGCCGCGCCGTGGTCACCGAGGACCGCGCGACGAAATCTTCCGCGAAGGGCTGATCGAGCGTGCCGTTCCCGCCGACCGCGAGGGTGACATACTGATTTGGGAAGGCGTCCATCGTGGTATTGATCATCGTGACCCCGGTCGAAAGCATGAGAGCGGTGGTGTAGCCGACGCGCAGCCAGGCGGTGATGTCGGCCGGGGTGTGGGGGACGGCCCAATCTTCCGAGGTCGCATTGGCAAAACTCACGACCACAATTTTGACCGACGGGTTGCCGGTGTAGCGGGCGCCGAGCGCCCTGATCATGTTGGTCTTCTTCGCAATGAAAGTGGGATCCCAGAAGACGGGGATCTTCGTTTTCACATCGTCATCCAGAAAGGTGAAAAACTTGCCACGGGCGCGCTTGACCGCGGTCGTGACCCAGGCCGGTTTGCTTTGCTGCGTGCCGATGCGGATGAGCACGTCTTTCCCGTTCGCGACGCAAAGTGCGATCGCGCCGTCGAGGTAGGTCCAATCGAAATTCCCTTCCGTCGGCTCGAGCGCGCTCCATTCGGTCCGGAGACTGATCCCGTCGACGTCGGGATTTGTAAGGGTGCGCGAGACTGGGTCGCTATTGACCCCGGCGATCGAGTAAACACCGCGCGGGATTTCGCAAAACGCGGTGCTGGTGACGGCAAGAACGAGCGCGAAAACGAGCGCTACCCGCCCTCTCGCCTGATGAAAAAATGAATGAATGCATGCCGGCAAAGGTCTGCGATGTCCTGTCATGGTATCTCCCTTCAGAGGTTTGGATTGCGCCTGCGTGAAACCGGACGCAGCGCATTGGGTGATACTCTTTGCCGGCTATCTCGGGCTCACACTTTTCCGAGAGGCTGAGGATCGCAAACGGAAAAAAGTTACGCCCTTAAAATGGCGAAGAGACGCGGGCTTGAGATGAGGCTGGTGCGTTTCCCGGCTAATCTCCGGGGCAGGTCGTAACGACGGGCGCGAGGCAGCCGGCCGGATCAGTCAACTCCACGGTGTGCGATCCCGGGGTCGCGTTGGGGACGGAGAGTTGGGCGCGTTTTCCGCTGATGGTGAGGGTAAAGGGCGCGCCGTCGACGGTGATGGTGACCTCTTCACCGCTGTGGCTGGTGTCGGTCAGATTGAGGCGGAGGAGGAGGCGATTGCCGTTGCCGCTCGCCTTGCAACGCGCCTGTAGCGAGACGGTGTCGGCGCAGGGAATGCCATTTCCGCCGCCGACCAGCGACGTCCATTTCGTCACGCTCATGTCGATGGCGCCGGAGTTGGCGTCGTAGATCTGGCCACCGTCGTAGAGATTAAACGCGGCATCGAAACGCAGGGGGCCGCTGGTCAGGACCTCGGTGCCGGTATTGAAGACGATGCCGCGATCGATCTCGAGGCCGGTCGCGTTATCGAGCACGAAGAGGATGATGTCATTGCTGTAGGGCGGCGAACTCGTCCTACCGACCACGAAGGTGTTCCCGGCCGAATCGACTCGCACATCCGACGGGACGTCGTAGCAACCGACGCAGATCTCGCCGTAAACGTGTGTCCAGAGCTGCGCCCCGGTCGTGGCGTCGCGTTTCACGGTGAAGAATTGGTCGTTGAAATTGGAATGGTTGCCCTCCGGATCGCTCGCGCCGGTGATCAGGACCCCGCCGTTGCCGTCGAGGAAGAGGCCGGTCGCACTGTGGTCGTTCCCCAACGCGTCGTAGAATTGCCAGATGAGCTGTCCGTTTGTCCCGTTCAGTTTGATCGTGCTGTATTTGTCGATGAGATCGATCCCGATGCCGGTGACATAGATGTTGTTTGCGGCATCGATCTCCATGTCGGCCGGATAGTCGCCGCCGCTCACGCCCCAGTTCGCCTCCCAGAGCGTCGTCCCGGCGCCGCCGGCGTATTTCACCACGACGTAGTCGGGCTGATTCGAGCCCATGATCCCGGTGATGAGGACGAGGAGATTCCCGTCCGAGTCGAGCAACACCTTCTGCACGCTGTCGCCCGAAAACGGCGAAAAGGCCGGCCCGTCCCAGGTGCGCTTCCATTGCAGGACACCGGCGGGATTGAATTTGAGGGTCATGACATCAAGGCCGTCGCCGACCGTCGTGCCGCCGACATAGATATTGCCGGCCGCGTCGGTCACGATCGAGGCCCCGGACTCCGATCTGGATGGCCCGCTGCTGTACTGGATCGTCTTGAGCAGGGCGCCGGTGACAGCGTCGTAGCCCAGGATCAGGACGTTGGCGAAGGCTTGCGGTCCGGGCGTATTCCCGACGACATAGAGAATGCCGCCCGGCCCCATCGTGATCCCGCGCGCCTGGTCGGAGTTTGTCCCGGTGCTATTCCAGGTTTGCGTCCAGCGCAGCGATCCATCCGGTGCGAACGAACTGGTCGTAATATCGGTATTTCCCGAGCCGCCCCCGGAAGTTCCGGTGACGTACGAGACGCCATCCGGATCGACATGGATCCCGGCCGGGCCGGCGGCGAGCGCCGTGCCGAGCGGCACGCGAGAGACCCATTCGGGAGCGAGCTCGGCTTGGACGGCGCCGGCGAGGGCCGTCAGGATGATGAGCACGAGCAGCCGGAGACGGCTGTCGGAAAAACGGACAATTGTTTTGTTCATGTCGCAGACTCCTTTTCCAGCAATCACCACATCCGCCAAAAGCGGTGCCTGTATCATGCCGAAGGGCAGGGACCTCATCAACTTGCCAAAAGTAACAGGAGCGAAACTTTTGCGCGGCGCGCGCGGCCGGCTCGGGCAAAAAGAGCGTTGCATTTTTTGATGCATCGGGAGAAGGGATGGGCTTCCGGCAGACCGGATTCTATGGCGAAAAAAAAGTCCGCTCCAATCCTCGTCAGCGTGGTCATGGGGAGCGCCTCCGATTGGGAGACGATGCAGCATTGCGTCGCGCTCCTGGAAAAATTCGGCGTGCCTAACGAGCACAAAATCGTCTCCGCTCATCGCACGCCGGATTTGATGGCGAAGTTCGCGCGAGAAGCGGCCGAGCGCGGGGTGCAGATCATCATCGCCGGCGCGGGCGGCGCGGCTCATCTGCCTGGGATGATCGCCGCGCAAACCTGGCTCCCGGTCCTCGGCGTGCCGGTGGAATCGCGCGCTTTGAAGGGGCTCGACTCGCTCCTTTCCATCGCGCAAATGCCGGCCGGAGTCGCGGTCGGGACGCTCGCCATCGGCGTCGCGGGGGCGAAGAACGCCGCGCTCCTCGCCGCCAGCATCATCGGGTTGCAGGACGAGAAGGTGCGCGCCGCGGTCGAGAAATTCCGGCGCCGCCAAACGAAGAGCGTGCTCGCGCAGAAGTTGCCATGACCGGGCCGAAGAAGTTGCTGCCCGGGGCGACAATTGGGGTGATGGGCGGCGGCCAGTTGGGCCGCATGTTTGCCATCGCGGCGCGCCGGATGGGTTACCGGGTCCACACCTTTTCGCCGGAGGAGAACGGGCCGGCGGCGCAGTTTTCCGATGCGGCGACGACGGCGAATTATGATGACGAAGCCGCGGTGACCAGTTTTGCGCGCTCGATCGACGTCCTGACCTTCGAGTTCGAGAATATCCCGGCGGCGACGATCGAATGGGCGGCGCGCGAACAGCCGCTCGTTAGGCCGCGGGGCGAGATTCTGCTCATCGCGCAGAATCGCCTCAGGGAAAAAGAGTTTCTTTCCGGCGCCGGCTTTCCGGTCGCGGCGTTTCGCCGCGTCGCGAGCGAGGGCGACCTAACGAGCGCGGTGGAAGCGATCGGCCGGCCCTCGATCCTGAAAGGCGCCGCCTTCGGCTACGACGGGAAAGGTCAGCAACGGATCGACCCGGGTACCAACCTGGTCGAGATCTGGTCGGCGCGGGAGAACGCGGAATGTGTCCTCGAGCAAGTGGTCGATTTCGAGCGGGAAGTTTCCGCGATCGTCGCGCGCGGGCCCGACGGAAAAACGGAGGTCTTCCCGGTTTGCGAAAATATTCATCGCCACCACATCCTCGACGTGACGCTCGCGCCGGCCCGGATCCCGGATCGCGTCGCGGAGGAAGCACGCGAACTGGCCTGCGCGGTGGCGAAGAGTCTCGATCTCGTCGGACTGCTCGCGGTGGAGATGTTTCTCCGCGCGAACGGCGAATTGATCATCAACGAGCTGGCGCCACGGCCGCATAATTCCGGGCATTGGACAATCGAGGGTTGCGTTACGAGCCAGTTTGAACAGCACGTCCGCGCGGTCTGCGGGCTCCCGTTAGGCAAAACCGAAATCCTGCGTCCTTCGGCGATGGTCAACCTGCTCGGCGATGTCTGGAGCGGAGGCGAGCCAGACTGGGCCGCGGCCCTGGCCGAACCCAATGTGCACCTGCATCTCTACGGCAAACGCGAGCCGCGTGCCCGGCGCAAGATGGGACACCTGACCGCGGTGGCCGACACGGCCGAGACGGCCGCGGCCGCCGGGCAACGCGCGCGGGATCGCCTGCAGTCGAAATGAATACGCAGATCGCGGCGACCGCTTCCCCTAACGAGAAGCGGCGGGCGGTGGCGCGCGCGGTCGAGTTGCTCCGCGCCGGCGAAGTCGTCGCGCTCCCGACCGAAACGGTTTATGGGCTGGCGGCCGACGCCCTTTCCGCGGAAGCGGTGGTGAAGATTTTCGAAACCAAGAAACGTCCGCACTTTGATCCGCTCATTGTCCATTTGCCCGAGCTGGCCTGGCTGGAACGGGTCGCGGTGATCGAAGAAAAAGCGCGGCCGCTGGTGGAACGGTTGATCGCCAAATTCTGGCCCGGCCCCCTAACGATCGTTCTGCCGCGCCGGGAAATGGTGCCGCCGATCGTGACCGCCGGCCTGGAAACGATCGCACTGCGGATGAGTGCGCATCCACTTTTCTCGGAAGTGGTGCGAGAGTTTGGGCGCCCGCTCGCCGCGCCGAGCGCCAATCGTTTCGGCCGCATCAGCCCGACCGCCGCGGCGCACGTGATGGAGGAATTGTCCGGCCGCATTCCGCTCATCGTGGATGGCGGCGCGACCGAGCACGGGATCGAGTCGACCGTCATCGCCGTCCGCCTCGGCGGAATCGAAATCCTGCGCGCCGGGCCGGTCACCCGGGAAGAATTGGCGAAATTCGCTGAGATCCGAGTGCGCGACGCCGTCCGGACGGAGTCGCCCGGGCAGTTGCCGTCGCACTACCGGCCGCAAACCCCGCTCCTGATCGCGGAGGATATTTCCGAGGTCGCGGTGCCAAAAGGGAAGCGCTTCGGCGCGTTGCTTTGGAGCGATGCACCGTTCTCGGAAACGTTTGTGGAATCGCGCCGCCTCAGCACGACTGGAGACCTGCGCGAAGCCGCGACCAATCTTTTCCGCCACCTGCGCGAGCTCGACCGCGCCCGGCTCGACTGCATCGTGGCTGAGGCCATGCCCGCGGAAGGGCTCGGGGTCGCAATCATGGATCGGCTGCGGCGCGCCGCGCACTTGTAGACGCTTCGCTCTGCGAAGCGCGGGGAGAAGCGAGCGCGGCTCTGGTGGCCACGCGCGTGCCCGCGCCTCCCAGAGGGAGGCGTCTACAGCGCTCAATCCTGGTGGGCGAGGCAGGCGCGAATGAAACCGCTGAAGAGCGGGTGCGGCTTGTTCGGTTTGCTCTGGAATTCGGGGTGATACTGGCAGGCGAGGAAGAACGGATGGTCCTTGAGCTCGATCAATTCCGCGAGCGAACCGTCGGGCGAGGTGCCGCTGATGAGGAAACCCTTCTCCGCCATCTGGTCGCGATACTTCATGTTGAACTCGTAGCGGTGCCGATGGCGCTCCAGCACTTCGTCGTGCTTGTAAATTTTCTCGGCCAAAGTGCCGTGCACGATCTTGGTCGGCCAGGTGCCGAGGCGCATGCTCCCGCCTTTTTTCCGGACCTTGCGCTGCTCATCGAGCAGGCAAATGACCGGCTCGCTTGATTCCTGGTCGAACTCGACGCTGTTGGCGCCAGCGATGCCACAGACATTCCTCGCAAACTCAATCGTCGCGACCTGCATGCCGAGGCAGAGCCCGAGATACGGCACTTTATTTTCGCGCGCGAATTGTGCCGCGCGGATTTTGCCTTCGACGCCGCGCTCGCCGAAGCCGCCGGGGATGAGGATGCCCGCGACGTCGTTCAATTGACCGTCGACGCCGTTCTCGAGCGACTCGGCATCGATTAGGCGCAGATCGATTCCGCAATCGTGGCTGGCGGCGGCGTGGGTGAGCGATTCGTAAATGCTTTTGTAGGCGTCCTGGAGCTCGATGTATTTGCCGACGACCGCGATCTTGACCTGTTTCTTCGGGTTGATCACGCGACTCACAAACTTGCGCCAGTCGCTCAGGTCGGGCGGCGGCGCGTCGATGTTCAGGAGCTGGCAAACGAGCTCGTCGAGGCCTTCCTCGTGCAACATGAGCGGCATCTCGTAGATGGTGTGCGGGACGTCGCGCGCCTCGATCACCGCGTTCAGGCCGACGTTGCAAAACATGGAAAGTTTTTGCCGGATTTCCTGATCGAGCGGGCGCTCGGTGCGACAAATGAGGACCTGCGGTTGGAGACCGATCTCGCGCAATTTCGCGATGCTTTGCTGAGTCGGCTTGGTCTTCAATTCACCCGCCGCCCGGATGTAGGGAATGAGGGTGACGTGCATGTCGACGACATTTTGCGCGCCGACTTCGAGAATGAATTGCCGGATGGCCTCGAGGAAGGGCAGACCTTCGATGTCGCCGACCGTGCCGCCGATCTCGGTGATGACGACGTCGACTTTCTCCGGATCGGCGACCTGCCGGATGCGGGCCTTGATCTCGTCGGTGACATGCGGGATGACCTGCACGGTGGCGCCGAGATAATCTCCGCGCCGCTCCTTCAGGATGACGGTCTCGTAGACCTGGCCGCTGGTCAGGTTGTTGTTCCGCGAGAGGACGCAATTGGTGAAGCGCTCGTAATGGCCGAGGTCGAGATCGGTCTCGGCGCCGTCATCGAGGACGTAGACTTCACCGTGCTGAAACGGGTTCATCGTGCCCGGATCGACGTTGAGGTAAGGATCGAATTTTTGCAGGAGCACGCGTAGCCCGCGTAACTCGAGCAGGGTGCCGAGCGAAGCGCCGGCAAGGCCTTTGCCTAACGAACTGACCACACCACCGGTGACAAAAATATATTTCATCGAGAAGGAGACTGGCGCGGTCGAGGCGAGCGAGCGAGCAGCTGGCGCTCAATCTCCCGGGCATCTTCTGGAGTATCGACCCCGGGCGAGCCGCTTGCGGTCACGACCACGTGAATGCTTACGCCATTCTCCAGCGCGCGCAATTGTTCGAGCGCTTCCGCGGTTTCGAGCGGGGTCGGTTTCCAGCGAACAAAGCGCAAAAGCAGATCGCGCCGGTAACCGTAGATGCCCTGGTGGCGGAAATATTTCGCCGCGGCGGTGTCGCGCGGGTAGGGGACGGCGTGGCGCGAGAAATAAAGCGCGTGACCCTTGCGATCGAGGACGGCTTTGACCTGGTGAGGCGATTGCGCGTCGGCCGGATCGGAAAAGGGGTGGACCGCGGTGATCATCTCGATCTTCGGATCGCGCTGCATTTTTTTTGCGAGCTGATCGATCAATTTCGGGTCCACCAGCGGTTCGTCGCCCTGGATGTTGATGAGATGCGTGACGCCGCGCAGTTTCTTCGCCACCTCCGCGATCCGGTCAGTCCCGCTGGAGTGCTTCGGGCTCGTTAGGCTGACTTCCGCGCCCCAGGCGAATGCGGCTTCGGCGATGCGCATGTCGTCGGTTGCGATAATGACGAAGTCGAGGCCCTTGGCGCGCCGGCATTGTTCCCAGACGTGCTGGAGCAGGGCTTTGCCGGCAATGAGATGCAGCGGCTTGCCCGGGAAGCGGGTCGAGCCCCAACGGGCGGGAATAATGCCGACCGTTTTACTCATTCTTCTGCGCGAGAATGATGTCGGCCGCGGCGGGAAAATCTTCCACGATCCAATCGGGCGCGGCGTGAGTTTCCTTCGCGCCGTAGCCGGTCTTGACCAGGATGGTGCGCACGCCGGCGTTGCGCCCGCATTCGACGTCGAGCGCCTTGTCGCCAATGAAAAAGGAGCGCGAAAAATCGAGGTGATGATCGCGTTGCGCCTCCTGCAACATTCCGGTTCCCGGTTTGCGGCGCTCGGTCGCACGCTCAGGATGATCGGGACAGAAATAAACGCCGTCGAAAGTCGCGGGCTGAACCGCGCGCGCCACTTCCGCTTCGACCAGGCGATATTGCGCCTCGGTGAAATAGCCGCGCCCGATCCCGGCCTGGTTGGAGATTACGATCAGTTTGTAGCCGGCCTCGCGCAGCCTAACGAGTGCTTCCGGGACGCCGGGGAAAATCTCGACCTGTTTCGGATCGGCGCAGTAATTGACCTCGCGCATGAGCGTCCCGTCGCGGTCGAGAAAGACGGCCGGGGCGGCGGCGTCAGGCGCCATGGTCGTCCTCGAAGCTCGCGATCAGCTCCTCCGGCGAGACCGTGGCGGTACCAAGTTTCGCCACCACCACCGCGCTGGCATGATTGGCGATCTCGGCCGCCTCGACCGGCGACGCTTCGCAGCAAAGCGCGAGGGTAAAGAGTGCAATCGCAGTGTCGCCCGCGCCGGAAACGTCGAAGACCTGGCGCGCCTTGGTCGGAATGTGGTGCGGCGGCTGGTTGCGCTCGAAGAGCATCATTCCCTGCTCGCCCAGCGTGACCAGGAGCATCTCCGTGTCCCAATTCGAGAGCAGTCGCAGGCCGGCGGTCAAAAGCACCTTGTCCTCAAGCGGCGGATCGACCGGGTCGGTCGGCGGAAACCCGGCGGCGTGGAGCGCTTCGCTCCGGTTCGGTTTGATCGCGGTCACCTTGCCCCAGTCGACCTGGCGATTGGGATTGGGATCGGCGGTCGCGATTTTGCCCGCGGCCTTGAGATCGGCCGCGAGTTGCCTAACGAGCTCGGCGCTGAGAAAACCTTTGCCGTAATCTTCGAAAATGAAGGCATCGAGTTGCGGCATCAGTGTGCCCAACCCCGCCGTGACCTGCACGACCTGCTCCGCGCTCGGCCCGCGAATTTGTTCGCGATCGACCCGGACCACTTGCTGATGACGGGCCACGATCCGCGTTTTCACGATCGTCCGGAAGGCCGGGTCCTCGAGCACGAGACTGGTCTCGATGTTTCGTTCGCGCAGGAGCTCGAGCAATTGCCGGCCGCTCGCATCCGTCCCGACCGTCCCGATGACGGAGGTGCCGGCGATAAATTCGCGCAGGTTGCGGGCGACGTTGGCCGCGCCGCCGGGATAAAACGATTCGCCGGTCACTTCCACTACCGGCACGGGGGCCTCGGGCGAGATGCGCCCGACCTTGCCCCAGACAAATTCATCGAGCATGAGATCGCCCGCGACGGCGATGCGTTTGCCGGCGGCGCGGGCCAGGATTTCGCGGAGACGATCCAGTTTCATAAGGAACGCCCGGAATTACTTGCGGCAGGAGACCGCCACCGAAAGAGGTTGCTCCGATTCGATAAGACTGGATCGTATCGCGATTTGTGCCGGCCAACGGTTCTGCATAAAGTGCCCAACTAATCCTGAATACCTTCTTTAAATCAATAGTCGAAGCTGCGGATGAGATCTTTCGTTAACCTAATTTTAGTCGCGGGCTGTGCGCTGGCATTGTCATCCGGGCCCGCCTCTGCGGCGGAACCGGCTCGCCGGATCGACGTGAAACGCCTCTCAAAAAGCATCGACGACGTGGTCGTGCCGCTGCCGAACGAAATCTTCGGGGCGCTGAACAAGCTCGACAGCGTGAACTGGAAAGAGTTCGTCCGCACGAACAAGGGAACCAACTTTACCGAGCGCCCGCGCATCGCCCTCCTCCTCGGCACGGTCATCGCCGACGGCTTCATCGCGGTGCAGGCGGAAGACGCGCCGAGCGTGAAAGAGATCGGGCAACGGGTGGTGAGCCTGGCCAAGGGAATCGGGGTGGGAAACTCGATCGTGCCCCACGCCAAGGCGATCACGGAGGCGGCCGACCGCCGCAACTGGCCAGCAGTGCGCCAGGAACTCGATCGCACCCAGAACAGCGTGCAGCAGGCGATGAACGAAGTGCACGACGAAAAACTTTCCCAGCTCGTTAGTCTGGGCGGCTGGTTGCGCGGCACGCAGGTCCTCACTTCCGTGGTAAACCGTCGGTTCTCGGAGGACGGCGCCGAGCTGCTCCATCAACCGGACCTGCTCGAATATTTCCAGCGCAAGCTCAACGGCATGCCGGAATTTAACGGCCCGGTCGTTTCGCAAATCCGAACTTCCCTGCAGGAAGTGAAACCGCTGATCGAGACCGACGGACCGATTTCGCCGGCCGCGGTCAAGAAAATCAACGAAATCACCTCGCAGATCGATAATGCGATCGTGACTCGCAAACCATGAACGCCTCCTCCATGCGTCCAGCCATTTCCACTGCCCGCCGCAGCGCCCTTCTCCTCGGGTTAATCCTCGCCCTGCAGGTCGCGGCTTCGCGCGCTTCGGTCGACGACGCGCATTCTTTTGCGCTGCAATCGGCCGAGCCTTACGTCAAGCAAGGCTACCAGGTGCGCGAGGATTACTGGGGCGGCGACCTCGGAGTGGGGGAGAAAAAGGCGGTCCGGCAGCAGCTTTTCAAGGGCAACGACTATTGGTTCTGGATGGCGACCGAGGTGGAGCAGGCCAAAGTGTCGGTCCACATTTATGATGCGGACGGGAAACTCTGTGAGCAGCCCGATAGCTGGCAGAAAGGGCATTTCGCCGCCGCGCACCTGGTCCCGAAGTCGACCGGGAGCTATTTCGTCATCGTGGCGGTGGAGAGTTCGCCCGAAGAGCGGACCCATTGGGCGCTGGTTTACGGCTTCCGTTAGGCTGCCGCCGGGTTTGACACTCTTCCGGGCGCAGCCGTATTCTCGCGGCTGATGAGATCGCGGCCACGAGATGATTGAAACGCGCACTTTGCAGTTCGAAAACGCGCGGGCCGTGCAGTCTCTTTACGCCCACGATTTAAAGTTGATCAAAAATCTCGAGGAATCTCTCGGTGTGAAAGTCACGACCCGCGAGGGCTGGATCAAGGTGGAAGGCGAACCGGCGCAGATCGCCAAAGCCGAACAGGTCTTCACCCAGCTCGAGAACGCACGCCAGCGCGGGGTCGACATCCAGCGCCACGAATTCAATTACGCGCTCAATTCCGTGAACGAAGCGCGCGCCGACAACCTGGGCGATCTCGTCTCGACCAAGATCATCACCTCCTCGCGCAAGCCGCCGATCGTGCCGCGCACGATGGGGCAGCGGAATTACGTCGAGTTGATCCTGAAACATGACGTCGTCTTCGGGATCGGTCCGGCCGGCACGGGCAAGACCTACCTCGCGGTTGCGATGGCGGTCTCGGCCCTGAAGAAAGAGCAGGTCGACCGCATCATCCTTACCCGGCCGGCGGTGGAAGCGGGCGAAGCGCTCGGTTTTTTGCCAGGCGACCTCCAGCAAAAAATCACGCCGTACCTTCGTCCGCTTTACGACGCCCTGCACGACATGCTCGAACCGGAGGAACTGGAGCGCTACGTCGCGCGCGAGACGATCGAGATCGCGCCGCTCGCCTACATGCGCGGTCGCACCTTGAGCAACGCCTTCGTCATCCTCGATGAAGCGCAAAACACCACGACCGAGCAGATGTTCATGCTCCTGACCCGGATCGGGCCGCGCTCGAAGTGCGTCGTGACCGGGGACGGGACCCAGGTCGATCTTCCACCGAACAAACGTTCCGGCCTGCTCGAAGCGCTCCAGGCGCTGAAGAATGTGCCCGGGATCGGGTTCTGTTATTTTAACGACAAGGATGTCGTTAGGCACGAGCTTGTCCGTGCCATCATCAACGCCTACCAGCAGCACCGTTCGCCCGCCCACAGCGGGAGCCGCAAATAAGCGATGTTCAAATTCCTGCAACGCCAGAGCCTCGTGAAACGCGGGCTTGCCTCGGGCAAGACGCGGCGCCGCCGCGCCTCGAACGAGATGCTGCGCAATCTCGAGCACGCGCCCTGGATGAAGGTGACGATCTTTGTCCTCTTCATTGCCGGGCTGGCGCTGCTCATCTTTAGCGGACAGCAGCCGGAGCCGACGCGCAGTTTTGTCTTTGCCCTCCTCCTCCTCGCGACCGCGATCGCGCAGCTCTGGATCAACCAGCCCAATACCTTTCTCCGGAACTCGCGCGTTCTGCTCGTTTTCGGGATCATCTTTCTGCAGCTGGCCGCGACCAAGCTGCTCATCGTGCTCTGCAATAGCGGGCTCTTCGCGCTCCTCCGGCCGGAAACGGCCTGGTTGATTGCGCCCTACGCCTTCGCGCCGCTCGTCCTCTGCGTCCTCCTCGGCCGGAATCATGGCCTTTACGGAGCTGTGTTCGTTAGTCTTTTCAGCAGCATTTTGCTGAACAAGATGGATGCGCCGATGCTGGCCATCGGCTTGATCAGCGGATTCACCGCCGTGCTTTTGACCCAGACGGTGCGACGCCGCAGCCGTCTCATTCGCGCCGGGTTTTGCGTCGGGCTCGGGATCTGGCTTCTCGCGCTTACTTTCGGTTTGATCGGGCCGATCAATCTCTTCGATCCGGCCGCGACCGACTGGACGATGATCGGCATCCAAAGTGTCTTCGCCATCGGCAACGGCATCATCACCGCCATGCTCGTCGGCGGAGCGCTGCCCATGCTCGAGCAACTTTTTCAAATCACGACCGATATTTCCTGGCTCGAAGCATCGGACCTGAACCATCCGCTCCTGCGCCGGATGACAATTGAAGCGCCCGGCACTTATCATCACAGCCTCGTGGTGGCGAACCTGGCCGAGTCGGCCGCGGAAGCGATCGGGGCCAATGCCACGCTTTGCCGCGTCTGTTCCTACTTTCACGATATCGGCAAACTGGTGAAGCCGGATTACTTCACTGAGAACATGAATTTCGAGCGCAACCCGCACGACGATCTCGCGCCGACGATGAGCGCGCTCATCATTATCGCGCACGTCAAGGAAGGGGTGGACCTGGCGCTGAAGCACGGGCTCAACCAGCAGGTCATCGACGTTATCCAGCAGCATCACGGGACGTCGTTAGTCTTCTATTTCTACAAACGCGCCCTGCAGCAGTACGAAGATGCCCGCGAAGGCGGCAAGATCATGAAGATGCGCGAGGAAGACATCCCCGAAGTGTCGGAGGAAAGTTTCCGTTACAGCGGTCCGAAACCGCAAACCCGCGAGAGCGCGATCATCAGCCTGGCCGACATGGTGGAAAGCGCCTCGCGCTCGCTGGAAAAGCCGACCCCGCAAAAGATCGAGCAACTGGTCAACGACCTGATCGATCAGCGCCTGGCTGATCATCAACTGGACGAATGCGATCTCACCCTGCGCCAGTTGAAGACGATCGCCGAGCGTTTCCGTTTCACTTTGATGAACATGCTGCACACTCGCATCGCCTATCCGAAGGAGGGCAAAGGCGCGGCCACGCGGGACGACGGCGCGCGGCCGGATGTGATGGCAGCGACGAAGCGACCGGACTCCGCGCCCCCGGTCTCGGCCGCCTGACGAGTGGACGACTTCGCGATCGAGCGGGTGCAGGAGTACGACGCGCAGATCGCGATCGTGCTCGGTTCAGGCCTTAATTCGTTAGTCCGGGAACCGGCCCGGGACCGGATCATCCCCTACAGCGAAATCGGCGGCCTGCCGCGTTCGAGCGTGAAAGGACACCACAGTCGCTTTGTCCTCGGTGAGGTCGGCCAGACCCGGGTCGTTTTTGCGCAGGGCCGAGTTCACCTCTACGAAGGTTACAGCGCCCAGGAGGTCACCGCGGGAGTGCGCTTTCTCGCCCGGGCCGGAATCAAACGACTCATCCTGACCAACGCCGCGGGAGCGATCAATCCCGACTTCACCCCCGGCTCCTGGATGATGCTGAGCGATCACCTCAACCTGACGGGCACAAGTCCATTGTTAGGCGGAAAAGATTTTGTCGACCTGACCGATGCCTATTCGCCGCGCTGGCGCGAAGGTTTTGCCCGTGCCGCTCGCGATCTCGGGTTGGCCCTCTTCGAGGGTGTCTATGCGAGCGTCCCCGGGCCGCAGTACGAGACGCCGGCGGAGGTGAGAATGTTACGTTCGTTAGGGGCGGACGCGGTCGGAATGTCAACCGTTTGTGAAACCATCCAGGCGCGGGCCCTCGGCCTGGAGGTGGCGGGATTTTCCTGCCTGACCAATCGGGCGGCGGGCTTGCAGAGCGCTCCGCTCTCGCACACCGAAGTGTTGGCGACAGGCGAGGGGAGCAGTGCCGGGTTCATCCGCCTGCTCGAGGCGACGCTGGCCGGTTAATCCGGTTCGGGCGACAGGACTTCGACCCGCACCCGCGCGACCCCGTCGCGGACCATCCCAAGCTCGGCCGCGGCCTCCTTGCAGAGATCAATCCCGGCTTTGTCTGCCGGCAAACCGCTGTCGGTGATCCGGACGAGCACGCTTTTGCCGTTGGAGAGGCGGGTCACCCGCACCCGCGCGCCCAGTTCGAGGCGATCGCTCGCCGCGGTCAGCTCCGCGAAGCCGGCCCGGCGCCGGGCGAGAGAATCGGCCGGGACCTCGTACCAGGTGGCGAAGACGGTCGCTTCGCGACCGGGCGGGCCTTGCTCGACCGGACGCCGGCAGGAGGCGAAGGGGAGAAGAAGGAAGCAAAAGAAAAGGAGCAACCGGCCGCCCGGGCGACCGCTCTCCGGAAAAAGGCGCGCCACGCAAGTTATTCGCGGGTGGATGAGACGACGGTTGCTCCGGCCCGGTCCGGAGTCGGGCGGCGAAGAATTTCTTGGATCTTTTGCGCGAGCGCCTGCGGGGTAAAGGGCTTCTCGAGCAGATCGGCCCCTTCGCTCAGCACCCCGAGCAGGCCGATGTCGCTATCGGAGTAACCGGAGACGTAGAGGACCCGGGTGCCGGGCCGCTGCGCGGAGAGGCGCGCGGCTAGTTCGTGCCCGTTTAAATGCGGCATGATGACGTCGGTCACGAGCAAGTGAATCCGGCCCTCGAATTCCCCGGCAATCTGTAGCGCCTCGTGGCCGTTGGCGGCGCAGAGCACACGATAACCCTGGTTCTCGAGCACGTCGCAGACAAGCTGACGCACGATCTCCTCGTCTTCGACGACGAGCACGGTCTCGGCTTCGCGCGAAGGCTCGACCGGCCCGGGGAGCGGCCGCACGGGATCGATCGGTGCCTCCTCCTGGGGCAGGTAAATGGTGAAGCTGCTCCCGGCGCCGGGAGCGCTCTCGACCACGATGCCGCCGCCGCTCTGGCTGACGATGCCGTAGACGGTGGCGAGGCCGAGCCCGGTCCCTTTGCCCGGGCCTTTGGTGGTGAAGAAGGGTTCGAAGATGTGCGAGCGCGTTTCGTTGTCCATTCCTTCCCCACTGTCGGTCACAATCAGGAGCACGTACTCACCCCCGCCTAACGACGGCGAGATCCGCCGCGCTTCCGCTCCGGTCAGCGTCTGGTTGCTCGTGCGGATGAGGAGCTGGCCGCCCTCGGGCATGGCGTCGCGCGCGTTCACCCCGAGGTTCATGATCACCTGCTCGAGCTGGTTTGGATCGGCCCGGACGCGCCCGGCTTTTGCCTCCGGCCTGGTCACCAGCTCAAAACGTTCCCCGATGACCCGGCGGAGGAGCCGCTCCATTTCGACGACGAGCTGGTTGAGATCGATCACCTTCGGCTGGAGCAATTGTTTGCGGCTAAAGGCGAGGAGCTGGCGGGTGAGGGCGGCGGCCTGTTCCCCCGCCTTGCGGATAAGCTGCGCGCTCTGGCGCACGCTCGCCGGGTCCTTGGCCCGCCCGTCGAGCAACTCGGCGTAGCCGAGAATGGCGGTGAGGAGATTGTTGAAGTCGTGCGCCACTCCGCCGGCGAGGCGGCCGACCGCCTCCAGCTTCTGGGCGTGGCGCAATTCCTCCTCGCTCTTGCGCAGGGCCTCTTCGGTCGCGCGGCGTTCGCTCATTTCCTGGAAAAGATTGCGCCGTTGCTCGAAAAAATTTCGCACCGTGCGGGCAAGCGCGCCAAATTCCGAGCTGTCTTCCTGCCAGCCGCTCAGCGGGCGCGGATCGTGGTGTTCGAGGCTGTCCATGATCCGTTGCAAAGGACGGCGCACCCAGCGCTGGAGCGAGACGGTGAGGAATAAGAGCAGGAGAAGCGCGAAGAGGATGAGCGCGACCAGGAGCCGCTGGCTGGAGCGGTTCAGTTCCCGAATGACCGGCGAATCGCTGCTGATGAGAAGCCGGGCGAGGGGCGCACCGTTCCACCCGGGGAGGGGACGAGAGAAAACCGCCAGTCCATTATCTCCGTCGCGACCGCCTTCGGCGATCTGGGCATCGGCCGGGACGAGCCGGATCTCGTTGTTGGTAAAGAGCGACATTTCGCCGATGACCGAGTCGCTCTTCGCGTCGCCCGTGCCCCGTTTGCTCCAGAGCCGGCCGGTGAAAAGGTAGCCGTAGGCGGGCGATTGCCGCCGGAAATCCTGCGAGGGATGGACCGTGCCGGCCCAAATTTCCATGTATCCAAGCGGCACCTTGATAAAAAAATGCCGGAGCGGGGCGGAGGCGAAGAGGGTCGCGAAGATGTCGGGCGAGAGGCCAAGATCGGGCGGCGGGTCGGCGTGCAAATTATCGTTTTGATAGAGGAGCGAGCCGTCCGGCCGGAAGACCCAGACGGCGTTGGCGCGGAAACTGGCCAGGGTCGCGTCGCTAAAGTATTGCGTGAGCCAGGAGCGATCCTCGCCTGCGATCGCCTGGACGAGCCGGTCGAGGCAGGTGGAATCCTCCGCCAGGGTCTTGAGGGGGAGGCCGTAGGATTCGAGAAACTTGTCGAAGGATTGATTGCGTTCGGTGAAACGCTCCTCGGCGATGCGGTGAAACTTCAGCTTCTCGTAGGAACGAAGGAACCCGAGCCCGGCCAGAAACACCGCCACCACCGTGGCGAGGAGGAGAGTGATTTTGGTTTGGACCTTCATGGAGCGCTGGGTAATGAGCCGACCGGTGTCCCCAGACGCTTGGTCGCCTTGCGTGCTTGGACGGGCCTTTGCCCTGCTTATTCGCGCAGATGTTCCTCCTTGATCGCAACAATCTTCCAATCCGTCCCCTCGGGCCGAAGCGTCCAGAAGTTGCGGGTCTTGCCGCTGGCCTGGTGTTTCTGGTTCCGGACCTCGAAGGCAATCGAGAATACGACCACCGTTTCGCTCTCGTTAGGCCCGGCCATCGTTTTCACCGGCCCGAGCAGCGCGTAATGGCGCTCGGGCCAGCGGCGCATGTAGTTGGCGTTGTCCCGGGCGACAAATTTCTGGTTCACCAGGCCGTGATCGAAATAATCGACCGGGTAGGCATAATACCGGAGCTGGCTCTCGAGGTCGTCACGTTCGCTCGCCGCGAGGTAGCGTTCGACCAGGCCGGTGAATGCGGCCGGGTCGAGATCCGGCGCGCCCGCCGGCGATTCCGCGGGAATCTCCGGCGCCGGCGCCGGGTCGAGATTGGCGAGGGCGGCTTTCTCCAGCTCGGCCTGTTTCGCGGCCGGGAGAGCGCGAGCGGCGTCACTTTTCAGCACCGGCACCTCCGGCCATTCGACCCGGGTCGCGACCGCCTCGCTCGTCCCGCCCGACGGCTCGAGATCGATTCCGAGCGAACGCGCCGTCACACGGTCGACCTTTCCCGTCGGCTCGAAACCCTTGTGGCTTTGATAGAGGCGCAGAGCGGCGGCCAGCTCCGGGCCGGAGCGGCCGTCGACGTCGCCGAAAAAGAGATTGCGCCGGCGCAATTCCTCCTGGACCCGCCGGACCGGTTCCGCTCCCTGCGCGCTGCCGCTGAAAAAAACGGACAGGACAAAAAGAAAAAGGATTTTGCGCGGAGTGCGTCGGAGTTTCATCAATGAGGTAGCGGTCTCTTGCGACGATGCCGCCCGGGGGGCGGGTTCGTCAACTGTCGGGGAGAGCTGCCCTGCACGACGGTTTCGCGACCGGAATCGCGCGCGCGCCGCCTAGCGTGGGGGGCGGGCGCGAGGTTCACGGTCCTTCGCGGTCGCGGTGCTGGGTTGAGTGACGAAGGGGCCGCCTTCCATCGGCGCGGCCGAGGTGAAGGCGACGTCGGGCATGTCGCTGGGCAGTCCTTCGAGCGGGAACTCTTTGCGCAGGGGAAAGTAAGGATAACCCTCCCACATCAGGATGCGGCGGAGGTCGGGATGATTGTTGAAGCGCAGGCCCATCATGTCCCAAATCTCGCGCTCGTGCCAATCGGCCGTCGGCCAGACGTCGGAGACGGTGTCGACCGTCGGGTCCTCTTCGGAGACGCGCAATTTCAGCCGGAGATGGATCGCCATCGTCATCGAGTAAAGTTCGTAGACGACTTCAAAGCGCGGCTCGTCCCCGAAGTTATCGACGCTCGAGATATCGATCAGGTAATCGAAGGAGAGTTCTTCCTTGCAGAACTTCGCCACTTCCCGGATGTCGCCCCGATCGATGACGAAGGTGGTTTCGCCGCGAAATTCGCTCCGTTCCTTCAGCTTTTTGCCGAGCAATCCGCCTAACGAGTTCAGCAGTTCAGGACCGGTCATTGGGAAAGTGATGAGTGACGAGTGACGAGGGCTTCAGACCAGGTTATCGAGTTTGGCGACCAGGCCGCGCTTTTGATCCCTGAAGGAAGTTTCGCCCGCGATTTTGTCCTGCAATTTCATGAGGCCGGCGATGAGGGCTTCGGGGCGGGGCGGGCAGCCGGAAATGTAAACGTCGACCGGGAGGAGCTGGTCGATTCCCTGGAGGACGGCGTAGGAGCGATACATCCCGCCGCTCGAAGCGCAGGCGCCCATCGCGATGACCCACTTCGGCTCCGGCATCTGGTCGTAGATGCGTTTCACCGCGAGCGCCATTTTGTAAGTGACGGTGCCGGCCACGATCATGACGTCGCACTGCCGGGGCGAGAAACGCATCACCTCGGCGCCGAAACGCGCGATGTCGAAGCGGGCGGAAGCGGTTGCCATCAACTCGATCGCGCAACAGGCCAGACCCATCGGCATCGGCCAGAGGGAATTCTTGCGCATCCAGTTCATGGCCGCGTCGAGGCGGGTGAAAATGACGTTGCCTTCGATCTTGGAATCGTAGGCAGCCGGAATCGTTTTTTGGTCGGCGGTGGCGGCGGTCATCCCGCGGACAAATTAAGGAGCGGCGTTACTTCCGCAAGCTGGCAGGCCGAACTTCCCGCGCCGGAATCAGCAGGCGTCCTGCAATTGAACGGCGGGCTCGCAACCGAGGCGGCTGGCCGCGATGACATCGCAGACGGTCCGGCTCAGTTCGGAGGCTTCGTACGGTTTCGCGATGACGCCGCGGAAACCGAAATCCTCGTAGCGGCTCATGGTCGCATCCATCGCATAGCCGCTCGAGACAATCGCCGTCACCATGGGATCGATTTCGAGCAATTTGCGCAGGGCATCTTTCCCGCCCATGCCGCCGGGGAGGGTGAGGTCGAGGATGACGAGGTCGAACCGCTTGTTCTGCCGCAGCGCCTCGCGATAGAACTCGATCCCCTGCAGGGCGGATTCGGCGCCGACCACTTCATAACCGAAGCGGCTGAGGGTAAATTCGACCAGCGCGCGAATCGCCTCTTCATCGTCGACCACCAGAATGCGTCCGGAACCGTGCACCGGCTCGGCCGAGGAGGGGGGAAGGGGATCGCTCGCGACGACGTGCTCCGTGCGCGCGCCCGCCGGGAGGTAGATGGTGAAGGTCGATCCGCAATGCAGTTCCGATTCGACCGTGATCAGGCCGCTGTGGTTCTTGACGATCGAATAGGTGGTCGCGAGTCCGAGCCCGTTGCCTTTTGGTTTCGTCGTGAAATAGGGATCGAAGATCTGCTTGAGGAGATTTTGCGGGATGCCGACGCCTTCATCGCGCACCCGAATCCGGATGTAATCGCCGGGCGCGAGATCGGGGATGGAGAGCGCGGTGTCCTGAGTGCATTTAAAGTTTTCGCAAGCGACGTGGAGCGTACCGCCCTCGGGCATGGCTTGCTCGGCGTTGACGACGAGGTTCGCCATGACCTGGCTGATTTGGCCGGGATCGAATTCCGCCGCCCAAAGATCGGGCGCAATGTTGAGCATGCTCCGGCTCTGCGAGCCCCGGAGGGAGAAGCTGACCGTCTCCTCGATCAGGCTGGCAATGGAAGCGGCTTTCTTAATCGGCGCGCCGCCGCGGGCGAAAGTAAGGAGTTGCTGGGCCAGGTCGCGGGCCCGGAGCGCGGCATTTTTGGCGTCATCGAGGCGACCGGTCATTTCATCGTTCGGTGGAAGAAGAAGAGCGGCGAGGGAGACGTTGCCGACGATCGCGGTCAGGAGATTATTAAAATCGTGCGCGATGCCGCCGGCGAGGAGGCCCAGTTGCTCGAGCGTTTCGGCTTTGCGCCGCTCCGCCTCGTCGCGCTGTTTTTCGGTGATGTCGCGGAAGACGAGGACGACGCCGCAGAGTTCATTTTTCCCGTCGCGAATGGGCGAGGCGACTTGTTCGATGATGCGCTCGGTCCCGTCCCGCGCGGTCAGGGTGGCGCGCTCCGGGGTGGAAAAGAGAATCGTCTCGGCCTCGTTGCGGTACCCGCCGACCCGTCCCGTGCCTTTTTTCCGGCCCGTTTCGCCCGAGACGCGAAAGACGGTCTTGAGCGGCTGTCCGACCGCTTCGCTCGCCAAACAACCGGTCATGTTTTCGCTCGCGGCGTTGTAGACCACGATGTGCCCCTTGAGATCGGTCGTGATCACGCCGTCGCCGATGGAGCTGAGGGTGACGGCGAGGCTCTTCTTTTCCGCGGCTAATTCTTCTTCAAAGCGTTTCTGCTCGGTAATGTCGCGGACCATCGCAATGTAGTATTTGCGCTGCTCGACGACAGTTTCGCTGAGCGATATTTCCACCGGGAAGGTGGCGCCTCCGCAGGTCGAGGCGAGGCCGAGGAGCGTTCGGCCGGTGCAGCCGGCGAGATGCGGCCAGTTGCAATCGAGCAGCGAACCTTCCGCCTCGCGATCGAAATAGCGCGGTAAAAGCCGGGTGAAATCGTCCCCGAAAAACTCGTTTTCGCGGTAGCCAAACATTTTCCTGGCCGCGGGGTTCATCTCATAGACGGTGCCTTTTTCGTCCAGCGTCACCATGCCATCGAGAATGCTGTCGATGACGGCGTTGATCCGGCTGTCAGCACTTTGCAGCTTGTGCAACTGCCGCCGGCAAAGGACGAAACTGTAGATGCTCGAGCTGAGCATGAGAGCGGCCGCAAAGGCGCAGAAGAGGTTGATCCCGGTGGCGGTCAGGATTCGTTCCCTGGCCGCGGCGGCGGAACGAACGCGATAAATCTCCATCTGTTCGGCCTCAAATTGCTCCATCGCGCGGCGCAGGTTGTTCATGAGCACGTCGCTCCGCCCGGCCCGCCCAGAGGCGGCGGTTTGCTCGCCCTTCTGCTTCGCCGCGATGTCGGGCAGGGCGCATTCCGTGACCCAGTTTACCAGATGCTCGCGGATGAGGCTTAGTTGCTTCACTTCGCGGGGCTCGCTCGCCATCAGGACGGAGAGGTAGCCTTGATAGGTATAGAAATCGGAGGTCGCGTTCTTGTAGGCATCGATGAAAGCCGGGTTCCCCGTGAGGAGGAAGCCCCGGACCTCCTTCTGCATGTCGGAGGCGGCGCGCTGCATCTTTGGGATGAAGTTGAGGATCTGCGTGGATTGCGTGGCCCACTCCTGTTCACGCACCCGGTGATTTAACTCGATCTGTTCCTCGCGCTGGATTGCCTGCAGAATGTCGCGGGCTTCATCGAGGGCTCGGGTATTGACCGAGACTGCCTCGAGCGGGGGATCTGTCTGATTTTGCAGAAGACCGAACATTGATAAGGAGCTATCCGCCAGCCAACTCTGGACGCTTTCACGCATTCTGAGGATGCGTTTTCTTTGCTGGGAATTATCGGCCAGCACGCTCGTGAGCTCTTCACTGTGACTGAGGAAGAGTTGCTGCAGCTGGGATGAGCTTTCCAGGTAGCTGCCTTTCCTGGTCAACAGGTGACCGCGATAAGAATTCTCCAGCGCCGAGAGGTCCTGCTCGACGATGCTGCTCAACCGCATGACCTCGATCGTATGGGCGCGCAACTGGTCCTGCTTTTGGTAGCGCATCGTGAAAACGACGCAGGTCACAGCGAGAAGGATGATGACGAGGACGCCAACCGCGGTTCCGACCAGAAGTTTGAGTTGGAACAGTTCCGGACTGAAAAGCCACTCGATCCTGCGGCGGAATGCGCTACGCGGTTCTTTGGGAACATTCCCGGTCGGGGCAGGCGATGACGCAGGAACCATAGTCTCCCGCTCTAAAAGCAATTCCTCTGCCAAGCGCCGGCTCGGATTGAAGGCGAAAGGATTTAGTAGCGGACCCGGACAAGGGTGAGGCCCTCAGCCGGCGCGACGAGCCGTGGTTCGGCTGGTGTCCCATCGACGAGGTGTGCCCGAATCTCCGCCAACGTCGTCTTCCCGAGCGCGGCGCGAACGATCGCGCCTACCATCAGGCGCACCATCTTGTAAAGGAAGCCGTCGCCGTCGAACTCGATCGTCGTCACGCTTGCGGTCCGCCGCACCCGGACGCGCCGGATGGTGCGAATGGTCGACCCGACGGGGTGACCGCGATTGGCGGCGAAGCCGGCAAAGTTGTGCCGTCCGAGAAAAGCACGCGCGCAGGCGCGCAGGATTTTGTCATCCAGCACACCGCTCACGTGCCAGGCGCGACCGATTTCGAACGGGGAAAAGACGGGCGCGGTCGCGATTCGATAGCGATAAACTTTCCCCTGCGCATCGAAGCGGGCGTGGAAAGTTTTCGCGACCAACGCACAGCGCAGGACGCGGATCCGCGACGGCAGCGAGGCATTCAAGGCCGCGGCCAGAACCGCGGGCGAAAGCCGGCTCGGCGACAGATCGACATGTGCGCATTGTCCCAGGGCATGGACGCCGGCATCGGTCCGGCCCGCGCCGTGCACGCGAATTTCCTCGCCGGTGACTTGGAGAAAGGCTGCTTCCAGCCGGTCCTGGATGGTGTCGCCGCGGGCCTGGCTCTGCCACCCGGAGAACTCCGCGCCATCGTAAGCGACGATCAGTTTCAGCCGCCGCCCCCGCTGCTTGGGCAGCGACCGCTTGTCGTTAGGCAAAGGGGTCCGGCGCAAAGCCGCCCTGGTTGGAGACCAGGCTGTCGAGATAGCTTTGCAAAAGCATCTGCGCCGCCACCTGGTCGATGTAGCCGCGGCTTTGGCGGACGGATTTGCCCGCTTCCTGCAGGGCGCGCTGCGCCGCCACGGTCGAGAGGCGCTCGTCCCAGGTGCGGACGTCGCAGCCGGCTTTCGCTTTTAGCTTTTCGGCAAATTTGGTCGCTTCCTCGGCCGAGGCGCCCATGCTTCCATTCATGTGCCGGGGCAGGCCGACCACGATCAGTTCCACGTTTTTCTCCGCCACGAGCGCGGCGATGCGCGCCACCGGATCGGCCACTTTCGCAAGCGCGATCGTCTCGGTCGGATGGGCCAGCATTTGCAGTTCGTCGGAGAGCGCGACTCCGATCCGCGCCGTCCCATAATCGATTCCCATGATTCGTTTCATCTCGTTAGGCCAATCTCGTCACTGCAATTCCGGCGGCAGCTTCCCGACCAGTTTCTTGATTTTCTCCGCGTCGTGCCGGCTGCAGATGAGGATGGTGTCTTCGGTCCGGACCACGATCAAATTATCCACCCCGAGGAGCGCGATCCTGGCCGGGTGATCGCTAAAGACGATGTTGTTGCTCGCCTGTAAAGTGGTCAGTTCGCAGTTGGCCGCGTTCGCGTTTTCGTCCTTTGGCAGGTAGGACGCGACCGCGCGCCAGCCGCCGACATCGTCCCAGTCGAAACTCGCTTCCACCATCAGAACGCGATCGGCTTTTTCCATGATCGCATAATCGAACGAGATCATCGGCAAACCGGCGAAGCGGCTGCTGATCGCGCCTTCCCAGTTGCCGGGAGCGCGCAGCTGCGAAATGAAATCCGCCAGCTCGGGCGCGTGGCGGTTGAATTCGCTCAGCACGGTCGGGACCGACCAGACGAACATGCCGGCGTTCCAGCGAAAGTTTCCTTTGCGCACGAAGGCGTCGGCCAGTTCCGCGTTTGGTTTTTCGCGGAAACGGACGACCCGGAAGACATCGTTAGGCGCGGGACCGTCTTTCAGCGGCGCCGGCGCGCCCTGCTCGATGTAGCCGAACCCGGGACAAGCCCAGGTCGGCTTGATCCCGATCGTGACGAGCGAGCCGGTCTCTTCCGCGGCCCGCGCGGCGGTCTGCATCGTTTCCTGGAAGGCGGCGCGATCCTTGATCACGTGGTCGGCCGGCAAAACCATCATGGTCGCGCGATGATCGCGCACCGCCACCCAGGCAGTGGCGAGGGCGACGGCCGCGGCGGTGTCGCGCTTGGCCGGCTCGGCCACGATGTTTTCCGGCGGGAGATCGGGCAACAGTTCCCGCACGGCGTTTTCCTGGTCGACATTGGTCAGGACGAGGATGCGCTCGCGCGAGACGAGGCCTTCGAGACGATCGATCGTCTCCTCGATCAGGGTCTTGTCCGAGACCAGCTTCAACAATTGCTTGGGTCGCGCGCGCCGGCTGAGCGGCCAGAAGCGCTCGCCGCTGCCGCCGGCCAGGATGAGCGCATAAAGCGGTTTCGTCATTGGGAAAAGTGGTTTCGAGCCGGTCAGAAGTTTTTCCCGTTTCTTTTTCTCGCGACGGGAAGTATAAGGTTAGGCGATGTCATTTTCGTTATCCATTCCAAAAACGGCGGAGGCGCTGCCGTTGGACGGATTGCTCACCCTGACCCGGACCGCCTTCGGTCTCGGCGTCGGTTTGCTCGTGGCGGAACGCCTGAACCGCCCCGCGCGCCAGGCCACCGCGATCGCCCTCGTCTCGGTCGGGACGCTCGCTGTTATTCCCTTGCTCGTGAAGATGGCGCTGGCCCGGATCAATCGGCCGGAAAGCGAGCGCGGAATGCGCCGCCGTCTCATCTCGATCCGGAGCGGCTCCGGTTACGGCTCCGAGCACGACATCTTTTAATGTAGACGCTTCGCTCTGCGAAGCGCGGGTGCGCGCTGCACTCGCAATCCGGCTCTGCATCCATCCCACGCGCCGGCCCTCATTTTCTCTTGCCCGCGGCGCTTTCCCCCGCGCTTCGCAGAGCGAAGCGTCTACAGGTCGTCCACCGTTGGCTTGATCGGTTGGCTTCGCCGCAGTAAGTCCACCCGATGACAACGCGCGCCGACTCCGCCACCCGCCACGCTCTTCGCGAAAGATGCGAAGCCATTCTCCGCGAGGAGGAAATTCTCCGCGAAGGCGGCGGCAAAATCGGCCAGGATCGCCAGCGCAAACGGGGCCGGCTTCCGGCCCGCGAGCGGATCCAGCTCCTGCTCGACAAAGGCGCCGTCTTTTTCGAGATCGGCCTCTGGGCCGCTTATAAAATGTATGAGCAATGGGGTAGTGTCCCGGCTGCCGGCGCCGTCGCGGGCATCGGCCAGGTCGCGGGCGTCCCGTGCATGATCATCGCCAACGACGCGACCGTGAAAGCCGGCGCCTTCTTTCCCCAGACGGCGAAGAAGCTCATCCGCGCGCAGCGCATGGCCTTCGAAAACGCGCTCCCGATTATTTACCTGGTCGATTCCTCGGGCGTTTTCCTTCCGATGCAGGACGAGATTTTCCCCGACGAAGATGATTTCGGCCGGATCTTTCGCAACAACTCCGTCATCTCCGCCGCGGGCATTCCGCAGTTCGCCGCCATTATGGGGAATTGCGTCGCGGGCGGCGCCTACTTGCCGGTGCTTTGCGACAAAGTGCTCATGACCGAGGGCAGCGGGCTTTACCTCGCCGGGCCGTCGTTAGTCCAGGCCGCCATCGGGCAGGTCGTCGATGCCGAAGAACTCGGCGGCGCGCAGATGCACGCCGAAGTCAGCGGTACCGTCGATTTTTACGAGAAAGACGACCCGTCCTGCATCAAGCGCATTCGCTCGCTCGTCGCGCACTTGCCCGAGGCCGAGGCGGCGAAGAAAGACAGCGCGAAAAAGAAATTCGCCGGACCGGCGAAAAAGCCGGAGGCGGTATACGACCTGATCGGCCTCGAAGGCCAGAAACAATACGACGCGCGCGATCTCCTGGCCTCGATCATCGACTCCGATTCGCTCGACGAATACAAGGCCGACTACGGCAAGACGCTCGTCACTACTTACGCGCGGATCGGCGGGCATTCCGTTGGGATCGTGGCCAACCAGCGCCACCAGGTGCGCACAAAGAAGGCCGGCATCCAGATGGGCGGCGTCATTTATTCCGACAGCGCCGACAAGGCCGCCCGCTTCGTCATGGATTGCAACCAAACCGGTTTGCCGATCATTTTTTTCCAGGACGTGACCGGCTTCATGGTCGGGCGCGATGCGGAACAGAGCGGCATCATCCGGAGCGGGGCGAAACTGGTCAACGCCGTCAGCAATTCCATCGTGCCCAAGATAACGATCGTAGTCGGCGGATCGTTTGGCGCGGGCAACTACGCGCTTTGCGGCCGGGCCTACGATCCGCGCTTCATCCTCGCCTGGCCAAATGCGCGCTACGCCGTGATGGGCGCGGCCCAGGCCTCCGACACTGTCTTCGCCGTCCTCGCGAAATCGCGCGAGCGCGGCGACCAGAAAGCGTCGGCCGAAGAGCTCGAGCAATTGCGCGCCAAGGTGAAAGAAACCTACGAAGAGCAGACCGACATCCGCTACGGCGCGGCCCGCGGCTGGCTCGACGCCATCATCCAGCCGCACGAAACGCGTGACGTCCTGCTGCGGTTGTTAAGCTACGTTGCGCGGCCGATGCCCAAGACCCGCTTCCACATGGGCGTCGTGCAGACGTAACCCAGGCGTCTCGTCTGACGCATGCGAGAGTGCTTCAGCCTGTCGCGTGCGCGCGCAATCTTGCGTGTTGCCAAAAGATTGGGAGTTGGAGAGACTCGACCGCTCAACCGAACCGCTGACCCACTTCAGGGAAAATCCAAGATGAAAAACAACCAGCTTCACACAGGAAAGACGGCCAAGAAAATTATGGCGCGGGCGCGGCGCATCTTTTCCGCCGTCTGCATCGTGGCGGGAATGACTCTGGCCGGTCTTGCCCTGGCGGCCGGCCCCAAAAATCCGGGCGGCCCCGGCCGCGAAGCGCCGGCCGAGACGGCGAAGCAGCGAAGCGACCAGCATGTAATCGCCGCCAAGTACAGCACGCTGGTAATGCGCGTCTATTTCCATGACCGCGCCGAGCGCGACGCGCTGGCCCAGGAGCTGAACGCGGAAGAGGTGCCTACCACGGGCGGCTTTCTCACCGTCATCCGCGATCTAGCCCTCTTCGAGGGCCTGACGGCGCGGGGCCTGCGGGTGGAGGTAGACGAGGCCAGCAGTCGCAACCTCAGCGATCCCCAGCTCATCACCGACACTTTCTACAGCGGCTATAAGACGGTGGAAGAGATATACGCCTACCTCGACACGAAGGTGGCTGCGTTCCCCGGCCTGGTCGAGAAGGTGGATATCGGCGATTCCTGGTGCAAGCTCCATCCCGGTTCTTGCAACCTGCCTGCTCCTTGGAACGGCTACGACCTGTTTGCGCTCCGCATCACCAACCAGAGCATCCCAGGTCCCAAGCCGGTCGTCTGGATCGACGGCGATATCCACGCCCGTGAGATCGCGACGCCAGAGGTCGTGATCCGGCTGATTGATTACCTGACCAATAACTACGCGACCGATGCCGATGTGCACTGGCTGGTGGATCATCACGACATCTGGCTGATGCCCGAGGTAAACCCGGACGGTCACCACATCGTGGAGGCGGGGGGCAACGGCAATGCGCCCTATCTGTTCCGCAAGAATGGCGACAACGTCGGAGGCAACGGGTGCTCCTGGCCGCCCTCATCATTTAATCAGTTCGGCGTCGACAACAATCGCAACTTCCCTTTCCGCTGGGGCTGTTGCAACGGCTCGAGCGGTTCCGTCTGCGATCTGACCTATCGCGGGGTGTCGGCCGGATCTGAGCCGGAGACCATGGCCATCGTCAACATGCTGCGCGCTCTCGTGCCCGACCAGCGCGGTCCTGGCGACACCGACCCGGCGCCGATCACTGCCACCGGCGTTTACCAGAACCTCCACACCGTCGTGCCAGTGAACCTTTATACCTGGGGCTGGAGTAACACGCGCATGCCTAACTATGCTGAGACAAATAACATCGCCGCGCACATGTCCGCCAGGAACGCGGGCGGTAACGGTTACCCCTATGGCTCGATCATCGATCAGTTGTATCCAGTCGATGGCGGTTCGATTGACTGGGCCTACGGTGAGCTGGGCATGGCGGCTTTCACGACCGAGTTGAGTGGCCAGGACTTTCTCCCTTCCTACTCGTGCATCGATAACCCAGGTTGCGGCTCGTCGCTGGGTCTCTGGCCAGAGAATAAAGGGATGCTTCTCTACCTGGCCAAGATCGCACGCACGCCTTACCTGACCTCGCATGGCCCCGACGCCAACACCGTGGTCACCAACCCGGCATCCGTGCCGCAGGGCACACCATCACAGTTAACCGCCACCATTAACTTCGCCTGGTCAAACAATGCCTTCAGCCAGAATGTGGGCGCAGCAGAATATTACATCGACACGCCGCCCTGGGCTGGCGGCACGGCCATCCCGATGAACGGCACCTTCACTTCGCCGACCGTGGCGGTGAACGCAACGATCAACACGGCCAGCCTCTCTGCCGGTCGCCACATTATCTTCGTGCGCGGACGCGGGGTAAACGACTTCCAGGGTTTCCAGACCTGGGGGCCAATGAGTGCGGCTTTCCTCGATGTGACGGGAGGGACTACCTCACTCCTTAGCGCAGCCTCTCGCCTGACTCATGGCACCGCGGGGACATTCGACATCGCGATGCCGCTCACCGGCACCTCTGGCGTCGAATGCCGTCTCGCCACGACTTACAACGCAGTCTTTACTTTCGATGCGCCGGTCACTTCGGGAGAAGTCACTGTCCTGAGTGGCACCGCCACAGTTGGGGCCGTCACTTTCAGCGGGAACAGCATGACCGCACAACTCACGGGAGTGACCAGTGCCGGGATTGTGACTCTCCACACGCAGAACATTAACGGCGACGGCCAATCTCACGGGGACGTGCCCTTCGGTTTCCTGACCGGAGACGCCGATGCCAGTCGGGTGGTGGGCAAGCCGGATCAAACGCTGGTGAGGAGCCAGGTGAATCAGCCCGTAACCAGCGCCAATTTCCGTGAAGATCTCAACCCGGATGGTCGAATCAAGGCTGCGGACGCAAATATCGTCAGGACAAACAACGGTCACACGATTCCCTGACTCGCCGCCCACTCGCGTCACCCGAATTACAACGACGAGGGTTTAATCGCCAAGGTAGCGCGCGAGGGCAAAATCCACCCCAAGTCTGCTGAAATTGGCCTGAAACCCGACCGCGACAATTTTGCCATCCGCTTGCAGCGCCGCCCCCTGGGCTCCGCCGTTGAGATCGCCGAACGACGTGCGCACTTTGCCGCCGATCCCGAAGCTGGTGTCGAGCGCGCCGGTCGAAGTCAAACGCGCCAGCAGAAAATCGGAATCGGATGATTCGGTATTCGGGTAACCGACGATGATACTCTTGCCATCGCTCTGCAGGAGCACCTCGTAGGCAGCCTGACAGCAACTGCCGAAGTCGATTTGGGTTTTGCCGTCGGCACTGAAAGTGGGATCGAGGACCCCACTCGAGGTGTAGCGCGCAACCGCAAAGTTCTGAGATCCGCCGTTGACGGAAATGGCGAATCCAGCCGCGACGATGCTGCCATCGGATTGCAGAGCCGCCCCGTGCGCCCGATCGAACCCACCGCTGCGAATATCCGTCGTCACTTTCCCAGCCACGCCGAAACTCGTGTCGATCGTGCCATTACTGAGATATCGCGCCGCGGCGAAGTCGTAGAAGTTCACCGGATCATTGGCCGAGCCGACCGCGACGATCTTTCCGTCCGGTTGGATCAGGAGCGAGAAAGCATCGTCTTCCTTACCGACGAAATCGGTCGTGACCTGCCCGCCACTCCCGAAGGTGGCGTCCGGACTTCCATCCGGGTTGTAACGGGCCAGGGCAAAATCGGTGTCGGACATCTCGCCCGGATCGAAATCGACGAAGGCAGTCCCGGCAGCGATGATCTTGCCGTCGGGTTGCAAGGCCACGGCGGACGCATAACTGCCGCTGGGAAAAACCGTCGTCACGATCCCGCCATCCCCAAAAGAAGTATCGAGCGATCCGTTCCGGTTGTAGCGGACGATTTTAATATCGCCGGCGAAAGTGAAAAGCGGAAAGGCGCCGCCCGCGACCACGATTTTGCCGTCCGGTTGTATCACGACCGACGAGGGCACCGCGGCGAGGCCGGGGAAATCTGTTTTCACCCTGCCGCGCGAGCCGAAGCTGCGGTCGAGTGTCCCATCAGTGTTGTAGCGCGCGACGACGAAATCTTCGGTGCTGAAATCATTGTTCTGGTAGCTTTGACCGACGACGACCAACTTGCCATCCGCCTGGATAGCTACCGCGTTGGCGAGATCGGTGCTGCGTCTAATATCGGTCATTAACTGCCCACCAACCCCGAAGCTGGGATCGAGATCGCCCGCCGCCGCTTGCGTCAGGCGCGGGACCGACAAGCAGAGCAACATAAGCAGCGGAAACGCGACCGCGCGGGGATGAGCGAGGTATTGGCGGCATTTTGAATTGAAAGTCAGCATAACTCTCCCTTCTTTGATTCATCGTCCTAACATGCGAGGCGGCTGTTCCCAAGGAGAAGGTCGTAACAGTTCTGTTACGCGCAGCTCGGACCTCGTTAGGCCGAAAAGTCGCGACCGATCTCGCGATTGAGCGGCAGCACGCGTTCAAGCTCGCCGCCGATCGGCGACGGCACCCCGCGCTGCGCGATGGCGTCGATCACTTCTTCCGTCGGGATGTTTCCCACCAACTGATCCTGCGCGAACGGGCAGCCGCCGAGGCCGCCGAGGGCGGCGTCGAAGCGGCGGCAACCGGCGTCGTAGGCGGCCAGGACTTTGGCCGCGGCTTCCGCCCGCGTGCTGTGGAGGTGGACCCCGATCTCTTGCTGTTCCACGCCGTCGATCACGGCGGTCACGACCTTTCGGATTAAGTCCGCGTCGGCGACGCCGACCGTATCCGCCAGGGAAATGGAATCGACTTCAAGCGCGGCGATCCCGCGCACCGCTTCGACGAGACGCTCGATGCTCCAAAGATCCCGATAGGGATTTCCGAAGGCCATCGAAATGTAAACGACCATCTTAAGCCCGCTGGTCTGGGCCATCTCTCGGATCCTGTTCAGGGTCGCGAGATTTTCTTCCAGCGATTGATTCTGATTCCGCCGCAGAAACGTTTCCGAAATCGAGCAGGGATAACCGAGCGTTGTCACCGCCCCGGTCACGATCGCGCGCTCCGCGCCTTTCTCGTTCACCACGATGCCAATGATCTCGACGTCGTTAGGCGGGGCGAGTTCTGCGAGGACCGCTTCGCTGTCGGCCAGCTGCGGGACGGCCTTGGGCGAGACAAAACTGGCCGCGTCCAGATGCCGGAAACCAGCGGCGATCAGGGCGCGCAAATATCGCACCTTTAGCTCCGTCGGGATTAGCTTCGGCAACCCCTGCCAGGCGTCGCGCGGGCATTCGATCAATTTTACAGTCTGGTCATTCATTGGGCGGAGCCTTTCTCCTTGTCATCTGCAGGGTAGCGAAGATCGTCCCATCTTCACCCTTGAGATTGATTCCATATGCCTAACGTCCTTGTTGAAAAGAAAGATCGCGCCACCGTCGTCACCCTCAACCGGCCCGAGCGACGCAATGCCCTAACGATCGAATTGCTGACCGAACTGACCGCGGCGATGGACACGGCCGCGGCCGATTCCGGCCAGCGGGTTCTGATCCTGCGCGGCGCGGGCAAGGTGTTTTGCGCCGGACTCGACCTCCAGGAAACGGCCGAGACGGAAAAAGCGCATCGCTCCGCGGAGATGGTCGCGAAGACCCTGCTCGCGGTCAGCCAGACGCGCCTGATCACGGTCGCGCAAGTCCACGGCGCGGCGGTGGCGGGCGGCGCGGGTTTGATGTCGGCCTGCGATTTTGTCGTCGCCGCCGAGGGGACCAAAATCGGTTACCCAGAAACCAAACGCGGACTGGTCGCGGGCCTGGTCATGACTTTTCTTCGCCGGCAACTCCGCGAGCGCGACATCCGCGAACTGCTTTTTACCGGCGACCTGATCAGCGCCGAGCGCGCCCGCGAAATCGGCCTCGTTAACCGCGTCGTCTCGCCTAACGAGCTGGAAAACGAGACGCTGAAAATCGTCAACGCCGTTCTCCAGAACGCGCCGGTCGCCCTCGCCAGCACGAAAGGCTTGATCGAAGAACTTTGGTCGTCGTCGGTCAAGGAAGACGTCGAGACCGCCTTGCGTCATCACATGGAAGCGCGGGAATCGGCGGAAGCGAAAGAAGGCATCGCCGCCTTCCTTGAAAAGCGGGCGCCGAATTGGTCACCAGAACCTGGACGCGCGGAAGCGCGCCCCGCCGGAGGGACTTGATTCCGCATGTCCGCGCGCTTGCCCGCTCCGGCGCCGCGCGCTATGGAGTAGGCCATGGTCATTTCGTCCATCCGGGAATTCAATCGGGCCGTGCCCTTTATTCCCTACGAAATTCATACCGCCAGCGGAGAGCATTACGAAGTGCCCCATCCGGATTTCATTTCAATTTCGCCTAAGGGGTCGTTCGTGATTGTCATCGATGCGAAGGAGCGCCCGCATCATTTGAACGCGCTCCTGATCGAGCGCGCCTCGCTGCTCAATGGCCATCGTCGGCGTCACCGCCGACGATCCTGACCCCGGTCTGATGAGGAACCTGCGGCTCCTCCTTTTCCTCTTACCGTTGCTTGTCCAGGCGTCGTGGGGCGTGCTCGAACAAGAGCCTGCGGCGGACCTTCTTTTGCTAAACGGCAACGTCTACACGGTCAACGAGGCCGCTCCGACAGCGCAGGCGATCGCGATCAAGGGCGAGCGCATTCTTTTCGTTGGCTTGAACGAGGAGGCGAAGAAGTTTTCCGGCCCGGCCACGCGCACGATCGATCTCAAGGGCAAAACCGTCCTGCCCGGCCTAACGGATTCGCATTACCACCTCCTCGGCGTCGGCGAACGGCTGAGCCACCTGAACCTGGAGAGCGCGACCAGCCGCGAGCTTTTTCTCGCCCGGATCAAGGAACAGGTCGCGAAGACGGACGCGGGCCGCTGGATCACCGGCCGCGGCTGGATCGAGACCTTCTGGAAACCGCCCGTCTTTCCGACCCGCCAGGATTTGGACAAGGTCGCTCCGGACAACCCGGTCTTCCTCGAGCGAGCCGATGGCCATGGCGCAGTGGCAAACAGCAAGGCGCTGGCAATTGCCGGCATCGATGCGAAAACCGCTGATCCTTTTGGCGGCGCAATCCTGCGCGACAAGAAGACGGGCGAGCCCCTCGGGATGTTGCTCGATAACGCGAAGGAATTAGTCGCCGAAAAAAGTCCCGCAGCCGACCGCGGAAGACAACGCGCGCGCGCTCGTCCTCGGCGCGAAACGCTCGCTCGAACTCGGCTGGTGCGAAATTCAAAATGCCGGCAGTCAGCTTCCCGAACTGGAGTTGCTCAAGAAACTCTACGGCGAAGGGAAGCTGAAACTTCGCATTTACAACGCCGTTTACGGTCCGGGCCCGGCGGCCGATCGGCTGCTCGAGGAGGGTCCGATTCTCGATGCCTCCGGAAAGCGATTTACGACGCGTACGATCAAAGTCGTCTTCGACGGCTCGCTCGGTTCGCGCAGCGCGGCGCTCCTCGAGCCCTACGCCGACGCGGATACCTCCGGATTCCTGACCGCGAAAGAGGAGGATCTGCGCCCGATGCTGAAGGACGCTTTGCGCCGCGGCATCCAGGTCGAGACCCACGCCATCGGCGACCGGGCCAACCGCGTCATCCTCGATCTCTACGAGGAGGCGTTCCGGGCGGTTCCGCCTAACGACCGCAAAGTGAAGGATCCGCGCTGGCGGATCGAGCACGCGCAGATCCTGAGTGCTTCCGACCTCCCGCGTTTGGCAAAGCTCGGCGTGATCGCCTCGATGCAGCCCTCGCACGCGATCAGCGATCTTTTCTTCGCCCCAAGCCGGCTCGGCGAAAAGCGTCTCGCCGGCGCCTATGCCTGGAAGAGCCTGCTCGAGAGCGGCGCGATCATCGCCGCCGGCTCCGATGCGCCGGTCGAGCAGGGCGATCCGATGATTGAATTTTACGCGGCGGTGGCGCGCAAAAGTAAGGATGGGTTTACCGGCCCCGGCTGGCATCCGGAACAGGCGGTCACGCGCGAGCAGGCGCTCAAGATGTTGACCACCTGGCCCGCTTACGCCGCGTTCCAGGAAAACGACAAAGGCTCGATCGAAGTGGGCAAGCTGGCCGACTTGACGATTCTTTCGCAGGACATCATGAAAATTCCCGAGGCCGACATCCTGCGCACCCGCTGCCTCATGACGGTGGTGGGCGGAGAGATCGTTTTCGACTCACGTTTGTAGACGCTTCGCTCTGCGAAGCGCGGGCATCAGCTTTGCGACAAGGCACCCATCGGAGCTTTCCCCCGCGCTTCGCAGAGCGAAGCGTCTACAGTGTCGCTTGCCGCCCAGGTTGCTAGAGTAGCACCAAGGTCGCGGACTTGAAGGTGATCGGCCACACCAGCGTACAGCCCTACAAAAGCGACCGCGTGCGCGACCGGCAAAAGATCGGTGAGCAGCTCGGGGTCGCATATCTCCTCGAGGGCTCGGTCCAGCGTTCCGATCGTCACCTCCGGATCATCGCCCACCTCATCGACGCGCGGACGAACGCGCAACTCTGGGCCGAGACCTACGATCGCGAACTGGCCGATATCTTCGCCATCCAGAGCGAAATCGCGCAGGCCATCGTGGGCCAGCTCGAAGCGCGTCTCTCGCCCCAGGAAAAAGCCGGGATCGAACGCCGCCCCACGCTCGACCTGACCGCGTTCGATCTCTACCTGCAGGCCAAGGAATCGATCGACAGCTACCTCGACGCGCCCGACCCGAAAGCATCGTTTCTCAAAGCGCTCCGCCTGCTCGAAGAAGCGACCGCGCGCGATCCGAAATTTGCGCTCGCCTTCGCCTACGCCGCGCGCGCGCATGACCTGCTTTATTTTCTCGATCTCGATCCGACGCCCGCCCGCATCGCGCGCGGCCGGGCGGCAGCGGAGATGGCGCTGCGTTTGCAGCCGGATTCGGCCGAGGCGCATCTCTCGATGGCGGATTATCTTTTTCGCTGCCACGACCCGCGCTTCGAGCAATTCCTCACCTCATTGTAGACGTTTCGCTCTGCGAAACGCGGAGGTGCGCATCGCTTCAGGGCCGGCAATGGGTTTTCCAGCAAGGCGTTGGACTGTCCGGCCGGCTGCACGCAGGCCCGCGTTTCGCAGGGCGAAACGTCTACAACAACGCCAACTGCGCCGCGTCGGGCAATTCGAGCGGCGCGAAGCGCACCCCGACTCCCATCAGGCGCACGCTCTTGCCGGTGCGGGCGAACGCTTCCGTCAGCAAGGTGCGATAATCGCCTAACGACGGGGTCAGGCCCGCTCGTTCCACCGTGGTGCGGGTAAAGTCGGCAAACTTCAGCTTCACGAAAATCTTCGTGATCGTGCGGCTGTTTTCCTTTTGCGCGAGGTCGGCCATGAGCTCGGCGAAAAGCTCTTCCAGTTTTTCTTCGCAGGCGGCGAGCGTTTCGAGGTTGGTCGAGAAGGTCTCCTCGTTGCTGAGCGATTTGCGTTCGCGATGCGGTTCGACCGGGCGCTCGTCGATCCCGCGGCAGAGATCGTAGAGCTCGCTCCCGAACTTCCCGAAAATAGTTTGCAACTCGAACCGCGAAAAGCGCTGCAACTCGCCGCAGGTGGTGATCCCGCGTTGCTGCATTTTCTGCTCGGTCACAGCCCCGATGCCCCAGATCTTGCGCACCGGCAGCGCCGCCATGAACTCCGGCACATCGTTAGGCGCGACCTCGTACTGGCCGTTTGGCTTGTTCAGGTCGCTCGCGATCTTCGCGACCAGTTTGTTCGGCCCGATTCCGGCCGAAGCGGTCAGTTTCGTTTTCCGAAAAATAAGATCGCGGATGACCTGCGCGAGCGCACCGGGCGCGCCGGGATGCGCCGTGACATCGAGATAAGCTTCATCGAGCGAGAGCGGCTCGACCAACGGGGTGAAGCGATGCAAGACCGCGCGGATGACGGCCGATTCCCGCCGGTAAACATCGAAGCGCGTCGGGAGCACGATCAATTTGGGGCAACGCTGCAGCGCCATAAACGTCGGCATGGCGGAACGGACGCCGAATTTTCGCGCTTCGTAATTGCAGGTGGTGAGAACGCCGCGCCGATCGCGCGCGCCGCCGACGCCGACCGGTTTGCCGCGCAGCTCGGGCCGGTCGCGCACCTCGATCGCCGCGTAGAAGCAGTCCATGTCGAGATGGATGATGGCGCGCTCCTGGGCCGGTTTCGTCACCGGATAAGCCAACGCCGGAGCTGCTTCCGCGCAAGCGGAGGCAACCTCATCTGCGCGGGAACGCGATTACAAGGAAATGGGCGAACCGGAAGCCAGAGATCAGCTCGGGATTTATCTCCGGGATCATTATGCCGCGGCGGTCGGAGCGCTGGAATTAATCGAGCACTCGGCCAAGACTCATGAAGGGACACCGTGGGCGGCGTTCTTTGCGGAACTGCACAGGGAGGTCAAGGCCGACCACGAGCAACTGCACCATTTGATGCACGCGCTCGGCGTCGATGACAGCAGCGTGCGCAACGCCGGCGCCTGGATGGCGGAAAAACTAGGTCGGGCAAAACTCGGCTTTTCCGGCGGCGAAGCTTCCGACATCCGCCTCCTCCAGACGCTCGAGAGCCTGGCGCTTGGCATTCAGGGAAAGCAAATGCTCTGGCGCGCGTTGGCGGTCGTTCGCGGGACGCTGCCGGCGTTGCAAAAAACAGATTTCGCGCTCCTCGAAAAGCGCGCCCTCGAGCAGCTGGAAAAGGTCGAGGGCCGGCGCCTCGAGGCCGCGGGGAAATCGTTAGGCAGCTAAATTCAGCGCAAGCGCGGCGACTTTCTTCTCCGGGGAGCACGGGCTGTCAGCCCGTGGGCGAAGGCTGTTAGCCTTCGCGAACTTTTGCTGCTTTGGAACGCCATCTTCGAAGGACGAAACCCCGCGGGGAAAAAGTTCGCCGGCGCAGACTGCGCCGGCCAACGGGCTGGCAGCCCGTGCTCCCCGGAAAGATTCCGTCGCCGTTTCCTGCTAGTTCCCAGCCGATGCCGCCGCCGCGGGGATCTTGAAGCCTTCGATCAATTCCTTGATCGCATGAACGAAGTTGGCGGCGCCGGCGCCGTTCACGACCCGGTGATCGAAAGTGAGGGAGAGCGTGATCACTTCCACGCTTTGCGCCTTCTTTCCGTTAGGCGAAAGCTCGTGGTGCGCCGACCCGACGAAGAGGGTACCGACCGAGGGCGGCACCACGATCGGCGCCGCCGCCTTCACCCCAAAAGCGCCGAGGCTGCTGATGACAAGCGGCGCGTTCATCGCGTCGACCCGGCCGCCACGCGTGGCGGCAATCGTCTCGTGGTATCGCCTGACGAAATCGGGCCAGGCGAGGGTATTCGCTTTCGGAATAACCGCCGTGGCCAGCCGATCGCCTTCCATCGCCACGGCCATGCCGAGGTCGAAATCGTCGCTCTCGATGATGCGGTCGTCATCCAGCATGAGGCAGCGAAAGGAGGGATGATTTTCCATCGCGCGCACGACCGCCCACGCGACCATGACGGAAGGCGATGGCGCATTTTTGCCGTCGCTTTTTTTCGCCGCGGCGCGGGCTTCGCGAATCGCCTCCCAGCGGGCGTCGATCTGGAGATTGGCCGGCACAACGCGGCCGAGTTTGCGGGTGATGGTGGCGGAAAGCGCCGGCTCGCGCGACATCGTCCGCTTCGTCTCGGCCACCGGCGCCGTGCTCACGGGAGCATCCTCGGCCGAGACTTCCGCGGCGGCTTCGAGCTGATCCGCCAGGTCGTCGCCTTCGCTTTCGGTCAGAATGGTTCCCAGTTCCTGGCCGATTTCGACCGTTTCGTCGACGGCCGTTTTCCATTCGCCCATAGTCCCAGCAAAGGAAGACTCAATCGGGTAAACCGCCTTGTCGGTCTCGACTTCGCACAAGGAATCGTCGAACTCGATCCGGTCGCCCGGTTTCTTGAGCAACGCCACGACCTTGGCCGAACGGATGCCTTCGCCCATGATCGGGACGACGATTTTGCGCGTCCCGCCGGTGGCGGGGCGAGGGGGCCGGGTGCTGGTTTTGACGGGCGCGGACTTGGCGGCGGGCGAAGGCTTGCCCTCTGCGACCGACCCGGCCGCCTCTACACTTGCGGCACGTTGCTGCGTGACGGAAACGGAGCGCTCGATTGCCCTAACGATGCGATCGACATCGGGCAGCGCAGCATACTCGTAGATCGGGTTGTAGCCGATCATGACGTTGCCTTTGCTGACCAGCAGCGGCGGGCTCATCATCGCCTCCCAGAGCTCGGCCTGGCCAGTGATGTGCGAAATGATCATTTGGCCGACGCTGCAGTTTTCCGTGTCTTCCTGGACGACGACGAGCCGGCCGGTTTTGCGGACCGAGTTCTCGATCGCTTCCCGGTCCCAGGGGGCGATGGAACGCAGATCGATCAATTCAACACTGGTTTTGTCGCCCAGTTTCGCCAGGGCCTCGATCGATTTCTCCATCGTATTGCCCCACGCGACGACGGTGACGTCGGACCCGGCGCGATGGAGGCGCGCTTTGCCTAACGACACCGGGCGGATCGGCTTGGTCGACTCGTGTTCCGCCCAAAGCAAATGCTTCGGGAGCAGAATGAAAGTCGGATCCTCACAGTGCATCGCGCTCCAAAGCAGGCCGGCGGCGTCTTCGGGGTTGCTCGGGATGGCGATGTTGATCCCGGGATAATGTGCGAGCGGCGCTTCGTTCGCCTGGCTGTGCCAGAGGCTGCCGCCCGGTAGATAAGCGCCGTAAGGGGCGTAGATGACGAGCGGGCAGGTCCAGGTGCCGAAGGAGCGCCAGCGCAAAGTGGAAAGATTGGTCGCGAGCTGGTTCCAGCCGGGGTTGATGAAATCGACGAACTGCAATTCGAAAACGGGCCGTTTGCCGTAGGAAGCGAGACCGCAGGCGACGCCCATGATGGTCGACTCGGCGAGCGGCGAATTGAAAACCTGCTCGGGAAATTCGGTCGAAAGTTTTTGGGTGAGGCGAAAGACCCCGCCCTTCGGGTCCTCCACGTCCTCGCCGAAAATAATCCGGCCCGGATTTTTCGAAAGACCGGCGCGCAGGGTGAGGTTGACGACGTCGCCGATGCGATATTTGCCCGGCGGCAGGACGTCGTCATCGAGCTGCGGGAGTTTGCCCGTGACCTGGAGCCCGAGCTCGTCCGCTGTCGGATCTTCTTCCTTTTCGGCGTCGATAAATTCCTGCCGAATGCGCTCCTTGATCTCCTGGTCGAGCTTCGTGAAATCGTCCGCCGTGATCACCTTCTCGGCGATCAGGTGGTCCTTGAACTTCTCCAGCGGATCGCCTTCGGAAAGTTTCTCGATCTCCTCCGCGGTGCGGTAGAGCTTGTGATCGTCGGAACTGGTGTGGCTGGAGAGCCGCTCCATTGTCACCCAGAAAAAGACCGGGCCTTTGCCGGCGCGGAGATGCGCGCTCGCTTCCTGGCCGGCCTCGTAGACCGCCATCACGTCGGAGCCATCGAGCTGTCGCCAGTCGTTAGGCTGAAGGACGTCGATCGCGAGCGGATTGATTTTGCGGGTCGGGCTGCTGATCCCGTAGCCGTTATCCTCGACTACGAAGAGGACCGGAAGCTGTCTCTCTTTCGCGAAACAAACCGCTTCAAAAAAATCGCCCTGGCGGGTGGCGGCGTCGCCGATCGTGGCGATGACGAAGTTTGGTTTGCCATCGAGCTTGATTCCCCAGGCGATCCCGCAGCCGGGCAGAAGCTGTGCGCCAGTCGGCGTCGGCACGCTCCAGATGTGGCGCTCGGCGTAGCTGTAATGCGACGGCATTTGCCGGCCGTGGCTTTGCCCTTTGCGCTTCGCGAAATAATCCAGCGCCAGCTCCGCGGAGGTGACCCCGCGCCCGAGGACAAGCGCGCGGTCGCGATAATATCCGCAGACATAATCGCCTGGGTCGCTCGTGAAGGAGAGCGCGGCGAGCGCTTCGTGGCCCATCCCCGAAACGTGAAAGTGTCCTTTGCCCTGGCGATTGAGATTCTGTTCGCGCAGATCGCCGTGGCGGCTCTCGAGCAGGATGGTGAGAAGGCGAAGTTTGTCTTTTTTGCTCAGGGACATTGGAGATCGAGAAGTGAAATGTTAGCAGCAGGAAATCGGGACCGGAGCAGGTCCGCCCGGACTTTCGACCGACCGCGCGAAAGTCTCAACTTTTGTCCTCCGTCAGTGGAGCCAGTAACGCCTCGGCCGGCTTCTGGAATTTCGAGGCGTCTGGCGCCTCCGTCAGGAAACGCACGCCGGAGAATTCGAGCGTTCCGAGCGGCTCGCCCTCAATGTCGCTGCCCGTCCAGTTGTAAAAAGGCGCCTTCTTCGGCACGAGCAGGCCGGCGACCGTTTGCCATTCCTCGAAAACAATCGCGTGCGGCTCCAGCTCCGCCACCGGGCGGCCTTTGCGCATGGTCGGGTAGCTGACGACATAATAGACCAGCTTTAGCCGCGCCGTCTCCGGGTCGACATAGGAGACGTAATAATCGTCGGGCGTGTCGCCCGTCCCCTTGGCGTAGGTGAAGCGGCTGACCTCGTATTCTTTTCCGCGAAATTTCTTTTTGCCTAACGACTCCTGTTTCACCCCCGGATCGGCGAAGACGAACGGCATGGCAAAGAAATAGAACGGCGTCGTCATGTAAAAACGCGGCGGCATCCCCTCGAGCGCCTCCAGCCCGGGCTTGATCCAGACTTCGCGGCCGTCTGTCCCGAGCGTGTACTTGTCGCTCGTGATCAGGCCGGCCCGGCTTTGCAGGTCAAAAAGCTGGTGGTCCTTCAGGGTGCGCTTGGCCGATTTCCAAGTGAGATCGTATTCGACCCCGGCCAGGCCGCGCCATTTCGCGAGACCCCCGTGGCCCTCGAGGACACGCTCGAGCTGGGCCCGGGCGGGCGGCGCGAGGAGAAGGAGCGAGACACCCAAAAGCGCAAAGAAACGATGTTGCATACGAAGGTGCATAGAGGGAAACCTAGGCTCCGCAAGCGCCGGTCCAAAATCCGGCCCTCGCCTAACGAATGAAGACCCAGACTGATTCGGCCGAAAAGACAGGCCGGGGCAGGGGAGTGATCGCCCGCTATCGGGAATATCTTCCCGTCTCGGCCGCGACTCCGGTGGTGTCGTTAGGCGAAGGCGGGACCCCGCTGCTGCATTCTCCGCGCCTGAGCGCGGCGGTCGGGCGGGGCTGCGAAGTCTTCGTCAAATACGAAGGGCTCAACCCGACCGGGTCGTTCAAGGATCGCGGGATGACGGTGGCGGTCTCGAAGGCGCTGGAGCGGGGCGCGACGGCGCTGATCTGCGCTTCGACCGGGAACACCTCCGCCTCGGCCGCGGCCTACGCCGCGCGGGCGGGTTTATTGTGCGCAGTGGTGCTGCCGGCAGGGAAAATCGCGAGCGGCAAGATGGCCCAGGCTTTTGCCTACGGAGCGCGGGTGATTGCGATCGAGGGAAATTTCGACCAGGCGCTCGAGATCGTTAGGGCGCTCGGGGCGGGGGAGGAGTTTGCGATCGTGAACTCGATCAACCCGGACCGGATCGCGGGTCAGAAAACGGCGGCGTTTGAGATCGTGGACGAACTGGGCGATGCGCCCGATTTGCACCTCCTGCCGGTCGGCAACGCCGGGAATATCACCGCCTACTGGGCCGGCTACCGGGAATATCGCGCCGCCGGGAAAGCGCAAACGCAACCGCGCATGATCGGTTTCCAGGCCGCCGGAGCGGCGCCGATTTTTCACGACAAGGTGATCGCAAAACCCGAGACGCTGGCGACGGCGATCCGCATCGGGAACCCGGCGAGCTGGAGCCAGGCGAACGAGGCCATCATCGAATCGAAGGGAATGATCGACATCGTGAGCGACGAGGAAATTCTCGCGGCGCAACGCTGGCTGGCGAGCGCGGAAGGAATTTTCGTCGAACCGGCCAGCGCCGCGCCCATCGCCGGCCTCCTGCGCGCGGCCGATCCGGAGCGCAGCTCGCGCTTCGCCGCCGCCTCGATTCCGGAGGGAAGCCGGATCGTTTGCACGGTGACGGGGCACGGCCTGAAGGATCCCGAAATCGTCGCCGCCGGCATCGTGCTCTCGCCGCCGGTTCCGCCTAACGAGTTGGCGGTGCGGAAGGCGATTGCGGCGGCCCGGGGTTGACAGCGCCCGCGGAATGGAGAAAACGGGGCGGCGCATCTGATCATGGGTTTGATTGTTCAAAAATACGGCGGCACTTCCGTCGGCAGCGCAGACCGCATGCGGCGGGTGGCGGAGCGTCTCCTCGCGACCAAGCGCGCCGGGCACGATGTCGTCGCGGTTATCTCCGCGATGGCGGGCGTGACCGATAATCTGATCAAACTGGCGCGCGAGATTTCTCCGCAACCGACCGAGCGCGAGATGGACGCGCTCCTCGCCACCGGCGAGCAGGGAGCAAGCGCGCTGATCGCGATGGCGGTCAACGCGCTGGGCGGAAAGGCGGTTTCGTTAAGCGGCGCGGCCGCCGGGATCGTGACGGACGGGGTGCACACGAAGGCGAAAATTTCCCACATCTCCCCGCGGCAGATTAACGAACTGCTCTCGGAGGATTACATCGTGGTCGTGGCTGGCTTCCAGGGCCAGAGCCGGGAGGGAGCGCTGACGACGCTGGGCCGGGGCGGTTCGGATTTAACCGCGATCGCGCTCGCCGCCGCCCTCAAAGCGGACGATTGCCAGATCTTCACCGACGTCGACGGCGTGCATACTTGCGACCCGCGCGTCGTCCCGGACGCGAGCAAGATCGACGAAATCGCGCACGACGAATTGCTCGAAATGGCCGGCGCCGGTTCCAAGGTGATGCAGTCGCGCGCGGTGGAGTTTGCAAAAAAGTTTGGGGTCGGGTTCGAAGTCCGCTCGAGCATGAAGGAAGTGCCCGGGACGCGCGCCACGGCGGAGGCGCCCAACATGGAAGACGTCGTGGTCCGTGCGGTCAGCCTCGAGCGCAACCAGGCGAAAGTGACGATCTGCGGCGTGCCCGACCGGCCCGGCTGCGCGGGCAAAATATTTTCCGCCATCTCGGCCGCGAACGTGAGTGTCGACATGATCGCGCAAAGCGCCTCGACCACCGGGACGACCGACCTGTCGTTCACCCTGCACAAGGACGAGTTCGCCGTCGCCGAGAAACTGCTCGCGCCGCTCGTCTCGGAAATCGGCGCCTCCGCCATGACCGCGACCACGGGCGTGGCCAAGCTCAGCGTGGTCGGGATCGGAATGCGTTCCCATGCCGGCGTGGCCTCGCGGCTCTTCGCCTGTCTCGGGGAAGCCGGGATAAACATCCAGTTGATCTCGACCTCGGAAATCAAGATCGCAGTCGTGGTTGACGAGACGGAACTCGATCGCGCCGCGCAGGCGACCCACGCCGCCTTCGGCCTGGCCACGCCGCGGCCGAGCGCACAGGCCTAACGAATCTGCCGGAAGGCGAATCTTCCTTGTGACGGTTTCGATTATCGGACCGGCTCGACGTAGAATTCCGCGATCCGGCTGACGCGCATCTTCCAGCCAAAGATGCTCTTGGTGATCGCGACCGCGGGACGATCGGCCTGGCCGCCGAATCTGTCGCCTTTGTTCGCCAGCTTCCAGCGCGTGCCGTCCTCGAGAGTGATGACGTCGCCATAGCCGGCGCCATTCCAGGCCCCGTCGATCCGGCTCACGACGAGCTGCAGTCTCACACGCGACTCGCGCATGGCGGCTTTCTTTTCTGCTTGCTCGCGGTAGCCCTGAAGCCAGGCATTGAGCTTGGCCAACTCCGCGCCGGAGAGTTTATCGAGGCCGGCAGCCTTGAATTCCTCGGGCGTCATGGCCTGCTGGATGCCGGCGGCGGCGTCCTGTGCGCGGGCGAACGGGACCGCGCCTAACGAGAGGGCGACGAAGGCCAGAACGATGAAGATGCGACGAGAGAGGATGATCTTTTTCATGAAAATGCGAGCGGCAAGTGCCGCAGCGTATCAAGTGGGTGCGGTCGGTCAAGCCGTGGCGTGTCGGGCCGCCGCGAATCAGGCGAGGACTTTTCGCATCCGCACATGCTTGACGGCGTCGAAAATGGTCGGCGCCGGCCCGACCGTGACGAAGCCGTGCTTTTGATAGAAGCGCTGGGCGTCCTCCCGGGCATTGAGGATGATGGACGTCGCGCCGGCGGCACGAGCCCGTTTTTCGCACTCATCGAGAATTCGGCCACCGAGGCCCTGGCCACGCGCGGAGGGTTCGACCGCCATGTAGCGCACCTGCGCTTCGGCTGGAGAATTGAAATGAAGGCGGCCAACGGAGAGCAGACGTGAATCCGGCCCGGCGATTATCAGATGTTCGCTCGTTTCTTCGGCGTCGTCGCGCTCGGAGCCGCGAGGCTGATCCCAGGGAGCGCGGAGAACTCGCCAGCGGAGGTCGAAGTAATCGGACCATTCGGAAGACGTCAGCGGCGATCTCGGCGCAAGGTGCGCGGACGAATCCGGCGAAAAAGCCACGTCTTGTGTCATCGCCGCGAATATCGCTGCGGAGACGGGAGGGGAAAATAGATTTCTTCTGCCCAACGCACGGACCAACAACATCAGACAATGTATGTCATATATAATCTAAAGGTGTTTGTTCAATACAGGGCACCGGAACCAACACCAATCTGAAGCTGTGGGGTCCGAATCAGTATGGCTCTTGGGAGACCTCACCCCGACAAAAGAACCACTGTTCGCCCGTGCACGGGACTTGTGATCCGTTGGCGCACGCTCGAATCGCTCAGGCGACCGTTTCCGCTCCCCAGTTCCGGTCTTTCGCGGCCGTTCGAACATTGCGCGGCTACATTTCCCGCTCGCCGCCTTCGGTTGACGCGTTCCGGTTTCGCCCCTTCACTGGCGTCCGGGTGGAAGATTGCTTCGATCTGGTCGACGGTCGGAGTTTTAACGATGTTGCGCGCTTTTCATGAATCTTCCACCGACTAACGCCGCTTCCGCGGTCCTTGTCGGAATTTTCCCCGAGCCGCAAATCGGGCACGCGGTGCTCCGGGCGCTGCGCCGAAACGGATTCCGTCGCTCCGTCCTATTGATCGCTTCGGCCGCGGGAAAGGTCCGCGTCGACGAGAGTACTGTTTCGGCGCTCTTCGGTGCCTCCGCTGCTGCCCTGGCTGCACTCCTCTTCGGGGCGATCTCACTTTGGCAGCATTGGGTGCCCGTTCCTCCCTCTAATACGCTCCAAGTCGCCTTGTTTTTGGGCGGATTGATCCTCACCGGCGCGCTGGCGGGCTGGTCGGCGAGTCGTCTCCTCGGCAAGCGCATCGACGGCGCCATTATTCAGGCTTTCCGGCGGTCGATCTTGCCGAATGAAACCGTCGTGATCACGCAACTGCCCGCTGAAAAAGCAGCCCGCGCTATCGCCATTCTGCGCGATATCGAGGGCGATCCGCCGGTCACTTTTGCCTTCCACGCGCCGCCGAAGTTTGACTCCAAACCGGCGGCGCAGCTTCTGCGAAAAGAAGCTCCCTCCGCGCAACGGCTGGCGGAGAAGGCGGCGCAATTGGCCCAGTCGATCACGACGCGCATCGCCGGGAACGCGCATGGCGCCTCGCTCCTCCGCCGCCTGCGCGAGAGCGAACAAATCCTGAAGTGGACCGACGCCAGCCTGACGATGTCGGCCGAGGCGCAGCAGAGTTCCGCTCTCTCCGCGGAATGGCTTCTCGATAACGCCTATCTGATCAAGGAGCAGGTCAATGATATCCGGCGCAGTTTGCCGAAGAAATTCTACGAAGAATTGCCCGTGATCGCGAGCGGACCGCAGGCGGGATTGCCGCGGGTCTACCGGATCGCGTCGGAAATCGTCGCGGAAAGTGATGGCGCCCTCGATGCAGCGACGATTCAAAATTTCCTCGTCGCCTTCCAGACTGTGGCGACGCTGAACATTGGCGAACTCTGGGCCGTGCCGCAGATGTTGCGTCTGCGTTTGATCGAATGTCTGCGCTCTCTCTCGCTGGAAATTGAGCAGCTCCAGCGCGGGAGCGAGCAGGCGGATTTCTGGGCCAACCGCGTCATCGCCGCGGCCCGGCGCAGTCCGGAGCGTCTCCTCCAGATGATGGAGGAACTGGTCCGGCGGCATCCGGACCCGAGTGCGCATTTCGGGAGCGAGTTGGTGGCGCATCTTTACGATGAGGAGGCGGCGCTTCCGATCGTGACGCACTGGCTGGAGCGGCATTTTCGCGCGCCGATGCTCGACGTCGTGCAACAGGAACACCGGCGTCAGGCCGTGCAACAGGCGTCGCTCTCGAACATCATCAGCAGTTGTCGACGGCTCCCGCAGATCCAGTGGCAGGATCTTTTTGAAGCGGCCAGCCGGCCTGATCTCGAACTGGCGCGTGATCCGGCCGGCGTTTATTTGCAGGTCGATTTCGAGACCCGCAACTGCTATCGGACCGCGGTCGAACAAGTCGCGCGCTGGGCGAAAATCTCTGAAGTCGAGGTGATCGAGCGCGCCCTGGCACTGGCCAGTGCTGCGACCGACGAGGTCGCGCGGCATGTCGGTTACTATCTGATCGACGCCGGTCGCCCGGCTCTCGAACGGGCGGCGAATTGCCGTGTCCCGATGGGCGAACGCGCGCAACGGTGGCTGCGCCGGCACGCCGCGCGTTTCTATTTTGGAAGCATCCTTGTTTTGACGATCGCGGTCGTGGCGCTGCCCCTCGCTCTCGCGAGCTCAGGCACGCCCTGGCTGGTCCATGCCCTCCTCGCGCTCCTCCTCATCCTGCCGGCCAACGAATTGGCCGTGCTCGCGATCAATTATCTAGTCACCTCGATTCTTCCGCCGCAGGTCCTGCCGAAAATGTCCTTCAAAAAGGATGGAATCCCGGATGATTACCGCACCCTCGTCGTCGTGCCAATGCTCCTGACGACACCGGACGCGGTCCGCAGCGAACTCGACCGGCTCGAGATTCGCCAGCTCGCCAACCCCGATCCGAATTTGCATTTTGCGCTCCTGAGCGATTTCGCCGACGCCCCGCTCCAGAACATGCCGGAAGACGCGGAATATTTCGAAATCGTCGCGCGCGGAATCGCGGAATTGAATCAGCGGCATGGCGCCGATCGATTCTTCCTTTTCCATCGGCAACGCGCCTGGAGCGAAAGCGAGCAGCGCTGGATCGGCTGGGAACGCAAGCGGGGCAAACTCGAACAGTTGAATCGTTTTCTCATGGGAGAATCGGCGCCGGAGCTGGATGGATTCCTCTGTGCGGGCGAGCCAGCGGGTCTGGCGAATATTCGTTTCGTCATTACCCTCGACGCGGATACGCAACTCCTGCGCGAAACCGCGCGGCGAATGATTGAGACCCTGGCGCATCCGCTCAATCAGCCGCGGCTTTCGGCCGATGGACGCAAGGTCGAGCGCGGTTACACCATCATCCAGCCGCGGGTCAGCGCGACCCTGCCGAGCGCGACCGCGACCTGGTTTTCCCGCATCTTCGCCGACTCGCGCGGGATCGATCCCTATACCCACGCCGTGTCCGACATCTACCAGGACCTGACTGATGAAGGCAGTTATCACGGCAAGGGTATCTATGACTTACAGACTTTTCACCACGTCCTATCCGGGCGCTTCCCGGAGGCACACTTACTCAGTCATGACCTGCTCGAAGGTAGTCATGTGCGCGTCGCTCTCGCGACCGATATCGAGCTGCTCGATGTCTTTCCTTCCAGTTACATCGCGTGGTGGAACCGGCAGCACCGCTGGATTCGCGGCGATTGGCAAATCATCGACTGGCTGAGATCGCGCGTCCCCGGTCACGCAGGCGGCACGGAAGCGAATCCGCTCTCAACCTTCAGCCAGTGGAAGATCTTCGATAACCTGCGTCGCAGCCTGATTCCGGTGGCGACCGTTGGCCTCCTGATCGTCGGCTGGCTTTTCACCGCCAGGCCCGAAACGTGGAGTCTGCTCATCGCCGGTCTCATGCTCTGGCCGGTCATCAACTCACTCATCGGCCTCCTCCTCCACCCGCCGCCTCCTGGGACTCGCTTCTGGCGCGATCCGCGCGATCGCTTTATCCGATCGGTTCTGGCGGTCGTTTTTCTCCTCGATTACGCCGGGATGGCGCTCAACGCCGTCACTCGAGTCGCCTATCGCCGGCTCCGGTCGCATCGGCTATTTCTCGAATGGGAAACCGCCCAGGCCGCGCACAGCCGGGCGAAAAATCAGCAGCGTCAGTTCGTGCTCGCCAGGCTCTGGATTCCCGCCACGGCAATCCTCATCTTCGTCGCTGCTGGCTTCGTTAGTCCAGCGGCCGTCATCTCCGCGACTCCTTTCCTGGCCTTATGGCTTTTGTTCCCGGGCGCGGTCATCCTGATCAATCGTCCGGCCAGGACCGCCCGCGGCGGCATCCTCACGGCCAGCGACCGGCAGATGCTTCGTTCGACCGCGCGCCGCACCTGGCGCTACTTCGATGAGTTTGTCGGCCCCGAGACCAACTGGTTGCCGCCGGATAACGTCCAGGAGATTCCGACCCGCGAAGTCTTTCTGCGCACCTCACCGACGAACATCGGCCTTTGGATGCTCGCCACAGTTGCGGCAAATGACTTCGGCTATCTCACGGTGGACGATCTGGCGGGCCGTAACCTCGGCACACTCGAAACTCTCGAGCAGCTAGAGCGTTTCGAAGGCCACCTTTTTAACTGGTACGACATCAGCAAGCGGGAACCGCTGCACCCGCGCTATGTCTCGACGGTCGACAGCGGCAACTTTCTCGCCAGCCTTTGGACGTTCGCGATTAGCTGCCGCGAATTGACCGCGCGACCCGTCCTCGAGGTTACCGCGCTCCGCGGTTTGGCGGATACACTCGCGGTGGTGCGCCAAGTGGCCAGCCAGATGGACGAGGCGAATCATCCCCCGGCCCTGCTCAGGCTCGAGGAACTAACTTCCGGGACACCAACGGATCTGGTCGAAATCATTGCGCGCCTACGGATCGCGCGGGAGCCGGCCAGAGAACTGGCCGCGACCCTTTTCCCCGAGCCGGGCGATCCGCGCGCCTACTGGCCAAAACAAATCGAAAGAGAGGTCGAAGCCTGGATCGGGCTCATCGAACGCTACCTCCGGCCGCTCGAGGTCCTGGCGGCGCCGCCGCCACAGTTAATGTCGTTAGGCGAAAAGGCCCATGAATGCCGGCGCGAAGCGCTCGCGGCCGACTTCTCCCTGCGCAACATCGCCAACGCCGGCATTCCCGGCCTTGCTACCCTGCTCGCTTTCCAATCGCGCCGCGAGGAGCTGGACCTTCCCCTGCCCGCGCGCGAGTGGCTGGATCGATTGGTCATGGAGGTCGACCAGGCGCAGCAAAACGCGACCCAGCAATTGGCGCGGATGGAGGACATCATCGCCCGGAGCGAGCGCCTGGGACAAGGGATGGGGCTGGGTTTCCTCTATGACGAACAGCGGCGCATCTTTGCCATCGGCTATCAAGTCGGTGAACGCCGGCTGGATAACTCATTTTACGATCTGCTCGCGAGCGAGGCCCGCCTCACGAGCCTGCTGGCAATCGCCCGGAGCGATGTGCCGCTCGAGCATTGGTGGGCGCTCGGGCGTCCCTTTGGTTCGGCTTACGGTCGGCTTCCCCTCCTCTCCTGGAGCGGGACGATGTTCGAATATCTCATGCCGATTTTGTTCACCCGCACGCATGAGAACTCGCTTCTCGATCGGGCCTGCCACGACGCGGTCCATTGCCAGATTGCCTATGCCGAGAACCGCAAGGTGCCCTGGGGCATCTCCGAATCTGCCTTTAGTGCAGTCGATCGCCACCAGGTCTACCAATATCGCGCCTTTGGCGTCCCCGCGCTCGCGCTCAAACGCGGCCAGGAACGGGACCTGGTCATCGCGCCTTACGCGTCGGCCCTCGCGCTCGGAGTTCTGCCGGTCGCGGCGGTCCGGAACCTGCGCCAGTTAGCTTCGTTAGGGGACGGAACGGTTCTCGGGGATCATGGCTATTATGAGTCGATCGATTACTCGCGGCAGCGGGAACCGGGCGGCGTGGACGGAATCGTGGTCCGCTGCTACATGGTTCATCACCAGGGCATGTCCCTGCTCGCTTTCGATAATGCATTAAACGACGGGGTGATGCGGCGACGGTTTCATTCCGACCCGCGCATTCGCGCGACCGAGCCCTTGCTCCACGAACACATCCCGGCCTCCATCCTGCCCTCGACCGGCGAAGCCCACGAAGAACGTCCCCAGCCGCGAGTTACCCCAATCGCGGGCGCCGCCGCCGCGGCGCCCCACACCGCCGACACCGCGACGCCGCGGACGCAGTTACTCTCCAACGGAAGCTGTGCGGTCATGGTGACTAACTCCGGTGGCGGGTATCTTCGCTGGCATGATCTCGATGTGACCCGCTGGCGCGCAGACACTACGCGCGACTTGCCGGGCTCGGCCTGCTATGTGCGGGATCTTGATCGCGACACGATCTGGAGCACGACCAACCAGCCGGTGCGGACTCCGAAGTCTCGTTACACCTGGATATTTACACCCGACAAAGCCGAGTTCCGGCGGACGACGGAACGGTGCGACACCTTTACCGAGATCGTGGTCTCGGCGGAGGACGACGCGGAGATTCGGCGGGTGACTCTGGTTAATGTCGCGCGCAAACCGAGCCGGCTCGAATTGACCAGTTACGCGGAGCTGGCCCTCGCCCCGCACAAGACCGATCGCGCGCATCCGGCCTTTAACAAGCTCTTCATCGAAACCGAATGGCTCCCGCATTGCGAGGCGCTCCTCGCCCGGCGCCGTCTCCGTTCGCCGGACGATCGCGAGATCTGGGTGGCGCATCTCATGGTGCCGGAGACTCCGTTGCCCGAGCCGCCCGACTATGAAACCGATCGCGCCCGTTTTCTCGGTCGAGGTCGCGGGCTGGAAAATCCGATCGCGCTGCGAACCAACCTAACGAAAAGCACCGGCTCGGTTCTCGACCCGATTTTCAGTCTGCGGCGGCGGATTACGATCGCGCCCAACCAGCGCTTCCAGGTGGTTCTCGTCACGGTCATGGCAGACTCGCGTGAGGCGGTCATCGGCCTGGCCGAGCGCTACTCGGAATTTCGCGTCTCGACCCGGGCCTTTGAGACCGCCTGGACGCGCGCCCAGCTCGAGCTCCGCCGCTTGCACATTCACCCTAACGACGTCCAAATCTTTCAGCTTCTGGCCGGCCACGTCCTTTTCCCGCAAGCCCAGCTCCGACCGCCCCCGGCCCGTCTTGGCAGTGCGGGCGGCGGTCAGCAAGCCCTCTGGGCCCAGGGGATCTCGGGGGACGTACCGATCGTGGTTGTGACCATCGCGCACATGCGTGACGTCGAGTTGGTGCGGGAGATCCTGACCGCCCATACCTTCTGGCATTTGCGCGGCTTGAAGGTCGATCTCGTCCTGATCAGCGAAGAAGCCCCGAGCTACGAAGAGCCGTTGACCGATCACCTCCGTCGGCTCGCCGAAGCACATGCGCAGCTCACCGGAGTGGATCAACCTGGCGGAGTTTTTCTGCGCTCCGGCAGCAAGCTTGCGAAGGAAGACATCGCGCTCATTCAATCGGCGGCGAGGGCCGTCCTGGTCGCAGCGCGCGGCAATCTTCGCCAGCAACTCGCAGCCAGCCTGCCGGTCGGCCCGACGCCGGTCTTGCGCGGGCCGAGTCGGGAGGTTCGCGAAGAGCCGTCCCCACCCTTGCCCTTCATGGAACTGAGTTACTTCAATGGGATCGGCGGCTTTACCCAGGACGGGAGAGAATACGCGATCTATCTCGGTCCCGAAACTCAGACCCCCGCGCCCTGGGTTAACGTCATGGCTAACTCGAATTTCGGAACCCTTGTTTCCGAGTCCGGTTCGGGGTTCACCTGGTGCGGGAACAGCCAAAGTCATCGCCTGACTCCCTGGTCTAACGATCCCGTTTCGGATCCGGCCGGGGACGCGATTTTCATTCGGGATAACGATCTCGGCGTTTTCTGGTCGCCGACGCCGTTGCCGATCCGGGAGCGCGACGCCTATCGCGTCCGACACGGGCAGGGTTATTCGATTTTTGAGCATAACAGCCACGCCATCGAGCAGGAGTTACTGACCTTTGTCCCGGTCGATGCCGCCGGCGGGCTGCCGGTGCGGCTGCAGCGACTTCGCTTGCGCAACCTTTCGTCCCAGCGCCGCAGACTAACGATCACATCCTATGCCGCTCTCGTGCTCGGCCCGGACGCGGAAGAAACGCGCATGCACGTCGCGACAAACTGGGACTTGGAAAGCCAGAGCCTGTTTGCCCGCAATCCTTACGAAGTGGAATTCGGCCATCGGGTGACCTTTGCTGCTTCCAGTCCGCCGCCGGATTCTTTTACCGGAGATCGCGCGAGTTTCATCGGGCGAAATCGTTCGGTGCGCGATCCTGCCGCCATGGAGCATGAGAAATTAAACGGTGAGACCGGCGCCGGTCTGGATCCATGCGCGGCCTTGCAACTAACGATCGAAATCGAGCCCGGGGAAGCGAAGGAAGTGATCTTTGTCCTCGGACAGGCGGCTGATAAAATCGAGGCGCGATCGCTCGTGCAAAGGTTTCGCGACTTTGGCAACGTCGAAGCCGCGTTCCACGAAACCGTCCGTTGGTGGAACGATTTGCTCGACACGGTCCAGGTCGAGACGCCCGAACATTCCGCCAACCTTTTGCTCAACCGTTGGCTTCTTTATCAGACCCTGAGCTGCCGGGTCTGGGGCCGCTCGGCTCTATATCAATCGAGCGGTGCCTTTGGCTTTCGCGATCAATTGCAGGACGTCATGGCGCTCGTCCACGCGGCGCCCCAGATTGCGCGTGAACAGATTCTGCGCGCAGCTTCGCGGCAATTCGTGGAGGGCGATGTGCAACATTGGTGGCATCCAGAAACCGGCGCCGGGGTTCGCACCCGGATCAGCGACGACTTGCTCTGGCTGCCGTTCGTGACCGCGCATTATGTTCGAACGACGGGCGATGAGACAATTCTCGACGAGGTGGTAACTTTTCTAGAAGCAAAACCGCTGGAGGAGAATGAGGCCGAGAGCTTCTCTGTGCCAGGGATCTCCGCGAGCGGCGCGCCGCTCCTCGAACACTGCCGTCGCGCCATCGCGCGCGCAATGACTTCGGGCCCGCACGGCTTGCCCTTGATCGGGACGGGCGACTGGAACGACGGTCTTAACCGCGTCGGCATCGGCGGCCAGGGCGAAAGCGTCTGGCTGGCTTGGTTTGAGATTTGCGTGCTGAATGATTTCGCGGAGTTGCTCGAAGCCCGCGGCCTTAACGAGGAAGCCGCCACCGATCGCGCGTACGCCAAAAAAATCGCGCAAACGGTCGAGACCGAGGCCTGGGATGGCGCCTGGTATCGCCGCGGGTATTTCGACGATGGAAGTCCGTTAGGTTCAAAGGAGTCGGAAGAAGCGCGGATAGACTCCATCGCGCAGTCATGGGCTGCCATTTCCGGCGAGGGCGAGCGCAGCCGAGTTGAGCAAGCCCTGCATTCGTTAGATGAGAATCTGGTCAAAGAAACCGACCGCATGATCCTGCTCTTCACACCGCCTTTCGATAAGACGTCGAAAGATGTCGGTTACATCAAAGGTTATCCGCCGGGGGTGCGCGAAAATGGCGGCCAATACACCCATGCCGCAACCTGGGCAGCGATGGCGTTTGCGCGGCAGGGTGACGGCGATAAGGCCGTCTCACTTCTGCGGATGCTGAACCCGATCGAGCACGCCCGCGAGCAGGAAGACTACGAACGCTACAAGGTGGAGCCTTATGTCCTGGCCGGCGATGTCTATGCGCTTAAGGATCATGTTGGTCGCGGAGGCTGGACTTGGTACACGGGCGCTGCGAGTTGGTTCTATCGCGTCTGGCTGGAGGAAGTCCTCGGATTTAAGCGCCGGGGCGACCGATTAGTGATCGATCCAGTCATACCCAAGGACTGGGCTGGGTTCCGCGTGCGCTACCGGCATAAGAACACTCACTACGAGATCGCGGTGGAGAATCCGACCCAGATTTCGCGTGGGGTGAATTTGGTGGAGTTAGACGGGGTCGCTGTTCCAACGAAGACAATTGCGCTGAGCGATGACGGCGCTTCGCACCACGTCAGGGTGCTTATGGGCCAAGAGCCTCTAAAAGGTCTGTCATCCTGAACAAAGCGAAGGATCTCTGACTATTTCGGGCGCGCTGAGGAGCAGAAATAGTCAGAGATGTTTCGCTTCGCTCAACATGACAAGGGGGGTGGAGAGCTTTCGAGGCTGTGAACGTCCTAGGTCGCGCTGCCGCTCCATTTCAATTTCTGGCGAACAACGCCAAAGAACGAGAGCTGCGGCAGGACGGCCAGGGGTAACACTTTCTCCGAGCGCTTGATCGTGACGATCGAGCCAAACTCCAGCTGGACCGGGCTACCGCCGTCAACCGTGAGGTAAACCGGATAGTCAGACTCGCTAACTTCCACTTCGATGATCGAACGATCTCCCACGATGACCGAACGATTGGTCAGGACGTGAGGGCAGATCGGGGTAATGACAAAAGCTCCCGATTGTGGCTCCAGGATCGGACCACCGGCGGAGAGTGAGTAGGCCGTCGACCCTGTCGGAGTGGCCACGACCAAGCCATCGGCGTTGAACTCCGTGAGCGACTCGCCATTGACCCGGGTGCGCAAACGAACGAGGCGCGAAATCTCGCCCCGACTAATGACTGCATCGTTTAACCCGATGGTTTGATGGCCGGACTTCGTGCCCCCGGTAATCGCGACCGACAACAAGGCGCGCTCGCTGAGCGCAAACTTTCCGCTCACGATGGAGGCAACAGCTTCGCGGTAGGCCGATGAATTCAGACAGGTGAGAAAGCCAAGGGAGCCGATGTTGATGCCAAAGATCGGTTTGATCGTGGCATTGAGCCGGCTCACGACATTAAGGATGGTCCCATCGCCGCCCAGAACCACGAGGAGATCTGCTTCGACCGCCAGTTGAGGGATGGTACGGCCGTCCTTGAGATCGACCAGCTCGGCCGTGTCCGCTTCCACCTTCACCTCGACCCCGGCCTGCTCAAATTCCGCCCGGAGCCGGCCCACCAGCTCTGCCGCGCCCGCTTTTCCGGTGTGTGCGATCAGGCCGATGGTTTTCGGAGACATATGAAAAATTCCTGGTTGCCGTCAGCGCCGGCGATACTGGAGGCGACCAGGCCTTCCACCTGGGCGCCGATCGTCGGCGCAAAATCGACGATCTTCTGCTGCGCTTTCTCGTGCAACTCGCTCGAGCGCACAACCCCTCCGCGGCTCACATCTGCGCGAGCGAGCTCGAACTGCGGCTTAATCAAGGCCAGGATCACTCCGTCCGATGAGAGCAGCTCAAAGGCACTGGGCAAGATCAAAGTCAGCGAAATAAAGGAAACATCGATCACGCAGATCTCGATCGGGTCGGGAATTTCGAGACGGGAAAGCCGCCGGGCGTTGGTCTTTTCCAGGGTCACCACCCGGGGATCGTCGCGGATTTTCCATGCCAATTGGCCATGCCCGACGTCGACCGCGAAGACCTTGCGCGCCCCGCGCTGGAGCAGACAATCGGTAAAACCGCCCGTCGACGCGCCAATATCGAGAGCTGTCTTGCCCTCGCACGGGATCCGGAAATGCTCGAGCGCGCCCTCGAGCTTGATCCCGCCCCGCCCGACATAGCGGTTGCGGGCCGCGACGGAGATCTCGTGCTGTTCCTGGACCGAATCAGAGGCTTTGGCGGCAACCTGACCATCGATTCGGACTTCGCCGGCCATGATCGCGGCCTGCGCCTGGTGCCGGCTCGGGAACAGCCCGCGCTGGACGAGCGCCTGGTCGAGTCGAATCCCCTTTGCCATGCCTTATCGGGTCGCGGCAGCGCGCTGCGTTTTTCGAGTAAGAACCGACTGAAGAGATTCTTTCAGAACGTTTAATGCCGTTTGGATCTGAACGATTGTGGTGCTCAAAGGAGGCATAAAGGTGACGGTGCTCCGGATATGCCGAGTGAGCACCCCGAGGTCGCGCGCCTCGCGGCACACTTCGGCCGCCAAGCCGCCGACCGTGAGATCGATCGCGCCGATCATGCCACACGAACGACCTTCTTTAACGCCGCCGATTTTCGATAGCTCGGCGAGACCAGCCTTGATCGCGTCGATTTTCGGCGGGAGGGCGGCGATCGTCTTCTCGGTCCGAAAGATCTCCAGACTGGCGGAGGCAGCCGCGCAACCTAATGCGTTGCCGGTATAACTATGTCCATAGAACAACGTCGACTCAGCTCCCCCGGCCAGAAAGGGCTCGAATACTTCATGTGAAACGAGCGTAAGAGCCAAAGGTAAATATCCGCCGGTTAAACCTTTGGCGAAAACATAAAGATCAGGTTGCACCGCTTCGTGTTCGCAGGCAAACATCCGGCCGGTCCGACCGAAACCGGTCATGACTTCGTCCGCAATCAGGAGCGTTCCGGCCGAATCGCACCACTCGCGGAGATGACTCAAGGTTCCCGCCGGCCAAATTTTCATCCCTGCCGCCCCTTGAATGATCGGCTCGATCACGACCGCCGCGATTTCGTCCGAATCTTTAAGCTTTTGCAGCTCTTCCACGCTTCCGAGGCGCTGGACGGGCATTTGGAAGCCCTCGATCTCGCCGCCAAACATCGCCGCAGCCCCAAGGCTGGCCGCACCGGCCGTGTCCCCATGGTAGGCCTCGCGGAAAGAAACGAATGTCCGCCGCTTCGAGCCTTTCAGCTTCCAATATTGACTGACAATCCGGAGCGCCGCTTCCATCCCGGTCGAGCCGTCGTCGGAATAAAACACCCGACCAAACTTCTCTGGCGGAAACAGCTCGACGATCTCCCGCGCCAACTGGATGGCCGGCGGGTTCGTCGTCCCGAGAAAGGACGTGTGCGCGACCCGATCGAGCTGCGCCCGGATGGCGGCGTTGATCCGCGGATGGTTGTGCCCGTGGATGTTGGTCCAGATCGACGAATTGCCGTCGATATATTCGCGCCCTCGGCTATCGCGCACGATTGCCCCCTCGCCTCCCACCAGCACAATGGGCTCGTGCCCGGGCGCGCACCATTCAGCCATCGAGGTAAACGGATGCCAGAGGTAGCGCTTGTCGTCGGCGACGAGCTGCTCGGTGTTCCAGCTATCCATCGCGGGTCTGGTCGCGCAGCATCTTCTCGATCGCCTCGAAATCCTCCGCCGAGGCGCGCCGGCGCTGGTATTTGCGAAAAATGATGTCGCGCAGCTCGCGCAGGTCATCGAGCAGCGGGACGTCGTAGTAGGTCCACTTCTCGTCCTCGCGAAATTTCGCTTGGAACTTCCAGTTCCCGCCAAATTTCGTCACGCGCACCTCGCGTTTTCTTCCGTCCTCATCCCGCGAGGTCCATATGTGTTGACTGCGCATAGCGTCGGCTCCTTACATTAGCATTCTTGAAAGACGCAGCCAGACTCCTCCTTTATCTCTTCGGCGTCGTCCTGCTCGGGGCCTTGCTGGCTCCCCCGCTTTTCTGGCTCGGCCAGTTTGTCATCGATCACGGTTTCCTGCCCAGCCTGGCGAAGTTTGAGTTCGAAAGCTATTTCCATCGCGCGCTCCTCATCGCCGCGGTCGCGCTCCTCTGGCCGCTCTTCCGCGCCCTGCGGGTGCGGAGCTGGCACGATCTGGCCCTGGAAAAAAATTCACGCCGCCTCGCCGACTACGGGATCGGGTTTGCGATCGCGGCCATTCCCCTGCTCTGCTGCGGCGCGGTCATCATCGCGTTGCAAATTTATTCCCTGCGCAAAGGATTCCTCTGGCACAAGATGCCGGACGTGATCTTTGCCGCCGGCGTTGTGCCGATCCTGGAGGAACTGCTTTTCCGCGGCTTCATCCTCGGTGTTTTGCTCCGCAGTTTTTCGCGGCTCAACGCGCTTCTTCTCACCTCCGGGCTTTTCTCCATCGTCCATTTCCTGAAAGCGCCGGCGGAGACCACGCCTAACGACGCCGTCCGCTGGTTCTCCGGGTTCGATTCGATCGCGCATTCCTTCGGTCAATTCAGCGACCCGATGCTGCTCGCGGCCGGCTTCCTCACGCTCTTTGTCATCGGCTGCATCCTGGCCGACGCGCGCCTTCAGACTGCCTCTCTCTGGCTCCCGATCGGGCTCCACGCCGGCTGGATTTTCGCGAATGGCACCTTCAGCAAGGCGGCCCGTCGCGAAGAGCTCGTCCTGCCCTGGCTGGGGAAAAACTTGCTCGTCGGAATCGTGCCTCTTATTCTCGCGCTCATCAGTTGGGCGCTCATGCGTCTCTGGGTGAAATATGCCGCCGCTCGCGTTTCGCAATCCGTTCCTCGGACTCGTTAGTCTCTTCTATCCGGCCTTCTGCGCGATTTGCGCGCGAGCGATTGAGGCGCCGGACAATCTTTGCGCCGGTTGCGCCGAGAAAGCGCCGCGGATTCGGGCGCCGTTTTGCGCGAAATGCTCGCAGCCGTTCTCCGGAGATATCACCGGTTCGTTTACCTGCGCGAATTGCGCGGATCGCGTTTTGCATTTCGACGCCGCCGTCTCGGCCTATCGCAGTCGCGCGGTGGTTCGGGAGTTGATTCACGAATTCAAATACAATCGCAAAATCCATCTTCGCCATCAGCTCGGCCGATGGCTGGCGGAGACGCTGGAGGATCCGCGGCTGGCCGGCCGCCGGTTCGACCTCATCGTACCGGTCCCGTTGCATCCGGCCCGGCAACGCGAGCGCGGCTTTAACCAGGCCGAGCTGCTCGCGCGCGCGCTTCATCGCCACAGCGGCCTGGCTCTGGGCGGGGTTTTGCAACGCACGCGCTACACCACGACCCAGACGCAATTCGACCGGAGCGAGCGGATGGAAAATCTCCGGGGTGCCTTTCGTTTACGCCGTGGCAGCAACGTGCAAGATTTGCGGATGTTGTTAGTCGACGATGTCCTGACCACGGGTTCGACCCTGAGCGAATGCGCTTCAGTTCTGCGCCAGGCGGGCGCAATCTCGGTCCACGCGGCCACCGTCGCCCGCGGCTAGATCATGGCCATTTTCAAAAAACCAGCCCTCCGCACCGACAGCCGCAAGAAGCGCGAGATGCCGCAGGGCCTCTGGCAAAAATGCCCCGGCTGCGGCGAAGTGGTGCACGAAATCGAGCTCTCGGAAAACGACCGGGTCTGTCCGCGCTGCGAGTATCACTTCACCATGTCGGCGAAGGAGCGGATCAAGAACCTCTGCGATCCGGACAGCTTCGTCGAGATGGACAGCCAGCTCACCTCGATCGACACCCTCAAGTTCCAGGGCATGGCGAGCTACAAGGATCGCCTGCGCAAATACCAGGACCAGACCGGCCTGGTCGACGCGGTTCTGAGCGGCCACGCCCTGATCGAGGGCTACAAAGTCGCGATCGCGGTGATGGATTTCAGTTTCCTCGCCGCCACCATGGGCTCGGTCGCGGGCGAACGGATCACGCGCGTGATCGAGTATGGAACCGCGCAGCGCTGCGGCGTCATCATCATCGCGGCCTCGGGCGGCGCGCGGATGTATGAAGGCATGCTCAGCCTCATGCAGATGGCGAAAACGAGCGGCGCCCTCGCCTTGCACGCCTGCCAGAATTTGCCTTTCATTTCCGTCCTGACCAATCCGACCACGGCCGGGGTCATGGCCAGTTTCGCGTCGTTAGGCGACATCATCATCGCGGAACCGCGCGCGATGGTCGGCTTCGCCGGGCCGCGCGTGATCAAGGAAACGACGCACCAGGATTTGCCGGAGCGTTTCCAGACGGCCGAGTTTCTCGAGGAACACGGGCTGATCGATCTCATCGTGCACCGCAAGGCGATGCGCGCGCAGCTCGCGCAATTGTTGGCCTGCTTCTCCGCCACGCATTGAGATTTGCGTTCCGGCCCGCGCTTGATCCCATTTGGTTTCGAGAAGACACCGATGACGGAGTATCGAGAGAGCCTGGCCTGGCTTTTCGGCACCCAACGATTCGGGATCAAGCTCGGCCTCGAGAACACCCAGCGCCTCCTGGCCGCGCTCGACCTTCCTGCGCCTAACGAACGCATCATTCACGTCGCGGGAACGAACGGAAAAGGCTCCGTCTGCGCGCTGCTCGATTCCGTCTGCCGCGCCGCCGGTTATCGCACCGGCCTTTTCACTTCGCCCCATCTCATCACCTTTCGCGAACGCATCCAGGTCGATGGCGAAATGATTTCCGCGGAAGCCGTCGCCGCCGGCCTCACGAAAATCCGTAAACTGATCGCGGCCTGGGAGCCGCATCCGACCTTTTTCGAGATCACCACCGCGCTCGCGCTCGATCATTTTCGCGAGCGGAAAGCGGAGATCGTGATTCTCGAAACCGGAATGGGCGGCAGACTCGACGCGACGAACGCCGTCGAGCCGGTTGTTTCCGTCCTCACGCCGATTGACCTCGATCACCAAAAATGGCTCGGCGCCACTCTCCCCGAGATCGCCCGTGAAAAAGCCGGCATCATTAAGCCGGGCGTGCCGGTCGTTTCGGCGCTCCAGCCGCCGGAGGCCGAGAAGGTCATCCGGGACCGGGCGAACGAACTGGGCGCGCCGCTTGATTTCGTTAGGCAACCGCTCCTCCGGCTGCCGATCGCGCTCGGGGGAACGCACCAGAAAGAAAATGCCGCGCTTGCCTTATCCGCCCTTCATACCGCGGCAATCGAAGTGAACGAAGAGGCGATCGCACGCGGCCTCGCCAGCGCCGTCTGGCCGGCGCGCTTCCAGCGCTGGGAGCCGCGCACGATCATCGACGGCGCGCACAACCCCGCCGGCGCGCGCATCCTCGCCCAAACCTGGCGGGAAAATTTCGGCGACCAGCAGGCGACCGTGATCCTCGCCGTCCTCGAGGAAAAAGATGTGGCCGGAATTTGCCGCGCCCTTGCGCCGATCGCGCGCCGCTGGCTGCTCCCCGCCATTCGCAGCGCGCGCGCGCGGCGGCCCGAGGAATTGCGCCTAACGATTCAAGACCTGGCTCCCGAGGCCCCGGCGGCCGTGTCGAATTCCTTTGGCCAGGCGTGGGAGGAGGCCCGGCACGATGCCGCCCCGATTTTGATCACGGGCTCCCTGCATTTCGCCGGCGAAGCACTCGCCTTCCTCAGCGGCCAACCCGCCGCTTACGAGGAATGCCTGCAATAAGCGCCCTGCGATGACACACACGGCGGTCGGATCTCCGCTTTAGCTTGTTGAAAGCGAGATGGGCGTGAAACATCCTTGGACGATGAGACTCCTGATTCCGAGTGCGCCCCTGTGGTTGATTGTTTTCTGGCTCGGTACCGCGATCAACCTTGCAGCGGGAGACGTCAACTCCGTTGAGTTTCAGGGCACAGTATCGTCGGTCGACCCCGAGAAAATGACGATCACCGTGCGGACCCGGCAGAAGGACTTCGTTTTTCAGATCGACCCGCAGCGCTGCAAGATCGTAAAAGACGGACGCGCTCCGAATTTCCCGGGCGCCGCGGCTCCGGCCTTGAGCAGCGCTCAGGTGGGCGACTCCGTCGTCGGCCACTTCATGGTGGAACGCGAGAAGCCGATCGTGACCCGCCTTTATCTCACGACCAAGCCCGAGACCGGAGTGCGGGTGAAGGAAAAGCCTGGCTTCATCGTTAGTCCGTATCGCTCCGCCAGCTCGTCCGGCCCGGCCGCGACCGGGAAAGGTGCGATCGACGTGCGCGGTTATCGCCGCGGCTCGATGCTGGTCGACGAAGAGAGCGGCAGGATTTTTCTGGTGCCCTGATTTTCGTCGGTCAATTGCATTTTTTCACGCAGATGAGGGTGCGAAAGGGCGGCGCCGGCGAGAATCAGAACCAAGGCGGTCGCGCCGCAGAGCATCGTCATCCGGCTCGCTGGCCGATAAATGAAATCGAAGAGCGGCCAGGCCGTTCCCAAGAGCAGGCTGAGGAGAAGAGCAGTCGCGGTGAGTGAAATGGCATTCAGGTCGACGTTGACGAAGAAAAAATAAGCCAGCGGGGCGAAGAGGACGACGATGGGCAGGGCCACGAGCAATCCGTAGAGCGCCCTGCGCGCCGACTCGCTCGCGCGCAGGCCGAGGAGCAAGCCTGCTGCCCCGAGGAGCGCGGGCCACTGGAGAAAATAGCTCGCCCCCGGCCGGATCCAGAGAACGCCCGCCGCCAGGATCGCGGTGAGAACCACCACCCCGCCGGTTAGATTGCGGGCTCCTAATTTCGCGCTCAGCGCCATCATGGTCCAGTTCCCGACGAGCGCCCCCAGCGCAGTCAGCCCAGCGAAGAGAAGGTGGTTGCTCACGGTGTCGCCCGGCACGAACGACTCGCCGATCAGGAACCGGATGGCAGACCACACCGCCAACATTCCGGCGCTGATGGAGAGGATAAGAACAAGAAGCGCGCCGAGACTGGCGAAGCTCCATTGCAGCAATCCGCCGCGCCGCCCGCCGACAAAAGCGAACAGCAGCAAAAGCGAAAGTCGTTCCGGTCAAAATCCATCCCACCGACACCGGGTAGAAGACGAGGCGATGACCGAGCCAGTTGAAATAAATGCAATCCGGCTTCTTCACGACGGGCTGCGTCAGGTTGCCGAAATGGCGGGTCAACCCAAGCGTGTTCAGGCCCATGTGTTGCACGCTGCGCGGGTCGAGATTTTCCGCGGTATCGAAACGGGAGTGGTAATTTTGGACCGTCTCGGTGAAGGCGAAATTGAAGGCGGCGACCCCGGTGATTTTCAATTCCGAGAGATCGGTGTCGTTAGGCAAAGACTTGTAGACCGTGTACATGAGCGAAGAGGCCACCGGAGAGGGCGCGGCGCGGGCAAACTCGGGAATGAGCCAGCCGTTTTGATCGCTCGTCTCGAACATCAAGGCCGGCCCTGAGCTGCCCCGCGCTTCCAGGTTCACCACCAGACCGACCCAACTCGCCAGGTCCATGTGGTCCGCCGCAAAACCAGCCGCGCCGACCAGGCCCGCTTCTTCGCCATCGGTCAGGAGAACGACGAGATCGTTGCGCAGCGGCGGCCCGGCGCGCACGGTGCGGACCACTTCGAGAATCGCACTCACACCGGCGCCGTCGTCGGCCGCGCCCGGACCTTCCGGCACGGAATCGAAGTGCGCCATCAGCATGACCGCGCGGCGATTGTCCGTCCCACGCAGGGTCGCGACAATGTTGTCGACCCCGCCCGCCTTCACCAGACCCGCGCGGGTGACCAGGCGACTGGTTCGTTCGACCCGCACCTCCAGGCCGAGCTCGCGCAACTCCGCGACCAGATAAGCGCGGACCTGGGCGTTCGCCTCCGACCCGAAGGGATGCGGGCGGTTCGCGATGTGCCGCAGATGCGACATGGCCCGCGCGGCCGAGAATTCCTCCGCCGGCGCAGCCAGACCGATCGCGGCCGGCAGACGGGTCTCGTAAATTCCGAGAACCATCCCCAGACCGAGGACGAACCACAGCACGACGCGGAGGATTCGGTCTGGGTATTGCATGCTAAAGTGCGTTGACTACGCGGTCACAGCTCGGTCAAGGGACTGGCTCCGAGTGCTTCTCGATCCGCGGAAAGAGTGGCGACGGCTTGCCCACGACATGGCCATCCGGCAATCCTCCCCACCCTGCCTCGCCTAACGAAAAGCGCTTTTCCTCGCCACTCAACTCCGATTTCCAGTGCAATTGGTCAAAGATGCCGTGAGCCGCTTTCGGAACGACCGGGGAAATGAGAATGGCGATCAGGCGCAGAGATTCCGCGAGGGAGTAGAGAAGAGCATCCAGTTTTTCGCGCTGGGCCGGATCTTTCGCCAGCACCCAGGGCTTCTCCGCATCGATCCGCTCGTTGCAGATATCCGCCAGGCGCAGGGCAGAAGTGATCGCGGCGGTGGCGTCGGAATCGACCTGACCACTTTCGCCGGGCGCACCCGGGACCCGGGTCACGCTTCCCTCGCGGAATTTCCAGATCATGGTCAGCCCGCGATTCAGGAGATTGCCGAGGGAATTTGCCAGTTCGGAGTTGAAACGGGTCACCAGTCGATCTTCTGAAAAATCCGCGTCCCTTCCGGTCACGATGTCGCTCATCAAATAATAGCGGAGCGCTTCCGAGCCATACTTCCCGGCCAACTCGTTAGGGTCGACGACGTTGCCTAACGACTTGCTCATCTTCGTCCCGGCGCTGTTCCACCAGCCGTGAACCAAAAACTTCGGCATCTGCTCATCGGGGAAACCGAGAGCGTGGAGCATGATCGGCCAATAAATTCCGTGCGCCGGAATGAGGATGTCTTTTCCGATGATGTGCAGGGCCGGCCACTTCTCTTGAAAGGAAGAAGGCTGAAGGAAGAAGGAAGAAATGGACGGGTCGTAGCCGATGAAGCTGATGTAGTTCGTTAAGGCATCGAACCAGACGAAGTTCACAAAGTCGGAATCAAAGGGCAGCTCGATCCCCCAGGTCAGGCGCGATTTGGGGCGGGAGATGCAGAGGTCGCCGCTCAGTTTCTCGACCGCGTTGATCAGCTCGGTCTGGCGGAAATCGGGCGTGACGCAATCGGCATGGGAACGCAGGTAAGCGAGGAGCCAATCTTTGTGCTGGGCGAGCCGGAAGTAGTAGTTCTCTTCCACCCGGTGCTCGACCTCGCCCCACTCGGGGCCGAATTCGCCGTCGGGGCCGCGCTCTTTGTCGGTCAGGAATTGTTCCTGCCGGATGCTGTAATAGCCGTCCTGCTGGTCTTTGTAGATCTGCTTTTCGTCGTAGAGCCGCTGCAGCATTCCCTGCACACATTTCTTGTGCAACGGATCGGTCGTGGCCGCCCAGACGTCGTAGCGGACGTCGAGTTTTTCCCAAAGCGCAAGGAACTTCGCGGTGATCTCGTCGACGAACTGCTGCGGCGCGACGCCGGCTTTCTCGGCCGATTGCTGAACCTTCTGGCCATGCTGATCGACCCCGGTGAGAAAGAAAACTTCCTCGCCCTTGAGCCGGCGAAAACGCGCGATGACGTCGGCCAACACTTTTTCGTAGGCGTGGCCGATGTGCGGCGCGCCGTTGGTGTAATCGATCGCGGTCGTGATGTAGAACGTTTTCGGCATCGGGCTCGGAGAGTTTGCGGGTTCGACTCGCCCAACGCAACTGTGGGGTTCTTTTGAATCGCGGTAACAAACTCCGGGTAGCGCACGCGTCGCGCGTGCTGGTTGCGGTGTCCCACCGCAACGAACTTTCCTGGTCGCGGCTGTTTTTCTCAGCCGGACGATCTGAAGGAAAAGTTCGCGACGGTGAGACACCGTCGCCAGCACACGGGACGTGTGCGCTACCCAGGGTCCGTGATCGCGCTATTCCAGCCCGAGCGAGCGGAACGTTTCGTCGACGTGCTGGAAATGCACTGCGAGCGAGCAGAGCTTGTCGATCTCGTTAGGCGGAATCAGGGCGGTGATTTCCGGCTCGGCCTTGGCGTTTTCCGCAAAAGGTTTCTCGCCTTGCCAGGTTTTCATCGCCGCGCGCTGGACCGCTTCGTACGCGGTCTGGCGATTGGCGCCGGCACGGGTCAGCGCGAGGAGGATCGACTGGCTAAAGTAGAGGCCCTTCGTTAGGCCGAGGTTGCGCTCCATGTTCTCGGGGTAGACGTGCAGTTTCTCGATCAGGTCGCGCAGCTTCACCAGCATGTAGTCGAGCAGGGTGCAGGAATCGGGCAGGATGATGCGCTCGGCGCTGGAGTGGCTGATATCGCGTTCATGCCAGAGCGCGACGTTCTCGAGCGCGACGATGGCGTTTGCCCTAACGACACGGGCGAGGCCGCTGAGGCGCTCGGCCGTGATCGGGTTGCGCTTGTGCGGCATGGCCGAGCTGCCTTTTTGGCCGGCGCTGAAAAATTCCTCCACTTCCAGGACCTCAGTGCGCTGCAGGTGGCGCAGCTCCGTCGCCCAGCGATCGATGCTCGACGCGATCAGCGCCAGCGTGGTGGAAAATTCCGCGTGCCGATCGCGCTGGATGATCTGGGTCGAGAGCTTCGCCGCCTGCAGCCCGAGCTTTTCGCAGACGTGCCGTTCGATCCGCGGGTCGAGATGCGCATGCGTCCCAACGGCGCCGCTCAACTTGCCCACTCCCACCCGCTCCAGTGTCTGCGTCAGGCGTTCCTCGGCGCGCCCAAATTCGTCGAACATAAGCGCGAGCTTCAGCCCAAATGTGATCGGCTCGGCGTGAATGCCGTGGCTGCGGCCAATCATCGGCGTCATCTTGTAACGCCGGGCCTGTTCGGCCACGACCTTTCTCAAGTCCCGGAGGTCATCCAGCAAAATCTTGCCCGCGGCGACGAGCTGGACGGCAAGGGTCGTGTCGAGAATATCGGAGGAGGTCAGCCCTTGGTGAATCCATCGCGAGGCCGGACCGACTGAGGTCGCGACATTCTCCAGGAACGCGATGACGTCGTGGTTCGTCCGCTTTTCGATCTCGTTGATCTCAGGAATCGAAAAACGGGCGCGCTGGCGGATTGCCTCCGCGTCGGCCCTGGGGATTTGCCCGAGGTCGGCCATCGCTTCGCAGGCGAGGGTTTCGATCTCGAGCCAGATCTCAAATTTGCGTCGCTCCGACCAGAGCTCGCGCATCGGCGCGCGGGAATATCGTTCAATCACCGGGCCAAGATAGAAAGGGCGATGGCGGCGGCAAAGCCATTCCTGGAAAAAGAAACGTCGCCCAGGCGGCGAAACCGCAAGGGCGACGTATCAAGTCGACGAATTTAAAATCTGATTAGCAAACCCGGGCGCGATTAAAGCGACCGTTGCTCTGCACGCGCACCTGACCGCTTCCGAGAAGGTCAGCGACGGCAGCCACCGTCTCCTTGGTGTTTTTGGTGCAGGAGCTCACCGCGAGGATGAGATCGCCGAGTGAGAGGGCCGGACGTGTCTTGAGGATTTGGGTATTCTTTTTCATATGAGGCTGCTCATATTTCAGCAGATTCGGTGCCATCATATAGGCTCAGAGAGTTCTCCCATGAAAACGTTCAAAAATAACCTAACAAACGTGTCGCCCCATACCGAGAAGATGACACATGTGTAACAAAAACGAACAGCCAGCCTGTCGGAAAGCTTTAACGTGCGGCCCGTTTGGAAGAGAGACGCAACATCAGGATGTATAGAACAGCCAGAATCGCCACAAATAGCACAATCCAGAAGGACTGGGCCTTGATGAAGTGGATCATGGCGTCGGGATTGGAAAGCAGATCGGGCTGCGCAACGAAAGCCTTGTGACCTAGGTAAGCCAGGACCGTGCACCAGATCGCCGAACCGGTAATGGTGACAAGGCTGAAAACCCAGAAATTCATCCGCACGATCCCGGCCGGGATGGAAATCAGGTGCCGGATGACCGGGAGCAACCGGGCAAAGAAAACGCCGCCCGCTTCATAGCGCTGCAGCCACACTTCGGCCCGCTCCAGTTTCTCGGGCGGAATGAAGAAATATTTCCCCCAGCGCTGGATGACCGGTCGGCCGACCCAGAGCGAGATCCAATAAGTGATCGCCGAGCCCAGGTACGAGCCGACCGTGCCGGCGATGATCACGCCCGTGAAACTCAGATGGCCTTGGGCGGCGAGAAATGCCGCCGGCGGAATGACGACCTCGCTCGGGACGGGAAAGATCGAACTCTCCATCGCCATGAGGAGGATGATGCCCCAGTATCCGCCGTGCAGGACCCAGTTGAACCAGATTTCGAGTAATTGATGCATCGGGAAAATTCAGATTTCAGATTTGCCCTTTCAGATTTAGCCTCGGGCCGCCTTGATGGCGCGCCGCTAGTTCCATCGCAATCCTGCTTTCCGCAATTTTAATTTCGCCATGATTTATCGCCGCGTGCTTCGTTATTACCGGCCGTTTCTCGGGCGGACGATCGCGGGCCTGCTCCTCTCGCTCGTCGGGATCGGGGTGAATCTTCTCAAGCCCTGGCCGATAAAGATTCTCGTCGACCAGATCCTGCCCCCGGAATCGGCCTTTCGGGCGACTCACCCAAATTGGCACAACTACATCCTGCCGCTTTGCCTCGCCCTCGTCGGTCTCCAGGTGCTTTGGGGACTGGTCAATCTCCTCACCAATTACATCTTCGTGAAGGTGGGATTGCAGGCGCTGCTCAAATTGCGCACCGATCTCTACTCCTACCTCCAATCGCTCTCGCTCAAGTATCACGACGCTCGCCGTTCGGCCGACTCCAGCTTTCGCGTCGCCTACGATTCGCAGGCCATCCAGACCATTTACAACAAAGGCTTCACCAATATTTTCGGCTCGGTCATCACTCTGGTCGGCATTTTTGTCATCATGCTGCAGCTCGACTGGCAGCTCACCTTGCTGTCGTTAGGCATCGTCCCCCTGATCGTGGGCGCGATCTATTTCTTCGCCCATCGCATCCGGACGGAGTCGACTTCCATTCAGGAGCAGGACAGCGCGCTCTTGACCCAGGCGCAGGAAGGATTGAGCTCGATCCGGATGGTCGCGGCCTTTGGCCGGGAAGATTTCGAGGTCTCGCAATTCCACCAGCGCGCCCAGCGCAGCCTGCAGGCGAACTTGAAGCTCACCCTCACGAACGTGCAAAGCGCGCTCGTCATCACGACGCTGATGGGAATCGGAACTGCCGCGATGTGGTACCTCGGCACGCTGCATGTCCTGGCTGGGACGCTGACCCTTGGTTCGCTCATCCTCTTCAGTTCGTACCTGGTCATGCTTTACCAACCGCTCCAGGAACTCACTTACACGGCGTGGGCGATGGAGGGGGCAACCGCGGGCGCGCAGCGTTGCTTTGAGGTGCTCGATCGCGAGGACGACGTGCGCGATTCGCCCGGCGCGGTCGAGATCGTCACGACCAAGGCGGCGATCGTTTTCGACCAGGTACGCTTCGCCTACGACGAGAAAACTCCCGTGCTCGACGGGATCGACCTTCGCGTTTCGCCGAACCAGATCGTCGCCCTCGTCGGCGGGACGGGCGCGGGCAAGAGCACCCTGCTCAGTCTCGTCCCGCGTTTCTACGATCCGAGCGCGGGTGTGGTTTCGCTCGATGGCCGCGACGTTCGCCAGATCACGAAGAAATCGCTGCGCGGGCAGATTGCGATTGTTCTCCAGGACACGCTTCTCTTTTCCACCACCATCCGCGAAAACATCGCCTACGGCCGGCCGGACGCGACCGACGCCGAGATCCGTGAGGCGGCGCGGCGCGCGCAGGCGGATGATTTCATCGCGCGTTTGCCTAACGGATACGACAGCGCGGTCGGCGAACGCGGCGGCCACCTCAGCGTCGGGCAACGTCAGCGCATCGGCATCGCCCGCGCTTTTTTGAAAGACGCGCCTATTCTCCTTCTCGACGAGCCGACCTCCGCGCTCGACCCGACAACCGAGGCCGCGATCATGGAGACGATCAGGGACCTGATGCACGGCCGCACCACCCTCATCGTCACCCATCGTCTCGCCACCATTCACAACGTCGACCAGATCGTCGTCCTCGAGCACGGCCGCATCGTCGAGAGCGGACGCGGCCCCGACCTTGTCACGCAAGGCGGCGCTTATGCAAAACTCTACACCGCCGGTAACTATCCTGGATGAACCACGAAGTTCACGAAGAGCACGAAGATGAGACGAAAGAGAAAGAATCAGAAATCCTTCGTGCTCTTCGTGTCCTTCGTGGTTAAAACCTCCCCAAGATGAGCAACGTCACGAGCGAGCGCCGGGTCGAGTCCGATTGGTGGGCCGAACCGATTCCGCCTAACGTTCATTTCGGTGCCGGTTTTTATTGCGAGACCGCGCAGATTTTTCGCTTCATGCGGGGCGAGCGCGAAGACGCGGTCAGGCTCGGCGACTACGTTTCCTGTTACGCCGGCTGTTCCTTTGCGATCGGGAAAAAAGGCCGCTGCACCGTCGGCGATTTCACCTTGATGAACGGCGCCCTCGTCATGGCCGAAGAATTGATCGAGATCGGCAGCTACTGCCTCATCTCCTGGAATGTCGGGATCGCCGACTCCGATTTCCACCCGATCGATCCGGCGCAACGTCACCAGGACGCGCTCGCCCTTGCGCCTTACTACAAGGATCGCCCGCCGCGTCCGCCCATCCGCACCGCGCCCGTCCGCATCGCCGACAACGTCTGGATCGGAATGAACGCCGTGATTCTCAAAGGCGTCACGATCGGCGAGAACTCGGTCGTGGCGGCGGGCTCGGTCGTGGCGAAGAGCGTCGCGCCGAACACGGTCGTGGCGGGCAACCCTGCGATCGTGGTCAAGCAGTTGTAACCACGAAGGACACGAAGTGCACGAAGATGGAATTTGATCAGATTTCCAAACGCGTGATTGGCTGTGCGCTGGAAGTTCACCGGACTCTCGGCCCTGGACTTCTCGAGTCGGCCTACCGGCACTGTCGGTAAAAAATCCGAGAAAATGAAACGCAAACGCATCGTCGTCATGGGCTTCATGGGCGGGATGCCGATCGCCGGCGTCATCTGGCAGCACATCCATTACATCGTCGGCCTCCAGCGGCTCGGACACGACGTTTACTACATCGAAGATTCCGCCCGCATTCCCTACAACCCCCAGACCTTCGACACGAGCAACGACTACACCTACGCCGCCCAAATCCTGGCGCAGTTGGCCAACGAATTCGGCTTCGAAAATCGCTGGGCCTTTTGCGCCCGCTACCTCCCCGGCAGCCCCACCGCCGGGCTCCGCCTTACAAAAATCCAGCAGCTCTATCGCGAAGCCGACGCCATTCTCAACATCTGCGGCTCCCAGGAATTCAATCACGACCTGCGCAAGAGCGACGCCATTCTCTACATCGAGAGCGATCCCGGCGTGGAGCAGATCAAGGTCGACCAAAAGGCCCGCTCCACGATCGAGTATCTCGGCCAGCATCGCGCCCTCTTCACCTTCGGGGAGAACGTCGGCACGAGCCGGTTCCCCGTGCCGTTGCACAAGTTGCAATGGCTCCCCACCCGCCAGCCGGTCGTGACCGATCTTTGGAAAACCGTGCGCGCCCCGGCCCGCACCGCCGTTTTCACCTCCATCGCGAACTGGTCCACCAGTGGCCTGAAAGACATCGAGTGGCGCGGCGAAAAATATCTCTGGAGCAAATCGCGAGAATTTCTGCGCTTCGTCAACGCCCCGAAAAAATCCGACGAACCGTTTGAGCTCGCGACCGATATCAAGGACGAAAAGACCCGCGCCAAATTTCTCCAGAACGGCTGGCGTTTTCGACGCCCGCACGAGATGAGCGTCGAGTATTGGTCGTATCGCGATTACATCCGGCGCTCCAAAGGCGAGTTCACCGTCGCGAAAGACCAGTACGTGCGGCTGCACACCGGTTGGTTCAGCGATCGCAGCGCCTGCTACCTCGCGGCCGGGCGGCCCGTCATCACGCAGGAGACCGGGTTCACCGATCATTATGGAAACAACGGCGGCCTCTTTGCTTTTAAGAACCTGGGCCAGATCGCCGAGGCCGTGCGCGAGATCAACACCGACTACAAAAAGCACAGCCGCGCCGCGCGCGCCGTCGCCTGCGAGATTTTCGAAGCGGAGAAGGTCCTGCGAGACCTGCTCACGCGCGCCGGGACGTAAGACAGTAGTCCCGGCGTCAGGCTGGAGGGCATCGCTTTGTCGATGCCGTGGAGTGTGCGTGTCTTGCCAATAGAGCACCGCCCGACGTGCGCGGAAGCGACGAAGCCTTCCCTCCTGCGCGAAAGGTCCGAAAGCTTCGCGAACGTAGGCACACTTCTCAACATGGCCTTCTTCGTGCTCTTCGTGTCCTTCGTGGTGAACGTTTTCTCTCCGCGGCCATCTAAAGCTTCGATTGCCGTTTTACAGCCGCCCTCTTCCGATTGATCTTCCCGCTCTTTTCCTGATGCACAATTTTCGTTTCCTCATCTGCGCCCTGGCGCTTTTTCTCGTCGCCGAAACGCAGGCCCAGCCGAACGGCCAAATCAAAAACAGCCTCGTCCGGATCACTTCCACCGAAGTGGAGCCCGATTATCGCGCGCCGTGGAATTCCGGCTCGATCGGGCGCGGCGTCGGCGCCGGGTTCGTCATCGATGGCCAGCGCATCATGACCAATGCCCACGTCGTTTCCAACAGCCGCTACCTCACGGTCGAGCGCGAAGGCGATCCGAATAAATATCCCGCGACGGTGCAGTTCGTAGCGCACGATTGCGATCTCGCGCTGCTCAAAGTCGCGTCGCCGAATTTCTGGAAGAACATGAAGCCGCTCGCTTTCGGCGCCATTCCCGCGCTCGAATCGACCGTCTCCGCCTACGGCTACCCGATCGGCGGCGAGCGCATGTCGGTCACGACCGGCATCGTCTCGCGGATCGACTTTAGTCTTTACACGCATTCCGCGATCGATTCGCACCTCGCGATCCAGATCAGCGCGCAGATCAATCCCGGCAACAGCGGCGGTCCCGTGATGCAGAACGCGAAGGTGATCGGCGTCGCTTTCCAGGGCTACAGCGGCGACATCGCCCAGGGCGTCGCTTATATGATCCCGACGCCGGTCATTCGCCGGTTTTTGAAGGACATCGAGGACGGGCGTTACGATCGTTATGTCGATCTCGGGATCACCTACACAAAGCTGCAAAATCCGGCGCAGCGCCATTTTCTCGGCCTGGAGGATGACGATCGCGGCATCCTCGTCGGCACCGTGATCGAAGCCGGCCCCTGCGGGAAGTTGCTGCAAAATGGCGACGTCCTGCTCGCGGTCGACGGCCACCCGATTGCGAGCGACGCCTTCGTCGACTTCGAGGGCGAACGGGTGCAGATGCCCGAGGTGGTCGAGCGGAAATTCAAGGGCGACACGGTGAAGCTCGATCTCCTACGTAACAAGCAGCCGATGAGCGTGGACGTGACGTTAGGCACGGTCTGGCCCTACTTCATGCAGGCGCACAGCTACGATATTCGCCCGCGCTACGTTGTTTACGGCGGGCTGCTTTTTCAGCCGATGTCGCTCGATCTGCTCCAAGCTTATCGGATCAACGATCTGCGCGTGCGGCACTACTTCGATTTCTTCGTCACCGACCAGATTTACCTGCAGCACCCCGAGGTCATCATTCTCACCAACATCCTGCCCGACCCGATCAACACTTACCAGATGCCGTATCGCTCCAGCATCGTGGACGAGATCAACGGCAAAAAAATCGGCACGTTGCAGGATCTGGCGCGCGCGTTTGAGCAACCGGCCGATCGCTTTGTCGTGAAGATGATCGGCGACGGTCCTCCGCTTGTGCTCGATCCCAAGCAAGTCGAGGCCGCGCGCGAACGGATCAAGACACGCTACAACGTGGTCGAGGAACAAAATCTCGACGAGCAGATGCCCGCCAAACCCGCCGTCGCCGTGAAGGACAATATTTGATCATGCGCTCGACCATTATTTTTCTCGTCGCGCTCCTCGCTCTCGCCCCGTTGGCCGAGGCGAAGAAGACGCCGGTCTCGGTAAAGAAAATGCCGAGCAGCGCGCAAGACGCGGTCCAGGCCAAGGAAGTTTCGCTGGTCCGGGTCAACGTCACCGGCCAGCCTTACGATTATTTTCGACCGTGGCAAAAGAAGGCGCCCTTCTCGAAGCGAGCGCTCGGTGCGGTCCTGCCTAACAATCGCGTCCTCGTCACGGCCGACCTCGTGGCGAACCAAAATTACGTCGAGCTGGAGCGGGCGGAATCGGGCGAAAAAACCGCGGCCAGCGTCGTCGGGATCGATTACGAAGCCAACCTCGCCCTGATCGAGCCGAGCGATAAAAATTTCCTCAAGGGCTTGCAACCGCTCGAGCTCGCGCTCGACACCGTCGTGGGCGATCGCCTCTCCGCCTGGCAGCTCGAGGCGACGGGCGCGCTCGTCGTCACGGAAGGGATCGTGACCACGATCGGGATCACTCGTTACCCGGCCGACGTGGCCGACTTTCTCACCTACCGGTTGAGCATCCCGATGCAGTACCGCGACAACAGCTACACCGTGCCGCTGGTCAAAAACAACAAGCTGGCCGCGCTTCTCCTGCGCTACGATCCGCGTTCGCAGGTGCTCGACGCGATTCCAGCGCCGATCATCGCCCATTTCCTGAAAGATGCGGCGGGCGAAAAATACCAGGGCTTCCCGTCGTTAGGCATTTCCTTCTTCCCAACCCGCGATCCGCAACTCCGCGCCTACGCCGGCGAGACGACCAAGACCGGCGGCGTTTACATCACGAGCGTGGAACCGGGTCTGCCCGCGGCCAAGGCCGGGCTGCAACCGGGCGACATCGTGACCGCGGTCGAAGATCACGACATCGATCAAAACGGAAACTATGTCGACCCGCTCTACGGCAAGCTCGGGTTCAGCAATCTCCTGACCGCGAAGAAATACGTCGGCGACTCGGTCGCGCTCCACGTCATGCGCGGGGGCAAGGCGCTGACCTTGAACGTCAAGCTCGAGCATCGGGCGGAAGAGGATTACGTCATCCCGCCCTACAACATCGATGATGCGCCCTCCTACTACGTTCTCGGCGGCCTCATTTTCCAGGAGCTGACCCGCCAATATCTCAAGGAATGGGGCAACAACTGGGAGAAAGATGCGCCGCAGGATTTCGTTTATCTCGACAAGTATCAATCGGAGCTTTTCCCGGAAGGAAAACGCCGCGTCGTCATCCTCAGCCAGGTCCTCCCGGCCAACAGCACGATTGGTTACGACGACTTCAGTTACCTCGTGATCAAGAAGGTGAACGACAAGGAGATTTACTCGTTAGCCGACCTGGCCGAGGCGGTGAAAACGCCGCTTAACGGCTTTAACGTCATCCAGACCGTGGACGACCCGAAACAGCTCGCGCTCGACGCCGCCCAGGTCGCGGCTGAAGCCGACGCGCTCCAAAAAAATTACGGTCTGCCGGCGCTGCAGCGGCTCGAGTGACGTCTCACGCCCTGGCGCCATTCGGCGCAATCTTCGACTGGGACGGCGTCATCATCGACTCCGGCAAACTCCATGCCCGGAGCTGGCAATTGCTCGCGGACGAACTCGGGCAAACGCTCGCGCCCGACAGCTTCATGCGCGGCTTCGGGATGAAAAGCGCCCGCATCATTGAGGAGATCCACGGCTGGGCAAACGATCCGGCCGAGATCGCGAGCCTGACGGACCGGAAGGAAGCGCTCTATCGTACGCTCGTGTCGGAGGGCGGGATCGCACCGCTGCCCGGCGTGGTGGAATGGCTGCAGCGGCTGCAGGAAGCCGGCATCCCCTGCGCGGTCGCTTCTTCGACTCATCGCGCCAACATCGATGCCGTCCTGCAGCGCATCGGTTTGGAGAAAGCATTTCGCGAGATCATCTCGGCCGAGGACGTCGTCCATGGAAAACCGCATCCCGAAGTCTTTGAGAAAGCCGCCGCCCGACTCGGCATGCCCGCGGCGCGCTCCGTCGTCTTCGAGGACGCACACGTCGGGATCGAAGCGGCGCACGCCGCCGGTATGAAAGTCGTGGCGGTCGCCACCACGCACCCGCTCGAGCAACTGCTCTCGGCCGATCTCGTCGTTAGGCGACTGGATGAGCTAACGGTCGAGCAGGTCGCGGCGCTGTAGACGTTTCGCTCTGCGAAACGCGGGGGAAAACCATCTTACGAGGGATGGATCTGCGCGCGAATCTTGCCCCCCGCGCTTCGCAGAGCGAAGCGTCTACATCAATCCCCGAAGGAAATTTCGACGTCGCGCGCCGTCTCCACCATCTGGCTGGAGGGCTGGACGAGACGAAGCCGGTTGACCGCATCGGCGATCGGGACGTGCTGCACCTGGTAGTTCTGGTAGCTCACCATCGAACCGAAATGTCCTTCATTGGCCAGCTGCACCGCCTTCACCCCGAAGCGCGTCCCGAGAATGCGATCGAGTGTCGTCGGCGCCCCCCCGCGCTGGAGATGGCCGAGGACGCAGCAACGCGTCTCTTTCCCGGTACGCGCCGCCAGCTCGTGCGCGACGACGTCGCCGATGCCGCCAAAACGATATTCGCCCGCCTCGGTTTGGTGCAGCACCTGTTGCCCATCCCTCGGCTTGGCGCCTTCCGCCACCACCACCATCGAGCTCAGGGCCCCGGCCGCTTCGCGACGTTTGATGAACTCAGCCAGCTTTTCGTAATCGAACGGAATCTCCGGGATCAAAATCGCATCCGCCCCGCCCGCAATGCCGCCATGGAGCGCGATCCAGCCGGCGTGCCGGCCCATCACTTCGAGGACCATGATGCGCTTGTGGCTGCTCGCGGTGGTGTGCAGGCGATCAAGCGCGTCGGCCACGGAGGCGACCGCGGAATCGAAACCGAAAGTCATCGCCGTGGCTTCGAGATCGTTGTCGATCGTCTTCGGCACGCCGATGCAGTTGATGCCGCCTTCCTGGAGCTGGAGAGCGGTCGTCATCGAGCCGTCGCCGCCGACGATGATCAACGTTTTGACGTTCAACCGGTCGAGCACCTCGCGGGACTGCTCGATCACTTCCGCCGCGACCACCGCGCGATTGCCGGCGCCGACCTTGGCGATGAAATGTCCTTTGTTCGTCGTCCCGATGATCGTTCCGCCTAACGACATGATGCCGTCGGTCCGCGCCCGGTCGAGGATGAGGTACTGGCCCGGCGGGAGGAGCCCTTCGAAGCCGTCCTTAAACCCGACGACTTCCCAGCCGAGTTTTTCCGCCGCCAGCACGACCCCGCGCAGGACCGCGTTCAACCCCGGGCAATCTCCCCCGCTGGTCAGGACCCCGATGCGCGGTTTCATCTACTCGGTGGTTCCGCCCAAGATCTGGCCTTTGTCGATCGGACGTCCCGCGGCGGCCCATTGGTCGTAGGCCGCCCAGCCGCGCGCGAGCGAGGCGGCGGCTTCGCCGAAACGATCGCTGCTGCCGAGAACGACCACGATCAGGCGCCGCGGCGTGATCAGCGTGGTCGCGCCCTGCGGCACGACTTCGGAGGGGCGCGCAGCCGAGATCACCAGGCAGTCGCCCGCCTTGGCCGTGCGACCGGTCTTGACGCCATCGATGGCATCGCGGCCGAGCAATTCATTCGTGTTCCGGAGCAGGTAACGCATCCGCTCCGGTCCGCGGCCAAACTCGATTTCCCGTTCCTTTTGCGAGACATAAAAACGGAAACCGGCGCTGTTCATCGCGTAGCGCGTGAGGCGGGCGATGTCGGCGGCGGTGGAATACGGTTTCTCCTTCGCGTCGACTCCGCTGGGGTTGAGAAAACGGGTCCGCTCCATTCCGAGATGTTTCGCCAGGGCGTTCATTTGCAGGACAAAATAATCGGCCGGCGTTCCGCGCGCGGCCCCGCCGCTCGGCGGGAGTTGCGCCTGGAGCGCACGACCGACGTGGTCGGCCAGGGTGTAAGCTGCGACATTATCGGACTGGACGAGCGCGGCGTAGAGCAGGTCGCGCAAAGTGATGGTGTCGCCCGGCTGAAAACCGACATTGTTTTCCCCACCCTCGGCCAAAGCCGCCGGCGGAATCGCCGCGACCTGGGCGAGATCGCCGCCTTGTTTGGTCGACCAATCGAGCACGACCATGGCGGTCGCGATCTTGGTCAGGCTGCCGACCTGGCGCTTCTTATCCGCCTGGACCTGCTCGATGATGAAACCGGTCTTGGCGTCGACCGTGATCGAGGCATCAGCCGCCCGGGCCGGCGCCGAGGCCGCAAGAGAACAAGCCGAAATGAGCAGGAGGCAGAGTGTTTTGCGAAGGTCTTTCATGACATCAGCGGTCGAAACCGCTGCACGGTAACTGGAGACCCTCGCTTGGCAACCGCAATCCGTCCGCGTTTGCCTAACGACCCGCGCGACGAATCTCCGGAACGCTCCATTCGTAGCCAAAGGATTTTTCGTGCAGAAACGGTGTAGGGCGCGCCATCTTGGCCGCCCCGGGGGTTGGCCCCGCGACGCTTTCCCCCGGGCGGCCAAAATGGCGCGCCCTACACCCGTCTCCTGCCGGAGAGTAAATTAGCGCAGCGTGACCGAGGAGCGCGCGCCGAAGCGGTGCGGGTCGGGGCTGAGGACGAGCATGACGCGCTCGGCGGCGTTGCGCAGGTCGAACGGCGTCGCCTTGCCCAGCCCGCTCGCGCGGATCGTGCCCAGCTTGCCCTGGCCGCGGCTGCCCCCGGCCATGTCGAATTCATAAATCACCTCGTGAGTGTCGACGTCGGTCACTTTCACGTGCAGAGCGAGGAAGGATCGGCCGGCGCCGAATTGACCGAGAAAAAACCGGCCCACCGGACTGCCGCCATCGATCAGATCAAATTGTCCTTCGACCAGCCAGCCGGTCTTCGGCACTTCGTCATCGGTCAGGATGCGGGCGGGAGCGATCTTGCTCAACTCCTCCTTCAAATCCCCCGCAAACTGGTGCGGGATGAGCGAAGTGCGAATCGGCAGCTCGCCCGGAGTCGTGGCCACGTCGCCGCGCACGATTGTCCGGTCGATGCAAAAAGGACGGATGTAGATGGCTTCCGGATTGGTCGCGCCGACGCCGCAATTGGTCGTGTAGCGGACCGTTTCCTTGGAACCAAAATCCTTGCCGTCCACTTCGGTCTGGCTGGTGGCGCTGGCGGTGTAGGTCTTCGTGACGACCATATCGGCGCACGAACAGAGGAGAAGGCTGGAAGCGATGACGGTGAAGGATTTCATAGATTTGCTTTGGTCTGTCGCCGGCCGCCGTCGTTAGGACGAAGGCCCGCAAGTCCGTTCCCATGATGCAACTCCCGTGCCGCCGGAGGGAAAAATTCGGGATTCCCCTCCCCCCGGGCCACCTTCCCCCCGGCCCGCGCGGGTGGCGCCCCGCCTAACGAAACAGATCCGGCTGGCGCGCCGGGCCGCGCGCGATCTGTCCCAGGGCCGCGCGCAGCCGGAGCGCGGCATGGGGCGCGAAATCGAGCGCGTTATTATTGAAAACCACCTGCACCGTCTCAGCCTTGGCCGCCAGCTTTTGCGCCCGCTCCGCCACTTCCGCGATCTCCTCATCGCTGTAGTCGTAATAAAACCGCTCCGCCACCGTCTTCCCACGCAGGTAAGCTTCCGCGTTGCGACCGTGCAGGCGCAGGTAGGCGCGGCGCGGATTGGTGACCTCGTCGAGGTCGCTCGGCATTATCGTGAAGTGCGCTTCGTTAGGCGCGTCGACCAGCGCCAGAGCGGTCTGATGGCGCTGGAAAAACGCGAGGGTTGCGTTGAGCTGGTCGCCTTCGGTCCAATTGCGATTGCGCAATTCGACCACCACGCCTAACGGCGCCAGGCGGGCCAGCAAATCGTCCAGCTCCGCTAGTTCGTGTTTCCGCGGCGAAAAGGCGGGCGAAAGCTGAAGCAGAAAAGCGCCAAATTTTTTCGCGGCCCGGAGCGGTTCGATCGCGGCCTCGATTTGATCGAGAAGGGCATGCTCCAGTTTCGGAGTCAACTCGACCCTCCCTTTCGCATCCGCCGCCGCGCTCTGCTGCACTTGCGGGGGGAGCGATTTCAAGGTCGCGGCGTGGCGCGAGAGCAGGCGGTGCAGCTTGACGTTGAAAACAAAATCGTCCGGGGTCGCGTCGTTCCAGCGTTCGACCATTCTTCTCTCCGGCACGGCGTAGAAGGTTGAGTTCACTTCGACCATGTCGAAATGCTGCGCGTACCAGGGGAGACGTTCGCCTGCGGGCAGCTTGGGCGGATACCAGCGTTCGACGAAACCGGGGTCCGACCAACTGGCGGTGCCAACGAGAATGGTGCTGGATGATTTCGTCGACACGAAAGAGAGAACGCCGTCAGTCGTGAAACGCAACCGCGATTGCGGTTGGATTGGTTGCGGGGGCGGGATTTGAACCCGCGGCCTTCAGGTTATGAGCCTGACGAGCTACCAGACTGCTCCACCCCGCGATCTTGAGAGCCCATTATGACCGCGTTCGCGCGGAACGCAAATCGCGAATTTATCCCGGCCTATCCCGACTCGCCCTGCACGACCACGATGTCGCTCGGGTGCAGGTAGCAGTACACTTTATCGCCCAGATGGAAGGCCTCTTCCGTCGCGCACTCATTCGCCACCATCGCTGTCAGCTCGAGACCGGAATCGGTGGTCAGGATCAACTGGTCGACCGCGCCTTTGAAAAGCTCTTCGCTCACCCGCGCCTCGAAAACATTTTCGCCGCCGGGATTCGTTTTCTGCAGATGAATCTTTCTCCGGCCGGATGGAAATGAGCGTGTTCTTCGATTCCGGCGGGATGCTGGTGGTATTCACGGTAAGCTCGATCGCGTCGTTCAATCGCACCCGCGCCTGATCGGCCAGCACGGCCACCGGCGTCGATTCGAGAATGTTGGCCTGGCCGATGAAATTGGCGACGAAGGTGGTGCGCGGCGAATGATAAATCTCGGAAGCATCGCCCAGCTGCTCGATCCGCCCGAGGTTGATGACCGCGATCCGGTCCGACATCGTTAGGGCCTCTTCCTGGTCGTGGGTAACGAAAACGAAAGTGATCCCGACTTTGCGCTGGAGATGTTTGAGCTCGATCTGCATCGCGTGACGGAGCTTGGCATCGAGCGCGGCGAGCGGCTCGTCGAGCAACAGCACGCGCGGCTGGCAGACGATGGCGCGCGCAAGCGCGACGCGCTGACGCTGACCGCCCGATAACTGGCTCGGCTTGCGCTCCTCGAAACCGGTGAGCGAGACGAGCTGCGTGACTTGTTTCACCCGTTCGTCGATCTCGGATTTCGGGACCTTCTTCATCTTCAAGCCAAAGGCGATGTTTTCCGCCACCGTGAGGTGCGGGAAGAGCGCGTAGCTTTGGAAGACCTGATTCACGTCGCGCTTGTAGGGCGGAACGTGCGTGACGTCCTTTCCCGCGAGGTGAACCGTGCCCTCGGTCGGCGTTTCAAAGCCGGAGATCATGCGGAGCAAGGTCGTTTTGCCGCAACCCGATGGTCCAAGAAGCGTGAGAAATTCGCCCTCCTCGATATCGAGGTTTACGTCGTGCGTGGCGACGAAACTGCCGAAGCGTTTCGTCACGTTCTTGAGCTGGACCATCGAAGCCATGGCGTTATTTCAGGCCCGGAGAACCAGCCCAGCCGTTGCGGGACGAGATTGATGTTGATCTGCTTTACCTCCATGTAGGCATCGAGTCCGAAGGTGCCGAGCTCGCGGCCGATGCCCGATTGTTTGTAGCCGCCCCAGGGCGCTTCGTTAAAGGTCGGGTGATAGGTGTTGAGCCAGGTGATGCCGGCGCGGAGTTTTCGCAGGACGCGCAGACCCTTCCCGCCGTCGCTCGTGAAAACCGCGCCGGCCAGGCCGTAGACGGTGTCGTTGGCGAGACGAAGCGCTTCTTCCTCGGTCTCGAAAAGCTGCACCACGAGCACCGGCCCGAAAATTTCCTCGCGCACAATCGTCATCTCCGGCTTGGTTTTCACGAAGACGGTCGGGGCGACGAAATTGCCGGCGGCGAGTTTGCCTTTCGTTAGGCGCTTTCCGCCGCAGATCAGTTCCGCGCCTTCGCGTTTTCCCGCCTCGATGTAGCCGAGCACCTTCTGCATGTGCATCGGCGTGATGAGCGGGCCCATCTCCGTTTTCGGGTTCATGCCGTCACCGACGACGATCTTGTCGCTCGCCTCGGCCAGCCGGCTGAGAAATTTTTTCGCGATCTTTTTTTCCAGGAGGAGGCGCGAGCCCGCGCTGCAAACTTCCCCCTGCCCGGCGAAGATGCCGAACATGGCGAACTCGAGCGCGACATCGAGATCGGCATCGGCGAAAACGATGTTCGGGCTTTTGCCGCCGAGTTCGAGCGTGACCTTCTTGATGTTGGTCGTGGCGGCCTGCATGATTTTGCGGCCGGTGGCGGTGCCTCCGGTGAAGGCGACTTTGTCCACCAGCATGCTCTCGGCGAGGGTCTGGCCGACGGTCGGGCCGGGGCCGAGGACGAGCTGCGCGCTCCCGGGCGGGAACCCGGCTTTTTCAATCAACTCGAAGAGCCTGATGGCCGACAACGGCGTCGTCTCGGCCGGTTTCAGGATGCAGCAATTTCCCGCGGCAAGGCCGGGCGCGAGTTTCCACGCCGCCATCAGGAGCGGGTAATTCCATGGGATAATCTGCGCGCAGACGCCGATCGGCTCGCGCACCACCATCGGCTCGATGGTGGGGTCGGAGACCTCGTAATTTTGCCCGAGCGGCTTGGTGATCAGCCCCGCGTAATAGCGGAAACAACCCGCCGCATCCCCCGCGTCGAAGCGCGCCTCGCGCAGCGGTTTGCCGTTATTGAGCGTGTCCGTCTTCGCCAACTCCTCGGCTTCCGCCTCGATCAGGTCGGCCAGCTTGAAAAGATAGGAAGCGCGTTCCCCGGCGCGCATCTGCGGCCACGGCCCTTCGTCGAAAGCTTTGCGCGCCGCCTTGATTGCGAGTTCGGCATCCTTTTTCGTTCCCTCGGCCACGACTCCGATGACCTTGTTGTTCGCGGGATTGAAGATCTCCCGCGTCGCGCCGTCCGCGGCGGTTTTCCATTTTCCGTTGATAAACATGCGACCGACTTTCATGAATTTTTCCTCCTAGCTTTGGTTCAAAAGTAACGATTTAAGCTCCGACATTTCCTCCATCGCATAACGAACACCTTCACGCCCAAACCCGCTCTCCTTCAATCCACCATACGGCATGTTGTCGACGCGGAAGGTGGGCACGTTGTTGATCAAAACGCCGCCGACTTCGAGTTCCTCGAAGGCTTTCATGGCCCGGCCGATGTCGCGGGTGAAAACGCCGGCCTGGAGGCCGAAGTCGGAGTCGTTCACGGCGTGCAGCGCGTCCTCAAAAGTCTTGTAGGAATGGAGCGTGACCACGGGGGCAAAGGCCTCCTTCGCGCAGACGTCGAGATCGCGCGCGGGTTTCTCGATCACGGTCGCGTCGAGGCAGCGACCCGTGACGTTGCCGCCGCAGAGAATTTTCGCGCCGGACTTGCGCGCCGCCTCGACCCAGCCGGCGATGCGCTCGAGCGCGCCGGAATCGATCATCGGGCCGATGACGGTTTTCTTGTCGCGCGGGTCGCCGGTTTGAATGTGCTCGCGGACGTGAGCGACGAACTGCTTTTTGAATTCCTCGTAGATCGACTCCTGCACGAGGATGCGCTGCACGCTGATGCATGATTGGCCCGCGTAGGAAAATCCGCCGACCGCGATCTTCGGCACGGCTGATTTCAGATCGGCGTCGTCGTGCACGATGACGCCGGCATTGCCGCCGAGCTCGAGCGTGATTTTTTTCTTTCCGCACTGCTCCTTCAGCCGCCAGCCGACATCAGGACTGCCGGTGAACGAGACCATCTTGATCCGCGGATCGGTCACGAGAGCGCCCGCGTCCTGGTGGTTGCAGGTGACGAAGTTTACCTGGCCCGCCGGCATCTCGCATTCTGTCAGCACCTCGGCGAGCAGGAGCGCGGTCAGCGGAGTTTTCAGCGCGGGTTTGACCACGAGCGTATTTCCCGCCGCCATCCCGGGCGCGACTTTATGCGCGACGAGGTTGAGCGGAAAATTGAAGGGCGTGATCGCGCTGATGACGCCAAGCGGAAATCGCCTAACGAAACCAAAATGCCCGCTACCGGTGGCGTAGGCGTCGAGGTCGAGCAACTCGCCCTGCTGCCGCCGCGCCTCTTCGCTCGCGACGGTGAAAGTGATGACGGCCCGGGTCACTTCGGCGTCGGCAAACGTGTGCGGCTTGCCTGCCTCGGCGATCATCGTCTCGACAAAATCCGCGCGCCTCTCCTCGATCCGCCGGGCCACTCGCGCCAGAAGATCGCCGCGTGCATGCGGCGGCTGCGCGCGCGTCACCGCAAACGCCGCATGCGCGGTCTTGATCGCCAGGTCGACCGTGGCGGCGTCGCCGATCGGAACCTGCGCGATCTCCTCGCCGGTGTAGGGATTGACCACCGGCGCGGTGCGGCCGGTTTCACGCCATTCGGAACCGATCAGCATCCGCGGAGTTTTTGCGCTGGTCTTCATGGCTAAAGCTGCTCGACTTCGCGCTTCTCGACGAAGATTTTCAGGCCCTCTTTCGAAAAATTTTCCATCAACACATCGGGCTGGAGTGATTCCGGCATCATCACGCCGCGCTCCTTGATTTCTCCGGTCACGAGGAGCCGGGCCGCGAGCGCGGGCGGGACGCCGGTCTGCACCACGGTGAGGGAGTAGCCGTACTTCTCATAAGTGTCGCGATGGCTATCCATCGTGTAGACGAAATACTCGACTTTCTTGCCATCCTTCGTGCCGCGCACTTCGGTGCCGACGCAGGAATAACCGTCGACCGTGGCGCCGAGCTGCGCGGGTTTGGGCAGGTTGGCGCTGACCACGCGCACGGGCGCCACTTCGGCGCCGTCGACCTTTACTTTTTTCCAGGTATCCATGTCGAGGAGCGCGAGCGATTTCGCGATGTGATAGACCTTGTCCGAAAGAGTGTATTTGAAGACCGAGTAGCCGACGCCTTTCTCCACGAAGGGCGGATAGATCCCAAGACTGACGCCTTCTTCGTGCGCGACCGCGTAGGTTTTCATGAGGCCGATCGGCTCGGGAAAACGGACCCACTCGATCTCGGTCTCGAGCGGTCGGCCGGAAGTGACTTTGCCGTCCTTCACGAAATAGGGCGTGGCGCCGAGTTCTTCGAACAACGTTTCCGGCGAAAACAAGACGGCGAAACGGTAGCCCTTGACCTCGGCGTTGTCGGCGTCGAGCACGCGGATGCTGGTCGCGGTATCGAGCCGATCCATCGCCCAGCGGGCAAAGACATTGACCGCGCCGGGGTCCATGCCCATGCAGAGAATGCCGGCGATGCCCTTGTCGAGAAACGGCTGGTTGAATTTCTCGATCTCGGCTTCGAAGGAATTTTTCGTCGGCCGCTTCAAGCCGGGCGGCGAATAGATGTCCGCCGCCATGTCGAGGTAATGCGAGCCGGCCTGGAAGCAGGCCTCGAGGACGGAGTGGTTGGCCTGCCAGGGACAGGCGTTCAGCGCGACCGCAATCTTATGCTCGCGCATGAGACTAACGAGCTTGGCCGTGTCCATCGCGTTGACCGTGCAAACCTGGAACCGGCTCCGCGGCGTTTTCCCGTGCAGCTGTTCCGCGAAAGTCGGATCCACATCCGCGAGCAGGATGCGATCGAAGCAATCGTACTCATGAAGTTTCTGCCCGATGACGGAGCCGACTCCGCCCATGCCGATGATCATTGCGTTTGCCATAAGATAATTTGTCGCGAGGCAACGCCTCAAACCAAAGGGAGAGAAATGACGAATTTCAAATGACGAATGACGAAGGAATGCCAAATGACAAAACCCCAAAATGAAAACGGACCGGGCGCTGCATTCGTCATTCGATGTTTCGTCATTCCTTCGTCATTCGTCATTTGAAATTCGTCATTTTCACCCCATCGGCACGTCGGCCTGCTTGCGGGTCGTGAACCAGAACGCGACCGCGAACATGAACAGGAGCGTGATCCCGAGCGCCGCGCCAAAAGGCCAGTCGCGCGCCTGCCCGGTAAACTGATCCTGAATCACGTTGCCGATCATTTTCACCCGCGCCCCGCCCATCAGATCGGTGATCGCGAACATGCCGATCGACGGGATGAACACCAGCAGCGTCCCGGCGACGATGCCGGGGTTGGTCAGCGGGATGATGACTTTGGAGAAGGCCCGGATCGGCCCCGCGCCGAGATCGAAGGCGGCCTCGATCAAGGCGTTGTCGAGTTTCTCCACGCTGCCGTAGATCGGCAGAATCATGAACGGCACATAGGCGTAGACCAGGCCGATGACGACGGCGAACGGCGTGTAGAGAATATCGAGCGGAGCGGTGATGACCCCGACCAATTGCAGGGCGCCGTTGAGCAGCCCTTCGCTCTTGAGGATGGTGATCCATGCGTAAGTCCGGATGAGGAAGCTCGTCCAGAAGGGCACCATGACCAGCATGAGGAGTTTGTTCCGGTTATCCTCGCGCGCCCGGCCGATGAAATAAGCGACCGGATAGCCGAGTGCGATGCAGATCGCAGTCGTGAGGGCGGCATACCAGATCGAGCGCCAGAAGATGTAGAGATAGGTCGGATCGAAAACGCGCGCGTAGTTCTCGAGACTGAAGGTGAAGACGAGTTCGCCCAGCTCGTCGCGCTGGCAGAAACTGTAGACGAACAGAATCACCGTCGGCGCGATCACAAACACCAGCAGCCAGAGGAACATCGGCGCGGCCAGCATCCAGCCGGCGACGCCGGGCCGGCGTCCGGCGCCGGCCGCGGCTTTTGGAATCGTGCGAACGTCCATCCTCCTCCTGGCGGTGCAGCAGGCCTTTGTTCGTTAGTGGCTTTTCAGATCGGTCATCAACTTGTCGATGACGGTCGCGTTCTTGCCGATGTCGCGAAAGATTTCGAGCTTCGGCTGGCCCGGCGGATAGCTCGCAGGGTTCGCCATTTGCTCCGGCGAAAGCAGCTTGCGCGCTTCCAGATTCGGGTTGGTGTACGGGAAGGCGTCGGAGATCAACTTGCTGACCTCGGGCCGAAGGATGTAGTCGATGAACGCCAGCGCGGCATCCGGATGCGGAGCCCCGACCGGGATCGAGATGCAATCGATGAACCGATGCGCGCCTTCCGCGGGCAGGATGTATTTGAATTTCTTGTCCTCGGCATAAAGAATCGCCGCCTCGCCGCCCCAGACGATGCCGAGGTCGACGTCACCGCCGAGGAGCGCGGTTTTCGGGCTGTCGGAGTCGTAGACTTTTACCAACGGCAGCCATTCCTTGAGGATCGGCTTGATCTTCTCGATCGTCGCCGGGGTGACGTCGTTAATATCGATCCCGGCAGTGGAGAGCGCCCAGGAGACGATCTCCCGGTTGTCGTTCAGGACCACGATCCGGTTTTTGAACTTCGGCTGGAAGACATCCTTGTAGCCCTTGATCTCGTCCTTCACCTTGTCGGTGTTGACCACGATCCCGACCGAACCGGTCATGTAAGGAACGCTGAACTTGTTTTCCGGATCGAAGGGGAAGCCTTTGTACTCCTTCCCGATGTTTTTGAAGTTGGGAATCTTCGACATGTCGAGGGGCGCGAGTTTGTTTCGCTTGGCCAGCGCCTCGACCACGTATTCGGACGGAACGATGAGGTCGTATTTTCCTTTGCTCGGGAGCAGCTTGGCCAGCATCTCCTCGTTCGAACCGTAGGTCTCGTAGTTGACCTTGATCCCGGTTTCCTTGGTGAATCCATCGAGCACCGTCTGCGGGATGTATTCCGACCAGCAGAAGAGGTTCAATGACTTGCTCTGGGCGAACGCGCTCGTCCCCAGCATGATGAAGGCAGCGCTGATGACGCCGCCATGATGTGCTTTGTTTTCATATCTATTTTTCCTTCTTGTTAGGCATGGTGATGGTGAAAAAAATCTAGCGGCTCGCTCTCCGGATCCATTCCGCGAGAAAGACAAACGCGACCGTGGCGAGGATGAAAATGGTCGAGATGGCATTGAGCATCGGATTCAGGCCTACCTTCGCCATGCCGAAGACCTTGATCGGCAGCGTCGCGGTCGCGGGGCTCATGGTGAAGTAGGTCACGATCAGCTCGTCGAGCGAGAGGGTGAAACTCATCAGCGTGCCCGAAACGATCGCCGGCAGCATGAAGGGCACCATCACTTTCCAGAAAGCCTGCAGCGGCGTGGCGCCGAGATCCATCGCCGCCTCCTCGAGGAAAGGATCCACTCCAGACAGCCGCGCCTGCACCGCGACGAGGACGAAAGGAAACGAAAAGGTGACGTGCGAGATGATGATCGTGGTGTAGCCAAAATCGAAGGCGATGGCAGTGAAGAAAATCATCAGGCTGATGCCCATGATGATCTCGGGAATGACCATCGGGATGAAGACCAGCGTCTGGATCGCGCGCTTCGCCGGGAAGCGATAGCGATAGAGCAGCCACGCGCCGAGAGTGCCGAGCACGACCGAAAAAAGGCAGGTAAACACCGCCACGATGAGGCTGTTCTTGAGCGCCTGGATGAGCGGCGCATTGTGCCAGAGCTGCGAGTACCACTTCAGGGTGAAGCCTTCCCAGAGGATGTTCAGCCGCGAATTGTTAAAGGAATAGCCGACGAGGAGGAAGATCGGGACGTAGAGAAAGATGAAGACCAGGATGCTCCACCCGCCGAAAAACAGGTCCATCAGCCGCATCCCCGACGGGAAGTGAAAGGAACGAACGGCGCGCGGCATGCGCTCTAGTTAAACACTGGCCCGCTCGCGAGTTGGCAACCCAATTAATCGAAGTCGCGCCGCATCACGCTGATCTCGTGCCCCTGGAGCTGCGTCCGTTCCAATACCCGCCAGCCCAGCTCCTGGTAGAGCGGCTCGAGGTTTTCCGTCCAGAGATAAAGCGACGCGATTTTCAGCCGTCTTGCCTCGTTCACCGCGTGGTCGATCAGCCGCCGGCCCGCGCCCCGGCCGCGCCATTCCTTTTCCACGAAAAGGCAAACCAGCCAGGGCGAAAAATCCTTGTAGGCGTGCAGGTCGATATCCTCCACGTCGAGCGTGACCGTGCCGCAGAGCCGGCCTCCCTCGAGCGCGACGTAGCTGAGCGGGATCCGGTCGCGCACCATGTTCGCGGCGAAGTAGCGCTCCACATCCTGCACGGTTTGCTCGCCGTAGAAGTCTTTCCATTCCTCGTGGCACCAGGTCGCCAGAGCGGGATGAACTCCGGGTGCTGGTCGAGGAAATGGATCTCCATTGCGGCCGAGTCTAGCGACGGAAATGCAGGCTCGCCAGAGCTCGGGCCCGCCCGCTAGGCTGCTCGCGCGCATGCCGTCCGTAAATTTTGAGATCACCGTCCCGCCCGATGCGTCGAAACAGCACGTCGTCATCGTCGGCACCGACCGCGCGCTGGGCGACTGGAAACCCGAGAACGGCCTCGTTTTGGAAAAACGCGGCGGCAAATTTATCGGCTCCGCCGATATCCCGCACGGCATCATCGAATTCAAAATCACCCGAGGCTCATGGCTGACGGAGGCGACTTCGAAGGAAGGATTGCACTATCCAAATTCGCTCTACCTCGTGCAGCACGACATGACGATTTCCTCCGTGGTGGAGAACTGGAACGATTCCCCTCCGGCGGACATCGATCTTCTAAACGGCAAGACTTTCGAGTGCCAGCTCCACGCCGAACTTCTCCACGAACAGCGTCTGGCTTACGTCTGGCTCCCGCCCGGTTATCTCAGCAGCGGCGACTCCCAGTTTCCCGTCCTTTACCTGCTCAACGGGCAGCACGCCCTGCAAAGTCGCCCCTCCCCCGGCGTGGAATCACTCGCAGCCGATGTTTGGGTGACGAATCTCGCGCGCGCTGGATTGATCCCCGAGATCATCCTCGTCGCCGTCTGTCACAACGAATCGCTCACCCGGCGCAGCATGGAACTTTCGCCGCAATGCGACGGCCGGAAACTGGCCGATTTCCTCGTCCACGATCTCAAGCCGTTTATCGATTTCACCTTTTGCCGCGACCGCACCCTGGCCGATCCCGCCCACACCGGACTGCTCGGCTTTGCCCTCGGCGGACTGCTCGCGCTCGACATGGCGCAGCATCATCATCACGTCTTTGGGAAGTTCGCCTGCCTCTCGACCTCGTTTCAGGATTTAAGCGAAGACACGCCGGACGAGTGCCTCGTCATCGAGCAGATCCGCCAGGATCCAAAGTTCAAGCCGGACCGGAAACTCTACTTCGACTACGGCACCCTCGGCCTCGACAGCCGGATCGAGGACTACCAGCAGAAACTCAACAAAGTCCTGCTCGCGCATGGCTTCATCGAGGATTCCAACTTCAAAGTCTTCCGTGCCGAAGGCGCCGAACATTCGCTCGCCTCGTGGCGCGCCCGCCTCAGCCTGCCGCTGCAGTTTTTGTTCAATCCCGGGCGTTGAAACAACCCGCGACCGTCTCGCGGGCCGGCCTTGCCGGGGAGCGCGGGCGCCTCGCCCGCTGCGTTTGGCGCCCCGCCAAACGCCGAGGGACTCGGGCGGCCCTGGTGACAGGCTGCTCGCACCATTGATTCGCTCGTCGGCGTCCCGCGAGGCGCGTGACGCAGCGGGCGAGGCGCCCGCGCTCCCCGTAGTTTGCGACCATGCGCTTTCTGAAATCGGAATCGCTCCGCACCGCAGCGCACGGGGATTCATTTCAACTGGAAAACCCTATGCCTAACAAATCGAGAACTCGCAGCAATAAGCCCGGCTTTTTTCCGGAATCCACCCGACGCAGCGCGGCCGTTACCGCGCCGACCGCCCACCCGCGAAACGGCTCTGGCGGATACGGAAACGGAAGTCGCCGGACCATTGCGAGATTCAAGAGTTCGTTAGGCCGAACCAGCGCCATGTGCGCGAGAATCTTCCCCGCCACCCGCGTGCTGCCGATGCCATGACCGGTGTAACCAAGCGCATAAATGATGTTGCCGGCAGTGCCAAAGAACGGCGTTAGCCGCGTGGTCGCCGCGATCGGTCCGCCCCAGGCGTATTCCCATTTCAAGTCGGCGAGTTGCGGGAAATGGCGGCTGAAACTTTCGCGCAACGAACGGTAATGCCGCTCCGAGTGATCGCAGGTTTCGTCGACGCGATTGCCCGGATGATACATCGCCTCGCTCGTGCCCCAGAGGATGCGGTTGTCGGCGGTGAGCCGGTAATAATTGAAGAACGTCCGACCATCGGTCACGCCTTGCCGGTTGCGCCAGCCGATGGCGGCATGTTGCGCCGCGGTGAGCGGTTCGCTCACGAGGATGTAGTCGTAAAGCGGGATGAAATGCCGGCGCAGTTTGGGCAGTAGAAGATGCGAGTAAGCGTTAGTCGCGAGCACGATCTTGCGCGCGCGCACCTCGCCGGTTGCAGTCCGGACGATATCCCCGGCGAAGGAAGTCACCGCTGAACGCTCAAACAACCGCAGATTCCGTCGCAGCTTATCGACCAGCTTGATCGGATTAATAATTCCACCCCCGGGGACGAACGCGGCCCCGAGATAGAGCGGCGAGTTCAATTCCGCGCGCGTTTCTTCCGCGTCGAGAAACCGCCCATGCGCCATCGCCCGGCAGGTTTCGACCTGCGCCGGGGTGAGTGCGACATGGAGCTGGCCGGTCCGCTCGAAGTCGCAATCGTCCCCGGCGAAAGCGGCGAGCTCCTCGATATTCTGCAGTCCGATCCTGGCCAGCCGCTCGGCTTCTTCTTTGCCAAAGTGCACCGCGGCCAGCTCGTGCGAGTGATCGAGACAAACGCTGATCATGCCGGCATTGCGGCCGCTGCCGCCATAACCGGCGACGCCCTGCTCGAGGAGAACGACGTTCAGCGCTGGATCGAGTTCGCGGAGAAAATGCGCCGTCCAAAGGCCGGTGAATCCCGCGCCGATGATCGCGACATCGGCTTCGATCCGGCCGCTTAATTGTTCGACCGGCCGGGGCGGGCGCGTCGCCAGCCAGAACGACGCTTCTTCAATCGGACGCGTGATCGAAATGGAATCACGCACACCCGGTCACAGCCCGTGAGTTTTGTAGGCGGCCTGAAGCGATTCCTCGAGCAGGTGATGGAACCGATCGATCAACTCGTAGCTGATGACGAGCGGCGGCTCGATCCGCAGGACCCGGGCGTTGATGTAGGTGCCTGAGATAAGAATTTGGCGGGCGAAAAGTTCCTTCGCCACTTCGTAGCCGAGGACGTCGTCGACAAACTCGATCCCGAGCATGAGACCTTTGCCGCGGCAGAGTTTCAGCACTTTCGGATACTTCCCGGCCAGCTCGTTGATGTGCTTGAGCATGTAGTCGCCTTTCTCGGCGGCTTGCTGCGGCAAATTTTCCTCGAGCAGGACGTTGATCGTCGCGATCGCGGCCGCGCAGCAGACCGGATTGCCGCCAAAGGTGGTGGTGTGGAGAAATGGATTCTCGATATATCTCTCCCAGGTCTTCGGCGTCCCAACGACTGCGCCGATCGGCATGACGCCGCCGCCAAAACCTTTGCCCAGCGCCATCAGGTCCGGCACGACGCCGTCGTGTTCGCAGTAGAACATCTTCCCGGTGCGCCCCATGCCGCACTGGATTTCGTCGAAGACAAGCATCGCGCCGTACTTGTCGCAGAGGTCGCGCGCGAGTTGGAGGTAACCAGGAGGCGCGACGTTGATCCCGCCTTCGCCCTGGATCGGCTCGATCACGAGCGCGGCAACGCGGTCACCGGAAAAATCGCAGCTGGCCATGATCATCTTCAGCGCCTCGGCGTCGCCGAACGGAATGTGCGTCCAGTTCTGCAGCGGCAGGAATGGCTCGCGGAAAATCGCTTTCGATGTGCCGGCGAGCGAGCCTAACGATTTGCCGTGAAACCCGCCGAGCATGCCGATGAACTTGTGCCGCCCGGTCGTGAGAACCGCCATTTTGAGACAGCCTTCGACCGATTCGGTGCCGGAGTTGGTCAGAAAGGCGAATTGCAAATCGCCCGGCGTGATCAATGCGACGAGATGCGCCAGATAGGTGCGCAACGGATCGATCAATTCCTGCGAGTGAATGCCCTGCCGGTTTAGTTGATCGATCACTGCCTTGAGCACTTTCGGATGCCGATGGCCGGTGACGTAAATCCCAAAGCCGCCGAGCATGTCGATGAATTCCTTGCCGTTGATGTCCTTGAAACAGGCGCCTTCATCCGACCACTCGACCGCGGTGTAATCGGTCGAGACGGATTTGCGGTACTGGAGAAAGCCGGGATTGACGTGGTCGGTCCAATACTTGACCGACTCCTTGATCACGCGCTCGCGCTCGGCCGGCGACAGCTCCTTCTTGCTGATGAGATCGAGAACGTAGGCGGATTCGCGCTGTGCAGCGGCAAGGTCTTGGCTCATGCCGCGCATCATCCAGTATTGGTTAACGAATGGCAACTGGCCGCCGGGTCCGCGCGCCGCGACGTAAGTCTGTTTGGCAAAAACAGTTCGCCATGATTGACTGCGGAGATGGACGCTCTTTCCTCGAAGGCCCTGCAGGATCTCGACACCAAGTTTCATCTTCATCCGTTTACCAATCACGAGGAAATGCACGCTCAGGGGACGCATCTTGTCCGGTCCAGCGACGGCGTTTATGTCGAGGATGAAAATGGCCGCAAACTGATCGACGGGCTGGCCGGTCTTTGGTGCACGAATGTCGGTTACAATCGCCGCGAGATCATCGACGCCGTGACCGAGCAGATGTCGAAAGTCGCATTCTACCCGTCCTTCTTTAACACCACGACCGAGCCGCCGGTCCGCCTCGCCGCCAAGCTCGCCTCCCTCGCGCCGGCGCGGCTGAATTACACGATCTTCAGCAACTCCGGCTCCGAGGCGAATGAAACGGCGCTGAAAATCATCCGCGCCTACAACAAACTCCGCGGCAAATCGAGCAAGAGCAAAATCCTGAGCCGCACTTTTTCGTATCACGGCGTCACCCTCGGCGCGACCAGCATGACGGGGCTGCCGGGCTGCTACCTGCCGTTCGATCTTCCCCTGCCCGGTTTCATTCACGTGCCGGGTCCGCACCACTACGCCGCCGACACGCAGCTCGACGCGGTCGCCTACGGCAAGTGGTGCGTCGAAGAAACGGCGCGGATTATTGAAAAGGAAGGCGCGGACACGATCGCCGCGCTTTTCGCTGAGCCCGTGCAAGGCGCGGGCGGCGTGATCGTGCCGCCGGCCGGCTATCTCAAGGCGCTGCGCGAACTTTGCCGGAAAAACGAGATCCTTTTTGTCGCCGACGAAGTCATCACTGGCTTCGGACGGCTCGGCGACTGGTTCGCGAGCAATCTTTGGGAACTCGATCCCGACCTCATGACTTTGGCGAAGGGAATCACGAGCGGCTACCTGCCGCTGGGCGCGACCATGGTCTGCGATGAGATCGCGGAAGTGATCGAACACGGCGGCTACTTCGCGCACGGGTTCACTTACAGCGGCCAGCCCACCACCGCCGCGGCTGCCCTCGCCAACATCGACGTCCTCGAAAAAGAAAACCTCATCCCCTACGTCCGCGATGACGCCGGGCCGTACTTCCAGGAAAAACTCCAGTCCTTCGCAAACCATCGCGCGGTCGGCGAAGTGCGCGGCTACGGTTTAATTGGCGCGCTCGAGCTGATCCCGCGCGAGGGGAAAGCCGCCCTGACGCCGACGAGTATGCTGGGCAACAAAGCGGTCAGCCTGATTCGCGACGAGGGCGTTATCGTCCGCGGCATTCGCGATCTTATCGCGCTCTCGCCGCCCTTGATCATTACCCGCGCCGAGATTGACCAACTCTTCGACGCCGTGCGCAAAGGGCTCGACCGGCTCTGGGATTGACGGCCCAATTTCTAACCCTCTCGCCCGCCGCAACTTTTTTCTGGTCAGCCTCGGCCGGACCCTGTAAACCTCGCCCGGAATTAACTCATCCGGCCGCGCGCCGGGGAAACAACCCGAGGAACCGAAATGAAAAAAATCAGATTTATGTCCGTCGCGGCGCTCTTCGCGCTCGCCGCTTCTGCGCCGGTCTGCCGAGCTCAGACCGCCGTCCCAACTTCCATCGCGGTCGCTGCCTCGGTTGAGCCCACCGCACCGGCGGCGTCCTCATCCAAAGCTGTCGCCGAAGAGGCCGAGAAGGCCGAAGAGGAAGAAAAAAAGAGCCGCGTCTCCGGCGAGATTGGGAACACCCTGACCAATGCCTACATCTTTAATGGACTGATCCAGGATAAGGACACCATTATCGCCCAGCCGTATGTCACCCTGAACTTCCTGCTCTATGAAGGTGAAGGCTTTCTCAACGACGCGACCTTTACGCTGCCGCTCTGGGCGTCGATTCATGACATCAACAAACCCAGTCAAGTGAACGGAGGCTCGAGCCTCCGGACTTGGTATGAGTTCGATATCAGCCCGGGCTTCAGCTTCACCTTCGCCAAGAACTGGAACCTCACGATCAGCGACTACATTTACACTTCGCCGGGTGATTACTTCGATACTTCGCACAACCTCAGTCTGGCGCTGGAATTCGACGATTCCGATCTGATGGGAGCTTTTGCCCTGCATCCCCATTTCTACTTCCAACAGGAGCTCAGCGGCCACGCGGGATTGGCCTATGAGAATGGGGTCGCCTTCGCCTCCGACGCGCCCCTCGGACAGTATTATGAGTTTGGGATTGGACCGGAACACACCTTTGCCGAGAAGGCGACTTATCCGGTGACCCTGAGCTTCCCGACCTCCGTCGCCTTTGGCAGCAGCGGCTTTTTTGGCCAGGGATTTGGATATTTCTCGACCGGCGCTGAGCTGAGTGTACCGCTGGCGTTCATCCCGGAAAGCCTCGGCTCCTGGTCCACCTCCGTCAGCGCTCGCTACTATCGCCTGGGCAGCACCTCCGCCTTCTACACCAACTCCGGCGACCCTGATCAGGGCGTGTTTGCCTGGTTCATGGGGGCGGAGTTCTAAACAGCGGATCCAGACCGGTATTCAACCAGGCCGTGCGCCGCGCGACTGCCGCAGCAACCGCAAAGAAGCACTTGCCGGGCGAATGGTGCTGCGCAACGTATATGCCCGCTCGGCGGAGAGAAATTCCACCCGCCTCAGGCGGATCAGTGGGGAGAAACAATCCAGCGTAGCTCAGTGGTAGAGCGGTCGGCTGTTAACCGATTGGTCGTAGGTTCGAGTCCTACCGCTGGAGCCACTCCCGCGAGTTCATTGAGCGATGGCGCCCACTCCTTCGAATTCGAAGTTCTTCGTCTACGTCGTGCGGAATCCCGACGGCAAACTCTACATTGGGCAAACGGACGATCTTTCCCGTCGCTTGTTTCAACATAATGACCTTGCCCACACGTTGACTCGCACGACAAAACGCTTTCGCGGTCCATGGGTTCTGGTCCACTCTGAACAACTTGAATCGCGTTCCGCGGCGCTTGCCCGGGAAAAGGCGCTCAAGTCGGGCCAAGGTCGCGCTTGGCTAAAGCAGCATCTCGGCCGTTAATCCGCCTCAGGCGGATCGTAGGTTCGAGTCCTACCGCTGGAGCCACTCCGCGAGTTCGTTAGGCGGGAAGGGGCGCGATTTCCGCCGCGAGCGCGGCGAATTGTTCGAAATCGAGCGACTGCCGGCCGTCCGAGAGCGCGGTCTCTGGGTCGGGATGAAACTCGATCATGGCGCCATTCGCGCCGACCGCGCGTGAGGCGCGGAGAAGTGGCGCAACCCATTCACGACGACCCGCGGCGTGGCTCGGATCGACGATGATCGGGAGATGCGTGCGTTCGCGCAGGACCGGGACGGCGGAGAGATCGAGGGTGTTGCGGGTCGCGGTCTCGAAGGTGCGAATGCCGCGTTCGCAAAGGATGACGCGGGAATTGCCCTCGCTCATGATGTATTCCGCGGCCGCAAGCCATTCGTCGATTGAGGACATCAGGCCGCGCTTCAACACTACCGGGAGACGAGTCTTTCCGACCGCTTTCAAGAGGGCAAAGTTCTGCATGTTGCGCGCGCCCAGTTGCAGCGCGTCGGCTTCGCGTGCCACCGCCTCGACATCGCCGGGATGCACCACTTCAGTGAGAATCGCCAGTCCGTAGGCATCGGCCGCCTCGCGCATCATCGTTAGGCCGTCGAAACCGAGGCCCTGGAAATCGTAGGGTGAGGTGCGCGGCTTGAAACAACCGCCGCGGAGGAGATGACAACCCGCTTCGTGCAAAGCGCGCGCACAGGCGGTGATCTGTTCGCGCGACTCGACCGAGCACGGCCCGGCGATGAGAACAAAGGGCGCATCGCCGCCGATGCGCACGTTTTTGATCTCCACCACGCTGTCGCCGGCGTGATGTGCGCGGGAAGCGAGGCGATAGGATTTGTTCTCCTTCGTTGCCGGCGCGGCTTTGGCGTTAGGCGAAGGCGCGCTGCCCGAGGAACCGCGCGCGATCGGAAGATATTGCACCTGGTTGGCGGAGCCAACGACACTGCGCGGATACGAACCCAGAACGCGCACCGCCTCTGCGTGCTGCGCCAGCTCCTTCATTGCCTCCGCCACCTGCGGCTCGTGAAGGCCGCCTTCGAAATCCATGTAGAAAAGGTACTGCCAGGGGCGCTCGGGACTCGGGCGCGACTCGAGCTTGGTCAGGTTTACCTTGTGTTGCGCGAGCACATCGAGACGCCTTCGCGAGCGAGCCTTCGGAATGTTTGATCGTCACCAGGAGCGAAGTCTTGTGCGGCAAACGCGCGTCGGCGCCCCGGGGCTGGCGCGCGACGACGACGAAGCGGGTGTAGACTTCCTTCTGGTTCGCCACGCTCCGCTTCAAAACCTGCAAGCCGTAACGCGTGGCCGCTTCTTCGCTCGCGATCGCGCCGCGCGAGAGATCGCCCGATTCCGCGACCAGCATGGCGGCACTGGCGGTGTCTTCTTCAAACTCGATCCGGCAATCCTCCAGCGCGCCGAGGAAAGTGCTGCATTGCGCCAGGGCCTGCGGGTGCGAACCGACGCGGCGGATCAAACCTAACGGCACCTCCTCGAGCGCGAGCAGGCAGTGCTCGACGCGATGAATCTCCTCGCCGACCAAATGCAAATCGGAGCGGCTGAGCAGATCGTAGGTCTCGGTGATGGAACCGACGACGGAATTCTCGATTGGGAGAATCGCGAGCTCGGCGTCACCGCGGACAACGGCGTCCATGGCAGAACCAAACGAGCGGTAGCCGTGATAACGCACCTCGCGCGGCGAGGCGCCGAGATGCGCGCGCGATGCGGCATGGCTATAGGAGCCTTCGATGCCCTGGTAGGCCACGACGAGCGTGGAATCACTCGCGGGTGCGCCCTGGCGCGCGGCCTGGAAACGAACGGAATGCTCCAGGATTCGCCGGTAGAGCGATTGCACAAAATAGCCGTCGAGTTTTTCGGCCTCGGCCAATTTCGCGACACGGGCGAGCAAGTCGTGCTCGCGGGTCGTGTCTTGCAGCGGAAGCGACGGATCGCTCTTTAACGCCGCTACTTCCTCGACCAGGCGTTGGCGTTCGGCGAGGGCATGGACCACTCGCTGGTCCAGTTCGTCGAGGCGGTCGCGGGCAGATTGTAGCTTCTCGGGCGTCATCAGGTGTCCCCCACTATGCGCCGGATCAGCCCTGCTGCCAGACTTGGCAGCCCCGCCTCAGGCTTTACCGCCGAAGCTCACGTAGTCGTCCAGGTCGAGCAGATCGCCCCAGGTGGTGATGTCTTCACGGGTTTGGCTGATTTTGCCCAGCATCTCTCCAAAATAGCCGCGCGTCTCCGCGTCGCTGTCCGGCCCGCGCCGCAGCATGTATTCGCTCCACTGCTCGATCTCCCACGGCGTGCGTTTCTGCGACGCCGTCTCGTGGATCCAGTTCAGAATTTCGCCGTCGCCTTTTCCGGCCGCGAGTTGCTCGCGCATCGCCGCCGGATCGACTTTGACGAAATTCACGAAGTGCTGATCGAGCGGGCAATTGTAGTGATACTCGCCGTTCTTGCCCGCGATCTCGGCCCGGCCTTTGTCGAGCATGCGCGGCAGGAGAACGAAACCGCCAAGGCGGGTTCGCGGGCTGCGCGGGGGACGTTGCGTGAGGTCGAGTGCGGAATGGTTGTTCATTTTATTTTTGCGGGAGTGATTGTTAGGCGGAAGCCGGGCTGCCGCTGAGGTTGCTGAGCTTTTCCAGAATCGTTTGCTTCGGGGCGCCGCCGACCAACTGATCTTTCAGTTCGCCGCCGCTGAAAAAAAGCAGGGTTGGCACGGCGCGCACGCTGTAGCGCTGCATGAGCGCCGGGTCGTCGTCGATGTTCACCTTCGCGACGCGAAATTTGCCCTCGTTTTCCCGGGCAATCTCGTCCAGCAGCGGTGCGATCATTTTGCACGGCCCGCACCATGGCGCCCAGAAATCGACCAGCACCGGAATGGGCGACTGGAGGACGGCTTTTTCAAAACTGGCTTCGTTGATATTGATAGGTTCGTTCATATTTTTTTGTTTTCGTTAGGCTGTTTACCGCGCTTACCAGGGCAGCGCTTCGCCCATGTGCACGAAGACGCCGTTCGGCCCGTCCTCGCCGATTGTGGCCAGGGCGACGCTGGTCTTGGCGCCGTCGACGAGTTCGAGCGTCGCGCCTTCTCCGCCCATCTCGGTCTTGACCCAGCCGGGATGTGCGGCGTTGACCTTCAGCGTGCTGCCCTTCAGTTCGTGGGCGAGTTGCACCGTGTAGGCGTTGACCGCCGACTTGGAGACATTGTAAGCCGGCGCGTCCTTGTTGTCGTAGACCGGCGAACCGGGCGTGGCGTGGAACTCGATCGAGCCGAGAATGCTCGAGAGATTCACGATCCGGCCGGCGTCGCTTTTGCGAAGCAACGGCAGGAAGGCGTTCGTCGTCGCGATGAGGCCAAGCACATTGGTGTCGAAGGTCTCACGCCATGTCGCAAGGGATTGCTCGCTCACTCTTTTGTCGGTGTCGTCCTTCATCACGCCCGCGTTGTTCACCAGGATGTCGAGTCGGCCAAATTCCTTCTCCACCTGCGCGGCCGCTTTTTCGATGCTCGCCGGGTCGCTGACATCGATCTCGACGAAATGCGCTTCAATTCCTTCCTTGGTTAGTTGCTCCGTCGCCTGTTTTCCCTTGGAAACATCCCGCGCCCCAACGAGCACGGTGATCCCCTTTTGGCCAAGCTGACGGGCGGTCTCGAGGCCGATGCCTTTGTTGGCCCCGGTGATGAGCGCGATCTTTTTGTTGTTCATAAATTTCTCCTTCGTTTCGTTAGGCGGCGGGCATCTGCTCGCTCACGCGCAGATGAGCGAGCGCAGGGAAAAAGAGCGACGGAAAAGGAGTTTCCCAAGCCGCCTCCCTGGCTTCGCGCAGCGCGCGGGCGATCCGTTCGCGTTCGGTCGGGAGCGTGGCTTCGTATTGTGTTTGGATGGCCACCTGCAGCCGCGTAAGCCCCTTTTTCAGCTTCCGGCAATAGTCGGCTGGAAGATTCTCACAAGGGCGGCAGCAATTTTCCTCGGGCAAGGTTAAATCGGGTTTCTGGACGTTTACTTGACTGGTCATCTATGGTTTCCTCAGGTTGTGGTTAGGTGAAATTTTGCGCATCTACTTCGTGGCCGGCTGGCGCGTGACCCCGAGCAGGCTCAACGCGCCTTCGCCCAGACAGCAGAGCAGCCGGACGTCGTTTTCGATTCGCGCCTGTGCGAGACAGCCTTGAAAGAACGCGACCAGCATTTGCGCTTTGGTTTTGGCGTCGGGCGCCGAGATCAAACCCTCGGCATGCGCATCGCGGATGGCTGATTCAAAATAGCGCGCATTGCGCTCGAGAATCTTGTGGATCTGATCACGGATGGCGGGATCCTGCGTTCCGATCTCGCTCCCGAGGGTGCAATAGGGACAACCGAGGACGGAACCGCACTCGCCATGGCGTTTCGTCTGGCCTTCGTAGACGTGGTCGAAATAGTTGCTCAGCCGATCGAGCGGCGGGATCGCGGCCGAAAAAATTTCGTCCATCCGCGCCTTCTTGCGCTGCCAGTCCGCCTCCAGGGCCGCGACTGCGAGTTCGGATTTGGACTCGAAGAAATGATAAAAGCTGCCTTTTCGGGCGCCCGCCTTTTCGCAGATGGCGTCGACTGACGTGGATCCGTAGCTGTTTTCCCAGATCAAATCCATCGCCGCGCCCATCAGGCGTTCTCTGGCGTCACTCGTCCTCGGCATGGAGGAATTGTCGTTTGCTTTACTGTTTAGTCAACAACCTTTTTTTTCGAAGAAATTGGACTGTTTTCATGATGAAGAATTTTTCTAGTTCTGTTATTACGCCGACCGGAGAAACGCACTCTCCGTGAGTTGGGAAATGCTGATCGTTTCTTGCCCGGCCTTTTAACCTGCAAAGATCGCTCCGGCTTGGATCTACATAACGTCCCTCCCCGCGCGGAGCGAGACCCAGGTAGGAACCGGATTGTTACTTTCTCAAGCGCAGGTGACTCGGCGCGCGCGTAGTTTAGATTCCAGGAACGCATGAACACGATCCGCGGAATCAAATTGCGCTGGCTGCACGAAACGCTCGGCGACGTTACCTACCAAATGACCCGGCTGCAGCTCGCGCCGCCCGGGCCGTATCGCTGGCGCCCGGCGATCAACGCCTTCCAATGCGCCAAGGGCCTGCGCATTTGCGTTGATCTCGCGGGGATCGATCGCTCCGAAGTGAACCTGACCGTCGAACCGAAGCGGATCTCGATTCGCGGCACCCGCCCGGCGCCGGAACCGACCGATGCGGAAGGCCGGGCCGTGCAGATGATCGCCTTTGAAATTGATTACGGCCCCTTTGAGCGAATCGTCGAACTGCCCATGCCGGTCGATATCGATCAGGCGAAGGCCGAGCAACGCAACGGGTTCCTTTGGATCGAGCTGCCCTTTCAGAAATGAACGAACAACCTTTCAGTGTCCTGCAGGGCACGGGTGAAACTCCGCCAACCGTGAGCGATGCGGTGCAGAATGGCGGCCCGGACGCGACGCCCGCGATCCCGGAAACACTTTCCATTCTCCCGGTCCGCGGGTTCGTGGTTTTCCCGCGGACAGTTTCGCCGTTGAATGTTCAGCGCGCGGCCTCGGTCCAGTTGCTGAACGAAACCTTGCCGCAGAACAAAATCATCGGCCTCGTCACGCAACGCGACGCGACCAAGGAAGACCCGGGCGAAGCGGATCTCTACCAGGTCGGTACGGCCGTTATGGTGCTCAAGCTTCTCCGGCAGGAAGACAACCACGTCGTGGTGATCGCGCAGGGGTTGCGCCGGTTTAAGATCCGCAAAATCGTCCAGACCACGCCGTTCATTCGCGCGGAAGTGGACGCGCTCGAGACTCTGCCCGTGCCGACGACAAAGGAATTTGAGGCCGAGTTCCGTAACCTGCGCGACTCGGCGGGCAAGCTGCTCGAATTAACACCGGACGTCCCGGAACAGGCGCGCGCCATCGTGCTCGGGATCGAGGGTGCGGAAGAATTGACCGATTTCCTCGCACCAAATCTCAACCTCGACGTCGCGCAGAAACAGGCGCTGCTCGAGGAAAGCGATCTCGAAAAACGGATGCGCGCGGTGCAGGCGAGCATTTCGTCGCAGCTCGAGATCGCGCAGATCCAGCAAAAGTTGCAGCAGGATGTGCAATCGCAATTTTCCGACGCGCAACGGCGCGCCTACCTGCGCGAGCAGGTAAAGGCGATCCAGCGCGAACTGGGCGAAGCCGATTCCGGCGCGGAAGAACAGCGCGCCCAGCTCCGCGAGAAGCTCGACGCAGCGCAGCCGCCGGAAGAAGTGATGAAACAGGCCGAGCGCGAATTGAAACGGCTCGATTTCATCCCGCAGGCGAGCCCGGATTACTCCGTCATCGTCACCTACATCGAGACGATCGCGGAATTGCCCTGGACGACATTGAGCGAGGACAATCTCGACCTCGACAAGGCGCAGGAGATTCTCGATCGCGACCACTACGACCTCGAGAAAGTGAAGCGGCGGCTGATCGAATACCTCGCCGTTCGCAAGCTCAATCCGAAGGGACACGGCCCGATTCTCTGTTTCCTCGGACCTCCCGGCGTGGGTAAGACGAGTCTTGGCCAATCGATCGCCGACGCGCTCGGGAGAAAATTCGTGAGGATGAGTCTCGGCGGGATTCGTGACGAAGCCGAAATCCGCGGCCATCGCCGCACCTACATTGGCTCCATGCCGGGGCGGATCATCCAGGAACTGCGCCGCGCCGGTACGCGCAACCCGGTCATGATGCTGGACGAGATCGACAAACTCGGAACCGACTTCCGTGGCGACCCGGCGAGCGCACTCCTCGAGGTGCTCGATCCGCGCCAGAATTTTGCTTTTGTCGATCGCTACCTCGACGTCGCGTTCGATCTTTCCCAGGTCATTTTCATCGCGACCGCGAACTACATCGAAGGCGTGCCGGAACCGATGCGCGACCGGATGGAGATTATCAATCTCGCCGGCTACACCGGGCGCGAGAAATTGGAAATCGCGCGACGTTATCTCGTTAGGCGACAGCTCGAGGAAAACGGCCTCAAGCCCGAGCAGTGCGAGTGGGAAGAAGCCGCGCTCGTCAGCGTGATCGACAGCTACACCCACGAAGCCGGCGTGCGCGAACTCGAGCGCCAGCTCGGCGCCGTCATTCGCGGGGTCGCCGCGCAGGTCGCGCGCGGCAAGACCGAGCACGTCAAAGTCACGCCCGCCCTCGTGGCTGAAATGCTCGGACCGGCCCGTTACATTCACGACACCAAACTGACCGCGAACAAACCGGGCATCGTGACCGGGCTCGCCTACACCCCGGTCGGCGGCGAAGTGCTGCACATCGAGGCGACCCGTTTCCCGGGTAAAGGCAACATCACCCTTACCGGCCAGATCGGGAACGTGATGAAGGAATCGATGCAGGCGGCGATGAGCCTGGTCCGCAGCCGCGACGGGAAGGAAGGCATGACGCCGAAGGATTTTGGCGAAACCGATGTCCACGTTCATGTCCCGGCCGGCGCGATCCCGAAAGACGGACCTTCCGCCGGGGTGGCGATGTTCACCGCGCTCGCTTCGCTCTTCAGCGACCGGCCGGTCCGGTCCGACGTCGCGATGACGGGCGAGATCACCTTGCGTGGATTGGTTCTGCCGATCGGCGGCCTCAAGGAAAAAAGCCTGGCCGCGATGCGCGCGGGGATCACCACCGTCATCATCCCGAAGCAGAACGAAAAGGATCTGGTCGACATTCCCGAGGAGGCGAAGGAGAAGATCCAATTCGTTCCCGTGGAGACCGTTGACGAGGTGCTCCAGACCGCGCTCGAGCAGCCGCCCTCGCCCTACGAGGCGTAACCGGCGGGCCGGAATTAAAATCTTGTCGGGTCTGCGCGGCGCGCTAAGATTGCGGTCCCGAATGGAGAATCGCGACCGGCAAACCCGGCGGGATGCGCCAAAGGATGCATAACGACAACTACATCCCAGCCGCCGATCAGTCCGAGAACCGGATGGTCGCTTTCCATGAATCAGCACCGTGCCCGCAGTCGTTAGGCGCGGTTTTTTGTTTATGAATGATAATCCCGCAGATCTGAGCCTGAGCAATTTCCTCGCAAGCGAAGGGCGTGACCCGCTCCAGGCGCCTCCCAGTTTCACCCGCTGGATGGAAGCCGGGGCGTGGGCGGTCGAACTTTACGAGCCGGAAATGCGCTCCGCCGCCGAGGCCCGCACCACCATCACCTACGCCGGCAAGCCGCAGCCCGTCATCAACCTCTGCTCCTACAATTATCTCGGCCTGGCCAATCATCCCGAAGTCATCGCCGCGGCCCACGACGCCCTGACGACTCACGGACTCGGCGCCTGCGGTTCGCCCATGCTTTCCGGCATGACCGATCTGCACCGCGAACTGGAACGGAAGCTGGCGCAATATCTCGGGCGCGAGGACGCGATGCTCTTCAACAGCGGCTTCGGCGGCGCGCTCGGCACCATCTCGGGCCTGCTCCGCAAGACGGACGTGGCGGTGCTGGATAACCGCTCTCATCTCAGCCTGCGCGACGGCGCCACCCTCTCCCGCTGCCGGACGGAGAAATTCGAGCATAACGACCCGGCCGCGCTCGCGGCGTCGTTAGGCCGGCACGCCGGGAAACGCCGGCTCGTCGTGATCGAGGGCATTTATTCGATGGATGGCGACTTTGGCAACCTCGAGGCCCTGATCGACGTCGCCGAGGAGCACGGCGCAAGCGTCTTCATCGATGAGGCGCATTCCATTCTCGGCTGCGGCGAAAACGGGCGCGGCGCAGCGGAAAAGTTCGGCGTCGAGGACCGCATTCCCCTCACCTACGGCACCTTCTCGAAAGCTTTCGGCGCGCTTGGCGGTTTCGTGGCCGGCTCGCGCGAGACGCTGAAATATCTTCGCTTCTACGCGCATCCTTACGTTTACTCCTGCGCCCTGCCGCCGGTCGTGGTCGCGGCCATTCTCAAGGCGCTCGAGATCGGCACGAGCCAGCCGGAACTCCGCGCCCGGCTCTGGGAGAATGCCGACTATTTTCGCGGACAACTCCAGGGACTCGGGATCGACACTGGAAATTCCAACACCTACGTCATGCCGATCGTGATCGGCGACCGCGAACGGATGTACCGCGCGGGCCACGAACTGCGCAGCCGCGGGCTCTGGGTCGCGCCGGTCGATTATCCGGCGGTGCCGCAGGATCGAATCTGTTTCCGCGCCTGCGTGACGGCGCTGCACACGCGGGCCGACCTGGACGAGGCGCTCAACATTATCGAGGACACGCTCGTTCCCGGTCTGGTCGCGCAAAACGCCTAACGGGCGCGGATTTTTCCCAGATGCCGGCCGGGAGGGAGCCAGTTTCGGCCGTGGAGGCGAGCTACAAGGCGCGCGATGTCGAGGCCTACATCGACCTCTATTTTTATCGCAAGCTGGGCTATCGCCTGGCGCTGATTTTTGCCCGGCTCCGGATGACGCCGGCGCAGGTGACGATTCTCGGCGCGGCGCTTGGGATTGCCGCCGGGCATCTTTATTACTATCGCGACCTCCGCTGGAATCTGCTCGGGATGCTTCTCCACATCCTCTGCAATGCTTTCGACAACGCCGATGGCCAGCTCGCCCGCCTAACGAAACGGGGCAGCCGCGCGGGACGAGCGCTCGACGGCCTGGCCGATAACCTGGTCTTCGTCAGCGTCTACGTGCATCTCTGCCTGCGCTACACCAGCGAGGGCGGATCGCCCCTCGTCTGGCTCCTCGCGCTCGCGGCCGGCGCCAGTCATTCCATGCAAAGCGCCGCCGGGGATTACTTGCGGAATGCCTACCTCTATTTTGCCGAGGGCAAAGGCCGCGCGGAACTGGACGCTTCCGCGGCGTTGCAGGCCGAGTTTGATCGTTTGCGCTGGAGCGCGCAGCCGGTGAAAAAATTCCTCCTCCGGCTTTACCTGAATTACACCCGGCAGCAGGAATGGCTCGTCCCCTGCCTCGGCCAACTAAAGCAGCTCGCCGTTCCGCCTAACGACGCCCGGATCGCAGAGGCCTACCGGAGCGCGAGCCGCCCGCTGATCAAGTGGACCAATCTCCTCGCGACGAATCCGCGCATGCTCCTCCTCTTTGCCCTGCTTTTCCTCGGGCAGCCGGTCTGGTATTTCGTCATCGAGCTCACCTTGTTTAATGTCGTTCTCCTCCTTCTCCTGCAGCGGGAGAACGCCATTTGCCGGCGCCTGATCGCCGCGGTCCAGACATGAATTCGATCGCGGTCTCTCCAGTCACTAACCGCGCAGACCGCGATGCTTTCATCAAGTTTTCCTGGGAAATTTATCGCGACGATCCGGCCTGGGTGCCGCCGCTCTTGCTCGAGCGGAAGGAATTCCTCGATCGGAAGAAGCATCCCTTCTACGAACACGGCGACGCCGCGCTTTTCCTCGCCCGCGCGCGAGGGAAAAATCGTCGGCCGCATCATGGCGAGCGACGACCCGAACTATAATTCCTATCACCATTCCAACGTCGGCTGCTTCGGTCTCTTCGAATCGATCGACGACCCGGCGGTGGCGGCCGCGCTGATCGAGGCCGCGACCGAGTGGCTTCGCGCCAAGGGCCGCGACGAGATCATGGGGCCGATCGATTACTCGACCAACTATGTCTGCGGCCTGCTCGTGGAAGGTTTCCAGTATCCCCCGATGATCCTGACCGCGCACAATCCGCCTTACTACGCCGCTCTGCTTGAGGGACTCGGCTTGGCCAAGACGATGGATTTTTATGCCTGGTGGTTTGACGACCCGGCCGAATCCGTCCGCCGCCTGCGACGCATTGCCACCGCGCTGAAGAAAAAACAGTCCGTCACCATTCGAATGGGCGACCTAAAGGATCTCCGCGGCGAAAGTGAGCGCCTGCGCGAGGTCTACAACGAAGCCTGGAAAGACAACTGGGGTTTCGTCCCCTTCACCGAAAAAGAATTCGCGGCCCTGACCCGCGAGCTAAAACAACTGGTCGTGCCGGAGCTGACCTGGATCGCGGAAGTCCACGGCGAGCCGGTCGGTTTCATCCTCTGCCTGCCGGACATCCATGTCGCGCTCAAGAAAATCAACGGCCGCCTAACGACCTGGGGGCTGCCGATCGGGCTGGCGAAATTGCTTTACTACAAAAGCCGGATCCGGACGGTGCGACTGATCGCGCTCGGGATAAAGCCCGGCTATCGGCGCGGCGGCATCGCTGAGATGCTCGTCCTCAGGATCATCGAGGAGGCCATGCTGAAACGCGGGTATGTCGGCGAGACCAGCATGATCCTCGAGAATAATATCCTGATGAACCGCTTCCTCGCCGCGATCGGGGCGAGGAAATACAAGACCTACCGAATTTATCGGCGTCCTGTAGACGCCTCCCTCTGGGAGGCGCGGGCACCGGCTCCGCCCGCAGGAAAATCCTTTCACTGACGAAGAGCCCCTCCCCCGCGCTTCGCAGAGCGAAGCGTCTACAAGGCGAAATCGCGAATCCGCGCGGCCCGCGCGCCCTGCTGCATCCGGGAGAACCGGCTTCCGACCATGCCCGCGACTTCGCGGCCGACATACTGGAGCGGATGGCTCACGGCCAGCGATGCTTCCGCGGTGCAATAAACGCCGCAGCCCGCCTGGCAATCCTTTTTCTTGTTGTAGCTGAGCAAATCTTCCCGCGTGATCTCGAGGATGTCGCGCTCCGTCCGGACCTGGCTGCAGAGCCAGAACTTGCCGCGCGATGAAACGAAAAAATATTTGTAGCCGGCGATGCAGGTCCATTCGACCGGCTCCTTGCGCAGCATCTTTTTTTCGTAATCGAACAGGTTCCAGCTCGTGTGAATCTTCTCGCCGCCGCGCTTCAGGTTTTCCTGCTGTTCGATAAAGCGGAGGAGCGGCTCGTTCGCATTCGGATCGCGCAGCGCGCGGTCGTGCACCAGATCATCGTGGATGACCCGCGCATGCACCGGGATGCCGCGGTCGAGGCAGGTGTCGATGACCTGGCCAATCTCATCGAGCGTTTCTTTGAAAAGCACGCCGCTGACATTCAAGCTGATCTTGGAATTCTTGAACCAGTCGAGCTTGTGCACAATCGATTTCATCGATTTGCGCGTGCTCGCGATCGGCGTCATGCGGTCGACGGAGATTTGCAGCTGATCGAGCCCCGCCCCTTCCAACTCCGCGAGGATAGATTCGGTGAGGAGAAAGCCATTGGTCGACATGCTGACTTTGTCGAAGCCGAGAGACTTCGCGTAACGAACCAGCTCGACGATGTCGGGATGCTTAAGCGGTTCTCCGCCCTGAAAGCCGATCCGGGCGACGCCCAGGTTGCGGATGTGGTCCATCCATTTCTGGAGGTCGGCCAGGGACGGGTGCGGGATCGAGTTGTCGTACTCGTTGCAATAATGGCAATCGAGATTGCACTGCTCGGTCACATAGAGATGCGCCACCCAGGGTTTGCTGTCGAAAACCCGCAGGACCTGTTGGAGACCGATCATTGTTGTTCTTATCGCCCCGCCGGAGAGGGCGTCAAGCAATCACGTCGCGGCGTGCAGTTTCCGGCGCGCCCTGCCATGCCCCAGCACGGCGAAGGCGGCACGCGGCACCTGCACCGCGGCGGTGATCGCTCCCCACCAGGCCACGATTTGGTAGGCTTCGCCCGGCGCGCCCAAGAGGATGCCGAGCGCGAGCAACCAGACGTAAATGTTGCGCCGTCCTCCCACCAGACGCACGACGCGATTGAACTCGCCAATTTCATCAATCGTCCGACCGCAGCAGCGGAGCACACTCCATTTCGCCAGGCCGGCGACGATTTCGGCGGCGATCAGAAGCGCGAGATAAAGAAAAGCGTTCGGGAGCAGGCCGGTGCTCTGCAGGGAATAGGCGAGCGCGATCCACCAGGAATTCTCGAAGAAAGCATCGAACCAATGCTCTAGCTTGCCCGCTTTGGAAGTCTCGATTTTCACCCGCGCCTGTTTCCCGTCGAGGCCGTCGAGCACGCCGACGATGAGGGCGAGGATGACGCCCCAGCCGAGCCGGCCGGTCGCGAAAAGAAACGTCGCGCTCCAGGCGGCGATGTTGGTGAAGCCGGTCAACTGGTTCGGCGTGATCGCCGTTTTGCAGAGGAGCGAAACGAGGAAGTTTTCGATCGGGCCGTGCACCATCGCGGGGAAATCGAGCGCTCCCTTTTGCGCCGCCTCGAGCAGGACACGTTCCGCGGCCTTCTCCTGTCCGGGCCGCGGGGCGGGAAACCAAATGGGATGCAGCGTGCGCCGGAGCGAGACGAGGTTCCAGTCGCGCGCAGCGAGGTCGATCGTCGCGACCTGGCCGGCGGTGATTTGCTCGCGCAGGGACTCGGAGAAGGAAGCGGGCGGCAGCGGGATCGCCCTCGGATCGAGCAGCGCCGCGCCGCAAAAACGGCCGCGAGCTGTTTCCGGCTCGGATTCCACCAGCGGCTGGAGGCTGGCCGGCGGCGCAGAGTCGACCAGGGCGGTGGCGACATCCTGCTCATCGAGCAAGCGCAGGAGCCGGGAATCGAGGACCCGGTCCCCGGCGAGCACCAGAACCCGGGCGGTGTCGTTAGGCAGGTTTTCGGGCGCGCGCGGGCGGATATCGAGCGCGACCTTGGCGCGGTTCGGCGAAGGCCGGGCGAGGTGCCGCGCGATCAAGTCCGGCGTCGCGGAAAGGATCGTCGCTTTCGTTAGGCCGAGACGCTGCAACTGCCGCAGCAGCCGCTCGAGCAGCGAAATCCCGCAGACCTCGGCCAGGGCGCCCGGGCTCTCGGCGAGGATGATACATTCGTAGCGCACCGGTGTTTCCTGACCGTTTAAGGCTCGCTTGGCAAGCTTCGCCCTTCTTGTCCGCTCTTCGAGTTCGTGTTACACCCGGTTCTCCAGCGGAAGCTCGCCATGTCACCTAGCCTCTTATCCCGATTCCGCTACAGCCCGTTCCTGGCGCAGATGGTCGTGATCCGGCGTTGCAACCTTGCCTGCGGCTACTGCACCGAGTTCGACAAGACGAGCGATCCGGTGCCCTATGAGATCCTCGTGAAGCAGCTCGAGAAACTGCGCGAGCTCGGCACTTTCGGCATCTCGCTCACAGGCGGCGAGCCGACGCTGCATCCCGACCTGCCGCGACTTATCCGGAAATGCCGCGAGCTGGGCTTTCTGCGCACCGGCATGATCTCGAACGGATTTTTCCTGCGCCCGGAGCTGATCGCGAAATTGAACGAAGCCGGACTCCAGGAGATGCAAATCTCGATCGACGGCGTCCGGCGCAACGCGACGACAGAAAAGGTGCTCGATAACCTGAAAAAGCGCCTCCTCGCCTTGCGCGAGCACGCCCGCTTCCGGGTGACGGTGAGCGGCGTCATCGGGGCCGCTCCGCCTAACGAGGCCGAAGAAGTCGTCGCCTTTGCCCGCGAGCTTGGCTTTACCCCGCGCGTCCTCCTCGTGCACGACGGACAGGGCCAGCTCAAACTCCAGCCCGAGGAAGTGAAAGCTTTCCAGCGCATCGTCGACACCCTGCCGAAAAGCTGGATGGATTTTTCGAGCTATCGCAAACGCCTGGTGCGCGACGGGACGGCGCCGTTCAAATGCCGCGCCGGCAGCCGCTACCTTTACATCGATGAATTTGGGAACGTGAACTGGTGCTCACAAACGCGGGCCGTCTGGTCGAAGCCGCTCCTCGATTACACGCCGGCAGATTTGCGCGAGCAGTTTTACACTCACAAATCCTGCAACGAGACCTGCACTCTCGGCTGCGCGCGGTCCTCCAGTCAGCTCGACAATTGGCGCGCCCAGGATCGACCGATCGCTACCAGCGCGCCGACGGCTCTGCCGATTTGAGTTTGCTTCGCAGCTCTTCCTCCGCCCGCTTCCGCATCGCGAAGTCATCGACATCCTGCCACCAGGCGTCGCCGATATCGATCACGCGCGCTTTCCCCTCCCCGGCCATGAGCCGGACGCCGTCGGCCAGGCTGCAATCGCCCTCGCGCCGCGCGCGCCGGAGGCAATCGAAGAGTTCGTTAGGGCAAAGAAACACTCCGGTATCGATGGCGTCGTAGGTCGCGAGATCCTTCGCGATGGCGCTGATCCGGTCGCCCTTGGTCTGGACCTTCATTGCGTCGTCGAGATCGAAAATGGCGCTGATCTTGCGGTCGACCGCGAGGTTCAATTCGCCCGGGTCTCCCTTTTCCATGACGCGCTCCAGAATAGAGGGATCGAAAAGATGATCACCCATCGTGAGAAAAAAAGGCGCCGCCGTGATCCCGGCCGCGCAGAGGACAGAAATGCCGTTCTGCTTTTGCCACTCGGGGTTGGAGATGGGATTCAGGCGCATCCCCGCCGGCACGAGCGGGCGCAGCGCCGGGACGAGGACATCGGCGGTGGCCCCGACGACGGCGTGGAGATTTTCCACCCCGGCGTCCTGGAGCGCTTCCAGGATGTAGCAAATGAGCGGCCGCCCAAAAATCGGGACGAGCGGCTTGGGCAGCATCTCGCCGGAAGCGCGCAGGCGCGAGCCGGTTCCAGCCATGAGCACGACTGCGTCGGTGATTTCGCCGCGCCTCATATTCCGTAATACTTTTTCAATCCCCAGAGCTTCACCCGCTGCGGCAGGAAACGAAAGATGAGCGGCGCCACGCCCGCCTGAAAGAAATCGCCGACCGTGATTCGCGGCGGCGGATTGCTTTGCTCGATCAACTTCAGCACGGCGCGCGCGACCAGCTCCGGCGGCGGCGCGCCCTTCATATTGCGATCGACCGCCGCCCACGTTTGCTCGACGCGGACCTCGTTCTGCTTCGCCCTAACGATGGCGTCGTTGAAGCCGGTGTTGATGTCGGCCGGCTGCAGATCGACCAGCCGGACGTCGCCCTGCGCCAGCTCGAGCTGCATCGACATCGTGTAGGTGGCGAGCGCGGCCTTGGCCGCGTTGTAGGTCGCCATGAATGGCACCGGCAGCCGCGAGGCGAGCGAGGTGACGTTGATCACGAGCCCGCGCTTCTCCTTTTTCATCGCCTCGAGCGCGAGATGCATCAGTTCGATTTGGCCGAACACCAGCACCTGGAAGTGACGCGCGAGGTCTTCCTGCGCGAGCGCTTCGGCGGGTCCGAAATAACCGCTCCCGGCGTTGTTGATCACGACGTCGAAATGCCCGGCCTCGCGCCAGGCCGCGCGGAAGATTTCCCCTAACGATTCCCGATCCGACAGGTCGAGCGCGACCGCGTGCAGCCCGAGCAGAGCCGGGATGCGCTCAGTCCGGCGCGACGTTCCCCAGACTTCATCGCCCTGATCGATCAGCCCCCGGGCGATGGCGAGGCCGATCCCGGAACTCGCGCCGGTGAGAAAAATCCGTTTCATGCGCGCCTCCAGCGGAAGTGAATCCACCAGCCGCCGGCAAAAATTCCGAGAAAAATCAGCGCCGCGATGATCTGCCCGGCGATTCCCGGAAGCAGAAAACGCCCGATCGCGGCCGGCACCACGGCCACGACGGCCGCGACGACCGGCGGTCCAATATTGCTCCAGGGCCGGCGCCAGCCAAAGACCAGGCGCAGGGTGCGATGACGCAAAATTCCGAGGACGACGTAGGGCAGGAGAATCCCGAAGGCGGCGCCGATCACGCCGTAGTTCTTGATCAAAAAGAAATTGGCCGCGAGCGCGATCGCGCAAGTGATGGCGGAATTAATGAGGTTGAGATGCGGCCGCTGCACCATGATGACGGTCTCGGCCAGCCCGACAAAACAATTTGTCCCGCAGGCGAGCGCGACAATGTTCAGCCACATCGCGCCCTCGCGAAATTCCGGGCCATAGATCCCGAGGATGACCGAACCTGCCAGCGCGATGACGGTGAGGAGCGGGAGGAGAATCCAGAGCATCCATTGCGCGACGCGGGAAAAGGCCGCCGCCGCCTCTTTCTGCTCGCCCTGCGCCGTCATCCCGGCAATGAGCGGGGCGAAGATGGGATTGAATGCCTGGTTCACCTTGCGCAGGCCGCTCCCGACCTCCACCACCGCGCCGTAAATGCCAACCGTGGTCAGCGTCACCCCGGGCGCGCGGCCGATAAAAGCACCGAGCATGATCACGTCCAGCCTAACGATGAGGGAATTGATCAGATCGTAGCCGCTGATCGAGGCGGCATACTTGAGCAGGGCGCGCGCTTCTTTTCGATACGAAATCCTTTCCGGGGCCGGCGGAACGGAACGAAAGAGAGAGGCAGCCAGCGCGAGCGCGACCAGCCCAGAGGCACCGGTGCCGATGACCGCCGCGATCGCCGGCCCAAAGGTTTTCCAGCCGAGCGCAAGCGTGCCGAGAAAGGCCAGCGTGGTGACGAGCGATTCCGTCAGGCCACGGGAAAAGATGTCGTGCTTCATCACCTTCATCCCGCGCGAGACGGCGGTGGAAAGGCGATACAGAATGACGCCGGGCAACGCGCAGAGCATGACCGAGAGCACGCCGATCACCTGCAGAGTTGAGATTCAGTTTCTCGCCGGCAAAACGCACCACCAGCACGCCGAGCGCGGCCACAAGAATGCTTTGCCCGACCGCAAGCAAAACCCCGAGCCGAAAGAGCGCGCGGCTTCGCGCCCGTTCCCCGGCCGCTTCCGAGCGCGCGATGAAGGCAAGGACGGCGTTGTCGAGACCGAACATCCCGATTTTGCTCAGGACATCGGTCGTTGCCCAGGCGACGAGGAAGGTGCCGAGGGTCGCGGCGCCGAGCAGGCGCGCAACGAGAAAAGTAAAGACGCCGCGAAAATTCGAGGCCAGGAGCGCGATCGTGTTGAAGAACATTCCGCGCTTCAATTCCGCGTCCGTGCGATCCGGCCCGGCGCGCAATTCCGGGGGCGGAAATTCGGCTGCTAGTCGTCCCCGCGTTCACGAGACGATGGCTACGCGGCCCCGCGGATGGGTCGAGACAATTCGTCCGTCCTGCATTTCGTGAATCCAATCGCAGGCGCTCGCGATTCCCGGGTTGTGGGTCACGAGCAGGAGCGCTTTGCCGCCACGCACCACCACTTCCTGGAGGAGTTCGAAGGCGCGGGTGGAATTCTTCGTGTCAAGATTCCCGGTCGGTTCGTCCGCGAGGATGACCCGCGGGTCGTTCGCGAGGGCGCGCGCGATCGCGACCCGCTGCTGTTCGCCGCCCGAGAGATGACGACTTGGACGCGAGAGTTTGGCACCGAGCCCGACTGCTTCGAGCAATTCCGCGGCGCGCGCCCGCATTTCGTCTTCCGTTAGGCGAGCGAGGCGGCGCATCGGGATCATAACGTTTTCCTGCGCGGTAAAATCCTCCATTAAAAAATGAAACTGAAAGATGAAGCCGAGGAGCTCGTTCCGTTTGCGCGAGAGCGCGTCGTCGGGCAAATGCGAGACTGCTTCGTTTTCGATCACGACCTGGCCGCGATCGGGATGATCGAGCAGGCCGAGGATGTAAAGCAGTGTGCTCTTGCCGCAGCCGGATGGGCCGACCACAGCGTGCACGGTGCCCGCCTCGAGGGTGAGCGAAATGCCCCGCAAAGCGTGCACGCGTTCTTCCTCTTCGCCGAGATAACGCTCGATCCCTTCGCAGCGCAGACAGACTTCGTTTGTCATACGCTCGAGCCTCTCAAAGTGGCAACCGGTGGCAACTGGCCGGCGCGGTACGCCGGCACCCAGCTCGCGATTGCGACCGCGATTACCGCCAGCACCGTCGCCCAGGCATAGTGGTGCCAATCGGAGGCGACGGGGAAATAATCCGCGTAAAGCAGACCGCGCACGCGCAGTGGAATATGAGAAACGCCGATGACCGAGAGCGCGCCGATGAGACAGCCGAGGATCGAACCAAGCGCGGCGATGAGCGCGCCTTGCCAGAGGAAAATCGCGCTGATGTCGCGCCGGCTGTAACCGATCGAACGCAGGATCGCGATCTCCTTTACTTTCGAGAGCACGGTCATCGTTAGGACATTAAAAATGCCGAAGCCCGCGAGCAGAATGATGAGCGAAACGGTGATGCCGGTCGAGACGCCGCAGGGTGAGGAGGAGCTGGAGATTGGATTCCTCGCGTTCCTGCCAGCTGCGCGCTTCGTGCTGGAAGAGATTTTCGAAATGCTGGGCCAATTCCGGCGCGGTCTCCGGATCGCGCAACTTGTAGAGGATCATCGTGGCCGGGTAAGGCTTGTGCAGAAGGCGCTGCGCGATTTTTTGCTGGCAATAAACCCGCGTGGAATCGACCGCGCCCACGCCGCTCCGCGCCACCGCCGCGACGCTGAAACGCCAATACTCGCCGTTCGGCGAGAGCAGCTGCATGGTCTGGCCGACCGTCACCCCGAGTGCGTCGGCGAGGCGCGATCCGATGACGACCGAGCTCGGGTTGTTGCGAAAATCGTCGAACTTCCCGGCGATGATCTGCGTTCCGATGTCGGTCGTGCGCAACTGCAGCGCCGGGTCGATCCCGAAAAGATCGACCGTCGCGGTCTCAAACTCTGCCCGGGCGGTGAGCGTGCCGCGCAGGACCGGGGCGCAGGAGACGACGTTGGAGAAACGGCGGCTGATGCGCATGATCTCGGAGGCGTTGGTGATGCCCTCGAAGTAACGGCGCCGGGCCGCTTCGACGGCGGCGTTATTCGGCGCGACGTAGAGGTTGTCGTAACGCGGGCGAAACTTCGCGCGCAACATGATGGCGCCGTTGCTCCCGAGGGTGGAATCGATGAAGCGTTTGGCGAAGCCCTGGGTCTGGGCCTGGGTGGTAATAAAAATCGAAACGCCAAAGACCACCCCGCAAAGGCTGAGGATGAAGGCGCGTTTGCGGTGAAAAAGAAAACGCAGCGCGATATAAAGCGTCGGCGTCACCGGGGCTTTTCCTGCGGCACGCGCCGGACGCTGCGCTGCCTAACGAATCGGCCCGGCTTCAATTTGTCCTGCTCCGAGACCACGACCCGGTCGCCTTCCTTTAAGCCATCGAGGATTTCGGAAAATTCCAGCGTGCGATAACCGACTTTCACCGTCCGCTTCTCGATCACGCCCAGGTTCACCCGCAGGACCTGGTCGACGAGGATGGCGCGGGTCGGGGCGAGGAGCGCTTTTTCGTGCCGGCCGGTGATGATGTTCATCTCTCCGGTCATGCCGGCGAGGAGGTTTTCGGGCGGGTTCTGGAGGTCGAGCAGAACGGTGTAGCGCTGCGTGTCGGGATCGGCCGCGGGCACGATCGAGGTGACGCTGGCGTTGAACTGCCGAGTTCGGTAGGCGTACATCTGGAGGATCGCTTTCATCCCGACTTTCACTTCGCCGATGTCCTCCTCGTTCACTTCCCCGCGGACGTAGTTGCGGCGGGACGAGACGGTGAAGAGCTGGGCGCCGTCGCTGACGAACTCGCCGTCGATCGCCTTGATGTCGGAGAGAATGCCGTCCATCGGCGCGCGGATCTCGAGGCGATTGGTCAAGACCTCGGCCTTCTTCACCGCCTCCTGAAGCGAGTCGAGATTCCGTTCGCGCTCGATTTTTTCGGTCTGGAGCAGATCGCGCAGGCGTTTCGCTTCGCTTTTCGCCTTTTCGTAATCGACTGCCGGGACGTTGCTGAGCGAGGTCAGTTTTTCGAGGCGCTGGACATTCGCTTCCGCGATCTTGAGCGGCTCGGTCGAGGGCAGCTCGAGCCGGGCCTGTTCCTGCGCGGCCTGCAAATCGGACTGGGCCTGTTTCAACTGCCGCGCCGTCGTTTCGTCGGCAATCGTCGCCAGCAATTCATCCTTGGCCAGGCTCCGGCCGATCGCGCCGCGGCCGGTCGCGACCGCATCCGCGAGCCGGATGAACCCGTTATTCTGCGCCCGCACGTGAACGACGAAGACCGGCTCGATCCGGACCGTTCCGTAAATGGCCGAGATCGCGGTTCCGCGCCTAACGGATTCCACTTCCACGACGGGCAGGGTGAAAAAATAAATCGCCCCGAAAAGAAGCGCGAACAGGAGGATGAGAGTCCAGAGCGCCTGCTTTGAAATCCTGGTCTTCAATCGCTCGAACTAATGCACCTTTCCGCCGGTGTCGCCGGAAAATTGAAAATAGCGCCCGGTCGCGCGATCCCATTCCGCGAGAGCGACTTTTTGTTCGTAGATGGCGCTGAGAATCCCGCGCCGGGTAACGAGCAGACTGCTCTCGGCGTTGCGGAAATCGAGGACGGAGGCGAATCCCTGGGCGCGATTCTCCTCGACCGAGGCGACATTCTGCTCGGCCACATCGGCCGCCTGGAGAAGCGAGCGGTGGCGGGCGGCGATGGCGCGCAGGTTGTTTTGCAGGCGGGTCAGTTCGCGCGGGACGTTTGCCTCCAGCTTTTGCAATTGCAGTTCATTCGTCTCGCGCGCGGCGCGCTGCTGCGCGACCTCGCCGCCGACCTTGCCGTTGTCGATCACCCGCCAGGTGTACGACACGCCGGCCCGCACTTCGGATGCGACGGTGTCGTCGGTTGACTGGGGCGAGCCGCCGCTGTCGCGGTGAATGCCGGAGACCGGAATCGCTTCACCGGAAGCGATCGCGTTCAAGGCGGGATAGTATCCGGCGGCGATGATGCGTTGATCCTCGCCCGCCGCGCGGATGAGGAGGCGGGCCAGTTTCAAATCGACCCGGCGCTCCAGAGCCGGGTCGATTTCGCGTTCGGCCACGAGATCGACCGCCTCGAAAGCAAGGTTTCCCTCCAGCGCCGGCAGGGTGGCGCCGGGGCCGAGATCTCCGCCCATCGACTGAACGAGTTGCAGGATGGCGACGCCGGAAGCGGTGCGCGCGCTCTCGATTTTCGGATCGAGCTCGCGCGCGAGCAGCGTGGCGGAAGTGAAGGCGCCGCGCTCGCTTTGCCCGGCTTCGTAGCGCGCTTTTTCGCCCGCGATATTTTGCTCGAGCCGGTCGCGCTGGCTTCTGCCTAACGACTCGAGCGAGCGCTGATAAAGCGCGCCGTAGAAGGCGAGACGTGCCCGGTGCAATTCCTCCACCACGGTCACGTTCAACTCCTGTTGCGCGATGAGGAGCGCGAGGTCCCCGCGCCGGAAGGATGCGGGAATACCAGTGTGAAAGAGCGGCTGTAAAAAAGAGCCGTAAGCGAAGGCGAACGGCTGGGTCGAAGTCTGCGCCCGGCGGCCGCCCTGGACACCCGCGATGCCGCCGATCACTCCCCTGGGCAAGCCGGTAGAGCGCAGGATCAGGCGCTGGCCCGCGGCGGCTTCGAGGGCGGTTTTGGCCTGCAGAATGCGAGGATTTTTTTCCAGCGTTCGGGCCAGGGCGGAGTCGAGTGTTACTCCATCCGCCACAGAAATGACGCAGGCAACCCAGAGCGCGAGGACGATGGCCGCGCGCGTTTTCATTTCCGCTCCCCTAAAGTCGCGGGCGGACGGGTCAGGGAAAGAATCTGCATTTCTCCCGCGGCAGTAGCTTTCCCGCCGGGCGACGCCACCGCGCCTCCGCAGGCGCGATCGAGCCGGGCGAGGGCGGCGTTGTGCAGGTAGGTCGCGCTCAAGCGCGTGCTGCGGGTGCGGGTGAGATCGGTCGCCGCCTGCAGGACGTCGAGCTGGGTGCCGAGCCCGGCGGCGAGGTTGCCGCGCGCGATTTGGAGAGATTCACTGGCGGTGTCGACATTCTTCAGCTCCGACTCGAGCACGCGGTCGGCCTGCTCGAGATCGAGAAAAGCGCTGCGCACTTCCGAGGCGATGGTCGCGCGCACCGCCTCCAGCGCGCGGGCGGCCGCTTCCTTTCGCGCGCGGGTCGCCTGCATTCGGCCGCGGGTAGCGAAGCCGTCGAAGAGCGCCCAGGAAGCGTTCAAGCCGATGATGTAACCGTGATTGAATTCACGGCCGAGGGTGGGATCGCGTTCATTATAGACTTCGTAGCCGGTGAAGGCCTCGATCTGCGGCCGGGTCGCGCTCCGGTCGAGCCGCAGCTGCTGTTCTTCGATCGCGATGTCGGCTTCGGCGATGAGGATCTCCGGCCGCCGGGCGTCGGCGTGGGCGAGACATTGGTTGAGGTCGGGCCGGCGCGGCTCGTAAATCAGCTCGCCCGCGACGGTGAAGGGCTCCCCGCCGTTTCGCCCGGCTTTTACGCCTAACAATTCGCCGAGGCGAAGATGGGAGTTTTGCAGATCGGTCCGGGCCTGGATTAATTCCGGCTCTTCGTTGGCGAGCGAGACTTCAGCCCGGCTGACATTGAGGCGGCCGACCGTGCCGGTGCTGAAACGTTCGCGCTGCGATTTCAACTCCTGTTGCAGAACCGCGATCGACTCCTCGCGCACCTGGATGCGCTCGCGGTTGAGGAGCAGTTCGTTAAAGACGAGCCGGGTTTCCATCGTCACCCGATCGGTCACCGCGTCGAGCTGAGCCTGGGCTTTTTGAAACTGGAGCCGTGCGATTGCGTTCCGACTGCTGGTGGCGCCGCCGGTGTAGAGCGACTCGACCACGCGGACGTTGGCGTTGTAATCCTCCGGGCGGAGGCGGCTGTCGCCCTGGCGCTCGCGCTGGCGGTAGATGCCGCTGGAAACGACTGAGGGAAGGTAGCCGGCGCGCGCTTCGAGCAATCCGCCGCGCGCCGCCTGCACTCTTTTTTGCGCGATCGCCACGTCCGGATTCTGGGTGCGGGCGAGCTGGATCGCCTGCTCCATCGTGTAGCGCGGAGGAGCCGCCTGGAGCGACGCGAAGGCGAGGAAGAAACTCGACCAGCCGATGTAAATCCTCCGTCGCATTCTGCTTTTTTCCGCGCCCAGTCTTTTTTTCGCAACAAAAATTCCGGAAAGAGCATTCCGGGCGCTCCGGAAATTTAATTCGGATTGTGAACTTCCGGTTCACTTTGCGTCTTGCCGAGCCGAGATGACTGGGGCAACCTTGCGACTTTCCAACTGTGCAATGAGTAAAATTCGAATCGCAATCATCGGCGTGGGCAACTGTGCCAGCTCACTCGTCCAGGGAATCAGCTTCTATCACGACACACCCACGAACGGCTCCGCCGTCGGTCTGATGCATAGCGTGGTCGGCCCTTACCGACCGAGCGACATCTCGGTCGTGGCAGCGTTCGACATCGACCGGCGCAAGGTCGGGCTCGACGTCAACCAGGCCATCTTCGCGCCGCCCAATTGCACCAAAGTTTTTTGCGCCAAAGTGCCGACGACCGGTGCGATCGTGAAGATGGGTTGCGTCTTCGACGGTTATCCCGCGCACATGGCCGACCACGATCCCGAGCGCAGTTTTCAGCCGTTGAAAAAAGAATCGACGCGCGAAGAAATCATCGAGGAGCTGCGGGAATCGGGCGCCGAGATCATGGTGAATTACCTCCCGGTCGGGGCCGAGGAAGCGACGCGCTTTTACGCCGCCTGCGCGCTCGAGGCGGGGCTCGCGTTCGTCAATAACATCCCGGTTTTCATCGCCAGCGATCCTGTCTGGGTGAAGCGCTTCGAAGAGAAAAAACTCCCGCTCATCGGCGATGACATCAAGGCGCAGCTCGGCGCGACCGTGCTCCATCGCACCATCGTCGACCTCTTCCGCAAGCGCGGCGTCAAAGTCGAGCGCACTTATCAATTGAACACCGGCGGCAACACCGATTTCCTCAATATGCTCGATCGCGGTCGGCTCCGGTCGAAGAAAACCTCCAAGACCGAAGCCGTGCAGTCGGTCATCGGAAAGCGTCTGGCCGACGAAAACATCCACATCGGGCCGAGCGACTACGTTCCCTGGCAAAACGACAACAAGCTTTGTTTCATCCGGGTCGAAGGGAAGCTCTTTGGCAACGTGCCGATGGAAATCGACCTGAAACTTTCAGTCGAGGATTCACCAAACTCCGCCGGCGTGGCGATCGATTCCATCCGCTGCTGCAAGCTCGCGCTCGATCGCGGACAGTTCGGAGTCCTCCATTCTGCCTCGGCCTATTTTTCGAAACATCCGCCCATTCAAATGAACGACGACGACGCGCATCGCTGCGTGGAGGAATACATCCGGGGCGAACGCGACTCCTAGCCGAACCGCGCATCGCACGGCCGCGATTATCTATTTATGAAATCAACAAAGGTCACTCTGCTCGCCACCTGCCTCGTCCTTCCTCTGGTGCTCGGCGCCTGCGAAACTCGCAATCGCTATGAAACCCAGACCGTGGTTCCCGCCTCGACCCAAACCACGACACGGGTGGTGAAAGATGAGATCCCGGCCGAAGGCGGGCGCAAGATTCCGGTCATCAAGGAATACTGAGCCCGCCGCGCGCACGGGGATTTCCCGCGGCAACGGTTTCGCTGCAGGCGCTGAAACGCGAGCTGCTTACTTGAGCACGACCGCGACGTCCGACCGCCTGGCCGTGAACTTGTAGGTCTTACCCGGCTGCACATTGATCTGCTTGCTACTAGGCAAAGCATGCTCAAAATTCGGAACCGGCGTCACGGTAATGACATGCTGTCCCGCGGCCAGGGGCTCGTTATAGGTGCGGCCGTAATTGATGGTCGCGGTGTCCTTGCCGTCGATGGCGACTCCGACCACGGCGGAACCGAGATTGGCCGATCGCGCAATAATGAGGCGGCCGCCCTCCTGCGCTTGTTCTGGCTTCGCCGCGGCGGCGACCTTGCCCGCTGCCAGCACGTTGGCGGGGATGAAAGCATGCGAGCAATGCGCCGGCGACCGCCAGCGCCATGAACTGACGGTTCCGCTGAACAAGAGATTTAATCATGCTCGCACTGTCGTCCCGAATCCCCCTTTACGCGAACGAGTTGCTCAAGAGACAAAACGGTCTCGGTCGTGGCGCGACTTATTCTTCCGAAATCTCGTCACCCACCAGCAGCTCGCCATCGTGCAGGATTTCGGCGACCAATCCGCCGCGGTGCACCAGGCCGGGCAGAGTCTCGGGGTGGGTAAGACGCGCGAGATGCGTGCAGGGCTCGCTCAGGCGCAAACCGCGCAACCGCACCGCACCGACGCGAAATTCGCGACCGACCAGGTCGTTCAGGCGCACCCCTTGAGTAAGCAGGTTGCGGCGTGATTCCGCGGCCGAGAGCTTCTTCCCGCTTTCGCGCTCGTATGCTTCCAGGGCTTCCGATTCGATCAACGTGACATCGCGCTTGCCCGGATTTTCGGAGAACGTCCCGCCCTCTCCCGCATAACGATCCCCTTCCAATCCCCGCCCGGCCAGCGCCCGGACCCGTTCCACCGCGCGCGGCAACTCGGCGGCCTTTGGCCGCAATATAAATCCCGAGCAACTGCGCCGACGCACTCACGGGACGAGGATAGACTTACGGTTCTTTTCCCGCAATTGATCGATTCCTTCGCCTTTCAGCCTGATCTTTTCCAGCGTATCTTGCCCGCTCATGTTTGAGATCAAGGCCAAGGACAAAGCGGTCGAACGGGCGTTGCTCGTCGGCGCATACATCTCGGCTGAGGTCAAAGCCGAGGCGCAGAATCTTCTCGAAGAATTGGCCGAACTGGTCGAGACCCTCGGCATCCCAATTGTCGCGCGCGAGCTTATCTCCTATCGCGAGAACCACGCCCGCTACCTCATCGGCTCGGGCAAAGCGCAAGAGATCGTCGATCGCGCGAAGGAACTCGAGTGCGACGTCCTCATTTTCGACAACGAACTCAGCCCTTCGCAGCAGCGCAATTGGGAAGAACTCGCCGGCATGACCGTAGCCGATCGGCAGGAAATCATCCTCGATATTTTCGGCGCCCGCGCCCACACCCGCGAGGCCCGCATCCAGGTCGATCTCGCGCGGATGCAGTATTCGCTCCCCCGCCTAACGAGAGCCTGGAGCCACCTCGGCCAGCAGGGCGGCGGGATCGGCGCGAAGGGCGAAGGCGAAAGCCAGCTCGAGCAGGACAAACGCAAAATCCGGCTCCAGATCGACCGCTTGAAGGGCGAACTCGAAGAAGTGCGCCGCGCCCGCGCCACCCAGCGCAAGGATCGCAAACGCGCTCCCGTGCCCAATGCCGCCATCGTCGGTTACACCAACGTCGGCAAATCCTCCCTCCTCCGCCGCCTTACCGGCGCGGACGTGTTCGTGGAGAACAAACTCTTCGCCACCCTCGACACCACGACGCGCAAGATCGCCCTGCCTAACAAACAACCGCTTCTCCTCACCGACACCGTTGGTTTCGTGCGCAAGCTCCCGCATCAGCTCATCGAGGCCTTTAATGCCACGCTCGAGGAAGCCGCCCTGGCCGATTTCCTCATCCATGTCCTCGACGCCTCGCAGGATGAAGTCATGGCCTTCTACAACACGACCATGAGCGTCCTGGCCAGGCTGGGAGCTGACACCAAACAGATGCTCGTCGTTTTCAACAAGGTCGACAAAGTGACCGACCCGCACGTCCTCGCGGCTTTGCGCCGCCATTTTCCAGACGCCCTCTTTATCTCGGTCCAAACCGGCGAAGGGATGGAGCAGTTGATCGAGCGAATCTCCGACTTCGTCGCTCGTGGGACAGTCACGGTCGAGCTCCGTCTCCCACCCGATCGGGCTGATCTCCTCGCCCGCCTGCACCGCGAAGGGACCGTGCGCGATCTTACCTACGAAGGCGAGTTCACCGAGATGGTCGCCACCATACCGGCCCGCCTGCTCGAGACTTATGCGCCCTATCTGCGGTCGCCGGCGCAGGAATTAGTGCCGACCACGACACCGGAATAGCGCCGCCGCCGGGCGTCCGAGGATTTCATGACCGCGCCATCACTTATCGAACGGGTGCGGCGTGCCTGGGCTCCGGTTGAACCTCGGGTCCGTCCCAGGCTCTGGCCATGGTTTCTCGTCGCCATGCTCTACGCCGCGGGATGCGTCTACCTCGCCTTGCGGCAGGCTTTCGCGTCGGAATACATGCTGGCGGATGACGTCCGCGAACATGTCTTCTGGATGTTCCGCTACGTCGATCCTGCGCTTTTCCCGCGTGACCCGATCGCGGATTACTTCCAATCGCTCGCGCCGAGTGGTTTCGCCGCGCTTTACTGGTCCCTGGCCCGATTAGGGATCGATCCCCTGCTCGCGAGCAAGCTAATCCCGTCGGGGCTCAGTTTTATCGCGGTCGGATACTTCTTTGGCCTGGCCTGGCGTTTCTTTCGCTCGCGCGCCGCCGCGACACTCACCGCCATTCTTTTTGCGCAGTGTCTCTGGTTAAATAGCGATCTCTCATCCGCCACTCCGCGCGCTTTTGTTTATCCGCTCTTTGCTGCGTTCCTCTACTATCACGTGCGCGGCTCGACCGTCGGCGTGCTGGTGGCGATCGCCCTCGAAGCGGCCTTCTTTCCGCCCGCTGCATTGCTTAGTCTCGGCGTGCTCGGCTGGTCCTGTTTGCGCTGGGAACGGGGACCGAGGTTGGTGCGCGAGCCGCGAGTGTATCTGGTCGCTGTCGCCGCCGTTGGCGTAACTCTCCTTTGCCTCTGGCCTTATCTCCGCAGCGTGAGCGCCTTTGGTCCCGTGGTCACTTTCGCTGAGGCTAAAAGCATGCCGGAGTTTGGGCCCGAAGGCCGGGTGCCGGTCTTTCTTCTCACCTGGTGGGGCTATTGGGTGGGCGGAAACGCCGGTATTCATAATCTGCCGACGCGGCCGCCGTGGTTTCTCCTCGCCCTCCTCTGGCCGCTCCTGCGGCTGTGGCCGGCGCGGTTTCCCTTTCTCCAGGCGATCCCGCGCGGCGCGCCGCCGGTCCCACAGATTATCGGCGCCGCCCTCCTGCTCTTTGCCAGCGCGCACGTCCTGCTCTTTCGCCTTTATCTTCCCAATCGCTACACCCAGGCCACGACGCGGATGCTGCTCACCCTCCTGGCCGCCGGAGTGATCCTCGCTCTGCTCGATGCCGCCCTTCTCCGCCGTGCCAGAACGCCTAACGACCATAGGCCCGTCCGGCAATCGATGATCCTATCGGGCGTGGCCGCGGTGTTGGTGCTGCTCCTCGCCTACCCTCTGCTCATTCCGGCATTTCCGACCAACAGTTACATCCAGGGCACCGCGCCGGATCTCTACCGTTTCTTCGCCAGCCAGCCCGCCACGATCCGGATCGCATCGGTCGCCGACGAAGCCAACAACCTGCCGACCTTTGCCCGGCGCTCGATCGTCGTTGGCGCCGAATGCGCCGTGCCTTTTCACCCGGCCTACTATCTCCCGCTCCGCGAGCGCGGGCTGCAAATCGCGCGCGCCCACTACAGCGATGACCCTGCGTTGGTAGAACAATGCGTGCGCGAACTGCAGATCGATTTCTGGCTCGTCGAGCGCAAGGCTTTCACTACCAGGTATCATCGCAAGAGCCGGCTTCTGCGACAGCTGCGCTTGTCAGCGCCAGGAGAAAACCTGGGCGTGCCGGATGGGCGAACGCCTCTCCTGAAATCGCCGCCGCCCGCATCGGTCGTTTACCAGGATGAACGCTTCATCGTGGTCGATGCTCGCCGTGGCTTCGCCGCCGATTGACACGTTGCTTTTTTCTCGTAACCGCCCAACGTCCCGGCTCATGGAAGCATTCATCTTCGATCTCGACGGAACTTTGGTCGATTCCAACGAACTCCACGTCGATTCCTGGGATGCCGCCTTTCGCCATTTCGGCAAGGAGTTTTCGAGTGAGCAATTGCGGGCCCAGATCGGGAAAGGGTCGGATAAATATCTGCCCGAGTTTCTTACCAAGGAAGAGATAGAGCGGTTTGGCAAAGAACTGGACGAATACCGCTCCGAGCTTTTCCAGAACGATTACCTGCCGCGGGTCCAGGGTTTCCCGCAAGTCCGTGAGCTTTTCCAGCGACTGCATGACGACGGCAAACAGATTGTCCTCGCCACTTCCGGCAAAAAGTCCGAGGCCAAACACTACACGAAACTCCTCGGCATCGATGACCTGATCGCCGGCCAGACGACGGCGGACGATGCCGATGAGTCCAAACCCGAGCCCGATATTTTCCAGGCCGCACTCGACAAGCTCGACGGTGTGCGCGCGGAAGACGCTCTCGTCATTGGCGATACTCGCTTCGACATGGAAGCCGCCGGGAAAGCCCGCCTCCGCGCCATCGGCGTGACCTGCGGCGGTACGGACGCGGATACTCTGCGCTCTGCCGGAGCCATCGCGATCTATCGAGACCCGGCAGACTTACTCCGCGCTTACGACGAATTTGTCACGTTGTGATCGCGAAGAGCAGTAACTCCTCCTCTGCCGGCGGGAGACGCATCTTTTTCTCCAAGTGAAACCCCAGCTTCTCCAGTAACCGGACGGAGGCGGCATTGTGCGGCGCGACGATGGCCACGAGGCGCGAGAGCTTGCGCACCTCCAGCGCGTCACGCAGGACCGCCGCGGCCGCTTCCGCGGCATAACCGCGCGACCAGAACCGCTCCAGCAGGCTGAATCCGAGATCGATGTCCTCGAGACTGTCGCGTTTAATCAGGCCGCAGATTCCGACCGGCTCATCGGACTCTTTCAACTCGACGAGTAACATCCCAAAGCCATAACTCTCGTATTGCGCAAGGATCCGCTCCCGCATGTAGATCACGGCTTGCTCCACCGTGCGCACGCCGCGATCGCCAATGTTGCGAATGAAAGCCGGCTCATTCAAAACTTCGAGCAGGAAAGCCGCGTCGGCTTCGCTGAACGGGCGCAAACGGAGGCGCTCAGTTTCAAGCGTGTTCATGGCAGAGCCTGCTCAGAAAAGGAGACGCACATTGTCGGGCGGGCATTCTGTTCGCCGCCCTTTCATTTCAGCTCTCGGCTTTCCGCGGTCAGCTTTTCCCCAGACTCTTCCACTCTTCCGGAGTGAGCTTCAGGTTCGTCGCCGCCACGTTCTCCTCCAGGTGCGCGATTGAAGCCGTCCCGGGGATCGGCAGCATCACCGGCGATCGCTGGAGCAACCAGGCGAGCGCGACCTGATAGACACTCGTCCGATGCGCCTTCGCCACCGCCTGCAGCGTCGCACTCGCCTTCAAACCACCGCTGCCGCCGATCGGTGACCAGGGCATGAAGCCAAGCTGCTCTTTCTCGCAATAGGCCAGCGTCTTTTCCCAATCGCGATCGAGCAGGTTGTAGCGATTCTGCACGCTCACGATCGGCAGGACTTTGCGCGCCTGTGCGATCTGCTCCGGCGACACTTCGGATAAGCCGACGTGCCGAATCTTTCCGGCGTCCTGCATCTCTTTGATCGCGCCTAACGACTCCTCCATCGGCACTTTCGGGTCGACCCGGTGCAGTTGATAAAGTTCGATCCGCTCGAGCTTCAACCGCTTCAGGCTGCCCTCGACACATTTCTTCAAATAATCCGGCTGCCCGTTTGGTTTCCACGAACCGGGACCGGGCCGGGTCAGCCCGCCCTTGGTCGCGATTACGAGTCCGCTGGGATAAGGATGCAGCGCTTCGGCAATGAGCAGTTCGCTCGTATCCGGACCGTAGGCATCGGCGGTATCGATCAAATTGACACCAAGCTCGACGGCGCGCCGGAGCACCTTGAGCGCGTTCGGGCGATCCGCCGGCCAACCCCAGATGCCGTCGCCGGTGATGCGCATCGCGCCAAAGCCAAGCCGGTTCACGGGCATGTTACCGCCGAGTTTAAAGGTTGTGTTCTCCGCCAGGTTCATCGTGCTCGCAAAAGTCTTGCCGAAAGGGTTGCCGGCCAGGAGAGCCGCTCCGCCGGCCAGGCTTATCCCGAGGAACGTGCGGCGGGTTAGCCGATGGTTCGTTTGCTCGTCGGTCGCGCCGGAAGATTGGTTCGCCATGAACACAGGGTATGTTTGGCAAAAACGCGCGTCAATGATCGAAGAGGGGTGCAAAATCGCCCTGACACCTCGGCCGTGCCCTCTGGCTTGGGATGCGCCGCTTAAAGTTTTACCTCGAACCGCCGGCTGGCCGACCATGTGCCGGGATTGCCGGCCGCGTCATTGCCGCGGACGCGAAACCACATCGTCTTGGTCGGCAGCGTGCTGGTACTAAATTGCGACGGAGTTACAGTTTGCTCCAGGATGAAAGGCGCCGCGAAGCTGCTCTGGTCGTCCACCTGCATGGTGTAAGTGGCCGCTCCCGCCACGTCGGTCCAGTCGAAGGTAATATTACTGCCGGGCGCGAAACGCGCGTCGGCCGCGGGTGCAAGTAGTGTCGGCGCCGGTAAGGTTCCGCCCGAGGTTGGATTCACGGTCAGGCTCGCACTCCGGCTCACGGAGTTATAGGTCGCAGTAATTGTCGCCGTGCTCGTTGTCGTAACCGTCTTGCTCGTGACGCTGGCTGTCGCGCTCGTCTGCCCGGCCGCGATCGTGACACTGGCCGGAGCGGTGGCGACGGCCGTGTTACTGCTCGAGAGAGTAACGACTGCGCCCCCCGTCGGGGCCGCGCTGGTCAAGCTCACCGTCGCCTGGGAAGTATTGCCACCGGTAACAGCGGTCGGGTTGAGCGTGATCGAGGAGAGAGAGGCGGGTGGCGTGGCGTTCTTGGTCACTAACAGAGTGGCTGTCCGTATCGCATCGAGATAGGCGGAAATGGCGACTGAAGTATCCGAGGCGACGGTGAATGTGGTGACTGTGAAACTGGCCGAGGTCTGCCCGCCCGGGACCATGACGATGCCGGGCACTGTCGCGACCGCGGCGTTACCCGTCGAGAGTGTGACTGAAGTTCCCCCGGCTGGAGCCGGTTCGCTGAAGACCACGGTGCCGGTTGCATTGGTCCCCCCGGGAACGCTGGAAGGAGTGATACTCAGCGATTGCAACAGCGGCGGCGCGTTCGGGTCGGGAGTAACGGTGACGAAAATCGACTTCGTAATGCCGCCCGCCGTGGCAAAGACATTGCCTCCTGTCGGTAAACCAGAGACAGGACTGGTCGTGATCGTGAAACTCAGCGCGCTATTCCCTTCCGGGATGGTGACGCTGGCCGGCACTTGAATGACCGAGGGATTGTCGGTCGAGAGACTAACGACACCGCCGCCCGCCGGCGCCGGCATCACCAGCGCGACTGAGGCCCGCCCGGGGTCGCCACCGATCACATCCTGGCTGGCCGGCCCGATCGCAAACAGCGTGGGCGCGCCCGGCGCGGGATCGACTTCGAGAATGCGTGCCTGGGTTCCTCCCGAAGTGCCATAGCGCGCCTGCACCAGCACCCAGCGCGACACGACTGTCTGCGGCGCAGGCGTGGTCGTGAAACTCGCGCTCAGCGCGCCCGCTGGCACCGTCACGTTCGGTGGAACGATCACCTGCCCTTCCATGCTCGCGCTCAGGATGACGACCGCGCCCCCGGCCGGCGCCGGTGAAGTAAGAGTCACTGTCCCTGTCACTGTTCCACCGGCCAGAACCGATGACTGACTGAGAGCCAGCGACGAAAGACTTGCCGCCGGTGTTGGGCTCCCCGGCGGAGTCACCAACAGCCAGGCCTCCGGGGCGCGGTAGCCATCGGTCTCCGTGCCGGTATCGATAATCACCCGAGTCGCGACGGAGACCGCACTGGTAGGAATACTAAAAGTCGCACCCGTTACGCCGGCCGGGATGAAAACGCTGGCGGGTGGCTGGACGAGACTGGTATTACTGCTCACCAACCGAACCGTGACACCTCCCGGAGGCGCCGGACTAAACAGAGTTACCGTCCCGGTCACCGTCGTTCCGCCGACCACGCTTTCGTTGCTCAGCCCTGTCCCAAAAAGAATCGGCAGAACACCGAGTGAGTGCTGTTGCCGGCCATTGCCGAGACTGGCGTAGATGTTTCCGATGATCCCGATGGAGAGGCCGAAGTTAGGCACCGGACCGGTGGCGACCGGCGCGATGGTCGCGTCCGTTTTGCCAGCCGGTATTGTCACCGCGCCTACCGGTAATTGCACCTGCGGAATGTCAGTCGCGAGCGTGACCACCGCGCCGCCGGCGGGCGCCGGGTTGTCCAGTATCACCCGCGCCTGAACCGAATTGCCGCCGTAGCCATTCCCCGGCTCCGAGAGGATCGCGAACAAACCCACATCTTGTGCCGGTCCTGCGGCCACGGTGATGGCCCGCCCGGCCGACCATGGGCCGGCGACGTTGCCGTGCAGGGCGCGGACGCGCCAGAAGTAACTCCCCGGCGCGAGAAGATCCGTCGTGATCATGTAGTCAGAACGAGTGACGCCGAAGATCGAGAGAACGTCGAAGCCCGTGAAAGAGGGATTCGTGCTCACCGAAACATCATAACCCGGAACCTGCGGGTTGGCCGTATCCGCCCAGTCGAAGAAGAAGGGAATCGCGACCGTCGCCCCGGGCGCGGGCGCGAGGAGCATGGGTGCGGGTGAAACCGGCGCGGTGTTCGTGATAACTACCGTGCGCGTCGCGGACGGCAGACTGCGCACCCCATCCGCCGAGATCGCCCGGATGCGATAATAGACGGTGAGCGTATTCCCCCAGCCGCCGCCAAACTGAGTGCCGAAAGTAATCGGCGATTGCGTCAGCGTGAAAGGGTAGGAAAAACTCGGTTCGTCATCCGCCTCCAGCACGTAATACTGCGCCCCCGTGACCGCGGACCATTGAATCTTATAGGACTCCAGGGGATGGAACTGGGCATTGTTCGCCGGGGTGATAAAGGCCGGTGTCGCCGGGGCCGGACCCGGGCCTGTCACCGTCAAAGTCCGCACCAGCGACCAGACCGAGTCGACCCCGCCGTTCGGAGTCAGTTGCGTGGCTTTGACCCTCCAAAAGTAAGTGCCATTGGGAAGGCCGCTCAACTTATCCTCGGTCGAGGTCGGCACGTTTGGATCCGAATCCATGTTGGTGAACCCGGAGGCGATGATCGTGGTAAAGGCGGTGGTCGTCCCCACCTGCCAGGTATAGCTGCCGATCGGGCCCCCGGGATCGAGCACGGCATTCCAATCGAGCAGGATTGGCTGGACGAGACTCGCGCCACTCGCGGGCGCGACCAGGATGGGTGCCGGCGGTCCGCCGGGCGGCGGAGGCGTGGGCGTCGGCCGCTTCGCCGCCGCTTCGGGGATAACTGAAACCAGGAGGAGCAGCACCGACGCGGCCAAAGCCGAGTGACGCCTGGCCGAGTTCATGGGAGGTGCTTTATTAAATAAGGGTCAACAGTTCCAAGCCCTTAAAAGTAACACAGATGTTACTTTTCGTTCCCCGAACGAAGTTCCACTCAGTCTTCGGATTTCCCTTTCGGCCGTTCCCGTCGGATCACCTGGGTCCGCGCGCCCGCCCGGGTACTGTGCGACGGTCTCCCATTCCGTCATCCCTTCGGTCCAATAGAAATCGTCCCGACGCACTTCGCCGCGGAACACCTTGTCCCGAAAGACCTGCTCATTGAACTCACCGATGACTTGGCCATCGCGCGCGACATGGAAGTTCATCGCTCTACTCCGCTAAAAAAACGCGGCAGTGTCGATCCCTATTTTAGCGCCCCTCAGGAGCGCCTTTGTCGGGCAGGCGCACCGCCTGCCGGAAGCTAGCGCTTGCCCGAGGGCTCGATTAGACAATTCTCGCCCTCGGCGGAGTCTTATCAGGGAATGCAATACTCTGTGCGCGGTGCTTTCATCTTTTTGGCGATTTCGATGGGACTCCTGGGTTGCCAGCGCGCGCCGCTCACCTTGGAGCAATTGATCGAGCGCCATACGGAGGCGGTCGGAGGCCGGACCACGATCGAGGCGGTACGTTCCATCCGGGTCGATCTGCATATCGTCGATCCGGGGTTTGAAGTGGACGGGATCTATCTCGCGGCGCGGCCCGGCCGGATGCGGATTGATGTCACAGCCGACGGCCAGCATGTTTTCACCGAAGCACTGGGCGAGAAACGCGCCTGGCAATGGAAGGGAAAAGGCGAGCCGGTGGAAGCCAGCGCCATGGCGACGGCGGCGTTGCGGCACGGGGTGGAATTGCCGGGACATATTTTTGGACTGCATGAGCTAAGGCAACGCGGTCATCGCGTCGAGCTGGCTGGTCGCGAAATAGTCGGGCAGGTAAATTACCATGTCCTGCGCGTGACCTTCGCCGATGGTTACAACACAAAGCTCTATCTCGACCCAGAGTCATGGCTCATCACCCGGCGGCGGGATGTGCGCGCGTTGCATCCGGATGTCGATCCCACCCCGACGACGATCGAAAGTACCATGACCGACTTTCAGCAGGTCGATGGCTTGCTCTTCGCCTTCACTTCCACCGAGACCGACCTGGCGACGGGGAAGACGCTCGAGAAAGCCACCGTGCGCTCCATCACGGTCAACCCGCCGCTGGATCCCGGTGTGTTTGAAAAGTTGTGACCAGCCGGGACTGACCCTCGGCTAACTCTGTCACTCTCGCGTCAGGGCGCGGCCGGTGTCGGGCTGGCCGCTTCGGTTTCGGTTTTGCCGGCTTCAGCCTTTTCGCCCTCGCCCTTGTCGGCTGCGACATCCTTCACCGTTAACTGCTCGGGATCGCGGACAACGATCTCGGCCTTGTCTTTATGGGCGGTGATCTTGCCCGTGACCGAAATGGTGGCGCCTTCGAGTTTCTTGAAGTCGGGAAACTTCTCCGCCGAGGTGGTGGGAATGAAAGCAGTGAAAGGAGCGTTAGGATGCGTACCGCCCATGTTGAGGAAAATGTTCCCGCCCTTGGCCTGGTAAGCGCCTTCCACCTTGTCTGTGACGGTGGCGGTCTCGCCGACATGTTTGGCCGCGTCGGCGGCGCTGTAGGTGGGTGTCTCGGCCCGGGCGGTGGCAAGCGAGAGGACGATAACGAAGGCAAGCAATGGAAGTTTCATCGCGCGGAGACTGCGGGCTCTCGCCCGCACTGTCGAGCAGGAATTTCCGGTTTTTTTCTTTCCGCTTTACCGGTCGCGCTCCGCGCGAAAGATCAACCGCCGCTCGTTCCCACGCGCCGCGACATGGTAGATCGCGCCCTCAAATTCAAGCCGTGGCGGCCGAGCCGTAATGCGATCTTTTGCCCCTGGAATCAAATGTCCAATGTATAGACACGACCCCACTCAGCTCCCCTTCGGGGTCACTTCTTTGAATGGGACAGCCGGGCAATCAAAAGGCCAAAACATACTCCAAGACATAGAGACCAAGGAAGCGCGAGGAAGTAGAAGTATCTCATAGCGTCAAGCACGAGATAACGCTGCACGAGTAATGGGACAGGCATCCAAATCCAACTAACAACCGAAAGCCAAGGATACGTTTGGCCGGCCTCAAACGCCCGGATACTTGAGACCGCATATGAGATGCAAACCGTGGTGCCAACAAAATGCAAAAACACAACCCAGCCAAACGTCTTTATGGAAAAACGTGTCCTCATACCTTCTGTCTTGTTACCCCGGGGCTGATCGCGGTCTGATCTGGGTCAGAGCTCGCGATCGACACTTTTAAGAAGGTTTGAAACATAACTCGGGCTGCCCATCCCCAGACGTTGCGCGATCGAGCGCCGGCTCATCGGGATGCGGCGGCGCAACTCCCGCGAGGATCCGCTTTTAGGCGATGTCCTTCGGCTTGCACAGCCAAATCGATCTCCCGCCAGCGCACCGCTGCCAGCGCCTAGCTAATCATCCGCTCTGCCAGCGCCGCATCCGTCTCGCGCCGTTCCCGCGCCCGTTCTCCCGCCCGCGCCGCGACAACTTCTCCGCCAGCCAATCGGCAAAATCCTCCGCTCCCCCTTTCCTCCCACTGCGCGACCCTCCACCTGCTCTGTTTCCGGCTCCCGCTCGCGCCACATCCATCCGCCGCTCAAACTCCCGGCGCGTCGCCACCTTGTCTTCCTGCAGTCCATGCTCTCCCAACAGCCGATCCACTCGCAGCCATTTGGTTCGCAACCGCGGCCGTCGATACGCCGGTAACTGCTCCAGGGATAACTCTCCAGCTTTTCCTCCACCCCACCAGTCCGGCTCGCATCGGGTTCCTCATCAGGCAATAGGCGGGCACCTCCCAGCCCGTCTTCGCGCAGGCCTGCCCTAGCGTGCGCAGGAACTCCTCCCGGTCCCGCTCATCCCAAAAGATCGCTTCCCGCCGATCCCCTCGACTCATCACGTGGTAGCGCGCGCCCTCATATTGGATCCGCAGCGGCCTCGCCATGTCTGTAATTTCCCCGATTCAATCAGCCTGTGTCAAGAGTAAGGCCTGACCCCGAATTGCTATTAAAGCAGGTTGTAGGATTCCACCAAGCCAAGGCCGGCGGTCCCACCCACGCCGCTCACAATCGCGGTATAGGCGCCCGGCGCGAGGGTCGTGCGAATGGCCGACTCGTGGTCGTCGGCCGGCGCGAGACCGGTCGCCTCGATCTCGGATTGCTGGCTGTCCCGCCAATTGTCGTTGGAATTAATCTTCGTGCCCTGAATGTCGTAGAGGTCGAGTTGCGGGTCGGCCAAGGTGCCCGGGACGCCGGCCGCAGCCAGGGACGGGCCGATGGCACGGATGAGTACGTTTGCGCTCTCCTCGCCACTCACAATGAAGCCACCGATCATGACCTTATCGCCCGTCGCGACTTTGCCGCGGGTGGAGATGTTGGCCAGGCGCGATCCGCCGGCACTGGTCGCCTTGTCCTGCGGATCGAGGTCGTAAACCTCGGCAAGAGCGACGCCGGTGGTGTCATCAACTCCGCGGATGACGACCGTGTAAGCGCCGGGCGCTAAAACCTTGTAGATTGCCGGCTCCATCTCGTCGGTAGGCTGGAGGCCGAAACTCTCCAGAACGGAGCTATTGAAATCATCCCGCCAATTGTCGTTCGCGCCGAGGTAGGCGCCGGTAGTTCCGTCGTAGAGATCAAAGCTGGGATTAAGAAGACGACCCGGAAGGGAAACGCCATCCACCTTCAAGCTCGGGCCAATGCCGCGGAGGGCGATCTCTTTGTCGAGACTGCCGGTAATGATAAAGCCGGCGATAAGCACGTCGTCACCGGTCCCAATACCGGCGCGGGTAGAGATGTTTTGCGCCCGGGAATTTGGATAAATGCTAAGGCTAACAGTAACCGTCGCAGAATCGGAACCTTCGCTCAGAGTAATTGTGACGGTAAAGACTCCGGCCTCGGTCGGACTGCCTGAGATCGTGCGCGTCGCGGAATCGAAGGTGAGGCCAGATGGCAATCCCGTCGCGCCCATGTCGGGCCCGTTGTAATAGATGGGAGGTTGATAGCTAAAGTTTCCGCCGACGCTGCCGACGATCGATGAGGTGGCGTCCACGAGCAGATCGTAGACTTCGATCCCGGGACTATTCGCGACAAAGAGATAGCGCCCGGTCTCATCGGTGATGAGATCGGAGACGGTGCCGGGAGTGAGTTCGATGGTGCCAAGTTGCTGGAAGCTGGCGGTGTCGAAGAGATAGGTCTTGTAGCCTGGGAAAGGATCGCCTGGAGGTTGACCATCGGGAACACGAAACAGATAAGCGATCGCGTCATCAGGGCTAAAAGTCATCGGACCAGGTGTGGGACCGAGTGGGAAACTTCCTAGTTGTCGATCCACATCTGCCGAATCGAAGAGCGGAACGATCCCGGCAACGCTCGTACTCGGAAAACAAAGAAACAGTCCATCGTGACTCAGCTTCAGGTCTCTGCCGTAACCGAGATTTCCCCCAAATGCCCCCATTTGGTCAAGCGATGGGACGGCTGTCGCGACGTCGTATCGATAAAGAGTCCGCGGAGATAATTCCATGTCTCCAAAATAGAGCGACTTCCGGTCCGGGCTAATCTCGAGAAAGCCGTTCTCGTAATAACTCCCGAGAATGCTTTGCGTGTCACCACTGGTTGCGTCCACCTGGATGAGATTGTTACTCGAAGCAACGGGGGCGACATAAAGCCGGTCGTCGAGGCCGGCCTCGATGTCGCGCGGCGCAAACTCGATCGGCAGTTCGGGCAAAACAGTGAGTGCGTCCAGATCGATAATTCCAATCGCCTCCGCTTCGCTCAGGGCGACATACAGCTTCGAGCCATCCGGCGAAATCGACATACCCGTGGGGGCCGAACCAATTGCGAGAGTTTTTGTTACTGCCAGGGTAACCGTATCAATGACCACGACGTCCTCGCTCGCGGGAATGCTCGCGTAAATCTGATGTCGAACCGGGTCACTGACGAAACGATTTGCCAGCAGGTCAAAGCTCTTGACCGGCGCGCTAAGGGCGGAGAAAAAGGGATAGGTTGCGCCAAAAGCGAGCACAAGAAGAGTTGGCAGACGGGTTGGGAGATTCATAGGAAGAGGAGAAAAGAAGAAGGGTTCGGATTGGAGTGGCTACTCTGCAAGGATATTGCGAAACGGCGAAGAATAGCAACGACGAAAGCGAAGAGGCACCACGCTTTCGTTCGGCGGGCTGGTGCTTCGGTCTTATTTTCGCGACGGGACGGTCGCAGTAAGCGGGATGAGCTGCGGTTTGCCCAGATACTGGACGGTGATCCCCTGCTCGCTGCGGGAGACGACCGGTAAGCTGAGCCCGCGCGGCAGGACGGTCTCGCCGTACGGGATTTTGATTTTCACCGGGCGGGAGAGAGTCACGAACTCCGGCCCGGGCGTAGCCGAGGCGGCAGGCGCAAGCTTGGGGCCGGGTGAAGCAGACGGCGCGGACGCGGACGGGTCGCCTGACGGTGTCGGGCCGGTGTCCTCGAGCAGCTCTATCCTGGTCACGGGATGAATTTCCCAGGCGGTCGAGCGCCATGGGTTGTGATACTTGTTCGCGGCGACTTTGACGATGCTGGGGCCGACGTCGGCCGCGCCGTTGTGGTCGTCGTCCCAGAGGAGATGCCCAGTGATGCGGATCTTGCGCGCGGAATGACCGGTCGGTTCATGACTCAAGTCTGGTGCGCGAATAAAGGCCGCGAGTGACTGGAGCCGGATGCCGTCGCGGAAGATGGCGGTCTGCGTGCGCGGGGTGATTTCGCAGATGATCGGGGTCGGGTCGCCGGGTTGCGGCGGGTGATCGAAGGGGGCGGCGAAGACTTCCAGATGCCAGTCGTGGAAATCGGTGCTGCCGCAGTTGGTCGATTCGGGCGGGCCGGCGTAAGCGAGGACAAGATAGCCGGTCAGGGTGACGAGCTGGTTTTCGTACTTATCGAGCTCAGCTTTCTGAGCCGAAGAGAGATCCTTGCGGCGTTTGCCCTGGGTCTGGGCATCCAGCGCGCCTACGTAACGAAGAAAGGCAGCCGTATCCATCTCCTTGGGCGGCGCGCCCGCGATTGTGGCGGCCTGGCGGTTCTTGAGACGGTTGCGCTCGACGCCGTCGGGGGTCTTGGCGGTGCCTTCGAGGCGTTCCCGGCAGTCCCAGCCGCTGAGGTCGATTTCTTTGAGCTCGCGATCCTCGGAGATGCGCGGCCGCTCGGCGACGCTGAGGGGAACGGCAAGCAGGCTAAAGCAGATCGCCGCGACCAAGGCCTTGTGCTGCAGACTGTGAGGGTGCCGCTGGGTGAAGGGCATGTGCGCGATGTTATCTGCGCGGGCCACGACGGCAATGGCATTTAATGGCGGCTTCGCCGGCGCGTTTTTTTCTGCTTGCTCAGGGCGGCGGAAATCTCAGATAATCAGCAGCGTTGGACCTCCCGATTCATTTGGCGGTGTGGAAGCAATCGGTCGGAGCCGATCGAGAGGGTCGGCCCGTCCCGATGAAGCGCGGTGCCACGGCACCATAGAAGTATGAAGAGCGTTCCTCTGCCGAAGGAACCGACGCACTTCTTTGAACGCCCACCCTGGAATCGTTGCTGGCTCTCCGTGGTCTTCGCGGCCTTTTTTGCCGCGATCGATTACCGGACCGGTCCCTACATTCTTTTCCCGGTGCTCTATGTGTTGCCGGTGATGCTGATGGCGTGGAATTGCCATTGGAAACTGGCGATCGGGCTGGCCTTGGCCCTGAGTGTGGCCCGGATTTCTTTTCAATTTCACTGGCAATTCCCGTGGGGGGAAGGCGTGGCCGTCCTGAACGCGACCCTGCAATTTGGCGTGCTCGTGCTTTTGGCCGGCCTAACGACACGGCTCGCGAACGCCACCCGCAGCCTGCGCGAACGGGTCCGCACGCTGGAGGGGATCCTGCCGATTTGTTCTTTCTGCAAGGCGATCTGCGACGAAGAAGGTCACTGGCAGAAGATGGAATCGTATGTCAGCAAACGTTCCGAGGCCCAATTCAGCCACGGGGTCTGTCCGGATTGCGCCGCCCGGCACTACGGCAAGGCAACCCGAGCCGCTCGCCCCGGGGATCGCGCGCCCTAACGACAGACGCAAAAACCGCGGCGAAGTTCCATTTCGCCGCGGTTTCACGCCGTGGGGAACTGCACCTGGGCTAGTTGCCGCAGCGCAATGTGCCGAAGGTCACGGTATCCGAGAGGCTGCGGCGGCCTTTTGTCACCTGCACCCGCGCGGTCACCGACTCTTCATCGGGATAGAGATGGCTGACCGTTGGATTCGAGCTCGGCTCGGTGTCGAGAACACCGTCGTTGTCGAAGTCCCACGCATAGGTGACACCTGCACGCGGCGGATTCAGCGCCGCCGTGAGGGTGACATTGACGAAGTCACCGCCCTGGCACTGCTGGTCGACCACGCTCGCTGTGAGTGTGACCGCGGGCGCGGTGAATGCCGTAGGCACGGCTACGGCGATGAGGACGAGCGCGAGAAACGCTCCGATTATTTTGCTTGTGTTGTTCATTGATGTGTTTCCTTTCGATGGTTGTTGCAAGCACGGTTGGTGCGCTTGTTTCTCCATTTATGGGGGACGCGGCGGCGGAAAAAAACTCGGGAAAAGTAACGCGGTTGTTACCTTCCAGAGATACTCCTGGGGAACCGCCGGCGCGCTCGGACCTAAGCGTTGCTCTCTCGCCTGACGTCTCTCGAAGAACTCGTTAGGCCGCGAGATGGTCGACCGCGGAACGGAGAACGCCGAGATCGAAAGGCTTCGGCAAAATGGCGTGCACTTTCATCCGTTCGTAGGCTTCGCGAAGCTCGGAGGAAACATGGGCCGAGAGGACAATGATCTCGCCGGGGATGCCGCGTTTGCGGATTTCATCGACCAATTCCACGCCGGTAAGGTTCGGCATTTTCTGGTCGACGATGATCAGATCGTAGGGATCGACGACCGCCTCGAGCTGTTCGAGAGCGGCCGCGCCGCTGTCGACGCTCAGCACTTCAAAGCGGGGGCTGGCAAAGACGTATTTGAGGGAAGTGGTGACGGAAGGTTCGTTATCGACGGTCAGGATCCGGAAGGGCGCGCTCATGATTGCCGTAGTAAAAGAGCACCGTCCGTGCCCCGTGACGGGAAAGATGGATGGACGACGCCACCGCCCGTTCGTAAACACTTCGATCGGGTAACAGTGTTGTAACTTTTTATTCTTCGCTCGATGCGGCGGAACTGCGATCTTTTCGCCGCCCAAAAAATCAATCAACCGCAGGAGTCGTATGAATCGATCGCCCTTCACTTTCCTCATCGGTTTCGCCTGCTTCGTCAGCGTTGGCGCGCAGGCCCAGGTTTCTCCTCTGCGCCCTGCCGAATCACCCTCGGGTGGCAGCCGTCTCTACGCCGAGGTCCCCCTGGCTGACGAATGGGTCAAGCAGAGTCCTCTTCCGACCGGCGCCAACCTGACCGGGTTCGCCTGGGCCACCGCCACCCACGGTTTCGCCAGCGGCGAAGGCCTGACGCTGCTCGAGACTTTTGATGGCGGCGCCACCTGGCATGATGTCGCGCTGGCCGGCTTTGAGACGGAACCCTATTACAATGTCGTCTGCGGCGACTCCAACACCTGCATCGTCAGTGGGAACTCATCGACCACGGGAGTGGATCATTGGCGCACGACCGATGCGGGCGCGACCTGGACGCGGATCACTAACTTCCCCCTCGGCGGCTCCTGGTATCATATCGATTTCGCATCGCCGACGGTTGTTTTCATGGGCGCGAACGGCTCGCTCGCCCGCAGCACCGACGGCGGGGCCACCTGGACGCTGCGTTCCGGATTTCCCAACTGCCCGGTGATCTACGGCATGGATTTTCTGGACACGGTCGTCGGGCTGGCCGGCGGAGAAAAGGTCTCCGGCTCGGGCAGCGGACCCGGCATCTTCAAGACGACCGACGCCGGCGCAACCTGGGTGAAAAAATTCTCGCAGTCAGCGAACGACGTTCTCTGGCTGGACACGACCACCGCGATTGCCTCGATCGGTGTGTCGATCTACCGCTCAACCAATTCCGGCGATGCCTGGTCGCTCCTTTCCAGCCAAATCGCCAGTGGCTTGAACGAGATGACGCTCCTGCCGAACGGTACCATCGTGGGGGTTTCCTTCGGGGGCGATGCCTGGCGGAGCACGGACGGCGGGCTCAACTGGACGCAAACCTTGATCGGACCGGGCGCGTTGCCGGCGAGCTGGAATGTCTCCTTTTTCGATGCGCAACTGGGCATGATCGTGGGCCAGGGCGGCTACATCTTTAAGACGACTGATGGCGGCCTGACTTGGACCCCGCAGAATAGCGGCGTCGGCGGCGTCGAGTTTCTCGACCTGCAAATGTTTGATGCCAGCACCGGGCTGGCAGTGGGGCAGAGCGGGTATTATCTCCGCACGACGAACGGGGGAAACTTCTGGTCCGTCGGCCGGTTGCAGGTCACCGGGATTACTCTTTTCCGGAACGAGAATCTCTACGCGGTCGACGTCGTCGACCAGGATTTCGCGGTCGCGGCCGGGAACAACGGCGTGGTTTACAAGACCTTCGATCGCGGGTTGAACTGGCAGTCGATCGGTTATCCGCTCTTGCCCGACGACTACCTCATTAACGACGTGCATTTTATTAACCGCGATGTCGGCTACGTCGCGGGAACGCGTCCGCAGGTGGCAATCCTGGCCTATCGCACAACCGACGGCGGGATCAGTTGGACGGCGCTTAATACCCTGCCGTCGCATTACGTGGATTTTGTCGACGCCGATCGCGGCTGGCTCGCAACCATCGGCGGGACAGGGTTTCGCACCACGAACGCCGGCAGCACCTGGCAGCCGATGACCTTGCCTAACAATGCTTTCGGTTCCAGCCCGATCGTGTCCGAGATGGACTTCATCAGTGCCAATGTCGGCTGGGCCGTAGGCTGGGATGGTTATGCCGTCCGCACTGCCAATGGCGGAGTGAGCTGGCAAGTGCAGAATATCGCGACGGTCGACGACATTATCCTCGGGTTAAGCGTGCTGAGCGAATCGGAGGCCTATGCCGTGGGGATTCACAAGGCGCCCACGTCCGACCCGGCGAGTGTTTATCACACCACCAACGCGGGCGCGACCTGGACCAAGGCGTTCGTGCCGGGGGTAAGTTTCCTGAATAATATCTTTGCCCTCTCATCTGGGAACCTCTGGACGTCGGGTTATGCCGGCGTCGTGCTCCACCAGGGCGAGACGACAGGAACGCTGCAATTGCTCTCCGCCGTGTCGCGCAAAAGCCATCGCACCGCGGGAGCATTCGATATCGATCTTCCCCTCAGCGGGAACGCGGGCGTGGAGTGTCGGGATGGCGTCGGCAGTTACAGTTTCGTCTTTAACTTCACGACCAATGTCGTGAGTGGAAACGCCAGCGTGACCGCGGGGACGGGCACTGCGGGCACGCCCACCTTTGCCGGTACGACCATGACCGTTCCGCTTTCCGGCGTGACCGATGTCCAGATGCTGACGGTGACCTTGAGCGGGGTTACCGATTCATCTTCACAAGTGCTGCCGGCGACCCCGGTCAGCGCAAATATGCTGATCGGCGACGTGAACGGCGATAAGACCGTCAACTCTACAGACGTTTCACTGACCAGGGGCCAGATCGGGATGCCCGTGACGAGCAGCAACTTCCGCGAAGACGTGAACATCACCGGCTCAATCACCTCGGCCGACGGCAGGAAGGTGAGAGGCGCCCAGGGGCACACCCTCCCCTAACGCAGGCTGGAGCCCGACGGACCGCGTGGTCTGCGGAGAACATTTCCATTTGGCCGGACGACCGTTTTTGTCGGTTTTTTTGTCGGACCGTGCCGGTTGCGTTTTTCGATGCCTTTTTTCATCATAATCATCCTGGGAGACCAAAAACCAATCCTATCCCGAAAACAAAATAACTAACGAACACAGCAGGAACCGTCGCATGATTCTACCAACGGCGGGCTGAACTGGACGGCACTCAACAGCGGTCTCGGCGGCGCCTCCTTCAACGACCTGCAGATGTTTGACGAAAGCACCGGCCTGGCCGCGGGTGACTCCGGTTATTTCCTGCGCACAACCAATGGCGGAAGCTTCTGGAATGTGGGACGAATGCAGGTGACCGGCGTGGTTCTGTTCCGGAGTGAGAACCTGCAAACGCTCGATATCGTCGACCAGGATTTCGCGGTCGCGGCGGGCACCGACGGAGTGGCTTTCAAGACATTGGATCGTGGCGTGACGTGGCAATCGATCGGCTACCCGCTTCTCCCGGAGGATCTCGAGATCATGGATGTAAAGTTTATCACGCGGGACGTCGGTTACGTGGTGGGTGAACGGGTGCATGAATCCCAGAATCTTTATCGCACGACCGACGGCGGGGCGAGCTGGACTCAACTCAGCCTGGCCGCGGGCCGGACCGTGGATTTCGTAGGCGCAGATCATGGCTGGGTCGTGAACGGCGGAGGTCCGGGATATCGTACCACCGACGGCGGCACGACTTGGACCATTTCGCCGTTGCCGACGGAATTTTCTCTGGAAGCAGTTTTCGCCACGACGACCGGGAATATCTGGACTTCCGGCTTCGACGGCATCGTCCTGCACAAAGCGGGCGCAGGCTCAACGCTGCAACTGGTTTCGGCGGTCTCGCGCCGGAGCCATCGCAACGCCGGTACTTTCGATATCCCGCTGCCTTTGACCGGCACCACTGGTGTGGAGTGCCGGGATGGAGGAGGAAACTACAGTTTCGTTTTTACCTTCAGTAACAACCTCGTCAGCGGCAGCGCGAGCGTGACCGCCGGCACCGGGACGGCGGGTACACCCACGATCGCCGGCACCACCATGACCGTCCCGCTCTCGGGAGTGACTGATGTCCAGACCGTGCAAATCACTCTCACCGACGTAACCGATGAATTTTCCCAGGTGTTGCCGCCCTCCTCCGTCAGCGCGCGCATGCTGATCGGAGATGCCACCGGCGATGGCGAGGTAAATGCCAACGATCTCACCCTAACGAAAAGCCAGGTCGGAGTGCCGGTGACAGGGAGCAACTTCCGCGAAGACGTGCGCGTCAGCGGCACGATCACGTCGGCCGACGTTAAGCTGGTCAAAGGCGCCCAGGGTCACGGCGTTCCGTGACGCGGGCTGGCGCCCGGCGGGCACAAGCCGCGCAATTTCTAGCGGAAGAAAATCAAGTACGCGAAAGCGATGAACACCACCGTCGCGGTGATGATCTGCGGCAGATACTTCGCATTGAACGGCCGGAACGATGAAGTCTCGCTGAAGGAGGAGGCACAGTGCCGGCAATTGTTCCCGAGGGTGGAAAGAGCGTAGCCGCAGGTAGGGCAGGATTCGAGGGACATGGCGTTAGCGGTTCGCGCGGAGAGCAGCGCGCGTGGCCTGCTCGGCGGTCATGATTTTCTCATCCGCCACGCGGCGAAGATTTCGCGCCAGGCCCAGCTTCGAGAGGGTCCAGATCATCCATTTGGTCGGGTCGAGCTGCCACGGTTTGACGCCGTTGCGGTAGTCGTGCTGAAACTCGTGGTGATAGTTGTGATAGCCCTCGCCGAAAGTGAAAATCGCGAGCAGGAACGAGTCGCGCGCGCTGCATTTGGTCGAGTACGGCTGACGCCCCATGGTGTGACAGGCGCTGTTGATGAGGAAGGTGCAGTGCTGCAGAACGACGATGCGCGCCACGCCCGCGAGCAGGAATGCGCCAAGCGCGCCGACCCAGCCATTCCAGAGAAAGCCGAGCACGGCCGGGAAAACAAAGCTGACGATCACCGCGATCGTTTGCACATGGCGATCCTGCCAGCAGACGAGCTTGTCCTTCTGTAGATCGGGCACGTTATCGTAGGGCTCGTCGTTGTTGAGCTTGAAAAGGAGCCACCCGATGTGGGCAAAGAAGAACCCTTTCGAGATGCAATACGGATCCTCATCGTGATCGACGTGCTTGTGATGCCGCCGGTGTTCGCTCGCCCACATCAGGACGGAGTTTTCGAAAGCCCCCGCGCCGAAGATGAGCGTGAAAAGCCGGATCGGCCAGGCGGCCTGGAAGGTCATGTGCGAAAAGAGCCTGTGGTAACCAAGCGTCACGCTAAACCCGCAGGCCATCAGCATCGCGAAAAAGAGCCCGACCTGAAACCAGTCCAGCCCGAAATACCAAAGATAGGCCGGCACCGCGGTCAGAGTGAGCGCAAGCGTCCCGATCAAAAACGAGCTCGTGATCCAGTTGATCCGCTCTCTCGGGAGGCGGAAAAACTGGCGCTTGGCCGGGAGCGGCCTTTTGTCAGCAATCGCGAGCTCCTCGTTAGGCGAGGCGATCTCGATGTCAGGGATGGCGATTACCAATTCATCGGCAACCAGGGTTGTGTTATTCAAAATATTTATGTCCGTTCTAATTTCATCAGCGCCGGCGAGGCACTAATTTGTGAGGGCAGTCTTGGCCTCGAAGCGCATTTCATGCCGAAAACCTTCGGCGTTGGCCGGGATCAAGATTCTTTTCGCGCCGCAGCATAGCTCATTATTGGCAAAACGTGGCCGACTATTAATTGGACGCGCGAATCTTTTTCTGCGGCCACAACGCCACGGCCTAGAGCTGGGAGCGCAATAAAGCGGCGGCGCCATCCGTCGCGCGCTCCCAGAGCGGGCGGCGTTGCCAGTCCGCATAGGTGACCTCCCGCGCGCGAGAAAGATCGCGATCGAAGGCCGCTGCCTCCGCCGCCGCGATCTCACGGTCGATGATGTTGAGGTTGGCCTCATCGTTCAGCCGGAAAGAGCGGTTGTCGAAATTCGCCGAGCCGACGGAAACCCAGAGGTCGTCGATGATCATCACTTTGCAGTGATACATCGTCGGCACGAACTCATAGATGCGCAGGCCGCACCGCAGGAGTTCGCCCCAGCGGTGACGCGATGCGGAACGCACCAGCGGAGAATCGATCTCCGCGCCGGGGAGCAGAATCTCGACTTTCACGCCGCGTTCGACCGCCTCGATCAACGTCTGGGTGGTTAGATCGTCGGGAACAAAATAGGCGTTGCCGACCTTGATGCTCCGCTCCGCGGCGGCGATCGAGAGGAGATACATCAGCCGCGCGCTTTCGCTCCCCTCCATCGGCGAGCTCTTGAACATCTGGCAGCGATGCGACCCGGCCGGGACGAGCGCGGGGAAATAATCTTCGCCATGCAGGACGACGGCGCGGGTCTTCATCCAGTTATCGAGGAAAGCCGCCTGCATCTGCGCCACGACCGGGCCTTCCACCCGGTAATGCGAATCCCGCCATTCGTTAGGCGAGGCGGCGTCGCCATCCCATTGGTCGGCAATCCCGACTCCGCCGGTAAACCCGATCTGTCCGTCCAGGATCAGAAGCTTGCGGTGGGTGCGGTGATTGGCCCGGGCGATGTTGCTGATGTGGTAGACCTCCACCTCGACGCCGGAGTCCTCCATTTGCTGCAGCGCCGGGCCATGCACGCAATCGCAGCCCACGCCATCGACCAACAGGTGCACCTTCACGCCGCGCCGGGCCGCGGCCGAAAGGGCGTCGGCAAATGTTTGCGCAATCGCCCCAGACCAATAGACGAAGGTCTCGAAGGTGATGCTGCGTTGCGCTTGTCCGATCGCTTCGAGCATGGCCGGAAAAATCTCGACCCCGTTGCGCAGCGGTTGGACGAGATTTCCCTCCAGGATCGGCGGCCCGAGGAGCTGGCTCATCGAACGCTCAAACTGCGGATCGGAGATCCCGTAGCGCTGCGCGATGCGATGCCGGATCTTTTTTTCTCCGCTGATGAAATTGCGCGCGAAGGTGGTGATCGCCGCCGTGACGACAGCGGTCACGCCTATCGTTACCAGCTCGGATCGAAATTTTTTCATGTAAAGGCTTCGCACTGAATCGTCGGCGGGCCGCAATGTGGCTGCGCACCTGGAAATGCTTTTGCCACAGGCGAGGTTTGATAACTTAGCGCCATGCCTGACGCAGACCCAAACCTGACACCCGATTCCATCCTCCAAACCGCTTTCGGTTTCTGGTCCTCCAAGGTTCTCCTGACCGCAGTGGAGTTTGGTCTATTCACCAAACTCGTCGGGCGCCATCTGACCGGCGCGGAGCTCGGCCACGAACTCCAACTGCACCCGCGCGCGATCGGAGATTTTTTCGACGCGCTGGTGGCGATGAAATTTCTCGAACGCGAAGGCGACGGGCCGGAAGCGAAGTATGGCAACACCCCGGCGGGCGCGCTCTACCTCGACGAAAAAAGTCCGCGCTACATCGGCGGCATTCTTGTGATGTTGAACGCGCGGCTCTTCAAATACTGGCACGATCTGCCGGAGGCATTGCGCACTGGCCAGCCGCAGAACGAGGTCAAACACGGAGAGAAAGGAATCTTCGAAGCGCTCTACGCCGAGCAGGCCAAGCTCGAACAATTCCTCAATGCCATGACCGGGATTTCCCGGATCAACTTTGAAGCGCTCGCGGACAAAGTTTGATTTTTCAAAATACAAAACGCTCTGCGACGTCGGTGGCGCCACCGGCTTGCTCTGCATCGAAGCGGCGAAGAAACATCCGCATCTGCGCTGCACTTCCTTCGATCTCCCGGAGGTGGAACCGATCGCGCAGCGGCACATCGCGGCCGCCGGGCTCAGCGACCGCGTTTCGACCGCCGCGGGAAACTTCTTTACCGACCCGCTCCCAAAAGCAGACGTGATCACGATGGGCATGATCCTGCACGATTGGAACCTGGAGAAGAAAATGCATCTCATCCGCGCGGCCTACGACGCGCTGCCGCCGGGCGGGGCGCTGATTGCCGTCGAGGCCTTGATCGACGACGCGCGGCGGGAAAATGTTTTCGGGCTCCTCATGTCGCTCAACATGCTGATCGAGTTTGGCGAAGCGTTCGATTACTCAGGCGCGGATTTCAAAAAGTGGTGCACGGAAGCCGGCTTCCAGCGTTTCGAGGTCATCCACCTCGCCGGCCCGTCCAGCGCGGCGATCGCCTACAAATAGCGACCGCCGAAGTTTACCGGACAAATTCGTTTGGGAACTGGCGGGACTCGGACGACAGTTCCAGCCTTATGGGAAACAGCCAAGGCAGAGACAACGTCAAGAAACGCGCGGCGCGCCGCAAAAAAACCGAACGCCTCGCGGCCGCGAAAACGGCGAAAAAGAAATCGTCAAAATAAATCTCTCGCGGAAAGGGAATTGCGCTATTCCCGGGTCATCAGGTCCATCCACGAGCGGGTTAATTTCCGAATCGTGAGCAGTATCAACGCATCAACAGGAAAGGACCTGAAAATGAAAAAGACACTGTTAATTCTCACCTGCGCGGCCGTGGCACCATTCGCCTTCGCGCAGACCAGCAGCACGACCACCACGTCCGCCACCGAGACCAATCCGGTCACGGGCACGACTGAAACGACCACCACCACGACCTCGACCGAGGGAACGGTGACGACGTTTGAACCGGGCAAGACGATCGTGGTGCGCAAAGTCGGCGTGACCGACCCGATCAGCTATGCGCTCGGCAAGACCGTCCATTACGTGACCAAGGCCGGGAAAGAGATCGAAGCCAGCATGATCAAGCCTGGTGCCCGCGTGCACGTCTACTACGACAAGGATGGTGAAACCCAAGTGGTGAACCGCGTCGTGGTCGACCAATAATTATCCCTCACGGGATCGAATAACTGAGCCGCAGGATTCCGCGTGGATCCTGCGGCTTTTTCGTTAGGCGGAAAAGACCTCGCGCAAACCGGCGCGCCGTTGTTCAATGTCCTGCCATGCCAAAGACCACCTCCGCTCCCATCCCCCGCCCTCGCACCCTCGTCCTCGTCGATGAATCAAACGTCGGCAGCTCGGTGCGGACCGCTGGCCGCGGACTGGACTGGTTACGGCTGCGCGAATTCCTCAGCGGCGACGATTCCGGCCGCGCACTGATCGAGATGGTCGTTTACGCCGGGTTGCCCCCGGCCATCCCGCTCTGGCAGGACGAGCGCGATAAGAAGAACAAGTTCATCCATTGGCTGCGCTCGAACGGGTTCCTCGTCGTGACCAAGGATGGAGCGCCGGCCGAGGAAGGCCATTATAAGGCAAACGTCGATGTCATGATGGCGATCGACGCGCTTGAGTTGTCGGTCGAGATGCGGCCGGAGATCGTCATTCTGGTCACCGGTGATGCGGATTTCGCCTACCTCGCGACCAAGCTGCGCCGGCGCGGCATCCGGGTGGAAGTTGCGTCGGTCACTCAGAACCTGGGCGGCGTCCTGAAAGCGGCGGCGAATGCCGTAATCGATCTCGCGCCGCTCTTTCGCACTTTTGAGCTGATGCCGGCGCCCGATTTAGCGGCGGCAACGGCTCGTCGCAAGCGCCCGTGATCGCACGGCCCGCTTATTGCAGATTGTAAGCCTCGATCAATCCCACGCCCGTGCTGCCGTTTTTGCCCTGCACGATCACGGTGTAGGCACCGGCCGCGAGCGTTCGCAAGATGGCCGATTCGCGGTCGTCGGTCGGCGCCAGGCCGGTCGCCTCGATCTCGCTTTTTTGCGTTCCCTTCCAATTGTCGTTGCTTGCCACCAGCGCGCCATTCGCATCCCGCAAATCGAGCACAGGATCGGCCAGGGCGTTGGCCACCCCGGCCAGGCTCGGGCCGATGGCGCGCACGATCATCTCGGTCGCGCCGGCACCAGTATCGAGGACAATGAAACCGCCGATCATGACGTTGTCGCCTGATTGGACAAGGCCGCGGGTGGAGATGTTGGCCAACGTCGCTGTCCCATCGAGGCCGTAGGCTTCGACTAACCCGACGCCGCTTCCTCCATTCCTACCCTGCACGACAGCAGTGTAGGCCCCAGGGGACAGCCGCCGTAAAATGGCCGACTCTTTCGTGTTGGTCGGCGGAATGGTCGTGCCTTCGATTTCTGTTTTCTGTGTGTCTTGCCAGTTGTCGTTCGTCGCGATGGTCGCGCCTGTCTGGTCGTGCAACTCCAAGGTCGGGTCGGCCAGCGCGCCCACGACACCGGCTGTGCCTAACGACGGTCCGATCGCGCGCACAAGCACGTTCTTATCCCCCGTGCCGGTCACGATGAATCCTCCGATCAAGACGTTATCGCCCGTGCCGACACTCAGGCGGGTCGAGATATTGCCAAGATTCGGCGGTAACGGCGCCGGCAGCGCGGTGCGCGACCAGACCGGGGTCCCCGCACCCGGGCCGCGCAGCCTCGTTAGGCCGGTGCCGTCGGTATTGATGGCGTAAACCTCGTTTAATGCCGGCGTCGTGCGCTGCTGCAAACCAAGCGGACCGGGCAATTGCGGCCCGAGATCGAAGACCAACTGCGATCCGTCGGGCGACCAATCCAGACTCGTGATGTAAAGACCGGGCGCAAACTGCGCGATCGCCGTATCGACGCCCGTTGTCAGATTCACGATCCGGATTGTCTGGATGTCGGGATCGGGCGTCTGGCTGGTGAGGAGGAAGAAATTCTGGAAGGAACGCACATAGGCGACCCCGACGCCGTTCGGCGAAAATTTCGGCGCGTAATCGTGCTCGCCCCAGAGAAACGGAGTCGATCCGGAAATTTGCGAATCGGCCCGCGGAAAAGTGATCTGCTGAAACCGCCCGCCCACGACCGCGCCCGCGCTCGGGTCGATCAGGTTGATCGAAGTAATCTCGCCCGGGCCGCCGCCGCTGATGAAATTGGTGCTGCCCTCCATCGGCGCGACGAGGAAGTTTCCATCCGGCGACCAGTCGACTCCTTCACCGCCGTGGTGCGTTCCATTCAAGCCCTTGTCGACATGGACCTGAAGGGGGGCGAAGGCGGAGGTGGTGGAGTAAATCTCAAGCGAGGGCGTGATGGTTTGGGTGCCGATGTCGTTGAGGTTGCCGGTGAAAATGTAGGCAAAGACCGCGAGGTTGCGGTTATCGGGGGAGAACGCCTTGTAGTTGGGAAAATTGTAAATGATGACGCCGTCGCTGACCAAATCGCCGTAAAAGGTCAGCTCGCTCACCGCCCCGGTCGCCGTGCTGAGAGAGAAAACATTCTGACTACGCTGGATCGGCAGGGCGGGATCGAGCGCGCTTACCGCCAACTGCGTTCCGTCGCGCGAAAAAATGGGGAAAACAAACGTCGTGAACGGCAGCCCGATCTGGAGGTCGCCCGTCCCATCGCTGTTCATTCGTCGGAGCTGCAGGCTGCCGTCGGCCCCGAGCTGGACATAACCTATCTGCGCCGCCAGCGGCGATAGTCCGGCCGAAGCGAAAAGCCAGACCGACCAGAGAAGGCCCAGTCCAAACCACGGCCGCGATCTCCTCGGCCGGGAATAACGAAGCGGAAAAAAACCATGCGGATCCATGCTCCATTCTAGGAACGGCCGAGCCCGGCGCGCCATCTGCCGATCGGCAGGTGTGATCCCGGCGCGATTCTTGACAATGGGGCCGCAGTTTGGGACAAAGGACCTGCCATGCAGGCGGCGCTGAATTCTCTGCAGAAGGCCGACTGGCTGCGGATGCAGGAGTTTCTCCTCCGTTTGCACACTGCCTCCTCCCTCGCTGAACTGCCCGCCACCATCCTCGGCGCCATGCGCGAGGTGATCCCGTACGATTCCGGGAGTTTTCAGGACGATCGCGGCGGCCTGCGGGAAATTCCCTGGCTCTACGAAGAGGACGCCTGGAAACCCGGGGCCAACCCGGACGCCGAAATCGGCGTGCGCGTCATGTCGCATTGGACGCCCGAGTTCACTTCCATGCGCGAGGCCTTCTTCGCCGCCAGCGCGGAACGGCATCCCCACAGCGCCTACTATCAGCGCACCGGCGACGGCTCGGCCCGGCGATTATCCGAGATTCTGTCGATGCACGCCCTGCGCCGGACGATTTTCTTCAACGAAATCTCGCGCAAAAACCGGCTGATTCGCCAGCTCACCATTTACCTTCCGGCACCGCCGTCCCATACCGCGATGGTGGCGCTTTGTCGCGAAGCGCCGGACTTCTCGGAGCGCGATCGTGCGCTGCTCGAACTGCTCCGGCCGCACATCGAGACCGCGTGGCGCCTCGCCTGGGAGCGAGAACGCAATCGCGCGGAATTGCAACGACTGCTCGCCCGGCGCCGGGCGCGCTCGGGCGCGGCGGAAGTCGCGTCGGCCACGCGGCGGCGTTTCGATCTCGCCCCGCGCGAGGCGGAAGTGCTGGGCTGGGTCGCACAGGGCAAGACCAACGGCGAGATCGCGATCATCCTCGGCCTCGCGCCCGGGACGGTGAAGTTTTATGTCGAGCGCATCCTAACGAAACTAGGTTGCGAGACACGCACGGCCGCGGCCCGGACCGCGCTCGAAGCCGCTGCGGCCAATTAGCGGAGCAAGGCTTGCATCGAAAAGGCGGCGCGCAGATCGCCGCCGGCCGGTATCCCCTGGATGCCATCCTTTTCTTCGAAAGGACGCTGCTCGTGCCGATCGGTCAGGCCCCAGCAAGGCTCGACGCAAAGAAAGGACCCGCCATCGGACCAGAGCGTCAGGTACGGGACACCAGTCAGGTCGAGCGTCACCTCCCGTCCGCTCGGCGGATCGCGGTAAACGAAAGTTCGATCCGGCACATCGAGCAGTTCGAGAATGTAGGAGCCGCGCAGATTTGCGCGCTCGAAGGGCATTGCCCCGCCGCCATGTTCGATCTCCGCCGTCTCGCCGGTCAGATAATTTCCCGGCGAAAACCAGCGTCGGTAGCGACCCTTTGGCATTTCGAACTGGAAGGAATCAAAGCTGGTCGCGGCAAAACCGGGATGCAGGCCAAACTCGAGGTGCGCGGTCAGCTCCGGCTCTTCATTTCGAAAATGGAAACGCACCTTGAGCTTGTCGCCGCTGAGGGTGTAGGTCAGCGCGAGCGAAACCTTGAGCGGATATTCTTCCGCCGCGATTTCGTTAGGCGCGAGCCGGTACGTGAGTGAGGCCTGCTCCTCCGTGCCGAGCGCGACCGTCACGTCCGAAAACGTCTTGTGCCGCAAAAAACTGTGGGTCGCGCCGCGGATTTCCTCTCCGCGGTAAAGACTCTTCTCGTCCTTCAGCCGGTGCAGGAAATAGCCCATCACCGTGGCGTGGTTCCCCCACCCGCTCGCCGGTTGACTGAGATCGTTGTCGCGATGGAGAAAGCCAATCCAATTTCCTTCCGCATCGCGCCGCGCCAGACTAACGAGCTCCGCCCCCAGCCGCGAAACGATGATGCGCAAGCCGCGCTCGTCATCGGTCAGGACGTCGAGCAGCCGTCCAGCGCGTTCTTCTTCCACGTGCGAGAACTTCATTCCCCGACCACTTGAGCCGGAATTCCTTTCCCCGTAAAGTCCGGCATCTTTCCACCATGAAGACCCTTTTCCTTGCCCTTCTCTTCCTGCCCGTGACGCTGCTCGCCGAGGGCGGCTTGCCTAACGAGCCCTACATTTATGTCGAGGGCAAAGCCGAGATCAAGAAACCGGCCGACCTCGTCACTCTGCGTTTTGAGTTGGTGGCGCGAAATGCCGACTTGGCCAAGGCCAACCAGGAAGTGCAGGCCAAGGCGTCGAAGATTCTTAGCATGCTCGACGAGCGCAAGGTCGCGCAGGACGATGTCGTGGCGAGCGACCTGCGGTCCGAGCCGCAATTCCAACAGGAACCGGGTCGCCCGGAGGACCAGGGCAAGGTGATCGGGTATGTCGTGAGGCGTCCCTTCGTGGTCAAGGTGCGGGATCTCAAGAGCTTTCCCAAGCTGGTCGATGATCTGATCGCACTCGGTGGAGTCGAGTTTTCCGGGATCGAGGAAGGTCTCGCCAAGGAGAAGGAGACAGAAGACGAAGCCTGGGGTGCGGCCTTAGCCGATGCGCGCACGAAAGCGGAAAAAACTCTGAAGACGACCGGGATGAAGATCCGCTCCGTCTTTGCGATATCGCCGGTCAACTTTCCGGAAATCAGCTCGCGAATCTTTGGCGGATCGATGGTCATGCAAAGCGCCGCCTACTCGGAGCGGTCGAAGGCGAATCCGAATCAGTATCGCCTCGCGCCCGTCACCGTCAGCCAGTCGGTCCACGTCATCTACCTCATCGCGCCGGCGCCATAGGAAGCGCTCGCAGCCTTCCGCTCGCCCGCGCGAGCTTTCGGAGTGCAGCGCGTCCTCGCGTCGCTTTTGCAGCGTGCGCTTTGCTCGAGACCCGCAGGCTTCACCCGTCGAGCAGCGCGCAGGAAAGCGGCGCGGGGACGCGCCGCACTCCGAAAGCGCTGTCGCGCGAAAATTAGGGGAAGAGCCCGCGCATCTGCTTGGCGTTCATGACCCGCTCGACGCCGATTGCCATCGCTGCGGTGCGATGCGAGACCTTGTCGCGCTTCGCCCGTCTGATCACCTGCGTGAACGAGTGCTCGAGGATGCGGAACAGTTTGTCGGTCACTTCCGTCTCCGTCCACATAAAGGCCTGGAGGCCCTGGACCCATTCGAAATAGGAAACGATCACGCCGCCCGCGTTGCAGAGAATGTCGGGAATGACGAAAACTTCTTCCCAGCGCTTGTTCAGGATGAGGTCGGCTTCCGGGCTGGTCGGGCCGTTCGCGCCCTCCGCCAAAATGCGGCACTTGATCTTGGCCGCGTTCTTTTCTGTGATCACACGATCGATCGCGCAGGGCGCGAGCACGTCGCACGGCATCTCGAGGAGCTCCTTCGGGTCGATCCGGTCGGCTTGATCGAACGCGCGCAGGTTGCCCTTTTTCTGCACGTGCAAATCGGCCGCCTTGACGTCGATTCCCTTCGGATTGTAAAGCGCGACGGTGTGATCGCTGATTCCGACGATCTTGACCCCGGACTTCAGGCCTAACGACAAAGCCGCGACCGAGCCGACGTTGCCGAAACCCTGGATGATCGCGGTCGATTTCTCCGGGTCCATCTTCAGCATGTCCATCGCGCGCTCGACCAGGTAAACCACGCCGCGCCCGGTCGATTCCCGCCGGCCTTCCGTGCCGCCGACGGAGACCGGTTTGCCGGTGACGATTTCGCTCACCGCGTAGCCCTGGTAAACCGAATAGGTGTCCATGAACCAGGCCATGACCTGCTCATTCGTTCCCATGTCGGGGCCCATGATGTCGGTCTTCGGGCCGACGAACGGGATCATCTCCTGCATGTAACGGCGCGAGACGGCCTCGAGCTCGTTCCGCGAAAGCTTCGTCGGATCGCAGGCCACGCCGCCCTTGGCGCCGCCGTAGGGGAGATTGTTAAGCGCGCATTTCCAGCTCATCCACATCGCGAGCGCGGCCGTTTCGCCCATCGAGAGATTGGGCGCAAAGCGGGTGCCGCCTTTGGTTGGCCCGAGCGTGAGGTGATGCTGCACCCGGTAGCCCTGGAAAGTCTGGGTCGTGCCGTCGTCCATGTGCACCGGCAAAGTCACCGCCATCGCGCGCTTCGGATACATCAACCGGTCGCGATGGTTTTTGTCGATGTTGAGGTAATCGGCGATGACCTGGAACTGGTCGCAGGCCATTTTAAAGACTTCGTCGTCGTAGATCATAGAAGGCGGAGCGGCACGATAGAGCGGGCCGGCGGTTGGTGCAGTTGGTTTTTCCGCTTGGACCCGCACGAGGTCAAATGCAAATCTCGTTAGCGCGCCCTGCCCTCTCGTGGCTTCGGGCGATTGGCAGGCCGCTTCCCCTGCCGTAGTCTGCCCGCCATGACGGAACACGATCCCAAATGGCGACCCGAAACGATCGCGGTCCACGCCGGCCGTGGCACCGATCCCGTTACCGGCGCGGTCGCGGCGCCGATTCATCTCTCGACCACCTTCGAGCGTGCCAAAGACGGGAGTTTCCCCGGCTTCAACTACACCCGGACCGACAACCCGAATCGCGCCGCGCTCGAAACCGCGCTCACGCAATTGGAAGGCGGCGCGGCCAGCGCTGCCTTTGCCTCCGGGGTGGCGGCGGCGATGAGCGTTTGCCAGACTCTTTCGCCTAACGACCACGTCATCGCGCCGGTCGAGGCCTACTACGGAATTCAAAAAGTTCTGCGCGATCTTTTCGGCCGCTGGCAACTGGCGGTCGATCTCGTCGACATGACCGACCTCGACGCGGTGAAGCAGGCGGTGCGGAAAGAAACCAAACTCATCTGGGTCGAGACGCCGTCCAATCCAACCACGAAATTGACCGATCTCGCCGCCGTCGCCGAAATCGCGCACGCTGCGGGCGCCCTCTTCGCCTGCGACAACACCTGGTCGCCGACCATTCAGCGTCCGCTCGATCTCGGGGCCGATCTGGTCATGCATTCGACCACCAAATATATCGGCGGCCACAGCGACGTCCTCGGCGGCGCCATCGTTACAAAGCGCGACGACGAGCTTTTTCAGCGCCTGCGCGAAGTCCAGGGCGTCGGCGGCGCAGTCCCGGCGCCGTTCGATTGCTGGCTGGTCCATCGCGGCATCCAGACGCTGCCCTGGCGGATGCGGGCGCATTCGGAAAACGCGCTCCGCGTCGCGCAATTTCTCGAATCGCATCCGCAGATCACGCGCGTCCATTATCCCGGGCTCGCGTCGCATCCGCAGCACGCCCTCGCCCTTCGGCAGATGAGCGCGTTTGGCGGGATGGTCTCGTGCGAGATCAAAGGCGATCGCGCCCGGGCGATGACTGTGCCTAACGACACCCGCATCTTCACCCGCGCCACCAGCCTCGGCGGCGTGGAAAGCCTGATCGAGCACCGGCAATCAATCGAGGGCCCCGACACCCGCACCCCCGACACGCTCCTCCGCCTCTCCATCGGCCTCGAGCACGCGGACGACCTGATCGCCGACCTCGATCGCGCGCTGAGTCGTTAGGCGTTCTTTATAACTTCAGCTTCCGCCGCGCGAGCGTGACCACGTCCTGCACCTCGGCCACGCGAAGGAGGAAGGCCGTCCCGAAAAATGCCAGCGCGCCCACCCCGATCGTCACCAGCATCTGCAGGATCAGCTTCCAGTGCGATGCGTGGGTCGCCGCGGCCATAAAATATCGGGCCGAGAGCCAACAAACCGCCGCCAGGACCGCGCCGGCGATAGCGATTTTGCCTAACGTCGCCAGCATCGCCCCCGTTTCGAGGCGCCCGGTGTGCCGGCGCATCATGGCGTAGAGGAGAAGGAAATTCGTGATCGCGACCAGGCTGACCGAGAGCGCGAGGCCGCGATGTCCGAGCCCGAGCTGGAAGGTGAAAAACCAGTTCAGCCCAAAATTTACCCCGATCGAAAGAAGACTAACGAGCATCGGCAGGTGCCGCTTATCGAGCGCATAAAACGCGGGCGCGAGCACCTTGATCCCCGCGTAACCGGCCAGCCCGAGGGCGTAAAAGCGCAACGCCGCCGCCGTCTGCACCGTGGCCGCGGCGTCGAATTTTCCATGCTGATAAATCAGCGCGATGATCGGTTCCGCCAGGATGATCAGCCCGATGGCGGATGGGATCGTCAGTAACATGACCAGCCGCATGGCGTGCGCGAGGGCGCCGCGAAATTCCCGGGCATTGCCGAGCGCGGCGCTGCGCGAGACAAGCGGCAGAGCCACCGTCGCGACCGCCACGCCGAAGACCCCGAGCGGCAATTGCATCAGCCGAAAAGCGATGTTCAGCCAGGTAATAGGACCGTCGCCTAACGTCGAGGCGAACCCGGTGTTGACCGCCACGTTCACCTGCACCGCGCTGGCCGCGATCGTGGCCGGGCCCATCAGCGCGAGGATGGTGCGCACGCCCGGGTCGCGCCAATCGAAGTCGAAGCGGAAACGAAATCCCGCGCCCGCGACAGAGGGAACCTGCACGAGCAACTGAAGCAGACCGCCGAGCAAGGTGCCAAAGGCGAGCCCGACGAGGCCGCGCTGGGTGAATTGCGGATGCCGCCAATCCGCCTGGGGCTCGAGCCAATAGCAAAGCGCCACCCCACCGATGATCGAGCCGATATTAAAAAAGCTCGAAGCCAGCGCCGGCACCCCGAAGACATTCTTCGCGTTCAGCATTCCCATGACGAGCGCCGCCAGCGAAACGAGGAGAATGAAAGGAAACATGATCCGCGCGAGGAGAACGGTGAGGGCGGCTTTCTCGGCCGTGAAACCGGGGGCGAGAATCCCGATGACGATGGGCGCCAAAAGAATCCCGATCAGCGTCAGCGCGCTCATGAAGACGAGAGTGAGCGTTGCCACCTTGCTCGCGAGCCGCCAGGCTGATTGATCGCCCTCCGTCGCGATCCGGCGCGAGAACGTCGTCACGAACGCAGTCGAGAGCGCGCCTTCGGCAAACAAATCGCGCAACATGTTGGGCGCGCGGAAAGCGGTCAGGAACGCGTCCATGTTCTTGGACGCGCCAAAGAGTGCGGCAATCACCATCTCGCGGATCAAGCCCAGGACGCGGCTGCAAAGGACGGCGAGACCGATAATGCTCGTCGCCTTTGTACTGACCCGTTTGTCCTCGCTGGCAGGCATGGCCAAGAAGGAACAACGGCCCGCGCTTTGTGAAAGGAGAATTTACGACCCCGGGATCAGCCGCCCGCCTAACGAAATCCCTAGTGATCCGGGTTCAGATCGTAGACTTCCACCAGTCCCACCCCGGTCGATTCTCCCTCGCCTCGCACGATCGCGGTGTAGTTGCCTGGAATGAGAGTGAAGAGAATCGCGGAATCGCGATCATCGTTCGGACCCAGACCCGTCGCGGCAATTTCCTCCTCCTGGTCGTCGCGCCAGTTATCATTCGCGGCCAGCAGCGCACCCGTGCCATCGCGTAATTCCAAAGTCGGATCGAGCAAGGCGTTGGGTATTTGCCCGGCCAGGTCCGGACCGATCGCGCGGATCACGACCGTTTCAGCGTCATCGCCATTGACGATCAGGCCGCCGATCAAAGGGTTGTCGCCCGTACCGACCAGACCGCGGGTCGAGATGTTCACTAAGCGTCCCGAAACGGGCAGGTTCTCTGGATCGAGCGGCTCAATATCGTAAACTTCCGTCAGCCCGAGACCAACGCTTCCGCCCGCGCCGCGAACCTGGACCGTGTAGCTCCCGTCCGGCAAATCGGCGATGAGCGCGGCTTCGGCATCGGCTGACGGCGCCACGCCGGCAGCGATGATTTCCGCCTCCTGATCGCTCCGCCAGTCATCGTTGCTCGCGAGCACTGCACCGCTTTCGTCATATAATTCCAGGGTTGGATTCTCCAACCTCCCCGGCAGAGGAACTCCATCCACCGCCAACGAGGGACCGAGCGCGCGCAGCAGCACCTTCTTTGTGTAGTCGGCCGGACCACCCGGAGGTCGATGCAAGACGAAGCCGCTGATGAGAATCTCATCGCCGGTCCCGACCTGCCCGCGAGTCGATATGTTAGCGAGCTGCACCGCATCCTGATTGGAGAATTCCGAAGTGTTGCCTTCCGAATCCGTCACGGTCGCGGTGATGGCCACGTCAAAAGGCAACGCCTGCAAATCAAATTCAAAGTAGGACTGACCGGCGGCATTGGTCGTGATGGTCTCGGTGGACAGGAAGTTGGCCAGGAAGTCGCCTGCATTTGGCGCCACCTCCCGGGAATAAAACTGGATGATAAACGTCGTCGAGGGCGTGCTGTTTAATCCACCCCGGACGGTCGTCCGATCCGGGAGAAATGAGGTGGAGGTGATAATCGGAAAGTTCTGCAAATTGTTCGGACCGATATCGCCGTCGCCCAAGTCATTTCTGGTCGGACCTTCGAAATTTCCATAGATGTCCAAATCGATGGGGTCGCCGGGCCTGCCGATGATGAGGATGGCGGGAGCGTAAATGGAGTTCGACAAAATCGAATTTCCGACGGCTCGGTGTCCGCTATTGATCCCCTCCGTCACTTGGACGGCGGAAAAATTGAAGAAGATCTTGTTCGCCGCGCCCGCTGCCAGTCCTCCGATCAAATTATTTGAGCCCCAAATGGAAACGCCGGCCTGTAGGTTGGCGACATTGCCGAGGCCGGTCGCATCGGTGCCGATGAGGTTACCCTCGACCACATTCTCCGAGGCCGGGTAGGCGACATGGATCCCGTCCAACCCGTTTCCTGAGAGGACATTCGTCGCCTCCGGCGTGCGACCACCGACTTGCGTGGCGGTGCCGGAGATCATCACTCCGTATCCGTTGCCCAATGCAACCATGCCCGTTGCATCGGTGCCGATGTAGTTGCCGAGGATGATATTGCGGCTGGCCTCGGAATCGATCGAAACGCCCGCGTCAAGATTATTGGAGATGACGTTGCGCTGTCCGGGCAGCACGCCGCCAATCGTATTATCGGAGGAAGAAACGTTGAGCCCAGTGACGTTGAGCCCCGAATAAAGGACGTCGGAAAACCCGATGGCGTTGCCTTCAATGAGATTGCCACCCCCTCCGCGCAGGGTGATGCCGTTCGGAAAACCAGTGATTCCAAGGCCGCGGACCACAGAATCGCCGGCGCTGATGAGCAGCCCATCGCTCGCGTAGGTGACGTCTCCGTCAATCCGAATCAGGATGATGGCGTCGTTGCCAACGGCGAGGCTGTTCGCTTTCGCGCCGGGCTGCGTATAACCGTCGATCGTTACTGGATCAGTAATCTCCGGCAGGCCGTTATCGCCCACCGAGATCTCGTGCACGCCGTTGCCCGGGATGTTGAAAGCGATCGTATCGGCCCCTGGATGAGCGTTCGCCTGGTCGATCGCTTCGGACAGCGATCCCGGACCAAGAGCGTCCGCAGTCGTGACGGTAAAAGTGTCGCCCCGGCTTGAAGCAAGGCCACAAAGCCCTATGACCACGGCAACAATCGTCTGGGTGGCCCGACGCACAGAACAAATCTGGCGAAGATCCAAAAAGATGAAAGAAAAAACTCAGCTCCGTTCCGGCGCGAGGAAGCGCTGGTAGATAAAGGAAGCTGCGATCAGGATGACCGCGACCCCGACGAAAGCGCCGATGCGGTAGAGCTCATCGAGGTCGTTCAGGTCGTGGAAGAATAACTTCGCCAGCGTGATCCCGAGGAGCGCGACACCGGCGTAACGGGCGGCTTTTTGGTTGATCCGCATCCCGATCACGATCAACCCGAGCGCGAAGAGCGCCCAGGCGATCGAGTAAGTCATATTGCGCGCAAAATTGCCCGAGAAGGAGAAGGTCAGGGTCGGCCCGATCGAGAAAAAGTCGGCGATCTCGATATTGAGGAGCAGAAAGACGAGAATCGTGCCTAACGAACCCAGCAAAGCGGGACCGAAGCGCAAGTTGTAGTCGGGGGCGCTGACCCGGGCCGCCCGCGGGCCCCGAAGATCCGCGCTCCCGCCAGGAGACAGAAACTCGTCACTCCGTAGGCGTAGAGATACCAGTTCCAGATCCGCGTCCCGCTGCGTTTGTGATACTCGAAGACCGCCGGATTGAGCGCGAGCCGGGCGAAAGCGGCGCAGAGCAGGATCCAACCGCGACGAGACGCGAGCCCGCGATGCGGCAGGCGACCGAAGAGCCAGAGCAAGGCCAGGCCCTCCAGAGCCCAGCCGAGCGTGATCCATTCCCGGTCGAACTGGAGCGGGAAAATCAGACTAACGAAAAGCAGGAACGCCCCACCCTGCCAGGCCAGCCGGGCGTCGCCGGTCGCGGGATCGGCCCGGTAAATTTTCCGGAGCGCCCAGACACCGATCGTACCCGGGAGAATGAAGAGAGCGGGCAGCAATCCCATCCACTCGTTAGGGAAAACGCGCCGCACAACCTCGTAGACGAGCCAGAACTGGAGCACTTGGGCGAACGCGCTGATCGCCCACGACCGCGCCTTTTCCTTTTCGGCGGAACAAAACGGAAAGACCACGAAGAGGACGAGAAAGAGGCCGTACCAAACCAGCGCAGGGATTGCCTGCCCGCCGCTGAACCGGTCGGCCTGCCAGCTCACCTCGAGCAGGGCGACTCCGAGCAGCGCCGCGCCCGACAGCCAGTCCGCGCGTTTCCAGATCGCCGCGGCCAGCAGGATGGCGCTGAGAATCAGCCCTACCAAAAAGATCGGCGTCGGATTCGCCAGCTCGATGCGCTCGAGCAAGATCACAAGCAGAACAAACGGCGTGACCGTGCCCGCGGCGGTGATGGGCAAAAGACCCGGACGAAAAGCCGCGGCCGGGACGGTGGCGGCGTGGAGCAACGCGAAAACCACGATCGCGCCGAGCGCGGCCAAAAGCGGCACCTCGTGCCCGAACAAGCCAATCCATGCCGCCACCAGCGCGAAAGCGACCGCACCGGCCGCGACCGCGAGCAGACGCGAGGCGCGTCCGAGCACCGGCAACGCGAGCAGGCCGGCGTCGGCCAGAAAAACAAATCCCAGAAAAAAAAGCGGCTGGCGCGCGAGTGACGGGACCGCCAGGAACCAGAAGCTGAACCCCAAGGCGGTGAAGCCGCTGACCGCCGCCGCCGCGGTGGTCCAAGGTGTAGACGCTTCGCTCTGCGAAGCGCGGGGGGAATCGCCGCCTGCGTCAGTGGCATTTTCCACCGCGACGCCTGGGTCCGCGCTTCGCAGAGCGAAGCGTCGAAAGAAATAAATCGCGAGAAAGAGCGCTTCGAAGCCAAGGAAAATCCAAAAGGCGCGGCCGCCTTTGCTGGCGTCGAAAAATTGCGCCGCCCAGCCCAACTGCGTCAGTGCGGTCCCAATGGCAGCGAGGAGCACAAGATAAAGCCAGCTCTTGCGCAAAGCCACGGCCGCGACGCCGAGATCGAGCAGCGCGATGTAAAGGAAAAGCGCGGGGGCGTCATCGGCCCCGGTCCGAAGCAGCGCCGGGGTGAGAAAGCCGCCTAACAATCCCAGGAGAACGATGACCTGCGCGCCCAGGTTGACCGCGAGGAGGAAGGAAAAGAGCGTCACGGCCGACATCGCGAAAAACGCAGTCGTTAGGGAAACAAGCCCGTAGAAGGAGTGCGCCGCAAACAGATCGGCGTAGAGAATCACAATCCCAGTCGCGCAGAGGCTCTGCGCGGTGACCCCGTAGCGGCCGCGCGCCAGCCACCAGCCGAGCGCGATCAACCCGCCCGCGACGGCCGCCCCGATCGCAACCCGTCCGAATGGAGTGACGAGATTGTTCTCGAAGGAATATCTGACCAGGAAAACAACCCCGAGAAAGAGCACGAGACCGCCGAGCCAGGCGAACATCTTTACCCCCATGAACGCTTCCCAGTTGAAGGGCGCGGCCGGCGCGGGAGCGGGCGGTGGGATCGGGGGCGGAATCGGCAACGGCGGCGGGATCGATGCCGGTCGTGGAACGACGGGCGGCGGGGTTTGCGCAAGCAACGGCGAGGGCGGGATCTCGACCTTCTCGGGCGGCGGGACGGCTTCGGGTTGTCTCAGCTTTTGCTCGAGATCGGCGACCCGCGCGCTCAATTTCGCCATCCGGTCGAGCAGGATCTTGAAGAGGGCAAGGGTCGCCGCGAAACAGAGCAGCGCGAGCAGGAAAAGGAACTCGTGCATGGCCTTCGCGCCTAACGAGACGATGTGGAAAAGATCGTCACAAGCCGGTCGGATGATCGAGGAAGATCCAGGCCACGCCAAACTTCTCGGCCAGCTCGGCGGCAAGCGCTTTTACTCCGAAAGTCTCGGTCGCGTAATGGCCGCCGAGGAAAAGATTGATCCCCAGCTCTTCCGCCGCGACCGCCGCCCAATGCGGCGCTTCGCCCGTGATGAAGGTGTCGATTCCTTCTTTCGCCGCCGCGTGGATTTCCCCACCGGCGCCGCCGGTCGCGAGGCCGATCCGCCTGGTTTCCATCGGCCCGGCGCCGATGCCACGAACCGGCCCGCCTAACGATGTCTCGAGTCGGGCCAACAATTCGTCGCGGCGCAGTTTCGTCTCCGAGAGCAACCCCACCGGTTGACCTTTCAGTTCGAGAAATGGGGTCGTCTCGCCGAGGCCGAGAGCGGCGGCGAAGAGCGCGTTGTTCCCGACCTTGGCGTGGAGATCGAGCGGGAGATGCGCGCTGTAGAGAGCGAGGTTATGCGCGAGCGCGTGCTTGAGCGCCTGGTAAAGCGAGCCCGTGACCGGGCGCAATCCCGGCCAGAAAAGCCCGTGGTGCACGAGCAGGAAATCCACACCGTTTTCGACCGCCATCTCGATGGTGCGGGTGGAGGCGTCGACGGCGGCGCCGATTTTTGTGATCTCGCCGGAATTCTCGATCTGGAGACCGTTCAGGGCGTTCGGGTAATCCTCGATCTCCGCCACCCGCAGGTATCCATCGGTAAAGCGAACGATCTCAGTGAGCATGGCCATTTCGCTATCTTGCAGTTTCTGGGCGGATTTGAAGCGCAAAAAAATTCACCGCCGCGGCGCGCCGCCTGTTCACGGCAGCGTCCACGGTTGAAAATAGTCGAGCAGGATCAGGCGCCCGGGAAGTTTCTCGCGCGCGTCGTCGCGCAGGACCCGCGGGAAATCAGTCAGCGGACCAAAAGCGAAGCCGCGCTCGAGCGGTCGAAAGAAGTCATCCTGGTGGCTCGGCAAAACGAACCGCGGCCGCAACCGCCGCACGGCCTCGGGAAACCGGGCCCGCGCATCGGGCAAGGCCACGCCGAGAATCGCGAGATCGACCGGGTCGAGATCGTTAGGCGGGAATAACGCCGACGTTCCACCGGAGTCGATGTAAATGCGTCTCCCGCCCGCCTCAATCAGGAAAGCCAGTGGCTGACCGCAAACCCAGTCGCTCGCCCGGCGGGGACGACCGGTCCCTTTCCGCGGACCCGGAAATGGAATCCCGAGAGGAAAAACCCGATCGTGCGTCGCCGGCAGGACGCGAATTTTCCATGGGCCGATTTGCCGGATCTCTCCGGGCCTGACGGCCGCGCAGCGCGCGGGAGACGCGCCCGCGGCGATCGCCAGGTCCACCGCGGTGCGCGAGGCGAGCAGGCGCGCGCCGGTCATTTGCATGATCGGCGGCACATCGAGCAAGTGATCAACGTGGCCGTGCGTGACCAGGATCACTTCCGTGTTACCGAAGAAACGGGAGCCCTTCTCGATCTCGGCGATATTCGGAGCAATCGGCGGAGATAAAACAAACGCGCCGAGGCCGACTCTGGAGAAATAAGGATCGACCAAAAGCGCCTGATTCCCAGTCTCAAGCCGGTAACCATTCGTCCCGAAGTAGGTGATCCGAATTTTGCCTAACGACAGGGCGGACGGGGCCGCGTCCGCCACGACCAGAGCGCGGTAACGATCCAGTCCACCAGCGCAGACTTGCTGAGCGCCGAACAAAACCAGCAGCGCCGACATGATCGCGCACCTGCGTCGCATGGCCCGATGGTTTCGCAAAAGCGGCGCTCGGGCGAGCCCCGAGTGTGCGCGCTTGACGAAGCCTCCCCCGCTGCTGACCATAGCCAGCGGAGGAATTGTTTTGGAATACACAGACGCACCCGCCACCGAATCGACCGAACGACCGTTCGCCACGCCGACGCCGGCGACCGGGCTACTCGAAACCGCCGAAGGCCAGGCCAGCGACATGGTCGCCGTCCTGCTCAGCATCGTCCCGGGCCTTGGGCACATCTACAAGGGCTACCGCTTGATCGGTCTTCTGCTCATCTTTTTCGGCGCCCCCATGGCGCTCGGTCTGGCGTTATTGATCGCGACCGGCACCGCGGGTTTTGGGTTCTTCCTCCTCCCGATCTTCTGGATCGCGGTCATGGTCCACGTCTGGGCCATCCCGGATCGGGTGGTCACCCCGACGGAAGACGAAGGGGAACAGTACCTGACGCGTCGGGGCGCTGTAGACGTTTCGCTCTGCGAAACGCGGGGGAAAACTTCGCCGGCAGCCGAGCGCTTTTTTGCAGCGGTACGCACGCCCGCGTTTCGCAGAGCGAAACGTCTACAGGGCCGCGTGGATCTCCTCGAGAATCTCCCGCAGCCCGTAACGGAAATTCCATTCCGGATAATGCTCGCGGAATTTCCGCACATCGCTGATCCACCAGATGTGATCGCCGATGCGGTTGTCCTCGACGTATTCCCAGTGAAAGCTTCTTCCCGCTGATTTCTTCGCAGAGCGCGATTGCTTCCAGCATGGAGCAATTGCAATGGCGGCTCCCACCGATGTTGTAGACCTCGCCGACGCGCGGCGCCCTAACGAACGCGGCAAAAGCCTCGACCAGGTCGAAGCTGTGAATGTTGTCGCGCACCTGTTTGCCCTTGTAGCCGAAAACGCGATAGGGCCGGCCGCTGACGGTGCATTTCATGAGGTAGGAGAGAAACCCGTGCAGCTCGGTCCCGGCATGAGCGGGTCCCGTTAGGCAACCGCCGCGAAAACAGGCGGTCGGCATGCCGAAGTAGCGGCCGTATTCCTGCACCAGGATGTCGGCCGCGGCCTTCGAGGCGCCGAAAAGCGAGTGCTTTGTCTGGTCGATGCTCATGTTTTCGGAAATGCCCGGCTCGAACGCGTGGCCCGGCTCGATTTCCCAGCGGAGGTCAAGTTCCTGGAGCGGGAGACGATTCGGAGTGTCGCCGTAGACCTTGTTCGTCGAGGTGAAAACGAAGGGCGTTTCCGGGCAATAGTTTCGCGCCGCTTCGAGGAGATTGAGGGTCCCATTGGCGTTGACCGTGAAATCCATCTGCGGATCGCGCGCCGCCCAGTCGTGCGACGGCTGGGCCGCAGCGTGAACGATCGCGGCCAGTTCGCGCCCGTGGGTTTTGAAGATTTCGTTTACCGCACCGGCATCGCGAATGTCGACCTCATGATGCTGGTACGACGGCAGGCTCGCCTGGAGCGCGTCGCGCGTCTTGCGGGTGGATGCTTCCTCGCCGAAGAAGCGCGCCCGCATGTCGTTATCGAGCCCGACGACGCGGCAGCCATCGGCCGCGAAACGTTTGACCGTCTCCGAGCCGATCAATCCAGCCGAGCCGGTAACAAGAATGGTGCGCGCTTTTGCCACCCCGTTAGGTGCGCTCGCCAATCATCCAGGTCAACTCCCCGTTAGGCGGATTGATCTGCGCGGCGGGAAATTCGGAATCGCCGGCGAGGACGCGCTCCAAGAGCTGCGGGTTCTTTTCCCCACTGACGAAGAAGAGCGCGTGGCGGGATTGGTTCAGCAGCGGCAGGGTCATCGTCAGGCGCCAGGCGTCGAGTTTCGGGACGTAATTGGCGGCGACCCGCCGCACCTGCTCGTTCAGCGCAGTAGTACCGGGAAACAAGGAAGCGGTGTGCCCGTCGTCGCCCATTCCGAGCAGCATGAGATCGTGCCGATAAATCGTCTCGCCATGTTGCGTGGCGAGAAGCGCGAGCGCGTCTTCGTATTCCTGCGCGGCCAGAATCGGTTCGATTTCACCGCGCATCCGCAGGACCGATTTCTCCGGAACGCCAAACGGCTCGAATAAAGCCTCGCGCGCCATCCGGTAATTGCTCTCGGCGTCATCCGGCGGCACGCAACGCTCGTCGCCGAAAGTGAAGCGGACCCGTTCCCACGGCAGATCGCGCGCGATGCGTCCGAACTCGGCATAGATCGGCCGCGGCGTGTTCCCGCCGGAAAGCGCGATGCGAAACTCGCCGCGCTCGGCCAGCGCCCGCCGCGCCTCGCGCAGGATCAGGGCGGCGCCGTCGCCGGCAAGATTGGAAGTGCGAACGACCTCACGATTCATCGCCGATGAATCGCAGCTAAATCGCGCAATGCGTGCGGCCGTGTTTGGCGAGATACTGCTGATGATATTCTTCCGCGCGATAAAAGGTCGGCGCAGGCTCGATCAGGGTCACGATCGGGCGAGAGAACCGTCCGCTCTTCTCCAGCTCAGCTAGCTTCGCTTCCGCGGCGGCTTTTTGTTCAGGCGAATGATAAAAAACGACCGAGCGATACTGCGAGCCGACATCCGGGCCCTGGCGATTGCGCGTGGTCGGATCGTGGTTGCGCCAGAACACGTCGAGCAGCGCTTCGTAGGAGACTTCCGACGGGTCAAAATCGACTTCGACTACTTCCGCATGTCCAGTTTCATCGCTGCAAACATCCTCGTAAGTAGGATTTTCCGTCTTTCCCCCCGCATAGCCAACGGCGACATCCTTTACTCCCTCGGTCTGGCGAAAAACCGCCTCGACTCCCCAGAAACATCCGGCCCCAAACGTCGCTTTTTCAATGCTCATTCTCCACGATGAAGCCGATGGCACGCGCTCGCAACCGGCAAGACTTTTCCTCAGCGCGGGCGGGTATTGATCTCTTTCACCCAGACCAGCTCACAGGCGCCGTTCCCCGAATCGGTCCGGCTCAACGAACTGCGCCAGGTCCCGATGCCGGGCCCGCTCGCTTCGACGAGCAAACCGGAAAGATGAATCAGGTCACCGCTCCGGAGAGCCCGGCATTGGGCGGCGATTTCCCCGCTCGACGGGATGAGATGGAGATTAGTCGCGTGCGAGGTGATCTCTTCGCGCGCAATGGGCGGCTGGCCCTTGTACTCGTAAAAGAAGAAGCGCGAAGCCTGGCTGATCTTGAGGCGATCAAGCACGGCCTGGTCCGACATCGGCCCCCAGCCCACCGCGAGATCGATCGGGACGAGGGCGGCCCCGCGATCGTAGCGATAGATTTTCCGGTGCAGGACCCGGGCGTCGAGCGAGAAACGGGCGAGTGGTTTAAGCTGAAATTTCCCGTAGCTGAGCAGAGCTTCGTCTGGAGAGGCGTCAGTTTGCAGTGGCGTACTGCTCACGAGCACACCCGGCGGGTACGAGACCGGCGGATTAAGCCGATGGTAGGCATACCACCCGAGGATCAGGGCTGCGATGAAGGAAATCGTTTTCAAGGCCGGCCTTCCATTGCAGCAGATTCGGTGCTGTAGACGCTTCGCTCTGCGAAGCGCGGGGGGAAACTCGTCTTGTTCCCTGGTTAAATCTGCGACGAGGCGCAGGCCCGCGCTTCGCAGAGCGAAGCGTCTACATCACCATCCCGCCATCCACGGTCAGGACCTGGCCGGTGATGTATTTCGCCTCGGGCGACGCGAGAAAGGCGACGGCCGCCGCGATGTCGGCGCCTTCGCCAAATTTGCCCAGCGGGATTTTGGGCAGAATCGCTTCCTTGATTTGGTCGGAAAGGACGTCGGTCATGTCGGTCATGATAAACCCCGGGGCGACGGCGTTGACCGTGATCCCGCGGCTGGCCAGCTCGCGGGCCAGCGTTTTCGTTAGGCCAATGAGGCCGGCTTTGCTCGCGGCGTAGTTCGCTTGCCCGGCGTTCCCCATCAGGCCGGCGATCGAGCTGATGTTGATGATGCGGCCGCTGCGCTGCTTGATCATGGGACGCATGACCGCCTGGCAGAAGACGAAGGCGCCTTTCAAGTTCGTATCCATCACGGTGTCCCAATCCTCCATCGACATGCGCATGCTCAGCCCGTCGCGCGTGACGCCGGCATTGTTCACCAGGATGTCGACGCGTCCGAAGTCCTCGAGAATTTTTGCGCTCGTCTGCTGGACGGCGGCGTGATCGGAAACGTCGACGGCGTAGGCTTTGGCGGCGTCGGCACGGGTCGCGTTGATTTCATCGGAAGTGCGCTGGGCGTTCCCTTCGCTCCGGCTGACCGATGCGATCCGCGCGCCCTCGTTAGCCAAACGCACGGCAATGGCGTGGCCAATCCCCCGCCCCGCTCCCGTCACGATCGCGACCTGATTTTCGAATCTCATCATCGCGTCATCCTGAGGGTGGAGGCAGGCGGCGTCAATGTAGACGCTTCGCTCTGCGAAGCGCGGAGGGAATCCCGCGGCTCAACTTCCGCTCTTGCTCCTGCTCCTGCTCTTGCTCTTGCTCCTACTCCCACCCAGCGCTGTCATTCTGAGCGGAGCGAAGAATCTCTACCATTTCTCTTTTCGGCGGCATCCGCGTTCCGGAAATAGTCAGAGATCCTTCGCTACGCTCAGGATGACAACCGTTGGAGAGCAGAAGTAGGAGCACGAGCACGAGCAAGAGCAAGAGCAAGAGCAGGAGCAGAAGAGCAAGAAACGCGGGGACAAATCGCGCCGTTTCCTCAGTGCTTCCCGGAGGGAGGCGTCTACAATGCCGTCACTACTCCTTGGCTCCGTTCTTCACGATCTTGCCCTCTTTCATCACGAAAAAGACACGCTCCGTCGCGGTGATGTCCGCCGTCGGATCGCCCGGCATCGCGATGACGTCAGCCAGCTTCCCTTTTTCCAGGGTGCCGAGTTTGTCGGCGACGCCGAAGAGTTCCGCGTCGACCGCAGTCGCACTCAGCAAAGCGTCGATCGGTTTCATGCCGAGGCTGGTCATGAGCGCAAATTCCTTCGCATTTTGTCCATGCGGAAAGACGGAAGCATCCGTGCCGAACGCAATTTTCACCCCGATCTTGACCGCGTTGCGAAACATCTCGGATCGCGCGTCCGCCGCCGCCTTGGCCTTGGCCTGAATCGCGGGCGGGTACTGATCGATCTTGCCCATGATCCACTCCGTTGCCATCAGGGTGGCCGAGAGATAGGTCCCTTTTTGTTTCATCAAAGTCAGCGTCGCCGGTTTGAGGAAAGAGCCGTGCTCGATCGAGTCGACGCCGGCATTGATCGCTTCCTTGGCCACTTCGTCGCCGTGACAATGGACCGCGACTTTCTTTCGCAGGCGATGCGTCTCGTCGACCAGCGCCGCCATTTCTTCGGGCGTGAACTGCGGCACGTCCACTTCATCGGCTAACGAAAGCACGCCGCCCGAGACCGCGGCCTTGATCACATCGGCGCCATTTTTGACCTCGAAGCGAACCGCCTTGCGAATGGAGTCCGGTCCATCGGCGATCCCCGACCGCTCGTCCGGTTCCGCCCCGAAGATCATGTCGCGAAAGCCGTTCGTGCCATCGAAGTGGCTGCCGGTGGCGCCGATGCCGTGGGTCGCGACGAGCATGCGCGGGCCCGGGAGGATGCCTTCGCTGATCGCATTGCGGAGCGAGACATCGGGGAAGTCGTGCGAGTTTGGGAAACCGGCCCCGAGGTCGCGCACGGTGGTGAAGCCGGCCTCGAGCGTGGCGCGCGCGCAGGGGATCATCTCGAGCGCGAGCTGGGAGATGTTTGAGTCGAGCATTTTCAGCCGGAGTTCGTTGTAGTTGCCGGAATAATCGGAGGTCAGATGCGTGTGCGCGTCCATGAACCCGGGCGAAAGGGTGGCGTCGCCCAGATCAATCACCTGGGCGTTAGGCGGGATGGCGACGTTGCTCCCGGCGGCCGTGATGATCTTGCCCTCGACAATGACGACGCCGTTAGGCAAAAGCGTTTTCGATTTGCCGTCGAAAAGCCGGGCGGCCTTGAGCGCGATAACCGCAGGCGGCGCCTCGGCCGCCGGCAGGTTCGTTAGGCCAAGGAGTGCGCCGATGGCGGCGAGGACAAAGAAGCGTTTCATCATCGGGATATAGAGTGAAGTCCGGCGGTGGCAAGCGGCCGTTCCGCTACGCCCCCGCGCGCACGCTCAGCTCGGTCTGGTAAATTGAGCCCGCGGCTGTGAGGCGGCTCGACTTCAACTGGAAGGAATCGATCGGGACGAGTCCGGCATCGAACTCGGCATGAAGGCGCAGAAACCGCGCGAGCGTCTGCGGCGCGACATCCAGGCAGCGGGCGAGAGTAAAGTGCGGATGCCACGGGCGCAGATCCGGTTCGATCCCCGCGGCCAGGGCGGCGTCGGTGACGCGCTTGTGGAGTTGGAAGAGGTGCGGATGTCCCTGCCCGACGCCGAGCCAGATGACCTTGGGGCGGCCTTTCGCAGGGAACGTCCCGAGACCGTGGAGCGGAAGAAAAAAGCGCGAGAAGCGAATCGCGCGCAGCTGCGTCTGAAGTTTCTCTTCTGTCTCCGGCGCAACCTGGCCCAGAAAAGAGAGCGTCAGGTGCAACTGCGCGGCGCTGACCCAGCGCACAGCCGGGCAACCCAGGATCAAGCCTAACGAGTGCGTCGACGACCGACGCCGGCAATTCCAGACTAACGAAAAGCCGCTGCGCCTGCACCGGATCGCTTCACGCTTCGTGGTTGCTCGCCAGCGCGTTGCCGCCGATCCGCGAGAGCCAGCCCGGCATCTTTCTCTCCCGGCGCGCTTCCCGGCCGGATTTTATTTCATCCCCTTCCACCCCAACCGGACCGGGCAGGAGGCGGTTGACCAGCTTCATGATTTGGCCGGTGAGGCTGGGAAAAACGGCGTTGCCGATGATCGCAACCCGGGCCGGGAAACCGATGATGAGCGAAGCCTGGCCATTGCGGCAGGCTTCGACGATTTTGGCCGCGGCGCGCTCCGCGTCCACCGCCGCGAAGGGCAGCGCGGTCGAGAGCGAAAACCAGGTGTATTCGGCGCCATGGTTGCCTTTGAATTTCGCGTGCACCTGCGAACCGGTCCGCATCATCCCGGGCGTGACGGTGGTAACCTGGATGTTGTCCTGCGCGAGCTCGGCGCGAAAGGCGTCGGAGAGCCCGACGAGCGCAAACTTGCTCATGCTGTAGGGCGCCATGTGCGGCACCGCCACTTTTCCGCCGACCGAGGCAATGTTGACGATTCGCCCGCCGCCGGCCCGGCGCATGTGCGGGAGGACCTGCTGAATGAGATTGAAGGGCGCCCAGAAATGAAGCTGCATCGATTTTTCAAAATCGGGCCGGCGCATGTTTTCGAGGGGGCCGACTTCGATGATGCCGGCGTTGTTGACCAGGGCGTCGATCGTTCCGAAATGATCGACCACGGTCTGGATCGCGCCTAACGACTGGTCGCGGTCGAGCAAATCGCAGGGCACAGCGAGCGCTTCGCCCCCGAGCTCGCGCAATTCCGCGCAGGCTTTGGCCAGATCGTCTTCGTCGCGCGCAAAGAGGGCGAGCCGCGCGCCCTCAGCCGCGAGGCGGCGAGCGATGGCGAGGCCAAGACCGCGCGAGCCGCCGGTCACGATCACGACCTTGCCCGCGAAAGAAGCCTCGCTGCGGAGCGCGCGCGAGATGGCCCAGGTAGCGAGACCGATCCCGCCGAGAGTGAGAAGAGTTCGTTTCATGGAAAGACTATCGCATTTCCTGGAAGATCGGCTGCTCGCGAGAGCTTGAGGTTGAGGAAAGCGGCGCGAGGACGCGCCGCACTCCGAAAGCGCTTCGCGCGCAATGTCTCGCAGGCGCAGCCTGCTTTCGGAGTGCGGTGCGTCCCCGCACCGCTTTCCTCACGAGCCGCCTGCAGCAACCACTTGCCATGAAAAATCTAAACGTCCGCCTCGACGGGGACGACGGTGGGCAACTTGTCCGCCGCCGGTTTGCGCACGCTGAGCGCGAGGGCGAAGGCTACGAGCAGGATCGCGGCGCCCGCGAGAAAAGGCGTGCGCGCGTAGAAAGTGATCGGCTTGTCGAGGTCGAACATAAGGAGCCAGCCGCCGAGGAGCGGACCGATGAGGCGGCCGACGCTGCCGGCCGATTGCATGAGCCCGAGAGCGCGGCCCTGCCAGCTGCGATCGATCATCTGCGAGGCGAGACCGTTGAGGGTTGGATTGACGAGGCCGTTGGCGATGGCGAGCGCAGCACAGGCCGCGAGCAACATTGGGATCGAGGCCGCGAACGGCAAGCAGCGCGAGCGCCACCGCGAGGAGGAGGAGACCGCTTCGGGCCAGCGCCGTTTCGCCAAACATTTTCACCAGCCGGCCGATGAGCCCGCCCTGCAGGATCACGCTGATGATTCCGATAAAGCCAAAGAGGTAGCCCGTCTTGCGCGCGTCGAAACCGAACTGCTTTTCGGTGAAGAGCGCGAAGAGCGTCGTCATGATGGCGAAGCCGGTGATCGAGAAAAAATAAGTGGCCACGATCGTGCCGAACATGCGCGAGTCGCCGTGTTGGAAAACATCCGCCAGGCGAGTCCGCTTTTGCGGATGGGCGCGATCCTCGGCGGAAAGACTTTCCGGGAGGATGAAATAAAGGAGCACGACATTCACCGCCGCGAGCCCGGCCGCAAAATAGAACGGCGCGCTGTAGGAGATGTGGCTCATGACCCCGCCGATCATCGGGCCAAAGGTGAACCCAAGGCCAAAAGCCGCGCCGATGATCCCCATCGAACGCGAACGATTTTCCGGGGTGCTGATATCGGCGATGTACGCCTGCGCGGTCGAGATGTTGCCACCGGAAATGCCGTCGATGATGCGCGCGACAAAGAGGAGCGCGAGCGAATTGGCCCAGCCCATGACGAGAAAACCGAGCGCGGTCCCGGCCAGACTAACGATCAGGACCGGGCGCCGCCCGACGCGGTCGGAGAGCCGGCCGAGGATGGGGGTAAAGATGATCTGCATCCCGGAATAGATGCCAGTGAGCCAGCCGATCTGGAGCGGGGTGGCATCGAAATGCTGCGCGTAAAGCGGCAGCACCGGGATGATGATGCCGAACCCCACCATGTCGATGAAGACGGTGAGAAAGATGAGGAAGAGCGGAGACACGGGAAGTGGCGAGTGACGAGTGACGAGTGACGAGTGTTCCGCAGCTGACGGCAACTGACAAGTGGCGCCCGCTCGTCACTCGTCACTCATCACTCGTCACTTCCCCATCATCCGTGTTTGCGGTTGAAGCGGGCCACTTCGCGCGCGGTCTCGCGGTCGGTCGCGCGCTTTTTCAGATCGAGCCGCTTGTCGCGCGCTTCCTTGCCGCTGGCGACGCCGACCTCGGCTTTGATCCGCCCGTTTTTCCAATAGAGCTTGAGGATAACGAGAGTGCGGCCGGCGATATTCGTCAGGCCGTAGAGTTTGTCGATTTCGCGGCGGTGCAGGAGAAGTTTGCGCACCCGTTTCGAGGCCGGCACTTCGTGACTGGCGCGTTCGTAGGGCTGGATGTCGGCCCCGTAGAGAAACGCCTCGCCTTTTTCGATCCGGGCAAAGGCGTCGCCGATGTTGGCTTTGCCGGCGCGGATCGACTTGACCTCGCTCCCCTTCAGCTCGACCCCGGCCTCGAAGCGCTCGAGGATGTGAAAATCGCGCAGCGCCTTGCGATTGAGAATGGTCTCAGCGGACATTTGGAGAGTGACGAGTGACAGGTGATGAGTGACGAGAGGAAAACGCGGCGTCCCACTCGTCACTCGTCACTCGTCACTCATCACTAGCCGCTCGCGGCCTCGTCCTTCAATTCTTCGAAGGTGAGCTTGCCGGCGATGATTTCTTTCAAGGCAATGTCGGTAAGGGAGGACTTGGGGGTGGCTTCGACGAGCGGTCGATGGCCGATCCCGAGCTGCCGCACGCGCTTGGAAACGACGTTGATCAGCAACTGCTGGTTCGGAATCACTTTGGCTGCTTCTTGCAGGAGTTGAGCGGTCATATTTCTCAAGGAACGGACGGAACGGCTGGGCTCGGACGGAAATTGCAGGATCGTCGGCGATCCATTCGTTAGGGCTGAAGCGGTGGAAATCGAAGCAAGCATCGTCGCGGGCAAGCGGATTTCGATCATGCGTGCAGCGACCACGTTGTCAACGGATTTTCTCGGGCCGATTGAATCACTTGCCAGCGCGAGCGAAGTGCGCGAAATAGGTGCGCTGCGCGACCCTCGGGTTCCCCACCCGGCGGCAGCGTGGCGAGAAAAAGTTCGGGCTGTGGCTCAGCTTGGTAGAGCGCCTGCCTCGGGTGCAGGAGGTCCAGGGTTCAAATCCCTGCAGCCCGATTTTTTTATCTCACCTTTTTTTGACGGCAGTGAATTGAAGCCCACAGTCCCGCTTCACCTGCTCCGATGAACGACTCCGTTCTCACCACCATTGCGATCACCGGCTTCACGATCGCCTTTTTTCACGCCGCCATCCCGACGCATTGGCTGCCGTTCGTCCTCGCCGCGCGGGTGCAGCGCTGGAATCGGTCGAAAACTCTCCTCATCACCGCGCTCGCCGCCACGGGTCACGCTTCTTTCACGGCCATGCTCGGCCTCGTCGTGGCCTGGCTCGGGATCGCCCTGAGCGACCGCATCGGTGCGCTCTTTCCTTGGATTGCTGGCGGCGCGCTCATCGCGTTCGGGCTCTTTTATATTTTCCGGCAACTGACCGGGCGCGCGCACACCCACCTTCATCTCGGGCGCGGCGGGCATTCGCACGACCATGGACACGAGCACAATCACGAGCACGAACATGGCTCGGGAAGGCTCGCTTTTTCCAAATCCGATATTGCCGCCGTCACCAGCCTGCTTGCGCTCCTCACCTTTTCGCCCTGCGAAGCGTTTGTGCCGGTTTACGTCTCCGGTGTTCGTTACGGCTGGTATGGATTTGCCTTGCTCACGCTCATCCTCACCGTCGCCACCATCGCGGGCATGGTCGTCTTCACCTGGCTCGCGCTGGTCGGGATCGAGCAGGTGAAATTGCGCGCCTTCGAAAAATACGAGGCCGGGGTCATGGGCGTGCTGTTGTGCGCGGTTGGAGTGCTGATTATTCTCTTCGAGCAATGACGACCGATTCTGCGGACTTAAAAGTGGGTGATGCCGCCCCCAATTTCACCGCCAAGGCGATCGGCGGAAAATATGGCGCCGGAAAATCCGTGAGCCTGCAAGACTTTCGCGGCACGCCGGTGGTCCTCTATTTTTATCCGAAAGACGACACGCCGGGCTGCACCGCGCAGGCCTGCGGATTGCGCGATTCCTGGAGCGAGTTTGAAGGGCGGGCGGAGATTTTCGGGGTCAGCATCGATTCCGCGGCGAGCCACGAGAAGTTCATCGCGAAGTACGGCCTCCCCTTTCCGCTCCTCTCCGACCCCGAGAAAAAAATCGTCAACGACTACGGCGTTTGGGTCGAGAAAAGCATGTACGGCAAAAAATACATGGGCGCGGAACGGAGCACGTTTGTGATCGACGGCGCCGGGCGAATCTCGGAAATTTTGCGCCAGGTGAAGCCCGCGGAACACGTCGACCTATTGCGCAGCGCGTTGGCCGGCGCGAAATGAGTTGCCAACTCTTGCAATCCCTTTAACTTCGCTGCGCGCGACCGGGTTCGGTCGCTTTGTGGTTTCAGATGCTGATTTTCGGCACTCCGAAATCGGCTGATTGAAATCTTCCCTATGGGCTCGCTGAAAAAACGACGAAAAGCAAAAATCTCCAAGCACAAGCGCCGCAAGCGGATGAAAGAAAACCGCCACAAGAAGCGCCTGCGCTACAAGTCGTAGCTTTCCGCTTTCGTTAGGCGCGCGGGAAGGGCGCGTCGCAATTTGCTGTTCAGCCGCCCGTCCTTGGCGCATGCTCCGCGCATGCCGCGCTGCCCCTGGGCTACGACCGAAGAGGCGATCGTGTATCACGACAAGGAATGGGGCGTGCCGGTGCACGACGACCGCGTGCTCTTTGAATTCCTCATTCTCGAAGGTGCGCAGGCGGGACTGAGCTGGAATACCATCCTGAAGAAACGGGAGAATTATCGAAAAGCGTTCGATGCTTTCCGCGCGGAGAAGATCGCGCGCTACGGCGCACGCGAAGTGGAGCGCCTCCTCGCCGACGCCGGCATTGTGCGCAATGGGCTCAAGATCGCAGCCACGATCCAGAACGCGAGAGCGCTCCTCGCCTTGCAGGAAGAGACAACGCTCGACGCTCACCTCTGGAGTTTCGTCGGCGGCAAAACGAAACAGAATCGCCGGCGCAGCATGGCGCAGGTGCCGGCCAAGACCGCCGAATCCGACGCCATGAGCCGCGACTTGTTAGGCCGCGGCTTCAAGTTTGTCGGCTCGACCATTTGCTACGCCCTGATGCAGGCGACCGGGATGGTGAACGACCACCTCGTGACTTGCCCCCGCCACGCCGCACTCGGGGGCGGCAATCGCCCTCTATAGCTGCTCGAGCTTGAGCGCGCTCTTCGCCCGCTCAATCACCCCCTCTTCGATCTTCGACCATTGCTCGTGCGCCTTGCCGCCCTCTTTTAAATCAGCCGCTCTCAGACCAGTCGGTCCGAGATCCTCGGCATAAATAATCATGAGCTCCTGGCGTTTCGTGGCATCGAGCAAATGAACCAGCCGCACCGACGCCATCGTCTCCGGCCGGAGATAGCCTTGCGCGCGCAAGAGCGCGCGGACATGCTCGGTGTCCGATCCTTCTCGAACCTTCGCATCCCGGGTCGAGATCGAAGTATCGACGAAGAAATCGAGCCCGCCGATCTGCGCGTGACGCGGCGAATCGTAAGTGTGCGCCAGGTCCGGCTTGCTCGGGAGGTAACCCTCGAACTGCACCCAGTAGAGGCGGCGCACATTTTTCTCAACGTCGGCCTCGACGAAGACGTGCAGCTCGCAATCCGCCATCTCATAGAGCACGAACCGATTGGCCCCGACGTACTGCGCCGTTTTCGGCAACTCGATCCGCACTTTCGGCTCGCGCGCCGACGTAATGACGTTGCCCTCCACCCTGCGCTCCGGATCAGCCCCCTCCCCCCGGTAAACGGCCGCGAGCACCAGAGCGACGATGAGCGCCTGCCGGATCATGAAAAAGATTTGTCGCGGTCGCCGCGTCACCGCAAACAAAAAATTTCTCGCGTCCAAAAACCGGCACTCGGGCGAACACCCGGCATGCCAAAGAAATCCGGGAGTGAGCCGTGGGAAAAATCCGCCCCGAAAAAGAGCGGTCACACCAACCTGACCGCGAAAAGCAAAGCCAGGGCGAAAGCCTCCGCCAAACGCGCCGGCCGGAAATATCCCAACCTGGTCGACAACATGCAGGCGGCGCAAAAGCAAAACCGCCGCAGCTAGAAACTGGAAGGTGCCGGGGGGAGGACGACGCGGCAAGGCAAGCAACGCCCCATCCCGCGGAAGCGACGAAGCGCTTCCTTCCAGTATTTCAACCGCACCTCGAGCAAAAAAGAAGCGAGCGAGGAGATTCCCTTTTTACCTTGCTAAGGGCACTTGGGTGCGCAGTTTTGGCAACGCCTCTCGCCGAGGAGAAGATATGATCATATCGGCCGGTGATGCAGAGAGATGGCCTAACTGCGATCGAGCTGACTGCGACCCGGCGTACGACCTCGCCTTCCATGATTTCCACGCTTTCACCCGCTGCCATGCGCGCCACCGGTCGCAGCAGCCCATCCTGTTCTCGTTAGGCCTGGCAATTCGCATGCATCCACAGCCTCGTATTTGCGTGCGTTGGAAAGTGGGAGCCGAAGTAGTGGCAGCGATCTTTCTCTTGACCACAACGCTGGCCTCGTCCCAGCCAGCGCCTGGATCGTTGGATGTGCACTGGAATGAGGGTGCTTTGGATTGCACGGCAACGCCGCAACACCCGCTGCAGGTCCATACCTACGAGCCGCAAACTTTTATCCTGCGTCAGAGTCCTTGCGCAACCTTCGAAGCAAATTTTCTCTATCTTCTGGTCGGCTCCGACAAAGCTCTTCTCATCGATAGCGGCGCGGTCGCGGACGCGAAAGAGATGCCGCTGGCGAAAACAATCTTGGAACTATTGCCGAATAGGAACGACCAAAAGCTTCCCCTTCTCGTGGCGCACACCCATCGCCATTCAGATCATCGCGCCGGCGATCCTCAGTTTGCCTCCCTTCCATCGGTCCAGATCGTGCCCATAGATTTGGAAGGAGTTCGGGCGTTCTTCGGCTTTACGAACTGGCCCAACGGGATTGCACAGGTAGATCTGGGCGGCCGAACTGTGGATGTAATTCCGACGCCCGGACACAACCCGACCCACGTGGCATTCTACGACAACAGAACGGGGATTTTGTTTTCCGGAGATTTCCTCATGCCGGCCCGGCTGCTGATCGAAGATGCCGCGGCCTACCACGAAAGCGCCCTGCGGGTTGTGGAGTTTCTGAAGACGCGGCCGCTCACCTGGATCCTGGGCAGCCACATCGAATTGAACGAGGCCGGACAAGCCTACCGATTCAGATCCCAATACCATCCCAACGAGCACCGGCTCGAGTTGGCGAGAGAAGATTTGACCGCGTTGCCAGCGGCGTTTGAAAGCTTCAACGGCTTTTACGCACGGCATCCGAATTACATTCTTAGCAATCCTATTCGCAACCTTGTGGCGCAGGCCGTTCTCGCGCTCACGGTGCTAATTTTCCTCGTCTGGGGAGTGCGTCGGTTGCTACGCCGCCGGCGCCTACGATCTCCAGCATCTTCGCTTCCATAATCCGCTTATGAAAATTCCCTGGATAAAACTTATTGTGGGAGCCGTCGCGGCCGAGATTGCCGCGATCGTGACTCTGGTCGGTGTGGTGGCGCTCTTTGGCCCGCGGGAGGCCAGCCAGGCACAGATTTACGCCGAGAAAATGGGCTGGTGGGTCGGTCCCATCGCCGGAGTCATTTTCAGTTTCATTGGGGCGTTTTGGATCGCGCGCCCGGCGGCGGCCGGTCCGCTCCTCGTTGGCACGCTCTTCGGCTGTCTTTACGCCTTGATCGATGTCGCGCTTCTGATTGCGATGCAAGCGTCGTTCGAGTGGATTTTCGTCGTCTCCGACGCTGGTAAAATACTTGCGGGAGTGGGTGGCGGTTTGCTCGCCGCCCGAGCCAAACGCGGCCACACTTTTTGAACGCCATGTGTCACCGCGTCGCCTGAACGACCATCTTGTGACGTGTCTGCGCCAGGCGGAGCTGCGGCGCGACTAACCCCCTCGACTCTCCTTCCGGCTTGCCCCACCCCCGGGCAGCGTCGAGCGTCCTCCTTCATGAACAGAACTGAGACGGCCGTTGTTTATTCATCCGCGGACAATAGCGCTGCCGCCGGACGCGATCTCGGCGAGCAGATCAAAAGCAATCTTTCCGCCGCCCCCGATGCGCTGATTCTTTTCGTCTCGCCGAAATATGATGGGCCGGAACTCGTCCGGGCGCTGAAGGCTTCCTGTTCACCCAAGCTCATCGTCGGTTGCTCTTCGGCGGGCGAATTTACCAGCGAAACGCAGGGCGAAGGCAAGGTCTGCGCGGTCGCGATCTCATCTTCGCAGCTCGTTTTCAACGCCGGCATGGGACGCGGGATCAACCAGAATCGGGCCGAGGTCGCGGAAGCGATGGCCTCCAAATTTCGCTGCGGCGAAACCGGCGCGCAGGAATATTGCGCCGCCCTCATTCTGACCGACGCGCTCGCCGGGCACGCCGATGAATTGATCGAGGAACTGACCCGGATTACCGGCGGCAATCACCAGTTTTTCGGCGGGGGCGCGGGCGACGATGCAAATTTCAAGCGCACTCAAGTGTTCTGCGACGAAGAATTCGCGACCGATGCCGCCGTTGCCCTCGAGATTATTTCATCGAAGCCCATCGGGGTCGGTGTCCGGCACGGCTGGTCGCCAGCGACACCGCCGATGCGGGTCACGGAAGCAACCGGCGCCGTCCTCGTGAGCCTGAATGCAACTCCGATTGTCGAAATCTTCGAAGAACATGCGCGAAAGACGGAGCAGAAGTTTGATCGCCAGGATCCGCTGCCGTTTTTTCTGCACAACATCATCGGGATCGATACCGGGAGCGGCTACAAGCTGCGCGTCCCGCTGGCCGTGAACGAAGACGGCTCGGTCCTTTGCGCAGCGGAGATTCCGTCCGGAACGGCGGTCTGCATCATGACGACGGACTCCGCCGCGGCGCGCGATGCCGCGGCCAACGCGACCCGCGCGGCGGTGGAGCAATTGCACGGGCACAAGCCACAGGTGGCTCTCTTTTTCGACTGCGTCGCGACCCGCCTCCGGATGGGACGAGAATTTGGAATGGAGCTCGACGCGCTCAAGGAAGTGCTCGGGCCGACGCAATTCGCCGGCTGTAATACTTATGGCCAGGTCGCCCGGACCGAAGGTCAGTTCAACGGCTTCCACAACTGCACCGCCGTCGTTTGTGTCCTACCCGCGTGATTCAAAGCACGACCCGCTGGGTCTCCTCGCGCTCGTCGCCGACCTCACGCCGCCGGCGACACGCTCCGCTGCCGCGCGCCAGCTCGCGGCCCGGGCGGGCGCCGACGACCTGATCATTTTCATCTGCGACCGCGATCTGGATGTGCTTCTGCCCGGCCCCGGATTTCAGCAAACGCTGCCGCGGGCGAAGGAGTGGCAGAAATTTCTCAAGGAAGCGAAGGGCCGGCCGTTTCATCGGGCCGAGCTTTGTTTTCCAGACGCGTCCGCCCGCGTCGTCGCGACCGGGTTGGAGGCGAAAGATGGCTCGATGCTGGTATTGTTAGGCGGAAATCCCAAAGAGCCGGAGGCCCGCGCCATCGTCGTCCTGCTGCCGCTGATCGCTTCGGCGTTTTACGGGGAACGCACGGCGGCCTATTCGCAGGCGCAGGCCGAGGTCGCGAAACAAGCCGCCAGCGAGGCGCGCCTCCTGGCCGCTTCGCTCGACAAAACGCGCGGCGAACTCCGCCGCAGCCTGGCCGAAGCGCAACGCGCCAACGCCGCCAAGGATCGTTTCCTCGCCGTCCTTAGTCACGAACTGCGGACGCCGTTAAATCCGGTCCTGATGGCGGCCAGTGCCATGGAAACCGATCCAAATATTCCGGTCGAGATCCGGGCCGACATTTCCATGATCCGCCGCAACGTGGAACTGGAAGCGAAACTGATCGACGATCTTCTCGACCTCACCCGGATCGCCCACGGCAAGGTGCAGCTCCAGCGCAAGACGATCGACGCGCACGATCTCCTCGAGGAAGCAATCGCGGTCGTGTGCGGTGATCCGGCCAATCCGCCACCGAAGATTCAGCTCGAACTCGAGGCCGCGCAGCATCACATCGATGGCGACCCGGCCCGGATTCAGCAGATCTTTTGGAACCTGATCCGCAACGCGGTGAAATTCACTCCGCCAACAGGAAAGATCACGATCCGGACAACGAACCAACCGGATCAGCACCTGCGCGTCGCGGTCCGCGATACGGGCGTGGGCATTCCGGCGGAAGCGCTCCCGAAAATCTTCAACGCCTTCGAGCAGGCCGACGCCAATTTCAATCATACTTTCGGCGGACTCGGACTGGGGCTGGCGATTTCCAATGCCCTGGCCGAGATGCATGGCGGCTCGCTCCGCGCGGAAAGCGAGGGACTTCGCAAGGGCGCGTGTTTCACTTTCGAGGTGCCGTGCGCGGAAGCCGAGGTCGCGACGCGGTCGCCGGCCGCGCATCAGCCGGCCGACGGCAACCGGCGGCGCATTCTGCTGGTGGAAGATCATCCGACCACCGCCACGCTCATGGCGCGACTCCTCCGCAAACGCGGGCACGAGGTAAAGGTGACGCACACCAAGGCGGACGCGATTCTCGCCGGGCGCGCCGCGGCTTTCGATATCCTGATCAGCGATCTCGGTCTGCCCGATGGAACCGGCTACGAAGTGATGGAAGCGCTGCGCCTTGGAACGCCGCTGGTGGGCGTGGCCCTGAGCGGATATGGGATGGAAACCGACGTCGCGCAAAGCGCGGCGGCTGGTTTTCAATATCACCTCACGAAACCGGTCGACGCGCAGAAGCTGTATCAGACGATCGAGCAAATTCCCGCAGCCTGACGCGCACGCGACGAGCAGCTAAGGTGACGGCTTGCCGGCAACTCCCGAAAATCTTTACGCGGTTCTGGGTTTGGATCGTGATTGCAGCGCGCTGCAAATCCGCGATGCCTATCGCCTGCTCGCGAAGCGTCATCATCCGGACCTGAACGGAAACTCGGCGGAAGCGCGAGCGCGGACCGAGGAGCTCAACGCGGCCTATGAAATCCTGCGAGATCCAGCGCGCCGTCGCGCTTACGATCGCGCACTCGACCAGGCCAGTCAGGCCGCTGCGCCGGGACGTGGCGGGAAGATCGAGCACAACATCACCCAGGAAGTGCGGCTGCGAATCGACGATTTCCTTCGCGGCGCCGCGATCGACGTGCAGGTGAACGATCCGGCGAATCCGGACGGCCGCGAAACCTACCGGGTGGAAATTCCCGCCATGACCGCACCGGGTTCGCGCCTGCGATTACCAAGGCGCGGCGCGCGCGGTTTCGTACAGCTCCGGTTGAAAGCGCTGCCGGGATTTCGCTTCAAAGCGCGCGGTTCGGACCTGCGGACCGACCTTCGGATCAGCGCGCAACGCGCGGAACAAGGCGGGACGGAAATGATCGAACGCCCGAGCGGCGGGATGATTCGCCTAACGATTCCGAAACGGGTCAAACGCGGCGAAATTATTCGCCTTTCCGGCGAAGGGATGCCGAAGCCGCGCGGCGGGCGGGGCGACCTGCTCGTCCGCATTACCTACCGGCCGGAAGTCCGCGTCTCGCGCGCTCGTTAGGCGCGAGCCTCAGACGGTGACGACGATCTTGCCGATCTGGGCGTTGCTCTCCAGATAGCGGTGCGCATCGACGATCGAGTCGAGGCCGGAAAACGTCTTCGCGATGATCGGCTTCAATTTCCCGGAAGCGAGCCCATCGGTGATGAATCTTTTCGCTTTGTCGAGGCGCCTGGGATTACCCGTGATCTCGAAGAGCAAATAGCCGCGGACCGTGAGCGATTTGCCGAGCACTTCCATCAGGGGCAACGGCGTCGGCTCGGTGCTGAGCGCGCCGTATTGAAAAATAATTCCGCCTTCCTTCGTCGCCGCCGCCAGCTTCGCGATTGTCGGGCCAGCAACCGGATCGAAGACGATGCGCGCGCCTTTTTTGCGAGTCAGCTTCATCACTTCCGCGACGAGATCCTGTTCTTCGGTCGCGATGACATGGGCCGCGCCGGCGTCGAGCAAGGCCTGGCGTTTTTCGCTCGTGCGGGTGAGGGCGATCGGTTTCGCGCCGATCAAATTTGTGATCTGGATCGCGGCCAACCCGACGCTGCTCGACGCCGCCGGGATCAAAACCGTGTCGCGCTTTTTCAATTTACCGATATCGACCAGCGCGCCGTAGGCGGTGGCGTATTGCATCCAGATCGCAGCCGCCTCTTCCCACGAAAGTGAAGAGGGACGTTGCGCGACCGCGCTCGCCGGGGCCAGGGCGATCTCGCCGTAGACACCGTAGTCGTTCATCATAAAACCCGGGATCGTGCTGACGGCGTCGCCGACCTGGAAGCCTTCGACGCCCTCGCCAACCGCCTCGACTGTGCCCGAGGCTTCATAGCCAAGCCGCGCGGGAAACTTCGGCACTTCCAGATATTGCCCGGAGCGAAACATCGACTCCGCCCGGTTCAATCCCAGCGCCTTGACCGCGATCCGCACCTCGCCCTTTTTCGGCGCCGGCACTTCGACCTCTTCGATCTTTAGAACTTCCGGCCCGCCGGTTTCACGAAAACGAACCACCCGCGCCATTGTTAGGCTTCTTTCTTGAGCGAGGCCATGTCGATGACGAAGCGATACTTCACGTCGCTCTTCAGCATGCGCTCGTAGGCCTCGTTGATCTGGTCCATGTCGATGATTTCCACGTCGGAGACGATGTTTTTGTCCGCGCAATAATCGAGCATCTCCTGCGTTTCCTCGATCCCGCCGATGAGAGAGCCGGCGATGCTGCGGCGCTTGAGCACGATCTGGGCGGTGGTGAAGTCATGCGTGATCGGCTCGATCGCGCCCACGATCACCATCGTCGCGTCGCGCTTAAGCAGGGCGACATACGGGTTGAGATCGTGATCGACCGGGATCGTGTTCATGAGCAGGTCGAAAGAATTGGCCGCTTTTTTCATCGCCATCGCGTCCTTGGAAATGAGCACGCTATCCGCGCCGAGCCGGCGCGCGTCTTCCTCTTTCCCGACCGAGGTCGTGATGACGGTGACCTTCGCCCCCATCGCATGCGCGAATTTCACTCCCATGTGGCCGAGGCCGCCGAGACCGATGATGCCGATGTTCATGCCCGGGCCGGCATTCCAATGACGCAGCGGCGAGTAAAGCGTGATCCCCGCGCAGAGGAGCGGCGCGGTCGCTTTCAGGTCGAGCTTGTCCGAGACCTTGAGGACGAAATTTTCCGTGACCACGATCGAATCCGAATAGCCGCCGTAAGTCATCGATCCGTCCTTTGCCTTGCTGTTGTAGGTAAAGGTCGATCCCTTCTCGCAATACTGCTCGAGTCCATCCGCGCAGCTCTCGCAATCCTGGCAGGAATCGACCATGCAGCCGACTGCGGCGAGGTCGCCTGTCTTGAAGTTGGTCACGTTGTCACCGACCGCCGTGACGCGGCCGACGATTTCGTGACCGGGCACGACCGGGTAAGTGGTGTTGCCCCATTCATTGCGCGCCGTGTGGAGATCGGAGTGACAAACCCCGGTGTAGAGAATTTCAATTTGCACATCGCTCGGACGAAGCGCGCGGCGCTCAAAAGTGAACGGCGCCAGCGGCGCAGTCGGGCTTTGCGCGGCGTAGCCGGAAGCGTTGCGAGCTTGCGTGAGATTAAATTCTTTCGTCGAGGTATCCGTGTTCATTGCCATATGTGTAATCTAGACCAGTTCTCCCGATTCGTCTGAGATCCAGGGTTGGACGCTTCGATTTCACCGTTGACGGCGCGCAAAAAAATCGGCGCGAGAGGTTTCCCCCTCGCGCCGAAGAGAATTTCGCTTCTCTCGATTACTTCTTGCTCCGCGGATCGTCCGCGGAATTGACGTAATTGATCTCAAACGGCCCTTCGCCGTGCACCTGAATGACGGTCTCTTCCGTGAACCAGGCGAAGTGCTGCATCTTCGCCGGCAGCGAAACGAACCCGCCCGGCGCCAGCGCCTCGCCCGCGCTTTCATCAAACTTCGCGCCCATCCCGACATGCAGACCGCCCGAAATGACCGTGACCTCCTCCGCCGTCGGATGCGTGTGCGGCGGAATTTTGTAACCGGCCGGGGCCTTCAAGCGCAGGGTGTAGACGCCCTTTTTTCCCGGGTCACCGGCCAGGACCGCGAGCTGCGCACCGGGGGGAAGTCCCGGAGGAGCCTGCCCCCACTCGATCCTGGCCGCGTCGTAGATCTTGTGCGCCGCCGCGCCAGTCGCCGTCGTCTCCTTTTCCGCGCCGATCACGAGGGATGCGGCCGCCACCGTCGCTGCCAGTAACAAACAATATTTGATTGGTCTCATGGATGATCCTTTCGATGTTGGTGTGAGCGGCTGCCGCTTCCTGCGCCCGCGAAGCCCGCAGCCTTTCCGGGACTCTGCGGAAAGATGGCCGGCACCGCAACGTCCGAATCCGCCGCTCCTTCAGAGGGCCCGGCGCGCCCAGCGCAATTTCGCCGCAACGGAACGCGGGTTGGCGTTCCGTTCCGGGGCGCCCGGACGAATCACCTCGCGCGCAATCTCGGAATACTCTTGAGCCTCCAGAGCGGCGGCGAACGATTTCTTCACTCGCCGATCCTCGCCCGAATGAAAAGTGAGAATGGCGACACGGCCGCCGGGGTTGAGACAGGACGGGAGATGACGCAGGAAGGTCTCGAGGGCCGAGAACTCTTCATTGACCGCGATGCGCAAGCCTTGGAAAACGCGGCGGAGGGTGAGCTGGATTTCCTCGTTAGGCAGGCGCGGCAGTGCGGCGCGAATGGCGGACGCGAGCGCGAGCGTGCTCGGAAAAGATTTGCCGGCGAGCTTGCCGGCCAGGAGTTCGGCGCGCGGCTCGTCGGCATTTTCCTGAAAAACACGCGCCAGTTTTGCGGGCTCGATCTTTTGCAGGAAGGCGGCCGCTGACTGTCCGCGCGCCGGGTTCATCCGCATGTCGAGCGGTCCCTCCTGTTTCAGGGAAAAGCCGCGCGCCGGATCGTCCAGTTGCATGGAGGAGACGCCGAGGTCGGCCAGAATGAGATCGGCGCCGGCGAGCTCCGCTTTTGCCAGCACCTGGGGAAGGCCGGCGAAGTTGCTCCGCCAGGCGGTGAATTCTTCGGGCCCGTAGCCTAACGAGCGCAGGCGTTGCTCGGTCCGCGGGAGCTCGAGCGGGTCCGCGTCGAGTCCAAGCAAACGCCCGCCCGGCGGCAGTCGATCAAGAATTTCCCGGGCGTGCCCGCCATAGCCGAGCGTGCAATCCACCGCCACCTCACCCGCTCGCGGCGCCAGCACTTCCAGAATTTCCGTCACCATGATCGGACGATGACTGCCGGCCGGCGTTTTGCCCGAGGCCAGCACCTTCGCCACCGTCTCCGCGTAACGTTGCGGATCGCGCTCCTTGTATTTCTCCTCGAAACGGCGCGGGTTCTTGCCCCGATAACGCGGCCGACGCGGGGGCCGGACTGGATTGGCTGCGTCGTCGCTCATCCAGCAAATCTTACTTCGCCTCGCCGTAGCGTCGATTTGCAATCGACGAGGCTCCGTTTGCAAATCGGAGCGACGACGGCACCAGCGCCGCCTCCTTGCTCCTCCGCTCCTCTCGCCAAGACCCGCTGGCTTTGCTAGCTTGCGCCGCGTGCCGAAAAACCGACTCGAAGCCTTCAGCGATGGCGTCATCGCCATTATCATCACCATCATGGTGCTGGAGTTGAAGGTGCCGCACGGCGCCAGCTTCGCTACCTTGCAACCGTTGCTGCCAGTGTTTCTCAGCTATGTCCTGAGTTTTATCTACCTCGGGATTTATTGGAATAATCACCACCATCTCCTGCACTGCGCGCCGCGGATCAATGGCGCGATCATGTGGGCCAACCTGCACCTGCTCTTCTGGCTTTCGCTTTTTCCATTCGTGACCGGCTGGGCTGGCGAAAATCATTTCGAAGCGCTGCCTTCCGCCGTTTACGGCGCGGTCCTGCTCCTGGCCGCGATCGCTTATTATATCCTGCAAAACCTCATCCTCGCCCAGGTCGATCCCCATTCTCCGCTCGCAGCTTCGTTTCGCCATGACTTCAAGGGCAAGCTTTCCCCCGTTCTCTACGCCGTCGCGATCGGCGTCTCCTTTCTCTTTCCCTGGCTCGCGGCCGGCATTTATGTCTTCGTCGCCCTGATCTGGCTCATCCCCGATCGCCGGATCGAACGCATCCTCGCGGAACACGAAGCCTGAATTGTTTCAGGCCGGATGAATCCATTCCGCTCGCGCAAACGAACGGTAGAAAGACATGGATTCGATCAATCAAAATCAACCGGAAGAGAACCACGAAGACCTGCGCGGCCGGAAAGCCGTCGAAAAAATCAAGGAGCTGGTGGACAAGGCGCAGACCTGTTTTTTCTGCACGGTCGCGTCGAGTCCGGAATCGACCGGGGCGCGGCCGATGGCGGTGCAGGAGGTGGACGAGGAAGGAAACCTCTGGTTCCTCAGCGCGGATGACAGCTCGCAAGAACCAGGACCTGGCGGAGGATTCATCGGTCCGGTTATTTTTCCAAGGCTCCGCCCACTCCGATTTCCTCATCCTGCGCGGCACCGCCACCGTCTCGCGCGACAAGGCGAGGATCAAAGAACTCTGGGAGCCAATCATCAAAACGTGGTTCACCGAGGGCGTGGACGATCCGCGCATCACCGTGATCCGGGTCGAGCCTAACGACGGCTACTATTGGGACACGAAGCACAGCATGGCCGTCGCCGGGATCAAGATGATGATCGGCGCCGCCATCGGGAAAACGCTCGACGACTCGATCGAAGGGACGCTGCAGATCTAACGCGAGTCGGGGCCCTTGCTCGGCGGACGCGGTCTTAGTTTGTTAACTGATACGCTGCACTTGCGCCGGCCGAGATCAGGCGGCCGGATCCCGTAGGAGATGTTGAATGGCGGCGCGAACCATGAAATCGGCCTGTGCGCCGGAGAGACTGCGCGCGGCGGCGAGCGGTTCGCCGTCTCGTCGCAGAAGCAGCGCCGGCACACCGGAAACACTGAGCTCGATGGCGAGTTCTTCATCGGCGACGACTTGCTCGAGGAATTCGTGGGTCGTTAGGGCCTTTTCCAGCGCGGCCCGCTCGAGGCCGCAGTTTTCGCCCAGTTCGAGGAGCGTTTTCATTTCGCCAATGTCGCGCCCGTCCTCAAAGAAGGCGCGGAAGATCGCAGTGTGCAGCGCGTCGAACTTCCCCTGCTCGCGGGCGAACTCGGCCGCCTCCAGGGCGAGACGGCTGCGCGGTTGCACCGGCGGAAGTTTCAGCTTCATCCCGCGCTCGCGCGCCATCGGATAAACGGCGCGATCCCAGATGCTGACCAGATACTCGCCGTTAGGCGGAAGCGTCGGGACAGGTTCGGGGCGCAGCTCGAATGCGCGCCAGCGAACCCAAGAGCTGGTCGCCGAACTCCTCCCGCATCCGGGTCAGGACCGGTTCCTCGAGGTAGCAAAACGGACAAACGTAATCGCTCCAGACATCGAGGTGGACTGTCATAGCACCAAAATGAAACGCGCGCCGGGCACCTGCACAAACGCAGGGCTCGTCGCGCGCTTCGTTAAGATTTGCCGGCCGCTCCGGTTTAGGGATTCGGCGTCGGAGTTTCTCCCGGCATATTCACGTCGACATCCGGGACGGTGACCTTCTCTTTTTCTGTCGTCACTTTCGGCACGGTAACTTCCTTTTCCTTCGTCTTCACGGAGACGTCCGCGGTATCGACGTCGTATTTCGGCATCTGGCCTTCTTTCACGCTCACATCCACGTCAGGGGCCTTGGCGTCCTGCGTCTTTTTCACTTCGCACCCGGCGAAGGGAAAGAGGAGCGCTGCCGCCGCGAGGCAGCCGAGAATCGAGGTAACCGGAGTCTTTAAGCTTTTGGTAGTCATACTGTAAGCCATTCGTATCTCGACTGGGTGGTGGTCCTGCGGCCTGCCCGGAAAGAGAAACTGGGCAAGAGCCTGCAAGCGGCAAATCTTCGGCTCGCTTCACGCGAGCTTTCATTTATCCATACCGCATGGCCATCCGCATCCTCGTTACCGGCGGCACCTTTGATAAGGAGTACAACGAACGCACCGGTCAGCTCTTTTTCAAAGACACCCACCTCGCCGAGATGCTACAGCGCGGGCGATCGCGCGTGCCGGTGAACATTCGCACCGTGATGATGATCGACAGCCTGGAAATGACCGAGGCCGATCGCGCCCTCATCGTGCAGAACTGCGTCCAGGCGGAGGAAAACCAAATCATCGTCACTCACGGCACCGACACCATGACCGACACCGCCGGCGCGATCGCGGGCACGATCACGGACAAGACGGTCGTGCTCACCGGCGCGATGATCCCGTGGGCATTTGGCAGCTCTGACGGGCTCTTCAATCTCGGCAGCGCGCTTTCGTTTGTGCAGGTCCTGCCGCCCGGGGTTTACATTGCGATGAACGGCAAATGGTTTCCCTGGGACCGCTGCCGCAAGAACCGCGAGCGCGGCGAGTTTGAGGAAATCGCCTGACGGCTACTCGTCCGGAAGGAACTTCCAGACGGCGGTTCCTTTTCCATCCGGATTGATCGTGGCCGTGATTTGATAGAGTCGCCCCAGGTCGTGGATCGATTCAATCGTGGACTGCTCGATCAGCTTCTTCACGCTGTAATACTCGTGGCGTTGCAGGACGAGCACATTGGATTTCCGCCACTTGACCGGCTCCGTGTAGACATGGCCGGCGGCGGCGCGCTTCAGCTCCGGGTCGTTCTCATGCCCGGGCGCCTGGCCTAACGGGAGGTCGACCCGCACGAAGGAATCGCCGGCCAGTTGATAAACCGTGGTTTGCTTGCGTTGCAGGGGCGGGGGCGGAATGCTGAACAAATGACCCGGCTGCGCCGGCAGGTCGATCGAGAGGCAGGCGACGCGCTTGGAGTCGGGCGACCAAAGGGCGTCGCCCTCGCGCTGCGCGCCGGTCCCGATGTCATCCGCCGTCAGGTCGCAAAGGACGCGTCCCGTCTTCTGCTCGATTATCTCCGCCCGCACCACTTTCGATCCGTTCAGCTCAAAGCCGTCGTTGAACACCTTCCGGATCGCATAGCGATCGTTAGGCGAAGCCCACGCCACCATCTCGCGCGGAAAGAGAAGCGGCGCCGACTGCGGAAACTGCTCCTGGAATTTCCCCCGCTCGACCGGCACCATACCGTCCGCCAGGACCAGGTTGCGCACCTTCATGCGATACGGAGCCGGCTGGGCGGCGAGGAATTTCGCAAACTTCTCATCGCCGAGCAGGTGGCAAACAATCGTCGGAACGCCGTCAAAGCTCTCCGCGGCCGCGCCGTCGACATTCTCTGCGACCTTAAAAAATTTCCGCAACGCCTTGAAATCGCCCCGCGCCGCCCGGCGCGTGTCGCGGCCGTAATTAAATCCATACCTCTGCGCCAGCTCGTCGATTTCCGAGGGACCGGCCGGGTCCTTCTCGAGCGGGGGCAAATCCGCCTCCGTAAAACGACGAGGGCCCGCCGGATTGTCTTCCTTCTCCGCCCCGGGCGCAGAAACGAAGGCGAGAAAGAGCAGGAGGACGGCGAGAAGAAGCGGAGGTCGGATCATGGTGCGTTGCCTAACGGATGGCGGCATCCTTTCACGAAAAACCTGCCGACGCGAGCCCGGCGCGCTATCTTCCGCCTTCGCCATGCCTCGATTCACCAATCTCGCCGCCTACCGCTTTGCCTCGTTAGGGGAATTACCCGCCCTCCAGGCCGAGCTGCGCGCGCGGTGCGCCGAGACCGGAATGCGCGGCACGATTTTGCTTAGCCCGGAAGGGATCAACGTCTTCGTCGCCGCCGGACGCGACGCCTGCGAGCAGTTGCTCGTTAGGCTGAGAGCCGTTCCCGGGCTCGCGGACCTCACTCCGAAACTGAGCGAGAGCGCAGATCAGCCTTTCAACCGCATGCTGGTGAAGATCAAGAAGGAGATTATCGCCTTCGGCGTCGCCGGGATCGATCCCGTCCGCCGGCCGGCGCCACGGATCGCGCCGCGCCAGCTCAAGCAATGGCTCGACGAAGGTCGCGCCGTCACTTTGCTCGACGCACGCAACGCCTACGAAGTGAAACTCGGCACCTTCCGCGGCGCGCGCACGCTCGGGCTCGATCATTTTCGGGAATTTCCGGCCGCGGCCGGTGCCCTGCCCGGGAAACTGAAGGCCGAGCCGATCGTGACCTTTTGCACGGGCGGCATTCGCTGCGAAAAAGCCGCGCCGCTCCTCGCCCAGGCCGGTTTCCGCCAGGTCTTCCAGCTCGATGGCGGCATCCTCAACTACTTCGCCGAATGCGGCGGCGAGCATTTCGAGGGCGACTGCTTCGTCTTCGACAAACGGGTCGCGCTCGATGCCGACCTCCGCGAAACGGGGGCCGCGCTTTGTTTCGTTTGCCAAACTCCCCTAACGACTACCGAACAGGCAGACCCCCGCTACGTCGAGTCCGTCTCCTGCCCGCATTGCTCTGACTGAAGCGTCCGGCAAAATCCGCGGTTCCCGCGCAGCTCCTTCTAATTTTTTGGCGGCACTGCCTGGGTTCGGTCGATCCGCCAGGCCTCGCCTTCCTTGACCAGAGAAACCAGCCGCTCCCATTCGCGCGAGCGATTTTCGGCGTCGACCTCGACGAAGAGGACGGTCACAGCAGCGGTTTCTTCCGCCCGGCGGGTCTCGCGCAGTTCCCGCACTCTAATCGACCGAGTCGAGGCAAAGACCTCGGTAAATTTTTCCATCGGACTGCGCGCCTTGAATCCGCGTGAGAGACAGTCGTAGGCTTCGCGGAGGTCGCGCGAGTTGATACTGTCATAGTATCGCCGGACCACCGCCGCGGGCTCCTCCGCGCCGCGCGCGGGCGAATCGATGTAATCGAAGCGCAAGGTTTCCTGCTGGTAGTCAGCGATCCGGCCCTGGCCATCCCGCGCCGGTGCTTCGCCCTGCAACTGGATGGTTTTGCCGCCGTTCGTGAGCCCGCCACTCACTTCGTATTCAACGGGAGGAAAGCCCTTCTTAAAACGACGGGCGCTCCCAGTGTATCGATTTCCGGTCGCGACGCCTTCGAAAAGGGTCGCCCCGTTAGGCACGATCCCTTGCAGTCCCGGTCGGATAACCCGGTAGCGAAGTGAAACCCGGGGGCCGCTCCTTTGCAGCACGACGGTCGATCCGTTGTGATTCCAGGTCGTTCCGTCCAGGTCGGGCGATCCATCGGAGCTGTCATTGTTAGGCACGGCTTCGGCGACTGGAGTCTGGTTCGGTGAAATGCCGCTGGCTAATCCGGAAGCTTCCTCGGTAGCTGAGTCTGGGCGGACGGGCGGCGTCCCTGCCGCATTGGCAGGCGGATGCGGGGCACCGGGAGTCGGAGATTGCACCGAAGGATCCGGGATGGACGAGGAATTCGGAGGCAGTGAAATCTCCGGCGCGGTCGCGCTCCTAGTCCGATCTTCCGCAGGCGAGGCAGGCTTCTCGGAGGAGGAATACCAAACCACCGCGCCGAGAATGAGGAGGAGGCCCGCGCCGAACGCGACAGGTTTCAGCCATGCCGCCGAGCGCGCCGCGGGCTCGCGAGCCGGAACCGGAGTTTCTTCCCGCGGCCTCGGTTCCGGCGGCTTGCCCGTCTGGCTTGCGCCGACTGGCGACCGCGCCAGGATCGCTTTCACCGTGCGGGCCAGTTTATCAAAATGCTGTTCCAATGGCGGGGTGAAGGCATCCATCCATTGCGAACTGGAGATGAAGTATTCCAGCGAGCGGGTGGGCTCGATGTCCTCGATCCGGAACGGAATCGTATAAACGTCCTTGTCGACGGCGCGCTCCACCTCGCGTTTGATCTGCGAGGAACCGTCCGCGTTCCTGGAAAAAATCAGGACCATGATGCGGCTGGATTCGATCGCATCGATAATCGATTCCCCCCAATCCGCTCCTGGGATGACGTCGCGCGGGGCGACCCAACAGCGAATGGATTCTGCTTCCAGGCTGGCGACGATTTTTTCGGCGACAACCCTGTCTTTGGCCGAGTGACTTACAAATACATCATGAGCCATGGCGGTTCCGGCGCGTGCCGCGATTGGATTTGTGCTACCAGCCTCGAGCATGGGGATCGGCGAGGACCGACTCAAGTGAAATTCGCGGCCGGCTCTTCCCCGGCCCCGTGCATGAGCTTCCTCGACCAGACCGATCTTGCCTAACGAATTGGTTTCGGGCCTGGAAATCTAGTCCGTGGCGGCCAGGAGCAAATCCAAATCGAGCGGCCGGGTGAACATCGCCAAACCGCCGTCCGGCGTACGCGGCCATTCTTCCTGCGGCCGATCCCAATACAGTTCCACTCCGTTGTCATCGGGGTCACGCAGATAAAGTGCTTCGCTCACTCCGTGATCGGAGGCTCCTTCGAGCGGAATGCCGGCCGCTTGCAGGCGCCGCAGCGCGGCGCCCAATTCGGCCCGCGTCGGATACAGGATGGCCAGGTGAAAAAGCCCCGTCGTTCCCACCGCCGGTGGCTGGCCCCCGGCGCTCTCCCAGGTATTCAAGCCGAGGTGATGATGGTACCCGCCGGCGGAAAGAAAAGCCGCCGACGCGCCGAACCGTTGCGTCAGTTCAAACCCGAGCACATCGCGATAAAATCCCAGCGCGCGTTCCAGGTCGGCCACCTTCAAGTGCACATGACCGATTCGGGTCGCGGGATGAGTCGGCTTCGCAGTCATGCCGCACTCTCAGCCCACCTGCAACGGCACGGCAACCTTTGCCTTTCTCCCCTAACGCTTCGCGGAAGCGCTTGTCTCCTCGAGCAGCAGCGTTTTCACGTCGGCCACGAGCAACCGGGGATCGAGCGTGCCGGCGCTGTAGATGTTCCGGATGCGGCTCTCGCGATCGATCAGGTAGACGCGGAGAAGATGTGAGAGCGGCCCCTGCGGATCGTTCGGATTGCTCCGCTGGTCGACCGCCTGGCCGTAGGCCTTCAGGATGGTGTCCAATTCTGCGCGCGACTTCGCGGTGGCGAAGCGCCATTCGCAGCCCGCTTCTTTTTCGCGCACGCCTTCGGCATAAACAGCGAGGCGTTCCGGCGTATCGTGCTCGGGATCGAAACTCAGACTAACGAGTCGCATGTTTTTCGCCAGCGCGGGGTCGTCGGCGCTGAGGGAATGAATCTGGTCGAGGACACCGACCGCGTAGGGGCAACCCCTGGCCGCGCTGCATCGGGTATAGATGAAACTCAGCACGGTCATCCGCCCTCGGGTCAGGTCATGCAGACGGAGGGCTTTGCCGGCGGAATCGAGGAGTGCGCCATCACCCGCTGCCTGCACCACCGGCAGCCGATAACTGCCGGGCACCGGCGGATCGTAATCGTAGTCGCGGTCGCGCGGCGAAGGGTCCGCGGCCCGGAGCGTCGCGATTGCGGCAGTGCACGCGATCAATGCGAGCGCCCCGGTCCGCGTGGAATTCATGCGCGGGTTAATCGGCCGACGCGATCGTGGTGCGCGCGGTGCCGATCCTGGTCGAGCCAAAGAGCATGTGATGCGGCCGGCCCAATTTCAGCGCGGTGAAATCGAGGTCGAAAGTGGGCTTCATCTCTTTGCCGTCCCACGAATAGGCGCGGACGAACTGCTCGTTATCGTCGCCTTTCTTATCCCACTTCGATAAGAGCGAGCTGGTAAAATAAAGCCGTTTCCCGTCCCAGCTCTGCGAAACCATGTTCACCTGTTTGCCGATTTGTTTCTCGTAAATCTGTTTCGGCTTGTGCGGATCCGAGACGTCGTAAACGCGGCATTTGCCGTCGCCGAAAGAATCGACAAAGAGCGTCTTGTCATCGGCGCTGAGGCTGATGTCGACCGGCAGGACGCCGCCTTTCACGTCGCTGATTGGCCCGACTTCCTTGGCCTGCCATTCGCCTTTATCGTCGGCGTAAACGAGCCAGATTTTCGAGGTCAGAGCAGTCGCGGTGAAGGCGTAATTGTGTTTCTCGCCCCAGGCCCAGCGGATTTCCAGCGGCACGCCGGGCACCTGGAAAATCTTCTTCGGCTGGCGGGTGTGAAAATCCCACATCACCATCGTGGAACCGAAATGCTTCATCGCCTCGGGGTCCGCGGTCAGCTTGCCGAAGTCCATCGTGTAATTATTCCAGCCGGTGAACGAAGAGGTAAGGAGCGCGTTCTTGCGCGGCAGGACCCGCGCGTCGTAGCCGTAGCCGTCGGCCAGTTCCGCATTCGCGGCCCCCTGCGCCTTCTCCTTCGTCGGCAGCCAATGAGTCGCGATGTAGTTGGCGTCGTTGCTGTATTCCACCAGCGCGGTCCGGCCGCCTTTGTCTTTCGCGTTCGAGAGACAGGGAATCAAAACCCGCCCGGGCAGGGCATAGGCGCCGTGAGGTCCGGCGGCGCCGCCGGTGGTCTCGACGAAATTGTCGATCGTTTTGACGTAACTCGGCTTCGCCGGATCGGTGTGCACGTCGAAAATAAAGATGCGGCTGTTCTCCAGGCCGGCGAGCCAGAGCTGGCGGCGATCGTCGGTGAATCCGCCGTGGTGCGCTTCGTTGCGGCCTTCGACCGAGACGCTGTGAATCACTTTCCCGTAACTGGGCGAACCGGGTTTTACATCCAAGGTCACGAGCTTATCCGCGCCGTCGCCGAGACCTTCGACGCCGAGGGTCCAGACATAGACAAATTCTTCCTGGCCCTCGATCCGCGCGAGGTAGGGCGAAGAGCAGGTCTCATCGGCCTGCGCCGCGGGCAGAGCAAACGTGAGAGCGAGCGCCGCGGTGAAGATTACAGGCGATAATTGAACGATAGGCCGATAACGATTGAGCAGTGTTTTCATGTGCAGGGTCTCCTGGTTGTGGCGTTGGTATTACGGTGTCTCCAGACAGCGCCGTGCTCGCCCTCTCCATCTCCCTCGTGCTCGCCGCTGCTCGCGACAGTCCGTTGAAATCGTTGCCTTTGTATAAACCCCCCGGCCCCGGGCCGACAAACTTATTCGTCCCTTCAGCTCGGCAACGCGAAGGTCACCGTCTCGTTCGCGGCCCGGTGATTTGACCAGAAATTCTCGCCATCGAAAGTGAGCGAGCGCGCAGCGAAGGGAACCGAAGCGAGGTCTTCCGCCTGCGGCGTTTCCCCAGCCAGGTCGAGACGCGCGATGTGCCACTCTTCCGCCGCATCGGGCACATCCTTATTCTCCCGGCCGCGCAGCACGTAGAGCTTCCCATCGACAAACGTGTGTCCGCAAATTTCCGCACCGGCGTTGATCGTGCGCGAGATCTTTCCCGCATCGTCGACTTGATGGATTTCTCCTTTGTACCACTGGCTCAGGTAGAGATGTTCGCCATCGAAGCTGAGGTAAGAGCCGGTGAATTCCGGACAGGCGAACAGCCTAACGAACCCATCAGCCGCGGTGTAGCGATAGACGTGGCGGTCGTCGTTCAACCCTTTGCCGATGGTGAAACGCCAGCCGTCGTTCGTCATGACTCCCGCCCAGATCACTCCCGGCGGATCGATCTCTTCGGTGATCTTCAACCCGTCGCGATCGACCCGGTAGAGCGTTCCGAGATCGCGCGAGCTCAGCCATAGTTCCTTCCCATCCCAAGCCAGCGCCTGCGGCGTCACGCAGGGCGCAGCCTGCCGTCGTTTTTCGATGATTAACGTCATGTTCATTATCTCCCGTTAGGCGGTTCCACTGTAAAGATCACTCTGCCAAACGTGCGCGGCCGATTCGTCGCGCATGGCATCAACACGCTACCAGAAAAATTTTCGCGCACGACCACGCGCCTCGCAGATTTTTTTCCCGCCGTCAGATATCGGTTTTCAGCTTTGCCCCATACTCCTCATCGCTCACCTGCTCCATCCAGTTCACCGCCTCGCCCTCGAGCGCTTCCTGGATGGCGAGATGCGTCAAGGCGGTGGCCGGGGCCGCGCCGTGCCAGTGCTTTTCGTTAGGCGCGAACCAGACTACGTCGCCCGGCCGCAGCTCCTCGACCGCCCCGCCCGCGCGCTGCGCCCGGCCGCAGCCGTCCGTGACAATCAGCGTTTGGCCCAGCGGATGGGTGTGCCAGGCAGTGCGCGCGCCGGGCTCGAAAGTCACCCGCGCGCCGCGGACGCGCGCCGGCGCGGGCGCTTCAAAGAGCGGCTCGATCCGCACCGTGCCGGTGAACCAGTCGGCCGGCCCTTCTCTTGAAGGTTGCGAGCCTTCTCGTCTAATTTCCATCGCCCAATCTCACTCATTGCTCGCCGCTCGTCACTCTCCCCCGCTTGGAAACCCTGCTCCGGCCGTGCCGTAGCTCCGATTTGCAATCGGAGGCCTCGTCGATTGCAAATCGACGCTACGACCGCACCGGCTCTCTGCCATCCCTCGGCCCGCCACCGCCGGGCGCTCGCGCAATTTACGCTCGTCAGCCTCTCGGGAAGCGAACCAGTCGCATGAGTACGCCTGATGTTCCAAGTTGGGCCGGAGTGGTGGGCAGAATCGGCTATGCCGCGAAAGGCATTGTCTATTGTGTCGTCGGGATCCTGGCCGGCATCGCCGTCCTCGGGGCCGGTGGACGGACGACCGGGTCAAAGGGAGCCATGCACGAGATCGGGCAGCAACCTTTTGGGCAGGCTCTCCTGGCGCTGCTCGGGATCGGGCTGGGCTGTTACGCCACCTGGCGATTTCTCGCGGCCATCGTCGATGCCGAGGGGAAAGGAACAGACGGCAAGGCAATCGTCACCCGGGCGGGCTTCTTCGTCGGGGCGCTCGTCCATGCCGGACTCGCTTTTGCCGCGTTCCGGGCCGTGGCCGGAGGCAAGAGCGGGGATGGCGAGAGCGATGCGCAAAGCATGACCGCGAGAGTGATGGAAATGCCGTTGGGGCCCTGGCTGGTGATCGGGGCGGCGATCGTGCTGGCCGGTGCCGGGATCGTGCAATGGATCCGGGCGATGAAGAAAAAGTATCGCGAAAATTTCGACCTCGATGGCCGGGCGGCGGGGCAAAGGCATTGGATCGAGGCCATTTCCAAAGCCGGCCTGCTGGCGCGGGGACTGGTCTTTCTCCTGATCGCATTTTTCCTCGCCCAGGCCGGCTGGGAAGCCGACGCGAGCGAGGCGCGTGGCTTTGGCGGAGCGCTCGATGCGCTCGCGCAACACTCCTACGGCCCGTGGTTGCTCGGTCTCACCGCGCTCGGTCTCGTCTGCTACGGGCTTTATTGCGGGGTCGTCGCGATCTACGGTCGTCTCCCTTCGGCCGTGAAATAAGAAGGTCACGACCTCGCAATGGCCAAACGGAGCGCCCGCGCCAGGACCAGCGCGGCCTCGGCCCGCGGGAAGAACCTTCTCATGGTCTGAGTTCTCAAAACCCGGGCTTGGCCGCGCCCGCGTCATCGGGGGTGATGACGCGGGCTGCTTCTACTCCCACTCCTGGAGGAGGGACGGTTCGTTAGGGCAGGTGATAAACTTCCACCAGACCAACACCGGTGCCGCCGTCTTTGCCGGTGACAATCGCCGTGTAGAGACCCGGGGGCAGGATGGTCACGAGCGCGGATTCCGAGGCATTAGGCGGCGGGTTGCCCGTGCCCACGATGAGGGCGGCCTGGCCGGCGTCGTCCTGCCAGTTATCGTTGGAGAGCAGAAGGCTGCCGTCGCTGTTATAGAGGTCCAGGACCGGATCGGCCAGGACGTCGGCCACCCCTGCAAGGGATGGGCCAATGGCGCGGATGAGCACTCGCTCACTGGCCGTGCCATTGCCAAAGATGAAGCCTCCGATCATGACATTGCTATCCGCTTGGACGAAGCCGCGGGTGCTGATATTGCCCAGTTGCGAATCGGTCGCCGCGTCCAGGTCGTACATTTCCACCAGCCCGATGCCGGCGGTCCCGTTCTTGCCGCTCAAGATCGCGGTGTAGTTACCCGGCGCGAGGGTGGCGATGATGGCCGCTTCCAAGTCGTCATTCGGCTGGAGAGCGGTCTCCTCGATTGCGCTCTGCTGGGTGTCTTTCCAATTGTCATCGGAGGTGATGAGTGAGCCGTCCTCGCCGTGCAGTGCCAACACGGGATCCGCCAGGAGAGGAGTCAAGCCACTAAGCGAGGGGCCGATCCCGCGCAGGATGACCTTTTTAGGAACATTGCCTGTGATGATAAATCCGCCGATCGCGACCTTGTCGCCCGTCTGCACGTGGACGCGAGTGGAGATATTTAAGAGCTGGGCCGAGGTGGGTGTCCCGGTCGGTGTGGGTGTCGGGGTTCCAATCGGTGTCGGGGTCGGAGTTCCGCTAGGTGTCGGGGTCGGTGTGGGTGTAGGTGTCGTAAACCCGGGACTGGTCACGTGGTTGGTATCCAGCGTCACCGCACCGGTCACGGCCATGAGGCGGCCGGTCAGGTTGGTACCGCTGACCGTCGTCACCGAGGCGCCGGCGAGGAGGTTGCCGATAAATGTGCTCCCGCTGCCGAGCGTGACGGAGGTGCCGGCCTGGATATAGACGTTCCGCGAATCCGCGCCGTTAATGAGCTCCACCGAAGACTCGCTCGAAGTCACCAGAGTCGTGCCAATTTGAATGACAAAACGCGCCGCGGGATCATTCTGCGCATCGAGGGTGAGGATGCCCGCCGAGGTCGCCGAAGTGTCGAAGCGATAGACGCCGGGGGTGAGCGTCAAGCCGCCGAGATCCGTGCCGCTGAGATTATTCGCCGGAGGCGAGACGAGTCCCGCAAACTCTGAATAAGCAGTCGCGAGGTCGGCGTGAGCCTGCTGGGCCACTGCGTCGTTCGCGTGCAGGGCACCGTCGGTGATCTGGCCGGGAGGGAAACCGGTAATGGCCGACCCGGGGCTGACCCCGACATCGCCAATGATTTCACTGGCGCCAGTGTTAGTCACCGTTGAAGCCCCAAGCACGGTAAAGCGCTCGGCAGACCCGAGGGATTGGGCGTAGCCCTGGGCGGCAAACGCGGTCGCGATCGCGATCGTCAGAGCCGCGGCCCGAAGGGGTCCGAGGCGAAAAGAGAGAGTTCGATTGTTCATAGTGTAAGTGCTGTCGTTTTGATTTTTCCGAAATGACCACTGGGCAGACCCCGCCTGGGATTAACTGCAAAGGACACGGAAGAAAGCCGACCTCACCGACGGCCTTTGTATCCAAGGCCGGAACGATCAAACTCTGTCAGCCACGGTTGCGAAGGAGACTAGCGCACCCGGCTTGAGCCCTTATCAAGCAATATCCATTCCGCGGTCAGCGTAAAATGCGATCCCACGCCTTCGTCTGATCAGCGCGTCCGGTTTATCCTCATCGCTCTCTTGAAAACATTCTCCTTGGCCGGAATGCCGTTCGTTCACTAACCTCGCCGTTCGCAATCAGCTTAATCAAAATGAAAACCACCGGGACGACGCCACTTTCTCAAACCCTCGGGCCATTGCTCGCAATAACACTCCTCCTGGGACTGGCATGTTCTCCCGCGACCGCCAGCGGCGCGCGCGTCAGGGTCGACATCACGGCGACGGTGAGGGTTGTCGACGATCCCGAGAACATCCTGAACAACGCGGTCGCGCCCGGCGACACCGTGACTGGCACTTACACCTACGACTCGAGCGCGGTAGATTCCAACCCGCTGCTGCAAGTAGCCGATTACCGTTACACCACCGCGCCTAACGGAATCCGGCTCACCATCAATGGCCTCAGCTTTGCCACCGACCCGGCCAATGTCGACCTCATCATCGAACTGGCCGATAACTACCAGGAGCGCGATAACTTTGTGCTGATCAGCTACAATAATCTGTTCGCGGTTTCCGCACCGGGCCCGGTCGTGTCGAATATCATTAGCTGGCAGCTCGACGATCCGACCCAGACGGCGCTCTCGTCGGTTGCGTTGCCCCGCAGACCACCGGTGCTGGCCGACTGGCAATCGATTTTCGGGCTGGATATCTCGAGCTTCGGCGACAGTCAGTTTCACATTCGCGCGGACGTGACCTCCGCCGTCAGAAGAAGGCCGTGATGACCCGGTGTTTCCTATCCGCGCGGAAAATTAAGCTCCAGTTTCCCTAACCGCGAAGCTTCGCCGCCGGCGTAGGCTTCGCGTTGCCCAATAGCGCGCGCCGATCAGTGCGCCTTGGCCGCCGGCTTTTGCCGGAAGATGAGGATGAGGGCGACGATCACCACCACCAACGCGAGCGAGGCGGAGTAACGGCTCAGGTGCAGCCCGCCCTGCGCCACCGGTTTGTCGAGAAAATCGCCGACGACGGCCCCGAGCGGACGCGTGAGGATGAAGGCGGCCCAAAACAAAACGGCATGTGAGAGGCTGGTGAAGTAGTAGAGCAGAGCCGTCAGGACGAGCAGACCACCGAAGACCGCGGCGGCCCCGAGATAGCCCATTCCATTGGTATCGGCGACCCAGTCACCGAGCGCGGTGCCGAGCGTCTGCGAAAACATGATCGTGACCCAATAGAAGATCTCAACCTTCGGCGTATTCACCGTCTCGATCGAGATGCTCCCGGTCGACCAGCGCCAAATCAACAGCGACGCCAGCACAAGAACCAGGAGGATGGTCGAGCCACCGGTGTAGCCGATGCCGAGCGAGCGGGTGCAATAATCAGCCAGGGTAGTGCCGACCGTGGTGGTGGCGATGATCGTGAGCCAATAAAGGAACGGGTGAAACTTCTTCGCCAGGATCTGCACCAGCACTGCGACCACGAAAATCACGCCAAAGATGGCGGTTCCGATCAGGTAACCGGAGCCGTTGGCGGCCGAGGTCGTTTCGCCCAGCCACGACATCGTGACGGCATCGCCGCCGGTCTCGCCCAGGGTGGTCGCGAGGATCTTGATGATCCAGAAGAGCAGCGTGACCTCGGGAACCTTCGCCACCATCTCCGATTTTCTTTCGTCCATAATTATCCTCCCGGGGTCATCAGCTCGCCCTAACGAATCCGCTCGCCGCTATTCCCAGGAGAGACCCTCGGTCATCATCTTGACTTCGCTGCCGCCGGCGTCCGGCTTCACGAAAATCGTGAGAGCGGCTTCCCCGCGCTTCCGTTTCAGGATCGATGAGGTCGGATTCACCATGTCCATTCCATCTTTCTCCCAGCCCTGCGCCTGCAGGCTCGCCGCCAGCTCTGCGCAGACGCTCTTCACGTTCGATTTGCTCCTGAAGGAGAGCTGTTCCACCAGCGCTTTGTATTCGATCTCGGCGGCGTCCTTGGTTAGAGCGAGATCCTTCGCCTTGAGTCCCGCGGCGGCCGGCTGACCCGTGGTTTTGTCTCCGGTCATGTCGCCGAGGTCGAGGTCGTCATCTTGTCTCGGCCGGCGTGGCCTTTGCTTTCGCCTCCGGCTTTTGCGCGACCTGGAATTCTTTCGGGATCTCGCCTAACGGCGCCAGGAATTTCAACTTCACTTCCCACTTCTCGCCGAAGGTGTCGACCTCGCCGTGGGTGGTCAGCTCACCTTCGACTTTGCCGTCGGCATAGCTGAACTCGGTCGCTTCCATCCGGCCGAGCGCGGTGAAACCCTGCTTCTGGTGCGCGCTGTGCACCACCTGGCAGCCGTAGATGCCGCCATCCTCATGCAGAGAGATGATGAGCGCGCTGCCGTGCCGGCCAAACATCGCGCTGGTGTCAGGCTTCTTGTCTTTCGCATGATCTTTCTCGGAAAAAACCAGCGTGATCCCCGGCTTGCCGCTGAACGGTTCGCTCCATTGCGCGGAGACGTAGGCCAGCTTCGCCTCTTTGCCGTTCCCCCGGAACAAACCGGTGACGGTGGGCTTCACATTTGCGGCTGGCCCGCCCTTTTTCGCGGTCGATTCCGGTAACGACTCTCCCGGCTTGAGCAGCGGCGTGTCGAACTTCACCGCAAAGCTGCTGCTGAACATCGCCTGCGGGTCCTCGGCTTCGTTCGCCCTGCCGGTCACGCGCGCCCCCTGATGCTTTAGTTCACCCGTCGCCGTGCCGCTGCGCCGGCCGATCATCGTGCCGCCGCCGGCTCCGCTCCAGTGTTTGATCTCGCCAGTCTTCGTGAAGACGAGCTGCAAATAAGGGCGCTGGAAACGCGCTTCGTCGCCCTCTTTTTCGGCCGCGCGTGCTTCCTTGAGCTGGTCGCTCGTGACTGCCTGGCCACTCAAAACGACGGCGATCGCTTCCTCGTCATCGATCGTCGTTTCGTAGGCGAGGGCGTGTTTCAGCGAATACGTTTTCTTGTCCAGGGTCAGCGATCCCTCGACCGCTTTGCCTCCGCCCTGCTCCGCAAAGAGGATCGCGGGCCCGAGCAGACCGACCGCAAAAAACAGACCGATAAGTTTCATCATCATCGTCCTCCGGGCGCCGGGAAATTTGCCGGCGCCGCCATCCCAGCAGAAACGAGCCGAAGTGCCAAGCCGCCAGGCAATACAAAGTGCGTTTCCGGGTCCCCCCCTACCCGCGCGCGAACGAAGAAGAAGCGGCCACACTCTCATGGGACTGCGATTCCTGGTTTTTAGGAAACGATCATTGCTACTGAGGAACAGCTAAAGCGCGATCGCGCCGCGCGGCGCGCGAAACGAGAAGCGCGCCGGGCGGAACAACGCCGGCAAAACAGCGGGCGTGCCGCAAAAATGCATCTTGCCCGCCTAACGTCGGAGCGGGCGCGCGTCTGCGATCCAGCGTTAAATGATGCCGGGCTGCCCCGGATCAATGTCGGCTGTTCCGGTTGGTTTTATTGGCATTGGCGCGGCGCGTTCTATCCCGCCGATATTCCGACCAGCCGCTGGTTTGAACATTACCTCCGGCATTTCCGGACGGTGGAATTAAACGCCCCTTTCTACTCCTGGCCGACCGAAGCCGCGGTCGCGACCTGGCTGCGCCAGGCCGGACGCAAGAAGTTTGTCTACACCGTAAAAGTCTCGGAGTTGATCACTCATGTGAAGCGTTTCACCGGGACCAGGACTCTGGTGCGCGACTTCGGGTACATCGCCGATTTGTTAGGCGCGCGGATGGGTTGTTTCCTTTTCCAGCTGCCACCCAGTTTCCATTACTCCCCCGCCCGGCTCCGGCGGATCGTGGCGCAACTCGATCCGACGCGGCGCAACGTGGTCGAGTTCCGTCACCGCAGTTGGTGGAATGACAAGGTCTACGACGCCTTCCGCGAGAGCGGGACGATCTTCTGCTCCTGCAGCGGACCGCGGCTCCCGGATGAGTTAGTGAAGACGACGGATGAAATTTACCTGCGTTTTCATGGCGTGACGCGCTGGTATCGCCACGACTATTCCGCGAAGGAACTGGCGGTCTGGACGGCGAAAATCAAAGAGAGCGGGGCGCGGCGCGTCTGGGCTTACTTCAATAACGATCGCGACGGTTACGCGATCAAAAACGCGCGCACTTTTCGGCGCCAGCTACAGGCCGCCCTCAAGTCCAAATCTAGCTCTCTCCTGTCCCCGCCCGATCGCTGACTCCTGGCCCGGAACGCGGCACGATTCTTTCTTCTCGGAGAGAGCATCGAGACCCACCATGATCCGCCCAGCCAAAACCGCTCTGTTTTCGAAGCGCGCCGTGGCACATTGCCAGGGTAAATCGCGCTACCCGACTAAGAAAGCCGCCCAAACCCATCGCAATCGGCTCCTGCGCAAACATCATCCCCGCCATGTTCCGTTCCAGCTCCGGAGTTATTGCTGCCCGATCTGCGACGGCTGGCACCTGACCAAGCGGGTCGACGCGCCCAAGGCAGTCAACCCGCGCGATGACCTCATCCGCCGCCTCTATCATCGCCTTGCGGTGCGCCAGCGGCTCGAGGTGAGAAGCGCCCGCCATTTCGTCGAATGGCACGACGGAGTGCCGGCGTGATTTGCACGCCGAGCGATAATTAACCGGCGGTTCGATTCGGCGGCCACTCGATTCCGTCCAGTTCTTTCGGCAACTGTCGCGGATCGACCGGATAAATGAGCGAAAGATCCATCTCCGATTTCGAGCCCTGCATAAACTCCAGTTCCTCCGGCGCCCCGATAATGAGCCAGAGCACCTCGGCCTCGGTATCGTTGAAGACTTGGCGCAGCTGTCCGGGTTCGACGAGCACGCCGCCGTACTTCGGCACGGTCAGCGTCTCGTCGCCCACGCGCATGCGGCCAACGCCTTCGAGCACGAAATAAAATTCCTCGGCGCGGATGTGCTTGTGCAACGTGTTGGCGCTCCCGGGCGGCAGGCGCCAGAGCCGCGCGCCCATCTTCTCGCTCCCGGTCCGTTCCAGGTAGTCCGCGTTCGGGATCTGCATCAGGTGCGACGGACGCCAGTGAAGGTCGTCCGGCGTGATCAGTTGATAACCCGATTTCATCGCGCAATTCGCAGCGGTTGATTTGGCCAAATCATATTTCAGGGCAACTTATCGTCCGCACGACTTTTCTCGTATAATCGAATCAACCAGCCACCGTATTTTATTTAAATGAGCCACGACACCGCGACCGAAGCCAAGTGCCCATTCAATCACACCGCTACCACCGGCGAAGCCACGACCGATCACGATTGGTGGCCAAACCGGTTGAAGGTCGAATTGCTGCACCAGCATTCCGCGAAGTCCGACCCGATGGGCGGCGATTTCAATTACGCGGAGGAATTCAAGAGCCTCGACCTCGCCGCGCTGAAGCAGGATCTCGCCACGCTCATGACCGACTCACAGGAGTGGTGGCCGGCGGATTTCGGACATTATGGCGGTCTCTTCATCCGCATGGCGTGGCACAGCGCCGGCACCTACCGCACCGGCGACGGCCGCGGCGGCGGCGGTCGCGGGCAGCAGCGCTTTGCCCCGCTCAATAGCTGGCCGGACAACGTCAGTCTCGACAAAGCGCGCCGCCTGCTCTGGCCGATCAAGCAAAAGTATGGCCGCAAGATTTCCTGGGCCGATCTCATGATTCTCACCGGCAACGTCGCGCTCGAGACGATGGGCTTTAAGACCTTCGGATTCGCGGGCGGTCGCGAGGACACTTGGGAACCGGATCGCGATGTCTATTGGGGCCGCGAGAATACGTGGCTCGGCGGCGATATCCGCTACGGGCACGGTTCCGAGGGCGTGGAAAAAGGCGGCGGCGTGCTCGTGTCCGATGACGATGCGGACGGCGACGTCCACACGCGCGACCTGGAAAATCCACTCGCGGCGGTGCAAATGGGTCTGATCTACGTCAACCCCGAAGGTCCGGACGGCAATCCCGATCCGCTTCTTTCGGCGAAGGATATTCGCGACACTTTCGGTCGCATGGCGATGAACGATGAGGAGACTGTCGCGCTCATCGCGGGCGGCCATAGCTTTGGCAAAACGCACGGCGCGGCCGAGTCGTCGCACGTCTCGCCCGAGCCGGAAGCGATGGGCCTGGAGCATCAGGGTTTTGGTTGGAAAAACAGCTACCGCACCGGCAAAGGCCCGGACACGATCACCAGCGGTCTCGAAGTGACGTGGAGCAATTCACCCACGCAGTGGAGCAACAGCTTCTTCGAAAACCTATTCGGCCACGACTACGAACTGACCAAGAGCCCCGGCGGCGCGCACCAGTGGGTGGCAAAAAATGGCACCGAGACCGTGCCCGATGCCTACGATCCGGCGAAGAGACATCGGCCGACCATGCTCACGACGGACCTCGCGCTCCGGATGGACCCGGCTTACGAGAAAATCTCGCGCCGTTTCCTCGAGAACCCGGATCAGTTTGCCGACGCTTTCGCTCGCGCCTGGTTCAAGCTCACGCATCGCGACATGGGGCCGCGCGCCCGTTATCTCGGGCCCGAAGTTCCGGCGGAGGAACTCCTTTGGCAGGATCCGATTCCCGCGGTCGATCATCCGCTGGTCGACGCGTCGGACATCGCCACGCTGAAGAGCAAAGTCCTCGCGGCCGGTCTCTCCATCTCGGAATTGGTTTCGACCGCATGGGCTTCGGCTTCCACCTTTCGCGCTTCCGACAAACGCGGCGGCGCCAACGGGGCCCGGATTCGTCTCGCGCCGCAAAAAGACTGGGCCGCGAACCAACCCGCGCAGTTGGCGAAAGTGCTCGGCGCCTTGGAGAAGATCCAGCGCGAGTTCAACAGCGGAGCAAACGGCGGCAAGAAAATCTCCCTCGCGGACACGATCGTTCTCGCCGGTTGCGCCGCGGTGGAGCAGGCCGCGAAAAACGCCGGGCAGGAAGTGACTGTCCCCTTCTCTCCCGGACGCATGGACGCTTCGCAGGAGAAGACCGACGTCGAAGCCATCGCTCCGCTCGAGCCGCTCGCGGACGGATTCCGCAATTTCCTCAAGGCCAATTACACCATCCCGGCTGAAGCGTTGCTCATCGACAAGGCGCAGTTGCTCACCCTCACCGCGCCGGAAATGACTGTTCTCATCGGCGGCATGCGCGTCTTAAAGACCAACGTCGGCCGGTCGCAACACGGCGTCTTCACAAACAAGCCCGAAGCGTTGACGAACGACTTCTTCGTCAACCTGCTCGACATGCGCACGGAGTGGAATCCGGTTTCGAAAGGCGCGGACCTCTTCGAAGGACGCGATCGCAAAACCGGGCAAGTGAAATGGACCGGCACACGCGTTGATCTCATCTTCGGTTCCAACTCGCAGCTCCGCCCGCTGGCCGAACTCTACGCCTGCGCCGACTCGCAGGAAAAATTCGTCCACGACTTCGTGGCGGCGTGGAACAAAGTGATGAACCTGGATCGCTACGACCTCGCGTAGTCCGCACGGGCAAACCCGGCCGGCGTCCGAGCCGCCCGGCCCCGACTTTCGCAAACCGGGAGGCCAAAGCCAAAAGCGACCCCGAGACCGGTCAGCCCGATGCCCCGTCCCCTCCGATCTGGCAAGTGGCGCTATGCGAAAACCAAAAGCAGGCTGGAAACCGATCGGCGCAAGCAGCCCGGAAATCGGTCAACCCGATGCTCCGTCGCCTCCGATCGGGCAAGTGTCGTTATACGAGCCAAGACAGCCTGGAATAATCCGGTCAGCCCGATCCTCCGTCACCTCCGATCTGGCAAGTGTGTCGCCATACGAAAGCCAAAGCAGCCTGGAGGCCGGTCACCCCGATGCTCCATTCCCTCCGATCGGACAAGTGTCGTTATACGAAAGCCAAGATAGCCTGGAAAGGTCAGTCCGATGCCTCCGTCCCCCTCCGAGTTGCGCAAATGTCGCTATGCGAAAGCCAAAAGCAGGCTGGAAACCGCTCAGTCCGATGCTCCCTCGCCTCGAATCTGGCAAGTGTCGTTATACCAAAACCAATAGCGGTCTGGAAACCGATCAGCGCAACGCTCCGTTGCCTCCGATCTGGCACATGGCGCTATATAAAACCAAAAGCAGCCTGAAATCCGGTCCGCCCGATGCTCCGTCGCCTCCGATCTGGCGAGTATGTCGCCATACGAAAATCAAAGCAGCCCGGAAATCGGTCAACCCGATGCTCCGTCCCCTCCGAGCGGGCAAGTGTCTACGCGACTACGCGAAAGCCACAAGCAGCCTGGAAACAGTCAGTCCGATGCTCGGTCGCTTCTGTGCGGGCAAATGTCGCCGTCGAAAACTAAAAGCAGCCTGAAAACCGGTCAGTCCGATGCCTTCGTCGCCTCGAATCTGGCAAGGTGTCGCTATACGTGACTCACGTATAGCAACAACATCGACGCACCGAACTGCCCAACAATACCGCCTTCAACCCGACGCGCGTGCTCGGCTCAAGCACCGAGCAGTTTCTCGACAACCGACCGCGCCAAACCGCTCGGCGCAGCCCGGGCCTGCTCCCATTCCTGCAGAGTCCGCTTCGAGATTTGCAGGCGCAGCGCCGCCTCGCTTTGCGAGAGATCCTCCCGCTTCCGCCACGCCCGCAATCGCCGCGGGAAGCTGTCGCCGCCCCCTTTCTGATGCTGAAGATGAAACGCCCGCGTGCCGTAAGACATCTGGAATTAGTTGCGCCGCAAATCAAGGTAACCGAGCGCGATGATATACGTGAGTCACGTATAGTGACAAGCCCGAGACTTGAGCCCGGGCTCGACCCCGCTATCCTCGAAAGGCATGCACCGTGATTATCAGCGCTGGTACTCTCACCGTCTCAACCGCGACATGGGGGTCGCCGTTTACGGCCATTATGGTCTCCCCATCCTCGCCTTCCCGACGAGCGGCGGCGACGAATGGGAGCAAGAAGGCCAGGGCATGATCCGAACCCTCGGTCCCTATCTCGACGCAGGGCGTATCCGGATCTTTTCCATCAACGGGGTGAACAACGATTCGTTTCAGAACAAGGGCGCGCATCCTTTTCATCGGAGCTGGCTGCAGGCGCAATACGACGACTACGTCGCGAGCGAAGTTTTTCCCTTCATCGATTCCCAATGCCAGACGGGAGGAATCCCGATCACCACCTACGGCGCTTCGCTCGGCGCTTTTCACGCCGCCAACACGCTCTTCAAACATCCCGACCGGGTGAAACGCTGCTACGCCCTCTCCGGCGTTTACGACATGCGTGATTCCATGGACGGGATGCACGACGACAACTTTTATTTCAACAACCCGGTCGACTACATGGCGAACCAGAACGATCCCTGGTTTCTGCATCAGCTCGCGAGCTGCGATATCCACCTCGCGACCGGCTGCGGTCCGTGGGAAGTCCCGGGGCCGACCTATCATTTCTCCGCGATCCTCGCGAGCCGCGGCATCGCGCATCATCTCGATGATTGGGGCCCGAAGGGCGGGCATGAATGGCCCTACTGGCATCACCAGATGTGGGAATACGTCGGGGCGCACTTTTGATTTCGTTAGGCAACTCAACTCCAGTAAAAACAACCATGACCCGCATACTCCAAGGCGCTGTCGCCCTAACGACGGCTCTCCTATTCGTCCCGGCCACCCGCGCAAAAGTCGTTTCGCAGGGCGCGGCCGGTTTCATGATCTCGCACGAGACCGAGGTCGCGGTCGATTCCAAGGCCGCTTACGACGCGTTCGTCGACGTCGGCCGCTGGTGGAACGATTCCCACACTTTTTCCGGCGCCGCCAGGAACCTCTCGATCGATCCAAAAGCGGGCGGCTGTTGGTGCGAAGCGCTGCCGAATGGCGGGTCCGTGCGTCACATGACTGTGGTTCAGGCCAATCCCGGCGCGATGCTGGTCTTCAACGGCGGACTTGGCCCTCTCCAGTTCATGGGAGTCGCGGGCTCGATGCAAGTGACCTTCAAGGCCAAAGACGGTAGCACGAACGTCACGGTTGTTTATTCGGTAGGCGGATACGACCCCGACGGCTTCAAGGAGATCTCGAAAGCCGTTGACGGGGTCCTCGCCGAACAGATGAAGCGTTACGGAAGCTTCGCTTCAGCCGGAAAGCCCTGATTCCAAATCTACATCGCCCCGCCGAGGACGCGGAGTCTCGAGCGCGGTCAGGTTGCGGTTGCGATTAACGTACCTTTCGTGCTTCTGCTTGCGCTTCTCGAGAGAATCCGGAGGAGAATGCCATCCCGATGAAATCGCTCACCGAATATCTCTGGTTTCAAGTTCCCGGCCGCCGCGGGTTCATCAACATCACGCCGAAGATCGAGGAACTCGTTAGTCAGAGTGGCGTGCGGGAAGGCCTTTGCCTTGTGAACGCCATGCACATCACTGCCTCGGTCTTCATCAACGACGACGAGAGCGGGCTTCATCATGACTACGAGGCCTGGCTGGAAAAGCTCGCGCCGCACGCGCCGACCAGCGCCTACCAACACAATCGCACGGGCGAAGACAACGCCGACGCCCACCTCAAGCGCCAGATCATGGGCCGCGAAGTCGTCGTCGCCGTCACCCAAGGCAAACTCGATCTCGGCCCGTGGGAACAAATCTTCTACGGGGAGTTTGACGGTGGCCGCAAAAAGCGCGCCCTGGTGAAGATTCTCGGAGAGTGAAACGGCGTTAGTTGTTCTACGGCGCTGGATCGGCCCGCTCGACGCCTGGCCTCGCCGCGCCGCGCAGGCAAGAGGCAGACTTCGGCTTCGATCGTCTCCGCTGCTCTGGGCGAGGGCGCGGCCGGCGGCGGTGTGTTGTGATTGAGGAGGAAGGCGATACTCGAGCCCGGCCGCGTTTTTATCCGAGACGTCGCGCGAGCGCTTGGTCACCATGCACCAGTCGTAGGAGAGTCCTTCAATCTTGCCGGACCAGACCACGCCGGTTCAAATTCCGCCCGCGCTCGCCGCACTCAAACATCAATTGCCAGCGAGACGACATCGAGACCACGAACGACCGAGACCACTTGTTCCGGAACGACAGAAACTCCGGCCCCCGCTCTTGCCTCGTGCTGACAAACCAATCGTCGCCACGCACGCCGCCGCCTCTTCTCGGTCATACTTTGCAAAGTATGAAAACCATTACTCGCTTGCGAGACGCGCCAGAACACGCCCCAACGGATTCGTTTGCTTCGTCACCACGTATCTTTGGGCCTCGCTCCTTGCAAAGCCCCTCCTCACGAGTTTGGCGAGATGGCGGGAGAGCGCTGGTCCCGAGATATGCGTTGCTGCCTGAATTTGGGCGAAGGAGTCGTTGCCATCCATCAAGACCCGAAACACCTCCACCCGGCGCGGGTGCGTAAAGGCCGTAGCAAGGTTGAAGATTGCTGCCAGCGGCTGCGCTCCGCCGCGAAACACGAGCCGCAGCGCCGCTAGAATCCCACCAGCAGCAGCCCCGCGCGTGGCCGCGGCTGGGCGGTATTCCACCCGAAGTCCCACCCGCCGGCTGGTCAACAATCCGCGCGCTTCCAGTCCACGCAGGTATTGACTGGCCGCAGGCAGCGACAGCTTCATTTGCCGGGCCAAAGCCGAGACCGTTTGATTCGGTTGCCGGATCAACCGCGCCAAGATTTGAAGGCGTTTGCGGTTCGCCAGGACGCGGCAGGTCCGCCAAAGCGTGGGCTGACGAGCGGGAGATACGGACGTACTCATGTTCCATACTTTGCAAAGTATGAACTTTAGTCAATCCGCGTGCTTCCAGCCCACGCAAGTGTTAACTGGGCCACAGGCAGCGCCAGCTTCATTTCCCGGGCCAAGGCCGCGACCGTTTGATTTGGTTGCCGGATCAACCGCGCCAGGATTTGGAGGCGTTTGCGGTTCGCCAGGCCGCGCCAGGTCCGCCAAAGCGTGGGCTGACGAGCGAGAGATACGGACTACTCATGTTCCATACTTTGCAAAGTATGGACTTCAGCCAATCCGCGCACTTCCAGCCCACGCAGTATCGACTGGCCGCAGGCAGCGACAGTTCTATTTGCCAGGCCAAAGCCGAGACCGTTTGATTTGGTTGCCGGATCAAACCGCGCCAGGATTTGGAGGCGTTTGCGGTTCGCCAGGACGCGGCAGGTCCGCCAAAGCGTGGGCTGACGGGCGGGAGATACGGCGCACTCATGTTCCATACTTTGCAAAGTATGAACTTCAGCCAATCCGCGCGCTTCCAGTCCACGCAGATATTGACTGGCGCAAGCAGCGACAGCTTCATTGCCGGGCTAAAGCCAAGACCGTTTGGTTCTATTGCCGGATCAAACCGGCCAGGATTTGGAGGCGTTTGTGGTTCGCCAGGACGCGGCAGGCCCGCCAAAGCGTGGGCTGACAAGCGGGAGATACGGGCGCACTCATGTTCCATACTTTGCAAAGTATGAATTCCAGTCAACGCCTGAGTTTTTAATGCGGGAACCCAGAACCGCGGCCCGTCTGCTCACAGGCTGGCCGCATTCACGGCAGCTCTGGATGAACAGGTGGGCTATCCTGATCGGCATGACCTTGCTCGAACGGTATTGCCCGGCAGATGCCTGCGTCCTCGTTTTTTTATTTTTCTCGATGCCGCGCCAGGATTTGGAGGCGTTTGCGGTTCGCCAGCACGGGGCAGGTGCGCCAAAACGTGGGTTTACGGGCGCGAGATGCAGGCGCACTCATGTTCCATACTTTGCAAAGTATGAATTTCAGTCAACGCCTGAGTTTTTGATGCGAAAACCCAGAACCGCGGCCCGTCTGCTCACAGGCTGGCCCGCATTTACGGCACGTCTGATGATCAGTCGGCTGTCCTGATCGGCACGACTTTGCTCGAACGTTATCGCCAGGCAGATGCCTGCATCGTCGGCTAAACAGGACACTCGCGGGGCGGTTGCGGCTCATTATTGTTCCTCTTATGCCAAACATTCCCAACTTGCGCAGTTGCTACGACAAGGTCGGACGCTTGATCTACTTCGGGCGGATGCTGGACAAGATTCGCCTGCACGCCGCGGGTGAACTCCCGCCGGATTACCACGATTACCTCGGCGAACGCGATTCGCCCACCCTCGACGGACGCTGTTGCCGATTCCTCGGCGTGCCCTACCCCGAGGTCAAAAAGCGCGTCCTCGCCGGCGAAAGCGACGAAGCCATTCTGCAATGGGCCCACGCCCACGGCACCCCGCGCACCGATGAAGAATGCAACGTCTGGAACCGCTTTATCGCCAAGCTCGGCTGGCGCGACGAACGCAGCCACGTCCTCCCTCAACGCATCGCGGAAAGCGGCCTAACGGGTAAACCAATCGAGACCCTCATCGATCACATCGAGTTCGACGAAGGCCGCGATCCCGTCTCCGCACGGGCGTGGGAAAAGATCTGAAGACCAAATAGCAACCGCACGCCTGTCGGCGTCCGGCGCGCTTTACTCGGCCACCGTCGCATGTATTGCTCCTCCCCTATGAAGTTGCGACTTGCCCTTGGTTGTTCCGTCCTGTTTGCCGTCTCTACCGCGAGTGCGGTAGCAGAGCCGCGCCTCCTTGCGCCACAAGATCTCTGGGCGATTAAACGCGTCGGAAATCCGGCGCTTTCACCCGATGGACAGCATGCGGTTTTCCCCGTCCAGCAGTGGGACATCGAGAAAAATAAAAACAACAGCAATTTGTGGACGGTGGCGCTGGCGGATGGCGCGGTCCGGCAGTTCACCACTGCGCCCGACACTTCCGAAGAGGCGCCGGCGTGGAGTCCCGATGGGACCCGCATCGCGTTCATCTCGAAGCGTGGTCCCGATGAGAACGCCGCCCTTTATGTGATCCCGTTTGCCGGCGGCGAGGCGGAGAAAATCGTGGAGCTGCCGAACTCAATCGCGGCGCCGAAGTGGCTGGCAGATGGCAAGAGCATCGTTTTTGCGACGACGGGGATTCCCGGGCTCACTGGCAAATGGGAGAAGGCTGACATCGAGGCGATGAAGAAAGAGTTTAAGCGCCGGAAAGACTCCAAGATGACGGCAAAGGCGACCGAGAACCGGCAGTATCGCTACTTTGATCATTACATCACCGATGTCGTCGCGAGTCGTTTGCTCCGGGTCGATCTCGCAACCAAGTCGCTGACCGATCTCACACCAAAGGTCGATCGTCTTTTCCTGAACAGCGGCGAGTTCCACTTCGACGTTTCGCCCGACGGGAAAACCATCGCGCTCGAGTTCAACTCCACCCCGCCGCCCTTCCGCGACTTTCCGCAGTCCGACATCTACCTCGTCCCGACCGATGGCTCCGGCGCGATGAAAAACGTCACGCCTGAAAACAAGGGCGACGACACAGATCCGGTCTTCGCCGCGGACGGGCGCTCCGTGCTTTTCCAGCGCACGAAGTCGACCATCCACAATGGCGAATCCGAGAAACTCTGGCGTCACGAGCTAACCAGCGGCCAGAACGTGCCGGTGACCGAGGCGCTCGATTATTCGATCGGCGAAGTGCGGACGGCGGCGGATGGCGGAACGATCTGGCTCAACGCGGAAGAGAAGGGCGTCGTCCCGCTCTTCCGCCTGAACGCCGACGGCAGCGGCCTGAAGGCAGTCTACTCCACCGGCACCTCGACCGGGCTCGAGGTCCGGGGCGGCTCCGTCGTTTTTCTGAACGACAGCACCACCCGGCCTAACGAGCTCTTCGCCCTCGACCCGAAGACAGGCACGGCGCGGCAGTTGACACATTTCAACGACGAGTTCATGAAGAACTTCACGCTCGGAAAGGTAGAGTCGTATTCTTTCAAGGGCGCGGACGGCGCCGACATACAGGGCTGGCTGGTGCTGCCGCCGAATTACGACCCGGCGAAAAAGTACCCGCTCGTGCAGCTACTCCACGGCGGCCCGCACACCATGAACCGCGACAGCTGGAGCTATCGCTGGAACACGCAGCTCTTTGCCGCGCCGGGTTACATCGTCACCTGGGTGAACCGCCATGGCTCCACCGGCTTCGGCGAGAAATTCGCGCAGAGCATCGTGACCCAGTGGGGCGAGAAACCGTTTGAAGACATCATGCGCGGGACCGACATGCTCCTCGAGCGTTTCCCGAATATCGATCGCAACCGCCTGGCCGTGGCCGGGGCGAGTTACGGCGGTTACCTCGCGACCTGGATCCTCGGCCATACCGATCGCTTCAAGACGATCGTGACTCACGCCGGCGTGAGCAACAGCTACTCACAGTTCGCGGCCGACGTGCCGCACGGCTTCGCGGAAGTGATGGGCGGCACGCCATGGGGCGACGTCGAAGGGATGCAGCGGCATAATCCGATGTCCTTCGCAAAGAGCTTCAAGACGCCGACGCTCGTGATCCATAACGAGCTGGACTACCGCGTGCCGCTCGGCAACGGGCTCGAACTCTATGCCGCGCTCCAGGCGCAGGGCGTGCCCTCGCGCCTCGTCATTTTCCCCGATGAAAACCATTGGGTGCTGAAACCGCAAAACGCGATCTACTGGCATTGGGAAATGCAGAGCTGGCTCGCCCGTTTCATCGGCGGCAAACCGACGCTGGAGAAGCCGCAATTTGAAAACAAAGACAAGGCCAAAGACGAAACGAAAGACGACGCGGCCAAGCCCGCCGCCTGAGTAGCTCGATCGGGAGCCTTCCGCAGCCGAACGCTACCGCCTCAAGACGAACCAGGCGGGATTCAGAGTCGCGAGCGGCTCCTTCAGCTTCTCCAACTCGGCCGCGGGTCCGTGGACTTCGAGGCGAACCAGCTGCGCCATCTTCAGCGTCGCGGCCAGCATTTCACCTACATTTTCCAGGTGCTCGAGGAGCGCCTCGGCGTTGACGTAGCCTTCCCGGCAAAAAACCTCGTCGTCATTGATCGTAAACTCGTAAAAGAGATTGCCTGCTTCGTTCCGTGTTTTCGCCGCAAACTCCGGCAAGATCGCCTTCAAAAGGGGCAGCTTGTCCGGAGGAATCTTGAAGTAAGGATGCAAACTGACGAATCCCGAAAGGCGGTCCATTCTGGAACCCTATTCACTGATCCGCCGGGCGTCGAGCCCGCGGAAAAGTGATTGCGAGGCAAATAGCAAATCGATTTCCTGTCGCGCCTTACCGCGGCAGCAGAAAGGCCAGCAACAGGAGGAGAGCGGCCAGTGCGACCACGAAATAGATGACGTGTTTGCTGCGGCGGCCGGTGACCATCTGCCAGATCCCGTAGCCGAGCGCCGTCACGCCGATAGCCAGCGCCCCTCCGAAAATAGCCAAAACCATTCGCGCTTGGAAGGGCGTGCCCGAAAACCTGATTGCGCCAGACGAACCGCCCGTGTTGAGCAACGCCGGCGCGATCATGATCACCACAAAACCCATGAGCCCGCAAATGATGAGCCCGCAGATGACAAGGACGAGGCCGAAACGCCGGGACCATCGCCGCGTCTGCAGACTGGTTCCGCACTTCGGGCAGTGCGATCGGAATTTATGCGTCTCGAAGCCGCACTGGTAACACTTGCTCAGGTCCTCAGGATTCGTTCCATCGCCGCGCCCGTGGAAAAAATCCGGGTCGCCGGGCAGGTCACCGCTGAAATGCGCCACCGCCTGGCGGGCCTCGGTCAGAGCGCCTGTCCCCACCGGAAAACGCAACGCGGTGTACCGTGCGGGCGACATCCCGAAGCGGGTCGCGTAGGGCGGGTAATAGAGCAGCAGCTCGATGATCGACGGCGTCCCCTCGTGCAGGCGTGCTTCTGTGATCTCCGGAGTGCTGCGGAGCGGGAGCCGATGAATGCTGTCGCCGATCTGCACCCCCGCCTTCCCCACGATCACTTCGATCCCGTCAGGCGCGGCGTCTCCTGAAGGAGCGAACTCGTTCAAGCGACCGTTCGCGTGCGACGACCATTGCGGATCTGTCGCGACGAAACGTTGCCAATCGGCCGGCTCTACCCGCCAGCGCGCGATGATGTTCTCGCCTCGCGCGAGTGCCTGCTGCGCCCGCACATTCTGGTGCTGGAATAAGGCGACCAGCCCACCAACCATGAGCCCCAGGGCGCCGAAGAAAAACAAAGTCACGCGCACTCCCACCTGGTCCGCCCCCACCCAGAACCACGCGGCGAGCGAAAGCCCGCCCAGCCCGAAACACCAGAGCCCGATTGTTCGCCAGCGATTTGGATTGCGCATGCCCTATCCGCTCACACTGATCAAGAGACGGCCGCCACTCAAGCTTGGCGTTGCACCACGCACGCATCGCACCCCGCGGCAGTCCTCTCGAGAATGGTTGACTGACGCCCGTCCCCCCTCTCCCTGTAGCGAATGCCCGGAAGCGGCCGCTCTGCCAAAAGGTCTGACGCACCTCGCGAGGACGAACATTATTTCGTCGTCAAGGGCCGGCGCTGGCGCAAAACCGATCCGCACATCCCGGAAAAGCTGCGCGTCGAGTTGGTGAAGGAACTCATGGCTGCTCGACGCGTGCAGGATCGGCGCCGTGTGCAGGACGCGAAGGTCGCACTCGGCGAACGTGGCGAAAAATGGTGGGAAGAAGTCACCGACACGGCTCGCCGCGAACGTTTGCTGGCTGCCATCCGTGCTCTTCTGCGCGCCCGCCCCGCGAGCTCTTCCATCTGCCCTTCCGACGCCGCCCGCATCGCCGGTGGTCGAAAATGGCGCGCGCTTCTTCCTGCCGCGCGAGAGGCCGCCCGCGACGCGGCTCGCTCTGGCGAAATCGTCGTGACGCAAGGTGCCAAAAAGCTCGATCCGAAAACCGACTGGCGCGGCCCGGTGCGCCTTCGTCTCTCGCCACCACGTTCTGCGCCAGACGCAGGCTGAACGTCCGCGAAAGCGAAGCGGAGTTGTGCGCTTGTCTGCCGCAGCGTTCGGCGGGTATCCTTCGCAACATGGCAGCTTCCACCGTGGCCGAATATCTCGCCGCGCTTCCCGCCGATCGCCGCGCCGCGATCAGCGCCGTACGCGAGGCGATCAACGACAACCTGCCCGACGGCTACGAGGAGGGCATCCAGTTCGGGATGATCGGCTGGCATGTCCCGCTCTCGGAGTATCCGGCAGGCTACGGCGAGAATAAAAAAGTGCCGCTGCCGTTACTCGCGCTCGCCTCGCAGAAGTCGGGCATGGTTTTGCATTTCCTCAGCTTCTACGGTCATCCCACTCTCTCCACCTGGTTCGTGAGCGAATACAAAAAGAGCGGCAAAAAACTCGACATGGGCAAAGGCTGCGTCCGCTTCAAGAAGCTCGACGACCTCGCGCTCGACGTCGTCGTCCGTACCGTGGCGCGCGTCCCCGTGAAAGAGCACATCGCCAACTACCGCGCGGCGCGGGCGCTTTTGGGCAAAGGCAAAAGCAGCGCAAAAAAGGCCGCGACAAAAAAAACGAAAGCGTAGGGTCGCGGTCGGCCTCCGAGACTCGTTACTGTTCTGCAGGCGATACCTTCGCGAGTGCCTCCATTTGCCAATGCAGGTATTCCGGTTTGCCGTCCTTCCCGCGCAGGACGAGGAACTCCGTCGCCTCCTCGCTCTCTGGCAGCTTGTAAGCAAAACGATCGCGGCCAATTTTTCGCACCGGCGTCTCGACTTCCCAGCCCGGACCCTCGCCGACGGTTGTCGGATAGCTGGCTTTGCGGTGGAGTTTTCCATCGCGAATGAGCAGCTCGGTGCGGAGCAGGCCATTGCGATAAACGCCGGACACTTCTTCCATCTCGGCCTGTGCGAGCGGCATTTGCTCGACCGGCGACGACGGAGGTTTTGGCGTCAATTTCAGAAACATCTCCATCGCTTTCTCCGTCGCCTTTTCCAGAATGATCGCGGTTTTGTTGGTGATCGTGATGACCGCGAAGCGTTCTTTCGGCGCGAGCACCATTAGCGCGCCGAATCCCGGGATGGTCCCGCCGTGGAATGCGATCGGCACCCCGCGATGCTCGTGCATGAAAAACCCGAAGCCATAGGTCGTGCCGGTCCAATATCCCTTCGGATTATCGAACGACGGCGGCACTTCTGCGCGCGGCTTGGTCAGGGTCTCGAAGAGCGTCGGCGCGAGGACTTGTTTGCCGTCGATCTTTCCCCCGTTCATGAGCGCGACCGCAAACCGCCCGAGATCGCCCGCCGTCGTGAAATAAAATCCCGCCGGCCAGTCGCCCACGTTGTTCGCCACCGGCCGCACCACCGCTGGCTTCGCCTTGCCCTCCGCATCGTGCCCCTGCGCGTGCGGGTAAGTCATGGCCGTGGTCGGACGAATGCAGGTGCGCGTCATCCCCAGCGGCGCGAACAACCGCTCCTGCATCGCATCCGCGAATGGTTCCCCGCTCAGTTGCTCGATCGCGTAACCAGCCAGGATGTAGCCCGTGTTCGCGTAGGAAAAAACGCGGCCCGGCTCGGTAAAAAAGTAATCCTCATCGCGATAAGCGCGCACCTCCGCCGCCAGCGCGCTTTCTTCCTGCGCGCAACAAATCCGCGCGGAAGAGATCAGCCCCGCCGTATGACTGAGCAACTGCGTAAACGGCAGCCGCGACAGCCGCGGCGCCAGCCCCGGCGCCGCCTTCTCCAGCGGCGCATCGAGCGGAATCTTGTGCTCCTTTATTAGCCGCAACAGCACCGAAGCCGTCAGCATCTTCCCGATCGATCCCGACCGAAAAAGCATCCCGTCGGTCACCGGCGCACCCGTCTCCACATCCGCCACGCCGAACCCCTTTTCATAAATCACCCGGTCCCCGCTCACGATCGCCATCACCGCCCCCGGCGCATTCTTCTCCTGCAACTCCGCGCGGACCACCTTCTCCAGCTCGCGAAAATCCGGTTCCGCCCCACAGACCGGCGAACGCCCGCCGAAAGCCACAAGGAGCAGCACAGCGTAACCGATCCAGCGCGGGCTACTTTTCACGGCCATGAAGTTAGACATTCACCCCTGCGAATGCACACCGGATTTGCCGGCAATCGAGACCCTAACCTGCATTCATCGCTCGCATGTCTGCCCCTCCCGCACCCTTTCCCGCAACGGCCGCGCACGCTCCAGGCTCCAACCGTTCATCACACCCCCATGTCGGCTGGCGATAGGTTGACACCGCGAGAGACAGCGCCCATGCCGCGCGCTACAGCCCGGGGCAGAAGGTGCAGAAAACCGCTAGCAGCCCTTCATTCTTGACCGCATAAAGCGGTCAGGCAAAATCTGCGACAATGCCTTAAACACTCCTGCACGATGCCCAGAAAAAAATGACGGTTTCATGCGAAGACGAAAACGGCGCTGCCGGACTCGGCGAATCGGCCGAAGACAAAGGTGACCGACTCGACGAAGAAAAATACGCGGGGGCAATGCCGACGCCGAGTCCGACTATCACTCGTTAGGTAAGACAGTGCGGGCCCGGAGACCCGCGCCTGCTGGCGGCGGCAATCCATTTCGTTAGGGTTCTGTCATACCCAACTGTCCCGGCCTGCGCAGTTCTACGACAAAGTGGGTCGCCTGATTTATTTCGGACAGGTGCGGGACAAGATCCGCCCTGCCCAATCTCTTCCACGGCTTCGTTCGTTAGGAAGTCCCTAACGACGCCGCAGGAGCATGAGGAAAACAAATCCGCCTCCGGCGAGAAGAGCCAGGCCGAGCGCAAGAGGCCCCGCCGTGGTTTGGGACCTGGCGGCAATCTGGGAACGGCCGCTGGCTGCTCCCGGTTTAGTGGGCATGAAACCCACCGCGATTAGCCAAAGGCCCAGTGCGACCAGGAGAGTGGCCATGATCGCCAGGGTGAATCGCATCCTGCGATAGTCGCCTGCCGAGCGGTCTTGATCCAGCGTGTTATTGTCCGACGTCTTTCTAGCGAATTGAGCCAAAAACCGTCCGAACTTGGGACTGCACCCACGTATCCGGCGGGCTATGGCGACAGCATTTCAGCCTTTCAGTTTTCAGCTTTCAGAAGGGCGTTCGCGCTTCGGACTGCGCGCATGTTTTCCGCGCTTCCGAAGACGACGGAGGCGCAGGTGCTTGGGAAGCAATTTGCTCCGGTCATCGCGAAACGCGGCGATTCTTTGCGCGAGATTGAAGAAAGCGCCTACTGGCTGGAACTGCTCGTGGAATCAGGAGTTGGCAGCATGGTGAAGCTCGCATTCTTGCGACAAGAGTACGAAGAGCTGACCGTATTTTCGTCACCCTCTTGAAGCGAGCGAAGACTTCATGATTTTACTTCTTTCCTTCATCCTTCTTCCTTTTCCAGAGCCGCGCTCCAATGTCCAGCTCATCCGCTCAGCCGACGGCCGTGGGATCTGGAGTGACAGCTTTGAGGACACTTTGGCCAATCGCTTTGCCGTCCAAAACTCGATCAGCCAGAGGGTGGTCCGGGCCATTTCATTGCAAACGGATCAACGGGAATCGGCCCTCCTGCAAAGACCGGGAACCGCTTTGCCCGAAGCGTATCAGGAATATCTCAAGGGGCGTTTCTTTTGGAACAAGCGCAACGCCGAGAGCAACCAGCGGACGGCCGAGCATTTCAAGCGCTCGATCGAGCTGGACCCAATTTTGCCCTCGCTCATTCAGGGCTGCCCCAGACCTACGTGCTTTTGAATCTTTTCGGTGCCAAACACGACCCGGATCCGTTTTCGATGGCCGCGGCTAGCGGCGTTGCCCGCTCTCGAGCTCGATCCGCATCTCGCGGATGCCCACGCCCCGCGCCGTCTCCTCGCGAAAGCTTTCGGAGTTGCAGCCGGCGATGAGTCGGTCTGAACGCGGGCATTCTTCAGTCTACGAAACTCGCGATTCACACGTTCGGCCAGTTCCATCAGGCTGTGAGGAAGATACTGAAAACCAACCTCACCAAACGGCGCTTCAAGGCCCCGAGGAAAATCGCATGCGGATTGTGCAAGCGGCACCAGCGCGGTTGGAGGACAAGAAAACGCCCGGAGAAAGGCGAGTGGCGGACAAACACGCTTAGGAACGAGGGAGCAAGGATTCACCGAGTAATCGAGATCGTGATTAACGGCCCGAAGAGGCGCATATACGTGATGCACGTATATCATGTCATCGCGCTCATGCGTTATCCCTAGCGGCGACGCGCGGCTAAGTTTTGCCGAGGCAAATCGGCCCGGCAATTTGAAAATTCAGGAACGAAGTGCCCGGTTCAGCGCGCTTAGAGCGAGTCCCTGCGGACGGGCGCGATTCTGTTCCCATTCTTGGAGCGTGCGGGTGGAGATTTGCAATTCCAGCGCGGCCTCGCTCTGCGAAAAATCATTCTTGCGTCGCCATTCGTAGAGACGCCCCGCCAGGTCGTCAGCCGCGGGCTTCCGCTTCCCGGACTTGCGAGACGCACCTTTCCGGACTCGACAGCTCATTTGAAGAAACGCCTCCGTCTTGAGATGAGTGACATACGTGAGTCACGTCTATGCACCATAGACGAAGTGTGCAACTCCTGCGTTTGGTAGCATGTTATGGAGATACGATGTCGGGGGAACTGCGTGCGTGCTCGCGGCGGTGTTCGGATTCGGCAGTTCATTTGCGCGATGAAAATCTCGCCCACCATTCAGGACATACGTGAGTCACGTATATGCATTGTCCGAGCCAGCATCTCGTTTCCTTGATATACGGGAGTCACGTATATGACCCAAATGCCGTCAGGGGTGGTCCACGTTCGCGGCAAAGGCGGCGTCCGCTTTCGAAAAGCTGGAGGACCGGGCTCTCGACGTGGTCGGACGCACTGCCCGGTCGCAAAATCGTTCGGAGTTGCGCGCGTGACTGCGGAAGCGCCATCGCCGTATCCTGCGCCTCTCTCACTCCCATCGGCCACAAGAACAACACGGCCATCATGGGCCCAGGCGGCGACTACCGCTTCTCGGATTATTGGCGCATGGGATTGCCGCTCGAGCTGGTCGCCCTCGCCGTCGCCGTGCCGATGTTGCTCTGGGTCTGGCCGCTCCATTGAGCATTCGATTTTTCAGCGAGCTTTAAGAACCGGCTCCGCCTCCTCGCCAAAGAACACGAAGTCGCTGCGGCCCGGTCGGTTGCGGCAGGCAGAACAGTCCGCTACTTTCGACCTGTGAAGGTGAACCCAATGCCGCTGCGCGCCCTCGCATTGATCGGGGCCGTGGCCGCCATCGTCCCCTTCGTATCCGCGGAGGAAGATGCCGGCCGCGCGCGCGCGGAACGTCTTCTCGCGGCGATGGGCGGCCGCGAGGCGTGGGCAAAAGTAAAATTTATCCACGTGGAAGCGATCCACGACGACGTCGGCCTGCGCGATTCCTACACCAACAAGATTTGGAACGACTTTTCGGCGCCGCGTGTCCGCTTCGAGGCGAAGAACGCGGAGATCGACCGCCGCCACGCCGTCAATGGGGAGAAGGGCTGGCAGTGGCGGGACGGAACGGAGACTCCTCTGACCGCGGAGCGGCTCGAAGACGAGCGCAAATGGTGGGAGGCCAATGTTTACCGCACCTTGCATCGCCTCGCCTTGAACGATCCCGCTTTGACCGCGCGCGCGGTCGGCGAGCATCGGCTGGAAATTTTTCGCAAGGACGGGAAGCGTTTGAACTGGTTTTCGCTCAACCAAAAAGGCGAGCCAATGTTGTTTGGCACCTGGGAGAGCGAAGCGGGCACGGCATTTGGTCCACTTGCCTCCAGTGGCCAGATAAAATATCCCAAATGGGGCGCGCGCCCGGACGGTTCCTGGCGCTACGAAATCGTCCGCTTCGTCCCGGCCGAGAGCGTCCCGGCGGAAGTGTCGTTCTCGAAACCGTAAATTCCTCGGCGGGTCGCGCGCTCTTCAAAAACTCGAGATGGGTTGGCGCGGCGCGATCCCAACCTTCGCGGCGTGGGCGGGCCTCCACCAGAACCAGCTCTGCGATCCACCGGCAAAGTAGCCGCTGCTACATTCCAATGCTCCACCCCCGCGGAAATTGATTTCTTCCGTTTCGAGCGATTGAAATGTGAAATGTAGAGACACGACCCCGATCGCGCCTCCCCGCCCCCGATCGCGCCCCGCCCCGGTCGCGTCCCACTCAGCTTTTCCCCCTGTTCGTCGACGGAGAAGGGAGCCAAAGGGGGGTAAGCGCCATGGCTGGTTAAGTCCGCGAGATTGCTCTTGACCGCTTTAAGCGGTCGCTCCTAAATCAAGGAGAGGATGCGAAAGACTCTCTTGCACGGGTTATTTCCTCTGGTGCGCGCCGAAATCCTGCGGCTGCTCTTCACCAATGCACGGACCGAATTGTATGTGCGTCAGCTGGCCCGATTGAGCGGACTCTCCCTTCAAACTGTCCAGGATGAGCTGGCCAAGCTGGAAGCGGCTCGTCTCATCACCAGCCGAAGCAAAGGCTACCACCGCTTTTACCGTGCCGATTCGAAACACCCGCTCTACGCCACAGTGCGAAAACTCGTCGTTCGCGCCAGCTCACACTCAAAACCCCAGCCAAAACCAAGAGGGCAACGCTGCACACGCCGACGCGCACAGCGAATTTTGGCATGACCGCTTAAAGCGGTCGAGTCCAGCACCGGCAAGAGCGCGCTTGGCCTGTTCTCGCCTGGGCCGCCTGGATACTTGGACCGTTGAACGCCGCTGAGGCCAGCGCTCTATGTCCCCGACAGCGCGGGCGACTTCATCATCGGGCACGACGGCAAACGGAGCCCTGCCATTAACGCCACGGCCCGTCTCGATCCCTCCACCGGCGACGGCATCGTCCTTTTGGAAAGCGGCCATCCCCTGCTCGCCTCGCTCGTGGCCGGTTCGATCTTCTGGCGACCGGCACCATCGACTTCCTCGCGTTCACTCTCGTCGCCAAGGAAATGCTCGCGATCATCCTGCTGGGCTAGGGCGCGATCATCCTTGCCGCTCGCTTCATCGGCTGGCGTCAACTTCGCAGAAAGAAGGTGGCAAAGGCAGTTTGAGTCTCAAAAAGTCAGCGCGCTCGCGCAAATCGCGCGGCCCGCTGTCCCTAATCGCGCAGATGAATTGGAGAATCTGGCCCGGTACGAGCACTCACCCTCTGCCGCCCGTACATTGTGCCGCGAAGACTTTGCAAACCGCCTGTTGGAGATATACGTGACTCACTATATCGACGCACTGCGTCAGCGAGAAGACGACGCCGCGGTTGGCAGGGTAAGGGTGCTGAAGCATTGGCTAGCAACCCGATCCATCTGCGTCAACGGTGATCCCCCACGTCTTCCTGGTTCGTCGCCCATCCGGCCGCGCTTTTTTGATATACGTGAGTCACGTATATCGACGGATCGAATCAGAAGGAAGACCACGCCACTCGCTGGCGGACAGCAGGCTTTGGGCAGGCTGAGGGTGCCGCTGGTGAGCCGATCGGCCGGGGCGTGCTCAAGCCGGAGACGGTCAAACTCATGCGCCAGCCGCACGCGGCCCAACTCGGCGCCGATATCTGGGGCCTGGGCACGATGCTCTATGCCCCGAATGGCGCGGGCGATTTCATCATCGGGCACGACGGCAAACGCAGCCCCGCCATTAACTCCACCGCCCGTCTCAATCCCGCCACCGGTGACGGCATCGTCCTTTTGGAAAGCGGCCATCCCCTGCTCGCCACGCTCGTGGCCGGCGACTGGGTCTTCTGGAAGACTGGCACCATCGACTTCCTCGCGTTCACCCTCGTCGCCAAAGACATGCTCGCGATCATCCTGCTGGGCTGGGGCGCGATCATCCTGGCCGCTCTCTTCATTGGCTGGCGTCGGTCACGCAGAAAGAAGGTAGCAAAGGCCGGTTGACGCTCAAAAAGTCTGCGCTGAAACCGATTTCTTCCGCTTTTAGTGATTTGAAATGTCAAATGTAGAGACACGACCCCGCTCATACCCAATGTAGAGACACGACCCCGCTCATACCCCCCAAAATCTAGCGAGTTACGGATTTCGGTTATTGCCTAATACTGATGAATGTCCGGTCTTTTAGTATCGGACGCAGGTCCGACTTCAATCTCTATCAAATACTCACAAACGATCTTGGTCGCGCAGTTTCTCCAGCTGGTCCTTGAATTGCCGCTTAAGATGCTCGACACCGTTGTACTCAGTTTGAAAATGCCCTAACCCCTTAAGCTTCTCTTGGAACGCCCAAAGTGACATGAGGTCGTCCCTGTGACTCGAGCTCGTAGAGACGCTGGCCTTCTTGAAAAAGGTGTAAATCAGTGGCTTTTCGGTCTCCTTAAATATCTGATGAGCGACGTCGAACTCTTCTTCAGTGTATTTGCCGGTCTTCGTCATGAAGAGGCTCACAAAGATGTCGCACGCCCGAATTTCGCGGTTGTATTCGTTCTGTAGTCGCGTCTCGGACATCACGTCCAGGAAATTTTCCCACCGCACGATTTGGAGGTACAGGCCCTCTTTGCGTAACCGATCGTTCTGCTGGCGAAAATACAGATCAAAGTCATCCCGGTCGTCTCGCAGTTCGGAAGAAGATGCCAAGAAAATTTTGACAGTCTTTTCTGCACGCCTCGGCTGTTTCTTTTCCGTTTCAAAAGCAGCCGCACTTTGTTTTTCTGCCTCTGCATCCGCGGGTTTGGCCCCGGCCCATGTCGGCAGGTTATCGAGCCTTAATCCATCGAGAAGCTCTAGGACGCTGACCTCTGCGTAACTACCGGGGCACTCGATCGTCATACGCCCGTCCTTCTTTCGCTGCTTCAAGCGCGTTTCCTCGAAAAGCTCCGGCGACGCCGTTTGAGTGCATTTCTCGCAGATGCAAGGCACCCACTTGCCGACTTTGTCCTTAAGTCCAGCAAAGCTGGCATTCAGGACATCCAGTTCACTTGCGACGACACTCAAGAGTGCCTTCTTCTCCGGTCCACGGGCTCGGAGTATGATCTCGTTGCCGCGCAGAGTTTCCTCTGCTAGCAATTGACTCTGCTCGCGTTCAAATAGCGCTCCCGTGGACCAAGCCTGACTCGGCTGTTCCACAAACCGGTGCAGGCGGACCATGAGGCGGCTGACCAAGCCTCTCGGCAGGAAATCGTAACGGTAGGCAAGCACCAGATCCGAAAGCATTGCCCAGTCAGCCGCGGATTCGGGCCTGGAAGGCGAGAGCAACTGTGGCGCAAGCCAGGTAGGCGGCTCGGCCCCTGCCAGCAGATAGCAAATCTCAAATTTCTCCATCATGGCGAGGAGTTCTAAATGCATGTCGGCATACTCGCCGCTGGCCCAAAGCCGCTTGCAATCTTCCGCCGTGAAGCGTCCGAATCTGCTTTTGATTGTCTCGTCGTCCAAGATTTTGAAGACCGCTTCCGTCGCCCAGCGATTCTGGAGAACGACCGTTTTCCGCAGCCTGAGATCATCCTGGAAGTGCAGAAAGGCACCCAGATCATGAAAATAGCGGCTCAGGTGAAGCGCCTTGTTGCGGTCGAATTCGAGGTGCTGACGGTAGATGGCAAAGTACTCCTCCTGGGAAATGTAGGGATCGCGGTCCGCTCGTGCCTCGATCGCGTTGCGAATCATGGGCCATTTGGCCGGCACTTCCTCACCGATGTGCGGCAATTTCGAAGTGTGGTATTCAATTGCCCGGCGTAGATCGTAAGCGGCGTGTGCTTCCTCGAGGTTTCCGCGGTAGGTTTCCTGCACATCCGTGAAGCGTCGCTTGATCCCGGCCTCGTCAATCTGCTTGCTGCGCCCGCCTCTTTCGTTCTGGAAAATCAGGACAGGGCTGTGATCGCTCAGCACTTCCACAACCTCCAACCAATATTTGAAACCGTCATCCTGGGCAGATCTGTCGCTTTTCCTCGTGTCATCGACCAGTACATAAAGGGAATTCTTTGTGAAAAAGAACTGATGTGTCGCGTGATAAATTTGCTGCCCTCCAAAATCCCATATGTTCAAGCGAAAGGTTGTCTTCCCGGGGCTCTGAAAATCATGCCGGTGAATTTCGATGCCCCTAGTTGTCTCGTCTTCGGACGGTAGCGGCTGATCCGGCTGATAAAGCCGGCGCACGAGACTGGTCTTCCCAGCGCCTCCTCCACCGATGATGAGTACTTTTGCTTCGTAGAGGTGATCTACGCCCTGCTCTTCGATCTCTCGGAAGTAATTGAGGACTGCCTCACGCCCCTGCTTGATGACTTCGAGGGACGGGTGGACTAGCGGGCAGCCTTCCACTATTACTCCAGTGCCGTATGATTCGAAGCTCACAGGAAGCCCTTGGATGATAAGCTTTCTCAGCGGTGAAAGATCGCTAATGCGCGTCTTACTTAAGTCGAGGATCTCGAGGTTATAAAGGTTAGACAGCCGTTCGACTGAGCTGATGTTTTCGTTCTCGCGCAGCCGAAGCGAGGTGAGCTGGGTGAGATGCTCCACGATCGTCTGCGCCCCCGCGTCGCCAACTTGGGTATTCGAAAGGCCGAGCCAGGTCAGCTGGGTGAGATGCTGCGCGATCGCCTGCGCCCCCGTGTCCCCGACTTGGTTGCTCGAAAGGTTGAGCCAGGTGATCTGGGTGAAGTGCTGCGCGATTACCTGCGCCCCTGCATCGCTAAGTTGATTGTTCGAAAGGTCGAGCCAAGTGAGCTGGGTGAGATGCCGCGCGATCGCCTGCGCCCCCATGTCTCCGACTTGATTGTTCGAAAGGTCGAGCGAGGTGAGCTGGGTGAGATGCTCCGCGATCGCCTGCGTCCCTGCATCGCTAAGTTGATTTTTCGAAAGGTCGAGCCAAGTGAGCTGGGTCAGATGCTGCGCGATCGCCTGCGCCCCCATGTCTCCGACTTGATTGTTCGAAAGGTCGAGCGAGGTGAGCTGGGTGAGATGCTCCGCGATCGCCTGCGCCCCCATGCCTCCGACTTGATTGTTCGAAAGGTCGAGCGAGGTGAGCTGGGTGAGATGCTCCGCGATCGCCTGCGCCCCCATGCCTCCGACTTGATTGTTCGAAAGGTCGAGCGAGGTGAGCTGGGTGAGGCGCTGCGCGATCGCCTTCGCCCCTGCGTCGCCAACTCGGTTGTTCGAAAGGCTGAGCCAAGTGAGCCGGGTGAGATGCTCCGCGATGGTCTGCGCGCCCGCATCCCCAACCCCATTGAGCTGAAGATCGAGCGAGGTGAGCTGGGTGAGGCGCTGCGCGATCGCCTTCGCCCCCGCCTCCCCAATGTCATTGAACTGAAGGTTGAGCGAGGTGAGCTGGGTGACATGTTGCGCGATCGCTTTCGCCCCCGCCTCCCCGATTTCATTATACTGAAGATCAAGTGAGGTGAGCTGGATCAGACGCTGCGCGATCGCCTTGGCGCCCGCCTCCCCGACCTTGTTCAATTGAAGATTGAGTGAGGTGAGCTGGGTCAGATGCTGCGCGATCGCCTGAGCGCCCGCCTCCCCAACTTTATTTATTTGAAGGTTGAGCGAGGTGAGCTGGGTGAGATGCTGCGCGATCGCTTGCGCGCCCACATCGCCGATGTCGTCGTAAGCAAGATCGAGGGAGGTGAGCTGGGTCAGGTGCTGCGCGATCGTCTGCGCGCCCGCCTCACCGACGTCGGCGTACCCAAGATCAAGCGAGATGAGCTGGGTGAGACGCTGTGCGATCGCCTTCGCCCCCGCCTCTCCAACGGGGTTGCTTGAAAGGTTGAGCGAGGTGAGCTGGGTGAGATGCTGCGCGATCGCCTGAGCGCCTGCCTCCCCAACCTTATTTATTTGAAGGTTGAGCGAGGTGAGCTGAGGGAGATGCTGCGCGATCGCCTGTGCCCCCGCCGTCCCAACATGGTTGCCCCGAAGGTTGAGGATCCGAAGGTCAGCAAGTCTAAGCAATTGGCGTTCGAGTCCATCGACGTGGGAATTCAATCGAAATACCAATCGATTTCGATACTCAAGGGGCCAATTCTGGATCTGCCGATCAAGATAGGCCCGGGGCCCTAATAGTATCAGTTCGGAACGCTTTTCTTCCTGCATGCGGGCCAGAAGCGCGTCCAACTCGCAGGGAGATATCGAAACGAGCTTGCCTGCTTCTTGCATCGCCGAATTTTCCGATGGTCAACTGTGCGCAGACTCTGCTGCACTCAGCGAAGGCGGTGGAGTTAAATGCACTAGGGTTGAAGCGGTAAGTCTGTGAAGCCGAATTTTTTCCATCGCTTTCGCCTTCGCATAAACCTCGGCGCCCGCTTCGCTGAACTCGCGGGACTTTTGTTCGATCCCAGCCTGCAACGCGTCCACTTCGCTAAGCTGTTGTTCGGATGGGTATTTTCGAACGTCCTCGGTAATCTTCATGGAACAGAAATGCGGACGGCACATTGAACATCCACCTTCGCCGAGGCTACGGCGCGATTTAGAAATGTGCAGATGAATCGAGCGGTCACTTTTTTGGCGGCAGCTCGCGGATAAACGACCAGGACACTTCGGCGACTTGTCCGTTGTCGTAGTGCACAAAGAATCCGCTTTGCGTCCAGTCCTCGATGTCCAAACGGTCGAACTTCGCGCCGGTCGAGATCTTGCTGGCGCGGCGGATGGTGGAATGCGGTTCAAGAATGCATAGCCCGTCCTCGAATTCGACGTCGAACGCATCTTCCCAGCTGAGGTATCGCACGTTCTTGATCTTGGAGAACTTGGCTGTTCCGAATGGGACCTTGGCGTTCTTCGTCGCTTTCATAAACGTCCCTCTTTCTGCAGCTCGCGAATGATGGAAACGATTTTGCGGTCGATCCGCGGCGCATCCATGGGCTGCATCGTATCAAGTTTCACGCGTGACACGAGCTTACCATTCTTGCCGTAGACGTGCACGTGCGACGGAGAGTGATCGCCTTTCCACCAAATGAAGATGTAGCCGCCCCGACGAATGCGGCCCATCGCTAGATTAAAGGTCTGCCCATGCGGCGTCCTCTTCTGAGGAGTTCCAATCACGGGCGAGCGCAGACTCGCTCAGAGCAGCGCCGTTGAACGGCTCCTCGGCGACTCTGGTCTTCAGCCGGACAGCAAAATCATAAACTTTGCGTTGGAGGTCCTCCGGCAAGTTGGCGATCTCCTTTTCTATGAGTTGGCGTGTGCTCACGGCGATAATTGGTACCGCAATTACGATGCGGTCGCGAGCGGAAACAAAAGTTCGCGAAGGCGAGGGCGCCGCCGCCAGCCCTAAATGTTTTCGGGGCGCGCCCCGGGGAATTCATGCGGTCTGCAAATCCGCCGTGACGTGAACGTGTCCGGTTGAGCTCGGCGGCGGGCACGCGGATGGAGAAATTCTTAACAGTTCGCGAATGCTGAAATCTTTCTGACCAACGAATTCTATGCCGATGACGCCACCTTTTTGGTCGAGGTCAGTCGTCGCGAGGCTGTCTTTTCCACCCAATGGCATGGTCCGCGCAACTGTCGCGCGGGAAAACCGCACATACGCCGCCGTTGCTTCCGTATCGACCTCCACGACTGGCGTCCGGGTGGCTTGGATGACGAAGGCTTTAGTGCCCTTCTTCCCAATACGCGGTGATGATCCAGCACTCATAGTTTTTCACTTCTCCGACTGCGACCAAAATCCTATTCCCGAAGGCCCGGAAAAACAACCATATCGTCCTGCCGTGATTGCCGCGGCGCGGCGGTGTTTTGAGAATGCGTGCCGTTTGATTGATCGTAAGCATCGCCTGTTCCGCGGTGAACCGGCGTTCTCGTGCGCACGTTTTTCAACATGGGACGTGTCGTGGAACTCGTAGGCCATCGCTCAACGAAAGTTCGTTTCGGCGAGTCGCCAAAACCAACACGCGAGTCGCGTGTGCTCCCAGAGAAGATCACGCCTTCGCGTAGAGCTCGGCACCTTGCTCCACAAATTCTTTCCCCTTTTCCTCCATTCCTGATTCCAAGCGCTTCGGATTCCGCGATGCCCTGCTCCGCGGCGTATTTCCGGACGTCTTCTGTGATCTTCATGGAGCAGAAGTGTGGTCCGCACATGGAACAGAAGTGCGCGGTCTTCGCTCCTTCCTGCGGCAACGTCTCGTCATGGAACTCGCGGGCGGTCTCGGGGTCTAACGAGAGGTTGAACTGATCTTCCCAGCGGAACTCGAATCTCGCCTTGCTCACGGCGTTGTCGCGGTATTGGGCGCCGGGGTGGCCTTTGGCGAGGTCGGCGGCGTGGGCGGCGAGTTTGTAGGTGATGACTCCGGTTTTGACGTCGTCTTTGTTTGGTAACCCGAGGTGTTCCTTCGGGGTGACGTAGCAGAGCATGGCGCAGCCGTACCAGCCGATCATGGCGGCGCCGATGCCGCTGGTGATGTGGTCGTAGCCGGGGGCGATGTCGGTGGTGAGCGGGCCGAGGGTGTAGAAGGGCGCTTCGTGGCACCACTCGATTTGTTTTTCCATGTTCTCTTTGATCAGGTGCATGGGGACGTGGCCGGGGCCTTCGTTCATGACTTGCACGCCTTTGGCCCAGGCGCGCTTGGTCAGGTCGCCCTGCACTTTGAGCTCGGCGAATTGCGCTTCGTCGTTGGCGTCGGCGATGGAGCCGGGGCGGAGTCCGTCGCCAATACTGAAGCTGACGTCGTAGGCGGCCATGATGTCGCAGATGTCGTCCCAATGTTCATACAAGAAGCTCTCGCGGTGATGGGTGAGGCACCATTTCGCCATGATGGAGCCGCCGCGGCTGACGATGCCGGTCATGCGGCGCGCGGTCATGGGGACGAAGCGGAGGAGGACGCCGGCGTGGATGGTGAAGTAATCGACGCCTTGCTCGGCCTGCTCGATGAGGGTGTCGCGGAAGATTTCCCAGGTGAGGTCTTCGGCGCGGCCGTTCACTTTCTCGAGCGCCTGGTAGATGGGGACGGTGCCGATGGGGACGGGCGGAGTTGCGGATGATCCATTCGCGGGTGGCGTGGATGTTTTTGCCGGTGGAGAGGTCCATGACGGTGTCGGCGCCCCACTTGGTGGCCCAACGCATTTTCTCGACTTCTTCTTCGATGGAGCTGGCGACGGCGCTGTTGCCGATGTTGGCGTTGATTTTGACGAGGAAATTGCGGCCGATGATCATCGGCTCGAGCTCGGGGTGGTTGATGTTGGCGGGGATGATGGCGCGGCCGCGAGCGACTTCGCTGCGGACGAATTCGGGGGTGATTTCTTTCGGAATGCTGGCGCCGTAGCTTTCGCCGGGGTGTTGGTGTTGCAGCGAGGCCGCTGGGTGCGAAGAGCCGTTTGGCGAGGCGCCAAACGGTGCGGGCGAGGCGCCCGCGCTCCCCGGAGAGGGAGCTGACGCCGCCGCGGCGCGGCGGCCGTTTTCGCGGATGGCGATGAATTCCATCTCGGGCGTGATAATGCCTTGCCGCGCATACCAGAGCTGAGTGACGGAATGGCCGGCGCTGGCGCGGAGGGGACGGCGTTTTGAGCCTTGGAAATGTTCGAGGCGGTTTTTGCGCTCGGCGGTGCTGGCGAATTCTTCGTGGCCGCGCGTCAGGTAGCCGTTGTCCTCGGGCTTGATCTCGCGGCCTTCGTACTCGGCCACATCCCCTCGCCGACTGATCCATTTGGCGCGCAACGGCGCGAGACCTTGGCCGGAATCGGGCGCCTGCTGCGGGTCGCCCCACGGGCCGCTGCAATCGTAGACGCGGACCGGGTCGTTAGGCTCGAGCTTGCCGCTGAAGTCTTTCGTCGGCGCGAGGCTGATCTCGCGGAACGGGACGCGGATGTCGGGATGGATTTCGCCCTCGACGTAAACGCGTTGCGAGTTCGGCATCACGTAATCGGAGGATTTCGGTTCAACGGATTCTTTGGATGCGATCATGGTTTTACGGAAATGGTTAGAGATCCTTCGTCGTCTGCGCGACTCAGGATGACAGGTGTGGAGAAGGCGCGGTTCACAATAAAAAAGCCATGCGCGGAAACGCATGGCTGAAAATAGGCCAGTCCGGCCCCGGACCCTCGCTCCCTACGGCGGCATTACCCGCATCAGGTTTAAGGGGTCGTCCGATTTTTCTCGGACCTCTCAGCACATTGGCTCCCCCGCTGCTGATTTAACGATGCGGGACGGCGGGGGCGAAGTCAACGCCAACGAAAACAGCGCGCACCGACGAGGCGATGCGCGCTGTAGACGTGGCCTAACGAAGCCTGACCTATTCTTTCTTCTGCGCGGCGCCGTCGTCCGCGTCCTCCTGCTCAGCCTCGCTGTAGAAAACAAGCTGCCAGTCCGCGCCCTTCTTCCGCCAGACCGCGCCGGCGTTGTAGGTGCCCGACATGTCTTTGCCATCGGAGGTGCCGCTCAGCGTCACCTTGTAGGTGAGCACGCCGGTGTCGGGATCGGGAAACACCACCTTGGTGTCGCTAATGGTGTAGCTTTTGAGCTCCGATTTCTTCATGCCCGCGATGGCGTCGTCGAGGCCACCGATGCGGTCCGACATGCTTTCGCGATATTCCGGCGCAACCAGCTTGCGGAAGGCGGCTTCGTCTTTGCTCTTCCACGCTTCCCAGGTCGCTTTTTCCTTGGCCACGATGTCGGCCTCGGTCGCCGCCTGGGCGAAATGGAGACCGGCGCAGAGCGCAATGACGCTGGTGATGATGAGTTTTTTCATTTCCTATTTCCTTTGGTGGAAGGTTCGGTGCCGAGGGCGCGCTATTCTTTTTTCTGCGCGTCGGGAGCCGCTGCGCCCGAGGCCTGTTTCACGTTGGTGTGGAAAATGGCGAGCCATTTGCCGTTTTCCTGTTTCCAAACCGAGCCGGAGTTAAAGGTGCCGGAGGCGTCGGCGCCATCAAAGGTGCCTTCGATTGTGACGGTGTAGTTCGCCACGATCACGTCCTTCTCGTCGGAGTGGATCTTGTAATCGCTGATCTTAAACGATTTCATGTCCCACTTCTGCATGTCGGCCATCTCCTTCGCCATGTCGGCGATGCCGTCGGCGTAGATCCCGATCATGTCGTGGTCGACCACTTTCTTGAAGTCGTCGGCATTCTTGTCTTTGAAGGCCTGCCAGGCGGCGGTTTCCTTGGCCAGCATCGCGTCTTTATCCGGGGTCCCGGCGAGCGCGAGGACGCTGCTGGCGAAGAAGGCGATCATTGCGTAACTCAATAGTTTTTTCATGGATGTCTTTCGTTGGTTGTTAGGCCCTAGCCTGAACATCGCGCGCAAAGCGGTCAATCCCTTTTGGATACACCGTCCACACACGCCGGACTCAGAGTTGCCAGCGCAACCGGAGCGTGACCAGCCGCGGCGCGCCGATCGAGAGAAGGCCGTCGGCTGTCTTGCCGGTTTCGATTTGCTGATCGAACAGATTTTCCACCCGGACGGCGACGGAAGCGTGGGTGGAGAAATCGTAGGTCAGCCCGAGATCGACCGTCGCAAAAGCGGCGAGGACGCGGGAGTTTTGGTCATCGTCAAATTGCTCTCCGGTGTAATGAGCCTGCGCGATCACGGTCCAACGAGACGCCGGCGTCCAATCGACGGAGCCGGTGAGGACGTGCGCGGGAGCCTGGGCAAGGCGCTTGCCTTCGAGATCGGGGTTCGCGGCGCGCTTCACGACGGGCCGGGTGAAGAGGTAGCTCGCGGAGAGAGCGACAGCAGGATGAAGCTGCCAGGCCGCTTTGATCTCGAATCCGGGCGCGAGGACGAGGTCGATGTTCTGGCGTTGCCGCAAGACGCCGCCCGCCGGTCCCTCGCCGATCGTGACGTTGCCGACCGCGTCTTCGAGCCGGTTGTAGAAGCCGGTAGTGGAGAGTTGGAAGTTCGAGGCGACCTGCCAATCGGCGCCGATTTCTCCGCCGAGGAGGTGTTCCGGTTCGAGCGCCGTGTTCGCTTCGGTGATGTCGCTGCCGACGCGAAATGGACGATAAAGTTCGTTCAGGCTCGGAACCCGAAACCCGCTGTAGGCCGCGCCGCGGAGCGAGACTTGATCAGTCGCCTCCCAGCGCAGGCCGAGCCGGCCGTTGAGTTCGTTGCCCGCGCGATCGGGATACTGCAAATCGCTCAGGGTCGATCCGGCCGGGCGCACGTTTTCCCGGCGAAAGCCGTCAAACAGTTCCCAACGATCGAAGCGCAACCCGCCCACGATCGTTAGGCGATCGGAAACCGACCAGGCGTCCTCGGCAAAGGTTCCCGCGAAGAATTGCGCGCCACCGGCGTGGCGTTCCCGCGTGAAGCGCGTGCCATCCCAGAGAAACGCTTCGTTTGTTTCGCCCGCCACCCCCCTAAAATCCTGCCCGAGGGTAACGCGGTGGCCGCCCGGGCCGGCCCAGCTCCAGACCACGCTTCCGCCCGCCGCGTCGGCCGGCACGTCGAATTGATCGAGCGCCGGCGTCTCGAGATCGCGCGTGGCGTTGACCGAGCTGAAGGTGCTGCGGAATTTCCGCTGTTGTCCGTAGCCGCTGATCTGCAACTCGGTGTCGTGGGCCGGGAATTTCGTGGTCCAGACGGCGCTGAAGTCGAGACCGGTGGTGTCGTTCTGCGTGAGGGCGGTGCCGTTGCCGCGCGTCTCTTCGAACCGGCGCGCCATCAGTCGCAGCGAGCTGTCGCGGTCGACCTGCCACTCGGCGCGAAGATCCATGAGAGCAGAATCCGAACTCGCGTTGTTATCGACGGGACCGCGTTGACCGGCCGCCAACACCGGATAGCCGCTGGTGGCGAAGCGTTCGGCAAAGACCGAAGCTGCCACCGGACCGTGCACGAGCGTGCCGCTGACGCTGGCATCGTAGGTGTTCTCGTTGCCTAACGACACCTCAGCGGCGGCGGAGTTCCCCGCGACTGGCCGCGAAACCAGGAAGACGGTGCCGGCAAGCGCGGCGTTGCCAAAGAGGCCCGCGCCGCCGCCGGGAATAACCAGGACGGACCCAAGAGAAGCCGCGGGCACCTGACTCCAGAGCACGTATCCGGCAAAGGGATCGTTGAGCGGAATTCCATCGAGGAGCACGAGCGTGCGGCCGGCGCCGTTAGGCCCGAAGTTTCGCAACGTCACGCCCTGCGTCGTGGGATTGGCGGCGCGGCTGCCGTTGCGCCGGAAGAGGCTGAAGCCTGGAATCTCCGCGCGCAGGATGTCGTCCAATCGAAGTTGCGGCGCGGTGCGCAGGGTTTGCTCGTCGAGCGCGACCGCGGCAAAAGGCGCGCTCGATTCGGCGCTGGGAAAGCGGTCCGCCTGAACCAGAACCCGATCCGTCACCGCCTCCTGCGCGGTCGCGCCGCGCGCGAGCGCCACGGTCAGAACGGCGGCGCCGAGGAAGCGGAAAAGAGTCATCTCTTTCCCTAACGATTGCCGGAAAGAAACGCGAACGCGAGGAACGCGTTAGTTGCTCGCCGGGATCACGACCGGCGCGACGGACGCTTCGGGCTTGGCCGGTGCGGTCGCGTCTTTCAGGACGAGCTGGCCTTCCGTGGCGCGCCGGTATTCCGCCATCATCGTCGGGCGAGTCTTGTGATCGACCAGGCCCTTGTAATTGATGATGCCGGTGGCGATCGATTGCGCGAGTTTCTGCCGCCAGGTGCTCTGCGCGATGAGCTGGCTCTCGCCCCGCTGGGTGAGGAAACCGCCCTCGACGAGGATGGCCGGGATCTTGGTCAGGCGCAGGACGGCGAAACGCGCGCGTTTGATTCCGCGGTCGTACTCCGGGAGATGGCCGACGACGGAATGGTAGACGCTCATCGAGAGGGCGAGGCTGGGAGCGTCGACCGGGCTGCCGGCCTCCATGTTCATAAACCGTAGCGCAAGCGCGTCGTCATCGGTCGACGGCGCGCCGCGCGGTGTAAGTGAGAAAATTTCGAAACCGGCGGCCGACGGATTGGAGTTGGTGGCGTTGAAATGGATGCTGACGAAGACCGCGTCCTTGGCCGTGTTGGCGATACGGGCGCGGAGCTCGAGCGGAACGAAGACGTCGCGGTCGCGCGTCATCTTTACGTTCAGACCCTTGGCTTCCAGCAGCGGCTTGATGTTGCGCGCGACGTCGAGCGCGAAATCTTTTTCGTAGCCGTAGCTGCTGATCGCGCCCCGGTCGTGGCCGCCGTGACCGGCATCGAGGATGACGGTCTTGAATTCCCCGAGGTTGGGGATCATCTGCGGCCGCAACTGCGGCTCGAGCGTCTTCGCGAGGTCGACGCGCGAGACGAGATACTGCCCGTCCTTTTCCATGATCGGGAAGCAAAGCCAGTTGCGCACGCCATTGATCATGACTTCGCGGCTGTTGAGCTGGACCTCGAGGGAAAGCTTGCCGTTGTCGAGCCGGATGCGTTTTTCGATCGGCGAAACCCCGGCCGGCAACCCGTAGAACTGGGCGACATTGTCGACGGTGAGGTATTCGCGCCCGCCGATCTTGACGATTTTCCAGGCGGAATCGGCCGAGACGCTTCCCCCGAGGAGGAGAAAGACGGCTAAAATGTGAAGAATGGAGCGGCGGGCGAACATCGAACCCGGATTATGGAACATATGGCGCCTAACGGCAATTAAAATCCTGAGCGGAGCGCGCCCCAGTCGCCGGCGGCGCCCCGGATTCGTTTCATGCATCCGGATTCGCCTCCCGGCCGGATCACCCCTTGCAAACCCACAGCGCTCCGGTCGTCAAAAGGACCGGCGCTTTAATTAACAAACACAGAAAGACAAAATGAAAAAATTAGCAGTCGCACTCGCAGTGATCAGTGCCTTTACCTTCAGCGCCCAAGCCGGCGACAAGATGGACCATAGCAAAATGGACCACGCCAAGATGGGCCATGAGAAAAACATCTACGACACGGCCGCGAGCACGGAGATGTTCAGCACCCTCACCGCCGCCCTCAAGGCCGGTGGCAAAAAGGAAATGCTGGAAGAGGACAAGGGTCCCTTCACCGTTTTCGCGCCGACCGATGAAGCGTTCAAGAAGCTTCCTGAAGGCACCGTTGAAAGCCTCCTCAAACCCGAGAACAAAGCGAAGCTCGGCAAGATCCTCGCCTACCACGTGCTCAAGGGCAAAGTGATGGCGGCTGACGTCAAGACGATGGAAGCAGACACCGCGGAAGGTTCGAAGCTGAGCGTCAAACTCGACGACGGCAAAGTGATGGTGAACAACGCGAACGTCGTCAAGACCGACATCGCGGCGAGTAACGGCGTGATCCACGTGATCGACACCGTCCTCATGCCGCCGGACGTGCAGTAATTTACAATTCCGGTTGATGCGCGGGCGCGTGGCTTCGGCCACGCGCCTTTTGCGTTTTGATCCGCGGCGAAGAATCGCAGTGCTACGCGCCGGCTCCGGGGAGCACGGGCTGCCAGCCCGTTGGTCGGCGGAGTCTCCGCCGACGAACTTCCAGAAGGGGCCGCGGTTCCCGAGAAGCAGGCGGACAACAAAAGTGCGCGATGGGAGACTCCCATCGCCAACGGGCTGGCAGCCCGTGCTCCCCAGAATCCGAAACGCTCGCGCGTCGTTAGGTGTCCGCGGCCGCGTCTTTTTTCGGCGGGCGCTTGATGAGCGTGATCTGCTTGATCCGCGAGGAATCCGACGGGCTCCAGGTTCCGACTTCCGGGTCGTCCTTGAAGGCCTCGTGCACGATCCGGCGCTCGTAGGAATTCATCGGCTCGAGTTGCAACGGCCGGCCGGAGAGCCGGACCCGCTCGGCCAGCTGCCGAACATGATGCACGATCTTGTCCTGGCGCATCGAGCGATACATCTCGCAATCGACGATCCATTTCGGCGCGTCCGGGTCTTTCGCCTGCACGACCCGGTTGAGGAGAAATTGGACAGCGTCGAGGGTCTCGCCTTCACGGCCGATCAGGCGGTCGGCTTCCTCGGTGTAAATCTGCAGCGTCGGGTTGCCGCTCTCGCTTTTGGTCTCCTCGATTTCCACCACGAAACCGAGATAGCCGAGCATCGTGTCGAGCAGCTCCTTTGCGTTCACGGTGGATTCGGCCTCGGTGCTCATTAGCGTGCTTTTCCTTTTCGTTTCGCCGGCTTGTTCACCTTTTCCAGAACGGGCAACGGTTGGTTCCGATTCTGATACAGCTGTAGAATCGTAAACAGATTCTGAGCTGTGTAATATAAAGCAAGCGCGGCCGCAAAATTGTAGCAAAAAACGACGAAAATCAGCGGCATGAACATCATCACCCGCTGCTGGGTGGCGTCCCCGCTCTTCGGCGTCACTTGCATCATCCAGAAACTCGTCCCCGCCATGATCAGCGGGAGGATGTTGATCGGCCAGCCGATCCCCGGGAGGTACGCAATCGTGTCCGGTTGCGAGAGATCGCTGACCCAGAGGAAGCTGGCGTTCCGCAACTCGACCGCCTGTCGCAGCATGGTGAAGAGACCGAAAAAGATCGGGATTTGGATCAGCATCGGAAGACAGCCGCTGACCGGGTTGATCCCGTAATCCTTGTAGAGGCGCATGACCTCGGCGTTCATCTTCGTCGGGTCGTCCTTAAATTTCTCGCGCAGCTCCTGCATCTTGGGCGAGAGCGCGGCCATCCGGCGCATCGACTTGTTCGCCTTCGTCTGCAGCGGCCAGAGGATGCCCTTGACGATCGCGGTCAGGATGAGGATCGCGACCGCGTAATTGCCGACGAAGCGATGAATCAGATTCATCAGGTTGAGCAGCGTCTGGCTGACCAGTTTCCAGAGACCGAAATCCATGATCTCGGCCTCGTCGTGGGTCAGTTGAGCGAGGCGATTGTAGAGCTTCGGGCCAACGTAGAGCTGGAATTGCACGCTCGCGGTTTTGCCCGGGGCGACGTTGAACCCCGGCATGCCCATCGCGCCCTCGATGCCGTACTCGATTTCGCCGTCGGATTTTTTGTGCGATTCGAAGCGCTGCGCCCAGACTTCGGTGGCCTTGGCCCCGAGCGGAGTGAGGAGGGTGGCGAAGAATTGATTGCTCACCCCGAGCCACTCGGCGTTGTTGATTTTCTCCTCGAAAAACTGCTGCGCGCCGCGCTTCTGGACTCCGATGAGCGGGTAATTCTGCTCCGCAAACCAGCTCACATCGGTCGATTTCGTCTTGCCGTCGATGCACCAGGTCACCCGGGTGTAGTTCGGCAGGTCGTTGTGATGAATCGGCGAAGCCGAGCCGAGGGTGACGAAATACCCAGGGTGAGTGTAGGGCGCCGTGCCGCGGTTTTGGAAATCGACATCCATTTGCGCGACGTAGTTGTCCTTCCCGTTAGGCGGCGCGGGGAGGCTGAACTTCTTGCGCAACGTCACGTTGTTTGGCAGGACGCGCTCGAATTGCACGCCCGCCTCGCCCGGCACCACGGAAAATTCCTCCAGCAGCGGCGTCGCCGGCTTCTCCACCAGCGCCCCGATCGGCAGGCGCTGCCGCGCACTTAATTTCACCGGTTTACCGTCCTCGCCTTTGTGCTTGGGCAGGATCGCCTCCGCGATCCCGCCGCCGCGATTGGTCAGGAGCAGCTCGAGATCGGCATTGCGCAGCGTCGTCGTGCTCTCGAGAAACGGCACCGGCGTGGGTGCCGGCGTGGGCGTGGGCTCGTTAGGCGTAGCGCCCGGGGCGGTCGCCTCAGGCGAAGGGGCGCCGATTGCCGGCGCGACGGTCGCGGCCGGGCTCGGCGAAGCGAGCGCCCGGGCGGGCGGCACGGCCGGGTGCTTCACCATATACACCTGCCATGCAATCAGCCCGGCGATACAAAGGGCAATGGCGATCCAGGCTTGTCTGTCCATAAACTGATGCGGCGAAATTATTCACAGGCCAGGGCGTGTGCCTGCTGATTGGAATGGGGCGGAACCGGATCCTCTCCCTGCCCGCCCCAAGGCTGGCAGCGCGCGAGGCGTTTCAGCCCGAGCCAGCTCCCGCGCAACGCCCCATGGCGTTCCACGGCTTCGAGAAAGTACCTCGGAGCAAGTGGGATGAAAGCGGCAACCAGAGGAGGGCCCGCCGAGCAGAGAAAGCAGCGGCGAGAGCGTCCATTGGTAGGCACGGATGAGGAAACGAACGAGCAAAACCATCGTCAGGGGCGTAGGATAGAAGCGCGCCCAACGCGAAGCAAATCTTGATCTCCAGCTCTTAATTGTGCTCGTGCTCGAACTGCAGCGGGGCTCTCCCCCGCGCTTCGCAGAACGAAGCGTCTACAAGAGCTCGGCCCGACGCGCCAGGCGGAGCCACTCACTTTCCAGCGCGGCGGAATCAGCCTGCGCCGCCGCGGGCCGCGCGATCACCACCAGCCAGGTGCCGCCTTTCAGCGCGTGCTGATTCCGACGCACGATTTCCCGCAGGCGCCGCCGCACCCGGTTGCGCACCGTCGCCCCGCCCAGGCGCCGCGAAGTGACCAGTCCGACCCGGAATTTCTCCTCACTCTCCACCGCGAGCACGCCGAACATGAGCAACCCGCCGCGGACAGTGCGTCCCACTTCGCGCACCCGTTTGAAGTCGCGACTCAGCTTCAACCGCCGCGCCGCGGGAAAACGGAATCGCTTCGGATTGCTGCTCGCCTCACTCATCGGGCTCGGAGCCTGACACAGGATCGTCGCGACTGCGCTCTCGAATTTGTGCCGGGAGCGTGCCAATTTCGCCATCGATGCCCAGCCGTCTTCTCGTCGCCGCCACGCTCGTTCTCCATTTAGCTTCCGTCGCCCGCGGAGCTGACGACCGCGGCAAAGCCGAGCACGTCGTAGTCGTGGTCTGGGACGGCATGCGGCCCGAGCAGGTGACGAAAAAGAATGCCCCCACCCTTTTCGCCCTCGGGCGTTCCGGCGTCGTCTTCAAACGCAACCACGCGGCCTATCCGAGCTCGACCAACGTGAACGGCGCGGTTCTCGCGACCGGCGTCTCGCCCGGGAAAAACGGCATCATCGCCAACCAGGAATTCCGGCCCGCGATCGATCCGCACAAGCCGTTCGACACTTCCGATTTTCCCGCGCTCGACGGCCCCGACCCGCGGGTGACCGCGCAGCTTCTCCAAGCCCAGACGATCCCCGAAATTCTCCACGCGGCGGGACATTGGACCGCGGTCGCGGGCTCGAAACCGGTGGCGCAATTCTTCGATCGCGCCCGCACCCGCACGAGCGCGGCGGCGAAGAATTCGACCGTCATCTACCGCGGGAAAGTGCTGCCGGCGGAGGCCGCGACACGGATCACGAGCGCGCTCGGCCCATTCCCGCTGCGGAAGAAATTCCCGCACCGAAGCGAGGATGACTGGACCACCAACGCCCTAACGAATGTGCTCTGGCGTGATGGGATTCCGAAATTTTCCCTCCTCTGGCTGAGCGAGCCGGACCTGACCACACACGAGACCGCGATCGGCGCGCCCGCTGCGATGAAGGCGATCAAGAGCAGCGATCGAAATCTCGCCAAAGTGCTGGCCGCGTTGGCAGCGAAAAATGCCCTAACGAAGACGGACATTTTCGTCGTTTCCGATCACGGCTTTTCCACCGTCGGCCCGACCTTCGATGTCGCGGCGCAGCTGCGCGCGGCCGGCCTGGACGCGGTTCGTGCCTTTGAAAGAACACCGCAGCGCGGACAAATCCTCGTCGTCTCTCTCGGCGGCACGGTCACGTTTTACGTCGTCGAGCATGACCAGAAAGTGATCGGCAAGCTGGTCGATTTCCTGCAGCGTTCTGACTTCGCCGGGGTCATCCTGACGCGGAAACGCCGCGCCGGCACCTTCACCTTCGCCCAGGCGCAGCTGGCCAATCCGGCCGCGCCCGACGTGATCGTGGCCTGCCGCTGGAACGATCGCCCTAACGAATTTGGAATCGCCGGCCAGATGACATCCGACGTCGGCCGCCGTGCCGGTCACGGCAGCCACAGCACCATGAGTCCGCACGACCTGCAGAACACCCTGATCGCGAGCGGACCCGATTTTCGCCGCGGCTGGGAAAGTAAAACGCCCAGCGGCAACATCGACCTGGCGCCGACTATCCTCTGGCTTCTCGGGATGAAAGCCCCGCACTCGCTGCAGGGTCGGATCCTGCGCGAAGCCATGGTCGATCAGCCCCTGCCCCCGGCCGCGACCGAGAAAAATTTCAGCGCCCAACGCAAGATTGGCGACCGCATCTGGCGCCAGCATCTCCGCACCACAACCGTCGACGGCGTCACCTATCTGCTCCAGGGCGGTGGCAGCGCAAAACCATGAAACGAAGAGGATGGACGGAGCTTTTTTCCTTGCGCGTTTAATATTTTATTTATCTTTTCCGCTCCAATTTTTGTGAACACGAACCTCACGGGTTCCCCATGATTGAAGTTAAGAATCTGAGCAAAGATTTCGGCACAAAGCGGGCGGTGAACGACGTTTCGTTCAGCGTCGAACGCGGGGAGGTGCTCGGGTTTCTCGGCCCCAACGGCGCCGGCAAATCCACCACCATGCGGATGATCACCGGCTTCATCCCGCCGACCGCCGGCGAGGTCAGCGTAGGTGGCCACGACATCGAGCGCGACCCGATCGCGGCCAAACGCCTGATCGGTTACCTGCCCGAGAACGCGCCCTCCTACACCGACATGACGGTGCGCGGTTTCCTCAACTTCGCCGCCGAGCTGCGCGGTTTTCGCGGGGCGGAGAAAACGCGCGCGGTCGAGCGCGTAGTCGAGATGTGTTTCCTCGGCTCCGTTTTGCACCAGAGTGTCGAGACGCTCTCGAAAGGTTTTCGCCATCGCACCTGTTTCGCGCAGTCGATCATCCACGATCCCGCCGTCCTCATTCTCGACGAGCCAACCGACGGGCTCGATCCGAACCAGAAACACGAAGTGCGCACGCTCATCCGGCGAGATGGGCGAAAAGAAGGCGATCATTTTTTCGACTCACATCCTGGAGGAAGTGGAGGCGGTCTGTTCGCGCGCCATCATCATCGATTCCGGCCGGATCGTGGCCAACGGCACCCCGGCGGAATTGAAACAGAAGTCGACCCGGGCCGGCGCGGTCACGGTCCGCTTCCTCAACGGCGATCCCGCGACGGTGAAGACGAAACTGGGCGAACTGAGCAGCGGTGCACGCCTAACGATCCTAAGCGAAGCGCCGCCCGCGGTGCGGATCTACCCGAAAAGCAACGGCGCCCGCGGCGAGCTGGCGGCCTCGATCGGGCAGCTCGCGGCCCGGGAAAACTGGCAGATCGCCGAGCTCCATACCGAGGAAGGCCGGCTCGACGAAGTCTTCCGCACCATCACTTTGCCGGAAACCGCTCCCCGCCAGCCATGACGACCGAGACGATGCCCGCACCAGCAGCAATGGCGCCGCCCGGGACGTCCGCCACGCCCGGAAAACGCTCCTCGTTAGGCAACATCCTGACCATCGCGAAACGCGAGGTCTCTGGCTATTTCGCCTCGCCCGTGGCCTACGTTTTCATCGTCATTTTTCTCCTTCTCGCCGGGTTCTTCACTTTCATGGTGAGCGATTTTTTCGAGCGCGGACAAGCGAGCCTCGCCATGTTCTTCGGCTGGCATCCATGGCTTTATCTTTTCCTTGTCCCGGCGGTCGGGATGCGGATGTGGTCGGAGGAACGCCGTCTCGGCACGATCGAGTTGCTCCTGACCATGCCGGTCACGCCCTGGCAGGCGATCGTGGGGAAATTCCTCGCCTCCTGGCTCGTCCTCATCCTCGCCCTCGCCCTCACCTTTCCGCTCGTCATCACGGTCAATTACCTCGGCAACCCGGATAATGGAATCATCGCCGCCGGCTACGTCGGGAGCGTGCTCCTGGCTGGCGCCTACCTTGCGATCGCGGCCATGACCTCGGCCATGACGCGCAACCAGGTGGTCAGCTTCATTCTCTCCGTTGTGCTTTGTCTCTTTCTCATCCTGGCCGGCTGGCCGCCCGTGACCGATCTGCTCGTGCATTGGGCCAACCCCTGGTTCGTGCAGCTGATTTCGGCCTTCAGCGTCATGACGCATTTCGATGCCATCCAGAAAGGCGTGCTCGATTCGCGCGACCTTCTCTACTTCATCTCCGTGATCGTTTTCTGCCTCTTCACCACCAGCGTCATCCTGCGCGCGCACCGCGCCGGCTGAGCTTTTTGCACGATGAAAAAGACGACGCTTCAGACCGGTCTGTTCTCCGTCATCGGAGTGGCGGCGATGCTGCTCATTCTCGTCGCGATTAATTTCATCGCCGGCCGGGTGAAAGCAGCGCGTCGACCTGACCGCGGAACGCGCCTACACCCTCTCGCCTGGGACGAAGGCGATCCTGAAGAAGCTCGATACCCCGGTGCAAATCCGCTTCTACGTCTCACAGAGCGCGGACGGGATGCCGGTTTTCCTGAAGACCTACGCCCAGCGGATCGACGACTTGTTAGGCGAGTACGCGCAGAATTCGCGCGGCCTGATCCAAATCCAGAAGCTCGATCCCGCGCCCGACTCGGACGCGGAAGATTCCGCCCGGCTCGACGGGGTCGAACCGCAGCCGCTCGCGAATGGCGAACGCGTCTACCTCGGCGTCAGCGCCAGTCTGCTCGATCAAAAGGAAGCGATTCCATTCTTCAGCCCGGAACGCGAGCGCCTGCTCGAATACGACATTTCGCGCGCGATCGCGCGGGTCGCCACTCCCGAGAAACCAGTCATCGGCGTCCTCAGTTCGCTCCCCGTGATGGGAATGCCCGGGGCGATGCCGATGCAGGAACAGGGCGAGCCGCCGTGGGTGCTGATCGAGGAATTGCAGCGCGACTATACGATCAAGCAGATCGAGCCGAACGCGGACGCGATCCCAAACGAGGTCAAACTCCTGCTCGTCATTCATCCGAAGGCGATGCCCGAAACAACGCAGTACGCGATCGACCAGTTTATCCTCCGCGGCGGCAAGCTCATCGCCTTCCTCGACTCGTTAGCCGCGCTCGACGCGCAGGCGGCGCCATCGCAATTTGGGTCGCCCCCGAGCAGGTCCAACCTCGACCGCCTGCTCAAGCCCTGGGGCGTGACCTTTAACGATGCGCAGGTCCTGGCGGACATGAATTACGTCGCCCGCACCGGCCAGGGGCGCGCCCCCGCCGTCCTCGCCCTGACGGAAACGGCCATGAACAAGGACGACATCGCGACCGCCGAGGCCGGCAATCTCTTTCTCGTCTTCGCCGGCGTTTTCAGCGGAACGCCGGCGCCGGGCTTGAAGCAAACGGTGCTGCTCCATTCCTCGAAAGACTCCGAGCTGGTCGACCCGATGATGGCGCGCCTGCCCGGCGACGGCATCGTCAATTCCTTCAAGCCCTCCGGGACCGAGTATCCGCTGGCGATCCGGTTGAGCGGAAAATTCAAAACGGCTTTCCCGGACGGCAAACCGAAGCCGCCGGCGAACGAGCCTAACGAGAAGAAAGAGGAGCCCGCGCCGGACGCGCCCGGGCTGAAGGAATCGCAGGAAGAAACCACCGTTGTCCTCATCGGCGACAGCGACATGATCCAGGACCGGATCGCGGTTCGGCAGCTGGGCAACGCCTTCGGCCGGCGGCTCTTCATGCCCGCGAACGGCAACCTCGCCTTCGCCCAGAACGCGATCGATCAACTCTCCGGCGACAGCAATCTCATCGCGGTCCGGAGCCGGGCCTCGCGCGAGCGGCCGTTCACCGTGGTAAAACAAATGCAGTCCGAGGCCGAGGCCAGTTACCGGAGCAAGATCAAGGAACTGGAGGAAAGCCTGGCCGACACCCAGCGCAAAATCGGCCAGTTGCAGAGCGGCAAACAGGAAGGCCAGCGCTTCATTCTTTCGCCCCAGCAACAGGATGAGCTGGAAAATTTCCGCAAAAAAGAAAGCGAAGCCCGGGCCGAGCTCAAAGCCGTGCGCAAGAAACTGCGCGCCGACATCGATTCGCTCGAGAACCGGATCAAGTGGCTCAACATCGCCGGCATGCCCGCGCTCGTCGCCGTTACCGGCCTCGCTTTCGCGATTGTGAAACGCCGACGTTCCGCCGCCCGATGAATTCTCGCCAGCTCACTCTCATTCTCGTGCTCGCGCTCGTTCTCAGCGCGGCCGGCTGGATCATCTTTCACCAGAGCGCGCGTTCCTGGGAGAGTCAGCCGACAGCGGGCAACGAGAAGGTGGTGGAATTTCCGCTCAACGATGTCGCGCATCTCCGGATCAAAGACGCCACCGGCGAGGTAAACCTGGTGCGCAAAGCCGACGTCTGGGTCGTTCGCGAGCGCGCCGATTATCCGGCAAATTTCGAACAGGTCAGCCGTTTCCTGCAAAAACTCTGGAACCTCAAGCCGGTCCAGACCCTGCAGGTCGGGCCCTCGCAGCTGGCGCGTTTCGATCTCATCGCTCCGGACAAGGATGCAAAGAACAGCGGCACTTTGCTCGAGCTCAAAGACAAGGACGGCAAGGCAGTGGCGACCATTCTCGCCGGCAAACAGTATCTCAAAAAATCGAACCAAAGTGCCGGCCCGCCGGAGTTCCCGGCGGGCCGTTACGTCATGCCGGGGAACGACGCCAAACGCGTCGCGCTTGTTTCCGATACCCTGCAGGACCTTGTGACCAAACCGGAGCGCTGGCTGAGCCGCGATTTTATCAGGATCGAAAAACCGAAAACGTTCGCGCTCGCCGGGGCCACTCCCGAGAAGCAATGGAAAATCGTGCGCGAGAACGAAACCGCCGAGTGGAAGTTTGCCGATCCCAAAGCGGGCCAGGAGCTCGATCAATCCAAGGCCGCGCCGCTCGCCAGCTCGGTCTCGAGCTTGAGTTTTACCGATGTCCTTGATCCGCAAACGAACCTCGAAAATCCTTCCACCGCGACCATCGAAACCGTCGACGGCTTCACCTACACCCTAAAGATCGGCCAGCTGAAAGGCGAAACCTACCCGGTGACGGTCGCGGTCGAATCGCAGCCCATCCCTCCCGCCACTCCTGCCCCTAACGAAAAGCCGGACGAGCAAAAGAAGTCGCCCGCAGAAAAGCTGGCACAGGAAAAGAAATTCGAAGGCCGTCCCTTCCTGGTGAACAAGGTCACGGTCGAGCAGATCCTGAAAAATCGCTCCGACCTGGTCAAGACCGAGCCGAGTCCCACGCCAGCGGCACCCGTTACGCCGCCGAAGCTTCCGAGCCCGGCGCCGAAAGCCAGGCCGTAGCTCGCGCTCGGAGCCGCCTGGGTAGCGCACACGTCTCGGGTGCTGGTCGCGGCGTCGCGCCGCGACGAACTTTCCTTCCAGCGCCGCGCCGGAACATGCGCGAGGCGGAGACAAAAGTTCGCGATCGCGAGACGCAATCGCCAGCACACGAGACGTGTGCGCTACCCGGACCGGGCGAGCGTCCGCCGGTAGAGGGCCTCATACTCCGGCACGATTTGATCCGCGCCGAAAAGCGCAGTCGCCCGTTGCCGGCCTCGTTCTCCCAATTCGCGGGCGAGCTCGGGGGAATCCGCCAGCCGCTCGATCGACCGCGCCAGCGCATCGGTCTCGCCGAAGGGATGGAGAAATCCGTTCTCCCCATCCACCACGACTTCGGGAATGCCGCCGACCCGGAACGCGACCACGGGCTTGGCGTGGAAGAGCGTCTCGAGAATGCTCAGGCCGAAACTTTCGCTCTCCGAGGTGTAGAGACCGGCGTCGGCCGCGTTGAGATATTCCTCCACGTCGCGCACCTGCTCTTTCACCGTCACACGCGCGCGCAGATCGAGTTGATCGAGGAAAAGGTCGTAGGGCTCGAAGGAACTGCCCGCCAGAATGAGGAGACGGAGCGGCCGCGCACTCCGCGCCGCGGCGAAACTCTGCAGAAGCAGGTCGACGCGCTTGAGCGGACGCACGTTCGAGATGTGGACGATGAGAAACTCCTCGTTCGTCAGGCCAAGCTCGCTCCGGATTTCCTCCCGCGAACGCAACTGCGCCGACGGGACAAAGAAATTGCGTATGACCTCGACCGGCCGCCGGAGTTGGAAGGTGGCGACCGTTTCCTGGCGCAAACTTTCCGAGACGGTCGTGATCGCGTCGGAATGCGAGAGGGCATGCTCGATCGCCGGGCGATAACTTGGGTCCTGCCCGAGCAGCGTCGTGTCCGTGCCGTGCAGGGTGGTGATGATCCTGGGCGCGCGCGCCATCGTCGTGCCGAGCATCTGCACCGCGAGATAGGCGGCGGTCGCGTGCGGCACCGCGTAATGCACATGGAAAATGTCGAGGTCCGTCTCGCGTGCGATCTGCGCCATCTTTACCGCCAGCGGCAGGGTGTAATCCGGGTAGGTAAAAAGGCTGTACTCGTTCACGATCACCTGGTGAAACGAGATGCCAGGCTGCGCGAGATCGAGCCTAACGGGAAGCGCGGAACTGAAAAAGTGAACGTCGTGCCCGCGCAGCGCCAGCTCCGAACCGAGCGCGGTGGCAAGAATGCCACTCCCCCCGATCAGCGGATAACAGGTGATCCCAATTTTCATTCTAAAGCGCCGCTAATCCGGGGAGCACGGGCTGCCAGCCCGTCCGCCGCCGGGAGTCTCCCGGCGGCACTTCTGCAATCCGCGGGAACAAACCACGAAAGAACGCCATCCCATGGGCGGTGCCTCAGTGCTCGGGAGACTCCCGAGCACCACGGGGCGGCACCCCGTGCTCCCCGGAATTTTGCGCAATGCCGCCAGGTAAATCGGGGATTCATCCTCTAGAAAAGACGCACCGAGGCCGGCAACTCCGCCAGGCTTTGCACGAGCATGTCGTCGGTCGCGTAAAGCGCCTGGGCATGTTCGACCCCGGCCTCGATCCCGAGGAGCCGCGCCCGCGCCGTCTGCAGATCGATGTAACGCCGGGTGCGGAGCTGGGTGCGATGGCATTCCATTAACTCGATCCACCGCTCCAGCTGCGCGCCGATATCGACGCGAATCGTCGGCTGATCGCGCCTCGAATCGGCCTCGGCGGTGATGGCGTACTCGAGATGATGCCTGATCGCGTGCGGCGGCAGGTCGCGCAATTCCTCCATGCCGCCGTAGCGCGCGAGCCGCGCGGCGTTGCGGCAGAGTTGACTAACGACCGCGTGATCCGGGTGTTGATCGAGCGAGCCGACCGGCGCGAGCAGAATGTCCGGGCGAGTCAGGCGAATCTGGCGCGCGATCGCAATGTTGTTGGCGACCGCGATTTCCAGATGGCCGTCGCCGCCGAGGTCGAGGAACGCAATCGTCGCGCCGAGAAATTCCGCGGCCTTGCGCGCTTCCGCCTCGCGTTCGTCGGGCGTGCCGTTGCTCCCCGCCTCCCCGCGCGAGCAAATGCAGAGCGCGAGTTCGCTCCCGCGCGCCGCTTCCGCGAGAAGAATTCCGCCGCAGCCAAATTCGATATCGTCCGGATGCGCGCCGACGGCGAGGAGGCGAAGTTTCGGTTCAGGCATCGGGCAGGTAAGCGCGGTCGGACTCCGTGATTGCGTCGCGCGCGATGAATTGGACGCCGGGCGCTTCCTCCGTGTTCAGATATTTAATCTCACTCGCGCCCGCGACGTAATGCGTGCAGCGCACCACCGACTGCATCCAGCGCAGGCGCGTGTCGCGCGTCGGGCTGACCTGGTGCGCCTCGAATTTTTCCAACGGAAGCTTGAGATAAGAATCGCCGCCCTTGTGCAGCAGGAGCGCCTCCGGAGTGAAACGCGCGCGCACCAGTTCGCCTTCGTGAGTGACATCGACAAAGTAGTCGTCGACCGCGACCGCGCGCCGTCGAAATTCCGGGTCGCCCGAGCGCGCGACCCGCATCCCTTCGAGCAGGCCGAGCCGCCGGTACATCTCGAGACAAAAATCGGCCACGTTCTCCGCCTTCACCTGCTTGAATTCGTCGACCAGAGCTTTCGGAACGAGGTTGGGCAATTGTCGCGCGGTTTGCTCCCGCCATTCCGGCAACACGCGTTTCGCAAAGAGCGGCGAGAATTGTTTCTGGATCTTGCTTGCGAACTGAAAGTTGATCCGGTGCTCCCGCTCGCTGCGCAGGTCGCGCAGGATCGTCATCGTCTCCCGCGGGTCGTGGTCGCTGTCGTGATAAAAAAACACGATCTCGCCCCCAATCTCGCGCTGGAGACGGCGAGCGGTCTGGATTTTTGAAAAGAGAAAGCGGCGCGGAAAAATCCCGCACGGTTGTTGTCCGAAACAGATGACCGGATCCGGCATTTCGTCAGGCGGCGCGGCGCTCGCGGAAGATCGTCATTTCGAGTCCGGCGGCGAGGCCCAGGACGACGACACAACCGAGCAGGTTGTACCAAAGGTAGCCGATCTTGGTCGTGTAAAAGAGAAGCAGGACGAGCGACTGCGAGGTAATCGCGGCGACGAAAACGGCCGTACCGCGGACAAAACGGAGGAAAAACGCGACCAGGAAAATCCCCAGAATACTGCCGTAGAAAATCGAACCGAGGATGTTGATCGCCTGGATCAGGTTCTCGAGCAGGTTGGCGAAAAGCGCGAAGGAGATGGCGACCGCGCCCCAGGCCGCGGTGAGGAATTTCGAGGCAAGAAGATAATGGGCATCGCTCGCGTTTGGATGCAGGAGCGGTCGGTAGAAATCGACCACCGTGGTCGAACCGAGCGCGTTCAGCTCCGATGCGCTGGAAGACATTGCCGCGCAAAAAATGACCGCGATGAGCAGGCCAATCACGCCATGCGGCAGGTAGTTCAAAACAAAACTGATGAAAACATAATCGGCGTCGCTCGTCTGCGCGTTGGGATTGGCTGCCTTCAGGGTTTCCTTCACCTCAGCGCGGATGGACTCGATCTCCCGCTGCGGCCCCAGGACGGCGCTGGTGGCGGAATCGATCGCCGGCTTCGAATTCGTATCCAACGCTTTCGTTAGGCTGCGCACGGCCGTCTGTTTCTGCGCGAAGGTCTCGTCGTAACGCGTCTGGAGCGCGGCCAGTTTGCCCGCCTGTTCGCCTTGGGCGGCGCGTTCGTAGGCGGGCTGGTTGAAAAACATCGGCGGTTTTTCGAACTGGAAGAAAATGAAAACCATCACCCCGGTGAAAAGAATGAAGAACTGCATCGGCAGTTTGAGGACGGCGTTAAAGATGAGACCAAAACGCCCGGCGGAGAGCGAGCCACCGGCGAGGTAACGCTGCACCTGGGACTGGTCGGTGCCGAAATAGGAAAGCGCGAGGAAAAAACCCCCGAGCAGACCAGACCAAAATGTGTAGCGCTTCTGGAAATCGAAGGAGAAATCGACCGCGTCCAGTTTCCCCATCTTCCCCGCGACCGTCACGGCGTGGAGAAAAGAAAAGTCGGCCGGCAGATAGTGGATGATCATCCCGAAAGCGACCGCCATCCCGGCCAGGATCACGGCCATTTGCCATTTTTGGGTGTGACTGACTGCGGTCGTGCCCCCGGTGGTGGTGTAGATGACGACAAAAAGACCGGCCAGGAGGATGGTCAGGCGCAGGTTCCAACCGAGGAGGGCGGAAAGAATAATGGCCGGCGCGTAAATCGTGATCCCGGCGGCGAGACCGCGCTGGAGAAGGAAAAGAAACGCGCCTAACAATCGCGTTTTCTGGTCGAATCGCTGCCCGAGATACTCGTAGGCCGTGACCACCTTGAGCCGGTGATAGATCGGGATGAAAACCGCGCAGACGACGATGAGGGCGAAGGGCAGCCCGAAATAATTCTGCAGAAATCCCATCCCGCTTTCGTAAGCCTGCCCCGGGGTGGAAAGAAACGTGACCGCGCTCGCCTGCGTCGCCATCACCGAGAGCCCGATCGTGCCCCAGCGAATGCTGGAGTCGCCCTGCAGGTAATGCGCGAGGTCGCGATCGGAACGCGTCTTCCACCAGCCGTAAAGCGCGATCGCGAGAAGCGTGCTGAAGAGCACCGCGTAGTCGAGCAGGCTCACAGGAAGAAACGGCTAACGAAATAGAAAAAGGTGACTTCAATGACGAAGGCGACCACCACCGCGAGGTAGGCGCGCCGCCAGGTCCCGAAAAGCGGGACGGCCGCCGGGTTCTCATCAACCTGATCGCGCTCGTCCTTCACTTTCGATCCTCCGAACCAATCAGGAGGCAATGACAGACACTAACGCTTCGTCCCCGGCGTGGATCGGGAGCTTGGAATCGAGCGTGACCAGACGGCCTCGCTGTCGTCGCGCGAGGGCGACGAGATAAGCATCGTTTACCTGCTGATGGCCGAGAGCCTGAAGATAGATCGCAGGGTTCTTGGCGTCCGGCGAAGGCCAGAAGTGATGCTGTTTGTGAGTCAACAGTTCGCTCAACAGCGCGGCTGCCTGCTGCGGAGGAACGGCTGCTGGCGTGTAGGCGGGGTTGGCGGAAAGACGGACGAATCCGAGTTGCGTGAGCGCACAGGTCGCCCATCCGTTTTTGGATTCGGCGCGAAACCAGCGATGGGCCGCGGCGTGGTGTTGATGATTTGGCCAGGCGAGCGCGAGCAGGACGTTTGTATCGAGCAGGGCCGGTTTCACGTCGCGTCGTCAGCGAGCAGCTTTCTGGCCCGATTGCTCGGGATAACCGGAGCATCGGCCGGCACTTGGAAAACCGGCAAACCACTTTTGCGGGAGGTTTTTCCTTCGCTTCGCAAGCCGCGCCGGGCCAGCTGCGAAATGACCTGGCCAAGTTTTTTGCCGGAGGCAGCGGCCAGAGTCTGCGCCGCCTCAAAGACGTCATCGTCCAAAGAAACCGTCGTTCGCACGGTGATACACTGATACAGTGATCGCCCGATGTCAACGCGGGCCCCCTCATCGTCACCGCGGCGCTTTCCCTAACGAAATCATGTTCGCGAAAAGCCGGTAGGCGCCAGGCACGCCGGCCGGGAGCTCGCGGAACCAGGAGTAGCCGGTGTAGATGAACCAGCCTTTCTCGACCTGAGTGACGAGGAGACCGCCGTCACGCGGCGGTTCGCCGGGATCGTTGCTGGAGAGGATCGGCGTCCAGGCGGCGTCCCATTGTTCGGGAAAATAAAGGCCGCGTTCCTGCACCCAGCCGTCGAAATCCCGCGCCGTGATTTTGTTCGGGAAATTCAGCAGCGGATGCTCCGGCGCGAGAATGCGGACCTCGGCCTTTTCATCGGTTACCCGATCGCGCGAGACCTTCAGCGCATGGGGCAACTCGTTAGGCTTGGGACCCGGCGTGGTGTTGTACTGTACGATGACGACCCCGCCCTGTCTGGCGTAGGCGAGCAATTCCGGATACCAGGTGCCGATGCGTCCCGGGTGGACGTTGTAGGCGCGCACCCCGAGGACGATGGCGTCGAAGCGGGCCAGGCCGGGCGCCTTGATCTCCTGGTCGGCGAGAATTGTCACTTCCGAGCCGATCTCGCGCAGGCTCTCGGGAATGGCGTCGCCCGCCCCGGGGATGTAACCGATCGCCGGCGCCCGGTTTTCAATTTTTGCCCTAACGAGTTTGGCCGTGGCCGGGGAGATGAGCGTTTGCGGCTCGATGTGGGCGTAATCGATGCGCTGCCGGCTTTGCGCTTCAGTCCGCTCGCTACTGCCGGACATGAAAACCACGCGCAGAATCCCTTCGCTCTCCCCGTCTGGTGGCGTGACCTGGAAGGCGCAGTTCGTTTCGCTGTCGACGCCTTCCAACTGCACCGGGATGGAAGCGGGCTCGACTTTCCAGCCCGACGGGACGGCGAGGGCGATGTTGCTGCTGAATTTCGCGGCCGCGGCGATGACCCGCACGTTTACCGTTTTTGCTTCCGCCTTGTTGAAAATGAAAACGGGACGCGGCAACTCGACGAAAGCCGCGGGCGCGATGACGAGCGGTTCGCTCACTTCGCCGGCCACCCGATCGACTTTCCGAAACCGCGGCTGGACCGAGTAGGCGATCGTTTCATCACCGATCCGTAGCGTGACTTCGACCGGAACCGCCGGCGGGTTTTCGGGCTGGCCGATGAGGGTTTGGTCGGCCACGGCATACGTCCCGTCCGTGCCCGGCTCTCGCAGCCAATAGGGTTGAGAAAATGGCAAAGTTTTCGGCAAGGCAGCGCTCGTCTTCTGGGTGAAGAGCTCGTTAGGCGAGAGCTCTTTTCCCACCGGAACAGGCAGCGGCGCCGAGGATGCGGAGGGATTCAAACTTCACCTCGACCGGCGAGCGATTGATGGCCTCAACCTGCAGCGCAAGGTCTTCGCCCGGCTGCGCCAGCGGCTTTTCCGTGACCGCCTCGAGATGCAAACCGAGGCAGGCGGCGATGATGCGGTCGAGATCGCGCCAGTTTCTGCGCGACCCAGGAATCCTGTTCGAGGGCGCGCAAAGTTTTCCGGACCTCGAGCAGAGCGGGGACGGAGGCGGAAGGTTTCGTCACGTCAAAGCCGTCGAGAATTTTGCGAATCTTCTCGCTCACCCCCGCGGCTTTCGGCACGCGCGCCCAGGTTTGGTCGATGCCTGCGAAAAGTCCATCACCTTCCTTGAGCGCCTCGCCATCGAGAAACTTGAAATATTCTTTCCGCTCACCGCGCTCGATCTCGACCCCGAAGCCCTGGCTTTTGTGCATGCTGCGGCTGGCGGCAGCGATTTCGGGATACGATTTGCCGAGGAGCGGTTGATAGCCACCGGCTTCGAGCGGAATCAGCCCGCTGACATCGAGCGGTTCCTTCCGCATCTGGGCGCGAAACGCCGCCCAGGAATTCCAGACCAGTCGCTTCGCCTGCCACGGCTGCACATATTTAAGCTGTTCGGGAAAACGCTTCGGGTCGCCAGCGGCGCGAAACGCTTCGCCCGCCAAAATTCCCGAGGCCGTGTGGTGGCCGTGCGTCTCCTTGTCGTCCGTCGGGAAACGCGTCACGACGAGGTCGGGCCGGAATTTCCGGATCACCCAGACCACGTCGGCGAGTATTTTTTCCCGGTCCCAAATGCGCAGAGTTTCCTCGGGCGACTTCGAGTAACCGAAATCGTTCGCGCGGGTGAAGAACTGGCGCCCGTGATCGATCCGTCGCGCCGCGAGCAATTCCTGGGTCCGAATGACGCCGAGCTGATCGCGCAATTCCGGCCCGATCAGGTTCTGGCCGCCGTCGCCCCGGGTGAGAGAGAGATAAGCCGTGTCGTAAAGCGCGCCATTCGACCAATAGGAAATGAGCCGGGTGTTTTCGTCGTCCGGATGAGCCGCGACGTAGAGGACGCGGCCGAGGACATTCAGCTTCTCCAGCGCGAGACGAATCTCCGCCGAATCCATCGCCTCCGGCGCCTCGGCGGCACGCCCGAGGTCGGCCAGACTAACGAACACAGGCAAAGCCGCCACCAGACAGCGCCAGATGGGAAACATGAACGTCGCGAATGAAAACCGGCCGCTCTCGCCCGGTTAACGCAGCCCGTCGATGATCAACTGGCTGGTGCGAATCGCGCTTTCGTCCGGCTCTTTCTCGGCTTTGAGCAGCTCGATCGATTTTTCCGCGGCGGCTTTGGCCTTGTCCTTGTTCCCGAGCTTGGCTTCGATCTGCGCCTTTTTCTGATACATGAAGTAACGCGCCGGCTGGCTCTTCTCGATCGCGGTGTCGATCCACTTCGCGGCCTGCTCCAAGTCCTGTCCCTGGTCGAGCTTGAAGCTGGCGGCCTGGTAATAGAAGCGCGGCTCGAGGGCGGAAGGATTCTTCAACGCGGTCTCAATCTGCTGATTCACTTTTTCGTTGGTGTTCGTCGTGAGCTCGACCGGAACCCGGGTTTTATCCCACTTCAGCACGATCGTGGCCCCGTCACTCTTCAAGTCGTCGAAAGCGATCGTGAACGACTCGACCGGCGCGGGCAGCGTTTCCGGTTTCACCATCACCCGCAGCGCGTCGGTATCCTGTTTGTAATCGTAGGCGCCCCAGGTCTTCACGTTCTTGGAAAGGATCACGGTCCACTCGTCTTTGCCCGGGATGGTGAAGAAAGCGTATTCGCCGGCCGCGACGTCCTTGCCGCCGAGCTTGACCGCGTCGCTGAACTTGATCCTGGTCGCTTCGTTGGCCCCAGTGCGCCAAACCTTGTCGAACGGAACCAGGCCGCCAAAGATTTCGCGGCCGCGCACGTTCGGGCGCGAATAATCGATCTCAACATCAGTCAGGCCGACGCGCTGTTTCACCACGGCGTGCTGGCTTGCGTCAGGAAACTCCACTTCCTTTTCCGCAGCGGAAAGAGCGGGCACGAGGGCAAAGGACGAGACGAAAGCGACGACGGCGCCGGCGCGGAGACAGGATGAAAAGGGTAAAATCATAGTAAGGATGGAAGTTGCTGAATGGAAAATTGGCGGAATGCCAACTCCTCTAAAAGGATACGGAGACCGACGGTGAGTCAAATCCGCGGTCTCTACTCTGTCATCCTGAGCCGCCGCAGGACGGCCGAAGGATCTCTGACTGTTTCTGGTGCCAACCAGCCTACGGAGAGACGCGTTTGATGACCGGAAAATGGTCAGAGATTCTTCGGCCGTCCTGCGGCGGCTCAGAATGACAGGAGAAGGGTCCGAGGCGCGGATTCGTTAGGATTTGATCAACTGATAGAGATCCGGCGAGGGCAAACGGAGAAGCGTCACATCGATGATCGTCGTGCGATGCGGCTGGATAAGATTTTTCACCTGCTTGCCAGACAGGGGAATGCGCAACGGCAGATACGAAACGAGCGGGTTCTGGGTCGGCGCGGCGGGTTCGATCGCGGTGATCTCGAGCTCGAAATCGCTCACGTTGGCCAACTGATCGACCCAGCCCTTCGCCCGCCGGTCGAATTTCTGCGTGCGCACATAGAAGGTGATGACGTTAGGCGAAACTCCGCTCACGCTCGTGTGCTCGATGATCGTCTGGATCGGGATCGTCCCTTTCTCCCCCTGCTCGGAGACGAAGAAAATGTCCGAGCTCCCGATCGGGATGGGCAATCCATCCTGGTCGCGCAGCCGGAAGATGACCTGCGCATGCGGGTCATATTGGTTGCGCGGATCGTTCAGGAAATTGAACAGGCCCGGGTTCTGCATCGTCCGGGCCGATTCGTAGCTCGCGGCGGTTTCGCGATCGAAAGCGGCGACGGCGCGCTCGTAGGCGGCGGTCGTACGCTCGGGCGTGTCGAGCGCGAGCTTGATCATGCGATCGACCTGCTCGCGCGGGATCGAGCCCGAGACGATGCCCATTTTGTCGCCGGAATGCGCGCAGCGATACGGGATGCCGCAGGGCACGAGCGGCCGGTCTTTCCCGGCGTGGGATTGCTTTGTCAGCAAGTAATATTCAGGAAAATTTATCTTCGCCGCCGCCGCCTGGACCGCGTTGCGAATGTCCGGCCACGGCAACAGCGCGGCCTCCTTCTTCGGTTCAATAACGAAATGGTTGAAATTCAGATTCGCCGCCGCGACCCGGACGACCCCGTCCGATCCATCCTCGTGCGCATAACGAATCGGGAAGGTAAACCAGCCCGGGTCGGCCTGGCTGCCGATGACGATGAATTCCTGGACCTTGAAATCCTCCAGCATGCGCCGGCCGGCTTCGGCGAAGGAGAGATGGAGATCAATCGTGGGCCCGGAGCCGAGCTCGAGCGACTGCAGCACTTTCACGCCGCGCTGCGAACCGCGCTCGAAAACAAACCGGCCCCAGCGCGCCACCTGCCCCTGCCCGATGCTGGCCCAACCGCTCCCGAGATTCGCGCCCGCGAGATAAACCAGATTCCGGATGGGCGAGGGCTGTGGGCTGAAGAGCCGGATCCAAGTCCGGATGACGAGCGCGCCGGTGCTGTGGATGACGACATGGAAGCCGTCCTTGAGCAAATCCGGATGCTGCTCGAGCAGGGCGCGGTTAAAGGCGCGCGCGATGTCGGCGATCGAGACGGAATCGTTGAGCGAGATGTAGCGCGAGAGGTCGATCTCGACCACGTCGTAGCTCTCGCGCAGGCGCCGGGGCAGATCGCCGTAGATGTTGGCGATCGAAGTCGGATCCGGGGTCGGACTTTCCGAGCTGTAACCGTGGATCAGGACGATCGGTTTCATCGGTAACCTGCTGGCGGCAGCATAACCGGCCGATGCCGCCGGCGGCAAGCCCGAAGCCCGCCTCTTCGCCTAACGAACCCGGCCGACGCTCAGGCCGCCTCGCGTTTGAGGCGATGCAGCTCCAGGAGCACTTCCGGGACGCGCTCAAACTCCTGATTTTTCTCGAAGAAATAATCCGCGCCGAGACCGAGACAATGTTCCCGCGTTTCCGGGGTGGCGAAGTTGGTCAGGATGATGACGATGCAGGCCGGGGCCGATCGTTTCACCTCGGTCACGACCCCGAAGGAATTTCCATCCTTGAGGTAGAGATCGAGGAGGATCGCGTCCGGCCGCAATTCCTTGAATTGCGCAAGCGCATCGACGACCGAATTGGCTTCGGCGAGAATTTCCACCGGGCCGACTTCCTCGACCAGGCTGCGGATGCGGTCGCGCACGGGCAACGAATCTTCGATCAGGAGAACCCCAAGCTTGCCTCGATCGAGCGACTCCCGCTTGATCTCGTCCTTGGTCCGCATTTCCAGCCCACCCATCGATGCTTCATCCGCAAAATTCATCCTCCAAGCTAAGGACTGGCCACGGCCGGCAACAGATGGAGGAATGCTGAAGTCTGCGTCGGGAACTTTCCCGACAGGAAATTCTCCTAGTCGACCAGCCGATGCTGCAGGGCGTAGCGCGCCAGCTCGACGTTGGTCGAGAGCTTGAGCTTGGCCGAGATGCGGGTGCGATAGGTCGCGATCGTCTTCTCGCTCAGGGAAAAATCGGCCGCGATTTCCTTGATCGTTTTGCCAGTGGCGACGAGCCGCAGGACTTCCAGTTCCCGGGGCGAAAGCGCATCATGCAAAGTCGCGCCGGCGGAGTCACCGAGGGCGCTCGCCATTTTCTCGGCGAGCGATACGCTCACGTATTTCCCGCCGGCGAGGACTTTTTTCACCGCCGAGAGCATCTCATCCGCCACGCTCGCTTTCGTCAGGTAACCGGCGGCGCCGAGCTTGAAGGAGCGGACGGCAAACTCTTCCTCCGCGTAGGCGCTGAGGACGAGGACGGCGGCCTGCGGGCACAATTTCTTAAATTCTCCGACCAGGTCGAGGCCGCTGCCGCCGGGCAGGTTGATGTCGAGCAGGACGAGGTCCCATTTTTTTTGCGCGGCCAGCTCCCTTGCCTCGGGCACGCGGGTAGCCTCGCCAAAAAACGCCTCGGGAAATTCCTCGGCCAGGAGTTGCCGAAGCCCGCGCCGCACGATTTCGTGATCATCGACGAGCAGGATGCGCATCACTGGACGTCGCCTCCCGCCGGCAGGGCCGCCCCCGGCACCCGCACCACGACCCGCGTTCCGCGCGGCTGATTGCGCATGAATGCGATCGTCCCCCCGCATTGCAGAGCGCGCTCCCGCATCCCGATCAAGCCGAGCGAGCGCGGCATCTTGAGCTGCTCGGCCGGCATCCCGACGCCATCGTCGCGCACATCGAGCATGAGCGCGTCGCCCTCGGTTAGCAGGCGAATCTCGACGCTGCCGGCGCGGGCATGGCGGGCGATGTTGGTCAGCGCTTCCTGGCAAATGTAGAAGAGTTCGTTCGCGACTTCGGGCGTCGAGATGGCGCGGGTCTCTTGCGCGACGACCACGCAGGGCACGCCGGAGCGTTCCTGGAAGCGGCGCGCCTCGGCCTGCAGCGCCGGTTCCAATCCGAGCGCGTCGAGCGCGCCGGGACGCAGCTCCGCCGCGATCTTTTGCACGACCGCGATTGTGGCGTCAGCCAGCTCCGACGCCCCAACGACGCGGTCGAGGAGCGCGGGGGAATCCGGCGGGAGGAGCGCGGGCTCGGAAAGTTTTCGTTCCAGCCAGCGCAGATCCATTTTCAGGCCGGTCAGCAATTGCCCGAGCTCATCGTGCACTTCGCGCGAGATGCGGACCCGCTCTTCCTCCCGCGCCTGGGTGAGTCGCGTGAGCAGCGCCCGCAATTGTTTGCGAGAATGCTGCAAGGCCAGCTCCGCCTCTTTGCGCTTGGTGATGTCGACCGTGGTCCCGAGCATCGTCTTCGGCTTCCCCTCCGCGTCGCGGAAGACCTCGGCCTGCGAATGCGTCCAGATAATTGACCCATCCGGCCTAACGATCCGGTGCTCGACATCGTAGGCCGGGCCGCCTTGCAAAGTGATCTCCAGCTCCCGGCGCACCAGATCCGCGTCCTCGGGATGGACCGCGCGGGCGACCAGCTCGGTCGTAGTCTTGAGCTCGTCCTTCGGAAATCCATAGATGGCATAGGTCTCGTCGGAGAGGACGATTTCGTCGGTCTCGAGATTCCAATCGAGAAATCCCAGCCGCGCCACCTGTTGCGCCTTGGAAAGGCGTTCCGCGTTTTTCCGCAGGGACGCCTCCGCCTGCTTGCGCTCGGTAATGTCGCGGACGAAGCCCTCGAAATATTCCGTCTCGCCGTTAGGCCGCTTGATCGCGTGCGCGCTCAATTGCACCGGAATGGGCGAGCCGTCCTTGCGTTTCCAGACCATGTCGAGATCGACTGCGTAACCGCGCCCTTCGTGTTCGTCGATCAACCGCTGGCGTTCGTCCTCGGCATAATAAATCCCGCGATCGAGCTGCACCTCGAGCAGTTCCGCGACTGAGGAGTAGCCGAGCATTTTCGCGAGCGCGAAATTGGCGGTGATCAACTTGCCATCGCGCGATGACTGGTAAATCCCGACCGGGGCAAAGGTAAAAATGTCGCTCAGACTCCGGCGCGAGGCGCGCAGCTCCGCCTCTGCGCGCTTGCGTTCGTGCAGATCGGTCTCGAGCGCGTGAAATAATCGCGCGTTCTCGATCGCGATCGCGGCCTGGTTTGCGAGGGTTGAGAGGAGCTGCTCGTCATGCTCGCTGAATGCATCCGGCTGCACGCTCTCGACGTTGAGCGAGCCGATGGTTCGGCCGCCGATTTTGAGCGGGACGCAAAGCTCGGACCGGATCGCGGGGTCCGCATCCCGATAACGCGGGTCGCGTTTCACATCGCCGAGCCGGACCGGTTCGCCATGGAGCGCGACCCAGCCGGAAATCCCCTCGCCCAGTCGCGGCACGAGCGAACGGATCCGCTCCAGCTCCTTCTCGAGCACGGCCGGTTTCAGCCCGAGATCGCTGTGCGCGAGCAGCTCCAACTCGGGTCGATCGTCCTGGCGCAACCAGATCGAACCGCGCTGGTAATGCACCAGTTGCTCGACCGTCGCGATAATGTGTTTACCGACCCGGGCGGGGTCCCGCGATTGGCTAAAGACGAGGCTGGATTGATAGAGAACACCGAGTTCCTTCAGGCCGCGTTCGCTTATCTCCGTCTGGGCAGGCGCGGTCGCGCCTCGGTCCGCCGTAGTTTTTTTCCCGGGCGATAAAATGGGGCGCTGTTTTCCGCTCAAGGGGTCACCTCCGTCGGCATCCATGGTAGGTAGCGTCGCGGGCGGCGACTGCGAATTATTTTTTTCGGCCGCGCCGCCCGGGCAAACAGGCGGCGTGCATTGCCGCCGGGAAAGTTGTAAAAAAATCACGCTATGAAATGGATCACTCGCAGTGGCGTCAAAGTCGACCGGGTGGCATGCCCGTGGCTCATCCAGAATTTTGTCGACCCGAAAGCCGAGTTTGTCTTTCTGCCTCACGATACCGACTGGGCCAGCCTGCCGGAGGGGACGGTTTACGATGTCCCCGGCTGCGAGCTCGGTCATCACGGCGAAGACGTTTCCTTTGATTCCATTCTCAAGAAATATCAACTGACGGATCCGGCCCTCCGCCTCCTCGCCGAGATCGTGCGCGCGGCCGATTCGCATCCGCAAAATCCTCATCCCGCCGGCGAAGGTTTGCGCTGGGTGGCGCATGGTTTCAGTGCGCTGGGGTTGAGCGATCACGAGATCCTGGCGAGCGAGTTTGCAGTTTACGACGCGCTTTACGCCGAGTGCAAAATCCGGGTTGCCTGAGCCGCCGCCCTAACGAACGCCGATCCCTGCCGATGACCAGCCGTCGCTCCTTCGCGGAATTTTTTGGCCTCCGGCGCAACCTCGTCATTCTCCTCATCGCCATCTTCGCCATCGGCCTGGGCGAGGAATTGTGGATCCGGTTTCTCCCCAAGTATCTCCAGGCCCTCGGCGCGACCGTCTTCATTATCGGCACATTCGACGCCCTGCGCACGCTCCTCGGCGCGATCTACGCTTATCCCGGCGGAGTGGTGGTCGATCGCTGGGGATTCCGCCGCGCTTTCATCGTCTTTAACCTTCTCTCCATCGTCGGCTACGCAGTCGTGCTCTTCGTGCCGCACTGGGGCGCGGTCATCTGCGGGATGTTTCTTTTTCTCTCGTGGACCTGTTTTTCTCTGCCCGCGACTTTTTCGCTCATCGCCGAAACGCTCGAGGCCAATCGCCACTCGATGGGGATCGGGATGCAATCGGTCATCAAACGCCTCCCGATCATGATCGCGCCTTTCCTCGGCGGCGTGTTGATCGACCGCTTCGGCATGATCACCGGCGTGCGCATCGGGCTGGCCGTATCGATTGTCTTTTCCCTCGCCACTATCGGGGTGCAACGGCAGCTCCGCACGGTCCCGCCGGCGACGGTGGCGAAAACGGAACGCTGGGGATTCTGGCGCAGCCTAACGAACTTCAACGCTCCTCTCCGCCGCCTCCTCGTGAGCGATATCCTCATTCGCTTCTGCGAACGGATCCCGTTCGCGTGGGTTGTGATTTACGTCATGGATTATGTCGGGACGGATGCGAAAGGCGTCGGCCTCCTGACCACGATCGAGATGCTCTTCGCCACCTTGTGCATCATCCCGGCCTCGCATTTCGCCGACAAATACGGGCGCGAACCGTTTGTCTTCGTCACCTTCATCATGTTCACCCTCTTCCCGGTCATGCTCTGGTTTTCCGGCAGCTTCGCCATGCTCATGCTCGCGTTCGCGATCCGCGGGCTGAAGGAATTTGGCGACACCGCGCGCAAGGCGCTCATCATCGGCTACAGCGATCCGCAAAGGCGCGGGCAGATGATCGGCGCGTATTATTTGGTGCGCGACCTGATCGTGAGCCTCGCTGCCCTGCTCGGCGCGCTACTCTGGAAATTTGGGCCGGGAGTGAACTTCCTCACCGCCACTGCGCTCGGCGCGGTCGGGACGATTTATTATTTGCTCACCCTGCGGCGCGAGCCGGCGCGGGCGACGGCAGGCTAAGACGCGAGTTTTGCGTGACGGAAGTTAAAAGTGACGGCGCGCAAATTCGCGCCCAGAGCCACTCTTCAGATACTTTTCGAAGGCGAGGGCTTTTGCCTGCGAACTAAACGCGACCGCCGTTTCAATTCTCCAAGGAGCATGCTTTGCAGTGTGGAGACAACGACCGTCATTATGATCCTTCAGCCGTGTGCCAAGATTCTGAGTCGTGCCGGTGTAATGCCGTGACGGCTCGTCTTCGCTGACGAGAATGTAGACGTACCAAAAGGGCTGCATTGGTAGGGCCTGCCAAGCCGTAGTCTTGGAGCGCCTGGGAGAAAACGCAATCTGACAAGGCCCGCCTTCGTTTCACTCCGGCGTGGCAGCCTTCGCTTTCCGCTGGCGCTCCAAGCGAAGGCTGGAGCCTAGGGGATTCGAACCCCTGACCTCCTCAATGCCATTGAGGCGCTCTACCAACTGAGCTAAGACCCCGCGGGAGAACCCCGATTTTCGGGTCTCGGATGCCCTTTTGCAACGAGAAGTTACTCGGGCCGAAGAAGAGCATGAATCCGCACCGGTTGTTGCTTCCCTTTCACCGCAACTTCGCCGAGCGGGCGGGTCTGAAACCGCTGCGTGCTTTCACGCAGGCTGGCCTCGGTCACGATGATGTCGGTGTTGTACTCGGGATTGCGAGTGAGCGACTGCAAACGCGCCGCCACGTTCACGCCGTCGCCGATCACGGTGTAATTGTAGCGTTCGGGCGAGCCGACATTTCCTGCTACGACCGTGTCCGTGTGAATCCCGACGCCGAAGCCGATCGTGAATCCTTTTGGTTGAAAGACACGTTCGTTCAATTCCTCTAGAGCCACCCGCATCTCGAGCGCGGTCGCGAGAGCCTGTCCAGCCTGGTCCGGCATCTCCAGCGGCGCGCCGAAAAGCGCCATCAACGCGTCGCCGACATATTTGTCGATCACCCCGCCATGGGCATCGACGATCTGGCTCATCGCCGTGAGGTAGACGTTCAGCATTTCGAGCAATTCCGCCGGCTCCAGCGCTTCGCTCAGCGGAGTGAAATTGCGCAGATCGGAAAACAGCACCGTGACCTTTTTCTCTTCGCCGCCGAGGACCAGTTGGCGCCGGGTCAGCTCCGCCGCGATCGCGGGCGAGGTCACTTTGCCGAGGAGATCGCGGACCTTGTCGCGCTCAGCCAGACCGGCGGTCATGTTCTGGAACGACCGGGCCAGTTGACCGAGTTCGTCGCCCCGCTCGAGGTCCGCGCTCGGCTCGGTCGAGTAATCTCCCTCCTCCACCCGCCGCGCATTCTTCGCCAGCCGCAGAACGGGGCGGCTGAGCGAACTCGCGATCCAGCCCACGGACAGGACGGAGAGCAGCAGGCCGGCCAGCGCGACGACGAGGAGCACCACTTCGAGGGCACGGAAGGGCGCGAGTTCGTCGTCGAGATTACGCTGCAACGCGACCGCGGCCTTTCCATTTCGGACGTCGAGCCGCTCCAGGAGCGTAACGAAACGCGCTTTGCTGACGGTCACTTCAATCACTTCACCGGCCTTGGCCGAGCGTTGCAGCGCGGCCAGCAATTGCGGGCGGGCCGGGGCCTCGAAGGTCGAGGCGAGCAGGGTCCAGGGCGAAGGGCTGCTCTTTTGATCGAGAAAAGAAACCGACTGTTTCGTTAGGCCGCCAAGCTCTTTCGCAAACGCGTCATCGATCCGGAAACCGAGGCAAATCCAGGCGATCGGTTCCGGCGCGAGCAACGGGACGACCACGACGGCGTAGAGATTCCCGTCGCGCAGCATGAGCCCGCGCGCCTCGAGCGATCGATCTTCCTCGGCCGCCGTAATCAGCCCGGGCAGATCGAAAGCCGAACCGTCGCGTTGCGGCTGGTCGCTATTGTAGAGGACCTGTTTCTCCAGCGACACGAGCACCATGAAGCTGGCCCGGATGCGGTCGCGCCAATTCTGCATCGCGAGACGCATCGTGGCCCGGTCATCGGCGCTGCTGCTGAAGGCCTGCTTGAATCCGTAATCGTAGGCGAGCAGTCGCGCCTGTTCGTTCAACTCGTCCAGCCGCCTCTCGGTCAAGGTCGCAAAAATGCGCGAGCCGGCCCGCAGGTTGTCCTCGATTTGGCGCGCGGCATGGCGCCGGTTGGCTTGGAGGACGAGGAGAAAACTTGCCGTCAGCACGACCGCGACGAGGGAAAGAAAAAAGAACGCCAGCCGCCCGCGAAAAGTGCGGAAATGCATCACGCGCAAAATCGGAGCCTAACGATAACCATCGCCGGAATCGGCCGGGCTTCGACGCAGGCGAAAATCCGGTTTGAGATCGAGCTGGAAACTCGCGCTGCCTTTCCCCGCGACGCGCTGGCGCGGGCGATCGGAAGGGTTTTTCAACCGCGGCTGCCACACTTCGACGTCGCACCCTCCGGCCGGCAGCCCGCGGAGTCGCGCTTCCCCTTTTGCATCGGTCACCGCGAACCAAGGCGTCGGGACGACCAGGACATAGGCGATCATCCAGTCGTGAATATTGCAACCCAGGGTGACGAGCCCGGTCTGATCGAACACGATCGGCTCGGCCGGAGTGCCGACGTAGAGCGGCAGTTCAAATTTTTTCGCGGGCGAGAACGAATAGACGTGATGCTTGACGGAATCCTTGTTTGGGAACTGGACCTCGCTCCCGGCCTGCACCGCGCTGACGTAGGGAACGAACTGCTTGTTTCGTTGCACGACTTCGGCGCCCGCCTTGCGCGTGGGCGGCTGCCCCGAGACCGGCAGGGCGTAGACGACCGCGTCTCGCACCGGCTTCCCGTTCTGATCCTTCACCGCGACCGCGAGGTCGCCCGCGTGGGCGGCCGCGGCGAACGGCAGGAACAGAATCAGGTTCCTAAAAAGCAGCATGAATCGAAAGATGCAGAACATTGTTGGTGTAGGAAAGATGCGCGCGGGTCGTGTACTGCCACTCGTAGCGGGCGTTGAGCGAGAGAGATTGCGCCAGAGCATGGCTCACGCCTAACGAGAGCGTATTGGTCAGCGCGTCGAAATTATAGGCCACGTAGGGAGGGCCGAAGGTGTCGACCGTCCGGCGGTCGTTCGCGAGCGCCACGATGTCCGGCCGCGGCGGCATCGCGTACGAGAGCACCTCGCCGCTGCGCAGTTCGTAGCCCGCGCTTAACCGCGTTTGTTCCGTCAGATCGAACGATCCATTCAAAGCGAAGGCGTGCGAGAAACGATCGAAGACCCGGATTTCGCCGCTGATGTCGTCGTAAAAATAGGAAGTGTCGATCGCGACACGTTCGGTCAGCCGTTTTCCCAACGTAATCCCGGTGCGGAAACGTCCGCCGCGCTGGAGAGATTGCTCGAAAGCGGCGTAACCGCCACTTGCCTCCATCCGCAGGAACGGCGCCATCGCGCCGAGCCCGAAGCGATAACGCAGCGCCGCAGTCGAGCCGATCGTGACGCTGTTGAAGTCGCTGTAACGGGCAAAGGCCCGCGCATCGAGATCGGCCGTGACGCGTGAGGCGCAGGTCGTCGGTCAGTTCGCCAAAGCGCCCAAACTTCACCCGTCCGGCGAAAGAAAAATCATCCCGCGCATCGGCGGCGCGGCTCGAGTTCGAGAGATTGTCGTCGTAGGAAACTTCGCCGCGGAAATCCCGGATCCAGTCGCCTCCCTGCGCCCGGCTGGCGCCGAGCAGGAGGAGGAGGCTGCACGTGACAATGCCGGTCCGGCTCACGACCGCATTTCTACACGGTCGGTTGTCGGCGCGTCCACCCGAAACGAAATGCCCTAACGACCGACGAGCGAAATCTTCGAGCGCTCCGCCAGCGCGCTGAGCGCGGCTTTTTCCAGGAGCAAAGTGCGCCCGGCCTCGACTGCGATCGCGCGCACTTTCGCTTCCGCCGCCACCCGCAGGGTTTCGGTCCCGATCACCGGGACGTCGAAGCGCATGTCCTGGTTCGGTTTCGTCACCTTGATCACAATGGCGTTCTTCTTCCCTAACGATCCGCCGCGCAGGATGGCCTCGTTCGTCCCTTCGAAGGCCTCAACCGCGAGGACGGTGCCGTTTTTGACCACGATGGTCTGGCCGACATCAAGCGCGCTCAGTTGTTTTGCGATCTCGAAACCGAAAGTGATGTCTTCCTCTTCACGCTCCTTTAGTTTCGGACCGGCGATGTGCCCGTTAGGCGCGAGAAGATGGTCGAGGAAAGTCGTGGCCGGGAGGAGCTCGACCTGGATTTCCGCGAGCTGATCGGCGATGGCGCCGAAGATCGACGCGGCGTTGCGCTGTTTGAGCCGCGCGAGGAGGAACATCGCTTTGAAATCCGGACGCAGACTGAAGAGGTTGTCGGGCGCGATCTGGCCCGCCATGATGGCGTGCCTAACGTTCGGCCTCGCGGAAGAAATTCAGCAGCTTGCCGAGCTGGCCGACGCGCAGCCATTCGATCTCGTCGGCGCGATTGCTGATGTCGGGCGAAGTCTCGTCGGTGAACGCCGCGACGATGATTTTTTTCACCCCGGCGACGCGGGCGGCGTCGGCGAGGAGGAGCGGATAAACGCCGCTGCCGGCGATAATCCCGAGCGCGTCTGGTGGCTGCGTCACGGCGAAGATTTAGCGCAGGATCAGACGCGGCGGGAAGGAGAGATCGCTCGCAGCGGCGTTTGTAACCGCCGTGGCGGTTTCACCGAAATCCGCGCTACGAAAGCGCCGCCAGCATTCGCTCGCAGAGAGTTTCGGCGGTTTCAAACCGCCGCTACGTCAGTGCCGCTGCCGCCGCTTGACGTGCAACTGCGCGAGTGCCTTTTGCAGCGAAGCCTGGACCGCCGCGACTTCTTCCCCGCCGAGATCTTCTTTCATCGCCGCCTGGGCGCGGGCGACGGCCGCTTCGGCCGCGCCTTCGTCGATCGCAGTCGATTCCAGCGCCATGTCGGTCAGGACGGAAATGGCGTCGCCGGTGATTTCGGCAAAGCCTTCGCCGACCGCGAGCGACGTTTCCTTGCCGCCCTTGAAAACACGCAACTCACCGGGCTTGAGCGTGGTCAGCACGGGGACGTGCTGCGGATAAACGCCGAGCTCGCCGTCGGTGCCGGGGAGCACGACCATCTCGACGTCTTCCGAGTAGGCTTTCGCCTCCGGAGTCACGATTTCCAATCGGAGCGTCTTCGCCATCGCTACTCCTTGATCATGTCGATTCCGCCCTTCATGTAGAAATTCTGCTCGGCCACATCGTCATGTTTGCCGTCGAGGATTTCTTTGAAGCCGCGCACGGTTTCGGCGATCGAAACATACTGGCCGGCAGTGCCGGTGAAGACTTCCGCAACGTGGAAGGGCTGGCTCAGGAAACGCTGGATCTTGCGGGCGCGGAAAACGGTCAACTTGTCTTCCGGGCTGAGCTCGTCCATGCCGAGAATCGCGATGATGTCCTGCAAATCCTTGTAGCGCTGGAGCACCTTCTGCACGCCGCGCGCGACGTTGTAATGCTCTTCGCCCACGATTTCAGGCGCGAGCGCCTTCGAGGTGGAGGCGAGCGGGTCCACCGCCGGATAGATTCCAAGCTCCGCGATGGAGCGCTCGAGCACGATGGTCGAATCCAGGTGCGCGAAAGTATTGGCGGGAGCCGGGTCGGTCAGATCGTCCGCCGGCACGTAAACCGCCTGCACCGAAGTGATCGAGCCTTTGTTGGTCGAGGTGATGCGTTCCTGCAGATCGCCCATCTCGGCCGCGAGCGTCGGCTGATAACCGACCGCGCTCGGGGTTCGGCCTAACAATGCCGAAACTTCCGCGCCGGCCTGCGAGAAACGAAAGATGTTGTCGATGAAAAGGAGCACGTCCTGGTTGCGTTCGTCGCGGAAGTATTCCGTCATCGCGAGCGCGCTGAGCGCGACCCGGAGACGCGCGCCGGGAGGTTCGTTCATCTGCCCGTAAACCAGCGCGACCTTCGATTTGCTCAGGTCTTTCTGGTCGATGACGCCGGCCTCGCTCATCTCGGTGTAAAGATCGTTGCCCTCACGCGAACGTTCGCCCACGCCGGCGAAGACGGAGAATCCGCCGTGGTTCTTCGCGATGTTGTTGATCAGCTCGAGAATGACGACCGTCTTGCCCACGCCCGCGCCGCCGAAGGCGCCGACTTTGCCGCCCTTGGTGAAGGGACAAATCAAATCGATAACCTTGATCCCGGTCTCGAGAATGTTCGCCTGCGTATCCTGTTCGGTCAGCTCCGGCGCCTTGCGATGAATCGGGTAGCGCTTCGTGAACGAAACCGGCCCGCGATTATCGACCGGGTCGCCGGTCACGTTAAAGATGCGGCCGAGCGTCCCCTCGCCCACCGGGACGGTGATCGGGCCGCCGGTATCGGTCACCGGCATGCCGCGCTTGAGGCCTTCCGTCGAAGACATCGCGATCGAGCGGACCCATTTTTCGCCGAGATGCTGCTGCACTTCGAGGGTGAGCTTGGTCGGGTTGCCGTTCACTTCGTACTCGATCTCGAGCGCGTTGTAGATGCCGGGGAGCTTGCCGGCGTCGGCGAAGTCCACGTCGACGACGGGACCGATCACTTGAACAATATTTCCAGTATTCATGCTTGGGATTTTTCGGACTTTCGGACTTCTCGCTCTGGGAAACACGCCGGTCGACCAACAGGAGACGGTCGGTCGCTCCGATCGAAAATCGCAAATCGAGATTCGAAAATCAGCGAGCCCAGCGCGCGGGAGCCCCAAGGTAACGAAGAGTCGCCGCCCGACAAGTCGCGGACCAAAGAATTTCCCAAGCCTCCGCCGGACCGCCTGTTTACCGGCTTCGCGGCCTGCCGTAGCGAAAAGGTAAGAGGGATCGTGACGCTTTCCAGCTGACCGGGGCGGCAGCGCCATCGCTTAAGCGTTTTCACGGCCACCGTATCGAGTTCCCAATGCCCGCGTGCTCTTGACCACCTGCACGGCACTTCTGACCGCGACCGGTCTGCGCGTTGAAGTGCAGCTGGTACAGGCCCGAGCCCTCCAGGCGCCGGGCGCGGAAACGCGCTCGGATCAGTCCGGAGTTGGCTGCCTCGACCAGAGATGCCCGCAACACCTCTTCGGTCGAGAGCTCCGATTTCGTTTTTGAGTCCTTGGCCCATAGCGCTGCGCAGAGCGCCCACGGTCTAAGAGCAGTAGACAAGTAATTGTAGTTTTCATGAGGCCAAGCAAGCCGCGGTCCGAACAAGAAGATCGTCAGATTGGTAAGCCCAATCACCGGTATGTCGTCCCGATACGATCAGAAGTGATCTCCCCGGGGCTGCCAAGCCATGGCGCCGAGAGCCTCAACCTATGAAATCTCTTTCGCTTTCGAAAGTGAGATCAACTCTCTCGGAGCCGCATCGCTCCGGGATGGCACTGCCGGCGGGTTTGATGTCCGCGTCTCAATCGTAACGGTAAACTCTGCCCATTCCGGGCGCTTCCAAACGGACTACGCCAGATGCCCCATAGCCAGAACAACCAGACCGGGGCCAGGCGGACCCGCCGTCGGAGAACACCAAGTGTGCCTGCGAATTCTGCCCGAGACGAATCTCAACTGGAGAGGTCGGCGTGGCGCCGGCGATCCACAGGGTGACCTTACGATAATTCTCATCATCAATGATGAACATCCTTCCGGGCGAATAGGCGCGAAAGCCGAGGACTGTTCCGGTGCCCCGCTTCAAGCGATGCGCATAAACTGCAAAGTCGTCTTGACGATGCGCCTTCGTGGCTGCGTCCTGAGACTCTAAGCGTTGCAGATGCCCGACATCGGCGAGCTCCGCGTTCTGGATGACAAACGTGTCCTCTTTATCGGACGCGGCATATGCAATCAGGCCGCCTGCGAGCAGTGCAATCACACCGAGCGCCACGAGAAGCGTTTTCAGCACTGTCTTAGCGTTGCCGCGCCACTTGCTCATGGGACTAACGAGACCAAGATGAGCGACAGCGGGCGGGGTGGTGCGCAGTGCGCGGCGCGCAGAGAAAGGGAAGTAGCTAGCATCAGGTCAAGTACGAAAGCGCAATCCAGCTCAGGACCGCGGCGAGTCCTGCCGCGTTCAGCAAGAACGGAGCGCGAAAGGCCGGCGTCGATCTGCGCGGGTAAAGGCGACGGGCCGTGTATCCGCAGATTCCGGCAGATACGAACGCCAGCAAGGCCAGCGATGTTGCCTTTTGTTCCTGACCGGGAAAGCCGAAAAGAAGGCACAACACAACCCAGAAAATGATCGCGAAAGACACCACCGGAGCGATGAACAGCGGAATTGAGCGGAGGGACATAACAGCTAATGAGAACAAGATGAGCCGCCCCGCGAATCACGGGTGGCTTTCATGTGCAAGAAAAACTGGGCTACGGGCGGTTCGCGGTCGGCTCCATCGTCTGGTTAGTCGCTGCGAACAACGACCGTTTTGGCTATGAAGTCATGAAAAGCCCGTCTCTTGGGATTCGTAGCCATAGAGATAATCTCGAGCAAAAACCATCCGAGAGCTGCCCAACCGAGAATCTGTCCAGGAATGTTCGAGTCCTCCGCGCCCCGGAGATATCGGCCAGAGGCAACCAGATTGATGAGGTAGGCCAGAGAAAGCGTGTTGAGGACAATGTAACCAATGTCGCGCATGAACGCCTGTCGCAAAGTTGGGATACGCTCCTCCGAAATGTCGAGAACCTTCACCCCGGTCGCCATCTTGCCAAGCGTCTGGCCGCAGTACGCATGCAGCAATACACTGTAGAGCCAATAAACTGAGTAGCTGATAATGCTCCAAATGATAATGACAGCGCCTCTGCGCTCCGGCGCAGCTAAAAACGTGTCGAGGAACCCTATCGGGATGAAAACCAAACCGTCCACGAAGCCGGCCCAAAACCGCGGCCAAAATGTGTGATACTTCGCCATTCGGTTAAAGACAGCGGGTGATAGCGCCTAATAAGTATTCGGCGGAATTATTCCGTCTTTTTTTGCGGAATACTTCTGTCTCATCCGGGTTAATCGACAGGGGACGGGAGGGAAAAAGGCGGGATTCATTCCGAGCGCTTTTATCCGGTGCACGGACTGACGGCAAGTCGGAAGTATCGCCGGCGGCGGCGCGGAATGGATTTCGCGCAGGGTGTCGAGGCCGAAGAAGGCACTGGCGCCAGGTGCGCCCTTCAGGTTCGTGATTTCGCGAAGCGAACTCCCGTCTTGCGGAGAAGTGGCGGGAAAAAATTCACTCCACTTCGAGAGTAAAGCAGTCCAGCCTGCGATTCGCCCCCGTAGTTCATATGGCGGGGGCCTTTTTCGGTTGGTCAAAGACGAGTTGCCGGAAGAGTGACTGCCCGCACCGGACACGATGCATTTTCTGAAAGCATGACGCGGAATCCCGGGAATGTCCGGCTCGTTTGGCTCTGCGGCATCGCCCTGGCGGGCTGCTCCGGTCCGCAATCGGCGCTCGATCCGGCGGGCAAAAGCGCCGAGCTGATCGCCGGTTTGTTTTGGTGGATGACCGGCGGCGCGATCGTGGCCTGGCTCGGCACTCTGGCGGTGGCGGCCTGGGCTTTGCGCCACCCGCTCGCCGGAAGCGACGGCCGCCGCGGCCGCCTCTTGATCGCGATCGCGGGCGCAGGCGTGCCGGCGGTTGTCCTGACCGGCCTGCTCATTTACGGGCTCTCGATCATGCCGCCGATGCTGGCCTCGGCGCCGCCCGGCAGCCTGCGCATCGCGGTCAGCGGCGAGCGCTGGTGGTGGCGGGTGGTTTACTTGCCGCCTAACGGCGAACCGGTCGTGCTCGCGAACGAAATTCGCCTCCCGGTCGGCCAGCCGGTCGAGTTCGAATTGAGCAGCCCGGACGTGATCCATTCCTTCTGGATCCCGTCGTTAGGCGGGAAGATGGACATGATTCCTGGGCGCAAAAACCGCCTCGTGCTGCACCCGACCCGGCCCGGAATTTTTCGCGGGGTCTGCGCGGAATATTGCGGCGCCTCGCACGCTCTGATGGCGTTTTCGGTCGAGGTCATGGAAGAGGCGGCCTTTGCGGAATGGCTGGCGCGGCAGGCGCGACCGGCGGCGCCCCCGACCGAAGCGATCGCCCTGCGCGGCCGCGAACAATTCCTCAGCAACGGCTGCTCCGCCTGCCACACCGTCCGCGGGACGGAGGCGGACGGCGTGGTCGGACCAGACCTGACTCATGTCGGCAGCCGGCTCAGCCTGGCGGCGGGGATTTTGCCTAACGACGCCCCGACCTTTCGCCGCTGGCTGAAGCAACCCGGCGAGATCAAGCCCGGGGTGGAGATGCCGCACTTCGGCATGCTCCCGGCCGAGGAACTCGATGCCCTCGCCGCCTACCTGGAGAGCCTGCAATGAGCGAGACCACGCGCGATCCGGAGCCTTTGCCTAACGAGCCCTCGCGCGAGCTGCAGCGCGCCCAGGAAGCGCGGCTGGGCAAGGTCTGGGAGCCGCCCACCGGCCTGCGCTACTGGTCGACGGTCAACAACACCACCGTCGGCGTCTGGTACACCGCGACGACCTTCCTCTTTTTTCTTTTCGGCGGCGTCCTCGCGGTCCTGATGCGGATCCAACTCGCTTTTCCGGAAAACACTTTTCTCAGTGCCGAGCTCTACAACCAGGTCTTCACCGTCCACGGCTCGGTCATGATGTTTCTTTTCGCGATCCCGGTTTTTGAATCGATCGCGGTCATCTTTCTTCCGCAGATGCTCGGGGCGCGCGACCTGCCGTTCCCGGTCCTGTCGTCGTTTGGCTACTGGTGTTTTCTCCTCGGCGGACTTTTTCTTTCCGGCTCGATTTTGTTCAACGCCGCGCCCGGCCGGCGGCTGGTTCATGTATCCGCCGCTGACCTCCGCCTACCAGCCGGGGATCGGCGCCGATATGTGGCTGCTCGGCTTTTCCTTCATCGAGGTGGCGGCGATCGCGGCGGCGGTGGAGTTGATCGTCGGCACTCTGAAATGCCGGCCGCCGGGGATGCGGATTAATCTGATCCCTCTTTATTGCTGGTACGTGCTGGTGGCGGCGGCGATGATCCTCTTTGCCTTCCCGCCGCTGATCGCGGGCAGCATGTTGCTCGAGATCGAGCGCGCTTTTAACTGGCCTTTTTTCCGCCCGGAACTCGGGGGCGATCCGCTGCTCTGGCAGCATCTCTTCTGGCTCTTCGGGCATCCCGAGGTTTACATCATCTTCCTACCCTCGGTGGCGTTGATCGCGATGATCGTGCCGACCTTCGCGCAACGCCCGATCGTCGGCTACGGCTGGGTCGTGCTGGCGGCGGTCGGGATCGGTTTTCTCAGCTTCGGGCTCTGGGTGCACCACATGTTTACCACCGGGTTGCCCGGCATTTCGCTCGGCTTTTTTTCCGCCGCTTCGCAGGCGATCGCGATCCCGACCTCGGTCCAGATCTTTTGTTTCATCGCCACCCTGGCGATGGGAAAAATGGTCCGCTCGGTCCCGATGCTCTATACCGCGGGCGCGCTGGTGATTTTCGTCCTCGGTGGCCTCACGGGCGTGATGGTGGCGATCGCGCCGTTCGATTTCCAGGCGCACGATACATACTTTGTCGTCGGCCATTTCCACTACGTGCTGGTGGGCGGGACGCTCTTCCCGATCATCGCGGCCTGTTATTATTTCTACCCGCTGCTCGACGGGAAAAAATTGTCCGACCGGCTGGGCAAGATCGCTTTCTGGTTCATTTTCGTCGGCTTCAACGCGGTCTTTTTGCCGATGCACATTACCGGGCTGCGCGGAATGCCGCGGCGGGTTTTCACTTATGCGCCGGGGCTCGGGTTCGACCTGCTCAATCTCGTTTCGAGCGTGGCGGTGACGCTGCTCGGGATCGGGATCGCGCTCGTGGCCTGGGATATCGTTAGGCCGAAAAAGAAGGAGCCGCGCCAGAAAAGGAATCCCTGGAACGCCGGCACCCTGGAATGGTCGCCGAAACTTCCGCCGCCGCATTGGGGGATGCGCTCGATTCCGGAAATCGACAGCCGTTACCCGATCTGGGAGCAACCGAATTTGTTGCGCGATATCGATGAGGGCCGCTTCTATTTGCCGGACGCGGAGGAAATGGAGCGCGAGACCCTGGTCACCTCGGTGATCGACGCCACCCCGGTGCAATGTCAGCGGCTTCCGGGCTCGACCTTCATCGGGCTGGGCGCGGCGGTCGCGCTCGGCGGATTCTTTTTTCTCGGGACCTTCCACCTCTGGAAACTTTCGCTCCTCAGCTTTGCGATCGCGATCGGGGTGATCTGGCGCTGGCTCTGGACCGGCACGGCGCGCATCCCCGAGAAACCGGCGAAAGATGTCGGCCTCGGCCTGAAGCTGCCGCTCTATTTGTCGGGTCCGCAATCGGTCGGCTGGTGGGCCATGTTCATCACCATGCTGGCGATGCTGACGGCCTTTGCCTCGCTCGTTTTCGGCTACTTCTTTTACTGGACAATCCACGAGGATTTCCCGCCCGCGGATGCGCCCGGGCCGGGCGTTTTCTGGCCCTGCCTGGCCGGGGGCTTATTGTTAGGCTCGTGGGCCCTCACCCTCTTCGCGCGCCGGAGCAACCGGCAGGATCGCGCGCCCGCCTTCTACATCGCGCTCGGAGCGGCGACCCTTTGCACGATCGTCGGCGGCGGCGCGATGCTGGCCGGCCCCTGGCTCACCGGGCTCGACCCGACGGCTCACGTTTATCCCGCGATCGTCTGGCTGTTAGCGATCTGGGTCGCTCTCCATGCTTTCACCGGGCTGCTCATGCAGGCTTATTGCCTCGCGCGACGGTTCGCCGGCCGGATGACGGCGCGACACGATATTGATATCTGGAACGTCAGTCTTTTCTGGCACTTCACCGCCATCACCGTGGTCATTACCGTCGCGGTCATTGCCGGATTTCCACTCGTGAAATGAAGGAAGCGGCATGAGCAAATCGGCCCAAAGCGATCCGCGCGAGAGCCGCCAGAAACTCTGGCGGATCGCGATTTCGCCCTCGCTCTGGGCGCTGCATTTCCTCGTCTGCTACGTCACGGCCGCGATCTGGTGCGAAAAAATCGCCTCGCGTACCGGCCATCTCGGCGGGCTGCGCCTCGTGATCGCGGGGCTGACCGCGGCCGCCCTGCTCGGCATTGCCTACAACGGCTGGGACGGCTGGCGCCGGCATTCGTTAGGCGGAGGCGGCGTGCCGCATGACGACGATCACCCGCTCGATCGCCATCGCTTTCTCGGCTACACCACTTTCCTGCTCGCGGCCCTGAGCGCGTTTGCGACTCTCTTCACCGCGTTGGTCGCCCTCTTTTTCCAGGATTGCCGATGAAGTTCGCTCCGCCATCCATCTTTCTCCTGCTCGGCGCGGCCGTGCTCGGCGGGACCTGGCTGGGCCCGCTTCCCGCGCTTGCGGTTTCCTCCTTTTCCGCGCACATGGCGATGCACATGATCGTGGTCGCGGTCGCGTCGCCGCTGCTCGCGTTTGGCTTTGCCGGAAGCCGCTTCGACCCGGTGCGCCGCTGGCCGGCGCTCTTTCCGCCGCTCCCGATTTCGGTCGTGGAACTCCTGGTCGTCTGGGCCTGGCACGCGCCCGCCTGGCATCATCTTGCGCGACACAGCGCCGGCGGGCTGATCGCCGAACAGAGCACATTTCTGCTTTGCGGCCTGCTCATCTGGCTGGCTGCCTTCGGCGGCGAACGCCCGCGCGGACGAGAACGCGCCGGGGCCGGCGTCGCCGCGCTGTTGCTCACCTCGATGCACATGACCTTCCTCGGCGCGCTCCTCGCTCTCACTCCGCGGCCGCTCTACACGCACGCCGGACATCTTGCCGCGCTCACTCCACTGGAAGACCAACATCTTGGCGGTGCGATCATGCTGATCGTTGGCGGCGTTTCCTATCTGAGCGGCGGCCTCTGGCTGGTGCGGGATCTGTTACGAGCCGCGCCGCGTAAACTGGAGGTCGCCGCGTGATCGCCTGGCTGCGGAAATTCAAAAGCGAGAAGCGCACGGTCGTTCTCACCCTCGCAGCGCTTTTCGCCGGCGGCGTGGTGCTCGGCGGGATTGTTTTTGCCTCAGGCATTCTGCCGGTCAAAGCCAGCTCCGGGCATTGGCCGATCACCGAATGGCTCATGCACACCGGGATGGAACGGTCGGTCGCCTTGCACAGCATGGGAATCAAGTCCCCGCCGCTCGACAACTCCGACCTCATCATCAAGGGCGCGGCCCATTTCGAGATCGGCTGCCGTCCCTGCCACGGCAGTCCCGGGTTGCCGCAGCCGCGCATCGCCAGCCAGATGACGCCGCACTCGCCTAATCTCGGGGCGCGCATCCCGAATTGGCAGCCTAACGAACTCTTTTACATCGTGAAACACGGGGTGAAATTTACCGGCATGCCGGCCTGGCCCGCATTGCACCGCGACGACGAAGTCTGGGCGGTGGTGGCGTTCCTCCAGAAACTTCCGCAGCTAAACGAAGCCGAATATCGCCGCCTCGCCCAGGGCGAACCACGCCCGACCGCGCCGATGGAGCAACTCGAAGGGACCGAGCAGACGCCTTCCGCGGTTTTGCAAACCTGCGCGCGTTGTCACGGCCGCGAAGGCGTGGCCCGGGGCCGCGGAGCGTTCCCGCACCTCGCCGGGCAACACGCGGAATACCTAACGAACGCGCTCAACGCCTACGCCGCGGCGCAACGCAACAGCGGCCTCATGCAACCGATCGCGCTCGGCCTCGATCAGGAGAAAATCCGCGAACTGGCCGACTATTACAGCCGGCAATCCCTCCCCTCCCCGGCCGCGCCCTTGCCGGCCGACGCCGCCGCTATCGCCCGCGGACAGGCCATCGCGGAGCACGGCATTCCGGCCCAGAAGGTGGCCTCGTGCATCGATTGTCACGGCTCGGGCGGGCGCCTGCAAAAGGCCGCATATCCCAAGCTCGCCGGTCAGCCGGCTGATTATCTTTTCCTGCAACTGGAGCTTTTCAAAAAAGGCCATCGCGGCGGCTCGGCCTACGCTCACCTGATGCAAGCCGTCGCGCCGCGTCTAACCGAAGCCCAGATGCGCGATGTCGCACTTTATTTCGCCTCGCTCTCTTCGCCGGCCGAGCCGGACCCGAGCCCGGGCGATCCTCCACCGGCAGCGCCGCCCTAACGAACGCGTTCGGCGGCGGCCAGGCTGGTCGGCATGCTCATGACGGCCAGCCCGCGAGCTGGAGGCGACGCGCTATTTCTCCAGAATTCTCTGCCTCCTCGGCGCTCTCTGCGGTTAATTTTCCCGCTTGAGCCTTTTCCATCAACGCCACCGCCGGATCGCGCTCTTTACTTTGCTCTACCTGAGCGAGGGCGCGCCGATCGGCTTTATCTGGTGGGCGCTGCCGACGCTCCTCCGCACGGCCGGGGTGCCGGTGCCGAAGATCACCGCGCTGACGGCGATGCTCGTGCTGCCCTGGGTGTTTAAGTTTCTCTGGGCGCCGCTCGTCGATGCCCTGCGCACGCCGCGCTGGGGATTTCGGGCGTGGATTATCTCCGCGCAACTGGCGATGGGCGCGACGCTCCTGCCGCTCATCTGGCTGGATCCGGCCGGGCATTTTCAATGGTGGGGCGTGCTCCTGCTCGGGCACGCGATGTTTGCCGCGACCCAGGACGTGGCGATCGACGCGATGGCGATCAATCTCGTGCCCGAACATCAGCGCGGAAGTCTCAACGGCTGCATGCAGGCCGGGATGCTGGTGGGTCGCAGCGTGTTCGGAGGCGGCGCGCTGCTCGTGGCCGCGACCGGCGGCATCGCGTGGGTCATCGGGGCGTTGGTGGCCTGCATCTGGATCACGCTGGTCTGCGTTATTCTCGTTAGGGAGCCGCCGGAGACGGCCGGCATCCGGCATCGCCTGGCCGATTTCCGTCAGCACCTGCAAGCGGCGCTGCGCCGGCGGACGACCTGGCTCGGGCTGGCGTTTGCGCTCGTGGCCGCGGCCGGTTTTGAGGCGACGGGCCAGTTGGCGGGGCCGTTTCTGGTCGACCGCGGGGTGCCGGAGAAGACGATCGGTTTGTTTTTTGGCCTGGCGGTGGTCGGGGCCACGCTCGTCGGCGGGTTGATTGGCGGGAAGCTGTCGGACCGCTGGGGACGGATCCCGGCGGTGGCGATTTTTTTGGTCGGCTTCGTCGCGATGATTGCCGGCCTCGCTTTTTCCGACCTGGCGATGGCAAAACCGAACCCAGCGGTGCTCATCGGCTGGCTCACGGCCATGTATTTTTTCATCGGCCTCTTCACCGCGTCGTCCTACGCGCTCTTCATGGACCTGACCGATGCGCGGCTCGGCGGGACGCAATTCAGCGCCTTCATGTCCGCCACGAACGGCTGCGAATCGTGGTCCGCCTGGGCGGGCGGGAGGATCGTCGGTCCCGGTAATTACGCCGCCGCCTTTCTCACCATGGGCGCGGCGTCGCTGCTCAGTCTCCCGTTGCTGAAGTGGCTGGCGAAAGAGCGCGGGCGGCTCGCCGGGAGTCGGCGTCGCGGCGGGCGGCGGTTGACCGCGGGGGGCTTCTCCGCGAGGGACTGGAGGTGAATCTGGACACCATTATCCCGGTCCTGGCGGTGAGCGGCACGTTGCTGCTCGTGGTCACGAGCCTGTTGAATTTCTCGGTCTTCGTTAGGCAATTGCGCGCCGGGCGCGAGCAGCTCGAGACGACGCGCCGCCTGCTCGAGAACGCGCGCCAGGGTCCGGAGATCCAGCTCGTGCAGCGCGCCATGACCGAGACGTCCGATCACCTGAAGCTGCTCGTGGAACGGCCTTATCTACGCCCCTACTTTTACGACAACAAATCCTGGGCGCCGGGCGACGAGGCGAGCGCCGACGAGGTAAAGGCGATGGCCGAGCTGCTCCTGAATAATCTCGCCTCGGCCATCATTCATTCCGCGGCGTTTCCGCAATATCCGATCCGCGGAGTGGAGCAGAACATTCGGTTTCATCTGCGCAACAGCCCGGCCTTGCGCGATTTTCTGCTGGAGGCGTTTGACCGTTTTCCGCTGGCGGGGCTGGCGTTGCTTTGGTTGAAAAACGAGAACCGGGCGCAGGCGGAGGAGGAGCTACGGCGATTGATCGCCGCGGCCGGGGCAGACACGGCGGAGAAGGCGCGGCGGGAGCGGTTGCTCGAGCATCTGCGATCGGTCGCGCAACCCGAAGCGCTCGAGCTGGCGCGCTATAGCTACGACCGGGCGCAGACCGTCTCTCTGGCCAAGTGCGGGAAGCCGGCGAACGGAAGGCGGAAGGATGAGGGATGAAGGATGAAGGCGAAGCCGATCGGTCGCGGACTTTCCGCGCGAGTAAGGATGGAATCCCAGAAATCCTCTGCGCTCTCTGCGCTCTCTGCGGTTAAATTTTCCCCCGTTGGGGTCTGCGGCGCGGGACTAGAATTTTTTCTCGAGGCCGAGGAAGACGAAACGCTGCCGCGGATCTTCCAGGCCGGAGGGATAACCGGCGACGTTGTTGGCGAAGGGCGGGGCGTCGTCAAAGATGTTGAGCACGCCCACCCGCACCGCCACGCCGCTCAGCCAATCGTAGCGCCGGGCGGTGCCGGCCGGCGGGACGACGGTCTTTTTGTCGTTAGGGGCAAGGACGGAGTCGTCGGCCTCGCTCCCGCGGGCAAAGCGGTACTCGACCAGGGCATCGAAGGTGGTGGAGTAATCGACCGTGCGATCGCCGAGGGCGTCTTCGTAGCTGTCGGTGTAATTGAAGGTGCCGACGGCTTCGAAGCCGCCGAGGCGCCAGCCGAGCTGGGCCCGGCCCCGCGCCCGCGGGCGGAGGTAGGTGCCGGCGAGGTCGCGCACCGGTTCGGCCGGGCTGGCCTGTTGCTCAAAGCTATCGATGAAGGCGGCGTCGAGCCGGAGGCTGAATTTGCCGACGCGCGTGGGCGGCGAGAGGTACTCGGCCGCGATGTCGACGCCCTGCACTTTGACGAAGCCGAGGTTTTGAAACTGGGTGTTCACGAGCAGGATGTTGCCGGGAATGCCGAGGGCCTGGTCGGCATCGGAGGCCGGGGCGCGCTCGACGAGGCCGGGGAAGTCGCTTTCGTTATCGAGGATGAATTGCGGGTCGAGGCTGGCGACGGAGTTCTCGACTTTGATCCGGAAGAAATCGGCCGTGAAGGTGAAGCCGGGGAGCATGGGCGGGGTGAGGACGATGCCGGCGGAGAAGTTATCCGATTCCTCGGCGTCGAGGTCGGGATTTCCGCCGGATAAAATCTGGATGGAGCTGCTCTCATCCTCCGGCGCGCCGGTGACGGCGAAGCGGGTGGTGTCCTGGAGGTCCTGGGAAAAGGTGAGGGAGCCGGTGGAGGATTGGACGAGGGAGGGGGCGCGGAAGCCGCTGCTGTAGGAGGCGCGGACGATGAGCCAATCGGGGATGGGGCGCCAGGAGAGGCCGATCTTTGGGTTCACGGTGGCGCCGAAGTCGCTGTAGCCATCGCCGCGCAGGGCGATCTGCGCTTCGAGGCCGTCGATGCCTGGGATTTGCATCTCGGAGGAAATGATCGGCGCATAAAATTCGACAAAGCCGCCGACGACATCGCGCGCGCCGCTGGCGGAGGTGCTGTTGAGATCGATCACGCCGCCGGCGGTGGCGAAGGGATCGAAGTGGTCGTCGAGTTGTTCATGGCGGTATTCCATGCCGAAGGCGGTGGCGAGCTGGCCGGCGGGGAGGGCGAAGAGCGGGCCGTCAAATTTCAGGTCGCCGCCGACGATGCGGCTCTGGCCGGTGCGGGTGGTGGTGACGAGGAGGCGACTGGATGGTGGCGGGGTTATTGATCTCGTTGCCGGCGCCGAAGACGTTGAAGGCGGTGGCGGGATCGGGATCGGCGAGGGCGGCGATGACGGCGGAGCGGGAGAGGTTGTTGGCGGTGCGGTCCTCGGTGTCGGTCTCGCTGTAAAGGAAGGCGCTCTCCATGCTCCAGTTATTCGGGAGTTTCACCCGCACCCCGGCGAGGGCGCGGTAGGCGTCGGTGTTGATCTCGTCGATGCGCGGGCCGGCCTCGGTGACGCGGTAACGAAAGAGGACGTCGCTGCCGAAGGGGTTAAAGGGATTGGTCGCGGGGACGGAGATGTTTTCCACGTCGCCCTCGATCGGCGCGGGCGCGAGCTGCTGGGTGGTGGCGATGTTGCGATAACCGAACTCGGCGAAGAGATCGACGTTCTCGCTCACCCGGCCCTGGAGGCGGGTGTAAACGCCGTGGCGCTCGGTCTCGGGCACGAGCGGCTGGTAGGGCGCGCGATCGAACCGGTTGCGGCCGGGGGTGAAATCTTCCACCGCCGGCATGCCGTCGCTATCGGCGGGCACTTTCAACGGATCGCCCGTGACCGGATCGAAAATGGTGCCGGGATTTCCGACCGAGCTGAGGAAGCTGCTCCCGCCCTGGCGGCGCTGGTCGATCGAGCGCGAGAAATAGCGGTCGGTCTGGAAGAGGGAATTGCGATGGAAATAATCGGCCACGACGACGGCCTGGAAGCCGCGGCGTTCGTCGGTGTAACCGCTCACGAGCGAGGCGCGGTATTCGCTCGTGTCGGTGTCGGTGGTGTTGCCGTAGCCGGCATTGATGAGGGCGCCGTCGAATTTTTCGAGGAAGCGGACGTTGACCACGCCGGCGATGGCGTCGCTGCCGTAGATCGGCGAGGCGCCGTCGCGCAGGATGTCGATCTGCTTGATCGCGGCGAGCGGGATGGAGTTGAGATCGACGAACGCGGTGATGCCGTTCTGGGCAAAGGGGTAGGGCGCGAGGCGGCGGCCGTTGAGCAGGACGAGGGTGGCGTCCGACGAGAGACCGCGGAGGGCGATGGCGGAGCCGCCGGGGGAGAGGCTGTCGTTCTGGTTCTCGGTGAAGGTGGGGCCGGAATTCTGGGGGAGGTTGCGAAAGAAATCGCCTAACGAGTCGGCGCCGGAACGCTCAACGCTCTCGCGGCTGAAGATCGATTCCGGCACCCAGGGCGGGGAATCACTCCGGATATTTGAGCCGGTGACAACGAGGTGATCGACCTCAAATGGATCGCCGAGGGCATCCTGCGCTTCGACCCCGGCGGCTGTCAGGATTGTCAGAGAACACGAGTGCAGGAAGAACTTCCACGGCGAAGGCATGAGCGAAACTGACAGAAATGACAGCTTTTGACAATCGCTGTCTTTCTCCCGGGCGCGATTGGGCCGTGCTAGCTTCCCGCGATGGAACTTTCTCCGAAATTTGAAGAGGCACTTGTCTACGCCACCCGGATTCATGGGGGCCAGCTACGTAAGAAAACGAAGATTCCCTACATCGGTCACCTCCTGGGGGTGACCGCGATTGCGATGGAATACGGGGCGAATGAAACCGAAGCGATCGCCGCCTTGCTGCACGACGCGGTGGAAGATTGCGGCGGAGCGGCGCGGCAACGCGAGATCGAGGAAAAATTCGGCCGCGCGGTGGGCGAGATCGTGGCCGGTTGCACCGACACGGATCAGACGCCGAAGCCGCCCTGGCAGGAGCGGAAAGAGAAATACATCGCGCATTTGGCAACCGCGTCAGCTTCGACCCGGCTGGTTTCGGCGGCGGACAAGCTGCACAACGCGCAGGCCATCGTGCATCACCTGCGCGAAGAAGGCGACGAAACCTGGACGCGCTTCAAGAAGGGGAAAGAGGGTACGCTCTGGTATTATCGCGCGCTGGTCGCGGCCTTTCGCAAGCATGGCGAAAGCCCGTTAACCGACGAACTCGACCGCGTGGTGACGCTGATGGAGGAATTGGCCGCCGGGGCTGGAGGGGCAAGTTCAACGAGCCCAGAAAATATTTTAGAATAAAGTCTTGCAGTGCCGGAACGATTGTTTTAACCATTGAGTGTTCTGGGGGGAACAGCCGCCCTTCATACCCTTCGGGTGTGGGGGGCGGTACTTCTCTAAATCCCCTTCTTCGCTTCGCCCGGCGATTCTTCTTTTGCCTCAGCTGCCCGGTTTTGGCTGTTCAATCCAATCAACGGACGTTTTCGCGCGCAGCGCTTTGGAGTGCGGCGCGTCCTCGCGCCGCTTTTCAGCGGGAAACTTTGCTCAAAACTCGCAGACTTCTTTCGTCAAACGACGCGTGAGGAAAGCGGCACGAGGACGTGCCGCACTCCGAAAGCTCGCCTGGGCGAGCGAAACTCGCTCCCGCCCTACTTCAGCATTGGCGTTTCACTACGGCAGCGAGGTGCCGATTTGCTGTCTCACGCTGCGCGCATCGTTCCGATCGATTCTTCCGTTCGCGTTCAAGTCCTCGCGGAAGTTTGTCCCGTCGGTCGGCTGGCCACTGTCGGCCTTGGTCAGGTTGAAGTCAGTGCTGGTGACGGTGGAGTCGCCATCGACGTCGCCGAGCAGCAGTCCCATCGTGACAGCGGCGCTGGCCAGGGTTTGACCCTGGTCGTCCGTGACTCCGGTGAGAGTCACCATCACCTCCTGTGCGTTGCAGGCCGGGGCGGCCAGGTTGACGATGTAGCGATGCGGATCGGTCCCATCGATCATTCTGCTCGTAACCGTGCCGCAGCTCGTGCTCGCACCAGTTACACTCGTTAGGGTGTGATCGAAGGTGAAGTTGATCGTATAGCTGCCTTGGCTGCCGCCGCTGCGGCATTCCACTCCCGGCTCGCCCGCGAGCGGCAAGTCGATGGCAAAGCCACCCTTGACCGATTCCGCGCTGAGCAGCGCCGGGCCAGTCGCAGGCGGAGCTACCCGTACGTAATAGACGTCCTGTTCGCCGTTGAAGGTGGCGGCATAGGCGACATCGCCGCCCGTGTTGTCGGAGACCATGGTGATGTAATCGCCCAGCTTGTTTTGGTTGGGATAACCGAGGAAGGGATTGAAGGAGTTACTGACCGCGACATTCGGCGCCCACGTCACACCGCCGTCCGTGCTATAGGAGTAGAAGAGTTGCGAGTCGGTGTTGTTGGCGGCATTGCGCGAATCGAGCCAGACACTGTCGATCCGCCCGTTCGGCGCCACCGCCAGGGTCCCAAACCAATGCCATTTGTTCCGGTTCACCGGATCGTCGTTCACCCGCACCGGGGCGCTGAACGTCTGGCCGGCATTGCTGCTGCGGACGAACATGACGTCGGTCCCGTTGGTCGCGCCCGTCGGGACGACGCTCGCCAGCATGTAAACATTGTTGTTCGTGCTCGTCCCCGAACGATCGACCGCGAGGAAGACCTGTCCGCTGAGTCCTTCGGGGTTGATCGGCTCGCTGAAACCGATGCTGCCGCCCAGATTGACGGGCGTGCTCTGGTCGAAGGTCGGTGTGACCGAGCTGTCCTTGGCGTTGCTCGAACGCACGCACCAGGCCTGACCGGTCCCGAGGTTCACGCCACCGATGAAGAGCGTGCCGTTGGAATCGACGTCCGGCGTGCCCCAGGCGGGCGAGTTGGGAATGTTGATCGGGTTCAGCCAGGTGACGCCGCCGTCGGTCGAGCGGGTGAACTGCCGCCCGCCGTAGTTATTCCCGGAGGTGCTCCAGCATTGATATTGGAAGCCGCGTCCGATGCTGTTCGTCTTGTCGATCGTGAACCACTGCTTATCGCCGCCCTTGGCCGGCGCGAGGTTGGTCCAGGACATGCCGCCATCGAGCGAGCGCCACATCGTGTCGAAGAATGTCGAGAGAAGACTGAGGTAAAAAAAGCCGCCGTTGGCATCGGCGTCGAGCACGGGATCGCTGCGGAAGACATTGTTCTCGAGCACGCCGGGGAAAGTCCAGGAGCTGCCGCCGTTGGTCGTGTAACCCCAGCCGGCCTGGCGAAAATTGGAGGCGACACTGTTAAACTGCCGCCAGCCGATCGTGATCTTGTTTCCGTTCGTCGGGTCGACCGCGATGGAGGGTTCGTTCGCCGCGTCCCCGGTGATGTTTTGGCCGCTCGCGTCGACATTCACCTGGAAACTGGTGAAGGCGTCGAACTGCGAGATCATGCGCGGCGATTGACCGGTCCGCCAGAGCAAGGCCGGCGCATCGTCGGATTTTTCCAGGGCTTCGGCGGGAAGCGGCTTGTGCGGCAGGCTCTGCCCCGAAGCGAACGAAAAGCCCGCGAAGAAAAAGAGGCCCGCCAGAAAAGTTGTGGTGGAGCCAAGTGGAGACCGCCGGTGCGATGAAAACATGGGGCCGACGTTGAACGCTCGGCGGTCCCATTGTCAATCCAAACAGCGTTCGCCCATTCCGCGGTGGAGCCGCGCCGCCGACACTGCTAGACTGCGCCGGAAAAAACGATGCCTACTTTCGAAGCGACTGATTTTTACGACCTCGATTCGCTCCTGACGCCGGAGGAACGGCAACTGCGCGACCGCGTGCGGCGTTGGGTGGACGAGCGCTTCCTCCCCGTGGTGGCCGAGCATTATCGCGCCGGCACGTTCCCGATGGAACTGGTGCCGGAACTCGCGCAGCTCGGAGTTTTCGGCCCGACGATCAACGGCCACGGCTGCGCCGGACTCGGGAACGTCGCCGCCGGCCTCATCATGCAGGAGCTCGAGCGCGGCGACAGCGGGCTGCGCACCTTTGCCTCGGTGCAAGGCTCCCTCGCCATGATGGCGATCGATCTTTTCGGCTCGGAGGAACAAAAAAGCCGCTGGCTCCCGGAGATGGCGCGCGGGACAAAGTTCGGCTGCTTCGGCCTGACCGAGCCGGACTTTGGATCTAATCCCGGCGGCATGGTGACGCGCGCGCGCAAGACCAGCGACGGCTACCGGCTGAGCGGCGCGAAGAAATGGATCGGCAACGCCACCATCGCCGACGTCGCGATCGTCTGGGCGAAAGTGGACGGCGAACCGGGCGTCGACCCGGAAAGCTCCGCTGCCATCCGCGGCTTTCTGGTCGAGAAAGGAACACCGGGATTCCACACGCGCCTGATCGAGGGCAAACTTTCGCTCCGCGCAGCGTTGACGGCCGAGATCGAGTTCGACGACTGCACCCTTCCGGCGAGTGCGTTGTTGCCGGAGAGCAACGGCCTGCGTTCCCCGCTCAGCTGCCTCAACCACGCCCGCTATGGAATTTCGTGGGGCGTGCTCGGCGCCGCCATGGCCTGCTACGACGAGGCGCGGCAGTACGCGCTCGGCCGCGAACAATTCGGACGTCCCATCGCCAGCTTCCAGCTCATCCAGGCCAAGCTCGCGCGCATGCTGACCGAGATCACCAAGGCGCAGTTACTCGCCTTGCGCCTCGCGCAAATGAAAGACGCCGGGACCGCGAAGCATTACCACATTTCTATGGCCAAGATGAACAACGTCGAGATCGCGCTCGACGCCGCCCGCGTCGCGCGCGACATCCTCGGCGGCGTCGGAATTCTGGATGAGCGCCAATGTTTTCGCCACATGTGCAATCTCGAGAGCGTCAAGACCTACGAAGGCACCCACGACATTCATCTCCTCGTCCTGGGCCAGCAGATCACCGGTATCGCGGCGTTCGCGTAGAATTCCTGCGCGTGACGGTGTCGGTTTAAGGAGAGCGCGCCGGGCGGCATCATTCCGCCCGGCTCTGCACCCGTTGCACCATCGTGACCGCGGCCATGAGCACGACCGCAGCGATGACCTGATGAAGCCGCAGCGCGGCGTGGAAAAATCCCCAGGTGATACAAACCGCGGCCAGGGTCTGCATCATTTCAAAATAGCCGGCGGTGGAAGCTTTCGTTAGGCGGAGGCCTTCGAAATAAATCAGGAGCGGGATGCCGCCGGAGATGGTGGAAAGAAGAATGAGCGCGCCGATGGCGGTGCCGGGGCGCGCCTGGGCCGCGGCCGGCCAGAGCGCGGCGCCGTGCAGCTTGCCCATGACGAGCAGGATGAGGGTCATGCAAACCAACCCGACCACGACCCGCAGACTCGCCGCGAGCCGGAGCGACATGCCGGTCATGACTCCGCGGCCAGCAACGGTGGAGAGTCCCCAGAAAAGCGCGCAGATGAGTGCGTAACCGGTGCCGAGATTCAGTCCCGCCTGAGCGAACGATTCCCCGATCAACCCCGGGTAAGTAACCGAAACGAAAATGCCGGCGACGATGGCGATCCCGGCGAAAAGATAAAAGCCGCGCGCGAGCCGGTCGCCGAAAAGGAGACAGGCCGCGGTCGTGGAAATAACCGGCTGGATGTTGAGCACGACGTTAACGACCGTGGGATTGCCGTTCTTCAGCGCCATGGTGAAGAAGATGGTGCCGACGGCTGAGCCGGCGAACCCGGAGAGCAGGAGGTAACCCCAGGTGCGGCGATCGATCGTCGGGATTTCCTTTAGCCTAACGAACAAAAGCGGCAGGAACATGAGGAGAATGAGGATGTGCTCCCAGAAGACGATCACGGCCGGCTCGAAGAGATCGTTCAGCGGAATGCGCCACGCGCTTTCTGTGCCCCAAAGCGCCGCGCCGAGCGCGACCAGCCAGGGACCGTAACTCTTCCGCGGGCCGGTATGCTCGGTCATGTCGAAGGGTGTATCGCCCGCGCGAAGTGGCGTCAATATTCCGGGTAGCGCACCCGTCCCGAGTGCTGGTCGCGCGCTCCGGGCGCGACGAACTTTCCGTGCGATCCCGGTTTGCTGTAAAGCGTGGAATCGGTCTGGAAACAACGACGGGGGGAAAGTTCGCGACGGCGGGACGCCGTCGCCAGCACTCGAGACGAGTGCGCTACCCAGGCAAGGCAGCTCGCATCGCGGCGAGCGGCGCGGGGCGATCGAACCAAAGCTCGAAAGCGAGCGCGCCCTGGTGCAGCAGCATCGTTAGGCCGTTGGCGCCGCGCGCGCCGGATTCCGCGGCGGCGGCGAGGAGAGGGGTCGGCGTGGCCTGGTAAACGAGATCGTAAATCATGAGATGCGGCGCGAGCAGCCCATGCGGCAGCGGCAACGGATCGCGATGATGCCGGCCAAGCGTGCTGGCGTTGATCACGAGATCGGTGCGCTCGAGTTGAATGCGCAGCGCCGACTCTTCCCAGGCGACGGCCTCGAGCCGCGCTCTCTCCGGCCCGAGTACGCGCGGTCCGGCGAAATACGCGGCGAGTTCACGCGCGAGGGATTGCGCTTTCTCGAGGGTGCGATTGACGAGAACGAGCCGCTCGCACTTTTCCACGGCGCATTGCCAGGCCACGGCGCGCCCCGCTCCCCCACCCGCGCCGAGCAGGAGCACGCGCAGGTCGCGCAGGTCGACCGAAAAAACCTCCCGCACCGCCCGCGCAAAACCGGGCGCATCAGTGTTCCAGCCTAACGATTTCCCATCGCGGAAGGCGATGGTGTTGATCGCGCCGATCCGCCGCGCCGGCTCGTCCACCTCGTCGACGAGGGCGAGAGCGGAGATCTTGTGCGGCGTGGTCAGGTTAAGGCCGACGAAGTCGTTCTCGCGAAAAAGGTCGAGCGCCTCGGCCAGATCGGCGGGCGCGACCTGGAAACGCGCGTAGCGCATGGCGAGGTCGCTTTTTTCGAGGGCGGAATTTTGGATCGCGGGCGAGAGCGATTGCGCGACCGGGTCGCCGACGACGCCGAGCCGGATCGCGGGAGTCTCGCCGGCGGTTTCTTTCCAGCGGCGCAGTTCGGCCAGATCGTAAACCGCTTTCATCAGCAAACGCCCGCGGGATGACAAGCGTTCGCGGCGCGGTTAACGTCGCGCCACCGCATGTCCAACACCGTTACTGACCCAGCTGCGCCGTCCGATTTCATCCGCGACATCGTCGCAGAAGATGTGCGGAGCGGAAAGAGCGTTCATACCCGGTTCCCGCCCGAGCCTAACGGCTACCTCCACATCGGACACACCAAGGCGATCTGCCTCAACTTCGGCATCGCGCACGAGTTCGGTGGCGTCTGCAACGTGCGGATGGACGACACCAACCCGGCCAAGGAAGAGGTCGAGTTTGTCGACTCGATCATGGCTGATGTGCGCTGGCTCATCGCCGGCTGGGCGGACCAGAACCTCAATCTCCAAGAGGGCGGCGCGCCGTTTTACGCCTCCGATTATTTCGGGCAAATCTACGAGTTCGCGCAGGAGCTGGTGCGCAAGGGTAAAGCCTACGTTTGCGACATGAGCGCGGAAGAGACCGACGAATATCGCCGCCTCGGCAAGGACGGGCCTTTCCGCGAGCGCACAGTGGAGGAAAATCTCGATCTGCTCGCGCGGATGAAAGCGGGCGAGTTTCCCGATGGCGCGCGCACTCTGCGGGCGAAGATCGACATGCAGGCGCCTAACGTCTGGCTGCGCGACCCGATTCTTTACCGCATTCGGCACGCCACTCATCACCACACTGGCGACGCCTGGTGCATCTATCCCTCCTACGATTTCGCGCATGGGCTGAGCGATTATCTCGAAGGGATCACGCACTCGCTCTGCACGCTGGAGTTCGAGGTCCATCGCCCGCTTTACGAATGGATCCTGGCAGTCGCTCGATCTTTCGCGGCCGTTGCCGCAGCAGATTGAATTTGCGCGCCTCAATCTCACCTACACCGTGATGAGCAAGCGCAAGCTCAAGCAGTTGGTGGACGAGAATCTCGTCACCGGCTGGGACGATCCGCGCCTGCCGACCATCTCCGGCATGCGCCGGCGCGGCGTGACCGCGAGCGTACTGCGCGATTTCGCCTACCGGATCGGGATCACAAAATATCCGTCGCTGACAGAGGTCGACGCACTGGAGTACGCGATGCGGCAGGAGTTCAACAAAACCGCGCTCCGCCGGATGGCGGTGCTTCATCCGCTCAAGGTCGTGATCACCAATTATCCCGAGGACAAATCGGAGGAACTGGAGGCGACGAACAATCCGGAAGATCCGTCCTCCGGCACGCGCAAAGTTCCGTTCAGTCGCGAGCTTTACATCGACCAGGCCGACTTCATGGAAACGCCGGTGCCGAAATATTTCCGGCTCAAGCCGGGCGGCGAAGTGCGTTTGAAATACGCCTACATCATCAAGTGTGACGAGGTGATCAAGGATGCGGCGGGCAACATCACCGAGCTGCGTTGCACGGCCGATCTCGAGAGCAAAACTGGCGGCGCCACTTCCAATCGCAAGATCAAGGGCACGATCCACTGGGTGAGCGCGGCCCACGCGATCGACGCGGAAGTGCGGCTTTACGACCGGCTTTTCACCGTCCCGGAACCGGACGCCGACGGCGATTTCAAATCGTTCATCAACCCGCACTCGCTCGAGGTCGTGACCGCGAAATGCGAGCCGTCGTTAGGCGAAGCGCAGCCGGAACTGCGTTACCAATTCGAGCGCCTGGCCTATTTCGCGCTCGATCCCGACTCCCGGCCCGACAAGCTCGTCTTCAATCGCACGATCACGTTGCGCGATACCTGGGCGAAGAAACTGTAGACGCCGCCCTCTGGGCGGCGCGGGCGCGTGCTCACTTTTGGGGCGTGAGCAATCTAACCAGCGGAGCTTTCCCCCGCGCTTCGCAGAGCGAAGCGTCTACACCGGCGGCTGTTCACCGCAGGCTTCGAAATACTGGCGCAGGAAAACCAAATCGCCGGCGTCCTTCTCGCGATGAGTGTGCACCTTCATCCGCCAGAGCAGGCGCGGAGAAGCGAATGGAATCGCAACCCCTTGCACTTCACGCACCACCACGTCCTGGGCTGCTTCCGCATATTCGATCCCGGAAGCCGAGCGCATGAGATCGACCACCACCTCGTCCGCGACGCGCACAACGACATACTCTGCCACTTCACCCGGCTTCAATTCCAAGACGGCCTTGTCAGGGAGCGCTTCAAGCCCGCGATAAACCAGCGCTTCGTTCTCGAGATCGGTCGCGACGATCAGGTCGATGTCACCGGTGGGCCGGCCATAACCGGCTTGAATCACCGCAAACCCGCCGACGACAACATACTTGGCGCCGACCTCGTTCAGCCGCCGACAGAGCAGAACCAGATCGTCTTCGGTCGGTTGTCGCGGTTCTAGGTCGGCGAACGGCGAGCGCTTTTCGCCAGCATCTTCATCATCCATTCGTCGGCTTCCTCGTGGCTATGGAAACGGAATACGCCCTTGGGGCAAAGCCCACCGTGGCCAAAGCTGCGGCGGAGTTGATTTGCCGTCTTTTGCCCATCCATCGCAAATTTCCACGCGTCGCGCAGCTTCCTACGGCCGACGGTTTTGCCGACTGGATCCTGAACGTTAATCACCGCGTACTTCATCCGCCCGCAGTCTCTCACCTTTGCGCCTAACGAGCAAGCACGCCGCAATTTCTGCTCGCCGTCGCCCCGGCCGGAAGAGCAAAATCCCCCGCGGGGAAACCGATGCCTGCGGTCTTCATCAGTTATTCGCGCAAGGATTTTTACTTTGCCGAGTCGCTCGCCTTCCATCTCGCGGAACGCGGGATCGAGGGCTGGCTCGACGCGAACCATCTTTCCCCCGGCGGCGACTGGGGCCACGAGATCGAGCGCGCCCTGGACGAAGCGCACACCGTGGTCGTCGTGGCTACGCCCGCGAGCATGCGCTCGCCCCATGTCGAGCGGGAATGGAAGCGCGCCCTGGCGCAGGGCGATCGTCTGCTCGTGGCCCGTTTCCGTTCCTGCAAACTTCCGGCGGAACTGCGTACGGGACGGGTGGTTGATTTTCGCGGCTCTTTCCGGCCGGCGCTGCAGCGGCTGACGCAACTCCTCGGCCAGCCGCCCGACGCCGCCCCGCGCCTAACGACGACGTCGCGCCTGCCGCGCGTGCCGCCCTGGGTCGCCCTCCTTACCCTCATGCTCGCTGCGGTTTTTCTCCTGCCGCTGGTGATCTTTGGCGACTGGCAGGGACTCAATCTCGCCTCGGAACCGCTCGCGTTTCGCATCTTTGCCTGGGTCATGCTGCCGTTCCTCTTCGGGCTGGTGGCGTGGCATGCCTGTCTCGCCTTCCTCTGGCGAAGGATGGGCATGACCCGCCTGGCGCTTTCCCTCGTTCTTTTTACCGGCATCTTCGCTTTCACGCTCATCGTGCGCACCGGCTGGATCCCTGCCCTCGCCCGGCTCGGGGTCGAGATGCATTACACCGGGCATAACGAATTCCATCCTGGGCGGAATCGTCGCGATCGGGTGCGCCGCGCTCGCGATCCTGCTCTTCCTTCGCCCCGAGGATTTGCTCCGCTGGTGTCCGACCGGAAAAGCGTGGGACGCCTATCGCCGCGGTCGCGTAAAGAAGATCCCGGATCTGCCGACGCGCTTCGCGGAGCTGGGCCGCTTCGAACTTTTGCACGACTCGGAGGACGCGCCGGCGGCGGCGCAATTGCGCGCGGACTTGAGCAGCCTCGGCGCGACCGAGGCCGCGGGCGATGGCACGCGGGTGATCCTGCTGACCAATCGCACCACGACCGAGTGGCTCAGCGGGCAGGCCGAGCTCTTGAAAAAAGGAGTGGTCACGGTCATCGGCAGCGCGATCGGGCTGCCGCAATCGCTCCATTGGCTCTGGCGCCGGCAGTGGATCGACCTGCGGCGCTGGGACGCAACCCGCCGGCGCAGGAATCCCGTCCCCGCCGTGCCCGAGGGCATGGCCCGGCTCCGCCTGCCCGGGATCGTGCGCCTGCACGAGCATCTGCTTTGCGCGATCGCCGGACTGCTGGCGGTGCTGGCAAACGTCGCTTTTCCGCCGGAGGAATCGCAAAGCGAAACACTGACCGCGGGCGAGGGATTCGGCACGGTGCTGTCCATCGCCACCGTCCTCTGGATCGTCGCGGCCTGGAAACTCATCCATCGCACGATCACGCAAACGCGCTTCCGCCGCTGGGTCGGCCTGCTGGCGTGGCTGACGGTTCCGTTGGCGGCGGGCGGGTTTTATCTTTTCGTCTCGTTAGGCGGAAACGTCTGGCGCGCATTGCCCGCCATCCTTTTCGTCGTCGCGCTTCCGTTTCTCCTGCGCCGACAAATGTCGCGCCTGGCTTTTTGGTTCCCGGCGCCGCCCCTGCCCGGAAGGAAATTACCCTCGCGCCTGAACGCCCCGCGGAAATGGGACGCGCTCCTCTGGTCCTTTCTTTATATGGGGCTCTGGATGGTCCTGCTCGACCTCATGGATTGAACTCCGGGCGAGCCAGCGCGCGATCGATCCGGTCGAGGACTTTCGGTTTCCCGAGAATCTCGAGCAGATGATAGAGGCTGGGCCCGGCGTTGCTGCCGGTCACGGCGAGGCGGGTCGGGTGCACGAGCGCGCCGACTTTCACGCCGAGCTGGGTCGCGGTCGCCTTCAACGCCGTTTCAATGGCGGTGGCGTCGAAATTTTCCAGCGCCGCGAAGGCCGCGCGCAACGCTTCCAGGCGCGGTTTGTTTTCCGGGATGAAATGTTTCGCCACCCCTTCCGGCTGATAGTTGATCTCGTCGGTGAAATAGAAGCCGCAGTACGGCGGCAGCTCGCTGAAGATGCGGAACTTTCCCTTGCAGGTATCGAGCGCGGCCTGCGTGTACTCGGGCGGAAATTTCGTCGTATCGATCCCGGCCTTGGCGAGAGCGACGCGGGCGAGCGCCTGGAAACGGTCGTCCGGCAACTGATGCGCGTACTCGCCATTGAGCCAGGTGCATTTCGCGAGATCGAACGACGCGTTCTTGCGATGGATCTTCTCCAGCTCAAACAGCCTAACGACTTCGTCGAGGTCGATTTTTTCCCGGTTATCCTTCGGCGACCAGCCGAGGAGGCAGAGATAATTGCAGACCGCCTCGGGCAGGAAACCTTCCTCGATGTAGGTGTTGAGGCTCGCGCCGACGTCGCGCTTGCTCATCTTTGAGCCGTCCTGGTTGAGGATGAGCGGGATGTGGGCGAAACGCGGCGGCTCCGCCCCGAGCGCGCGATAGAGCTCGATGTGCTTGGGCGTGTTGGAAAGATGATCCTCACCCCGGATGACGTGGCTGATCTGCATCTCGAGGTCGTCGACCACATTGACGAAATGGAAAATCCACGAGCCATCCGGCCGGCGGATGGTCATGTCGGGATGCGTTTCCGGGTTCGTTAGGTCGAAGTCGATCTTGCCGCAGACGACGTCGTCGACCACGACATGCTCGCGCGGCGAGCGGAAACGGATGGCGCCGTTTTCCTCAAAGAGATGACCGCCTTCCTCGAGTTTCTTGAGATGGCGCTCGTAGATGTCGTTGCGCTGGCTTTGAAAATAAGGACCGAAATTTCCGCCCGGCGTGCGGGCCTTCGTCCCACTCCAGCCCGAGCCAGCGCAGCCCGTCGTAGATCGCCTGCGTCGCTTCGTCGATGTGCCGCGCCTGGTCGGTGTCCTCGATCCGCAACACGAGCGTGCCGCCGGTGTGATGGGCGTAGAGCCAGTTAAAAAGCGCGGTCCGGGCCCCGCCGATGTGGAGGTAACCGGTGGGCGACGGGGCAAAGCGAACTCGAACGGCGGAACTCATTTGCGTCACCCTTCGCGAAAGCAAGGACTCTCGCAAACTCCCGCTTCAGGCGCGGCCCTCCGCTGCCGGGGAGCGCGGGCGCCTCGCCCGCTCTTTTTGGCGCCCCGCCAAAAAGCTCTGGGCACGCAGCGGGTGTCCCGCGAGGCGCGTGACACAGCGGGCGGGGCGCCCGCGCTCCCCGGAAAGGATTGCGCGCGCGACACTTTTTTACTCGAGGAAGATTTTGCCCGCGCGGCGGCGGGCGTGACGCCGGCGCGGCAGGTTCGTTTTCGCGACCGCGGCCTCGGGCGGGATCAACGCCCGGACGCGCTCGATCACGGCGAACCCGACATCGGAAACTTCATGGCCGCGGAGCCAGCGCAGGATGGTGCGTCGCTGCAGCGCCACGGGCAGCTCGCGCAGTCGGCCGACTTCCAGAGACGAGCGCACTCTTCGCTCTCGTTAGGCAGAAGTTCGTCGAGCAGGCCTTCTTCCTCGGCCAGGATGCTGGCGGCGCGCCAGAGGTTGGTGCGGACGTTGCGCCCAAACTCTTTTTCCAGCCACGGCACGATCTTGTGCCGGGTGCGGTTGCGCCGCGCGTGCAGTTCCTTGTTGCTCGCGTCCTCGCGAAATTTCAGCCCGTGTTCCTTGATGTAGTCATCGATCTCGGAACGCCAGACACCGAGGAGCGGGCGCACGATCTCGAGCCGTCCGTGAGTCGAGCGCTCGCGCATCGCGCCCAGCCCGCGGCTGCCCGCGCCGCGGAGCAGGTTCATGAGAAACGTCTCGACCTGGTCGTCCGCCTGGTGCGCGAGGAAGAGCGTGCGACAACGCCGGCGCGCGGCGACGCGCTGGAAAAACGCCAGCCGCTCGTCCCGCGCCGCGGTCTCGAGCGAGCGCTTCGTCCGCTTCGCGATCGCCGCGACCCTGGCCGAGCCAAGTTCAAATTCCAGCCCGTGCTTTTGCGCCAGCCGCTCGACGAAACGCGCGTCCGCCTTCCCCGCCCGGCCGCGCAGGCCGTGCTCGAAATGGCACACGATCAGCCGCCGATAACCGAGCCCGAGGAGCCAGTGCAGGAGCACGACCGAGTCGCGCCCGCCGGAGACGCCGGCGAGATAACGCCGGTCGTTAGGCAACCCGCCCGGGCCTTCGCTCCCCCACCCTGCGCCCCTCGCCTTCATCGCGTCGCGGCGTGCAAGCCGCGCTCGCCCAGCCACGGGATGAGATTGCGCGCGCGACCCGCTTCAGCCCAAACGGCTCGATCGCCTTGCTCCGGATGTGCGCGAGCGCCTCCTCGACCGAGTCGGTCACGTAAACCAGGCTCAGGTCATCCGGCCCGATCGTCCCGAGGCGGGCCATCTTCTCCAGCAGCGCGATCAATTCCTTCCAGTACTCCGTCCCCATGACCACGATCGGGAAATTCTGGATCTTGCCCGTCTGGATGAGGGTGAGCGCTTCGAAAAGTTCGTCCAGCGTGCCCGCCCCGCCCGGCATGACGACGAAGGCATAGGAATATTTCACCAGGAGCGTTTTGCGGACGAAGAAATAATACATCGTCACCACGCGGTCGAGATACTCGTTAGGCGCCTGCTCAAAGGGCAGCCGGATGTTGCAGCCGACCGAGCGTCCGCCCGCTTCCCGGGCGCCGCGGTTGGCCGCCTCCATGATCCCGGGGCCGCCGCCGGTCATGACCGTGAACCCGAGGCGCGCGATGCCCGCGCCCATCGCCCGGGCCATTTCATATTCCGGGCTGCCCGGCTGGGTCCGGGCCGAGCCGAAGACCGTCACGCACGGCCCGACGAAATGGAGGACGCGAAACCCGCGCAAAAAATCCGCCATGATCCGGAAGAGAGTAAAAAATTCCGCAAAGCGCGAGTGCGGCCCCTCGAGCATGATCTCCTCCGCGCGCTCCGGCGGCGCGGTCACGGGCGTTTCAACCGGCGGCGTGGAGGATTCGTTCACCCTATTGCCTTAGCAACGCGTGGGCCATTGCACAATCACGCAGACATTATCCCCGCACCGGGGTGAAGCTGAGAACGATGATCTGCGCGTGCTTCGGTTCCCAATGGCTGAGGTCGACCCGGAAGCGGCCGACGCGCTCGCCGCGGGCGTGGCGTTCGCGATAAAGGAGACGGTAGAGGTTCTCCGTCTCGCTCGTGGTGAAGAAGGGGCTGTCGATGAATTCGTTCACCCAATTCATCTCCCGGGCGTCGGTGATGTAAAAGGTGACCTGCAAATCCTCGTCGGAGTTTTCCAGGATGATGACGCAGTAGTTGTAAACCTGCGGGCTGACCCATTCGCCCTCGTAGAAAATGACGCAGCGCTTCTGCACCTCGGTCGGACGAAACTTGAGGGTGTCGGAAAAGTAGGTCCGGACATTGGCAAAAGTGAGCGGGCGCTCGGTCTCGGGCGCTGCCACGGGCGTGGCGGCGCACCCGACCGCGGCCATCGTCAGGCCAAGGAGGAAGAGACGTTTCACCCGCGGGCGCCTTCCCGCCCGCGGCGCGCCGGCCGGGGATGGCTCGGCACCACCAGCACCGGACAGGTGGCGTGGCGGACGATGTATTCCGCCGTGCTCCCGAGCAGGACGCGTTTCAGGCCGGTGCGGCCATGGGTCGAGGTCACGATCAGGTCGACCCGCAGCTCGAGGGCGCGGCGGCAGACCTGGTCGCCGGGATGCCCGCGCTCGAGGGTCGACTCGACTTCCAATCCTTCCCAGTCGCTTCCCTCGACAAATTCGCGCAACTCCCTGGAGCTGGCCTTGGTCGCGGCCGCGAGGAGCGGCGGCAGATCGAGCAAAACGTAATCGGGGTTGGTGGCGTAGTAATGGAGATCGACCGAGTGAAGCAGGATCAGCCTGGCCTGAAAATTTGCCGCCAGCGCGCGGGCCAAGGCGAGGCCGCGCGCCGCACCGGCCGAAAAATCGGTCGGCACCAGAATTTTCCGCAAGGCGGGCGGCCGGCGGCGGCCCGGGCCCGGCGGCGGGTGCAGGGCGAGGACCGGGCAGGGCGCATGCCGGATCACCCGCTCCGCCGGTACTGCCGAGGGTGAGATGTTTCAATCCCGTCCGGCCCCGGGTCGCGGTGATGATGAGATCGGCCTCCAGTTCATCGGCCACCCGGCAGATTTCCTGGTAGGGCCGGCCGCTGCTGACATGGAGTCGGACGTGCGGGAGCCGGCCCGCGTATTCCTGCGCGAGATCCTGCAGGTGCGATCGCGCCTCTTTCCGGATCTGCGCGTCCGGGAACGACGACCGGCGAAACCATGAGGCTGGGCGTGTAATAGGCGACCGCGCAAACGTGCACGAGATGCAGCTCGGCCCCGAAGCGCTCGCACCATTTCACGGCGGCGGGGAGGACGGCGTTGGCGGCGGGCGAGAAATCGGTCGGGACCAGAATGCGCCGCAGCCGCAAGGCCGCGGCCTTGGGCGCGCGCGGGCGGGGACGCGTTTGCGTTCGCTTCGTTAGGCGAGCCGGGCGTGGGCCGAGAGTTTTAGGCCGAAGCGCCATTTTCCACCTCCTCTTTTTCGGCCTGGGGATGCCCCCAGGTGTCGCAGGATAAATTTCCTGTCCGGCGCGCTCTTCGCCGCCGGTGATGCGGTCGATGGTGGCGCGGAGCCGATCGATCGAGATCGGTTTCCCGAGGCAGGCGGCCGCGCCGTGGCGGGCGACGACCGGTTCCATGTCGCTTTCTTCCAGCGCGGTGAGGACGATGATGGGCGGGCGGCGATGCAGCGCGCTGACCGCTTCGAGCAAGGCCATCCCGTGGCTCCCCGGGTCGACGTCGACAATGATGCTGTCGATGCGGTCGAATTCGCGGGTGAGGAAGTGAAAGGCCTCGGCGCTGTCGCGGCTCAGGCGCACGCCACGAGAGGTGCGGGCCGCGGCTTCCAGGACGACGACGCCGCAATCGGCATCGGCATCCACCAGGAGAATAAGTTTGTCTTTCATTGTGCGTTTCTTCGTTAGGGAAAAATAACGGCACGGGCGTCGCAGGGCGCGGCATTCCTTGGCAAAAGACGGGCGTTTCTTGAACTGCAATTCGCCCGGGGTGAGCCGGACCCGGGAGCGATTACCTGGCCAGGCTCTGGGCGAGCCGGAAGATCTCGAGGTCGAGCGGCTTCAATCGCCCGACGACCTCGCCGAACGGCGTCGCGGTGATCTCGGAGCGCTGCATGCCGATGAGCACACCCGCCGGGCCGGTGAGCAATTGATCGGCCGCGGCCGCGCCGAGCCGGCTGGCCAGGACGCGGTCGAAAGCCGTCGGCGCGCCGCCGCGCTGGACGTGCCCGAGCTTGGTCACCCGCAGGCGAAACTGAAGGCGCTCGCGATGTTCGGCGAAATAGGCCGCGAGCTTCTCCGCATTGTAGGCCGCGCCTTCCGCGACCACGACCAGGGCGTGGGATTTGCCGCGGTCATAGGCAGCGCGCAACTCCGTGGCGACGGCTTCCGGATCGCTCGGGACTTCCGGGATCACAATCACATCCGCGCCGCCGGCGAAGCCCGCCATCATCCCGAGATAGCCGCAGTGGCGCCCCATCGTCTCGACCAGAAAACCGCGCTCGTGCGAGAGCGCGGTCACTTTCAAACGGTCGATCGCTTCGAGCGCGATGTTGAGCGCGGTGTCGAGCCCGATCGTGACGTCTGTCCCGACGAGATCGTTGTCGATGGTGGAAGCGACGCCGACGACGGGCAGACCGCGCCGGGCGAGGTCGTGCGAACCGGCCTGGGAACCGTTACCGCCGATCACGACCAGGCCTTCGAGCGCGTGTTTGCCTAACGATTCCAGGGCGCGGGCCACGCCCGCCGCCGTCTGGAACTCGGCGCAGCGCGCGCTCCCCAGCATCGTTCCACCGAGATCGAGAATGCGGCCGACATCACGCGGACCGAGCGGGACAAAATCCCCCGCGATCAAACCAGCGAAGCCGCGCCGGACGCCAAACACTTCCGCGCCGTGGAAAATGGCGCGCCGGGTCACGGCCCGGATGGCGGCGTTCATCCCGGGCGCGTCGCCGCCGCTGGTCAGGAGCGCGATGCGTTTCATGAGACCATTCACTTTACTCGATTCCGCTTCCGGCGGCGATCCGTTGCGAAAGTTTGGCGTGACCGCGAAGCCTGCTCTCCTCAATCTCGGGGTTTGTCATGGACTCGCGCCTAACGAACGCGCAGCCGCCGCATCGGGTGATGCTGGCCTTCGCGGCTTTCTGCGGCCTTTGCACGCTGCTCGGTTTTCTTTTGCCGAAGCTGGGCGTGGCGCCGCTGCTCGCGCTGCCGCTCTTTCATCGCCGCCTACCTTGCCGGGGGCTGGTTCGCCGCGATCGATCTCGCGGGCGAGCTGCGCCGGGGCGAGTTCGACATCAACCTCCTCATGATCGTGGTCGCGCTCGGCGCGGCCGGGATCGGCGCCTGGGCGGAGGGCGCGACCCTCCTTTTTCTTTTCTCGCTCAGCAACGCGCTCGAGCGTTTTGCGAATTACCGGACCGAGCAAACGATCGGCTCGCTCCTCCAGGCCGCGCCCAAGACGGCCTCGCCGGCGCGAGCAGGGCCAGTGGGTCGAGGTTCCGACCGACTCGTTAGGCGTGGGGGACGAGTTGCTGGTCAAGCCGGGCGATCTTTTCCCGGTCGACGGCGAGATCACCGAAGGCGCGACCTCGGCCGATGAATCCGCCCTCACCGGCGAAGCGTTGCCGGTGACCAAGCGGGTGGGCGATCCGGTGAGCGGCGGGACGACGAACCTGGAAGGCCGGGCGGTCATGCGCGTGCTCCGTCTCCCGGGAGAAAGCGCGGTGCAGCGGATCATCGAGTTGATCGAGAGCGCGCGCGAACAGAAGGCGCCGGCGCAGCGTTTCACCGACACGTTTACGCGCTACTACACGGTCACGATCCTGAGCGGGAGCGTGCTCTTTCTCGGCTGGCTCCTCTATTTCCGCGGGCGAGCCGTTCGCGAACGCGGTTTACCACATGATGACGCTGCTCGTCGTCGCCTCGCCCTGCGCGCTCGTGCTTTCGATTCCCTCCGCCATCCTCGTCGCGATCGCGGCCGGGGCGCGCCAGGGCATTCTTTTCCGCGGCGGGGTGGCGGTGGAAACTCTCGCGGGGGTGAATCATTTCGCCTTCGACAAAACCGGCACGCTCACGACCGGCGAGTTGGAGGTCTCGCGGATCGAGACTGCCGGCCTAACGACGGCGGAGGAAGCGCTCGCGGCCGCGGCCGCGGTGGCGCAAAATTCCAGCCATCCCCTCTCCCGCGCGGTCGTGACCGAGGCGCAAAGGCGCGCGCTTCCCGCGGCAGAAACGCGCGACGTGGTCAACATTCCGGGCTTTGGGATGGAAGCGCGGGTCGATTCCGGCCTGGTCGTGGTCGGGAGCCGGCGGCTGATGGAAGAGCGCGGGTTTGCGGTCGCCGGTTTTTCCTCCAGCGGCGCGGAAGCGGAGGTCTGGGTCGCGCGCGACGTTCTGCTCGGCGTGATTTATCTGCGCGACCGGCTTCGGTCCGCGACGCCCGCGGTCATCGCCAGTTTGCAGAAGGAAGGGAACTCGGTCGCGCTCGTCTCGGGCGACCGCGCCTCCGCCGCCGCGATGGTGGCGCACGCCGCCGGGATCGAGGAAGTGCACGCCGATCTCACCCCTAACGAAAAGCTGGAGTGGATTCATCGCTGGCGGCAGGAAGGCAAAACGGTGGCAATGGTGGGCGACGGGATCAACGATGCCCCGAGCCTGATCGCGGCCGACGTCGGCCTCGGGATGGGCGCGCGCGGCTCGGATGCCGCCCTCGCCCAAGCGGACGTCATCCTGATGCACGACCGGATCGAGAATGTCCCGACCGCCCTGCGCCTGAGCCGGCAGGCCCGGCGCATCATCCGGCAGAATCTTTTCATCTCGTTAGGCACGGTCGCGGTTCTGGTCGGCTTCGCCCTGGCGCAGAAGATCAAACTCTCGCTCGGCGTCGTCGGCCACGAAGGCAGTACCGTGGTCGTGGTCCTGAACGGCCTGCGCCTGCTGCGGATCAGACCTGACCGCAGTACTTAAAGAGAAGCATCTCCGACGTTTGCCCGGGAAAATAGAAACGGACCGCGCCGTCACGCCCGACATGATCGCTCCGCACACTGCAACTGGCGCGGCGGCTGTGGACCTGATGAATCCCGAGCCGGTCGCGCAGGTAAAGCGCGCCCCAGGCCTCGACCCAGATCGCGCGCTCGGTTTTCTGGTGCAGCATTTTCTCGAGGTCGGGCCGCTCCATGTCCCGGTAGACGATCGCCTGCGCGCGCTCCAGCTCGCCGTAGTCGAGACGCCCGGCCGGGAAGACACCGCTCTCCGGGAGTTGCGTCCAGGGCGCGGCGACGACGCCGAGTCGCATCCGCGGGTCGAAGCCGTCGGCCTCATGCTTGAGCGACCAGGTGCTGATGGAAATCCGGAGGCGCCCGAAACGCCCGGCCCGGATCGTGATCCAGACGTGATCGATTTTGCCCGGGTCGAGATGCGTCTCGACCTGGAAGCTGGCGGGTTCGCCGGCGACGACGACAAATTCGTCGGCGCGGAAAGCGAAGTCGCCGCCGGCGGCGGGCTGAGGTTTGGAATTGCGTCGGGCGATGCGGGAGGATGCCGCACTCCACCGGCAGCGGCGAGCAGATTACTCGCTTGGCACATTTGCCCGAGACGCGCCGCGCCCCTTTCGCCTAACGAGTCGCGGAAAGCGCGCTCAGCCCCGGACGATCCTGGGCAGCGTCTCGCGCGCGAGCTTGGCAAATTCGCTGACCACGTCGCTCGCCCCGGAGCCGATGAGCCGGAGAAGACCGATTTCGAGCGCGAGATTTTTGCCTTTCAAGCGAATGGCGGTGAGCCCGCTCGTTCCGCGGAGGGCGATTTTCGGCATGAGGGCCGCCGCCTTCAGGGGTGCGAGCGAACGCAGGAGGGTCTCGATGGCATTGATCTCAGCGACATTGCGCGGGCGCACCTGGTGCTCGCGACAGATCGCATCCGACATCCGGCGCATGACGAAGGTGTCGGGGAGCTGGAGGACGCGCTCCTGGTGCAATTCGGAGACATCGACCGTCCGGCGGCGGGCCCATTTGTGTCCCTTGTGCACGATGAGGGCGAATTGGTCGGTGCAGAGCCGCTCGTAATGCAAGTTGGGCGAATGGCGGGTGAGGAAGCCGAGACCGACATCCATCCGGCCTTCCTCGAGCGCGGTCTCGATTTCGGTGGAGGAAATTTCCTCGACGGTGAGGCGAACGCCGGGATGGCTCGCGGCAAAATCGCCGAGGAGCTGCGGGATGAAGGCGACGTTGAGGATCGGGACGACGCCGAGATGGAGCGCGCCGCGCATTTGCCCGGGCTCGGTGCTGAGTTCCTGGAGGAAATTTTCGATCTCGCGCAGGATGGAGCGGGCGTGGCCTTCGAGGATGAGGCCGGCGGGGGTGAGGAGAATGCGTTTCCCGCGGCGCTGGAAGAGATCGACCCGCAGGGTGGTTTCGAGGTCGCGCATCTGCTGCGAAATGTTGGGCTGGGAAACGGAGAGCCGGCTCGCGGCGCGGCTGAAACTCCCGGCCTCCGCCACGGCGAGAAAATAGCGCAGATGCCGGATCTCGATCGGGTCGTGCGTCATCCCGGCTGAGCTTGGCGAGGGGGAGCGCATCTGGCAACGCTGCAAAATATTTTGCAGATTTTTCTTCCATAAGTTTCGCTTATTTGATTATTGTCTAAACCAGTCATCGGTCTTACCAATCCTTCTATTCATGAAACTTTGGCTGCCAACGCGTCTTTCCTCGACCGCGCCCGGCCGGGTTTAATCCCTCCTCCCGTCCACTTCCAACAAGCGTTCCTGGTGCTACCACGACCCGATATGAAAACAGCAAGATTCGTTAGTCTGGCGGCCGGCGCCCTCCTTTTGTGCGCGGGCGCGGCGCTCACCAGTTGCGGCAAAAAAACCGCGACCACGGAGGTGGTGAACTCGAAGAAGGTAAAAATCGGCTACATCGGGCTGACCTGCGAAGCGCCGATCTACACCGCCTACGAAAAAGGCTTTTTCAAGGAAGAAGGGCTGGAACCGGAACTCGTGAAATGCAGCTGGGCGGCTTACAAAGACAACCTCGCGCTCGGCAGCTACGACATCACCCACCACCTCGTGATGTATTTCCTGAAGCCGATCGAACAGGGCCTGAATGTGCGTTTCCTCGGCGGCGTGCACACCGGCTGTCTGCGCGTGCAGACCGGCGTGAACAGTCCGATCAAAAAGATTCAGGATTTGAAAGGGAAACGGATCGGGGTTCCCGGAATGGGCACGCCGCCGTTCGTCTTCGCCAATCGCGTCCTCGGCACGAACGGAGTGGATCCGAGCACGGAGATCGAGTGGAAGGTTTTCCCGGCCGGCGAACTGGGATTGGCCTTGAGCAAGGGCGAAGTCGACGCGGTGGCCAATGCCGAACCGATCGGGACTCTCCTGATCGCGGACGGACGGGCGAGAAACATCCCCGGGATGGACGAGGCCACCGATGAACCGTACGCGAGCGAGTACTGCTGCGAAATTATCGCCAATGGCAAATGGATCGACGCCAACCCGGATACCGCGGCGCGGGCGACGCGAGCGATCCTGAAGGGAGCGGTGTGGGTGCAACAAAATCCCAAGGCCGCGGCACAAATGGCGGTCGATAAAAAGTATCTCGCGTCCACGGTCGAATTGAACACCGTCGCGCTCAGCCGACTGAAGTACATCCCCTCGGTCGCCCTCGCCGAGCAGACTCTCTACTCCGCCGCAAGAGAGATGAAGGAGGCGAAGATGCTGGCGCCGACCACGGACACCGACGCGCTGGCGAAAAAGGCCTTTCGGCATCTTGATGGCGTGACCGACGACTGGATCAAGACGGTCAAAGTCGAGACCGTCCCCGGCGGCCAGATCGATCGCGACCAGGAGACCAAGCTGATCGCGGAACTACTTCTCCACGGTCCGCAATCCGACTGCTGCGCCCGGGAAATGTACGATCAACCCGACCAGGACGCGCCGAACCTGGCCGACCCGGAAGCAAAGAACCGCCCGAAGAAAAACCTAGTCACCAAACAATGAATTCAACCATTGAACCCACTGTAGCGCCCGTTGTTTCGATCCCAGCCACGCCGCAACCCGCCATCGCGCTGGCCACCGCCGCGGTCACGAGAAAACGGATGCGGCCTCAAACCCTCCTCGCCGTCCCGACGGGCGCCACGATCGCGCTTCTGATCCACTATTTTGTTCCGAAGATCGAAGAAGTGCCGCTGACGAACTACTACCCGACTCTCCTCTTCACCGCGCTGGGGCTCGGGCTCTTCGGGGCCGCGCTCTACCCTTTCCTCGAGAGATTGCGCAAATGGATGCGGCAGATGTGTCCGATCCTGGGGGCGGCGCTCACCCTGCTCGGGATCTGGGAACTCGTGACCTACTGCCTCGGCTGGATGCCGCTCCCCTATTTCCCCGGGCCGGAAGGAGTGGCGGCCGCACTTGTGGGCGATCGCGGATTGATTTTCGACAGCACCTGGCACTCGCTCGTCCTGCTCCTCAGCGGGTATGCGATCGGGACGACGCTTGCGCTCATCACGGGAGTGACGATCGGCTGGTTTCCACATGCGCGTTACTGGGGGATGCCGGTCTTGAAAATCATCGGCCCTATCCCGGCGACGGCTTGGATTCCGCTCGCGATGGTGGTGGCGCCTTCCGCGCTCTTTTCCGCGATGGGATTGGTGGCTTTGGCAGTTTGGTTTCCGGTCACGATGCTGACTGCCTCGGGCATCGCCAACACCCGCACTTCCTATCTCGACGTCGCGCGCACGCTCGGCGCGGGCCGGGCTTACCTGATCTTTCGCGTGGCCATCCCGGCGGCTTTGCCCAACATCTTCCTCGGGCTCTTTATGGGACTGGGCACGTCCTTCCTCACCCTCGTGGTGGCGGAAACGGTCGGCGTGAAATCTGGTCTCGGCTGGTATCTCTCCTGGGCCCAGGGCTGGGCCGAATACGGCAAAGTCTATGGCGCACTGGTGATCATGGCGGCGTTCTTCTCCACCATCATGACGGTGCTTTTCAAAGTGCGGGACCGCGTCCTGGTTTGGCAGAAAGGGGTCATCAAATGGTAAAGCTCAACGATACTTCGATGGATTTGGACGAGGCCGCATCCGTCAGGGTGCGACATGTCACGAAACGTTTCGATTCTCCCGATGGCGGGATCACGCCCGGGGCGCTGGCCCTGGATGATGTTTCGCTTTGTGTCGCGGCCGGCGAATTAGTCTCGATCGTCGGGCCCAGCGGTTGCGGCAAATCGACGCTGCTGCGCATGATCGCCGGCCTGCATGCGGCGACGACCGGCGAAGTATCGGTCGGAGCGGAGCCGATCACGGCGCCGAGTGCGGAGCGCGGCCTGGTCTTTCAGGACCCGAGCCTTTTCCCCTGGCTCACGGTTCGGAAAAATATCGAGGCCGGGCTGGTCGCCCGCGGCGTCCTGCGGGAGAAGCGCGCGGAAGTTGATGAGTTCATGCGCCTGGTCGGCCTGGAAGCGTTCGCCAACTCTTTTCCGCATCATCTTTCCGGCGGCATGGCGCAGCGCGTGTCGCTGGCGCGCGCCTTGATCAATCATCCAAAGGTGCTGCTACTGGACGAGCCGTTAGGCGCGCTCGACGCCTTCACCCGCATGCGGATGCAGGACGAAGTGCTGCGTCTCTGGCGCGCCCACGGCACCACCATGCTTTTCGTTACGCATGACATCGACGAAGCGATTTACATGAGCGACCGCATCGTCATTATGACGCAGCGCCCGGGCAAAATTGAGCAGATCATCCCGGTAACGCTGGAACGTCCGCGCGACCGGAGCAGCGACGATTTCCTGCAGCTCCGCGGCGAGATTCTGGAGACGATGCACTTTGCCGGGCAACCGTTGGCAGGGAACGAAGTGGGCGCGCTGCGCTGACGGCGCGTCTGGTTCCCGACCACCCGACTGCGCGAACCGCCGCAGCCGGTTTTCGCTTTCCTTCAGTTCGCCGGGATAGGATTCTCCCGGTGCCCCGAACTATTGCGCCCTGAACTGTTTCTCCGTCTTTTGCTCACTGTCTGACAGGTCCGTGACAAAGAAATTACTTTCATAAGCAGGGCTTATTGTTCTATTCTCGATCCTCCTGTTAAAATATGGCGTTGCGATTTCCGGGCTCGAGCGATCCCGAGTCGACAGCAACGCATCCGCTGACATGAAAAATGCTACCGGAGTAAACGCTCAGCTAAGAAACGAATGGAGAAATCATCGATGGAATTGACCGTACCACTGCGAAGCGCCTCGTCCGCATTATCCATGGAGACTGACTCGGCCAAGCAACACCCGTCGCGGCCGCGCGGTCTGCTTCGGACACGGCCGCAGACCTTGCTCGTCGTTCCGGTGGCGGCCTCGATCGGGTTGGCGGTGCATTTTTTTGGCCCGCGGGCCGGAGTGCCTCCCACGACGAATTATTACCCTATTCTCCTTGGGGTGATGCTGGCGCTCGGGTTGATCGGGGCGGCGGCGCAGGTGTTTCTTCCGAGGTTGCGAAATTGGATGGTGCGGATGTGCCCGATCCTGGGAATGGCGGTCTTCGCGCTGGCCATCTGGCAACTGGTTACGAGCTGCCTCGGGTTATTGCCGATGCCTTATTTCCCGGGACCCGAAGGCGTCATGGCCGCTCTCGCGAGCGACCGGGCGCTGCTTTTCGACAGCACCTGGCATTCGCTCATCCTCCTGCTCAGTGGTTACGCCATCGGCACGGTGCTGGCGCTCATCACCGGAGTGACGATCGGCTGGTTCCCACATGCGCGTTATTGGGGGATGCCGATCTTGAAAATCGTCGGCCCGATTCCCGCGACGGCCTGGATCCCGCTCGCGATGGTGGTCGCGCCCTCGGCGATTTTCTCCGCCGTCGGTCTGGTCGCGCTCGCGGTTTGGTTTCCGGTCACGATGCTGACGGCTTCCGGTATTTCCAATACCCGCGCTTCTTACCTGGATGTCGCGCGCACGTTAGGCGCGGGCCGCGCCTACCTGATTTTCCGCGTCGCGATCCCGGCGGCGCTGCCGAATATTTTTATCGGACTTTTCATGGGCCTGGGAACTTCTTTCCTCACTCTGGTGGTGGCGGAAACCGTCGGGGTAAAGTCGGGCCTCGGCTGGTATGTCGCCTGGGCGCAGGGCTGGGCCGAGTACGGTAAAGTCTACGGGGCGCTGGTGATCATGGCGGCCTTCTTCTCGACGATCATGACCCTCCTCTTCAAGGTGCGGGATCGCGTGCTCGTCTGGCAGAAGGGAGTCATCAAGTGGTAGCTCCGGCGGCGGTGAAACACGACGACGCGGCGTCGCTGCGCGTCTGGCATGTGACCAAGGAATTTGTCTCGCCCGATGGCGGCGTCACTCCCGGCGCGCTTGCCCTCGACGATGTCTCCCTCTCGATCGCGGCGGGCGAGCTGGTCTCGATCGTCGGGCCGAGCGGCTGTGGGAAGTCGACTCTCCTGCGCATGATCGCCGGCCTAACGGGACCGACCTCGGGCGAACTGGCGATCGGCGCCGAACCGATCACCGCTCCCTGCGCGGAGCGCGGTCTGGTTTTTCAGGACCCGAATCTTTTCCCCTGGCTGACGGTGCGGCGCAACATCGAGGTCGGGCTGGTGGCGCAAGGCAAGCTGCGCGAGAAGCGCGCCGAGGTGGATGAATTCATGCGCCTGGTCGGGCTCGAAGCTTTCGCCAATTCCTTCCCCCATCATCTTTCCGGCGGCATGGCCCAGCGCGTCTCGCTCGCGCGCGCGCTGATCAATCACCCGCGCGTCCTCCTGCTCGACGAGCCGTTAGGCGCGCTCGACGCTTTCACCCGCATGCGGATGCAGGACGAAGTGCTGCGTCTCTGGCAAACCCACGGCACGACCATGCTTTTCGTTACCCACGACATCGATGAAGCGATCTACATGAGCGATCGGATCGTGATCATGACCCAGCGCCCGGGCAAGATTGAGCAGATCATCCCGGTCGATCTCGAGCGCCCGCGCGACCGAAGCAGCCCGGAATTCCTGGAATTGCGCGGCGACATTCTCGAGACGCTCCATTTCGCCGGCCAGCCCATGGCCGGGAATAAGACCTGACGAGGCTGCGCCTGGTTAGGAATTCCGAATCAATTCCCGAGCTCGAATGACGAAGCGTCATTCCATGGCCAACCTTTCGGACTTTGCCTTCGTCACTTCTTCGTCATTCGAAATTCGTCATTCGTATTTCCACCTCGCCGGCTTTTTCGTCGCCTGCGTGAAATGCCGTTGGACGGAGCCACCCCTTCGCTTTACATCTCTCACTTCCGCCATGCCACGCCGACCCAAAATCCCACTCGACGCCGACCCGGAGGAATCCGGCCCCCGCCTGCCGGCGGTGAGCCCGCAGCTCGAGCCGGGAGAACCGACCGACCTGGAGTTGATGCATGGCATCCAGCAGGAGGACCCGGAAGCGCTCTCCAAGCTCTACGACCGCTACAACGGGATCATCAAGGCGCTCATTCTACGCGTCGTGCACAACGAGGCCGAGGCGGATGATTTGCTCCAGGAGATTTTCATGGAGCTGTGGAACCAGGCGAAAAATTTCTCGGCCGAAAAGGGTAAACCCCTCGGCTGGATGGTCACCCTCGCCCGGCGCCGGGCGATCGACGGTTTGCGCAAAAAACAGGCTTACATGCGGGCCGGCGAGCGGCTCCAGAATGAGACCGAACAGCAGCCCGACGCCTGGGTGCACAACGCCACGGAAGAAGAAATTAACTTTTCCGACACCCGAATTTTGGTTCGTAAAGTCATCAATGGCTTGCCCCCCGCACAACAGCAGGCCATCGAGCTCGCATTTTTTCGCGGGATGAGTCAGCGCGAAATCGCCGCAAATACGAATACACCATTGGGGACGGTGAAAACGCGTCTCGAATTGGGCCTGAAAAAGATCTACGACGGCCTCAAGGAACTAAAAGATGAGCTTTGATGAATTCCAGAACCGGGCACGTTTGTACGTGATCGGAGCGCTGGAAAACGGCGAGGTCCGCGAATTTGAAGAAGCCCGCCGCGAGTTTGGCCAGAAGGCGGAGGATTTCATTACGGAGTGTTATCGGCTGCACGAAGCCTTCGCCCTCAGCCTGAAGCCGGCCAAATCCTCCGACGCCCTGAAAGAGCGGCTGATGAAAATGGTCCGCGAGCGCAAACAGGGAACGTAGCTTCGATTTTCAATCGAAGAAGGCCGGCCCAGCCGCATCGCTCCAGCGGGCTACAATTCGTCAGGCGGAGCGTCGCCTGGATCGCATTCCATTTCACGCAGGATAAATTCCTGGAGGAAGGCGTAGAAGTTGACCTGGAAGAGGCTCAGGTCGCGCCGGGAACCGATCGGCGAGCGATAGTGGTCGGATAGTTCCGCCTCCGTGAAATCAAATTTCGCCGCGATGGCGAGCCGGGCCTGGTTGAGGGCGTTGAGCCAGGCTTCAGAATGTTCGTGCGGAATGCGGAGCGTGCTATTCGCGAAAGGCTTTTCGTTTTCCCCGAGCTGGCGCAGATCGGACGCGACCGTCTCGGTCGCGGTCTGGAAGAGCCGGCGCAGCTCCGGTTCGACATAAATCTTCCATTCCGCACAAAATTCCTTTTCGTTAGGCGCAGCCGGCGGGCTGTAAAGACGCTGCTCCGCGGCAGGGACGGAGTCGGGATTGGTGCTGACCGGGATCTGGCGCAACAGCTCGGCTAAAAAAGGATCGATTTCGCTGATCTCGAGACGGCCGTTGTTGCGCGAGACCTCCATCTTCAACGCGTCCGCTCAATCGTGGCGAGGAGGAGGTAGCCGTGCAGTTGCTGAACAAACAATTCGGCCCGCTCCCGCACCCCGCTCCAGAGGATGGAGCGGCCATCGCGATGCACTTCGATCATGTGCAACTCGGCCTTTTCCTTGGGATAACCAAAGACCTTCTGGAAAACCATCGTGACGTAGCTCATCAGGTTCACCGGGTCGTTATGCACGACCACGTTCCAAGGGAGATCGAGCGCCTCTTTGGTTGTCGTCTCCTTTTCGACGTCGGGCGTCGCGACAGCGTCCATGATCTCCGGAAAAACCTGCATGAGAACGAACAAATACTCTCTGCTAAGCGGAACTCGGTGACGGGGATAGAAAGAGGAAACCGACTGCCGAAAGCATAACGAAAAGCATATCACGCAAGGCGCGTGAATCAAACGACAGAGCGAGCGCGGAATGGAATGGCCGCGACGATCCGCTCCTGCAGCGCGGCCATGCGCGCACGGTCTTTCTCCTTCCGGTCGTCGAATCCGTGGAGATGGAGGAGACCGTGCACGAGGTAGAGGCGCAGTTCGTAGAGCCAGGAAGTGCGCTGCGCTTTTGCCTGTCTTTGCGCGGTCTCGACACTGATGAAAATCTCGCCGTGCTGGAAAGTGATGACGTCAGTCGGGCCGTCGATCTGCATGAATCGGCGATGCAGCAGGCTCATGCGGCGATCGGAAATAAAGACGACGTCGATCTGCGCTAGCTTCGCGAGGCCGGCCCCGCCTTCGCGCGCGCACAGGACCAACGCGCGCCGCGCAAAATCCTCCAGCCCGACGCGGTCGAGCGCGACTTTGCGCTGCCGGTTAAAGACCGAGATTTGCGGCAAGGAGCCCGAATTCATTGTCGCTCCGACCGGTCGAGCGCGACCAGTTCGCGGTAAAGGTTTTCGAGTCGCGGCGTCTCGACTCCGGCCGCCTGTGCGGCACGGAGCGGCTCGCCCCAGATCGCCTCGACCTCCAAGGGACGTCCAGCCTGCAAATCGATCAGCGTGGAAGGCTTGTAATTGCCCATCTGTTCGGTGTTTTTCATCTGTTCCAGCGCGACGGCCGTCGGCAAATGATGCCCGCAGGCGTTGGCGATGGCGATGGTTTCATCCATTAAAGCGAGCGCGTGCTGGCGCAGGTCGTCATCGGCCAGGATGGCAGCGGTATCGACCCCGGTCGTGACCGCGAGGCCGTTAAACGGAATGTTCCAGACCAGCTTGCGCCAGCGCTCGAGCGCGAGATCGGCCACGACGCGGCAGACGACACCGGCGCGTTTGAATTCCCAGGCGATGTCGTGCAGGACCGGTCGCGGGAAGCCGCGGAACTCCCCGAGCACGAGCCGGCCCGAATCGGAGCGCTCGACCACGCCCGGTTCGACGCGGTTCAGACAGATGAAACAGATGCCGCCGAGGATTCGTTCCGCGCCGAAATGTCGGGCGAGGAATTCCTCGTTCCCGATTCCGTTTTGCAAAGTAAGGAGGAGGGTCTTCTCGCCTAACAATGGCGCGACAAGCGCGGGCAGCTCGGGATTGGCAGTTGTTTTCACCGCCACGATGGCGAGATCGCACGGGCCGATCTCGGCGCTGGAGCGCGCGGCATGCACTTTTGCGATGTGAAGGTTTTCGCTTTTGCTCCGGATGCGCAGTCCGCGTTTCCGCACCGCGTCGTAGTCGCGGCGAAGGAGGAAATGCACGTCCCGGCCGAAGTGCGCGAGCTTGCCGCCGTAGTAAAGGCCGATCGCGCCAGAGCCGACGATCGCGATCCGGAAATTCGGCAGGACGTGGCGGGATCGCACAGGCTAAATTAAACCACGAAGGACACGAAGCACACGAAGGTTGAAAGGTCTGCCCTTCTTCGTGCTCTTCGTGTCCTTCGTGGTGCCATCCTATCCGACCGGACGCTGCTCCGCCTGGAAGTTCCGCGTGATGAGGCGCGCGCCTTTGTTGAAGGTGACGTAAGCCCAAGCCCATTGCAGCAGGACGGCGATCCGATTTCGGAACCCGACCAGATACAGCACGTGAATGAAAAGCCAGGCCAGCCAGGCCGGGAATCCGCTGAAGTGCACAATGTTCAAATCGGCCACCGCGCGGTTGCGGCCGATCGTGGCCATGCTGCCCTTGTCCCAATAATAAAAGCGCTGCGGCTTCGCGCCCTCGACCATGTGCAGGATGTTGCGCGCGGCGTGGCGCCCCTGCTGGATCGCGACCGGCGAGACGCCCGGGAGCGGTTTGCCGTCTTTCGCGGAAGTGAAGTTGGCGAGGTCGCCGATGACCTGCACTTCAGGATGGCCCGGTATGGTCAGGTCATCCTGCACCACGACGCGCCCGGCTTTGTCCACCGGCACGCCTAACGTTTTCCCGACAAACGACGCCGTGTTCCCCGCCGCCCAGATTTTCACCCGGCAGGGAATGAATTTGCCCGCCACTTCCAGACCGCCCTCGGTCAGATTCTTGGCATGCGTGCCGGTGATGACTTCGACGCCGAGCTCCTGCAATTGCTCGAGGGCGCTGGCGGAAAGATCCTCGGGAAATGCGGAAAGCACGCGCTTGTCGCCCTCGACCAGAATCACCCGCGCGGCCGAGGGATCGATGTGCTTGAAATCCTTCGCCAATGTCTCGCGCGCGATCTCGGCGATCGCGCCGGCCATTTCCACGCCGGTCGGGCCGCCGCCGATGATGACGAAATTCATCGCCGCCGCGCGCGCCGCGGGGTCGGGCGTTTTTTCGGCAAACTCAAACGCCATCAAAATGCGCCGTCGAATCTCGACCGCGTCCTCCAGGCTCTTCAGGCCGGGTGCGAGCTTCTCCCATTCGCCGTGGCCGAAATAGGAATGGCGCGAGCCGGTTGCAACGATCAGGTAATCGTAAGGAAACGCCTGTTCCGCGGTCTGGACGACGCGCTGTTCGACATCGACCGCCTGCGCTTCGGCGAGAATCACTTCGATGTTCCTGTATTTGCCAAGAATGCCGCGAACCGGCGCCGCGATGTCGGCCGGGGAAAGCGCCGCGGTCGCGACCTGGTAAAGCAACGGCTGAAAAAGATGATGATTCGTGCGATCGATTACCGTCACCCACACTGGCTTATTCCCGAGGTGTTTCGACGCCTCCAGGCCGCCGAAGCCCGCGCCGATGATGACGACGCGCGGGAGGGCTGGTGATTGCGTTTCCATCGGCAAATGATCGCTGGAATAGGCGGACGGTAAACAGAAAATCGGTTGTCAGTCCCGGACACTGTGCTTATCTTCCGCGCCTTATGCCGAAGTCCATCGCGCGCAGCAAAACCAGGAAAGCAGTCGCCAAACGGTTCAAGATCACCGGAACCGGAAAGGTGCTCCGCTCCCATGCCACGCGCCGGCATCTGATGGCGACCAAGAACGCCAAGCGCAAACGTCAGCTCGCCAAATCGGGCCTCGTGCACAAGACCGACCTGCAGCGAGTGAAGGCGAATCTGCCCTTCGGCTAAAGGCGCGTTTCTGCCTTCTTCGGGGAAAGGCTTGACGCCGCCGAGGCGCAATCCCTAAAAGGGACGCGTCCATGAAAATCGCGTCTTTGCAGTACCCGCTCATTCTCCTTCTCGCGCTCCTTTGCGCCCGCCCGCTCGCCGCGCAGACCAGCGCAGCCGATCGCGCGCGGCTCCTGAGCAGCCCCAGCACCGTTCCGGTTCCCGGAAACCTGCCCGAGAGCGGAGTCGAGCAGGGCTACGCCGCCGCCAGCCCTAACGACAGCGATCTGGGCGAGCAGGCCATCCTCAAGCGGGTGGAAAAATACGAGCCGTTCACGCTCGAGACCGGGGTGCCGATTTATTACACCTCCAACGTCGCCCTGGTCGATCGCGGCCGGGTCAGCGACGTCATTATCGCGCCGGTGATCGGCCTCACCTACGCGCCGAAGATCAGCAAGACCCTTTACGGCGAGTTCACTCTCCGGCAGCAATTTTTCTACTACCAGGATTTGAGCAGCTTCGATTTCGCCAGTTTCGATGCCATCGCCGGGCTGGTTTATTACATCCCCCAGCTGAGCAACCTCACCCTGCGCGCGAATCTCGGTTACAACCGGCTCACCGCGACCGACGACTTCGACGACTTCTTTTCCAATTACGCTCTTGGCTTCAGCGCCGAGGTCCCGATCCGGATCGGCCGCGCCCAGCAGATTTCCTTTGGCGCCGACGCCAACATCAGCCTCTACGCCACGCCCGACCCGCCGCAGCGGAGCGACTTCGGCGCCTACATCGGCTACTCGGTCAATCTCAGCCGCAATTTTTCGATCAACGCCGCCGGCCGGCTGGTCGTTAGGCCATATTACAACGGCGGCCGCACCGACGTGAGCGAGATCCTCGCCCTCAGCGCCAACTATCGCATCCGCGAATGGCTCGTGATCAGTGCCTTGACGACGTTTGTCGCCAACCAATCCAACCGCAACGCCTTCGACTACGAAGTTTTCAATATCGGCGGCGGCGTCACGTTGAGCTGGAAATTCTAGGCGCCGAAACTGCGCCGCTCCTCGCGCGGCCTAACGCCTTCCAGCAAAGTCTTCGGCCGCCGAAATTTACGCCGGGAGAAGGCTTGACTTCTCCGCTGGCCGCCTGCTAACAAATGGCTTCAGTGCCGATTGCGCACGGTGTCCAGGTCCTCGCACGGCATTGTCAATGTCCGTCTATTTCTCGTGAACCTACACACTCGCAAGACCATTGCCCTCGTCGCCGCGCTCGCTCTTTCGCTGATCTCCGCGCAGGCGGAAACCCTCAGCAAAGCCCGCGTCAGCCAGGTGATCCGCGATGTCAAACTCCTGCCCGAAAAAGACGCGGCCCGTCCGGCCAGGATCAGCGACGAAGTGCGCGACGGCACGGCCGTGCGCACGGGGGTGGATTCGCGCGCCGAACTGACCTTTACCGACCAGACGCTGGCGCGACTCGGCGCCAACACGATCTTCACTTTCAACGAAGGCACGCGCGACCTCGAGCTGGGCGGCGGCGCCATGCTCCTGCAGGTGCCGAAAAACGCGGGCGGAGCAAAGATCAAGACCGCTCTGGTCACGGCGGCGATCACCGGCACGACCATCATGCTCGAGTATCACGCCAACGCCTTTATCAAGTTCATCGTCCTCGAGGGCACCGGGCGGATCCAACTCAACAGCCGGCTCGGCGAATCGGTCCTGCTCGGAGCCGGTCAGATGCTGATCTTGAATCCAAACGGCTCCACCCTTCCGCAGCCGGTGGAGGTCGACCTCGCGCGGCTGAAGAAAACTTCTGCGCTCCTTTCGGGCAAGTTCTCGTCACTCCCGAGTAACGATCTGATCGGGCAGGAAATCCGAGCGCAGGAAATGCTCAAGGAGCAACTGGCGCTGCTCGATACCAATCTCGTGATCTTCGGCAGCGGGACCGCGGTCAGTTTGGTCAATGCCATCGACCAGAAAACCGAGGCAAGCCGGACAGACGGCGGTCGGATGAGAACGCCGACACCAACCCCGACTGCCACGCCAACCCCGGTGCCGACGGCGACTCCGACTCCTACGGCCACGGCCACGCCCACGCCCACGTCCACCGCCACACCGAGCCCGACCGCGACGCCCAGTCCCACAGGCACGCCGACCCCCACCGCCACCCCCACGCCAACCGTGACTCCGACACCGACCGCGACCCCCACACCCACCGTGACACCGACGCCGACCCCGTCGGCCACGCCGACCCCGATTGTCTCCACCGTTTTCAATGGCGGCTCGGGCAACTGGAGCGATCCCGCGAGCTGGACCCCGGGCGTTGTGCCTAACAATGGCAACCAGGGCGCGGATTACGATGTGCTTTTCGCCGGCGGGACGCTGACCCAGGACATCGTGCAGGGAGTCACGATCAACCAGCTCTTCATGAGTGACGGCACGCTCGTCCTCGCTCATCCCCTTAGCCTGGAAGTCGGTCTACAATTCAGCGGCGGATCGATCCTCTCCGGTGTCCTGAATGTCGCCGGGATGAGCACGCAATCCGCGCTCCTCACCGTCGGAAACACAACCATCAACAACTCCGGCAGCTATCGCCTTATCCTCGACGGCGACGCCTTCAGCGGTGTCGGCTCCGTTTTCCACAACTCCGGCGTCCTCACCGCCAGCGTGGCCGGCGGAAAAGTGACCTTCAACATGCCGCTCCACAACACCGGCACCGTTGCCGCCGGGGCGGGAACCTTCGCCCTTACTGGCGGCGGCACATTTTCCGGCATCGCCTCGGCCGCAAGCGGCGCGATTCTCCAGTTCGGGAGCGACTTCACCATCGGCGATGGAACGCAATTCCTCGGCTTGGGCACAATCCAGTTCAACCGGCCAAGCATCACGACGCTCTCCGGCACAATCACGAACAACACCCACATCGTGCTCAAGGCGACCGGCAGCTTTGCCGATTTCGTCCTGAACAGGAACGTCACCTTCTCCGGCACGGGCACGCTCTCCCTGGTCGGCGCCGGTCGGATCCGCGGCAACGGCATTTTTACCAACGCCGGCACGACGATCGACGGCGAGACAAGTAACTCCGGCAGCTTCGGCAACAACGAAATCGGAATCGTGAACCAAGCCGGAGGAATCATCTCGGCCAATGTTCCCGGGCTCACCCTGAACCTGGACCCGGACTCGCTCAACGGCCTGATCAATCGCGGCACGATGTTGGCCTTGGATGGCGGCATCCTGCTTCTGAACGGGAACGGCGGCGGTACTTTTACCAATAGCGGCACCATCCGGACGCGGGACGGGGCGCTGGCGTTCAGCGGCGCAGTGACTTCCACCGGGACGGTGGACGTGGCGGCGGGCACGCTGACGGTCACAGGCAGCTACACCCAGAACGCCGGGACTTTCCTGCTCAGCGGCGGCACGGTGACTTCGACCTCCGCGCTAAATTTCGCGGGCGGACTGATCGATGCCCGGGGAATGATCGACGGCGAGATCACCAACAACGCCACCCTGCAACCGGCCCTGGGCGGGAGCGGCCTCAATGTTACGGGCAACATTACCCTGCTCGGCGCCTCGCGGCTCAGCTTTCAGTTAGGCGGCCTGACTCAGGGAACTGAATACGGACACCTCAGCGTCAACGGGAGTATGGCCATCGGCGGTGAGCTCGTCGTGAGTTTCGTCGGCGGTTTCCAGAACGTGATCGACAGCGGCGATGAGTTCTCCCTTCTTTCCGCCACCAGCTTCGGCCTCGGCGGCTCCTTCACCAATGTCGCGCCGGGCGGGCGGCTCGAGACCAGCGACGGTTTTGGTTCCTTCCAGGTCGACTACGACGCCACCCGAATCGTCCTTTCCAACTTCATCCCGAACGGCGGCGAATTTCTCAACTTTGCGGGCCTGGATGCAGCGTTCGGCGCCGGCGGCAATGGACGCAGCCTCACCTTGACTGCGCCGAGCTTTGCCTTTGGCAACGGCGCCGGAGATTTTCACGGCGCGTCCTTTAATGGAGGAAACGCCGCTCCCGGGACCGCGTTCCTCGGGGGCAACGGCGGCACTTTTGCGGCGATCGCCACCAGCGGTGACGTGAGCGTGAACAGCGACATCGAAGCCTCCAGCGGCGCGAACGGCATGGATGTCATCGGCGGCAAAGGCGGCGCGGTCTCACTCACCGCCAATAGCGGCGCGGTGACGGTGACTAACCGGATCCAAGTCTCGCACAACACCACCAACCGCCGGAGTTCCAGCGGCGGCAATATCACCTTAAAGACCGGCAAGACCTCGGGTGTCGCGATCAACATCGCCAACACCGGCCAACTCCTCTCTTTGCTCGACGCCGCTGCGCCCGGGCCTGGCGGCAAGATCGTCATTCAGGCAACCGCGACGACCGGCAACAGCCAGCTCAACCTTAGCGGCAAAGTGCAGGCCGACCGCGGGAACGTCGACGTCCGCAGCTCCGGCGCCAGCGGTCAGGTCAACCTGACCAACGCCGACATTCGCGCCGATACTCTCAAGGTCGCGGCGCTCGGCAACAACGGCATCCTCCAAGTCGGCGGCGGCAGCCTGAGCGCCGACACGACTTTGCAACTCTACGCCCCGAACGGGAACGGGAAGGTCGTCTTCATTGGCAACGTCAGCCTCAACGGCAACTCGACCAAGAACATCGCGGGCGACAGCGTGACGATTAACAACGGCGTCGTGGTCACCGTGAACGGCCCGAAGGCGAACGTTTACGTCAACAGCCAGAATAACATTCCCAAGGCCAACTACAGCGGCTTCGGCGGCAACGGCAACACCACCGGCACATTCAGCGGCTCCGGCGCCAACGCTCCTCAGCCACTCGGCAACGCCCCCGCCCTCGGACTCCCGCCGGGCGGCTAGTCCGCCAACGAGCTTCGGCATCTTGGAGGGCATCGCTCCGTCGATGCCGCGGGTGTGGGCATGCCACCCTTTGTTCTTCAACATCGCGTGTCCCATTCCGGGGAATTTTCTCGCTATTATGAGTAAGAGCTGTGTAGGATTCGCGGCTTTTCCACTCAAAGATCGTGAAAGAAACCGCCGCTTGTCCCTTCCGCTATCCCCCGCTCCGCAACCTTGGACCATTTCGAGATCTCCTGGGGCGCTTCGCCCTGGCGACCGTTCTCCTCCTGCTTTGTGTGCCTCTGGGGCAAGCGCAGGCCGCCCAGCTCAAGGCAGCGCGGGTCAGCCAGGTCATCCGCGACGTAAAACTGCTCCCGCAGCAGGCCGCCGCGCGCCCGGCGGCGATCCGTGACGAAGTGCGCGAAGGCACGGCGGTTCGCACCGGGATTGAATCCCGGGCGGAACTGACCTTCACCGACGAGACCCTCGCCCGCCTCGGCGCGAACACGATTTTCAGTTTCAACGAAGGCACACGCAACCTCGATCTCGGCGGCGGCGCCATGCTCCTGCGGGTACCGAAAAACGCGGGCGGCGCCCAGATCAACACCGCCGCGATCACGGCCGCGATCACCGGCACGACGATCATGCTGGAGTATCACCCGGACGCTTACATCAAGTTTGTCATCCTCGAAGGCACCGGCCGGATCTTTCGCAACAATCGGGTCGGCGAATCGGTTCTCCTTCACGCCGGGCAAATGCTGATCGTGAATCCGAAAGGGACGAGCCTGCCCGAGCCGGTCGACGTCGATCTCGACCGGCTGATCAAGACCTCGGCCCTGCTTTCGGGCGATTTCGCGCCGCTTCCGAGCCTGAATTTGATCGCGAGCGAGATCAAAGTGCAGGAGAAAGCAAAAGCCGAACAGGCGCTGCTCGATACCAACCTGGTGATTTTCGGCGGCGGCACGGCGGTGACCCTGACCAACCTCGCCGCGGTCGACCAGCGGGCGGCGGTGATGCAAACCACCCGAGACAACTCGAGCCAGCCGACGCCCACTCCCACAGCGACGCCGAGCAGCACCCCGACTCCGACAGTTACGCCTACCCCAACGAGCACGCCGACTCCGACCGTCACGCCTACCCCAACAATCACGCCGACTCCGACAGTTACTCCTACTCCCACCATCACACCCACCCCAACCGTCACACCCACCCCCACCATAACACCGACGCCGACCGTCACTCCCACCCCGACGGTTACCCCCACGCCGACGATCACGCCTACTCCAACGGTCACACCTACCCCAACGATCACACCAACCCCCACCGTCACTCCGACTCCCACCCTTACCCCGACTCCCAGCCCGACGATCACCCCGACGCCCTCCCCGACCATCACCCCGCCACCGGCTGAGAACGCGACCTACAATGGCGGCACCGGCAACTGGAGCGATCCCGGGAGCTGGACACCAGGCGTCGTGCCTAACAATGGCAACGCCGGCGCCGACTACGACGTCACCTTTGCCAGCGGCATCCTGACGCAGGACATCGTCGGGGGCGTCACGATCAACCAGCTCTTCATGAGCGGCGGCACTCTCGTCCTGGCGAATCCGCTTACGCTTAACTACGGACTTAAATTCAGCGGCGGCTCGATCACCTCGGGCATTCTCAATATCGCCGGTGACAGCATTCAGTCCGCGCTCTTAACGGTGAGCAGCACGACGATCAATAACTCGGGTCACTACGACATCGTCCTCACCGGCGGCAACGTCTTCAGCGGCGGCAGCTCCATTTTCAATAACTCCGGCAACCTTACTGCCACCCTCGGCGGTGGCTCGGTCAGCTTTAATATCCCGCTCAGCAACACCGGCATCGTCTCGGCCGAAAGCGGCACCCTTATCCTCACCAGCGGTGGCAGCATCTCCGGCACCGCTGCCGCTGCCGCGGGAGCGGTTCTGCAATTCGGGAGCAATTTTGCGATTGTTGATGGCGCCCAGTTCAGCGGCGGCGGCCTCGTTCAATTCAACAACGCCACCACCACCACCCTCTCCGGCACGATCACCAACAACGGCGCCGTCCGGATCAACTCCACCGGCAGCTTTACCGATTTCACGCTCAGCGGTGATGTCACCTTTACCGGTTCCGGCGTTCTCACCCTGGCCAATGCCGATCGCATCCGCGGCAGCGGCACTTTCACCAACGCCGGGAACACGATCAACGGAGAGACGAGTAACTCCGGAAGTTTCGGGAACAATGAAATCGGAATCGTCAATCAGGCCGGCAGCGTGATCGAGGCGAACGTCGCGGGCCTGACCCTGAACGTCGATCCGAACCTGGCCGTCGGCCTAACGAATCAAGGAACCCTGGAAGCGACGAACGGCGGCATCCTCCTGCTCAACGGCTTTGGCGGCGGCGGCTTTGACAACAGCGGCGGCGTCATCCTCGCTTTCGACGGCTCCCAGGTGCAATTCTCGAACGCCGCCGCCATCACCGGCGGCACCCTCGCCACCGTTGGCAGCGGTGAGATTCATAACATCGGCACCGCGACCCTGACCTCGCTGACCAATAGCGGCACTTTCATCGGCAACAACGCCAGCACGACCACGATCGCCGGCACGATCACCAACACCGGGTCCATTTTCATTAACTCCACCGGCAGCTTCACCGATCTCACGCTCAGCGGCGACGTCGGCCTGAATGGCGCTGGAGTTCTGACTCTGGTCAATGCCGCCCGCCTCCGGGGCAGCGGCATCCTGACCAACTTCGACAACGTCATCCAGGGCGAGACGAGTAACTCCGGCAGCCTCGGCACTAACGAAATCGGCATCATCAACCAGGTAGCCGGAGTGATCGAAGCGAACGTGCCGGGTCTTTTCCTGAACGTCGATCCAAACGCGGCAAACGGCCTCACCAACCTGGGCACGATGCAGGCCAGTAATGGCGGCTTTCTGCGCCTGAACGGCTTCGGCGGCGGCGCCTTTAACAATGCCGGGGGCGTGATCCAGGCGCTCGACGGCTCGGAAGTGCAGCTGCAAAACGGCGCCACGATCAACAACGGCACCCTCGCCACGGTCGGCACTGGCATCATCCGCAACCTCGGCACGGCCACGCTCAACAGCGTCACCAACAGCGGCGTCTTCATCGCCGACAACGCCTCCACCACCACCCTCACCGGCACCATCACCAACACCGGCAGCATCCTGATCAACTCCACTGGAAGCTTTACCGATCTCACCATTAACGGGGACGTCACCCTGACCGGCGGGAGCACCCTGACCCTGGTCAACGCCGACCGCGTTCGCGGCACGGGCACACTCTTCAATGGAGGTGCGGACGGCTCCGCTTTCACCATCCAGGGCGAAACGAGCAATTCCGGCAGCCTCGGGACTAACGAACTCGCGATCGTCAACCGGAGCGGCGGCTTGATCGATGCGAATATCTTCAACGGCACGGTCGGTCTCGCCCTGAACGTCGATCCCCGCGCCGTTGACGGATTGATCAACCTCGGCACGATGCGGGCGAGCAGCGGCGGCATCCTTTTGCTCAACGGCTTCGGCGGCGGCGCCTTCACCAACACCGGCGGCACCGTCTCGGCCCTCGATGCCTCCCAGGTCCAGCTCACCAACGGCGCCAGCATCACCGGCGGCGTCCTCAGCACCAGCGGCAGCGGCACTATTCGCAACCTCAACACCGCCACCCTCGCCAGCCTAACGAACACAGGAGCGTTTATCGGCAACAACGCCTCCACCACCACCCTGGCCGGCACGATCACGAACAGCGGCAGCATCTCGATCAATTCCACCGGCTCCTTCACCGACCTCACCCTTTCCGGCAACGTCACCCTCAACGGCGGCGGCGTGGTCAGCCTGGTCAACGCCGACCGGTTGCGCGGCAGCGGCATTCTCACGAACACGAACAACCTCATTCAAGGTGAGACCAGTAATTCCGGCAGCCTCGGGAACAATGAAATCGGGATCGTCAACCAAAGCGCCGGCATCATCTCGGCCAACGTCTCCGGGTTGAGCATGAACGTCGACCCCAACGCCACCAACGGCCTCGTCAATCAAGGTCTCATGCAGGCGACCAACGGCGGGATTCTGCTGCTCAACGGCTTTGGCGGCGGCGCCTTCACCAACACCGGCGCGACCATCTCGGCCCAGACCGGCTCCGAGGTGCAATTGACCAATGCCGTCTCGATCACGGGCGGCATTCTCAGCACCGTCGGCACCGGAGTGACCCGCAATCTCGGCACCGCCACCCTCACCGGACTAACGAACGCCGGGCGCTTTCATCGGCAATAACGCCAGCACCACCACGATCAACGGCGCGATCGTGAATACCGGCAGCATCTCGATTAATTCCACCGGTTCCTTCACCGACCTCACCCTCGGTAGCAACGTCACCCTCACCGGCGGCGGCACCATCACCTTGGTCAATGCCGACCGAGTCCGTGGCACCGGCACGCTCACCAACACCAACAACACCATCCAGGGCGAGACGAATAATTCCGGCAGCTTCGGGACGAACGAAATCGGCATCGTGAATCAGGCGGCCGGGCTCATCTCGGCCAATGTTTCCGGTCTCACCCTCAACGTCGATCCCAGCGCCAGCGGTGGATTGGTCAACCAGGGAACCATGCAAGCCATCAACGGCGGCGTCCTGCGTCTCAACGGCTTTGGCGGCGGCACCTTCACCAACAGCGGAACGATCAAAGCCCTCAGCGGCGGGACGATCACGACCGACGGCACCGTCACCTCCTCCGGCACGGTCGATGTCGGCGCGGAATCGCTCACCGTCACCGGCGGCGGCACCTACACCCAGAGCGCCGGCACTTTCCGGCTCGCGGGCGGGAGCGTCACCTCCGCCACCGCGCTCGTCTTCAATGGCGGCCTGGTCGACGCCCGCGGCACGATCAACGCCGCCATCACCAACGGCGCCAACCTCCAGCCTGCGCTCGGCGGCAGCGGCCTTGTCGTCAACGGCAACGTCACCCTTCTCAGCTCCTCGCAGCTCACCTTCCAGCTCGGCGGTCTCGTCCAAGGCACTGAGTATGGCTTCCTCAACGTTAACGGCACCGTCGCCCTCAACGGCAACCTCGTCGTCTCCTTCGTCAACGGTTTCCAGGCGAACAACAACAACAACTTCACCGTCCTCAGTTCCACCGCGCTTTCCGGCGCCTTCACCAACGTCCCTTCCGGCAGTCGCGTCACCGCCACCGATAACTCCGGCACTTTCCTCGTCACCTACAACGGCACCACCGTCATCTTGTCCGACTTCCAGCCTGCGGGCGAAGTTCCAGCCGCTTCCAGCGCAACCGCCAGCGAACCAGACGCCGCCGATAAGCCGGCCGCCGGCCCGGCGAAGCCGAGGGTGGCCGTCAACAAGACCCCAGCGGTCGATCCTGCGACCGCGCCGGCTTCCGACGCGCCCACGGTCGCATTCCCTGCGAAAAAATCCCGCCGCCCGCGGCCGGAGCGGAACGGTCGCGCTCAAACTGCGTAACACCGATCAGCTGCTCGAGTTGCTCGAGGGCACCGAAGCGAGCAGAGCCAATGGCAAAGTGATCGTGAAAGCCGGCGCAAAGCCGCGCACGACCGCGAATCGCCCGACAAGCGGCACCCAGGGCGATCCACAGCCGAAGATCCCGCACGTCCGCCGCACCGAAGGTCGCAGCCGAGACATCGCCGGCCCTCGGAGTGCCAATTAGATGAGCATGTTTTCGCGCGCAGCGCTTTCGGAGTGCGGCGCGTCCTCGCGCCGCTTTTCAGCGGAAGCTCGGCCGAAGACTCGCAGATTTTACCGGTCGAACGCCGCGTGAGGAAAACGGCACGAAGACGTGCCGCACTCCGAAAGCTCGCTGCGGCGAGCGAAACGGCTGGCGCGGGTCCCGCCAGCGCCCCGAGAAAATTGGTTGCGCCGCGCCCGTTCCCCGCTAACTTCCGCGTTCCTTATGGCGAAAACTTCCTGGCTCAATCGCAACGATCGCAAGCGCAAGACGGTGGCGAAATATGCCGCGCTCCGCGCTGAATTGAAGGCGAAAAAGGACTATATCGGCCTCTCCCAACTCCCGCGCGACGCCAGCCCGACCCGCGTCGTCAATCGCTGCGAGGTGAGCGGACGCCGGCGCGCCTTCATTCGCCGGTTCAAAATTTCCCGCCTGACCTTTCGCGAGCTCGCTTCTGCCGGCCTCATTCCCGGTGTGACGAAGTCGAGCTGGTAGCCGCCGAACGCGGCTCTCGGGTGCTTCCTCGGCATCCGCTCCATGAATTTTTCATCTCCATTTTTGGCCCTTGCGACACTCAGCGGGGGCGTCGCTGATCATTGGGACCCGCCTTCGCTTATCATCGCGAAGCTGGCGGCGATCGGCGCCCTGGTTTTCCTGAACGGGTTCTTTGTCGCGGCCGAGTTTGCCCTGGTCAAAATCCGGATGAGCCAGCTCGACGCCCTGGCCGAGGAAGGCCACGCCCGCGCGGCCCAGGCCCGGACGGTCGCGGGCGATCTCGATGCCTACCTTTCGGCCTGCCAGCTCGGAATCACCCTCGCCAGCCTCGGGCTCGGCTGGCTCGGCGAACCTTTCCTCGCGCAAATGCTCCAGCCGGTTTTTGCGCTCTTTGGCATCACCTCGACCGCGATCATCACCACGATCTCGTTCCTCATCGCCTTCTCCGTCATCACCTTTCTTCACATCGTTCTCGGCGAACAGGCCCCGAAGATTCTTGCCATCCGCAAGGCGCTCCCGACCACCCTCTACATCAGCGCGCCGCTGCGGATGTTTTACATCATCTTCAAACCGGCGATCTGGTTCCTGAACGCTTCTTCCAACTGGGTCCTGAAACACATCCTGCGCACCGAGCCGGTGAAGGAAGGCGAGCTCGCGCATAGTGAAGAGGAGCTCCGGCTCATTCTCGACGAGAGCGAAAAATCCGACGAGGTCTCCTCCATCGGACGCGACATCCTGGTCAACGCCCTCGACATGCGCCGCCGGGTGGTGCGCGATATCATGACCCCGCGGGGCGAGGTCGTTTACCTCGATATCGAGCAAACCTTCGACGACAACGTGAAGCGAGCGCTCGAGTCGCGTCATACCCGTTTCCCGCTCTGCCGCGGTCATCTCGATCACACCGTCGGTCTCATTCACATCAAGGAGCTGGTCCCGATGATGCGTGACCCGGCGCCCGACCTGATGAAGATCAAGCGCGAGCTCATCCCGGTGCCGGAAATGATGTCGCTGGAAAAGCTGCTCAACCTTTTTCTCGTGCGCCACGCGCACCTTGCCATCGTGGTCGACGAATACGGCGGCACGGTCGGGATGGTGACGATGGAAAACATCCTCGAAGAACTGGTCGGCGACATCCAGGACGAGTTCGACGCCGAGAAGGCGGAGTTCCGCCAGATCAACGACGACGAATTCGTGGTCGATGGCGGGGTCGGGCTCTACGAACTGCGCGACCTGGCGGATATCGAGCTCGAAAATTCCGATGTCAGCACCGTCGGCGGATATGTCACCCACTTGTTAGGCCATTTGCCGAAACAGGGCGAACAGGTGCCGATCGAGGATTACATCGTGACCGTTTCCCAGACCGACGGGCGCCGCGTCGGCCAGCTTCATTTCAAGAAAATGGCCGATGACGACGGCCAGACGGAATAACTTCCCGGCTCGCGCCGGCTAAAACCCGGTTCGTGTCTAGCCGCGCCTAGAACCGCGCGAAGTTCGCGACCACGTTAATCCCGCCGGCGGCCGGCGCGCCGTTCTCGTAAGCAGGCAAAAACTGCACTTTCCGGACTGCGCTATCGAGCAAAATCCCGAGACCGCTGCCCTTCGGGTTCTCCGAAAGGCCGGAGGTGCCGGTAACGGCGCCCTTGGCATCCACGCTCACGATCGCCTCCGCCTGGCCCGAGACCACGATGCCCTGGGTGAGCTTGCTGATTTCCGCCTGCAACGCCCGGCGCAAACCGCCGACCAGCTGCGGCTGAATGTAATTCGCCAGCTTGCCGACCCGGTCGCGATCGTGCGTCGCGAGCGAGACCACGATGACCGGTTTCCCGTCCTGATGGATGAACAGGACCGTGCCGCCGAGATAAACGCGCACTGGCTTGCCATTCACGGTCGCCGGGGTGAAGCGGCCCCAATCGAGGGCCTCCATGACGGCGCCTTTGAAGACGTTGTTATTTGCGACCAGCGCGTGGGTTGTCTCGACGATCCCTTCCTCCGTGATATCGCAATAGAACTGGACCGCGCCGTCGAGCTTCGCCGCGGCCGCCTCTTTCGGGAAATGAAGATAGTGCGTGATGGAATCCGGTCCCTCCTGCACGAGCGCGGGCGTGACCGGCCCGGTGATAGCCGGCGCCGGCTGCGGGAGAGACGTGCCCGCCGCGGCCGTGGGCGTGGGCGTGGCCGGGGCGGCCGTCTCGGATTTCTTCTGGCAGCCGCTCAAGGCGCCGCCGGCAAGGGCCAGCGTGAGAAAGAGTTTTGCCAGCTGGCGAACGGAGATTTTTTCCATGGTGAAACTCGCAGGACGTAACCTCTGCACCCGGCTTGCGCAAGTCGGCGCCCCGGCCCGGCCCGGGAAAAAAAGCGCTACCCAAGCGCGCAAACTCGCCCGACATTTCGGTCTTATGGCATACGAACTACCGAAATTACCCTACCCAAACGACGCCCTCCAACCGCACATCGATGCGAAGACGATGGAGATTCACCACGATAAGCATCACCAGGCTTACATCACCAACGTGAACAAGGCGATCGAAGGCAAGCCCGAGCTCGAAGGCAAATCGATTGAGGATCTTATCGGCAATCTCAGCGCCGTTCCCGAAGACATCCGCACTGCAGTGCGCAATAACGGCGGCGGTCACGCCAACCACACCTTTTTCTGGCAAATCATGGGCCCCAACGGCGGCGGTGAGCCGACCGGCAAACTGGCCGACGAGATCAAGTCGACCTTCGGCAGCTTTGACGCTTTCAAGGAAAAGCTGGCCGACGCCGGCGTGAAACGTTTCGGCAGCGGCTGGGCCTGGCTGATTAAAAACAAGAGCGGCAAACTCGAGATCTGTTCGACCGCGAACCAGGACAGCCCCTTGATGGGACAAGCGGTCGCCGGCTGCGAAGGAACGCCGGTCCTCGGGGTCGACGTCTGGGAGCATGCCTACTATTTGAATTATCAGAATCGCCGGCCCGACTATCTCAAGGCCTGGTGGAACACGGTCAATTGGGCCGAGGTTTCCAGGCGCTACGAGAAGTAGCCGCACGGTTTTAAGCTGGAACTCGCAGGAGGCGCGCCGCCAAAAACGGCGCGCCTCTTCTCTGGAGCGGTTACGCTGGCCGGGACGATGCCAAGATCGTATGTTGCCCGCGCCGATGAATCGATATTTGGTCGCGTGCATCTTTTTCTTCATCGGCCTCGCGCTCGTTAGGCCAGTTCACGGACAGGATTCGTTTGCCGGGATCGATCTTCTTTATCCGGAGTTTGCTCATCCCCGAGAGGACGCCCGCGCCGCGATCAAGCAGCGCGACTTTCGCTTTATCGCGACCGATCGACGGCGGACCGCGCCCGGCGTCGAGCGTTACCCGCGTCTGAAGGAGATTTACGGGGTGAAGTTGATCAAACAACGCTTCCGCATTTTCACCACCCGCTCGCAGAATTTCAGCTTTGGCCTGCGCGCCCGCGCCTACGCTTCCGCTTACAACCAGACGCTGCTCGAGTACCTCCTGCGCCGTCGCAAGGATGATGCCGGCCGGGAACGTTAGGCTGCTGCCTCATTCGCCCGAGCATCTCCTGGCTCTGCGCGACGATCCCGCCCTTTACGAAGCGCAATTCGGTCTCCCGGTTGCGCCGGGGTTGAGTGAATTTCTTGGCGGTCCCGAAGTCGCGGAAAGTTTTCACGCGCGGTTGCGCGACGCGACCGCGGCCGATCCGTGGCGCGACGGCTTCGGCGTATTGCACGTGGAAGAGAACCGCCTGATTGGCCTGGCCAGTTTCAACGGTCCGCCGGATGCCGCCGGGGAGGTGGAGATTTCATACGCCATCGCCCCCGCCTACGAGGCACGTGGCTACGCCACCGCCGCCGCGCGCCTGCTCATCGAGTACGCCGCGGCCAGCGGCGCAGTGCGAACAGTGCGCGCCCACACTCTGCCGGGGAAAAATGCTTCCACCGCCGTGCTCGAAAAGTGCGGCTTCCAGTTTCGCGGCGCGGCGCATCATCCTGAAGACGGCGCGATCTGGGTCTGGGAGCTTGGGTTATCATGATCGATTTCCAGATCAGAACGCTCGCGGCCGAAGAGATTGCCCCGGCCGCGGCCCTGTTTGCAATGCAACTGACGGAGCACGACCTCCCGCATGCGCAGGAGCAGCTGATCTCTGCCCTAACGACCCTGCTGGCCGAGCCGGAGCATGGTTTTGTTCTCCTCGCGCTGAGCGCGCAAAACCCGATCGGCGCCGCTTACGCCGCACGCATGCTCAGCTTCGAGCACGGCGGCTGGATCGGCTGGCTCGAAGAGCTCTACGTCCTTCCGTCGTGGCGAAACCGCGGCGTCGGCTCCGCCCTGCTCGCGGCCACAATTGCGGGCGCGACCGAACGCGGCTGGGCCGCGCTCGACCTCGAACTGGATTCTGATCACCGCCGGGTCATCCCGCTTTACCAGCGCAATCATTTCCTGCCCCTTCATCGAACTCGCCTTGTGCGCCGTCTCCGTTAATCGTATTTCCACACCCGACCCGCAATTTCATGCCAACGCTTCATCATCTCTTTGAAAAAAATAAAGCCTGGGCGGAACGGATTCGCCGCCAGGATCCCGACTTCTTCCTTAAACTTTCGCGCCAGCAAACGCCGGAATATCTCTGGATCGGCTGCGCCGACAGCCGCGTCCCGGCGAACGAGATCGTCGACCTCCTGCCGGGCGAACTCTTCGTCCACCGCAACGTCGCCAACATCGTCGTTCACACCGACCTGAATTGTCTGTCGGTCATGCAATTCGCGGTCGACTGGCTGAAGGTAAAACACATCATCGTCTGCGGCCACTACGGTTGCGGCGGAGTCCGCGCCGCCCTTCGGCGAGATCGCCTCGGCCTGAGCGACAACTGGATTCGCCACGTCCAGGACGTCAGGCAAAAACACGAGCGCGCGATTGCACAGGCGGGGAGCGAAACCGAAGCGGCCAACCGCCTCTGCGAGCTCAACGTCATCGAGCAAGTCGCCAACGTCTGCCAGACCACCATCGCCCTCGACGCCTGGGAGCGCGGCCAGGAATTAACCATCCACGGCTGGATCTACGGCTTGCAGGACGGCCTGCTGCGTGACCTCAACGTCACCGTCGCGGGCGCTGACCAGACGCTCGACGTCTATCAGTCGGCGATCGCGGCCCTGGGTTAGCGGCCGGCGCCGCCTCCGTTGACCACCCCGCGGCACACCCGCATAGTGTGCCCCTCATGTCGATCGAGCTGACCCGCAATTTCTGCATCATCGCGCACATCGATCACGGCAAAACCACTTTGTCGGATCGCTTGCTCGAGCGTACGGGCACGATCCATGCCCGCGAAAAGCAGGATCAGCTCCTCGATTCGATGGATCTCGAACGCGAGCGCGGGATCACGATCAAGGCCCACCCCGTCGCGATGCGTTACACGGCGAAGAATGGCAAAGAATACGCCCTTAATCTTTCCGACACCCCGGGGCACGTCGATTTTGCCTATGAAGTTTCGCGCTCGCTCGCTGCTTGCGAAGGCGCGCTGTTGATCATCGATGCGGCCCAGGGCGTCGAAGCGCAGACCGTGGCCAACGTTCACCTCGCGCATAAACAAGGCCTCACGATCGTGCCGGTGATCAACAAGATCGACCTGCCGAATGCCGATCTCCCGAGCGTGCATCGGCAACTCGAGGAAATCCTCGCCATTCCGGCAGAGGAAGCGATCGATTGCAGCGCAAAGATGGGGATCGGGATCGACGAAATTCTCGAGGCCGTGGTTCACCGCATCCCGCCGCCGCCGAAGCCGAAAGACAACGTTCTGCGCGCGCTCGTCTTCGATTCCGTCTTCGATATTTACCGCGGCGTGGTCGCCTATGTGCGCGTTTTTTCGGGCAAGGTCGAAGCCGATCAACAGATCAAAGTGATGAGCACCGACACCCGCTACGAGGTGAAAGAAGTCGGCGTCTTCACCCCGAAGATGAACGCGCAGCCGACGCTGAACGACGGCGACATCGGCTACATCATCGCCAACATCAAGACCACGTCGGAACTCAAGATCGGCGACACGATTACCGACCTGCGGCATCCGGCGAAGGAACCGCTGCCCGGGTTCCAGGAAATCCATCCGATGGTCTTCAGCGGAATTTATCCGATCAACACCGCCGATTTCGAGCATCTCAAAACCGCCATCGGCAAGCTGCGGATGAACGACTCCGCGTTTGTTTACCAGCCGGAAAGTTCGGTCGCGCTCGGCTTCGGGTATCGCTGCGGTTTTCTCGGGCTGCTGCACATGGAGATCATCCAGGAACGGCTCCGGCGCGAGTACGACATGGATATCATCGCCACCTCCCCGAGCGTGATTTACGAGGTCCTGACCACGCGCAACGAAGTCGTCATGGTCGACAACCCGGCCCATCTCCCCGACCCGAGCGTGATCGAGGAAATCCGCGAGCCGATCGTGCGCGCCTACATTCTTTGCCCTAACGAATCGATCGGCGACATCCTCCAGCTCATCCTGGAGAAGCGCGGGGTGATGGATCACACCGAGTCGCTCGATACCAAGCGCGTCATGCTCCATTGCGAGCTGCCGCTGAACGAAATCCTGGTCGATTTTAACGACAAGATTAAAAGCATCAGTCGCGGCTACGCCTCGATGGATTACGAGCACGCGGGCTACCGCGCCTCCAATCTGGTCAAGCTCGACCTGCTCGTGAACGGCGAACCGGTCGACGCTTTTTCCACCATCGTGCACCGCGAGCGGGCCGAGTCCCGCGGCCGGCAGCTCGCTTCCAAGCTCAAGGAAGTAATCCCGAGCCAGCTTTACCAGGTCGCGATCCAGGCCGCGATCGGCGGCAAAATCGTCGCCCGCGAAACCATCTCCGCCCTGCGCAAAAACGTGACCGCGAAATGCTACGGCGGCGATATTTCCCGCAAACGCAAGCTGCTCGAGAAGCAGAAAGAGGGAAAAAAGCGGATGAAGAGCATCGGCAAAATCAACATCCCGCAGGAAGCGTTCATCCAGGTCCTGAAGTCGACGCAGTAAAAAACGGCCTCGCGGCGCGAACCTGTAGACGGCGCCCTCTGGGCGGCGCGGGCGTCGATGTCACTACGGTCAAAACTCACCCCCGCACTTCGCAGAGCGAAGCGTCTACAAAGCCGCTTTGCAAACCAAGTTCCTCAGCTAGCGTTTCGCCCAATGTTCGAGCCGCGCTACATCAAGCACAGCCACCTTCTCGTTCGCCATGCGGAGAAGTTGATTCGCTACCGGCGCGATCGCCTGGGCGAAGCCACCCTCGCCGAGCTGCGCGGCCAGATCGAGAAAGTGCGCGCCGCGATGAAGGCCCGCGACCGCAAGGCCACCCACGAGGAGTCGGAGCGGCTCGACGCGCTCCTGACCGAGCATACCCCGCCGCATCGGGACGCCGGCTGGCGGGAAAATATCGAAGTCATCCTGGTCGCCATCGTGGTCGCGATCGGCATCCGCTCTTATTTCATCCAGCCCTTCAAAATTCCGACCGGCTCGATGCAGCCGACACTCAACGGCATCATCGGCCACCCCATGACCAAACCCGCGCCGAACGTCCTGCAGCAGGTTTTCGAATTCGTCGCCTTCGGCCGGAACTACATCGACGTCGTCTCGGGCGCGGAGAACACGGTGATCGAAGTCACGCCGAAGAAGATGTTCTTTTTCTTCACTCTCTCGCGCATCACCTGCGATCGGCAGTCCTTCACCGTCTACGCGCCGCCGGAGATTTTGCGGCAGGATTTTCAGGTTTATCCCGGCAACACTTATCACCAGGGCCAGGTTATCGCGCGCGGCGCGGTCGATACCGGCGACCAGGTTTTCGTCGATAAGTTGAGCTACAACTTTGTCCACCCCAAGCAGGGCGATGTTTTTGTTTTCCGGACCAACCAAATCCTCGGAATCAGGGAAGACCCGCAGGCGGGCGCGCCGTTTTACATCAAGCGCCTGACCGGAACCCCGGGCGACGAACTGCGGATCGATGCGCCGAAACTTTACGTCAACGGCGAGCTGGCGAAGAGCTTTGGCCTGCGCCGGGTCATGTCGCTCCAGGACCGCTACAAGGGTTACGCGCCGGGCCAGACATTTCTCGGTTCGCCGGCGCGCACTTTCGTCATCCCGCCGCACACCTATTTCGCGATGGGCGATAACAGCTACAACAGTTACGACAGCCGTTACTGGGGCCCGGTGCCGGAGGAAAACCTGGTCGGTCGCGGCTTGTTCGTTTACTGGCCCTTCACCCGGCACTGGGGCCTGATTCGTTAGGCGGAGATTGTCGCGATGTTCGACGCGGCGCCGCGTGTCTACCCGCTGCTCGGGATGGTCCTTGGCTACGCGCTCGTCATGCTGACCAACCCGGTGCGGATCGCGCTCCGCGACGGATTCCGTTGCAGCCTGCGTTTCAAGCGGCTCTGGCTTCTCTTCGCCCTCCTCGCCCTCGCCTACTCCACTTTTCAATTTGTCGTCTTCACTCCTTTCCAATCCGCCGCCGATCTGCGGGCCGAGCAATTTGCCTTCTGGGAATCGTGGCATTGGCCGCTTTTCTCCCAGGTCTGGCGCGAAAGCCTGCTCCACACCGCGGAATCGGTCGCCGGGATTTTCGATGCCGCCGCCACCACCTACCCGCTCTCCATCCTGGCCGCGCTCCTCCTGATTCTGAATTGGCGCGGCCTGCACGGCAGCCTGGTGCGCGCCCTGCGCAAACAATTCGGGCTTGCCGGATGGCTGATTTACCTCGGCATTTTGATCAGCGCCTTCGCCTCGCTGCTCAAGCCGTTTATTTACTGGCAGGTGCCCGGTCGTGCGACCATCCTCTCGCCGGCCCATCTCCTCCAGACCTCGGCCGCGGTCGACACCGTGGCCTTCGTTTTCGAATATCTCTGCGCCGTTTACCTGCAGGTCTACTTGATCACCGTCTGCCTCGCCTGGATCAAGGGCCTGCATTTCCGCGAGGGCGAGCTGCTGCGATTTGCCATGCGGCGCTTCAGCTTTGTCATGAAATGGCTCGGCCTCGTTTTGCTCGCGAGCACGCTTCTGCTCCGCCTCCCGCTTCTCCTCGCCTACTTCCGCGATGTCCCTGGCGTGCTCGACTACCTGCCGATCGGCCGGGGCGTGATGGCGGTGCTGCTGATTTCGTTTGCCGCGATGCAGGTTTCGCTCGTGCTCCACAATGAAACCCTGGCCGAGGCTTTCCGGGCGCATTGGCAATTCGTCCGGCGCCATTCCTATCGGCTCGTCTGGTTCCTCCTCATCTGCGCGCTGCACTTCTGGTTCCTTTCCCTCGCCGACACCGTCATCCGCGCAGCCGCGACCGAGCGTTTGCTCGCGCTCCTGCTCTGGAAAATTTTCTACGTCCTGGCGCGCGCCTTTGTCACCGGCTGGCTCCTCGCGAGTTGGGTCGCTCTTTTTCGCCAGTGCGAGATCGGGCTGGTTAATCGCGAAAGCTGGATCCGCTTTTAGCGCCATGCCCGACGAACCTTCCAGTGCCGAGGAGATCACCCGCGCCAGCCAGTCGAACCTGGCCTTCGCCTTCATTTCGTTAGGCAAAGAACGCCGGCGCGACATCACCATCTTCTACGCCTACTGCCGGCTGATTGACGACATCGCCGACTCGACTGAGCTGCCCGCGGAAGAGAAAGCGCGCCAATTGAAAGTCTGGCGCGACGCGCTCCACGGCCCGGTCGCACCGGAGTCTCCTCTCGCGCCGGAAGTGCGCGGCCTGACCGCGCGCTACGCGATCACTCCGGCCATGCTGGAGGAAATTCTCGACGGCGTGGAAATGGATCTGACCATTGCGCGCTACGAGACTTTCGCGGACTTGCGGCGGTACTGCTACCGCGTGGCGAGCGCCGTAGGGCTCGTCAGCATCGAGATTTTTGGTTACAAAAATCCTGCCTGCCGCGAGTACGCGATCGAGCTCGGGCTCGCACTTCAGGTGACCAACATCGTGCGCGATGTGGCGAAGGACCTCGCCAACGGCCGGATCTATTTGCCTCGCGAAGACATGGCCCGCTTCGACTACGGTGAAGCGGACCTCGCGGCCCGCGTGCTACGACGATCGCTTCGTCCGGTTAATGCAGTTCGAAGCAGACCGGGCGCACGAGTTTTTCCGCCGAGCCCATGCGCTCCTGCCGCGTGAAGACCGGCGCTCGATGATCGGCGCCCGGATCATGTCGTCGATTTATCACGCGCTCCTGCGACAGATCGAGCGGGACCGCTTTCGCGTTTTCGAACGGAACTACGGTTTGAGCAAACCGGCAAAACTCTTGCACGTGGGCCGGGAGCTGTTGAAGCTTCGTTGAATAAGAGTCGAAAACATCCGTCTCACCTTCACACTTCGATTATAAAGCATTATGAAAAAGTATTTTATCCCAACGGTCTCGGCCGCGATTCTATTGCCGCTGATGCTCACATCCTGTGAAACGCCGGTCGGCCAAGGCGCCGGTTTCGGCGCGGCCACGGGCGCAATCATCGGCGGCGCGGCAACTGGACGAGTCCGCGGAGCGGCGATCGGCGCCGGCGCGGGTGCACTCGCCGGAGCGCTGGTGGGCGCGGCCATCCAGGAAGATCAGGCCCGCTATTATCATGCGCCTCCCGGGGGCTATCCCTATGGCCGCCGGACCGGGACTCCGGGCTACGTTTACAGCCCCTACGGCCCGAACAACATCATCGACGTCCGCGGGGTGCCGCCCGGCGCGCTCGTGCGCGATCCTTCGACCGGCGGAATTTTCCGCAAGCCCTAACGGCTTCGCCTAACGAAGCTTTCCTAAACGGGTTGGTCTCGCTCCGCGGGATCAACCCGTTTTCTTTGGTAGTTCGTCGCCTCCAGAGCGGGTTGTAATTTGTCTGGACACCCCTGCGCGAGCCCGGCAGGCTCGGGTTAAAGTTTCACCTCAGGAGTGGATTCATGTCCAGTGTGGTTAAGTCCGATCTGCACTTTCGCATCGGGCATGTCTTATTCATCGACATCGTCGGTTATTCGAAACTGCTCATCACCGAACAACAGGAGTATGTCGAGACGCTGAACGGACTGGTTCGCGCGTGCCCCTGTTTTCGCGAGGCGGAAGCACGGGGCGAATTGCTCTGCCTGCCGACGGGCGACGGAATGGCGCTCGTTTTCACCGGAACGGTGGAAACGGCGGTGGAGTGCGCGCTTGAAACCGGGCGCGAGTTGAAGGGCGTTCCGCACCTGCAGGTCCGCATGGGAGTGCATAGCGGACCGATTAGCCACATCACCGATGTCAATCAGCGCTCCAACGTCGCCGGCGCCGGGATCAACATTGCCCAGCGGGTCATGAGTCGCGGCGATACGGGGCACATCCTTCTCTCCCGGCACGTGGCGGAGGACTTGGAAGGTTATCCGCGCTGGCGCGCTCGCCTGCACGATCTGGGCGAGTGCCAGATTAAGCACGGCTACAAACTCGGCATCGTGAATTGCTACACCGAGGAGGCAGGCAACTCGGCGGTGCCGCAGTCGCTGCGCCAAGACGTGCTTCCGGCAGAGAGCGTGGCGGCGAAGGGCATGGGAAAACTTGCCCCGCGCGCGCCGCCATGGGTGCTGATCGGCGCGGCGGTCGTTGCGATCGTTGCGCTCCTGGGGACGCTTTGGTTCGTTAGTCGCAGCCAGCGGCCGCCCGTAGAGCAGTCGATCGCAGTCCTGCCTTTCGAGAACCTGAGTTCAGAAAAGGAGAATGCTTATTTTGCCGGCGGCATTCAGGACGATGTCCTGACGAACCTGGCGAAGATCAGGGGCTTGAAAGTGATCTCGCGCACCTCGGTCATGCAATATCAGACCAATCCGCCGAGTGTTCGAGAAATTGGCCGCGCTCTGGGAGTGGCAGCCGTGCTCGAAGGCAGCGTCCGGCGCGAGGGCAATCGCGTCCGGATCGGGGTCCAGCTTATTGACACCCGCACCGATGCGCACATTTGGGCGGAAAAATACGATCGTGAAGTGAGCGACGTCTTCACTATCCAAAGCGATCTGGCCCGGCAGATTGTCGCGATCTTGCGAAGCAAGCTTTCGCCCGGCGAAGAGGCGCGCATGCAACAATCGCCCACCTCGAACAGCGAGGCTTACCTTGTTTACCTCCAGGCGAGGGATCACGCCTTCCACGGGCGGGCGCAGCAGGCGGCCGACCTCTTTCGCAAGGCAACAGAGCTTGATCCAAACTTTGCCCTGGCCTTCGCCGGCTTGGGCCAGGTCGAGACCACGCTTTACCAGGCCGAGGGCAACCCCCGGGCTCGCGCGGCCGCCCAAGCGGCGGCAGGCGAAGCGCTGCGTCTCCAGCCAGACCTGCCCGAGGCTCATCTCGCCCTGGCCGACAGCTATTACCGGGGAAGCCGGGATTACGCGGCTGCGCTGCGGGAGCTGGACATCGCCCGGGCCGGCCTGCCTAACGACTCCGATGTTTTTCTTCTCACCGGGTCGATCCTGCGCCGGAAAGGCGACTGGACGGGATCAATCAGCAATCTCAAGAAAGCGACTGCGCTTAATCCAAACGATCCCGACCTTTGGGCCAACCTCGGGTTCAGCCAGCAGGCAGCGCGCGATGCGCTTGGCGCGGAGAAGTCTTTCCTGCGCGGGATCGTGGCCGATCCAAACTTTTTTATGAATCACTGGCTGCATGCGCAGCTCCAACTTGATCGCCGCGGTGATCTCGGAGCGGCGACGCAAGTCGTCGCGCGATTTCAGGACCGGCCGGACCCCGACGGCCAGATCCTGCTCGCGAGCTACCAGCTTTCCCTGTGGCGGCGGAAGTACGCCGAGGCCGCGACGGTGCTGAACCGCAGCTCGACGGCTTGGTTGTTTTCCTGGCGCGTGCCGACGCCGATCCCGCGGGCGTTGCTTCTCGGGCAGGCTTTGCATTACGCAAGCCAACCGGAGCAGGCGCACACGGCTTTTGCCGAAGCGGCTGAATTGCTCGAAACCGCGGTGCGCGAGAATCCGGCGGATCCTTCCCGCCATGCGCTGCTCGGCGAAGCTTATGCCGGTCTCGGCCGGGCCAGTGACGCCGTCGCCGAAGGGAAACGCGCGCTCGAATTGTTGCCCGAAAGCCAGGACGCCCTGGACGGTCCTGCTCTGCGCCTGGTGCTGGCGAAAATTCAGGCCGGGCTCGGGCAGCATCAGCCGGCCATCGCCTCGCTCCGGCATCTCCTCGCCATTCCGGCCGGGACCACTCCGCAGAGACTGCAAATCGATCCGGTTTGGGATCCATTGCGCAGCAACTCGCGTTTTGCCGAAATGCTCCACTCGTACCTGACTAAGAAAGAAAACTAAACTCGAAGGAAAAAAACATATGCCCGACCAAGAACGAACTGCAGAACCGCCGCCAGATTACCGCGAATTTGGCGAACCGCTCTCGAAGTACATCAGACGAATCGAAGAGGTTGAAGAAAGAGCCGACCTCACCGCCGGCCTCATCACGTCGCGCGATCTCCACATCCCGCCGTTGACGAGCGGACCGGTAAGAAAGATACCGATCGTCTGGCGACTTTATGAGTATTCGATGTTCTACATCATCCGGACCGAGGCCAAGACACTGGTGGAAAGACACTCGCATAACGAAGACGTCTTCCGTCTCGTGATGGAGGGATCGCTCCGGGTCTCGACCGGCGAGCGCGAGATTGAGTTCAAGAGCGGCGATTGGTTTGTCATTCGCTCCGGACAGAACTACGAAATCTCCACGGAAGACGGCTACACCGTGATGTGCACCTACAGGATAGCGTGCCTCCGGCCTGAATCCGGGCCTTAGCCGAGTCCAGTTCGCAATTCGTCGACCAGTTTGCGCGTCGCGTCGTCCATTCGCACCAGCTCTGGCCAGCCGCGGGTATAGCCTTCACCGGCTAATTTCCGGGTCGCGTCCAGGCCCATGTGCGAGCCGACGTTCTGCACGCTCGGCGCGTGATCGAGCGAATCGCTCGGGTTGGTGATGATGGTGCTGTCGCGTTTCGGATCAGTGTTGGCGCACATCCGGAAGAGGACCTCGCTCGTGTTGTGGACGTCGCAGTCTTCATCCACCACCACGATGTATTTGCTGAACATCATCTGCCCCATCCCCCAGAGACCGTGCATCACTTTGAAGGCCTGGTAGGCGTACTGTTTGCGGATGCTGACGAAAACGAGGTTGTGAAAAACGCCTTCCGCCGGCAACGCCATGTCGACGATCTCGGGGAAGTTCATTTTGAAAACGGGCAGGAAAATCTTCACGCTGGCCGAGCCGAGATAGAAGTCTTCCATCGGCGGAATGCCGACAATCGTGGTCGGATAAACCGCTTCCCGCCGATGGGTGATGGCGGTGAGATGAAAGACCGGGTAATCCTCGACCGCGGTGTAAAACCCGGTGTGATCGCCGAACGGCCCCTCCGGCCGGATCTCGCCAGGTTGGACGTAGCCTTCGAGGACGAAATCGACATCGGCCGGCACTTCCAGGTCGTTCGTTAGGCACTTGACCAGCTCGACCGATTTCTTGCGCACGAAACCGGCGAAAAGAATCTCATCGAGCCCGTCGGGGAGCGGCGCGGTGGCGGCAAAGGTGTAGGCCGGGTCGCCCCCGATCGTGACCGCAACCGGCATCCGCTCGTTGCGCTCGTAATAGAGTTTGCCGTGGCGGGCGCCGACCTTGTGCACCTGCCAGTGCATCCCCGTCGTGAGGCCGTCGTAGACCTGCATCCGGTACATCCCGAGGTTGCGCGCGCCGGTTTCGGGGTCGCGGGTGTGAACGTTAGGCAAGGTGACGAAACGGCCGCCGTCTTTCGGCCAACACTTCAGAATGGGCAAATCGCCTAACGAAAAATCGCCGGCGCCGTTCTCAAAGCGGTGCACCACTTCCTGGCAGACGGCGGATTTAACGCGCTTCGGCCGGGCGTGGAGGAGGTTCAATCCCTGTTTCAGCAGCGTCCAGCCTTCGCGCAGATCGGTCGGCGGCTTGGCCTTGAGGATGAGGGAAATTTCCTGGGCCAGGTCGGCCACGTTCTCGACCTGGAGGGCGAGCGCCATCCGCTTCGCCGAGCCCATGGTGTTGATCGCGACGGGAAATTTCGAAACTTTGCCATCGACCAGCGGCTGCTCGAAAAGGAGCGCCTTGCCGCCGCCGGGCGATTTCATTTCGCGGTCGGCCCATTCCGCGATCACGAGATCCGTCTCGACCGGCGTGGTGATGCGCTGCAATTCGCCGGCCTTCTCGAGCGCCTGGAGAAATTGGGAAAAAGAAGCGTATGCCATCGGTGTGCGTCAGTTCTTTAGCCTGCTTTACGCGCCGTCGCCAGTCGACCGGCCCGCGCGTCAGGTCGAGCGGCGCTCTGGAAAACCGCGGACATCGGCCAGGGTCGAATCGCCGCCCGGTTCCAACTCGCGGATAACGCTAAAGCTGCCATCCGTCTCGAGCACCACGGCCGCGGCCTCGCGCAGGTTGGCGATGCCGCCGCTGCGCAGGGCGGCGAGAATTTCGCCCTCCGTGACCCGAGCCTCTCGCATCGCCGTGTGCTGCATTTTGCCTTCATGAAAAAGCAGCACCGGTCGCGCCTTCACCAGATCGGAGACACCGCGGAAGCGGACCGACAACCAGGTGACGACGAACTGCAAACCGACCAGGAGGAAGAGCGCGGCCATGCCCTGCGCCAGGCTGGTGTCTTTCGAGAGAAGAATCGTGGCCAGGGTCGAGCCGAGGGCAATCGTGACCACGTAATCGAACGCGTTCCATTTCGAGAGCGTTCGTTTGCCCGAAATCCGCAGGATGACGATGAGCGCGATGTAAGCGGCCAGCCCCGCGATCAGAGTGCGGAAAATAGGAATCCAGCCGTCGAAAATCATCTTACTTTGGAAAGGGATGGCGCGCTCGTGCTTCCGCGCCCGGCGGATCCCGACCGAGCGCTGCCGAAAGATCGCGGCCCGTTCTTTCTCATGCCGAAATGGCAGGCTGAGCGCTGCCGTATCGCACCCGGTTGCGGGCGGCGGCCTTGGCCGCTTCCGCCGCGCGATCGAGCGGTGGCGCGGTGGTGACGAGCGCTTCGAGCAGTTCCTGCGACGCGCGCGTGATCTGCTCCACGGCGCGCGCAAAAGGCTCCTCGTTCGCCTGCGATGGCCGGGTGAAGCCGCTCAATTTGCGGACGTATTGCAGGGCCGACGCGCCAATCTCTTCCTTGGTCGCGGGCGGCTGGAAATTATGCAGCCTTTTGATGTTTCGACACATGACTCCTCCTTCGTTGCTGTTTCCATTTAGGGAAACGCGGAATCGGTCGCAAGTCGAGCCCGGGATCGGGGAGAGATTGCCCTAACGATCAGCGACAAGGACCGCAGGCCGTCAGATCAGCACCTTTCGCTGCCATGACGCAGAAATTACGTTTCCCGCCGCAGGGTTTCCACCCCTTGCTTCGGTCGGAATTTCCCGGGTAAAAGTAAGACCGACATTGAACGAGCGCGGCGTCGCGATTCACTCGTCGGCCTTGGCCGCGAGACGTCGGCGCTTACGACGCAGCGAGGAATCTGATCTTATGAAAATTGACGTCTTGATCATCGGCGGTGGCCCCGGCGGCGCGGCTGCGGCCATGTTTCTCCTGCGCGAAGGCATTACGCCGGTCATCCTCGAGCAGGAAGAATTCCCCCGGTTCCACATCGGCGAATCGCTCACCGGTGAAGCGGCGCAGGTGCTCCGCCGGCTCGGGCTGGCGGATAAGATGAACGCGATGGAGAACCCGGTGAAACACGGGGTGCGCGTTTACGGCACGAACGCGACCAATAGTTGGTACGTCAAAGTTTCCTCCCGCGACGAGAATTGGAACCTCGCTGATTCCACCACCTGGCAGGTTCGCCGGAGTGAATTCGACACCATGATGCTGAAAGAAGCCCAGGATCGCGGGGCCAAACTCCTCCGTGGGATCGCGACCAAGGCGCTGAAAAATCCCGATGGTTCGCTCCGCGGAATCGTCATGCGCCGGCCCGACGGCACGGAAGAAGAAATCGAAACCAAAGTGGTGATGGATTGCTCGGGGCAGTCGACCTTTCTGGCCAACCAAAAAGTGACCGGGCCCAAATACATGGGCAGCTACGACAAGCAGGTCGCTTTCTTTTCCCATGTCCGGGGCGCGCTCCGCGACAGCGGCACAAAGGGCGAAACCGCCCGCGATAACACCCTCATCTTTTACGCGCGGAAATTTCACTGGGCCTGGTTTATCCCGATCGACAAGGAGATCGTCAGCGTCGGGATGGTGACGCCGCGGGCCAATTTCGTGGAGAAAAAGCAGACACCCGAGGAGTACTACCGGAGCGAACTTTTCAACATCAACCCGGAGCTGCCGCGCCGGATCAAGCAACTCGACCTGGCCGAGAAAGTGCACGTCATCCCGAACTACTCCTACCAGGTGCGGGGCTTTTGCGGGAAAGGCTTTATCTGCGTCGGCGACGCGCATCGCTTTATCGACCCGATTTTTTCCTTCGGGCTCACCGTCACGATGCGGGAAGCGGAATTCGCCGCGCCACTCGTTAGGCAGTATCTCGAAGGTAAACTGGACGACCGGGAAAATCCCTTCGCCGAGCATCAGATGAGAGCAGAGAAGGGCATCGACAACCTCGAGGACATGATCGACCTCTTCTGGGAGCAGCCCTTTGCCTTCTCCACTTTCGTCCATTTCCGCTACACGGAACAAATGACCGACGCGTTCGCCGGCCGGATCTACGAGCACGAGCATCAACCGTCGCCCTCGATTCTCTCCTTCCGGAAATTGCTCAAGCGGACGCGCGAGTACGACGCCGACGATTATTCGATTCCGATCGGCTCGCGCTATCATCCGGAACGAGCGCCGCTGTGGGAGCCGGATTCACCGGTCCCGGGCACGGAGGAGTGGATCCAGCGCGGCCGGGGCGAGCGCGCGATGGTCGGGGCCTAGCGCTCTTTGCCAATTAGACCGAAACGGCATCCATTGGTCGTCAAACTTGATGAGCGGAAGCTCGTCGCTCCGGAGGGACTTGCTTTGGCGAGTCCAGCTTCTGTCGCGGTGTTTCTGCTCGCCAAGCGCGAAAGGTGCATTTAGATAACGCGCCATGGCCGCTCGCACCAAAAAGCAACCCGTCACAGTGGTCACCGGCGGCGCCGGGTTTCTCGGTTCGCACCTGACCGATCGGCTGCTCGCGGAAGGCCACCGCGTGATTGCGATCGACAATCTCATCACCGGGCATCTTACCAACATCGAGCATCTCGCGGGGAACCAGAACTACCGGTTCATCAAACAGGATGTGACCCAGTATCTCTTCGTTCCGGATGAGATCGATTACGTGTTTCATTTCGCCTCGCCCGCCAGCCCGATCGATTATCTCGAGCTTCCGATTCCGACCCTGAAAGTCGGCGCGCTCGGGACCCACAACACCCTCGGCCTCGCGAAAGCGAAGAAGGCGACTTTCCTGCTCGCTTCCACTTCCGAATGCTATGGCGATCCGCTGGTGCATCCGCAGAAGGAAGACTACTGGGGCAACGTCAACCCGATCGGGCCGCGCGGCGTTTACGACGAGGCGAAACGTTTCGCCGAGGCGATGACGATGGCCTACCACCGCTATCACGGCATCGACACCAAGATCGTGCGCATCTTCAACACCTACGGCCCGCGCATGCGTTTGCGCGACGGACGCGTCGTCCCGGCCTTCATCGGGCAGGCGCTCGGCGGCACGCCCCTGACGATTTTTGGCGATGGCGCGCAGACCCGCTCTTTTTGCTACGTCTCGGATTTGATCGACGGCATTTTTCGCCTCTCGCAATCCGATTTCCACGAGCCGGTCAACATCGGCAACCCGCGCGAGATGACGATCAAGCAATTTGCCGAGGAAATCATTCGCATCACCGGGACGAAATCGGGGATCGAATACAAACCGCTGCCCGTGGACGACCCGAAAGTGCGGCAGCCCGACATCGGGCGGGCGAAGCAGATCCTCGGCTGGGAACCGAAGGTGGATTTCGAGGAAGGAATCGTGCGGACAATCGATTATTTTCGCCAGTGGCTCGAACGAGCCAGCCAGCGCTGATTCATTTCCCGGGGAGGAATAAAACCCGAGCGCAAATTGCTCGCTTTCCAAAGGCGCTTCATCTCAAATGCCAGCTCCATGCACCGAAAAATAGCCCTAACGATCCTGCTCGCCGCCTTCGCCGGCACCGTCTCCGCGCAAAACCGCGCCTTGGATTTTCAGGTCACGAAAATCACTCGCAACCTCATCGCCTCGCCGGAATTCAACTACAGCGGGGCCGAGACCTACCGCACTAATTCGCGCGACCGCTGGCTGCAGGTGGAAGTGGAGTTTGCTTCCGCGCTCGAGTTTACCGAGGAGCTGACCCTCAAGTATTTCATTCTCCTTAACGGCAAATTGCTCACCGGCGAAGTGACGCACGTCAATATCCTGGGCGGGAAAGAGCTGCGCTCCGTTCTTTACGTCCCGCCCCGTGCCGTCGCCCGCATCATGGCCAATCGCCCGCTTACCGCCAACGCGATCGAAAACGTCGCGGTCCAGATCCTCCAGGGCGGCGCGGTCAAGGATGAGCAGAGTATGGCGCGCTCCCGTCCGCAATGGTACAGCGGTCTCACCGCCGTCCCCGGCTTCACTTTGAACAAGAACGAAACGCCGTTCGCGCCACTTTACTGGGACCGCTACGAGCAGATCAAGCCGGCCGGCCGTTAGTCGCGATCCATGCCGGCAGCTCCTCGCATCGTTAGCCTCAACCTCGGCTCCCAATCGTTAGGTCTGGCGGAATTTCAGGCCCAGCCTAACGGCGGCCTCGTCCTCACCGGCTACCGCTTGCGCGAAATCCCGGCCGACCCCTCGGCGGAGACCGATCGCAATCGCCAGATCGGCGAGGCGCTCCCCGCCATGATGCGCGAACTCGAGCTCAAGACTGGCCCGGTCGATTACGCCGTCTCGGGGCAGTCCGTTTTTGCCCGCTTCGTGAAATTGCCCTCGGTCGATCCGGATAAGATCGACCGCATCATCACCTTCGAGGCGCAACAAAACGTCCCCTTCCCGATCGAGGAAGTGGTTTGGGATTACCAGCTCGTCGGGAGCAGCGACGCCGAGAAAATCGAGGTCGTGCTCGTCGCGATCAAGGCGGACCTGCTCGAAGGCATCAACGCCGCGGTCGAATCCGCCGGGCTGCAAACGACGCGGGTCGACGTCGCGACCATGGCGCTCTACAACGCCTTTCGTTTTAACTACAGCGAATTGACCGGTTGCTCGCTCCTGATCGATATCGGCGCGCGCACGACCAACCTCCTTTTCATCGAGCCGGGCAAAGTTTTCAGCCGCAGCATCCCGATCGGCGGCGGCTCCATCACCTCCGCTATTGCCAAGGAATTCAACGAACCATTCGGCGCGGCCGAGCTGCGGAAGAAGCAGGACGGGTTCGTTAGTCTGGGCGGCGCCTACGCCGAGGCCTCCGACCCGGAGGTGGCTCGCGTCTCGAAACTCGTGCGCAACACCATGACGCGGCTCCACGCCGAGGTCGCGCGCTCGATCAGTTTTTATCGCACCCAGCAGCAGGGCAACCCGCCGCAACGCGTCTTCCTCTGCGGCGGGACCGTCAGCACGCCCTACATGCGCGAGTTTTTCCACGAGAAACTCCAGTGGCCGATCGAGTTCTTCAATCCGCTCCGCAACGTCACGGTGGCCGATTCGGTTCCGATCGAGCAGGTCGCGCACAACGCCCATTTGTTAGGCGAACTCGTCGGGCTCGCCCTCCGCAGCACCATGAATTGCCCGATGGAGCTGAACCTGCGCCCGGCCAACGTCGTCCGCCGGCAACGGCTCGCCCAGCGCCGCCCGTTTTTCGTTCTCGCCGCGGCCTGTTTCGTTCTCGGGTTGATCGGCTGGGGATTTTATTTCGGGCGCGTCGCCAGTGTCCAGACGCAGGTGGCGGATAAGCTCCAGGCCGAGGTCGACCGGATGCGCACGGTCGAGACCCGGATGGCGAGTTTGCGCAAGGAAACCGCCGCGCTCGACGCCATCGCGACTCCCCTGCTCAGCGCCATCGATGATCGCGGCGCCTGGTTGCGCATTCTTGACGATCTCAACGCCCGCCTGCCGAAAGAAAACATCTGGATCACGGAACTCGCGCCCACTTCCGGCGGGCGGATCATCGGCGAAACGGCCCCCGGCGCCGCCCCGGCCGCGCCCGCGCCGCCGCCCGCCCGGGGAACCGCTCCCGGCGCGAAAACTGTGCCGATGATCGACGGCGTTTTCGTGCGTGGACTTTATCTTTCCAATCCGAAGCAGCAGGAAATCGTGGTCGATTATTTCCGCAATCTCCTCGCCTCGACCATTTTCGAAGTCGATCCGAACAGGCAATCGGAAGTGATCCGGCCGAGCACCCCGACGAGCACGGAATGGGCTTACCCCTACGAGCTCCGCCTGAAATTGCGCCAGCCTTTCGCCCTGCCATGAACTGGTTTCAGCAAAATCGCTTTCTCGGTCTGTTCCTCGGCGGCCTCGCCCTCGCCACGCTTCTCAGCATTTACTTTCTCCTGCACCAAAAGGGCGCCGCCGAGGAAGCCGGGGCCCGCCTCGAAAACACCGTCACGGAGTTGAACCGCCTGCGCGCGAGCGCCCCCTTCCCTAACGAGGAGAACATGCGCAAGACGAAGAACCAGACCGACAGCTACCGCAGTTCGCTCCTCGCCCTCGAGACGGAATTGAAGAGCCGGATGTTTCCCAAGCCGCCGCTCCAGCCTAACGAATTCCAGGCGCTCCTCCGCCAGGCCGCCAACGCGGTGGAGGAGCGGGCGCGCGCGGGCAAGGTCCAGCTCCCGGAAAATTTTAATCTCGGCTTCGACGAATACGCGACCTCCCTGCCGAACAGCGAGGCCGCCCCGCGCCTCGGGCGCCAGTTGCGCGCGATCGAGTGGATCGCCAACACCCTCGTCGACTCTCACATCGACGCCCTCGTCGGCCTCACCCGCAGCCCGCTGCCCGAGGAAAAATCCGCGCCGGCCCCGACCCCGACGCCGGCGCCGCGCGGCCGAACCGCCCCGGCGAAAAAGGCCGACGCCAACCTCAAGATTGTGGACTCGACCTCGGTCGATCTCAGCTTCGCCGGCAGCCCGGCCGCGACCCGGCGCGTTTTTAACCAGATCGCGGCCGCGAAAGAGCAGATGTACATCATCCGCACCCTGCAGGTCCGAAACCAGGCCGACAAAGGACCAAAGCGCGGCGGCCCCGGCGAGGCGCCGGCCACTCCCGTTCCGCCGCCGGCCCCCGGCGCGGCCAAGCCAGCCGAACCGGGAATCAGCTTCATCGTCGGGACCGAGCATCTGAATGTGACCGCGCGGATCGAGATTCTGCGCTTCAACATTCCGGAAAAGGGAGTTCGTTAGGCATGGACTGGCTCCGGACCAATTACGATCGCGCCGCCGTCCTCGCGGCCGCGCTCTTTCTCATCCTCTGCTCGCTCTTCATTTTCCTCAGCGCCTCCGGGTTTGATGAAAAATTCAGCGCCCTGCAGAATGTCCCGGCGCCGAACCACAAGATCCCGGCCGGGAAAGCGCCCGAGATCGTCGCGGCGATGGAGAAACTAAAGGCGCCCTCGCAATGGGCCGTGAGCGGCCGCTCCGGCCTTTTCGTCCCGGAAAAGCATTTCATCGGCGCGGATGGGCAGCCCGCGACCCTGCAAAACACTCTCCTCCACCCCCCTGTGCCTAACGAATGGCTGGAGGAGTTCGGCCTCCCGATGACCGATGCCGACGTTCTCGTCCAGGACGCCGACGGCGACGGCTTCACCAACCTCGACGAATGGGAAGGACACACCAACCCGGTCGAGAAAAAATCGTTGCCGCCCTACACCGTGAAGCTGAAGCTCCGCTCCTTCGCGCAGGAGGCGTTCCCCCTCATTTTCTCCTCCTCGGTCGGCGACGCCTATGCGATCAACAACGTCGACCCGACCAAGCCGACGCAGTTCCTGCACCTCGGCGAGGTTGTCGCGGGGACCAAATACAAGCTCACCGGCTACACCGAGAAATTCGACACCGACAAGTACGGCACCACGATCGACGTCTCGGAGCTGACCCTCGAACAGGTCGACACCCACGACCAGGTCACGCTCGTGAAAGAAAAACGCGCCACCTCGCCGGAGTCGGTCGCCAACTTCCTCTATACCTGGAACGGGGCGGAGGAGAGCTTTTCGGTGAAAAAGGACCAGGAGTTTTCCCTCAAACCGCTGGAGGAAATCAAATACAAGCTCCTCGACGTCCAGCCGGGCAAGGCCATCATCATCGACACGCAAAAGCCTAACGACAAAATCGAGATCGGGCCGGCGAAGCTGAAGGCGGAATGACTTCCGCCGAAATGACGGAATGACCTATGGGCCGCGGAGCGCGGCGGCATTCGGACTTCGTCATTTGGAATTCCTTCGTCATTGGTCATTCGGAATTAGTCATTTTGCGCTTGCCGGGGTCACCGCCCCCCGCTACAACCGCGACCACTGCACATGAAAGTCTCATCTCGTCGCGCCCGCCTGCTCCTTCTTCTTTCCCTGCTCGCCCTCCCCGGCTGGCCGGCCAGCGCGCAGGATGTGCGGAACATTGCGGAGCGCGAAATCGCGCGGCGACAGGATGCCGTCCTCCAGGGACAGGCCGCCCTCGCTCGCGGCCGGATTGCGCTCGACGCAAAAGATTTTGCCAAGGCGTATGAGGAATACCGCTCCGCCGTTACTTACCTGCCCGACGCTCTCACTACCGCGGGCGATCACGACGCAGCGGTCGACGGCGTTTGTGAAAGCGGCGTGAAACTGGCCGAGCAGCGCATCGCCGAGGGGAAATACGGCGAGGCGGAAGTCATCGTCCGCGACGTCGTCAGCGATCGCTACGCGCCCAACTGCCGCGGGGGCCAGACCCTCCTCGCCCAGCTCTCCGAGCCCGGTTATTTCAACAAGACGATGGGACCGAAGTTCATCGCCAAGGTGGAGGACGTAAAGAAGCTCCTGAGCGATGCCGAGGGCTACTACAACTCCGGCCGCTACGATCTCGCCTTCAAGAAATACGAGCAGGTGCTCAACCTCGATCCTTACAATGTCGCCGCCCGCCGCGGCGAGGAACGGATCGACAACATCAAGACCCGCTACGGCGAGCAGGCTTATAACGAGACCCGGGCCCGTTCACTCTGGCAGGTGCAGAAAGGCTGGGAAGAACCGGTTCGCCAATACGGCCAGGCCGTCGGCCCGATCACCGATGCCTTCGCGCGCGACGCCGGCGGGACGGCGCGGATCACGAACAAGCTCAACAGCATCATCATTCCGAAGATTGAATTCCGCGACGCCAGCATTCGCGAGGCGATTGATTTCCTGCGCCAGCAGGCGGCGGCAAACGATCCTTCGACCGAAGGCAAACGCGGGGTCGACATCGTCCTGCGCACGATGGCGCTGGGCCGGGCCGAGGCCCCCGCACCGGCCCCGCTCCAGGAAACCGCCCCGCCTTTGCCCGGGGAGCCGGAACCGGCCGGAATCGAACCGACCCCGGTGCCGTTACCGGTTGCGCCCTCGATTGCGCCGAGCGACGCGCGCATCACCATCACGCTCAATCAGATTCCGTTAGGCGAAGCGCTCCGCTACATCGCCAGCCAGGCCGGCTTGAAAGTGAAAGTGGAGCCCTATGCCGTTTCGGTCATCCCGATCAACGAACAAAGCAGCGACCTTTTCACCAAGGAATATCGGGTGCCGCCGGGCTTCATCAGCAGCTCGGTTAACGCCGGCGCGAGCTCGCTGAATCAGGGACCGACCCGCGTCGGCGCGACCGGCACCGGCCGTGACACTCAGGAATCGACCGGCGGCCAGCAACTGGTCAATCGGCAGACCGCGCTCGATTTCCTGAAAGACCAGGGCGTTCCGTTTCCGACCGGGGCGAGCGCGAATTTTCTCCCGCAAAGCAGCCGCCTGATCGTGCGCAACACCGAGGAAAACCTCGAGCTGGTCGACGCCTTGGTGGAACAGGCAAACGTTTCCGGCCCGAAACAGGTCGAGATCGAGGCGAAGTTTGTCGAGATCACGCAAAACAACCTGAAGGAACTCGGCTTCGATTGGTTGTTAGGGCAATTTAACGTCCCGGGCTCGAACCGCGTCTTCGGCGGCGGCGGCACCTCCGGCACCGGCCAGGCGATCAACCCGAACGACTTCCCGTTTGTCCCGCCCGGCGGTGCACCGGTCGGCGGCTTTCCCGTTACCGGCGGCAATCGCAGCGGGCAGTTGGCCATCACCGCCAACGCGCTCGACGCACTCCTCTTCGGCATCCCCGGCGCCAGTTCGCTCGCCCCCGGCATCTTTGGGCTGAGCGGCGTTTTCACCGACCCGCAATTTCAGGTCGTCGTTAGGGCGTTGAACCAAAAGAAAGGCGTCGACCTTCTCTCCGCCCCGCGCGTCACGACCAAGAGCGGCCAGCGCGCCGTGATCGAGATCGTTAGGGAATTCCGTTACCCGACTCAGTTCGATCCGCCGAAAATTCCGGATCGGACCGACTCCGGCGTCGTCGTGAGCGGAGCCGGCGGCCTCACCGGGGCCACTTCCGGCGCCTTCCCGGTCACTCCCGACGACTCCGACCGGATTCGAAACACGTAACACCGGCGTCACCCTCGAGGTCGAGCCCGTTGTCGGCCCCGATGGCGTCACGATCGATCTCAACCTCGTTCCGCAGGTGGTCGAGTTCGAGGGCTTCATCAACTACGGCAGCCCGATTCAATCGGTCTCGGTCAACGCCCTCGGCATCTCCCAAAGCTTTGTCCTCACGCCTAACGTCATCAACCAGCCAATCTTCAATTCCCGCAAAGTCACGACCAGCGTGAGCGTGTGGGACGGACAGACCGTCGTACTCGGCGGCCTCATGCGCGAGGACGTGCAGAAGACCGAAGACCGCACCCCGATCATCGGCGACATCCCGGTCGTGGGCCGCTTGTTCCGGACCAACACCGAGCAGCACATCAAGCGCAACCTGGTCATTTTCGTGACCGCGCGCCTGGTCAATCCGGCCGGTCAGCCGATCAATTCGACCGAAGAAGAAGAGGAGACCGAGACGATCAACCAAATCGAGCAACCGGTTCTGCCGCAGGTTCCGTATTACAAAAAGTAGAGGGCCTCTCGTCCGTCATTGTAGCGGCGGTCTGTGACCGCCGAAGCGCTCCCAGGCTCCAGGGAACGAGGTCACGCCTTTCGCCGTTTTCTCTATTGCCGCCTGACTGTCTTTCATGCTCAAACCCTGCACCGTCATTGGCATCACCGGTGGCATTTCCACCGGCAAATCGACCTTCGCCCGATTGCTGCAGGAAAAGACGAGGGCTCCCCTTTTCGATGCCGACCAGGCTGCCCGCCGCCTAACGGACGAAGATCCGGAAGTTCAGCGCCTTTTACGGGAGGAATTTGGCGCGGCCATTTTTTCTGCCGACGGCCGGTTGAATCGCGCCGCACTTCGGTCGATAGTGTTCGCCGACTCGGAAAAGAAGCGCGCGCTCGAGCAAATCCTCCATCCGCGCATCCGCCGCCAGTGGTCCACTGCGGCGGAGGAAAGCCGCCAGTCCGGCCAACTTTTCCTGGCCGATATCCCGCTCCTCTATGAAACCGAAGGTGAATCTTTATGCGACCGCGTTGTCGTCGTCGCCTGTTCCCCTGAAATCCAGGAACAACGCCTGATCGCCCGCGCCCATCTCTCACCCGCCGCCGCCCTCGCCATGATTGAATCGCAAATGCCGCTCCCACAAAAAATCGCCCGCGCCGATCATCTGATCTGGAATAACGGGCCGCTCTCGATGCTCGAAGCGCAGGCCGGAATCCTGGCGCGATTCTGCCGCTAAACTCAAATGAACGACCAGACTCTCACCGCCCCCGACCAGACTTCTGCCGCCGCCATGGCGCTTGAGCCTAACGAACCCGCGCCGGAAGTTTTCGACCTCCCCGCCCTCCAGGAACTGAGTCCAGCCGCACTCCAGGAATTGTTTTTCCGTTTCGAACTCCAGCCCCACCCCGGCCGGACCCGGCACCAGCTCCTGGTCGATCTCATGCGCCACCTCATCTCCCGCGGCCAGGTCGTGCGGACGAGCGGTTTCCTCGAACTGCCTAACGACGGCCCCGCCATGTTGCGCTCGCCCCATTTGAATTTCCTGCCCCTCCCGGAAGACATCGGCGTCCCCCATCATCTCATCCGCCACTTCGGCCTCCGTCCCGGGCAGTCCCTCAGCGGCACGATCCGCCTCCCGCGCGAGCGCGAGAAAACGCTCATGCTCGATCACGTCATCGCGATCGAGGACCAGCCGACCGACCAATGGAAAACGCCGACCGCTTTCGACAGCCTGACTCCGCTCTACCCCGAAGGCCGAATCATGCTGGAGAATGATTCCGAGGATTCCGCCTGCGTGCGCGCGGTCGATCTGCTCACACCGCTCGGCCGCGGCCAGCGCGGCCTGATCGTCGCTCCGCCGCGGGTCGGGAAAACAATTCTGCTCAAGCAAATCGCGAAAGCGATCCGGATGAATCATCCCGACATCGTGCTCATCATCCTGCTCGTCGACGAGCGCCCGGAGGAAGTGACCGATCTGGAGCGGGAAGTGGATTGCCAGATTTACAGTTCGACCTTCGACGAACCGCCGACCCGCCACGTCCAGGTGGCGGAGCTGGTGAGCGAGCGGGCCAAGCGCCTGGTCGAGCAGAAAAAGGACGTCGTCCTTTTGCTCGACAGCATCACCCGCCTGGCGCGCGGTTATAATTCCCTCGTCAAAGGCAAGGGCCGCACCATGTCGGGCGGAGTGGAATCGAAGGCGCTGCTCAAACCGAAGCGCTTTTTCGGCGCCGCCCGCAATGTCGAGGAAGGCGGCAGCCTAACGATCCTGGCGACGTGCCTGATCGAGACCGGCAGCCGGATGGACGAAGTGATTTTCGAGGAATTCAAAGGCACCGGCAACATGGAGCTGCATCTCGACCGTTCGCTGGTCGAGAAACGGCTTTATCCCGCGATCCACATTCTGCAGTCGGGCACCCGGCGCGAAGACCTGCTTTATCATCCCGAGGAGTGGGAACGGGTGAAGTTGCTGCGCAAGACGATGGCCGCGCTCCCGCCGCTGGAAGCGATGGAGCAGTTGATCAAAAATCTGCACGCGACCAAAACCAATGCCGAGCTCCTGCTCGCTGGCCTCAGGTGATCGCCTCCGATTCACAACTCGCGGAGATCCTGCCGCGGCTCCGGAAATACGACCGCGTCGCGGTCGACACCGAGGCCGACAGTTTGCACTGCTACTTCGAGAAGCTTTGCCTCATCCAGCTTACTTTCGATGGCGAGGACATCCTGGTCGATCCGCTCGCCCCGCTCGATCTCCAACCGCTCTGCACCGCGCTGGCCGAGCGCGAAATCATCCTGCAAGGGATGGACTTCGATCTGCGTCTGCTCCGGCGGACGTTTAATCTTCCGGTAAGCCAGGTTTTCGACACGGTGATCGCGGCCCGCATGCTCGGCCTGAAGGAATTCAGTCTTGCCGCCCTGGTGCAGCAATATTTCGACGTCACCCTCGCCAAAGGCTCGCAGAAGGCGAACTGGGCCCGCCGTCCGCTTCCGCCCACGATGGCGGAGTATGCGAAAAACGACACCCACTTTCTCATCCCGCTGGCGGCGAAAATGGAAGAGCAGATGCAGGCGCTCGGCCGCGTGGAATGGTTTCGCCAGTCCTGCCAGCGCGCGCTCGAACAGACTCTCGTCTCACGCGAGCGCGATCCGGATGAGGCCTGGCGCATCACCGGCAGCGGGACATTGCCGCCGCAGGCCGGCGCGGTTCTGCGCGCCATCTGGCAATGGCGCGATCGCGAAGCGCAGCAGGCCGATCGGCCTTCGTTCCACATTCTGCAAAACAGCGCCATGATCGAGGCCGCGAAACAGTTCGTCGCCGGGGAGACGCCGGATTTCCGGCATCTCTCGGAGCGACGCCGGCGCGGCTACCTCGACGCCGCGCGCGAGGCTTTGGCCTTGCCGGAATCGGCCTGGCCGCAACGCCCGCCGCGCGGAGTCCGGACGCGGACGCCGGGTTTCGACAAAAAAGTGGAAGAGCTGCGCCGGCGACGCGATCACCATGCCAAGGAACTCGCGCTCGACCCGGCCTTCATCGCCCCGCGCAGCGCGCTCGAGGGCATCGCCGCCGATCCCAGCCGCAGCCAGACGTTGCTCGTGCAGTGGCAGCGCGACCTGCTCGGTCTCTGATTCGTTAGGCGTCAGGGCTGGGGCGGCATCGGTCCCTCCGGCGCCGCGACCGTGCCCGGAGTCGTCTTCTTCTGCTGCAGGGCATTGTAGGGCCCGGCGTCTTCGCTCGGATTATAAAGATCGCGACGGTTCGACAGGGTGGTGCAGGAAGTCGCGACCGCGGCGAAGAGGCAAAGCAGAAGAAGTGATTTCACGCCGGCATCGAATCAGAACGGTTTCAGCCTGTCAACGCAGGTGAGAAACCGATTGCGCGGGCGGCTCCTTCGCGGGAAGTTTCCTCTCCGTCAGGGGCTATGGACTGAGGACTAACGAACCCCGCCAGGGCAGGAATGCAGCAACGGTAGTCTGATCCTCTTTGCCGTAGTCCTCTGGCGGTCTTTTCTTTTTGCGCGCCATGCGATGCGTCTGTAGACGCTTCGCTCTGCGAAGCGCGGGAGAGAGGATGGCCACTTATTAAAATCCACGAGCGAAGATTTGCCCCCGCGCTTCGCAGAGCGAAGCGTCTGCAATGAAGCTGCTCAAAGTAAAGTCCACCCGCTTCAGCGCGGTCGTCGAGGCCTGCGGCCAGCCGCAGGTTTACACCCTCTGGCAGGCGCCGGAAAAGGATCGCCACCTCCAGTCGCAGATCCGGCTGCACCGCGTCCTCTCGATCCAGCGCTCGGATTCCGGCTCGGAATTCGGCTCTGTCGGGCTGGCCAAACGAAAAGGCGCCATCCATCTCGTTTTCCCGAAATCCTTGAAGCGTTTCGCGGATCAGCGGATCGTGGGAATCAAATGGGAGCTGGTCAAAAAATAGCGACGCCTTTGCCTAACGATAAGATGGCCGCCGGCTTGAACGACAACGAACGCCGCCGTTACTCGCGCCACATCATGTTGCCGGAGATCGGCCTCGCCGGCCAGGAGCGGCTGAAAGCCGCGCGCGTCCTTTGCCTCGGCGCGGGCGGACTCGGCTCGCCCGCCGCACTTTACCTGGGCGCGGCCGGTGTCGGCACCATTGGGCTGGTCGATGACGACCGGGTCGCGCTTTCCAACCTGCATCGCCAGTTGCTCCACGGGACGAAAGACGTCGGCCGCCCGAAAACCGAATCGGCGAGCGAGCGTTTGCACGAGATGAATCCGGAGATCGACGTGCGTCTGCACCCCTGCCGGTTCGAGAGTGGAAACGCGCAGGAGATCCTGCGCGAGTACGACCTGATCGTCGATGGCACGGACAATTTCGCGACCCGTTATCTTTCCAACGACGTCGCCGTTTTTGCGCGCAAGCCGAACGTGTACGGTTCGATCTTCCGCTTCGACGGACAGACGACCGTCTTCGCACCGCATCTCGGCGGCCCGTGCTATCGCTGTCTTTTTCCCGAGCCTCCGCCGCCCGGCGCAGTCCCGAGTTGCGCGGAGGCCGGCGTGCTCGGCGTGCTCCCGGGCATGGTCGGCACGATGCAGGCGACCGAGGCGCTCAAGCTCATCCTCGGGATTGGCGAGCCGCTCATCGGCCGCCTCGTTCATTTCGATGCCCTGAAGATGAAATTCCGCGAGTTCAACCTCAAGCGCGACCCGGCGTGCCCGGTCTGTGGGGAGCGGCCGACGATCACGGCGCCGATCGATTACGAGATGTTTTGCCAGGGCGCGCCCGACCTGACCAAGGCCGTACCGCAAATCCCGGTGCGCGAGTTGGAGAAGCGGATGCGCTCGGACCGGCCTTTCCTTCTCCTCGATGTGCGGGAGCCGTTTGAATATGAGATGGCCCGGATCGAAGGGGCCGATTTGATTCCGTTAGGCGAACTGCCGGCGCGGTGGCGGGAACTGGATCGTGAGAAAGAGATTTACGTCTTGTGCCACAGCGGGGTGCGAAGCGAGCGGGCAGCCGAGTTTCTCCGCGCGAGCGGCTTTCCCCGGGTGGCCAACGTCGCCGGCGGCATCGATGCCTGGTCGGAAGAAATTGATCCCAATGTGCCGCGTTACTAAAACGATCCGGCCGGCTCTGCTCGGGTGCCTGCTCTCGTTAGGCATGCTCGCCGGCTGCAACCGCATGATCATGCCGCGCGAGGTGCAACTGGGGAAGGATGCCGACGCCAAAGCGACCGAAGGAAGCTACGCGGAAGCGATCAACCTCTACGAAGCGGCCCTCGACGGCACCCCGGCCTCCGCCGACGTGCACTACAAGCTGGCCCTCATCTACGACGACAAGATGAACGACCCGCTCAACGCGCTCCATCATTTCAAGCGTTTCCTCACCCTCGAGCCGACCGGGAAGCGGGCTCAGGAAGTGAAAGGCTTCATGAAACGCGGCGAGCTCACTCTCCTGACCAGCCTGAGCAGCGACTCGATGGTGCCGCGCGCGGAGCTGGTGCGGTTGAGCAATGAGAACCTGAATCTGCGCAAACAAATCAGCGAGCGCTGGGCGGAGCAAAAGGCGGCCAATGCCGCGGAGAAGGAAGCGCGGGCAAAGCGGCCGCCGGGGCCGAAGATCAAACGGACCGGGAAAGAGCGCAGCTACAAGGTCCAGCGGGGAGACACTCTGGCCTCGATTTCACGAAAGTTTTACAAGAGCTCGGCCCGCTGGCAGCGGATTCTCGACGCCAATGCCGATCTTCTGACCAAGCCGAGCGATCTGAAACCGGGACAAGAGCTGGTCATTCCGTAGGAATAAAAATTCTGTCTGCGATTGGATTTTCTTCCTATTTTATTCTCATGAAGACGATCGAACGAATAGCTCCCGACGTCGCCTGGCAGCCGATCAGTTTTGTGAACGCCTATCTGGTCGGCCGCCGCGGCGAGCCCTGGGCCATGGTCGACACCGGGCTGCCCGGGCGGGCGGATCATATTTTGGCGGCGGCCGAGGCGAGCTTTGGCGCGGGGGCAAAGCCGGAGGCGATTTATCTCACGCACGGGCATTTCGATCACGCCGGCTCCGCGGGCGAGCTGGCGAAGAAATGGGACGTGCCCATTTTCGCGCATCGGATGGAGCTTCCCTACGTCACCGGCCGCTCGGATTATCCGCCGCCGGACCCGACGATCGGCGGAGCGATCGCGTTTCTCTCCCGCTTCATGCCGCACCGGACCCGCGACCTGGGCGAGCGGGTGCGGGAATTGCCTAACGACGAACTGCCGGGACTGCCGGGCTGGAAGTGGATCGCGACCCCGGGCCATTCGCCGGGGCACGTTTCATTTTTCCGCGAAGCCGACCGGGTCCTGCTGGCGGGCGATGCCTTCGCGACCATGAACATGGATTCCTGGATCGGGCTGATGAGCGGAAAAAAGGATCTCGCGCGCGCGGGCGCGCCTTTCAACATGGATTGGCAGGCGACGCGCGAGTCGGTGCGGAAATTGGCCGATCTCCGGCCCAGCGTGATCGCGTGCGGTCACGGAATCCCGATGAAAAGCGCCGCGGTGCCGGAGCGATTGCAGCGTTTCGCCGAAAGATTTCGCCGGCCGCGCCGCGGACGTTATGCCGACATCCCGGCGACGGTGAGCGAGGCGGGGGTGAGGGCTCTGCCGCCGGCGCCGTTCGATCCTGTCCCTCTCGCCACGGCCGGGGCGCTGCTCGTAGCGGGAGTCGCGCTTGGTTCCGGTTACATGGAAGACCGGCTCAAGGATTAATCGCACCCGAGTTCCCTCATCAGGGAAGCGGACGCCGTCCCCCTAACGAATTTGTCGTTCGGTTTTCCAGGGCAACGCGCCCGGTGGTCAGGCGGGCGGATGGGTTCATTGGCTTTCCGCTCGAGCTCGCCGCGGTGGGCAGGGTAATTTTGCCGTCAGGACCGGAGGTGACGGCATCCAACAGCGCGAGCAATTCGCCAGAGTTGCCGACGTTAATCACGGGGGGCGCTTTCCCGCCGCGGCCGTGCCCGACGAGTTTGGTGGTTCCTCCACCCGTCGCGCTGCTCCCGCTCGTCACAGGTTTCTCTTCGCCGCCGCCGTCATCGAAGGGCGGTGCGTTTTCGATCGGCTGCGGGCTGTTGGCGCCGGCCCCGTCAAACGTGCCGGTGGTCGAGCCATTGCCGCCGAAGCCGCTGTAATTGGCTTTCGGACTCTCGCCCCCGATGAAACCCGTGTAGACATCGGCCGGCAGTTCGCCGCCAATGGTGACGACGACCCCGTCGAAAATGGTGACCGTTTCCCCGGCAATAATCTTCGCGCCGTCACCGCCGAGGAAGACATCGGCAATAAAATCGATCTGCCCGTTGCTGCCCGGCGCGTAAAGCTTGAGGATGGTATCGGCGGTCAGCGTTCCCGCCCCGATGGTGAGGATGCCGTTGTTGCCTAACGCCCCCACCTTGAGGATGTCGGCATGCGCGAAGAGGCTATCGACCTCGCCCCCGAGATAGATTTCGCCGCTCGCGCCAGTGTGGCGAATGTCGATCGTTCCCCGATCGGCCTGCACCACTCCTTTCACGTCCACCTCGCTGGTCGCCCCGGTGGCGAGGATGGCGATTTGTCCCCCCGGCCCGGGCGCGGAGGAATCGAGCAGGGAGAGGAGTTGCCCGCTGTTGCCGATGTCGATCGCAACCCCGGTCGCACGGTTGCTCGTGAGGTTAATGTCGCCCCCGTTTGCGCTCCGGCGAAAAGGGGCAATTTCAACTTCGGCCGAGGAAACCTGGATGGTGGAATCGACCGTGACCGTACCCGCCGTCGTCGTGATATTGACCGTGCCGCCATCGCCGCGCGTGGCGGGTGTGAAGCTCGGAAAAGCGCCGGTCGTCGCGCTGATGTCGCCGTCATCGAGGAAGACGTCGCCGGTCGCGCTGATCGTGACCGTGCCGCCGCTGCCGCCGGCGACCGAATTGGTCGCGTAATCGCCGCCGTTGGCCTCGATCGAGGCGATGTCCCCGCTCGAGCCGATCGTTAGGCCATCGGCGCTCAGGTCGAGCGTAACGATACCGCCGTTACCCGGGTTGTTGTGGCCGAGGCTCGGATCGGGCGCGCTGCCGTTGAACAAAAGGTCTGCGCGAGCCGGGCCCGCCGCGCTGATCGAGATGGCGGAGAGGGTAAACGGATCCGGGGTGAAGCCGATCCCGCCGGTAGCGGTGAGGGTCATGCTTTGAATGCTCCCGACGTTGGTCAGGGTGATGGCGTCGCCGGCGAGGAGGGAGTTGGTAAAGATGAAGTGTGCCGCGCCGGCCGCTTCCCCGACTGTGATATCCGTTCCCGCGCTGATCGTGACCGCCCCGAGGTCGAAGGCGGTGATCGAACCGCCCGCGATAATCGAGGTGTCGAAATAGAAAGCGCTGATTGCTCCCGCGGCAAAAATATTCCCGCCCGCGGAGATGAGGCCGATCTGGCCGGCGGAGCTGACGTTCATGGTGATGGCACCGGCGGTCGAAGTGATGTCGCCGCCCGCGGTCAACGAGCCGCCGGTGAGGATCATGCCGTTGGTCGCGCTGATATTTCCACCCGCGCTGACATTGCCGTCGACCAGGATCTGATTGCCGACGATGATATCGTCGACAGCGCTGACGTTGACGTTATCGAAGTCCACCGGGGTAACCAAGTCGGTGATGCGGGCGATGAGCGAACCCCCGATGGCGAGCGATCCGGCATTGACCGAGACCGAACTGGTGCCGCCGATGAAACTTTCATCGATGTCCTGGTCGTTCAGGATGTCGAAGGTCGCGTTGCCAGTGGTGACCAGCGCCTGACCAAGGTTGACGTTGACGCTGGCATCGCCGCCGATGGTGCCGCCGAGATTGTTGATCCGGACGAGGAGGGTGGCGGCGGAGAGCGATTGTGCGGTGATGCTGACAGTCGCGTCGCCGCCGATCGTGCCGCCACCGTAGCCGGCGCCGTCGTCAAAGTTCACGATCCGGAAAGTGGCATCGCCCGCGCTCTCGATCGCGCCGGTGGCCGCGAAAGTGAGGTCCGCATTTTCTCCGATGGTGCCGCCGCCCGCGTTCGAGATCTGGCTAAAGATCGAGCCGGCCGCGAGATCAGCCGCGGTCACCGTGAGCAAAGCGTCCGTGCCGATGAGCGAGCCGTTTTCGCCAACAGTGGTCGTGTTGAGAATCTGCCAAAGCGCGTCGGTTTCGACGCTGATGTCGCCGAACACGCCAAAGGTGAGAGTGGCGCTGTCGCCGACCTCGCCGCCGTTCGTGTTCGTGACCAGCGAACTCAGATAATCGCCGCTTGAGATACTGCCCGCGATCACGGCGACGGTGATGCCGTTATCGATGACTCCGCCAAAGCTCACTCCCACGGGCGTGAGGCCGCCGTTCTGAATCGAAAATTCCATCCCGCCGAGGGTCACGAGGGGGCCGGTCACATTGGTGACGTTAATTGCGTCGGACACGTCGCCGGTCGTCATCCCGAGGGTCAGGTTCCCGCCGATCGAAACGCTCGATGCGGTCAGGCTGATGCTGGCCGGTCCGCCGAAGCTGCCGTTGCCGCCGCCATCGTCGCGGTTCGAGAGGATGAGAATGGCATCGCCCGTGGTGGTAAAGGCGCCGCCCGCACTAAAGAGAATGCTGGCGCCCGAATCGATCGTGCCGCCGTCGCGGTTGTTGATCAGGGCGTTGACCGAGCCAGCCGTGAAATTGCCACCGGCGGTCACGAAAATATTACCACCCAAACCGATCTGGCCGCCGCCGTTGTTCAAAACCGAGAGATCGAGCGCGCCCGCGATCGCGATATCGCCACCGCTCCCGAGGGAAATGTTGGCCCCGATCGGCAGTGGGATCAGATCGGTGTTATCGACCGTGATCGTGACGTCTCCTCCGGCGACGATGTTTTGACCGGCATAAAGCGAAGTGATCAGCCCTTCACTCACGAGAGTGGACTTTGTTTGTGTGATCGTTAGGGCATCAGTGATCTGGATATCGCCTTCGGCGAGCAAGGCCAGGATCGACGAACCCGTCACGGTGGAATCGAAGAGCAAATCTGAGCCCTCGCCCCGGGCGTAAACGAGGAGCTGCGGAATATCCTGGAAGGCCAGATCGGAAGTCAGCGTGATCGAGCCGTTCTCGGTCCCGAGAAAGAGGAAATTCACGCCGTCGAAAGTGAGCGTGCCGCCCGGCGCGCCGGAAGTGAGGTCGCCGACGCTGATCAACGCGAGATTGTTCGGGCCGTCTTCGCCGGTGACGATGGTCGGGTTCCCGATCAAACGCAGGGCGGAAAACTTGAAGGCGGCGATCGGCACCCGGTCGCCGACAAAAGTGTTTTCGTTCGTGAAACCGACCTCTTCGTCGAAGTCGGAAGTCGAGCCGAAGAACCAGGGCGCGGCCGGGCCGTCCAGCTCTTCGCCGCGATAGATCGTGCCGAAATCGGTCACGCCGTTGGTCGTGATCGTGGGATCGGTAACGATGGTGGTGTCGTCGCCGATTTCATAAGGCGTGGCGGCAGCGATGACCGACGGAGTGCCGAATTTGCTCGGGGTGGGCGTGACGCTTGGTGTCGGGGTAACGGTCGGGGTTGGCGTGATTGACGGGGTCGGTGTGGCTGTCGGCGTTGGCGTGACTGTCGGAGTCGGTGTGACTGTCGGCGTCGGCGTGACCGTCGCGGAAGGACTCGGCGACGCGGTGGGGGTCGGCGATTCGCCTGGCCGCCGAGTGTCGTTAGCGTTGGCCTGATCGAGCGTGGCGGTGTTTGTCGGATCGAGCAGCGATACCGCCGTCCCGGCGCCAAAAATGACGAGGTTGGTATCGACCAAGGTGCCCTGCGTTTTCTGCACGAGCTGCGCCTGGCTGGCGCGCGCGATCAGATCCCCGCTCGGCAGCGGACCGAAGCCATTGATCAGGAGCGAGGTTTTCAGCAGGCGATCGAGATCGACATCCACCGGCTCGGGCAGGCCTTCGCCCTTGGGATTAACGATCAGCATTTGCCCGGGGTGCAGCAGCACCGAATCACCCGCGCGCTTGTTCCGGAAAATTCGCGCGACCCCCTCGAGCATAACGAACTTGCAATAGGCGTCGGGGTGATACTCCAGCAGCATCGTCGTGCCGGTAATGGCGGCCGTGATCGCGGCGGTGTTGATTTGCGCGCCGCCGGCGTCTTTCGGGACCCGCAAGAGCATGGCGCCGCCGCCGAGCTCGAGGTTACGGGTGCCTTCATTGAAACTAAAGATCGTGTTCGCTCCCAGCCGCGCCAGGGTTTGGTCGGTGAACATCAGCTCGGCGCGCGATTCCACCCCGGTCCGTACGGCGGTGTCGTCGCGCACCGGGTCGCTCACCGCCGCCGGGCGCGCGGCCGCAGCCTTGGGGAGAAGCTTCACGTCTTTGATCACCTGAGTGACGCGGGCTTCCTTCAATTTCGCCGCGCTCGCCGTCGCCAACGAAAGACTGGCCAGGACCAGGCTTAAGCCAAGAAATTGGAACGCAAAAGGAACCCGGCTCGAAAATGGGCGCGACTGGAGGCTCGTATTCATGGCTGCGTTTAACAGAGACCGCGTAAAATGGTCAAGCCTCCTCGCACATCACCCCTTCGCCTCCAGGAGGACATCCGATCAGGCGCCGAACTTCGTAGCTTCCCGGTATGTTTCCGTTACCCACTAAAACTTTTCCGCCGGATGCCGAAACGTTGCGCGCCGCGCTCGAGGAGAGCATGGCCCGCGTCGTTAGGCCGGCCGGGCCGATGGTGACGGTGGAAGAAGCCGGTTATCCGAAACTGGCCGCGATCCGCGTCTCGCTCGATGGCGCCAACGCCGGGGAACGTCCGCCGCCGCGCCCGCAGCCGCCGGTCGGCGCGGTCGAGCCCGGATTGGAAGTTGCCGATTTTTCCGTCAGCGGCCGGCCGATCCTGGTGCAGCGGGCCCGGGTGGAACTCACCTGCAGCGCGCGCGACGTCCGTCTCGGCCAGGGCCGCGACCGGGACGGAAACCTGATCCTGCTTTTGCAGGAGGCGGCGGAGGGAAATGTGGAAGTCGCGGTCGCGCTGAGCGATCTCGAGGCGCTCGTCCTCGCCGGAGCAAAGGCGGAGGCGGCCAAACAGGGCGTCACGGTCGAGAGCGTGCAGATCGCACTCCAGGCCCGGACCGAGCGCGCCCTCGACGTGGTGGTGCAGGTGCGGGCGAAGAAACTTTTTCTCAGTGCCGCGGTCCGGATCAGCGGGAGCGTGGCGATCGATGAGCAATTGGTCGCCCGGCTTGCGGGCTTGGAGTGTGCTGGCGAGGGAACGCTCGGAACGCTCGCCTGCGGTTTCATCGCGCCGCATTTGCAGCGCTTTAACGGGCGAGAGTTTTCGCTCCTGGCGCTGCCGCTCGGCGAAGTGAAACTGCGCGACGTTAAGATTGCGGCCGGGCGCGAGCTGCGGGTGACGGCGCAGTTTGGCCGCGCCGCTTAAACGCGGCGCGCCCTCTAGAATCTTGCGGCCTTGGAGGGAAGCGCGCCGTCGCTTCCGCGCGCGGCGTGAGGTGTTCGATTCGCAAGACACGCCCACCCTCCCGGCATCGACAAAGCGATGCCATCCAAGCACAGACACAGAAAGGGCGGCGCGCCTGGGAAAGCGCCCCGCCCTTCTGCCGTCCTGCTGCCGTTAGGCAGTCAGGAAATTGTTTATTGTTTGATTAGGCGCCGATCCAGAAATACGGACTGACGGCGTAATGATCATGGAGCTGCTTGTTCCAGGTCATGTCGTTCATGTCAGGCCAGTTCTTTTCGTCGAAGAAGGTGCCTGCTTCGATTTTGACCTTGTCGGCATGGAGGACGAAGCCCGGGGTATCCTTCTCGCTCTGGCGAACCAGGGTCCAGGGAATCATCGTCATCATATCGTCGCCCTTCTTCAGAAACCCGTCCTCGAACGAGATCACGGCGTAGGCCGCCTTGCCCGACTTGGTGTCGACGATCACGTCTTCGATTTCACCGATGTGTTTGCCGGTTTTATCGAAAAGCTTGGCGTCATCAGCGTCGCTCATGCGGATGAGCTTGTGGCCGCTCGTGCCGGGAAGCTGTTGCATCCAGGTCTTGTCGCTCTTCTCGAAGCTCTTCTCCTCGGTCAGCTTCGCTTTGTCGAGCGTGGTCGTGACGTTGATCTTGCCTTCGTCGTTCTTCATCACCTCGATCGACTTCCAAGCCACGGGGGTGAGCTTGTCGCCGATGCCGATGAAGCCGCCGGCGGAGAGCACGGCGTGCATCATGCCGCCGGTGTTCTCATCAAAAACGATGTCGTTGACCTTGCCGATGTCTTCACCGGTGCTGGTGTGAAGGTCCGCGCCGATCAGGTTCGTGCTGCGGATGAGCTGGGCGTGAGTGCCATGCGTGCCGTGCTCCTTATGTTCTTTTTTCTCCTGCGCCATCGCTGGCGCAGTGCTCAGCCCGAGGGCGAGACTGCAAATCGTCACGGCAGATAATAGTTTTTTCATAGTTTGGTGTTTTCCTTCGACTGCGGGGCGATTCGACATGCTCGCAACCCCGCGAGGTCGTCGCGGAGAATGCAAAGCCAACTGACTGCGAATGGGGAATTCTTCGTTTGCTCGAAGAGAAGTGTCAGCTCGAACCGCTCCTTTGGTTTCGAGTTTCCTTTGTGCGGACGGGGAATCCCGTCGCTGTTCAACACTATAGCTCAGAACCCGGTTTTTTCCAGTCGATCCCCGGGATTTCTCTCATTAGCCTGATCTCGACGGATGGATTCAACGAGTAAACCGCTCTCGCCCCCGCCTCGCGCTTTGGGTCTGCTCGTCGGGTTGGCGGCGGCGCGGCTCGTTCTGCATTGCGCGACCAACTGGCAGTACGGATTTCATCGCGACGAGCTCGGCTTGCTCGATGACGCACGTTTTCTCGACTGGGGTTATGTCTCGTATCCTCCCTTCACGGCTTTCATCGCGCGGCTCGCGTTGATCCTGTTTGGACCGTCGCTCGTCGGGGTGCGTCTTTTTGCCGTCCTCGCGCAATGCATCGCGATGGTCTTCACCGGGCTGATGGCGCGCGAACTCGGCGGGCGAAAATGGGCGCAGGTGATCGCGGCCCTGGCGGCGGCGGTTTCGCCGATGTCGGTCTGCATGGGAACGATGCTGCAATACATCGCGCTCGACTATCTCTGGTGGGTCCTGGCGGCCTACGGCGTGATCCGGCTTTTGCGCACGGAAAATCCGCGCTGGTGGCTCTGGATCGGCGCGGTCCTCGGCCTCGGGATGATGACGAAATACACCATGATCTTTTTCATCGCCGGCATCGTCGCCGGGGTCGTGCTGACGCCGGCGCGGCGCGATCTGAAAAGTCCGTGGCTTTGGGCGGGGGCGGCGCTCTCGGTCGTGATTTTTCTGCCCAACCTCATCTGGCAGGTGCAGCACGATTTCATTTCGCTCGCCTTCCTTGATCACATCCACACGCGCGATGTGGAGATCGGGCGCACGAGCGGTTTTTTTGTGCAGCAGCTTTTCGTGAGCGCGAATCTCTTCACTCTGCCGCTCTGGCTGGCAGGGCTTTCCTTCTTTTTTGTCGCGCCCGCCGGTCGCCACTTCCGCGCGCTGGGATGGATGTTCCTCATCCCGCTGCTTCTTTTTTTCCTCGCCAAAGGACGCTTCTATTACATGACGCCGGCTTATCCGATGCTCTTCGCGGCGGGCGCGGTCGTCTGGGAGCAATGGCTCGCGCGCCGAGGGAGGACCGGCGTACGGGTTGGGCGCGGCGCGACCTGGACGGCGCTCGGCGCCGGCGCCGCCTTCAGCGCGGTCACGATGATGCCGATCGCGCCGATCAATTCCGCGGGCTGGCGCCTAACGAGCGGAATTCACGATAACTTCAGCGAGCAAATCGGCTGGCCGGAGCTGGCCGCGACCGTCGCCGGCATTTACCACGCGCTGCCCGAAGCGGAGAAAGCGAAGACCGCCATTCTGGCCGGCAATTACGGCGAAGCGGGCGCGATCAACCTCTACGGCCGGGCGCACGGATTGCCGGAGGTGATTTCCGGGACCAACACCTACTGGTGGCGCGGTTACGGCGCGGAGCCGCCCGAGGTCGTGATCCTGGTCGGCTTTTCGCGCGCCTCGGCCGAGCGCTTCGCCGACCAGGTTGAGCTCGCGGGACATATCACGAACCCGTACGGCGTGCTGAACGAGGAGACGAGAGATCATCCCGACATATTCGTCTGCCGCGGTTTCAAGAAATCGTGGCCGGACTTTTGGAAAAATTTCCAGCGCTTCGGCTGACAATAAATAATGCGGCGGCGCCAGAAGATGGGAATGATAATCGGTAGCGCCCCCTTCCCGGTGGCCCTGCCTAACGACTATGCTGATCAAGATTGGATTCGATATTGAGTTTGAGCTGCGCGGGCCGACCCCGATGGTCCTAATGCTTTTCGTCCACCCCTCGCGCCAAGGCGACCTCCGCCAGCCGGAAGAGTTGCAGGTCGAACCCGAGGTCCCGGTTTCCTATTACACCGATCTCTTCGGCAACCGCTGCGCGCGCCTCCTCGCCCCCGTCGGCAACATTCGTCTCGCGCTCGAGACCGTGATCGAGGACAGCGGCGAACCCGATCGGCAATCGCCCGACGCGGTCCAGCACAACATCGAAAACCTGCCCGACGAGACCCTCGCCTTCCTCATGCCGAGCCGTTATTGCGAAGTGGACAAGCTTTCCGATATCGCCTGGCAGCTCTTCGGTCAGACGGCGCCGGGCTGGGCGCGGGTGCAGGCCATCTGCACCTGGGTGCACAACCACATCCACTTCGATTACCAGAAGGCCAATCCCTCGAAATCAGCCTTCGACGTTTACAACGAGAAGCAGGGCGTCTGCCGCGATTTCAGCCATCTCGCGCTGACCTTTTGCCGCTGCATGAACATCCCGGCGCGTTACGTCACTGGCTACATGGGCGACATCGGCGTGCCGGTCGTCCTGCCGATGGATTTCAGCGGCTGGTTCGAAGTCTACCTCGGCGATCGCTGGCACACCTTCGACGCCCGCCACAACTTCCCGCGCATCGGCCGCATCGTCATGGCCGTCGGGCGCGATGCCGCGGATGTCGCCCTCACGACAAACTTCGGTAGCGCGACCCTGAAGAAGTTTTTCATCATCAGCGACGAAATCGCGGACGTCCCGGCCGGCGTGGCCTGACGATCGTTACGCTATTGCCTGCTCAGGCGCCGAAAAAGCCAGGCGCCGATGACGATGAAGAGCACGTTGGGAAACCAGACCAACAGCTCGGGATGGATCTTCTCGTTCGCCCGCATCGTGTCGGCGATGATGATGAAGAGGAAATAGAAGATCGCCACGATCAGACCGGTGGCGAAGCCGACCGAGGTCTCGCGCCGATGAGTGGTGATGCCTAACGGCACCCCGATAAGGGCGAAGGCGATGCAGGAAAACGGAAAAGAGAAACGTTTATTGATCTCCGTCTTGGTCGCGCTCTGATCGCGTTGCGCGCCGGACTTGAGCTGTTCCATTAACTGCGAAAGCGAAAGCGCGGAGCGGCTCGGGCGTTTTTTTTCCCGCTCATAAAGTTCCTCCAGACCAATCGGGAGCGTGCCCTCCGCCAGGCTGATTCCGTCCTTGATCTTGCGCAGGTCGTAGGGATCCTTCGCGTCGCGTTCCTGGTAGCGCGCGTCGTAGAGATGAAGCAGGAGCCGTTTGTTAGGCAAATCGGTCTCCAGCTTCCCGGTCCGGGCGTGCGTCACGCGGACGGGGAGATCGTGATCGTCCATCTGGAAGACGAGGATGTTCGCCAGCTTGTTGCCCTCTTTTTTGCCGACGTAAATTTTCCGGCCCGGGAACTGGTCGATCACCTGGTCGCCGCCGAAAAGCGCGATCGGGTTCTGGGTTGCGAGATCGAAGATGCTGCTGCGCAATTTCTCCTGCGCCGCGGGCGCGACGCTGACATTGAGCCAGAGACAAATGCCGGTGCTGATGACGGCGAGAAAGGCGAGCGGCAGGCAGATCCGCGTCACGCTGACGCCGTTGGAGCGGAGGGCGATCAACTCGTTATCGGCCGAGAGCCGGCCAAAGACGAGGAGGATGGCGGTGAGCAGGCCCCACGGAATGGTGAAGATGAGAGAAAAGGGCAGGACGTAGGCGATGAAGGTGAGGAGGAACTCGATCGGCACGTCGTGATTGACGAGGAGCGGGAGGAGCTTGCGAAAGATATTGCCCACGACCAGGACAAGGCTCAGGACCGCGATCGCGAAGAGTACGTTCACGATCAGCTCACGGGCAACGAAGCGATCGATTAATTTCATGACGGCATCTGCAGGCGCCGTTCCCATCCGGCGCGCGCCGGATTTTGTCAACGGCTATCCGGCGCGAAAGAACGGCGGAGCTCGCTGCAAAACCTTTTTGGTAAACGGGTTGTTACCAAGACCTGCGACAAAATGATTGACCAAAGCCAGTGCACTTTCATACACCCATCGCCACAATCAGCGATAACTATGATTAACAATAACGATCAGACTGACTCCAACGCATCCCTTTCCCTCGCGCCGCTCCTCGGGAAAGGCTCGAGTCGCCGCAAATTTCTCAGCCAGGTGACGGCCGCTCTCGCGACCGGCGCGGTCCTCGGGAAAATTCCGCAAGCCGTTGCCCAATCCGACCACGGCAATGGACTGGCCGCGCCGGCTGCGACCGATGCCCGCGTGCGGCAGGCCTACGCCATCCGCGTCGCCGCGGCGGCGAAGGAGGCGCAGATCCCTGTGCCGCCGCACACGACCAACGGCGACGAACAGCTCTATCCTGACAAGTCGGGCACCTATACGAAGGGCATCCTGCAGGACGGCATCGGGTTGGTGAACCTGGCGGCCTATAAGTCGTTCCGCAAAGCGATCAATAGCGGGAAATTTGAGGACTTCGAAAACGTCATCACCGGCGGCCCGCGCACGATGAACGGCCCGCTCGGCGGCCGCGCCTTTGCCCTGGAAGGCAGCGACGATGTCCAGTTTGGCAACGCTCCTTCGCCAGCCAATCAAATCAACCAGATCGTCGTCCCGCCCGCGCCTGCCCTGGCAAGCGAGGAGTACGCGGCCGAATTGGTCGAGCTCTATTGGGCCTCACTCCTCCGCGACGTGCCGTTCTCGGATTATTCGTCGGACTCCATCGCCGCCGAAGCCGCCATCGAACTGACCCGGCTGCCGGCTTACACCGGCCCGCGGGATAACGTGGGCCGGGTCACGCCGGATCTTCTTTTTCGCGGGACATACCCGGGCGACACCGTCGGGCCGTATCTCTCGCAGTTCTATATCCTGCCCACCTACATGGGGGTGCAGCCGATGTCGCAGCAACTGGTCACCTTTTTGCCGGACATCGATTACATGACCGACCCGACGACCTACCAGCAGGTCCAGAACGGGATCGACACCGGCGCGCCACTCCATTTCGACCCGCAACCGCGCTATCTCCACGACGGCCGCGGCCTCTGCTCGTTTACCCACGTCGACGTGCTCTTCCAGGCGTTCTTCACCGCCTACCTCGTCCTCGGGAGCATGGGCGCGCCGGTGAACCCGGGGAATCCCTACGCCAGCTCCACCAGGCAAAATGGCTTCGGCACTTTTGGCGGGCCTGATTTTGCAGCGACGATCGCGGCCGCCGCTCGCCACGCGCTGAACAGCGTCTGGTACCAAAAATGGTGGATCCATCTCCGGCACCGTCCCGAATCGGGCGGGGCGATTGTCCGCCAGATCCTCACCGGCGCGGGGAACACGCTCGATGCCCAAGTGCACGGCAGCGTCCTCAACTCGCGTGCGGTCGAACGCAGTGTCAGTAAATGGAGCGACTATTTTCTCTCCCAATCCTTCCCCGAGGGTTCGCCGACCCATCCCGCCTACCCGACCGGGCACGGCGCGGTGGCCGGGGCCTGCATCACCATCCTGAAGTTTTTCTTCGACGGGAATTTTGTCGTCCCGAACCCGTTGGTCCCGACGGCCGACGGATTGGATCTCGTTCCCTACACCGGTGGGGACGCGGGCCAGATGACGGTCAATGGGGAACTGAACAAACTGGCGAACAACGTTTCCTTCGGCCATGGCATCATCGCCGGCATCCATTGGCGGAGCGACACCAGCTCTTCCATTCAATTGGGAGAAGCCGTCGCCATCAGCATGCTGCAGGATCGGGCGGCGACTTATCCGGAGAAATTCAGGATCAACCTGACCAAGATCGACGGCTCGATCGCGACTATTTCCAATCTGTAGACGCCTCCCTCTGGGAGGCGCGGGAGTCGATCCCGTAGCACAACCAACTCCCGCGCTCCGCTGTAGACGCCTCCCTCTGGGAGGCGCGGGGGGTCGATCCCGGAGCACAACCAACTCCCGCGCTTCGCAGAGCGAAGCGTCTACAGGGTAGTTTGCTTCCGGCGCAAGCTTGCTAACTTGATCGCCGAATGCCGGAAGCAACCTATGACGTCGCCATTATCGGGGGTGGACCCGCCGGCAGCACCGCGGCCACGCTTCTCGCCCGGGCCGGCCGGCGAGTGATCGTGTGCGAGCGGGATAAATTTCCCCGTTTCCACATCGGCGAATCGCTTTTGCCGATCAGCATGAAGACCTTCACCCGGCTCGGCGTGCACGAGAAGTTTGCCCAGGCCGGTTTTCTCCGGAAGTACGGCGGCGAAATGGCCAGCGCCTGTTCCGAGGAAGGGGTGAAGTTCTATTTCAAGGACGGCTACCGCTCGCAAACCGAAACCTCCTATCAGGTCCCGCGCGCGGAGTTCGACAAGGTGCTGCTCGATCACGCAGCCGAGAACGGCGCCGAAGTGCGCGAGGAGACGGCGGTCAAAAAAGTCGAATTCTTCGACGACCGCGTGGATCTGCACCTCGACCGCGAAAAAATCAGCGCGCGCTACGTTATCGACGCCAGTGGCCGTCACTCCGTCCTGGGGAATCATTTCCAGCTCAAGGAAACCTATCCGCACCTGCAGAAGATCTCGCTCTTTGCCCACTACGAAGGGGTGGAGGCGGACGAAGGCCGCGACGGCACCCTCACCCGGCAATTGCGCGCGACCGACCGCTGGTTCTGGTACGTCCCTTTGCCTAACGACCGGGCCAGCCTCGGTGTCGTCCTCGATACCGCGCTCTACCGGCAGAGCAAAAAATCGCCCGAACAATTCCTCGAGGAATCGCTCGCGGCTCAGCCTTTTCTCGCCCGGCGCATGACCCACGCCCGCCGCGTCACCCAGGTTTACGCGAGCGCCGATTTCTCCTACCGCCAAACCCGTCTCACCGGCGAACGCTGGCTTCTGGCCGGCGACGCCGCCGGTTTCATCGACCCGGTCTTTAGCAGCGGCGTCTTTCTCGCGCTCCTCGCGGGCGAAGAAGCGGCCGATCTTCTCGACGTCGTGCTCGATCATCCGCGCAAGGCGCCGCGGCTCTTCGCCCGCTACGAGCGCATCCTGCGGCGGGCGATGAAAGGTTATCTGCGTTTCGTCGATGCCTGGTATTCGAAGGAATTCATCGAGGTTTTCCTTTATCCGCAGGACGTCCTCCAGATTCCGCCGGCCGTGAACGCCGTCCTCGGTGGCAACATCAGCGGCAGTTTCGCGATTCGCTGGCGGATGTCGGCTTTCTATTTCATCGTCTGGCTGCAACGCTACCTGCCGCTCTGCCCGCGCCGCACCCTGGTCGCGCCCACGGCCGCACCGCAACCTGCTCTCCGTTCCGCCGCCTAACGACCATGCATCGTTTTCTTTCCTCATTCGCGGCCGCGCTTCTTCTCTGCCTCACGAGCTGCCAGACTTTGCGCCACCAGTTCGCCTCGCCCGAGCCCGATTGGCAGTCGAAAATCGGCCAACTCCAATACCGCGGCGCCAAGACCACGCTCATCGGCGAAGTCGTGGTGCGTTATTCCACACAGGGCGATTTCGAACTGACCTTCAGCAAAGGCCCCGGCCTGGTGCTTCTCACCGTCCGCCAGGACGAAAACTTCGTCCGGGTCAGCGGTCCCCTCGCCCGCGGTTCCTGGTCGGGCCCGCCTAACGAAACCCCGGCCCGTCTCCGCGGCTGGGTCTCGCTCCGCGAATTAATTCTCCGCAGCAAAGATCAGCCGCTCATTCGCCAAACTCTCGGCCCCGACCGCTTCACCTTCGCTTTCTAATTGTCGCGGTCGCTGATGTCGTACTCGAAGTTCATTGCCCGTCTCGTCACGCAGCACCGCGCCCTCGTCTGGCTCGCCGTGGTGCTCGTTGCCGCCCTCAGTCTCTACATTCTCGTTACCCGCCTCACCCTCGACACCGAGGTCCTCAACCTGCTCCCCGGCAAGTTCGAATCGGTCCAGGGCCTGAAGGTTTACAACAACGACTTCGCTCAGACCCGCGAGCTCACGTTCGCCCTCGTCTGCCAGCCGGGCGACGTCGATCGGTTGGAGGAATTCGCCCCCGTCTTCGCGCAGCGCCTGCGCGAGCAACCCTGGAGCACGCGTGTCCTCGGCGGCTCGCCGATGGAATCGCCCGAGGCGGTGACGGAGTTGCAGGGCCTGGCCGTTCCGCTCCTCCTCAACCTCGAACCGCAGGCTTTCGCCGAGACCGTGTCCATTCTCCAGCCGGAGAAACTCCAGGCCCGTCTCGCCCGGCTGCGCCAGGAAATCGAAGCCGGGTCGCCCCGGCCGGAGTTTGAATTGCAACTCGATCCGTTAGGCGTGATCGCCCCCGCCCTGAAACCCTTTTCCGGCAATGCCGCCCTCGAGCAGGACCAGCCCCTCGCCTCGCCCGACCGCACCATGCGCGTCTTCCTCGCGGTTACGAATCAACCCTCGATCAGCGCCTTCGATTGCCAGGCGCTGATGGAAAAAGTGAACGCCTTTCGCGCCGGCGCGGCTGAGGGCTGGGAAGGCGCCGCGCCGCTCGAGGTCCTCGTCACCGGGCGCTCCGCTTACGTCGCGGAAATTTCCCTGAGCATGCGGCACGACATCATCGTGACTCTTTTCGGCTCCATCTTTCTCGTCGGCGGAGTCTTTTATGTCGGCTTCCGGCGCTGGCTTCCGCTCATCGGGATGGGGTTCACGCTTCTCCTCTGCTGCCTCGTCGCGCTCGCCGCCGGGCTCCTCATTTTCCACGAGCTCAACATGGTCACGATCGGGATGTGCGCCATCCTCATCGGGCTCGGGGTCGACTTTGCCATTCTCATTTTCGGCCGCTACCAGCAGGCGCGAAATGAAGGGGCCGCTCACGCCCCCGCGATCGAGGAAGCCGTCGGCAAACTGGGACAGGCGATCTTCTTCGGCGCGCTCACGACCGCGGTCGGTTTCATGGCTCTTCTCCTCGCCAACTCCGGCGGTTTCACCCAGCTCGGGGTCCTGATCGCGATCGGCATTCTCGTCGCCGCGTTTTTCATGACGAGCGTCTTCTTTCTCTTCACCCGCGAACATTCCAGCCCGCCGAAGAGCGATTGGATTCTGGCACTCGTTAGGGTTTACGTCCGCCGCACCCTGCGCACGCCCGGGCTCATCCTTTGGATCGCGCTGCCGATTCTCCTCATCCTTTTCGCGCTCGCGCTCCTCCCGCAACTGCCGCTCGTCTTCGATGCCAGCACCCGCTCGATGGAGCCGAAATCAAGCGACGCCGGCTACGCCTTGGCCAAGATCATGGGGAAAATGCCGACCCGCTGGGAACCGGTCCTGGCCGTGGTCCGCGCGCCTAACGAGGAAGAGCTGCACGATAATTGGCAGAAGATCGAGACCCGCTGGCGCTCGCTCGAGAAGACCGGCGCGATCAAGAGCTTCTCCACCCCGGCCGCGCTCGCGCTCTCCCCGCGCCTGATGGCACAGAATCGGCAGAGCCTTTCCCGGATCGATTTTGCCGGCGCCCGCCGCGCCCTCGAGGAAGCGATCGCGCGCGAAGGCTTCAGCCGGGAAAGTTTCGCCGCCGGTTTTACCCTCCTCGATCAACTCGAGGCCGTCAGCCGCGGCACGATGGCGATCCCCGACTGGCGCAAAGCGCTGCCCGTTTCCTCGAGCTGGTGGTTCCTGGTCGAGCGCTATTTCGCGGCCGACCCGCTCCTCACCGTCGGCTTCGTGACCACGAATAAACCGGTCGAAACCTCCGACCAAAAGGAAATGCTGATGCGCGAACTGCCCGTGGCCGGGGTGCCGATGATTCTCTCCGGCTGGAGCTTTACCCTGACCGATCTCATCCCGTGGTCGCATCGCCAGTTGATCCTGATCAGCACCCTGATGGCGTTCTTCGACGCCTTCCTTCTCGCCGTGCTTTATCGCGACTGGCGGCTCTGGCTGATCCAGCTCGCGACTCTCGCTCTCGCCATCGGCGGCATGATCGCGACCATGAAACTGGCCCACATCCCGCTCAATCTCCTGAACGTTCTCGCTTTCCGTCTCGTCCTCGCGATCGGAGTCGACTACGGAATTTACGTCCTGCTCGTCTGGCAGCGGGCGCGGGAAATCGAGCATGACGTGGCCGGCGTCCTCAAGCCGGTCCTGCTCGCCGGCCTGACCGCGATTGCCGGTTTCGGTTCGTTAGGCCTGGCCAATAACCCGACCTTGAGCGGGCTCGGCGTGGCCTGCGCCATCGGGCTGGCCTGGAGCCTGTTTGCGACGATCTTTTTTACTCTGCCCGCAGCGGCTCTGGCAGAACCGATGTCTAATGAAGCGCGCAAAAAGTTAGCCGGCACATGATTTCCAGATTTTTACTTCTCGCCTCGTTTCTTCTCCTCGCCTGCACCGGTCTCCAGGCGGGGCCACTCGCACCGGCCGAAGTCAAGGCCCTCCTCGAGCGCATCCGCGCAAAACGCGCCGCCGCGCCCCAGATGCAGGCCGATTTTCAGGAGGAGAGATCGGTCCGCCTGATGAACAAGCCGATCAGCAGCACGGGCAAAGTCTGGTTCCAAAAACCGGATAAATTCCGCCGCGAAGTGCAGGGCGGCTCCCCCAGCATCACGGTCAGCGACGGCCGGCAGCTCTGGATTTACTATCCGAAATTCAAGTCGGCCGAGCATTATTCGTTAGGCAAACGCTCTCCGCTCGATGCCGGGCTCGCCGCTCTCACCGCCGCGCTCAACCTCGAAAACGTCGAGGGCAACTATCAGATCAAAGCGAGCAAGGAGGAGACCGGTTACGAACTGCAACTCGCTCCGCGTAATCCCTCGCTCAAGCGGCTGCTCCAAAGTTTCACCATCCGGATGAATGCCGATCTCCAGGTGGAACGAACCGAGATGGTCCAGCCCAAAGGCGATCGCATCGTGACCAAATACGCCAACGAATCGCGCACCCCGATCGAGCCTTCCAAATTTGAATTTACGCCTCCGGCCGGGACGGACGTCACCACTCCGCTCGGTCGTTAGGGACATTGCAGCTTCGCCGGCCCAAAGCCATGGCGACAAAACCACCGCCTGAGATTTCGATCGTCATCCCGGTCGCCAACGAGGCCGCCGCGCTCCCGCAATGCCTCCAGCACATCGACCGCGGTCCCAGGGAAATCCTGGTCGTGGACGGTGGGAGCGAAGACGACACCCGGGCGATTGCAGAAGCGGCGAATTGCCGGCTCATCGCCTCGCCCGAGCGCCATCGTGCCCGCCAGATGAATCTCGGCGCGGCCCAGGCGCGCGGCCGGATTTTGCTTTTCCTGCACGCCGATACCTGGCTCCCGTCCGGGGCGCTCGAGCGGGTCCGGTCGGCGATCAATGAGCGGGACGCCCTCGGCGGAGGCTTCGCCCGCCGCTATCGCTCGCGCTCGCCCACCCTCGCGCTCACCTCCCGCCTCGCCGGCCTGCGCAACCGGCTCTTCGGCTGGCATCTCGGCGACCAGGCCCTTTTCGTTAGGCGCGATCTCTTCGAAAAACTCGGTGGCTATCGTGACATCCCGATTTTCGAGGACCTCGATTTCTCGCGCCGCCTCCGCCGCCTCGGCCGGACGGTCACCCTCACGCCGCCCGTTTCTTCCTCGGCCCGGCGCTTCATCGCCCGAGGCCCCCTCCGCACGACCTGGACGGATCTGCTTCTGACCCGGAAATATTTGTTGGGCACCGACCCGAATGAGCTTTGCCAAGAAGCCGATGATCGCCTAAAAACTCTGCAAGCCTATGAACGCCTACCTTGATCGCCTCGACGCCCAAATCGCCGCCCGTCATCTCCTGACCCATCCCTTTTACCTCGCCTGGACCCGGGGCGAGTTGAGCAAGGAAACGCTGGCCGATTACGCCGGCCAGTATTACCAGCACGTGGCCGCCTTCCCGACCTATCTCTCCGCCGTGCACGCGCGCTGCGACGACCAGCCGACCCGCCGCCAGATTCTCGCCAACTTGATCGACGAAGAAGCCGGCGACCCGAATCACCCGCAGCTCTGGAAGAATTTCGCCGCCGCCTTGGGCGTTTCGCCTAACGAGCTCGACGAGACCAAGCCCTGGCCGGAAACCGCGGAACTCATCGCCACTTTCCGCGAAGTCTGCCGCGAGGGCGAGATCGCCGAGGGCCTGGCCGCGCTTTACGCCTACGAAAGCCAGATCCCGGCGGTTTCGGAATCGAAAATTGACGGGCTGCAAAAGCATTACGGATTCGACGACCCGGAAAGTTATCGTTATTTCACCGTCCACATCGAGGCCGACCGCGAACACGCCGCGGCCGAGCGGGCGCTGCTCGAGAGTCATGTGAGTGCAGAAAATTCCGCGGCCGTGACGAAGGCGGCGGATCGGATCCTGGCGGCACTTTGGGAATTGCTCTCCGGGGTTTGCCGCCGCCACGCCATCGCTTGTTAGGCAAGCGCGGGAATACCCGCCCTCATCGACACTCCTACCTTCGATGAAAAAGGGAGAGGGAGTCTACAATCTCGTCGTCATCGGCGCCGGAACCGCCGGCCTCGTGACCGCAGCCGGCTCCGTCGCGCTCGGGGCGCGCGTCGCCCTGGTCGAGCGCCACAAGATGGGTGGCGACTGCCTCAACTTCGGTTGTGTCCCAAGCAAAGCGCTGATCTCCTCCGCGCGCCTGCTCGATCGCATGCGCCACGCGGAAAAGTGGGGCCTGGCGAAGGTCGAACCAGAATTCGATTTCCAGAAAGTTTTCGCCAGCATGCGCGCGCAGCGGGCGGAACTCGCCCCGCTCGATTCGGTGGAACGCTTCGAGTCGTTAGGCGTGGATGTCTTTCGCGGCGAAGCGACTTTTCTCTCCCCGCAGGAAATCGCCGTCGGTGGGCAGAAATTGCGGGCCAGAAATTTCATCATCGCGACCGGCTCACGCGCCGCGATCCCGGACGCGGTCGGGGCGAGTCAGGTTTCCTATTTCACAAACGAAACGATCTTCGACGAGCTGAAGGAGAAGCCGGAAAGCCTCATCGTGATCGGCGGCGGACCGATCGGCTGCGAACTGGGACAAATGTTCAACCGGCTCGGAGTGAAGGTGACCATCCTGCAAAAAGGAAAACGCCTCTTGGACAAGGAAGATCCGGCCGTGAGCGAGTTTGTGCGTGAGCTGCTGGAAGCCGAGGGAGTTCGCGTTCTGACCGAGTCGAAAATCGAAGAGGTGCAGAAATCTGGCGCGGGCGTTTCCCTGCGTGTCAGCGGGCAGCAAATCTCCGCCGCGGCTCTCCTCGTCGCCGCCGGTCGCCAGCCTAACGTCGAGAATCTGAATCTGCAGAAAGCCAACGTCGCTTTCACGGACAAGGGCGTGACTGTGGACGAGCGCCTCGAGACAACGCAGCCCGGGATTTACGCGATCGGAGACATCGTCGGCCAACTCCAGTTCACCCACGTGGCCGACTATCACGCGCGGATCGCGATCCGGAACACGCTCGTTCCGTTTTCGTTCCTGCGGCAGAAGGTCGACTACTCCGTCGTCCCCTGGTGCACCTACCTCGACCCCGAAGTCGCGACCGTTGGCCTAACGGAAACCGCGGCGAAAAAGAAGGGCGTCGCCTACGACCTGATCGAGCAGGAAATGAAAACGGTCGATCGCGCGGTCCTGGAACGCGCCGCGACCGGCTTTGCCCGCGTTCTCGTTAGGCGGGGAAGCGATGAAGTGATCGGCGCCACCATCGTGGGCGAACACGCGGGCGAGCTGATCCAGGAATTTGTCCTCGCCATGAAACACGGCATCGGCTTGAAGCAGATCGCCTCGACCATCTACGGCTACCCGACTTTCGCCAGCCTCGTCCTGAAGTCGGCCGAGAAACTGAACAAGAAACGCCTCACGCCACGGGCGCGCAGTATCACGCAATGGTTGTATCGCCGATCTCGTCAATAAGGGTTGTAGACGCTTCGCTCTGCGAAGCGCGGGACAAAGCTCCGCCCGCTCGAAAACCTTTTTCATTCAGCCCCGCCCGCACCCGCGCCGCCCAGAGGTCGGCGTCTACATGAACTGGCTCAAGAACTATTGGAAGTGGATTGCCATCGCCGGTGGCCTGATCGCACTCTCCGTCGCGATCTCTTTCCTGCCGGTCGGCGAATGGGTAAAAAGCTTCACCGACTGGATCCGTCACCTTGGTGTCGCCGGCGCTTTCATTTTCATCGGGGTCTACGCCCTCGCCGCGCTCCTCTTTTTGCCCGGCGCCATCTTTACCATCGCCGCCGGGCTGGTTTACGGCATCGTCGGCGGGACCGCGGTCGCCATCGCCGGGGCGACGTTAGGCGCGGGAGTCTCCTTCCTTGCCGGTCGTTATCTTTTCCGAAACCGAATCAAGAAATTCGCTGGAAAAAACAAAAAGTTCGGCGCGATCGACGACGCGATCGGGAAGCAGGGCTGGAAAATCGTCGGCCTGCTCCGGCTCAGCCCGCTCATTCCATTCAATGTCAGCAATTATTTCTACGGCGTGACTGCGATCGGTTTCTGGCCTTATCTCCTCGCCAGTTTTGTCGGGATGCTGCCGGGCACGCTCCTCTACGCCTACCTCGGCGCGATTGGCCAGGCCGGTCTCTCCGGCGGAAAAAAGGGCCACAGTCCGCTCGAATGGACCTTTCTCGGAATCGGTCTGCTCGCCACCATCGGCGTGACAATCTTCGTCAGCCGGCTGGCGAAAAATGCCCTCAAGAAAACCGGCGCGACAAAAAAATAGTCCCCTCGTTAGTCTGAAATTTCGCCGCGCCGCGCCGGATAAGCCCGCCCTTTCCAGGTCGCGGGCCGGCCGCGGAGGAACCTAACGAGTCCGAACCATTGGATACCGAGGAGGGCCACGATCGCGACCGGATGCAAAATGACGCTCATCCAGGATTGCCGGAAACGAACCGCGGCCAGGACTCGCGGAAGAAGAACGAAAAAACAGGCAACGGCCGCAAGCAGCCGGACCTGAGGTGAACCTGGCGCGAGCAGAAGAACAAGAGGGAGCACCTGGCCGCAAAGCAGGATGAAAGTCATGGGAAGAATCACCGCGGGCGCGCCGAGGCCTTCGTGGGTGTTCTTGGCCAGCCCACGCCATACCTCAATGTCGCGCTGATACATTCGGCAGGTGGCAAGCTCCGTGGCATCGAAGAGGTCCGTTGCGAAATCGTGTTCGCGAAATTTCTTCGGCAGCCAGAGCCCTTCGTGAATCCGGTCGCGGATCGCGCCGTGGCCACCGCAGGCCCGGTAGGCCGCGGCATCGGCGACGAAAAGCTGGCCGCAACCGGCGCCGTAGGCCGGCTTCCGGGTGCGCCGCATGCGGTGGAGCGGAAGGAAGCCGAGGAGGAGAAAATGAATCAGCGGAATGAGGAGCCGTTCCGAAAACGTGACCGTGATTTCGCGGGGCACACCGCTCGCTAACGGTGCGCCCGATTTCTCAAGGTACCCCGCCAATCGAGCGGCTGAGCCCGGCGCGAGTTGCACGTCGGCATCCAGAAAAATCAAAACCGGCGCCGCTGTCGCCGCAGCCAGTTGAGCGCAGGCGAAATTCTTTCCGCACCAGCCCGGGGGCAGCACTTCGCCCTGCAGCAGACGGAGATGCGGAGTATTCGTCGTCATCTGCCTAACGATTTCAGCGGTCCCGTCACTCGAGCCGTCGTCGAGCACGATGACTTCGTCGGCCCCGCTCCCGAGGGCAGCACGAACGGTCAGCTCGATTTTTTCGGCCTCGTCGCGCGCCGGGATGAGGACGGCAACTTTACCTTTCGCCGCACCGGCCGGGTTCGGCGGCCGGTAGGCCAGCAGGTTGACCAGGAAAAGAAGCGCCGGGATGGCCGCACAAAGAAGAGCCAAGCCCGCGAGCCAGATCATAGCCGTCCATGGTCCGCGCGGAATGCTTCCCCGCGCAAACGGGCCCGCAGCCCGCGCCAGAGATCAAAGGGCAGGCTGACTCCGCTCCGGCTTTTCCGCAGGATCGTCCATTCGTTAGGCTGACGCCGCGCCGCCGCAGCCGCGAGCCGGGCTTGGAGCTGGGCGAGGCGGTCTGCGAGGGGCGGGCCGGACGCAGCCGGCGCCGCCTCCCCGAAGGCGAGCAGGACTTCCGGTTTGCGCTCTTCCCAAAAAGAATACTCGATCGCCAGCGGCAGATAGACCGCACCGGGCGCACGAGTCGCGAGGCGATCGATCCCCCCCGCGAGGACGAGGGGCGTCCGCACATCGGCGAATTTTCCCTGCGGCGTGAGGAAGAGCGCGCTCTCCTCCTTTTCCAGGATCGCGGCGGAGGTCGTGAGAAAATTCGCTGCGCCGCGAATCGTTCCGGCCTCAACCGCGAAGAAACCAAGCCGTTTCAGGAAACGATAACGGTCGAGGGCGGCGGCTTCGATCGGGGCGTAGGCAGAGCGATTGGCAAAGAACTGGCGCCACAGAATAAGACAGACCAGCGGGTCCCACCAGGCGGCGTGATTCAGGAAAACAACCAAGGGTTTCGTCGAATCGTTAGGCGCGGGAAGCGGAGCCAGAATCCTGACCGCGTGAAAATGTTTCCCGACGTACCAACCGGCGTAGCGGGAAAAAAGCGCGAGAAGCGTCGGCGAAATTTCCGGAACCTGGCCGGGCGTTCTCACACGCGTTCCGTGGCAAGGCGCTGGCGGGCCTGTGCATTTGCCGGTGCGCCGCCGAAATCCTGGTCGATCGCATCGGCCGCGATCCAGCCCGACATCAAAACCATCGGCATGCCCGGTCCGGGATGAGCCGCACCCCCCGCGAGGTAGAGTCCGCGCAGATCCGGACTGCGATTGCTTGGCTTAAAGGCCCCGAGCCAGCGACCGTGGCTGGCGATGCCGTAGATCGCACCGTTGAGCACGCCGTAACGATCGTGAATATCCTGCGGGGTGAGCGCGCTCTCGGTCACGATGTCTTTCTCGATGTCGAGCCCGGCGGTGCGACGCAACTTGCGCAGGATCGCCTCACGATATTTCGGCAGCATTTTTTTCCAGTCATGATGCTTTCTCAGGTAGGGCGCGTGCACCAGCACATAGAGCGCTTCCCCGCCCTCCGGCGCAACCCCCGGGTCCGTCCGCGCCGGCGCGCAAACGTAACAGGTCGGGTCCGGCGCCGGTTCGCCCTGGCGATAGATGAAATCGAATTCCTCGTGCGGATCGCGCGAAAAAACGAAGTTGTGATGCAGGAGCTGCTCCGGCTGGCGTTTCAGCCCGAGATAAAGCACGACGCCGGAACAGGCCGGCTCGTAACGCCGGCGGCGCTCGAATTTTTTCACCCCGCCGAGCAGTTCGCGATGCGTCCGCACGGCATCGGCGTTGGAAATCACGGCGTCCAGCCTAACGAGTTCGCCCGATTCCAATTCCACCCCGGTGACCGCACCGCGCTCGTGGGTGATCCGGCGCACCCCGCTGCCGGTATGGAGTTCCACCCCGAGCTCGGTCGCCAGTTGTACGAGCGCGCGCGGGATCTCCCCGGTGCCGCCGATCGGATAGGAAATGCCTTCGCTCGTCTGCATGTGCGCGATCCCGCACAAGACCGCGGGCGAAGCGTCCGGCGCCGAGCCGACGTACTGCGTAAAGTGATCGACCATCTGCGCGACGCGCGCGTCCGGGATGAAGCTCCGCACCGTTCCACCGACACTGCGGCCCATCCGCATGGCGAGAACATCGCCGAGCGTGCCCGCCTGGACCATGTTGCCGGCATTAAACATGTCGCGCAGGCCGCCGACCGGCCGATAGAAAAACCAATTGCGCGAGATGCGATGGAGCCGCTCCGAAAGTTGGAGAAAGCGATCGTAACCCGCGGCCGAGGACGTTTCGGGCGAAAAGCGTTTAAGCTCCTCCGCCATCCGCGAGGAATCGGAATGCAGATCAAGCGTGCTTCCGTCTTCGAAGAACGAGCGCCACTGCGGATCGAGCCTGACGAGGTCGATCGCGTCATCCATCTCGCGGCCAGCTTCGGCAAAAATCCGGCGCAAAACCGACGGAAGCGTGACAATCGTCGGCCCCATGTCGAATCGGAAGCCATCCTGTTCCAGGACGGCCGCTTTGCCGCCGAGCCATTCGTTGCGCTCGAAAAGCACGACCGAGTAGCCGCGCGCCGCGAGCGTGCAGGCGGAAGCGAGTCCGCCCAATCCACCGCCGATGATTCCAATGCGTTTCATGGTGTAGGGCGCCCCATCCTGGCCGCCCGGGGGTTGGTTTCGCTGCAGTTGGGCGTGCCGTTCTTTGCCGGCGACACGCCCGCCGCGACACCGCGCTGGCGCGCGGCGCGGAGAAACGCACTGACGGCTTTCCACCGCTCCCGACCGCGGCCGTACGCCATCTTGATGTAGGCGGAGAAAATCTTCTCATCGCCCGTCTTCGCTTCCTCGAGATGCGGAAGCCAGCGGCCCCGCCGCAGCGCGATGACATGCGGATAAGTGAACTCGCGCAAACCATCCGCGCCGCGAGTCGTCCCAAACCCGCTCGCGCGCACCCCGCCAAAAGGAAAACGCGGGTCCGCGGTCGGCGCGATCAGATCGTTGATCGTGACGAAACCGGTCGGCAATTGTCGCGCGAGCGTACGCGCCGCTTCTTCATCCGCGGAAAAGATCGCGGCGCCAAGACCATGCTCATTTTCCTGGGCCAGGAGGAGGGCGTCATGGTCGTCGGCGAAAGCATGCACTTCCAGATCGTCGAGTCCGAGCTGGTGCAACCGACTCGTTAGGCCGATGCGGACGTTTTCGTGGACGAAGACAGCGTGCGGCGCCATGCAGGTATCGCCCGCGTTCAGGCGGCGCCCGAACGCGATGGCCCGGGCCGCGCGCTCGAGGTCGGCATCCTGCCTCACGATCACGAAATCTGCCCCGGAGAGCTCGAAAACGCCCGGGGTGTTTTGTTCCGCGAGCAGGGCGAGGAAGCCGCGCCCGTTTTCCGAAGAGCCGGTGAAGACGACCTTATCGACGCCGGCGCGGACGGCCTGCTGGGCGGCGGCGGGAGGTTCCGGCAGGATCTGCACGAGATCGCGATCGATCAGGCGGCGCTCGAGCATTTGATCGACCAGCCAACGGAGCGGTGCGCTGCAGCCTTCGGCCGGCTTGAGGAGAACGGCGTTGCCGGCCACGAGCGCCTGCAGCAACTGAACGCCGGCGAGAAAGAGCGGATAATTTCCCGGCGCTACGATGAGGACAACGCCGAAAGGCCGGCGCTCGACCGTGAAGGAATGGCCGCGCAGCCAGAGGGGGCGGCCGCGGCTGCCAAACTTTTCCGGGCGCAAAAGGCGGGCCGCGTTTCGCTCCAGGAAACGGCAGGCATCGAGCAAGGGAATGACCTCGGAGGTGAGTTTCTCGGCCAGCGGTCGATCGTTAGGCTCAGCCGTCAGCTGCGCGAGGCGGACCGGATTTGCCGCGATCGCAAGCCGGAGCTGCGTGACGACAGCGAGGCGCTGGCGCAGGGTCGCGCCGGCCCAGCGCCGTTGCGCGACACGTGCGGAGGCGATGACCGCGTTCATGCCGCCGCCTCCTGCATTGGCATCGCGACTGGAAGTGCCGGCGCGGAGACTCCCAGATCCTGGAGAAGGAGGCGCGAGCTGATCCGGGCCGATTCGAAGATCACGGGCAGCCCGCTCCCGGGATGGGTCCCGCCGCCGACGAGATAGACGCCGTCGACATCCTCGAAACGGTTGTGCGGCCGAAGGTGGAGGAGCTGTCCAAGACTGTGGGCCAGATTGAAGGTCGCGCCGCGATGAATTTCGTACTGCTTCTCCCAATCGTCGGGGGTGAGCAGACGCTCGAAACGAATCCGCTTTTCCAGGCCAGTGAAGCCGGCCTGGGCCGCCTTCTGCAAAGCGAGGGCGCGGTAACGTTCGCGCTCGCGCGACCAGTCGACATTGGGATGCTGGTGCGTGACCGGGACGAGAAAATAGATCGTGCTCATGCCTGCGGGCGCGAGGGTCGGGTCGGTGACGGACGCGTTCTGAATATAGAACGAAGGATCCTCCGAGAGCACGTGCCTGTTCTCGATTTCGTCGAGGTTCCGCGCGTAGTCGGCCGCGATGTGAATGTTATGGTGCGGCAGATCGTAGCGTCCCTCGATCCCGAGGTAGAGCATAAAGGTCGAGCAGGAGAACTTCTTCTTCGCCACCCTGCCCGCGTTCCAGCGCCGCAGCTTTTCGTTAGGCAAAAGCCGCGACATGGCGCGGGCAAAATCGGCGTTCAGGACAACGGCGTCGGCCGCGTAGACACCGGCCCGAGTGCGAACGCCGGTAGCGCGGCGACCGTCGAGCAGGATTTCTTCGACCGCTTCATCGAGGTGAATTTCCACTCCCATCCGCCGCGCCACCCGGGCGAGCGCGGTCATGACCGCGCCGCAGCCGCCGATCGGGTGAAAGACGCCGTACTCGTATTCGAGAAAGGAGAGAATCGAAAACAGGCTCGGGCAGCGAAAGGGCGACATGCCGAGATATTTTGACTGGAAGGAAAAGGCGAGCCGGATGCGCTCGTCGGAAAAAAAGCGGCGCAGATAGGCATCGATCGATTGATGCGGCCGGAGGGCGGGAAGCATCTTGAGGAGCGGCCGGGTGAAGAGGTCTTTCCAACTCGAGAACGCACTTTCGAGGCAGGGCTGCATGAGGGCGAGCTTGCGCCGGTTATCCTCGAGGAAGCGTCCGAAGCCCGGGACGTCGTCCGGCGCGAGAGCTCCGATTTGCCGCTCCATCTCCGCGCGCTCCGCGGTGCAATCGATCTGGCCGCCCGCCCCGAAAGTGAGCCGATATTGCGGATCGAGCCGCACCATTTCCACCTCGGCCTGAAGCGAGGTGCCGGCGGTCTGGAGGATTTCGTCGAGGATGCGCGGATAAAGAAAAAAAGTCGGCCCGAGATCGAACTTGAAACCCTCGGCCTCGATCGTGGAGGTGCGCCCGCCGACGATTGGGAGTCTTTCCAGGATTCGCACCCGCACGCCTGCGGCGGCGAGCAGGATGGAGGCGGCGAGTCCGCCGGGCCCGGCGCCGACGATCACGACTTCGCGGGTGCCGCCTGGGCGGGTCGACCGCGTGGTTTTCAGGAACGAGTGCATCGAGCGGTTCTCCGTTTGACCTGGAGAAACGGATTCAATTCTTTACCGCCGCCGAGCGCCGCGGACCGGCTTCGAACAGGTCCTGCTCTCGCCGGCCTGCCCTCGATCGGCAAATTGTGACGCCGCATTGACTCGCTACGACTTCTTCTTCGGCCGCAGGTATAAAGTTCCGCTATTGAAATCGAAAACGGCGCCGTGCATGCCGAGATATTCCGCCCCGAGCAACCCGGCGGCCGCGTCTTTGCCATCGCCCCCGAGCAATCCCGGGCTGAGGGAGGTAATGGTGACGCTCGCGTTCCTGATCGTGAAAGCGCCCACCTTGAACTCGGGGAATTGACTGAGCTCGACGGGCCGCGCCTTCGTCCCAAACCCCTGCGCGTAAAAGTTGGTGTTGTAACCGCCGAGGCGTGCTTTGCGCGCAAACCCCTCGTCCAGCACAGTGAGAAAAGCGCCGGTGTCCACCACAAGCCGGCAGGGTGTTCCATTGACGACGGCCGCGACGTGGAGGTGACCGCCGCGAACCGAAAGCTCAATCGGGGTGTAACCTTCCTTCGTCAGGATGGACCGGATGCCGGCGGAAATGCCTTTGGTCTGGCCCCGCGGATTGACCATGAGCAGGCGATTGGAGATGTCGAGGACGGCGCCGTACTTCATCATCTCGCCCAAGCCGAAGAGACCGTCGGTCGACCCGTAGGCGCGATAGAGCCCGCTGCCGCCGGGTTCGGAGATGACCGCCGCTTTCACGTTGAGCAGAGTGCAATTCCCCATCGCGAGCTGCTGAATGCTGGTGCGGCCGATCTTCTCTTTGCCTTTCCCGAAAGCGCCGTGGACCGCGATGTCGGTTTCTTCGCGGGTGAGGCCAAACTTTTTCGTCACCGCCTGGAAAATGACCGCGGTGGGCGAGCCGGTGTCGATCGTCAGATCGCCGGTCTTGCCGTTGATAGTGACCGGGAGGCGGTAGGTGTTTTGAATCTGGAGGAACTGGGCGCCGGCATAGCCGTGGGCGACGACATAGCGATCGACCGCATTGAGCGCGACTGCGCCGCGCGCGGGAAAAGAGACGGGAGCGAGCAGGACAACGACGCCCGCCAGGAGGAGAAACTTTCGCATGGCAGCGAGGTTTAATGGAGCGGGCAAAATCCGTCAATCACTCTCGAATCCCCGCTTCCATTTCCCGCCGCCGCCATTCTATGCTCGCGCGATGAACCAGCACCATTTCCTGCGCGGGGCGCGCGTTTACCTTTCCGGCCCGATGGATTTCGTCGCCTCGCGCGCGGATGAAAAAAAGCTCGGCTGGCGCAACCGGATCGGCGATTTCCTGCGCGCGCACGGGGCGATTGTTTTCGATCCCTGGTTCAAACCGGGCGTGCGCGGCGCCCAGCAATACGGCCTCGAGGACATCAACACGATCGATGTGCGCGAAGAATGGACCTTCGAACAGGGCCAGGCCGGGGACGAGAAACGGTCGCATTGCGCGGAGAAATTCTGGGAAACTCTCCACATCGATCTGCGGATGGTGGACACGAGCGATTTCACGATCGCCTTCGTCCCGACGAATATCTACAGCGTCGGAACGGTGCACGAGATCGTCCTCTCGCGCCTGCAATGGAAGCCGGTGCTTTTCGTTAGTCCGCCGGTCACCTTCCCCGCACTCGACCTCCTGCGGGCGCATCTCGAGCAGGGGAAAGACACGCACGCTTTACAACTCCTCGACCGCCTGGTCTCGGATGTGCCGATCAAGCCCAACCCGCGCGCCATTCCCAGTCTCTGGTACATGCCATTGGTCGGGAGCGGGAATTTCTTCGACGGCTTCGGCTTCGCCGAGTACCGCGAGAAATTTGGTTGGGGCGACATCGCGATGGACGAGCGGGAGAGAATCCAGCCGCCGCAGAATCCCCTCCTGCCCTTCCTCGAGCGCCTGACCCACGAGTTGCCCGAGCGCTGGGACAATCGCCTGAAAAAATATGTGCCTAACGACGACTGGCTGCTCTGGGAGCTGGAGGAGCCGAAGGCGGGAGGCGCGGAAATCCGCCGGGTCCACGAGAGCGGCGAAGCGGCGGAGTAATTGCAGAGCTACGACGTTATCGTGATTGGCGGCGGCGCCGCCGGGTTGATGTGCGCCTTCACCGCCGGTCGGCGCGGGCGCCGTGTCGCGCTGCTCGAATGCAACGCGCGGGTCGGTCTCAAGATCGCGATCTCGGGCGGCGGCCGCTGCAATTTCACCAATCTTTTCGCGGCCCCGGAAAATTATCTTTCAGCTAACCCTCGTTTCTGCGCCTCGGCCCTGGCCCGCTACCGGCCGGAGGATTTCATCGCCCTGGTCGAAAAACACGGCATTCCGTACCACGAGAAAAAGCTGGGACAGTTGTTCTGCGATTTCAGCTCCCGCCAGATCATCGAAATGCTGCTGGCGGAATGCGCCATCGCGGAGGTCGACATCCGGTGCGGCTGCCGGGTCGAGTCGGTGGCGAAGCCGGATTGCTTTTCGTTAGGCACGAACCTTGGCGAGCTGGCGTGCGACTCGCTCGTGATCGCGACCGGCGGCCTCTCGCTCCCGCGCCTCGGCGCGTCCGACTTTGGTTACCGGATTGCGGAGCAGTTCGGGATCGGGTTGACCGAGACCCGCCCCGGCCTCGTCCCCCTCACCCTGGCCGAGGAAGAACGGGCGCTCTTCGCGCCCCTCAGCGGAGTTTCGCTCCCGGTTGTGGCGCGGGCGGACGGTGCGTCTTTCGCGGAGGCGATGCTGATCACTCATCGCGGCTTGAGCGGCCCGGCGATTCTGCAGGTTTCCTCTTTTTGGCGGGAGGCTGAAAACGTGACGCTCGATCTGCTCCCGGAGCATCCCGGCGCGGATTGGCTCCTGGCGCAGCGCGAAACGAAAATGACGGTGGAGGATTTACTCGCGCGGGAATGGCCCGCACGATTCGCCGCGGCCTGGTGCGCTCGTTATGCGCCGCCCAAACCGCTGCCGCAGACGCGCATCGCCGAGCTCGAACAAATCGCGCGGCTCGTTCATCGATGGCCGCTGCGACCGGAGGGCACGGAAGGTTATCCCAAAGCCGAAGTCACGCTCGGTGGCGTGGAAACCGGGGAGTTGTCTTCCAAAACGATGGAAGCGCGGCGGGTGCCGGGACTTTATTTCATCGGCGAAGTGGTCGACGTGACCGGCTGGCTCGGCGGCTACAATTTTCAATGGGCCTGGGCCAGCGGGCACGCCGCGGGCGAAGTTGCCTAACGATCCGGTTTCCCGACGCTGCGGGCATGCGCTTCCGGCTGAATCTGCCGGCCATGCCGGCGCGCATAAACCTGGGTGAACTCGGCGCCGAAAAAACTGATCAGGGCCGAATAGTAAATCCAGACCAGAAGCACGGCAAAGGACCCGGCCGCCCCGAAGGCGCTCCCGATCGCGGCGTGCCCGAGATAAATGCTGATCAAATATTTGCCGCCGCTGAAAAGAATCGAAGTCACGACCGCGCCAACCCAAACATCGCGCCACCCGATCTGTACATCGGGCAGAAACTTGTAAATCATGGCGAAGAGAATGGCGACGACGACGAAGGAAATGGCAATATTGCCCGACTGCCAGAGCCAGGGCAGCGTCGGCATCCAGTTTGTCATGTAATCCTGCAGTGCGCTGAGAGCGGCGCTCAGGACGAGGGAAACAAGCAGGAGAAAACCGACCCCGAGAGCGATCGAAAACGAGCGCAGGCGATCGAGCACGAGATCGAGAATCAGCCCGCGGCGCACCTCCGATTTTACTCCCCAGATCTGATTGAGAGCAGATTGCAATTCCGCAAAGACGACCGAAGCGCCCAGCACCAGGGTCACAACTCCAACCGCGATCGCCCATGTCCCTTTGCCGAAGCCGGCGGATGACTCCAGGACCTGGCGGATGGCGCTGGCGCCCTGGTCACCGACGAGCCGTTGCATTTCGCCCACAACCCGATTCACTGCGGTCTCGCGGGCGAAGAAGAGACTGGCCGCGCCGACCGCGATGAGCAAGACGGGGGCGACGGAGAAGATGGTGTAGAAGGCCAGAGAGGCGGCGAGGCGAAAAGTGTTGTCGTTCCACCACTCAATCGCGGTGTGCTTGAGCAACGCCCAGCCTTCCGCCACTTTGCCTTCGCTTCTCATCCCTCTCTTCTAATCGTGACGCCCACGGCAAAAAGTTCTCTCTCCTGCGAAACTTCGCCTAACGATCACGTCGGGTTGTCAGCTCGACCCGCTCGGAGCATGCTCAGGCCGGAATGAATACTTGGATCGGAACCTCAGGTTTCCAGTACGCGGAATGGAAGGGCTCCTTCTATCCGGAAGACCTGGCCGCGGCCAAGATGCTGCGCTACTTCGCAGAGCGCCTTTCCACGACGGAGATCAACTACACTTTTCATCGCATCCCCTCACCCAAGACGATCGAGAACTGGCTCGCGCAAACCCCGGAGAATTTTCGTTTCGCGCTCAAGGCGCCGCAGAAAATCACCCACTTCGCCAAGCTGCGCGATTGCCAGGACACGATCGCCTATTTTTATCGGGTCGTTTCCGCCCTCGGCGACCGTCTCGGGCCGGTCCTCTTCCAGCTCCCGCCCAATTTCAAAAAGAACGCCGACCTTCTGAGCGACTTTTTGCGCGAGCTGCCGGCGATGCGCGCGGCCTTTGAATTCCGGCACGAATCGTGGCTCGACGACGAGATTTTCGCGATTCTGCGCGCGCACAAGATCGCCCTCTGCCTGGCCGACACGGAAAAGCTGCCCGCGCCGACGATGGTGACGGCGGACTACGGTTATCTCCGGTTGCGGCGCGAAGATTACACCCCGGCGGATGTCGCGCGCTGGACCCAGTTCGTTAGGGAAAAAGGATCGATCTGGCAGGATGCTTTCGTTTATTTCAAACACGAGGAAGCCGGCACCGGGCCGAAGCTGGCCGCGCAGATGATCGAGTTGCTCGCGCAGTGATCACCTCCTGCGGGCTTGCCCCGCGCCGCCGGGAGTGAAAGCTTCGGCGATGGAAGAGATTGCAGCCAACCTCGAGCGCGTCCGGCAGCGGATCGCAGAAGCCGCGCAAAAGAGCGGACGCGCGGCGGAGGAAATAGAGCTCGTTGCGGTCTCGAAGACGCATCCGGCGGAAAAGGTGCAGGCGGTTTTCGAGGCCGGGCAGGTGCTTTTCGGCGAGAGCCGGGTGCAGGAAGCGCGGGCCAAGATTCCGCTCCTGCCGTCCCGTCTGCGCTGGCATTTCATCGGGCATCTGCAAAAGAACAAGATCCGTCATGCCCTTCCGCTCTTCGAAATGTTTCACGGGATCGACTCGCTCGCGCTCGCCCAGGACATGGAGCGCATCGCGGAGGAGGACGGAATGCAGCCGCGCATCCTGCTCGAGGTGAACGTGGCGGGGGAAGCGAGCAAACGTGGTTTCACTCCGGAGGCGGTGCGGCGCGACCTGGAATCGGTGCTTTCGTTAGGCCGACTGACCGTCGAAGGCCTGATGACGATCCCGCCATTCGCGCCGGAAGCGGAGGCGTCGCGCCGCTATTTCGTGGCTTTACGCGAATTGCGAGATCAACTGGAAGCCGATGGCAACGTCAGGCTGCCGCAACTTTCGATGGGGATGAGCGGCGATTACGCGATCGCGATCGAGGAAGGCGCGACTTTGGTGCGGGTCGGAACCGCGATTTTCGGCGAGCGCGCGCGTCGCAAGCCGGAGTAATGCTTTTCCTCGCCACGCGAAACGCCCACAAAACCCGCGAACTGGCCCAAATGCTTGGCCCCGATTTCGTGCTGGAAGATCTGCGCGCCCGCCCGGAGATCGGCGAAGTGGTCGAGGACGGTGCGACCTTCTTTGAAAACGCCCGACTTAAGGCCCTCACGATCTCGCGGCAAATCGCGGGCCTGATCCTGGCGGATGATTCGGGGCTGGAAGTCGATTCGTTAGGCGGAGCGCCCGGAGTTTATTCGGCCCGCTATGCCGGCGAAGGCGCGACCGATGAAGCGAATCGCCGCAAGCTGCTCGCAGAAATGTCGCTTCTTCCCGCCAGCGCCTCGCGCGACGCCCGCTTTCGTTGCGTCCTGGTGCTGGCGCGCGACGGGCAGGTCCTCGCGAGTTTCGACGGTGCGGTGGAAGGGCAGATTCTCGCAGAAGAACGCGGCGCCGGCGGTTTCGGCTACGACCCGTTATTCCAGCCCGACGGGTTTGGGAAAAGCTTTGCGGAGCTCGGTCCGGAAGAAAAAAACGCGATCAGTCATCGCGCCGTGGCCGCGGCCCAATTGCGCACGCTACCTCGAGGCGGGCGACCCGACGCGGCGTTAGGGCGCGGGTGGTGGAGGAGGCGGAGGCGGTGCGCCACCGGGCGCCCCGGCAGCGCCGCCGGCTCCGGCTTTGACCTTGATCTCGTAGCCCACTTTGTCGATGCGGGCGGAGCGGACGCGATCGAGCAGCTTGATGACATCGCCGTGGAGCGATTCCTTATCGCCGCTGATGAAAACTTTGACGTTCGGGTTGGCCTTCACCATCTGGAGCAGCCGCGGCATCACATCACCGTCGGTCACAACCTCCTGGTCGAAGTGCACCAGGCCGTCGCCATCGACGCGCAGGCTGGTGAAATCCTTTTGCTGAGGCGGTGTCGGCTGCGCCACTGCTTTGGAAGACGGGAGATTAACCCGGATGCCCTTCATGTGGACCTGGCTCAAGCTCACCATCATGAAACTGGCGAGGAGGAAAAACATGATGTCGATCAAGGGAATGATCTCGATTCGAGCCTTTTTGTGTGGGAGCGGCGATGGAAGTTTCATGCGTATTTCCGGCGACTAAAGCTGAGCGCCTTCCATGGTGTAGGTAATTGGAACGTAGACTTTGGTGTAGGCGCCAGGCCGGCAACGCCAGCGGCGGAAGGTCTGCATTGAAGTTTGGTCAAGGATCGCGCTGCCGGTACTCTGGGTCACCTGGACATCGGTCACGGCGCCACTGGAGTTAAAAATGAGCAGAAACTTTCCACTGCCGGTCTGTCGCGCGCGTCGAGCCTCATACGGGTAGGTCGGGCGCGGAGCACTCGTTAGGTTGGCTTTGGCGGAAATGAAACTGACCGGACCGGCTGGGGCGGGACCCGTCGGGCGGGAGGAGGCGACCCGCTCTCTCGGCTTGGGAGTCGGAGCATCCTTCGGACGCGGCGGCGGGGTCGGTTCCTCGATCGTAAACTCGGTCGGTTCATCCGGCGGCGGCGGCGGCGGTGGCGGCTCGTCCTCCGGCGGAGGAGTCGGCTCGGGCGGCAACTCCGTGATAACGGCGTCGATCGGCTGCTGCGAGACGAAACCGGGATCGACCGGGATTTCCTCTTCCTTATGGAGACTGGCGAAACCGATGGCGGCAAACTCAATCGCGAGCGCCCCCGCCAGGGATGCCCAAACCTGCCACATCGGCGAGGGCTTGTAATATTGCGGTTGCGCCATGACTACTGGTTTCCCTGGTTAGCGATGCTGCTCGAGACGGAGGGACTCTTGATTTCAAAGGCGATCTTGTAGAAGCCAGCCGCGCGCACCTGCTCGATCAGGCGAATGATGTCGCCGTGATAGGTGTTCTGATCGCCCCGGATGAAGATTTTCGCCCCCGGACTGGTGGCGTGAACCTTGGCCAGGTTCTCGTAGATCTCGTTCGGCTCCATCGGCACCTTGTCGAAATAGATTTGCCCTTCCATGTCGACCGAGAGGCTGACGTACTCGCGCTTGTTCTGAGTCTCACCGCTGATGCCGGTGGGCAGATTCACCTTCATGCCCTTCATGTGCACCTGACTCAGGCTGACCATCATGAAGCTCGCGAGGAGAAAGAACATGATGTCGATCAAGGGGATGATCTCGATCCGCGCTTTCTTGTGCGGGATGGGCGAGGTGAATTCCATGTCTTCCTTTAAAGATCGGAACGAACCTTAGGTGCGCGGATTGGTCGTGGTCATTTCGGCTTCACGCTTGGCTTTCGCGTTCGCCTCCAGCATCACTTCCAGGTTTGTCGCCGCGGTCTGCAATTCGAACTCCAAGTTAGACACTCGGGAAGTGAAAAAGTTAAACGGAATCAAAGCAAAGATCGCGAGACCGAGACCGCAAGCCGTCGCGATGAGCGCTTCCGCGATACCGCCCGTCACCGCCTGCACCGCCAGCTCTTCGTTACCGAGGAAGCTGAACGATTTGATCAGACCGGTGATGGTGCCGAGCAGACCGAGCAACGGGGCCAGGGTCACGAGAGTGTCCATCACCATCAGGAAACGGCCGGCGCGTTTGATTTCGATGCCGGCAGCCACCTGCAGCGCGCCTTGCAGCGAAGCGTGCTGGTGATTCAATCCATTCCAGAGCATGCGCAGGACCGGGTCACGCGAACCGCGGGCCAATTTCGAAGCTTCGTTCACATCGCCGGTTTCGATCGCGGTGAAAACTTTTTCCACCCGCTTCGGATCGCGCCGCATCCAGCGCGCACCCCACCAGAAGCAACGCTCGATCACGACCGTCAGCGCGACGATCGAGATGATGAGGATCGGCCACATGATCGGACCGCCCTGGTAGAAATTGCGGATGAAGAAGTTGTCGCTGTTGTGTCCGGTTTTTTCCGCGACCGGTTCCGCCGCTGCCGGAGAAGCAGCGGGCGCGGCTGGCGCGGCCGGCGTCGTCGCGGCCGCCGGAGCAGTCGTCACGGGCGCGGTGGTTGGCGCGGCCAGGGGATCGACCGCCGTGGCCGGAGAGGCCGCGGGATCGCCCGGGGCCGCGGGAGCACCCGCATCAGGCGGAGCAGTGAGTGCGGGAGCGGCGTTGGGATCGACCGGAGGCGTCGCCGGTGAGGCGGCCGGATCCTGGGCAAAGGCGGCAAGCGCGAAGGTAAGAGAGCAGAGACTGACGATTAGCGTTTTTTTCATATTAGCGGGTTGATGGTGGAAAGTAATTTCCGCCGATGTTGCTGCGGTTGTTATCACAATGCAGATGCGTGGGCGTCCAGCAAAAACTTTTTCTCGGTGTCGTGCGGCGGCGAATCATGCGGAGTCGTTTATAATTCGGATTCACTTTTACAGTGGGATGTAGAGGAAGCCTAGTAAATTACTCCCAGGCAAGTTTTTTCTTCAGGCGTTCCCCTCCCCGACGGAATTTCGCAGCACCGGCCAGTCGCCGATGCGCGCGACGAGCGTGTCCCCGGCACGGATCGGGCCGACGCCCGAGGGAGTGCCGGTCAGGATCAAATCGCCCGGCAAAAGAGTGAGCTCCTGGCTGGCGAAAGAAATGATCTCCGCCACGGGATAAATCATCTGGCTGGTACGCGCTTTCTGCCGCACCTCGCCGTTTTGCGTCGAGCGAAATCTCCAGATCCGCCGTGTCGACCTCCGTATAAACGAAAGGGCCGACCGGCGTGTAGGTGTCGAAACTTTTGCAGCGCGAAAATTGTTTTTCGGATTTCTGCAAATCGCGATCGCTGATGTCTTCCGCGATCGTAAAACCAAAGACGTACTCGAGCGCGCGCTCGACGGCGACGTTCTTCGCCGGCCGGCCGATGACGATGGCCAGCTCGGTCTCGAAATCGGTTTTGTGCTCCGGGTAGGCGATTTGAATGGTGCCTTCGTGCGGGAGGAGCGAGCTCGGCGCCTTGAACCAAATGAGCGGCGAGCCGATCTCGGTCCGTTGCATTTCCTTGATGTGATCGCGGTAGTTCAGGCCGACCGCAATGACCTTGCTCGGCGCCACCGGGAGATCGATCGTCAGCTCGCCTAACGACCGCGTTTCACCACTGAATTCGAGCCCGAGCCAGAAGGGCCGGTTCAGCAGGTGCACTTCCTCTCCGCGCACTTCGCCGTAGACGAGTGCACCCTCGGAAAGAAAACCGCCGAAAGTCCGCATGAGCCCGGGAGTCTTGGCGCGCTCGGCGGAATCGTCAAGCCGGCCGCGCCAGAGAAATTTCGCCTAACGATGAATGCGCGACTCACGCGATTTTGCGCGATTTTGCGCGATCTCGTTAAAATAGCCCTGTCATCCTGAGCGGAGCGAAGGATCTCTGACTATTTCCGTTTCAGTCGCATCGCTGGAAAGCCAGAAATGGTCACAGATCCTTCGCTCCGCTCAGGATGACAGAATAATTTTAGTTCCGAGGCGCGACCACGATGAAATTGCGGACGTGTTTGAACTCGGAGATGGAAATCGTTTTCTCGCTCGTCCGACACCAAAAGGCGCTGGAGGATCCGCCATCCAGATTCAGCGCGCGCGCGACCTTCAGCGGTGCCAGTGCGGCCAGGATTTTGGCCAGGCGGGCCAGCGTCACCGGCGCGCAAGATCCGATCGCGACGCGCCCGTCACTCGTCGTGAAAACAAACGTGCGCCGGGCGGAGCGGGTGTCGTCCAGGCCGGCGACCGATTTCCCGTGATCGACCAGAAAGGGGCCGCATTGGAGCGCTTCGCGCCAGGCGCGCTTCCGCGGAAATTCGCTCGAGCGGAAAATTTCCACCTTCCCCTCCCGCACCGCCAGGACTCCGCTCAGAAGACGAGCCTTGCGAAAAGGCGCAATCGTTTTCCCGCCACTGATCAGCAGGCCGACCGGTGCGCCCTCCGGATCGAAGTAGCCGCCGTTCACGCCCGCGAGGAATTTTTCGCCGGACATCACCTCGGCCAGACGACGGCCGGACCCGGGTTGGTCGATGACGCGCACGGTCGCGTCCCGGCCCGAAAAGAGCGCGAGCTGTACCTCGACCTCGCTCCCGGAATCGTCCTTGCCTAACGAATAGTGGAGATACTCAAGCGCGCCGTCCGCCCCGGGCTGGCGCTCGAGCGAAGTGACCGCCCAATCCGCACGCGCCATCGCGGTGAGAGAAAATGCGCAAACCAGAGCGAGAGCCGCGGCACCCCACTGCGGGCCCTTGCGCATTCGTTTTGGTGCGGGCATCGGTTCTGGCGACGATCAAACGCCTGCCTAACCGCCGACCTTGAGCACGGCAAAAGTGCGGCTGCCTTTGCGATCGAGATAAATCAGGATGCCACGAGTCGGGTCGGCTTTGCTCAGGGCCTGGCGGAAACTGGCCACCCCTGTGACCGGCTTGCCGTCCACTTCCGTGATGACGTCCTCGCGCCGGATGTCCTGGGCCGCGGCCATGCTGTTCTCGGCCACATCGGTCACGATCACGCCTTGTTGCACATTCAATTTCAACCGGCTCGCGACCTCTTTCGTCAGCTCCTGCACCTGCAGGCCGAAGCGATTGATGTCCTCTTCGCGGGCCTCCGGCTGCGGGATGGGCTGGGTCGCGGAGCGATCCACCTCGTTAGGCAATTCGCCCGTCGTGATCGCGATTTTCATCGTCTGCCCTTTGCGCCAGACGTCGAGCTGGACGTTTTGCCCGACCTTCTTTTTCAGAATCTCATGCTGCAATTGCGTGTCGGTCGTGACCGGCGAGCCGTCGATCTGGGTGATGACGTCGAAAGGCCGGAGCTCGCTTTTGTAGGCCGGCGCGTCGGCTTCGATCGTGCGCACGACCACGCCTTTCTCGACGCCCTTGAACAAATCGCGGATGGAAGAGTCCTCGCCCAGCGTTTCAATCCGGATCCCGAGCCACGGCCTAACGATCTTATTTCCGGCGATCAATTGCTGCCCGATTTCGTTCACCAGGTTGCTCGGGATGGCGAACCCGAGGCCGCGGTTGAGGCCGTTGATGAGCGTGTTCATGCCCACCACCTTGCCGTCGATGTCGCAGAGCGGACCGCCGCTGTTGCCGGGATTGATCGAGGTATCGGTCTGCAAATAATCCGCGATGTTGTAGCCGCCGGTCGCGAGCAATTTGCTCCGGCCTTTCCCGCTGATCACCCCGTAGGTGAAAGTGTAGTCGAGCTTGAAAGGCGCGCCGATGGCGAAGGCAAACTGGCCGACCTTGACCGCGTCGCTGTTGGCCATTTGCACCACCGGGAGGTTGCTCGCCTCGACCTTGATCACGGCGATGTCGGTTTTTTCGTCCGTCCCGACGACTTTGCCGGGAAACTCGCGGCCATCCTGCAATTTCACCTGCACTTTATCGGCGCCGTCCACGACGTGGAAATTGGTGTAGATGAACCCGTCCTGCCGGGCGATGAAACCGGAGCCTTCGCTCTGCACCGGCTCCGGCGCGCGCCGGCCGGGGTTGCGGCTGGTGTCATCCGGCGGCTGGAAAAAAAGATCCTCCAGCGAAGGATCGCTGCCGTCGTTCCTTTTCGTCACCTCGATGATGACGACACTCGGGGCGACGGTTTCGAAGACCTTGGCGAAAGCGTTGTTCAATTGATGGACGACATCTTTCCCTGGCGCGGCCGCTTCGGCGGGAATGGTCGGGCTCGGCTGGGCGGGCGCGGCGGGCGGCGGTGGCGCCACCGGGACCTGGGCACGAAGCGAGCCGCCTAACGACAGTGTAAACAGGCAGGCAAAGAAAAGAAGACGGTGCATAGGCGCGGTTTGGACAGGAGCGCAGCGGGCGCTGTTCAATTGTAACGGGAAGCAGGATGCGGGCAAACCGGCGGCGCGCGGGCGAGTAACGCCTCCCGCGGGTCGTTCGCGCTACTCCGGCAGGCCGAGCTTGGCGCGTTCCGCGACCACTTCGCTCGCCATCAATGGCAGGCTCCCGGCGCGCGCGACCAGCGTTTGTCCGACGTCGGAGAGGAGGAGATTGATCAATTCGCGCTGAAAGCCGCCGGACTTGTCCAGGCTCGGCGCGGCAACGTAAGTGAAAAACATCCGCTGCAGCGGATATTTGCCGGAGTAAATGCTCTCGGCCGTGGCCTGGCAGGCTGCTTCCCCGGAATTGGCCGCGATTGCAAGCGCGCGCACCGCCGGGTTGCGCGGTCGCAGGGTGGCGAAGCCGATGGCGTCGGGATCTCCCGTGACCGTTTTTTCGACTCCGTAATCATAGACGACATCCCGCACCAGCATCTCCTTGCGAAATTGGCCGCCTTTCAAAACGAGTTGTTGAAAGGTGCGGGTCGTGCCCCAGTTCAATGCTCCGCCATACACTTTGATCGCCCCCGCACCGCCACCCAGCGCGCTCCAGGCGGTGATCGCAGCCGGCGCACCGGCGCGCAATTCCCGGCCGTAAACAGCGTCCAACTGCGGCACGGTGATGGAGCGGACCGGGTTGCGTGCGTTGACCAGGACTTCGAGGGCGTCGTGGGCAAACCGAAGCTCGACGATTGGATAACCGTGGACGCGGAAAAAATTCTCCTTCTCCGCCGAGCTCATCGGGAGACTCATGAACCCGAGATTGCATTCGTTTTTCAGGAGGTTTTCGCAGACCCCATCGCTGCTCGTCATGAACGGCTTTGCCTGGGTTCCACCGGAACGAAGAGCGATCGTGCGCAGCGCATTTGTGATGATGAAATCGGTCGTGTTCGACGCCGAAATCTTGGGCGGGACGAGCACGCCACTGGTCAGCGGGCGGTAGGCGGGATAGTTCGGCTCCTTCAGGACCGCTGCACCGATCGCGTTCGTCTGTTCCAGCGCCGGTAGCGTGTGCACCTGCCCGAGCGGATTCTCGCCCGCGGCGCCGGAAAATTCCTTGCCCGCCGCGGTAAAGGTCCAGTGTTGCGGGCTGAGAATGACGCCGAGCTGCGCCGCCAGCGCGGCTTCGTTCTCCGCCTTCGCGGTCAATTCGCTCAGGACGGGAAACAATCCGCAACCCATGATCCGCAGATCGCCGCTCAGGCGGCGGATCATGATCGAGGTCGCCGCCGGATAACGATCGAGCGGGATGATAAAAGTATCGGTCCCGATAGTCCGGGCATTGCGCCGGGTTTCGCCAAAAAGATCGAGCGCCAGCGCGCGGCCCTCGGCGTCGTAGAGCTGTACCGCCACGTCGGTGTCGGCCTGCCAATCGGCCTGCACGACCAGCGCCAGATCGCCCGCCATTTTGTTCCGGTCGATCTCAAACTGGAGGCGGCCTTGTCCAAAAGGCGCAGTCGAGACCACCTGCCACCAGCCATTGACGACCTTGCCGCCGCTGGCCTGGACGCTTTTGAAATAGGACGCGTCGCCGCTGGTGACCGTTTTGATCTGCCCCGGCGCGGAAGGATCGAAAGTGAATTCGGCGGTGGCTGGAACCGTGGTTTCGCCGTGGGCAACGAGGCAGCCAGCGAACAGGAGGAAGACGGCGATTTTTTTCACCGGGGCCGAGGCTGGGCGAAAACTGCGCCAGGGTGCAAGAAAAATCTTCGTCCGCGCAGGTGCATTACGCACCCGAAAGTGCCTTCATTGACACATTAGTTAACCCCCTTAACTTTTTTCCCAACAAGCAAAATGGTTACTCTGATCCAAGGTAAAAACGACGAAAAGAAGTTCACTTCCGCCGCGCCCGGTTACTTCCCGGATGTCGCGCCGGAACTTTGGAACGACTGGAGATGGCAGCTCAAGAATCGCGTCACCACCCTGGCGCAACTCGAGCAGCATCTCGTCCTCTCCGAAGAGGAACGCGCCGGCGTTCTGCTCTCGGGCGACAAACTCGCGCTCGCCGTCACCCCGCATTTTTTTAACCTGATCGAACGCGACAATCCCGACTGCCCGATCCGGCGCCAGGTCATCCCGCGGATCGAGGAGACCTGGACTTCGCCCTACGACATGGCGGACCCGTGCGGGGAAGATTCGCACATGCCGGTGCCGGGGCTGGTCCATCGTTATCCCGATCGCGTGCTCTTCCTCGTGACCGATCGTTGCGCGAGCTACTGCCGCTACTGCACCCGCGCCCGCGTCGTGAGCGGCGTTGGCGAACAGGAACTGCACACCGAGTTCGAAGCCGCCTTCAAATATCTCGAGGAACACACCGAAGTCCGCGACGTTCTCCTCTCCGGCGGCGACGCGCTTCTTTTCAGCGACGGCAAACTGGAAAAAATCCTCAGCCGCCTGCGCGCGATTCCGCACATCGAGTTCCTCCGCATCGGCACCCGCGTCCCGATCTTTCTCCCGCAGCGGATCACGCCTGAGCTTTGCCAGATGCTGCAGAAATATCATCCGCTCTGGATGAGCATCCATGCCAATCACCCGCGCGAGCTCACGACCGAAGTGCGCGCCGGGCTGGAGATGCTGGCCAACCACGGCATCCCGTTAGGCAACCAGAGCGTCCTCCTCGCGGGCGTGAACGACGACCTCGAGACGATGAAAAACCTCGTGCACAAACTCCTCATGTGCCGGGTGCGCCCCTACTATCTATATCAGTGCGACCTGATCAACGGCTCGACCCACCTCCGCGCCTCGGTCGCGAAGGGAATAGAAATCATCGAGGGCCTGCGCGGACACACCACCGGGTACGGCGTGCCGCAATTTGTCATCGACGCCCCCGGCGGCGGCGGGAAAGTGCCGATCAATCCCGGCTACGTCCTTTATCACGACAACGAGAAGATCGTGATCCGCAATTACGAAGGCAAAATCTTCGAGTACCCCGAGACCGGCGGCGACGAGAGCGTGCAGTTCGCGCCCCAGCGCGAGTATCACGACGAGTATCTCTATTCCTGAGCGAGGAAAGCGCGGAGCGCGCGTGAGTTCTGAGGGCGAACCCGGCCGAGCAGGCTGAATTTTCGCTCGCTTCCAGAACCAAAAAGCGGCGCTGACGGACCCGGAACTTTCCGGGGCAAATGGCACAGCGCTCGCTCTATCTAAAGGAGAAAAGGGCATCTCCACGGGCTTCGCCCGTCCCTCAGTTTTAGCAGCGTGCGTTTGCCGCTGCCGCAGAGAACCTTTTTATGACCAACCCTACCTCACCCAATCCTGGCGTCTGCCTTCGCGGAATTCTGCGCGCGCTTTTGCTCGCCTGCACCCTGATCGGTTCGGCCCACGCCGCCTCCGCCGCGCTGAAACCGGAACCGAGCGGGATTTATGATCAGCTCTTTGGCGCGCCTGGAACGGGTAAGATCGACCTGACCAACAACCCGCTACTCGATAATCCAAATATCGACGGCTGGCGTTACAAGGTTGGCTGGGCCAAGATCCAGCCGGATAACGCTGCCACCTACAAATGGGAATCGATCGATTCCGCCATCGCGATCGCCGCCGCCCACGGCAAGAAACTCTGCATCAGCATCTCGGCGGGCCTGTCCGTGCCGGGGTGGGCCTACACCACGGCGCCCGTCATTTACAAATTTACGATGCAGGAAACGGATCCGAAAACCGGGATCCCGATCGGCAGTCAGCCTCTTCCCTGGGACACCGCCTACCTCGACAAGTGGCGGACGTTCCTCGCCGCTTTTGCCGCCCGCTACGAAAACAATCCGGCCTGCTCTTACGTCGTCATGGGTGGCTTCATGCAGAACTTCAATATGGTCGTGGCCGGTCTCGAGGCCGACTTCAACGCGATGGAAAACCTGGCCAAAAATCCGCCTTCCGGGTACCCCGGACTGGTCACGTCCTACGCGGATTTCAGCGCTGCCTACATTCCCGCGGCGCAACGTGTCATCACCGATTACCAGACCTATTTTCCGACGACGCCCCTCGTCATGACGATGATGCGGGTGGTTCCCGGCGACCTCGGCGTCACCCTGCAGAATACGGTTTCGGAATGGGGCAAAGCCGCGTTCCCCGGGCAGGTCGGCACGATGGTCTCGGCTCTCTACGCGGTCAGTCCCCCGCACGCTCCGCCGCCGGCACCGTACAATTTCCCGAAAGGCTTCCAGATGGTCTGCCGCGCGATCGAGGATCCGGCTCGCACTTACATGGATCCCGATCCCGTCCCGATGCCGGCCTTCCCAATTCCGTTGCAGGACGCGTTGGAACACGCCGTTTCCCTCGGCGGAAAATATGTCGAGGTCTATGAAGAAGATCTCACCCCGATCCTCGCCCAGCCTGTTCTTGCGCTAATGCGAGCGAAGTTGCTCGCCAATGTCGGCGACGGCGACGGCGGACCTCCCGATCCTCCCGGACCGCTCTCGCCCCCGACCAACCTGCGCGTCGTCCCCTAGCTGCCTTCGCAGCCGAGTTACTCCGGCGGCTCTTTCCGCCGGAGGATTTCGGCCACGGACGGATCGATGCTCTGGAGATGGAGATCGCGTTGCGGAAATGGGATCGTGATTTTTGCCTCCGTCAGGGCCTCGGTCAGCGCCACCGCCACGTCGCTCCTGATCTGGAGCCATTGATCGTATTCGTCCGTCCAGAGGCGGACGCTGAAATTGAGCGAGTCGGTCCCGAACTCCGTCATCAGCGTCTGCGGCGGCGGGTTCCGGGCCGCCAGCGGATGGGCCGCGGCCACTTCGGTCAGGAGCGCGATGACGCGTTTCGGGTCGGTCCCGTACGCGACCCCGAGATTGATTTCGATCCGGCGCTGGCGATTCGACAAGGTAAAGTTCGTCACCTTGTCGGAGATGAGCTGCCCGTTAGGCACGATCAATTCCGAGCTGTCGAAAAGTCGGATGATGCTGGCGCGGATCCCGATCCGGCGAATGACCCCGACGTCGTTCTGCACCTGCACGACATCGCCCACATTCACCGGCCGCTCGAAGAGCAGGATGAGCCCGGAGACGAAATTGTTCACGATATTCTGCAAACCAAACCCGATCCCGACCCCGAGCGCGCCGGCGAGGACGGTGAACTTCGTCATGTCCACCCCGAGCGCGGCGATCGCGACGAGGAACCCGGCCAGCAAAATGACGTAGTGCAGCAGGGTCGAGATGGCGTAGGACGACCCGCGATTAAAATGAAAGCGATCGTAAATATCCTCCTCCAGCAGGAAGCGGATGAAGCGCGAAAGCAGCGCCGCCAGCCAGACCGTGAGGGCGAAGGCGAGAATCGCGCCTAACGAAATGTGGAGGGACTGGAAACTCAGTTCCGCCGTCACCCAGGAAGTAAGCCGGGCGAGCAGCGGCACGCGGAGCGAGAAAGCATCGAGGCTCATCAGGACCCAGGTCACGAAGGCCAGGAAAAAAACGCCCCGGGTCAGCCGGCTCTGGAGCAACGGCCGATGCCGCCGCACGACGCCGAGACTGGAGAGCGGCCGGATGTGGAGCGAAAAAAAGATCAGGCCCGCGACCACGCCGCCGGCGGCGTAGAGGAACACCGCCAGGTAAGCCGAAACGAGCGCGCCGTTGGCGAGATAATTCGCCAGCCGGAAATAACCGAGGGCGGCGGCGAGAAAGACCGACCCAAACAGGACCAGGCCGATCCGCGCCCCGGCCCGGGTTGCCTTGCGCGACATCGTGCTGGTGGCGAGCGCGGGCAGACGCGTCGAGCGAATAAACCAGAGGAGAAAAATCGCGCCGCCCACCATTTCCAGGAGCAGAACGAGCCGCGAAAGGCCCGGCAACGACGCCGCCAAACGCCGGAGTTGCGCGATGACGTAGAAGACGACCAGCCCGTTCAGGATCGGGAAGAGCAGGCGATCCAGCAGCCGTCGCAGGATGAGCACGATCGGCAACAGCGTGACCGCCGCGACCGCGGCCCAAAAGACCCGGGGCGCTTCCTCAAAGAGCGGCCGGCAGACGAGCAGCGTCAGCACCGCCGCAGTCGCGATCGGCAATTGCAGGACGCGGTTCGCCCGTTCCAGGAGCGGATCGTCATCGGTCCATTTCGCAGCCCGGCGCTTGACCCAAAAGAGCGCGACCGCCAGACCACAGAAAACGAGGCCGAGATAAATAAACTGCGGCCAGTTCGCCGCGAGATAAGTGCGGAGTTGAAACGATTGCGCGCTGAAAGAATTCTGGCTGCCCTCGACCAGGTCGCGGGCCGCGTTGCTCCGCACTTCCGGGTTCCAGGCCGGCGGGCTGTCGCGCACGAAAAGCTGGCTCACGGCCGCGTTCTGGGCCGTGCGGATCGAGGCCAGCGCGCCGGCCACGCGTTTGCTTTGTTCGGCCACGCGGCTTTGCTCGGTCAGAATGGCGGCGCGGCGTTTTTCCAGCGCGCTTTCCGTCTGCGCGATCGCGGTCAGGACGTTCTCGATCCGCTGCTGGATCTCCGGCGGCGTATCGGAAGTCTGCGCGGCCTCGCGCGTCTTCGTCCAGGTCTGCCTGCAAATCCGGGAGGAGCGCGATTTGTTTGTCGATCAGGTTGGCGCGCGCCGTCAGGTCCCGGGTCCAGAGGGCGAGCCGCTCGTTTAGTTTCATCCAGCGGGCCTCGAGATCGCGCAAGGTTTCGAGCAACACCCCCGGCTTGAGCAACTGGGTTGTCTCCGACAATTGCGCGCTGATTTCCCGGGTCACCGTGGGCAGGTCGCGCCCGATCGCGGCCGCTTCCGGCGCAGCCGCCTCCGGCTGCATCTCCTGCAGGCTGGCCTCGGCCGCATCGGCCTGGGTGACGACATCGGCCAGCGGGATCGGGGTCGACTGCGCCGCGAGTGTCGGCGCGGGGGAAACGGCGGCGGTCGGCGAAGGCGATTCCTGAGCGAGCCCCCTCGGCAGCGGCCAGGCGAGGGCGGCCAAAGCCAGAGCGAAGAAGGCGAGGTGTTTCATGCGCAAGCGTAGCGCCGATTTGCCATCGGCGTCAGACTTCGATTACAAATTGAAGCTCCGCGCCTTTCAAGCCCTTCGATCCCCACGAGGCAATGCGGATTTATCGCACCACTCTGCCGCATTGGCGGCAAACCGGTGCGACTTACTTCGTTACTTTTCGTCTGGCCGATTCCATTCCACGGAGCTTGCTCGCACAATGTAATCACGAGCGGCGTATTTGGTTAAAAGCGCGAGGGATCGAAATGGATCGCGCCGGGGATTGGCGGACGGCGTTCGGGAAACTTTCCGAAAACGACCAGCGCTCTTTCGAGCGCGCGAACGCACGGAAGCTATTCCGCTGCCTGGATGAATCCCACGGCGCCTGTGTGCTGCGGTCGCCGGAGATGGCGGGCATTGTTCGCGACGCATTGCTCTTCTTTGCCGGTCAGCGCTACGAGCTTGGGGAGTTCGTGATCATGCCGAACCACGTGCATCTCTTCATCGCCCCGCGAGAGGAATGGGAATTGGAGACGGTGATGCAGTCGTTGAAGCGGTACTGCGCGCGGCAGATCAATGCCGCTCTTAAACGCAACGAAATGTCGCTTTGGCAGAAGAGCTTTTACGATCACATCGTGCGGGACGAGGCGGAGCTGGCACGTTGCCGGGAGTATATTCGGCTCAATCCGATGCGGGCGCGGTTGAGAGACGGGGAGTATATTCGTAGCGCCGATTTGTAATCGGCGATCCCCCCAGACTGCGATTGCAAATCGGAGCTACGACCCTACTGCTCGACAGCGTAAAATTGCGCCATCCACGTTCTGCGGCCAAGGTTAGCCGCATGCCCGATGACGTCCTCGCTCCCGATCCGCTTTGGTACAAAGACGCGGTCATCTACGAGCTGCATGTAAAGACGTTTCACGACAGCGACGGCGACGGGATCGGCGATTTCCGCGGGCTGATCGAGAAGCTCGATTACCTCCAGGAACTGGGCGCGACTGCCATCTGGATCCTGCCGTTTTATCCCTCGCCCATGCGCGACGACGGCTACGACATCGCCGATTATTTCGACGTGAATCCGAACTTCGGCACCCTGGCGGATTTCAAGGCGTTCCTCGCCGCGGCGCATGAGCGCGGGCTGCGCGTGATCACCGAGCTGGTCATTAATCACAGCTCGGATCAGAACCCGTGGTTCCAGGCTTCGCGCCGCGCCGCGCCCGGGTCGCCCGAGCGCGAGCTTTATGTCTGGAGCGATTCGCCGGAGAAATACAAGGACGCCCGGATCATCTTCAAGGATTTCGAGACCTCGAACTGGTCGTGGGACCCGGTGGCCAAGGCCTACTACTGGCACCGTTTTTATTCCCACCAGCCGGACCTGAATTTCGATAACCCGGCGGTGCACGAGATCGTGCAGAAGGTGCTCGATTTCTGGTTGGACATGGGGGTCGACGGCCTGCGGCTCGATGCCGTTCCCTACCTCTACGAACGCGAGGGAACGAACTGCGAAAATCTTCCCGAGACCCACGAATACCTGAAGAAATTGCGCGCCCACATGGACGCGAAATTCCCCGGCCGCATGCTCCTGGCGGAAGCGAACCAGTGGCCGGAAGACGCGGTCAAATATTTCGGCGACGGCGACGAGTCGCACATGAATTTCCATTTCCCGCTCATGCCGCGGATGTTCATGTCGCTGCAAATGGAGGATCGGTTTCCGATCATCGACATCCTCGAGCAGACGCCGGCGATTCACGAGAGCTGCCAGTGGGCGATGTTCCTGCGCAACCACGACGAGCTCACTCTCGAGATGGTGACGGACGAGGAGCGCGATTACATGTGGCGCGTTTACGCGACCGATCCGACGGCGCGGATCAATCTCGGCATCCGCCGCCGGCTCGCGCCGCTCCTCGCGAACAGCCGGCGCAAGATCGAGCTGCTCAACATTCTCCTTTTCTCGATGCCGGGCACGCCGGTGCTCTACTACGGCGACGAGATCGGGATGGGCGACAATTTTTATCTCGGCGATCGCAACGGCTGCCGCACCCCGATGCAATGGAGCAGCGATCGTAACGCCGGTTTTTCGAAGGCGAATCCGCAGCAGCTTTACCTGCCGGTCACGATCGATCCCGAGTACAACTACGAGGCGATCAACGTCGAGAATCAGCAGAAGAATTTGTCCTCGCTTCTCTGGTGGATGCGGCGGGTGATCGCGATGCGGAAAAATTTCCGCGCCTTCTCCCGCGGCTCGCTCGAGTTTCTGCACCCGGATAATCCGAAGGTGCTGGCGTTTCTGCGCCAGCATGAAGGCGAGACGATCCTGGTGGTGGCGAATCTTTCGCGTTTCTCGCAAGCGGTGGAGATCGATCTCTCGCGCTTCAGCGGCTGCGTCCCGATGGAAGTGTTCAGCCGCAATCTTTTCCCGCCGATCAAGAAGGCGCCGTACGTCCTCACGATCGGTCCGCACGGGCATTACTGGTTTGCCTTTCAATCGCAAAAAGAAAAGCGGACCACGAAAAAACGGATCATCCCGACGATCGACGCCGAGCCGAACACTGGCGGCCTTGCTGGTCAACAATCAGCGCGCGCAGCTCGAGCGGGAGATTTTGCCTAACTATCTCCGGACCTGCCGCTGGTTTGGGGCGAAGGCGCGGAGCATTCGCGAGATGCGGATCATCGAGCAGATCCCGGTGGCCGATGACGCGGGGCAATTCTGGCTCGTGCAGGTCGACTACACCGATGGTGCGCCCGACGTTTACTCGCTCCCGGTGCAACTCGAAACCGGCCCGGCCGCCGAGGCTCTGGCGCGCTCCACCCCACAGGCCGTGATCGCACGCGTCGGCGGCAAAGGCGTGCTCTACGACGCGCTCTGGGACCAGCAATTTCGGGACAAAATTTTCCAGCTCATGGCCAGCGGGACCGATCTCAAGGGCCGCAACGGCCATCTCGTCGGCATCGGGAGCAGCCTGCTGGAGCAGGAGCCTAACGACAAGGCGCCGGCCTCCCGGGTGCTCAACGCCGAGCAGAGCAACTCCTCGATTCTTTTCGAGGACCGCTTCTTCCTCAAGCTCTACCGCAAGCTGGAAGACGGGATGAATCCCGACGTCGAGCTGACCCGATTCCTGACCGAGAAACAGCATTTCGCGCATGTCCCGGCGTTTGTCGGCGCGACTCGAATACCGGCGCGCGCGCTCCGAGCCGTCGGTGGTCGCGCTCCTGCAGGCGGCCGCGCCTAACGAGGGCGACGCCTGGGAGCTGACGCTCGATGCCGTCGGCCGTTATTTCGAACGCGTCCTGGAGAAGAAAGGCGATTTGCAATCGGCCGAGGCCACGCCCGGACCATTGCTGGAAGAATTGCTCGGCGGCGTTTATCCCGAGAAAGCAAAGCTGATCGGCCAGCGCACGGGCGAGATGCACCTCGCCCTCGCCGCGGAGACAAACGACAAACGCTTCGCGCCGGAGCCATTCAACGCCATGGCGCAGCGCTCGGTTTATCAATCGATGCGGGCATCACTTCGCCGGGCTTTTGCGCTCTTGCAAAAGAAGCTGCCGGATTTACCCGAGGCTTTCCGCGCCGAAGCCGCCCAGGTGTTGGCTGCGGAGCAGCAGATTCTCGCCGCCGAGCAGCAGACGCTCGAGCGGCATGCGTCCGCGATGAAGATCCGGATTCACGGCGATTATCATCTCGGCCAGGCGCTCTCGACCGGGAAAGATTTCGTTATCCTCGATTTTGAAGGCGAACCGGCCCGGCCTTTGAGCGAACGCAAACTGAAGCGTTCGGCGCTGCGCGATGTCGCGGGCATGATGCGCTCGTTTCAATACGCCGCCTACAGCGCGCTCTGGCAGCCCTCGATGCGGACCGAGGACGTACCGTTCCTCGAACCCTGGGCCGACCTCTGGTATCGACAGATGAGCGCGACCTTCCTCGAGAGCTATCTCGCGGCGGCGGCGGGAGCGAATTTCCTTCCGCAAAAGGAAGGCGATCTCACCGTTTTGCTGGAGGCGTATCTGCTCGACAAGGCGGTTTACGAAGTCGGTTACGAATTGAATCATCGGCCGGACTGGGTCCTGATCCCGGTGCGGGGAATCAAACACATCCTGAACCTCGCCTAACGACTCGCGAAACATGGAATAAGCGCGAGCGCGGAAATCTCCCACGAGCGATGAAACCGCTTCTTCTTGCCCTTGGTCGCGACGGTGATGTTTGGCGCCAATTCTTTCGCCGCGGAGACACGCTTCCAGAGCGGGCCGGCGCAGACTTCGCTGGTCGAGCTCTACACCTCGGAAGGTTGCAGCAGCTGCCCGCCGGCCGAGGCCTGGCTGAGCCGGTTGAAGGACAACCCGGGGTTGTGGAAAAATTTCGTCCCCCTCGCCTTTCACGTCGACTACTGGGACCGGCTCGGGTGGCGCGATCGTTTTTCTTCGAAACAATGGACGGAACGGCAAAGCCGCTACGCCGCGCATTGGCGGAGCGAGTCGGTCTACACCCCGGCGGTGGTGGTGAACGGGCGCGAAGAACGGGGCTGGTCGGGCACGAAGTTCGATTTGCCTAACAACAAGCAAACCGGCCATCTGAACGTGACCACGAGCGACGGCAAAACTTTCGCGGTCGAGTTCCGGCCCGTCGATGGACTGTCCTCCGCCTACGAAGCGCATCTCGCTCTCCTCGGCTCCGGCATTTCCACCAGCGTCCGGGCGGGCGAAAACAACGGGCGCAACCTGGCGCACGACTTCGTCGTCCTCGATCTCCAGGACGCCGGGCTGAAATCCGACGCCGGCTTCAACCGCGCTCGCCTAACGACCGACGCGACGACCGAGTCGGGCGCCCGCAAGGCGATCGCCGTCTGGGTGACGCCGCGTGGCCAGCTGTTCCCGCTCCAGGCGACCGGCGGCTGGCTCCCCTGACCGGACAGCCTAACGGCCGGAAGGGCGACAAAAATCGTCTTGACCCGGTTCGTATTTTTTTCTTAAGAAGGCGTCGCGATGAAACTGTATCGCGCCCCCGTTCTTCTCATCCTCGCCGCTTTCGCCGCGGCGATGGCCGCCGCCAATCCGGATGAGGTGGTCCGCTCCCGGATCAAGCGCGAGCCGGTGACTTCGAGCAACGTCGCCAGCGTGGGCTACAGCCGCCAGCTGCGCGCCCTTGAGATCGAGTTCACGCGCGGGGCGGTCTATCGCTTTCTCGATGTCCCTTCGGCGGTTCATCGAGGCCTGATCGCTTCCCCGTCCAAAGGGCGCTTTATCGCGGAAAATATTCGCAACAAGTATCGATTCGTGAGGGTCCGTCCCCGCCCGGATCGGGTTGCGGCATCGGGCCCCGATTCGTGATTGCTGCCGGAGTGCCGCGCGCGCATTCGCAGCGAGGCTGATTTCGCGGAAGATCACGAGTTCCATCCGGAGAAAGAAAATGCAAAAAAAGTGCAGATTCCGCGTTGACGGGCGAACACTCCGCGATACTTTGTTCGTCCGCTGACGCGGCCTCGGGTTCCCCGGGGTGTTCTTCTTGGCTCAACTTCGAGCCGCCGGTTGTTGGATTTTTCAGCAAGGGGCGGCGTTTGTCGTGGAGCGAAAAGAGAACGGTTGATCTTTGACAGTGCAATTCTGGATTTCGTCATCACGACGATTTAGTTTTTTTGAAATCCAGAAGGTAGAAGTCAGCGAAAATTGAATTGTGCGTTATACGTCGAGTTTCTTTGATTAAAAATTTTCCCGAACCGGTTCTTCGGATCCGCCTGCGCCCTTCGGGGCTACGGCGCGACGAGGCCGCGAGGGAATCTTAATTTGAATAAGATCGGACGAACACCGGCTTCCACTTACGAGTGGTTGCCGGTTTAGAATGGTCAGATTTCAGCTCCCTCTTCGTTAGCGAAGAGGGGCGCAAACTTTGTCCGGGATCAGCAATGATGCCGGCTCCAAATTTTTACGGAGAGTTTGATTCTGGCTCAGAACGAACGCTGGCGGCGTGGATAAGACATGCAAGTCGAACGGGATTACTTCTAGTAGCAATACCTGAAGTAATTTAGTGGCGAACGGGTGCGTAACACGTGGGGAATCTGCCGAGAAGTGGGGGATAGCTCGTCGAAAGGCGAATTAATACCGCATATGATCAGGGAAGACATCTTTCCAACATCAAAGCCGGGGCAACCTGGCGCTTCTTGATGACCCCGCGGCCTATCAGCTAGTTGGTGAGGTAACGGCCCACCAAGGCTATGACGGGTAGCTGGTCTGAGAGGACGACCAGTCACACTGGAACTGAGACACGGTCCAGACACCTACGGGTGGCAGCAGTCGAGAATTTTTCTCAATGGGGGCAACCCTGAAGGAGCGACGCCGCGTGGAGGATGAAGGCTTTCGGGTTGTAAACTCCTGTCATTTGAGAACAAGTGCCAACAAGTAACTACTGGTACTTGATAGTATCAGAAGAGGAAGGGACGGCTAACTCTGTGCCAGCAGCCGCGGTAATACAGAGGTCCCAAGCGTTGTTCGGATTCATTGGGCGTAAAGGGTGCGTAGGTGGCGTGGTAAGTCGGGTGTGAAATTTCGGAGCTTAACTCCGAAACTGCATTCGATACTGCCGTGCTTGAGGACTGGAGAGGAGACTGGAATTTACGGTGTAGCAGTGAAATGCGTAGAGATCGTAAGGAAGACCAGTGGCGAAGGCGGGTCTCTGGACAGTTCCTGACACTGAGGCACGAAGGCTAGGGGAGCAAACGGGATTAGATACCCCGGTAGTCCTAGCAGTAAACGGTGCACGTTTGGTGTGGGAGGATTCGACCCCTTCCGCGCCGGAGCTAACGCGTTAAACGTGCCGCCTGGGGAGTACGGTCGCAAGATTAAAACTCAAAGAAATTGACGGGGGCCCGCACAAGCGGTGGAGTATGTGGCTTAATTCGATGCAACGCGAAGAACCTTACCTGGCCTTGACATGCATCTCTAAACCGGTGAAAGCCGGCGAGTGTCGAAAGACACAATTTGCACAGGTGCTGCATGGCTGTCGTCAGCTCGTGTCGTGAGATGTTGGGTTAAGTCCCGCAACGAGCGCAACCCCTGTGAACTGTTGCCACTCCTTTTATTAGGAAGCACTCTGTTCAGACTGCCCTGTGAAACGGGGAGGAAGGTGGGGACGACGTCAAGTCAGTATGGCCCTTACGGCCAGGGCTGCACACGTACTACAATGCTCAGTACAGAACGATCCGAGACCGCGAGGTGGAGGAAATCTAGTAAAACTGAGCCCAGTTCGGATTGGAGGCTGCAACTCGCCTCCATGAAGCCGGAATCGCTAGTAATGCCGTATCAGCTACGACGGCGTGAATACGTTCCCGGGCCTTGTACACACCGCCCGTCACATCATGGAAGTCACTTGTAGCCGAAGTCGGTGCGCCAACCAGCAATGGAGGCAGCCGCCTACGCTATGAGCGGTAACTGGGATGAAGTCGTAACAAGGTAGCCGTAGGGGAACCTGCGGCTGGATCACCTCCTTTCTAAGGAGAAATTCAATCGGACAGCTCGAGCTTGCTCTGGCTGGATCGGTTTGAATAGGTCGACGGCTAAGCCCAAAATCCTTCGGGGTTTTGGAGATGCCGTTAAGCCCTCGGAATCGAAAGAGACCGAGGCTCAGAGAGAATCGAAACGGTAACGCACAATTCAGTTTTTGTTTGATTGCTGACTCTAAAATGCCGGACGGCTTACGCTGTCCGGCATTTTTTGTTTGTCCGGGCACCGAGTAGCCAGGCGATTTGGGCAGACGCCGCTCCCTGCTCCACGCTAGAAGAGCCGATTACGCAGGTTGGCTAGGAGGAACTGCGCCTGCTGCTTAGGGCAGGATCTCCCCGCGGTGACTCTTCACTTCGCCGATGTCCTTATTATTAATCCCGCCGTCCGTATTGATATCGGAACGCAGATTTGAACTCTTCGTCTTCTGCCCCTGGACCGCCCGCGTCGCCGCGATGTCGGCATTGTTGACGATTCGATCCCCGTTCACATCGCCAAAAAGGATGCCAAAAGTGACGGCGGCGGCATCCAGCGTGTTTCCCTGGTCGTCCGTTACGCCGCTCAACGTCACGGTGACGGTGTTGTGATTGCAGCCCAGCTCATTGAGCGAGACCGAGAGGCTATGGGCGTCATCAGGATCAACCACGACCGGCCCGACCTTCCCACAGCTGGAGGTCACGTCGCCGGCGCCGGTGACGTTATTGTTGAAGGTGAAAACGATTTCGCCTTTCCCGTTTCCAGCGCGGGGTTCGATTCCAATCTCTCCGCTCAACGGCAGATCCACCTCAAACTCACCGGTAGTCCCATGAGTCCGCCGCGAGACCGCGCTCTCCAGTGCGAGGTCGCCGCCCCCGGCCGAGATGTAATCAAATTCAATCCGGGAGCTGCGCAGAATGACCCCATCGAAGTTTTCTCCCGGCGTCTCCCCGCCATAGCGAAAGGCGGCAAACACGCCATTAAAGCGCGTCGTCTCCTCAAAGTAATGAAACGTGCCCTCCCCCGACCAACCCAGGTCCGCGCCCACCAAAACAACCGCGTTGGTGTTTCCCGGGAATGGTTCGATCGGGAAAGAAATATCGGTGAAGAAATTGGCCGCATCTGAGCCCGGGAACGATTCCACGTCGAGATAGATCCGCGCCGAGATGACCTCTTTCCCAATCAGCGGATCATCGCCCAGGAGCGCGGCGGAGAACGACGAACCTACCGGCGCGAAAGTAAAGGTTGCCGTTTCTGCTTTGGCGGACGCGGCGACTCCCAGCGACCCAACAATACCGCACACCATCAGAAAACTCCGCACCATTCCCGTCCTGCGACCTTGTAGATTCATCCCAAGTTGTTAAGCCGTCGCTTTTCGCGAGGCAAGGGCGACTTCGCTTTTCCCGGGTAAAACCGCCTCGAACAAAACCTGTCGCGTTGCATTCTCCGATCTTCGCTCTACCCTTCTCACTCTTCCACGGGGGCATAGCTCAGTTGGTAGAGCGCCAGCTTTGCAAGCTGGATGTCAGGGGTTCGAATCCCCTTGCCTCCATTTTTCGCTTCCTCGAGCGAAAAATGTCACGCCGTAGTCCCGCGCCAGCGGGACGAAGGCGGACCGCTTACACAGCATCAGCCTCGTAGCACTCGAGATATTTTATCCCCGAGCCGGTATTAAAAATCACCACGCGTTCTTCAGGCTCGATCTTCCCCTCCCCTCCGAGCGTCTGCAGCGCCGCGAAACAGGCCGCACCTTCCGGCGCGACAAACAGGCCTTCCTTCGCGCCGACTTCCCGCGTCACCCGGATCATCGTCTCATCATCGATCGCGATGGCGCCGCCTTTTGAATCGCGCAGAATCTGGAGCATGAGAAAATCGCCGACCGCTTTCGGCACGCGCAGCCCCGAGGCCCGAGTGTGCGCATCGGGAAATTCCACGGCGCTAGTCGCCCCGTCTTCGAAGGCGCGGACGATCGGCGCGCATCCGGCCGCCTGAACGGAGAACATCCGCGGCCGTTTGGCCCCGATCCAGCCCATCGCTTCCATCTCGTCGAACGCCTTCCACATTCCGATTAGCCCGGTCCCGCCGCCGGTCGGATAGAGAATCACATCGGGCAATTCCCAATTCGATTGCTCCGCTAACTCGTAGCCGAGCGTTTTCTTGCCCTCGACCCGATACGGCTCCTTCAACGTCGACATATCGAACCAGCCCTCCTCTTCTTTCCGCCGTGCAATTTCGGCGCCGCAATCAGTGATCAAACCATCAATCATTGTGACGTGTGCGCCCGTCTCCCGGCACTCGATCACATTGGCGCGCGGCGTATCGCTCGGCATGAAGATGTGCGCCTCCAGACCCGCCCGTGCGGCATAGGCGGCGAGCGCGCCGCCGGCGTTCCCCGCAGTCGGGACCGCGAGTTTGGTCGCGCCGAGATGTTTTGCCATCGAAACCGCCACCGCCATTCCGCGCGCCTTGAAACTTTGCGTCGGGTTCTGTCCTTCGTCCTTGATCCAGAGATTCGTCAGACCGGCCTTTTCGCCGAAACGGGAGGCTCGCAGGAGCGGCGTGCCGCCTTCGCCTAACGACACCGGCTCGACCTCGGGCGGGAGCGGCAAAACTTCCCGATAACGCCAGAGCGATTTCTCCCGACCGACGAGCGTCTCACGGGTGAGGCTGCGTCCCGCTGCCGCCAGATCATAAACCGGAAAGAGCGGTTTCTGACACTCGGTACAGAGATTTTGCAGCCGGGACCAGTCGTGCTTCAGCCCGCAGGCGGTGCAAGAGAGATGCGTCATGAACATGGTGGCAAAGTAGCGCAAACCTGTCGCAGACGTTGCCTGGAATTTCTCGTGTTACGGCTGCGGCTTCGCCGTCGCCCGAATGAACGCGACGAAGATAAACTGGCGCTCAGGGCAGGCGCTCGAGGAATTCGCTGTCGATGATCGAGGGCGGAACGATGCCTGAGGCCCAGATGGCGGCGAAGGTCTGCTGGAGGCTGAAGGGGTTGCCGGACGCTTCGGCCTGGTGGCTGGCGCGCGCGAGCATGTGGTCGAGCTGCGCCTTGCCCACAACGTAGCTGGGGCCGTAGCCGGGTTGGCGCAGATACAGGAGTTGTTCGAAACCGACCAGCTTGCTCTTCGCGTCCGACCAGCCGCGCGGAGTCCAGCTGGCGTGGAATTTGCCCGCTTCTTCCAAGGTCACCTCATTGTTCTGGACGCGAAGCGCGGCCAGCCCGCGCGCGGCGCGATTGGCCAGCATCACCCAGACCAGTTCACGGCCGTGCGGCTCGTCGTCGTAGACGCCCTCCTGCATCGCGATCTCTTCCATGGCGGTGGCAAATCCTTCGGAACGGTCGGCATACATGTTGAACAAGGGGCGCGCGGAGCGGATTTGCGTTGGCTGTGTTTCGTGGGCGAGCTTGGCCAGCTCGATCCAGTGAAATTCATGGCTGGAGAGCGGCAGCGGGTCGAGCGCGGTGACGTGACTGAAGAAATTGCGCTCAGCCAAAGGCACGTAGGTCGGTGCCTGGGCCAGGAGCGCGTCGTGCGAGTAGGGTTTGTCGGCGATGGTGCCGGTGTCGACCCAAAGCCGGTAGAGCTTCTCGGCATGGGCCCGGCTCATCGCGGCGTAGGCGGCGGGATCGTCGATGGGTTTGATCGGCGGCTGGTCGCGGTTGCGCGCTTCTTCCAGCCGGAGCGAGGCGAGCGACCGGTCGAGCTCGCGCTCGAGCAGGTCGACCTGCTGGTCATAGGTGAATGGTGAAAGCATAACGTGCTTGAGCCACCAATCGTAATCGGCTTTGCCGACGCCCGAGGGACCCTGACGCTTGGGCGCCTCTGCCTTCACATGGGCGGCAAAGTCCGCGCTGGCGACACGGGCTTTCTCGACCGCCGCCTTGAGCGCCGGGCTCGCGCTGTCGAGCGAAATTTTTCGGGTGCCGCCAAGGTCGCGCAGTTGCAGGCCGCCCTTCTGCCATTGGGCAAGGAACTCGGCCTGGTCGGCAAAGGCGCGATCGCCATAAGCCCAGAGGTCATGCGCGGTGCTGCCGGCGAGATTGACCCTGGCGTCGGCGAGGAGCGCCGGGATCGCGCCGAGCAATTCCGTGAGCCTGGCATCGTCGGCCGGCGACAATGGGAATTTGTAAGCGAACAGGTCGATATTCGGCTCGGCCGACGGTCCTTCGTGCGCGGGGACGTCGCTCATTTCCGGGAAAACAGTCGCGTAGAAAACCGGGTCGCGCTCCCAGGGCTTGAGGATGCGAAGGAAGAAATCGAGGCCCTTCATTTCGGCCTCGACCAGGCGTTGGTCGTTCTTCTGCACGGTCGACCAGCCGCTCGGGTCGATTGCTTTGAGGCGCGTCCGAAAAGCGGCGAGTCCCTCGGCCTTCTTCGCCATGGCGGCGGCGCTGTAATCGGGCCGGCCCCCGACGATCGCGGGACGGTTGAACGCGCGCCAGTCGCTGAACAAGGTCGCCAACTTTTGGTAGGACGAAGCGGGCGCTTCGGCCGCCGCGGCGGAGTTTGCCACGAGGGCGAGCGACGCCATCAGCGCGAGAGACAGAGCACGTTGGTTCATCTCGACCCCTTTATCGGCCCGAGGCAGGACGGTCAATGCAAAGCTGGGCCAGGGGAGCGCGGTGTCGATTCGCCGTTGGTCAATTGGACCGATCTCTGTTACCGCTATCCGTGGTGAATCCTGGAAGCGCCCATCATCCGTCAGCCCCCGCACGCCCCTGGTACCGACCTAGCCTAACGACTCAGATCTTCCTTGGCCTCATCCTCGGCGGTCTCCTCGGCTGGGTCAGCCCGGACTGGGGGAACAAAGTCTATTTCCTCCGCGACATCTTCCTTGCCCTGATCAAGTCGATCATCGCGCCGCTGGTCTTCTCCACCATTGTCGCGGGGATCGCCGGCGCCGGCAGCCTGAAAAGAGTCGGCCGGATGGGGTTCAAGGCGATCATTTATTTCGAGATCGCCACCACCGCGGCGCTCGTCATCGGGCTGATCGTGGTCAACATCACGAAGCCGGGAGTCGGGGTCGAACTGATCGCCGGGCCTAACGACGTCGTCAACACTGTCGCGCACACCCAACCGAAGACCCTGCTCGAAATCATCACGCACATTTTCCCGGCGAGCATCATCGACGCGATGGCCAAGGGCGATGTCCTCCAGATTGTCGCCTTCTCCGTCCTTTTCGCGATCGCGGTTTCAGCGATGGGCGAAAAGGCCCGACCGATCATCAACCTGGCCGAGGCCGTTATGCAGGTGATGTTCAAGTTCACCAACTACGTCATGATGTTCGCGCCCATCGGCGTCGGCGCGGCCATGGCCCACACCATTGCCACCCAGGGTCTGGGCGTTTTGCTCAATCTCGGGAACCTCATCCTCTCGCTTTATCTCGCGCTCATCATTTTCATCGTCCTCGTTTTTGGCAGCGTGATTCTGCTGCTCCGAATTCCGCTGCGGCCATTCATCCGGGCGGTGCGCGAGCCGGCGACGCTCGCCTTCGCCACCACCAGCAGCGAGTCGGCTTTGCCGAAAGCGATGGAACAAATGGAGCGTTTCGGCGTGCCGCCGCACATCGTCGGGCTCGTTATGCCGGCCGGTTATTCCTTCAACCTCGACGGCTCCACTCTTTATCTCGCGATGGCGTCGGTCTTCGTCGCGCAGGCGGCGGAAACGACGACCGGCCATCACGTCGGGATTGCACAGCAGATCACGATCATGCTCGCGCTCATGATCACGTCCAAAGGGGTCGCGGCCGTCCCGCGCGCTTCGCTTGTGATTTTGCTGGCGACCCTGAACAGCTTCCTGCCGGCCGGACTCGGCCCGATCGGCGTCGCGGTCATTTTCGGCGTGGATGAGCTGATGGATATGGGCCGCACCTGCGTCAACCTCGTCGGCAACTGCCTCGCCACCGTGGTCGTGGCGCGCTGGGAAGGCGAGTTCGATGATCATCGCGCGCGGGTCTTCGGCACGCCGGAGGAAATTGCGCTCGATCTCAAGTCCGGCAACGTCGCGTTTGCAGAGGCCGCGGCGAATGACTAGCTGGCGCGCGCGCTGGCAGGCCTTTCGCCATCCGATCGATCCGGAAAAACAGGCGCTTCTCCGCGCCCGCTGGGCTTCTTTGCCTGACGAACTGCGCACGCCTAACCAACTGGCGGGGCGCCATCTCACGCACTGCGGATTCACCACGGGCGCGAGCTACTGTTCCTTTCGTTGCACGCACTGCTACCTCCCGGCAAACGCGAACGAGGTTCCGATCCCTTCGCTCGCGCAAATGAAGGAGCAGATTGAGGCCAATCGCCGCTTCCAGGGCCCGGGCGGCGGTTTGCAGATCACCGGCGGGGATGTGGCCGATGCCTATTGGCGCGCCGGACGGCCGGAAGAATTGGTCGAGATCGTGCGCTACGCCGTGAGCGCCGGGCTGGTGCCGATGTTAATGACACACGGCCAGACTTTGCTCGAGCATCCGGAATTTCTCGAGACGCTCGTGGTCGAGGGCGGATTGCGCCAGGTCGCGGTCCACATCGACCTGACCCAGGCCGGGCGGCACGGCTTTCCGATTAATCGCCTAACGAGCGAGGCCGATCTTCATCCGGTCCGGGAGTCATTTACCAAACTCGCCACGGACCTCCGCAAACGAACCGGCCTCCCGCTGGAGCTGGCGCACAACTGCACCGTGACGGAGCGCAACATCGATTCGGTGGCGGAAGTCGTGCGCTGGTTTCTGGCCGATCCCGCGCGCTCGCGCATCTGGCGCATCTTGAGCTTCCAGCCGGAGGCAAATACCGGCCGCACCATCTTCTCCGCGCACCCGGTCACGCCGAAAATCGTATGGCAAAAACTTTGCGAAGGGATGGGCTTGCAACTGGACGGCAGCGCCTACCTCGGTGGACATCCGGATTGCAACCAGGGCGCGAGCCTGCTCGTCGAACAACACCGCGGGCGTTATCTGCCGCTTTTGCCTAACGACGACAAAACGAAGCGGCTCTTCGCCGAGATCCTGGCCACGATCGGCGCCATCTCGACCATGACGACCGATGCCGCCGGCGCGGCGTCGCTCCTGCCTTACCGGGTTGCGGGCGCCTTTGCGCGTCATCCGGGACTCGCCGGCCGCAGCCTGGCGCGCGCGACGGCTTTGATCGCCTCCGGCCACATCCCGATCCGTTTTCTCCGGGCCCTCATGACCGGACGCGCCCATACGATCAATATTGGCACGCACAACTTCATGGACGCGGACCAAGTCGCGGAGGCAGCGAGCAATCCTGTCACCCAAGCGCGACTCGACGCCTGCGTCTTCAAGGGCGCGGTCAAAGATCGTGCGACCGGCCAGTGGGAAGCCGTCCCGATGTGCGCGATGAATCAATCGCGCTGGGGCGCGTTGTACGAGGAACGCCTGAGCGCTACTTCGCCTTCGTCAGGCTCGCCTGGTTCAGGTCGAGATCTTTTTGCTCGATCACCCTGACCTCAGGATAATTTTTCTTCAGCGGCTCGAGAAATTCATCCGCCTTGCCGACGATGATGAGACTGGTCGGCTGGGCCAGGTATTTCTTCGCGAAAGCGGTCGCGGCTTCGCTCGTCACGGCATCGATCGACGGGATGTATTTATCGAGCGTATCGAGGGGCAAATTGTAGGTCGCGAGATCGGAAATCTGGGAAACAAACCCGCGGTTCGTCTCCAGGCTGCGCGCATAACGACCGGTCAGGACCGCCTGGCGCGACTTCAATTCCTCGCCTTGCACCGGCTCGCTCACGAGGCGTTTCAGCTCGGTTTCCATCAGACCGGCCACTTCCGCAGCCGACTCGTTTTTCGTTTGGGCCGAGGCGGCAAACGGGCCTTCCTCCCGCCGCGGATCGAGCGAACTGCCGGCGCCGTAACTCAGCCCGCGCTTGATCCGAATCTCGCGATTGATCCGCGAGACGAAGCCGTTCCCGAGCGCGGCGTTGGCCACGAGGGCCGCATAATAATCGGGCGCAGCGCGTTTGATCGCCGGCCTCGCCACCGTCACCGCCGCCTGCCCTGCCTCCGGCATGTTGACCACCACTTGAGTCGGTTTCCAATCCTCCGCACCGGAGCGCACTTTTTCCTTCGGCGCAGCCTGGCTGCTCTTCCAGTCGCCGAAGAATTTTCGCGCGAGGGCCGTGCCCTGTTCGAGCGTGATATCGCCTGCCAGGATCAAGATCGCGTTCTTCGGTTGATAAAATTCTTCGTAAAAGCGGACGATCTGCTCCCGGCTGATCGCCTGCACGGTCTCGAGTGTCCCGCCGGAGGCGTGGCCGTAGGCGCCTGACCCGTAAACAACCCGGGTCGTGACAAACCGCGCGAGAGAACCCGGCTGTTGCAAGGCGACCCGCAGCCCGTCGAGCCGCTGGCTTTTCAAACGGTCAATTTCCTCCTGCTTGAAAGCCGGATGGAGCACGGTGTCGGCCAAAATTTTCAATGCTTCCTCGGACTTGTCGGACATGACGACCACGCTCGCGGCCGAGGCGTCCCAGCCCGCGCCCGAATCGATCGAGCCGCCTAACGATTCGATCGCGCGCGCGATCTCCGGCGCCGACATCGTTTCGGTGCCCTTGGTCAAGAGGTCGCCGGTCAGGCTGGCGGTGCCCGCGAAACCGTCGGGATCGAATTCGGCTCCGTTTCGCAGCAGCAACTGGGCGGCGAGGAGCGGCAAGCCCGGGCGTTCGGCCACGATCAGGCGCAGCCCGTTTCCAAGCCGGGTTTCCTTGGGCGCGGCAAATTTCGTTTCGTGCCGCTCCGACGGCGCCGGTGGCGTGTCGACTCCGCCGATGGCCCAGGCGGTGGATGCGGTCGCGAAAATGGCGAGCGCCGGGATGAGAATAAATAAACGCTTCATCAGGATTTCTTCGCCTCCTTCGCGGGAGCGGCGGGCTTCATTGCTTCCGGCAGATATTCGATCACGACTTTCTTCTTATTCGTCAGGTATCGATTCATCGCCTCCGTGATCTGGTCGGCGGTGACGGCCTGGAGTTTGGCCAGGTCGGTATTGACGCGATTTGGGTCGCCATAAAGAACGGCCGCTTCCCCGAGCGCGCTGGCCTTGCCGCTGTTGGTCTCGCGCTCCATTAATTTCCCGGTCAGAAAACGGTTCTTGGCTTTCGCCAATTCTTCCGGGGTGGCGCCCTCCTTCAGAAATTTTTCGAGCTCGGCGTTGAGAGCCTTTTCCGCGTCGGCCGGGGTCTTTCCGCTCGCGAGAATCAACCGCGCCGTCAGCAATCCCAGGTCGCGGCTGAGGTCGGCGCCGAGGGAAGCCTGTTGCGCGATCTGCTGCTCGTAAACCAGCGCCTGGTAGAGCCGCGAGGAATCGCCCCCCGATAAAATCTCATCCGCCAGATTCAAGGCCGGGGCGTCTTCGCTCCGAAGCGAGGGCGCGAGGTAGGTGATCGCGATCGCCGGCAGCGGCACCTTCGGGCTGTATTTCACGATCCGTTTGTCCTCTTTCCGCAGCGGTTCCTTGGCCGTCACGCGCGGGATTTTTTCTGCGGGTCTCTTGATCGCGCCAAAATATTTCCTGACCCAACCCCGCAACTCCTCCGGCTGGAAGTCGCCCACGACGATGAGGGTGGCGTTGTCCGGCCGATAAAAGGTGGAGTGAAAAGAGCGCACTTCCGAGAGCTTGGAAGCATCGAGGTCCTCCATGCTGCCGATCCCGGGCCGCTGGTAGGGATGAACGGCGTAGGAGTTCTTGACCGTATCGAGAAAAAATTCGCCGTAGGGATTGGCCAGGATCCGCTGGCGGTATTCCTCCTTCACCACGTCGCGCTCGGATTTGAAATTAGCCTCGTTCAGCGCGAGCGACGACATCCGCTCCGCTTCCGCCCAGAGAATCGGGTTGAGATAATTGGAAGGGACGACCTCGAAATAAACGGTTACGTCGGGCGCGGTGAAGGCGTTGTTTTCGCCGCCGATGTTTTCCGTCAGGTCCTCAAAAGCGCTGGCGGTGAGGCGCTCGTTGCCCTTGAACATCATGTGTTCGAAAAGATGAGCGAAACCGCTCCGCTGCGTGGGATCGTCCTTCGACCCGACCTGATACCAGACCTGGACCGCGACCGTCGGGCTGGAATGATCCTCCACAAAATAAACTTCCAACCCGTTAGGCAAAGTCTCGTGCTGGAATTTGAGGGGCGGGACTTCGACCGCGGGCGCGGACGCGGCCGGCTCCGGTTCGGCCGCCGGCAAAAGTGGGAGCGAAACGACAAGGAACGCGGAGAGAGCGAGAGAAAATTTCATGCGAGGTTCGACATCATAGCCGGGGCGAAGGTTCACGCGACATTTTCGCGATAGCTTTCGGAGTGCGGCGCGTCCCCGCGCCGCTTTCTGCGCCCGCGGCTCTTTCCTTGTCGTTCAACCTCCCGCGCGAAAGCGGCGCGAGGACGCGCCGCACTCCGAAAGCTGACGCAAAACGAAAGGGAATGGGCCTGAAAGGATTCGAACCTTTGACCCTGCGCTTATCAAGCGCATGCTCTAACCAACTGAGCTACAGGCCCGGTGCAGCGCCGCGGGGCGCCGGAGGAAGGGAACAGTGGCGGGTGATTCCGGCTTGGTCAAGGCTGGGGCGATTTTTGCTCCGGAATCTAATTGCTTACCGCGAAGCGGAGCGGCGCGGCCGGAAAAGACCCCACATGACGCAGAGCAAAATACCGACGACCGCGCCGAGACTGTCGAGGGAGACATCGCCTAACGACGCCGTGCGGGTGGCGACGAACGACTGGTGCCATTCGTCCATCGCGGCAAAAAGAATCGCCGGGATCAAAGCGAACGCGGCGCGGCGCCAAAAACCGCCGCGCGCCCGGCGCAGGGCGCGGAAAAGCAGACCGCTGAGGATGGCATACTCGGTCACGTGCGCCGCTTTGCGGACAAAGAAATGCGCCTGCGCCAGCGCCTCGGGCGAGATCGCCGGGTTGAGCCAGCGCAGGAACGGCGTCAAAAAACGCGAGGTGTGCTCGGCCGACATCAAATCGGTCGATCCGAAAAACATCAGCGTCATCCAGAGGACAACCGGGATCCAGGCCGGGGCGATTTCGCGAAATTTCAAGTCGGGAGCTTAATCGGCGAAGGATGTCTGACAAACCGGCGCTCCCGGGTTAACCTCGGCCGCAAAATGACGCCCACACCCATCCAGCCTCTCCTTTTCGAGCCGCTCTTCATGGAGCGCGTCTGGGGCGGGCGGCGTCTCGAGAGCCTCTACGGGAAAAAACTTCCGCCCGGCAAAACGATCGGCGAATCCTGGGAGATCTCCGACCGGCCAGAGGCGCAGAGCGTCGTCCGGCAGGGACGGTGGCGCGGGAAAACCCTGCACGAACTATGGGTCCACCAGCGGGCGGAGATTTTCGGCGAAGGTTTGCCCGACTCTGCGCGCTTCCCCATCCTGGCCAAGCTGCTCGATGCGCGAGAAAAACTCTCGCTCCAGGTCCATCCCCCGGCTGCGGTCGCGGAGTCGTTAGGCGGGGAGAGCAAAAGCGAAGTCTGGTATTTCGCCGAGGCGGATGAAGGAGCGGAGATTTTCGCCGGGCTGCGCGCCGGCGTCCGGCCGGAGGAGTTCCAGCGCGCCCTCGGCGACGGCAGCGCCGCCGACATGGTCCCGCGTTTTGTGGTCAAGACCGGCGACAGCTTCTTCGTCCCGAGCGGACGTCTCCACGCCATCGGCGGCGGCAACCTCATCGTCGAGATCCAGGAAAACAGCGACACCACCTACCGCGTCTACGACTGGGCGCGACTCGACGCCGCGGGCCGGCCGCGCACCCTGCATATCGAGCAGGCGATGCGCTCGATCGATTTCGGTGATTTCGAACCCGCGCTCGTTAGGCCGGAAGGTGAGCTGATCGTGCGCTGTCCGCACTTCACGGTGGAAAAATGGAAACTGGAAGGACCGCGAACCCCGAATGACGGCCCAGTCTTCGCTCTTTTCTTTTGCCTGCGCGGCGCGGTGAAAATGGCGGAAACCAGAATCGCGGCCGGCGAATTTTTCCTCGTCCCCGCGGCGGCGCACGCGACACCGCTCGAGCCCGCAGCGAACGGGACGATCCTGCTTCGCATCACTCAGGCGCCGGCCTGAGTGCTGGAGAATGCTAGAGCGCCAGCCCGCGCGCGCGCCGCAACGTCTGTGGACCGAAAGGCTGCGCGCCGTCGATTTTCCAACCGTCCGGCTCGGCCGTGAAACTATAGAGATAGCCGCGCCGCGCGCCGTCCGGCGTGGTCAGGAAAACCTGGGCGAAAGCCGCCCCGCCGGCGACCTCGACCGTGCCAAACTCGATCCGGTGCGCCACCGTCATGGAGGAAAAGTCGCGCCGGATCATGAGCTCGAATTGTTCCCGCGAAAATTTTTGCTGTACCCCGGAGGCCGTGTGGCGATAGGCGCTGTCGAAATCGTCCGAGCGCAGGGCGGCGAGCTGCTGGTTGACGATGGAATACAACTCCCGGGCCGCGGGCGCGGGCGTTTCCTTGCGATGGAGATGGGTGATGACCATCGCCGCCCCACAGAGAGCGAAGAAGAAAAGGAGAACGAAAATTTTCAGCCAGCGGCTCATCGTCAGGCGGTCCGGGCGGGATCGATCCGGCGGAGGTATTGGTAGGAATAAATGCCGCTATTGTGGCCGTCGCCCCAGCTCGGCTGGAGCGCGTAGCCGCCGACCAGGTTCCAGCCCCGCAGCTCGAAGCTCTCGCCGGTGTAGCTGACATTTGGCCTAACGACATCGCCCATCACGTCCGGCTCGCCGCCGCAGGCGGCGCAGGGGCAGGCGGTGCGCAAAAAGCGGAGCGGGAGAAAGGTTTCGCTTCCGTCATTCCACTCGATCGCGAGTTCGCTCCCGATTTGTTCGATGTTCTTTGGCTCGAGCCGCACGAGGGAAGCCTAGCAACGTTTTGCAGCGGAGGGCAAATCTTCCAGCGCCCGGCCCGGGCAATAAATTTCAGTTTCTTTCCTGCGTTCCTGTGTTCCTCGTTCTTCCTGCATGAGCGAGCGCCGTAAACCGTACCCGTTCGATGTTCTCGAACCGAAGTGGCAGGCCCTTTGGGAAAAGAGCAACGCCTTCCATGCCCCGAACCCGGGGGAGCCGGGGTTCGATCCGGCCCGGCCGAAATATTATGTGCTCGATATGTTCCCCTACCCCAGCGGCACCGGGCTGCACGTCGGGCATCCCGAGGGCTACACCGCGACCGATATCGTGGCCCGCTACAAACGCCTTTGCGGATTTAACGTCCTGCACCCGATCGGCTGGGACGCGTTTGGGTTGCCGGCCGAGCAATACGCCATTCGCACCGGACAGCACCCCGAGGTCACGACCCGGGAAAATATCGCGCGCTTCAAAACGCAGCTGAAACGGATCGGATTTTCCTACGATTGGGAACGGGAGATCAGTACGGCCGAGCCCGATTACTTCCGCTGGACGCAATGGATTTTCCTCCAGATTTACCAGAGCTGGTTTAACCCCGAGACGAAACGGGCGGAGCCGATCGCCACTTACAAGGGCGCCGATCCCGACAGCGTCCGTCTCGCCTACGTCGCGGAGGTGCCGGTGAACTGGTGCCCCGAGCTCGGCACCGTCCTGGCGAACGAGGAAGTGATCGACGGCAAGAGCGAAGTCGGCGGATTCCCGGTCGTTAGGCGGCCGATGCGGCAATGGATGTTGCGGATCACCGCTTTTGCCGAGCGCCTGATCGACGAGCTCGAGCCGCTCGCCTGGCCGGACGGGATCAAGCTCCTGCAGCGCAACTGGATTGGAAAAAGCGAGGGCGCGGAAGTGCGCTTCGCCGTTCCCGAACACGATCTCGCGATCACCGTTTTCACGACCCGGCCCGACACGCTTTACGGCGCCACTTACATGGTGCTTTCGCCGGAAAATCCGCTGGTCGATCGCCTAACGATAGCGGAGCAGCAGCCCGCGGTGAGCGCTTACCGCGAAGAGGTCGCGGCCAAGAGCGACCTCGAGCGGACCGATCTTGCGAAAGACAAAAGCGGCGTCTTCACCGGCGCCTATGCGCTGAACCCGGCGAGCAACGAGCGCATTCCGATCTGGATCGCCGACTACGTCCTGATGGGATACGGCACCGGCGCGATCATGGGCGTGCCGGCGCACGACGAGCGCGACCTGGAGTTCGCACGCAAATTCGATCTTCCGATTATCGAGGTCGTGAAACCGGCGAGCGACGCGGAAGCGATCGGGTTCGTCGGCGACGGCGTCGCGATCAACTCTCCGCTCATCGACGGCCTGACGACTCCGGCAGCGAAACAAAAGATCACTGCCTGGCTGGAAGAGCAGGGCCTCGGCCGGCGCACGATCAATTACAAACTGCGCGACTGGCTCTTTTCCCGGCAACGCTACTGGGGCGAGCCGTTTCCGATCATCTGGCGGGATGGAAAACACGAAGCCATTCCGGAATCGGAGTTGCCGCTGGTGCCGCCGCCGCTGGACGATTTCAAGCCGACCGGCTCGGGCGAGCCGCCGCTGGCGCGGGCGAAGGAGTGGGTCCGCTACTCGGACGCCGCGACGCGCGAGCTGAACACGATGCCGCAATGGGCCGGCTCCTGTTGGTATTACCTGCGCTTTTGCGATCCGACGAACAACGGACGTTTCGTCGGGCAAGAGGCAGAGCGTTACTGGATGAACGTCGACCTCTACGTCGGGGGAACTGAGCACGCCGTGCTTCATCTGCTGTACGCCCGTTTTTGGCAGAAAGTGCTCTTCGATCTCGGCCATCTCTCCACCACCGAACCGTTCCAGCGGCTGGTGAACCAGGGCATCATCCTCGGCGAAGACGGCCGCAAAATGTCGAAGCGCTGGGGCAACGTGATCGATCCGCTCGACGTCATCGCGGAGTACGGCGCCGACGCTTTTCGTTGCTACGAAATGTTCATGGGCCCGCTCGAGCAGATGAAACCCTGGAGCATGACCGGCGTCGAAGGCGTTTCCCGTTTTCTCGCCCGCGTCTGGCGCCTCGTGATGGAGGAAAACCAGGCCGGCGAATGGATCCTCTCCTCCACTGTGCAGGAGACGGCGCCGACTCGCGCGCAGTTGAAGATAATCCACGCCACGATCAAAAAAGTCGGCGAAGACATCGAGGCGCTTTCGTTCAACACCGCGATCGCGCAGATGATGATTTTCGTGAACGCCTTCACCACCGCCGAGTCGGTGCCGGTCTCGGCCTTGCGCGCGTTGCTCGTCGTTCTGAATCCCTTCGCGCCGCATCTTACTTCCGAGCTTTGGGAAACGTTAGGCAAACGTTTCCCGATCACGCCCGAGGCCGTAACGGAGCAGCCGTGGCCGGAGTACCAGGCCGAGTTTCTCGTGGAAGACGAAGTGGAAATCGCGCTTCAGGTGAATGGCAAAGTCCGCGACCGCGTCACGGTGCCGATCGCGGCGACGAAGGAGGAGCTGGAAAAAATGGCGCTGGCCAACCCGCGGGTGCAGGAATTCATCGCCGGCCTCACCATTCGCAAGGTGGTAGTGATCCCGAAGAAGCTTGTCAACGTGGTCGCAAACTAGAGACAATCGCACCCTATGTTTAAGGAATTCAAAGAGTTTGCCGTCAAAGGCAACGCCGTCGATCTCGCCGTCGGCGTCATTATCGGTGCCGCCTTCGGGGGCATCGTGACGTCGCTGGTCAAAGACATCATCATGCCGCCGATCAGCCTGCTCACGGGCGGGCTCGATTTCTCCAATAAATTCGTCGTCCTCAAAGCCGGCGCGGATGGCGCGACCAATTTTGCCACGCCCGCGCTCGCCGCGGCGGACAAGGCGATCACCTGGAACTACGGCAATTTCATCACCCTGCTGGTGAACTTCCTCATCGTCGCGTTCTGCATCTTCCTCGTCGTGCGCGCGATGAACAAGATGAAGCGCCCCGCGCCGGACGCGCCCGCGATCGTGAAAGATTGCCCGGCCTGCACGATGTCGATCCCGATCAAGGCGGCGCGTTGCCCGCATTGCACGAGCGACCTCTCGCCGGCCTAAGCGGCGGCGCGGTTGGCGTCGATCCGCAGGACCCGCCGCGGCGAGCAGAGCCAGATCCGGCTCTGGCCGTCGTCGTCCCAGATGACGCCACCTGCCCAGGGTGAAAAAGCAGGCAGAATCCAGCGCCGGACGGTGGCCGTTTCCTGTTGCACGAAAGCGGGAAACTTCAGCCGCAACCCGGCCCCGTCGGTGATGCTCGCCGCCGGGTGATGATGCCCGATAATGCAGATGCGCTCGGTCTCTTCCGGTTCGCAATGCCCGTGCTGGAAAACGAAATCCGGCGTTTCCCAGCGCGGCGCGAACTCGATCGCGCGCCCGACATGGCGGTCGTGGTTCCCGGCGAGCGCGATCACTTCGCAACGCTCCCGCAGCCGGCTGAGAAGCGCCTGGGCGGCCGCGGTCGAGGCTTTGTCGTGGACCAGATCGCCCACGATAAGCAGCCGGCGCGGTTGATATTCCGCCAGTAACTCCATCAGCCGCGCCTCGACCGAAGTCATGCCCCAGAGTGGCATGAGCCGGCCGGCCGCGCGCTGGCTCAGCTCGTAGCCGAAGTGCAAATCGGCCACCGCCAGCCACTTTTCGGTTTCATGAAAAAGCGCCAGACGCCCGTCCAGGAGGACGTTAGGGGCGATGGCGGCGCGGCCGGCGGCGAGGATGGGCATGATTCCGGCTCCGAAATTATCTCTTGCCATCCCCAGCTTCAACCGGTAAGCAGGCGACTTCAGCCAAATGACGACCTCACTGAGACTTAGCTTGGTGGGTGCACTGGCCCTTCTCTCTGCGAGTTGCACCACGCAGCACCCGACGACGACCACCGCCAGCGGCAGCCAAATCCGCCGCGTCGCCAAGGTGCGCACGACCGCGTACACCCACACCGAGCCCGGCGGCAACCGCAATGCCATCGGCACCAGGCTGAAGGGCAAGCACGTCATGAGCGCCGCCTCCGATTGGTCGCGCTGGCCGCTCGGGACGAAATTTCGGATCGTGGACACCGACGAGGTCTTCAAGATCGACGACTACGGCAGCGCCCTGATCGGGACCGAAACCATCGACCTTTACAAAACCAACCGCCTCGCCATGAACAAGTGGGGCGTGCGCCGGGTCGACATCGATGTCATCGAATGGGGCTCGCGGGAGGAAAGCCTCAAAGTCCTCGCCCCGCGCAAAAGAAATCCCCGGGTGCGCCGGATGATCCTCGCCCTCTCCAAGCAACCCAACAACGTCGAGATCCTCCGCCGCTTCTAGGCGGACTTTCTTTTGACAGCGGCGAGGGCTGCCGCACCTTCCGCGGATGAAAATCTTTGTCGTCGGCGGGGCGGGCTACATCGGCAGCATCTGCGTGGAGCTGCTCCTCGATGAAGGCCATGAAGTCGTCGTCTTCGACAACCTGACCGAGGGCCACCGGCGCGCGGTCGATGAGCGGGCGGCGTTTATCGGCGGCGATCTCGCGCGACGGGAGGAGATCAGCCGCGCGCTGCTGGAGACGAAGCCCGACGCGGTCATGCATTTCGCGGCCAACGCGCTCGTCGGCGAGTCGATGGAGAATCCGTCGAAATATTTCCGGAACAACGTCGGCGCCGGGATTAATCTCCTCGACGCCATGCTCGAGGCCGGGGTGAACCGTTTCGTTTTTTCCTCGACCTGCGCCACCTTCGGCCCGCCCGAGCGGGTGCCGATCGACGAGACGCTCCCGCAGCGGCCGATCAATCCCTACGGCGAATCGAAGCTCATGTTCGAGAAGGTGCTGCGCTGGTACGACGAGATTCATGGCCTCAAGTTCGTCGCCCTGCGTTACTTCAACGCCGCCGGCGCGACGGCCAAATTCGGCGAGGACCATCGTTGCGAGACGCACCTCATCCCCAACGTCCTCAAAGTCGCGCTCGGCCAAAAACCGCAGGTCGAGATTTACGGGACCGACTACGAAACGCCGGATGGCACCTGCATCCGCGATTACATCCACATCCTCGACCTTTCGCGGGCCCACATCCTCGCGCTCGGCGCGAAAGAGAGCGCCTTTTACAATCTCGGCACCGGCGGTGGCGCGAGCGTGCGCGAAGTGATCGACGTCTGCCGCGAGGTGACCGGCAAAGAAATTCCGGTGGTCGAGAAACCGCGCCGCCCGGGCGATCCGCCGCGTCTCATCGCCGCCTCCGAGAAGATCAAGCGCGAGCTCGGCTGGCAACCGCAGTTCGAAGACATCCGCGCCATCATCGAGAGCGCCTGGCAGTGGCACGTGAAATTTCCCGACGGCTACGGCGACTAGTGAAGTTTTCGCGCGCAGCGCTTTCGGAGTGCGGCGCGTCCCCGCGCCGCTTTCCCGGCGGAGTTTTGCCCAAGACCCGCTGGGTGGCTCGTCGAACGACGCGTGAAGAAAGCGGCACGAGGACGTGCCTTACTCCGAAAGCCCGCCAAGGCGGGCGAAAGCAGCAAAGAAAACGCCCGCGGACACACGGTCCGCGGGCGTTCCCGAATTTACTTTCCTGACAATCCCGACTCGTTAGGGAGTCGTGGTCGTCGTGGTGGTCGTCGTCTTCTTATAATAGGAGATCGGCTTTTCCAGGATCACCTTGGAGATGACCATGCGATCGCCTTCCTTCACGTAAGTATAGCGGACCGGCATGTCGGGCTTCAGCATCGACATTTCCACGGTCGCGCCCGTCGGGTCGACCACGGTGGTGTTTTTGCTGTAGTAATACTTCACCGGCTCGGCACTGGTCTGAGTGCGGAAGGTGATGTAATCCGAACCCGGCGAGAAAGCCGTGATCGTGCCCGTGCCGTCGAGCGAGCTGGTGGTCGTGCTGACCCGGGTGCTGTCGGTCGCGACGCCCGTGGTGACGGCGGTGGAATCCGTGCTAACGCCGGCGCTGACGCCTGCGCCACCGGTGGTGACAGTGGTTGAACTCGACTGCGCGAAGGCGGTGCCCAGAGAGAGGGCGCAGACGGCGGCAGCGGCGAATAATTTCGTGAATGTGTTTTGTTTCATGTTTGTCCTTTGGTTTGGTTGAACGGATGATCTCCGTCGTGCTTCTTTCCGACTCGTCCCAGCCGTTGTTTATTCATCACCAATTCGGAAAGAACCCGACACCCGGTTGCCTTGACCTGGGAAAGCGCCCCTAATTTTTGCCATGCAACCACTTCCCGGATTTCGCGATTTCCTGCCTGACGACTGCGCTTTCCGCAATGCCCTCTTCGCCCGCTGGCGCGAAGTTTGCCGCGGCTACGGCTTTGTCGAATGGGACGCGCCGATCCTCGAGCCGACTGAGCTCTATCAGAAAAAGAGCGGTCCCGAAATCGTCGGCCAGCTTTTTAACTTTACCGACAAAGGCGAGCGCGAAGTGGCGATGCGGCCGGAGCTCACCCCGAGCCTGGCCCGGGTCGTCGCGGCGCATGAACGCGCCTTCCGCAAGCCGCTGAAGTGGTTCTCCATCCCGCAATGTTTTCGTTACGAAAAACAGCAGCGCGGCCGCTTGCGCGAACATTTCCAGCTCAATTGCGACCTCATCGGCGACGCCTCGCCCGCCGCGGACGTAGAGATCGTCGCGCTCGCGATCGATCTCCTGCGAGGCTTTGGTTTCACGGCCGGCGACGTGGTCGTTAGGCTGAGCGATCGCGCGTTTTGGACCGATTTGCTCCGCGCCCAAAACGTGCCGGAGGAACGGTGGAGCGAATTGTTGAGCGTGATCGACAAAAGCGAACGCGAGCCGCGCGAGAAAACGGCCGATCGCCTCGGTCCCCTCGCCGCCCCGGTTTTCGAGGTCCTCGACGGCGGCGGACGAAGCGAAAAGCTTGAACATCTCGTCGCGCAACTGGAGCACCGCGGCCTGGCCGATTATGTGAAGGTGGACCTCTCCATTGTTCGCGGCCTGGCTTATTACACCGGGGTGGTTTTCGAGGCGTTCGATCGCGCCGGAGCCCTGCGCGCGATCGCCGGCGGCGGCCGCTATGACAATCTCATCGCGCACCTGAGCGACGGCGCCGTCTCGTTGCCGGCGGTCGGTTTCGCCATGGGCGACGTGGTTCTCGGCGAATTAATCAAGGAAACGCCGGCAGCCTTCGCCCGCTTCACCGAAGTCGTCCGCCGGCAAAGCGCGCTCGACCTTTACCTCATCATCGCCAAGGAAGAGCAGCGCCCGAATGCGCTGCGGCATTTGCAACAACTGCGCGACGCCGGCTGGCGGGTCGATTATCCACTGGCGGCGGCCAAGGTCGGGAAGCAATTCCAAAGTGCCGAAGCGATGGGCGCAAAAATCACCCTTCTCTACGGCGACGAATGGCCCTCAGTGAAAATGAAAACGCTCGCCACCCGTACAGAAGAACTCGTACCCCACGACCACCTGCTCGAGCGTCTTGGCGCGCAGCCGTAAACTCCGCACAACCAACTTGCGCCTTTTCCCCCTTTGCCCAAACTGACGGCTCGCCAACATGTATCGCACCCATCATTGCAACGCGCTCCGCGCCGCCCAGATCGGCGAGCAGGTCTCGCTCGCGGGCTGGATTCATTCCCGGCGCGACCACGGCGGCGTCACCTTTATCGATCTGCGCGATCGCGAAGGCCTCACCCAGGTCGTCTTCCGCCCCGAGGAGAACGCAGAGATCGCGAAAGCCGCGCATCATTTGCGCGATGAAGACGTCATCCAGGTCGACGGCCGCGTCGCCCCGCGCCTTCCCGGGACGGAGAATCCCAAACTGCCGACCGGCGAAATCGAGGTCCTCCCCGCCCGCCTAACGATTTTGAACCGGGCCGAGACTCTCCCTTTCCCGCTCGATGCCGAGGTCTCAAACGAAGACCTGCGCCTGACTTATCGTTACTTCGACCTGCGCCGTCCGCAATTGACCCGCAACCTCCGCATTCGCCATCGCGTGACCAAGGCGACCCGCGATTATCTCGACAGCGAAGGTTTTCTCGAAATCGAAACTCCGATTCTTTCCAAGAGCACACCGGAAGGGGCGCGCGATTTTCTCGTTCCAAGCCGGATTTTGCCGGGGAAATTTTACGCCCTCCCTCAGGCGCCGCAGCAATACAAGCAGCTCCTCATGGTCGGCGGGGTGGAAAAATATTTTCAGATCGCGAAATGTTTCCGCGACGAAGATCTGCGGGCCGATCGCCAGCCGGAATTCACCCAGATCGACATCGAAGCCTCGTTCGTCAGGCCGGACGATATTTATGCGCTGACCGAGGGAATGCTCGCTTCCATTTTCAAAGCCTCGCGCGGGATCGAGATCCCGACGCCCTTCCCGCGCATGACCTATCGCGAAGCGGTCGGCACCTTC